>NZ_AZFQ01000050.1:0-80867 GCF_001435195.1 Liquorilactobacillus satsumensis DSM 16230 = JCM 12392 | reverse complement strand
CCGGAATAAAAGAGGGGCTGTGACAAAATTTAACTTTTGTCACAGCCCCCTTTATTTGGGTTAACTTACAATTTAGCTGTTAATTTAACCTGTGGATATTTATCTTTAAACCAACGTTCAGAAAATGCATTTTCAAAAAGGAACAGTGGATTTCCTTGACGATCTTTAACTAATAAATTACGCGATGACGACATCTTTTCATCTAACTGTTCTGGTTCAATCCACCGGGCAATTTTCTTACCCATCGGAGTCATTATAACCTCAGAATGATATTCATTTAACATTCTGAATTGGAAAACCTCAAATTGCAATTGTCCCACAGCTCCTAGAATATACTCCCCGGTACTATAGCTTTGATACAGTTGCACTGCTCCTTCTTGGACAAGTTGTGCAATTCCTTTATGAAATGATTTTTGTTTCATGACATTCTTTGCGGTTACCTTTACAAAAATTTCAGGCGTAAACTGTGGTAATTTTGCAAATTGTATTTTATTTTTACCTGAAAAAATAGTATCACCAATTTGAAAGTTACCCGTATCATACAAACCGATAATATCGCCAGCAACTGCTGTTTCAAGTGTTTCACGTGTTTCCGCCATAAATTGAGTAGAGTTCGACAAGCGTAATTTTTTCAGGTTGCGCGTTAATGTCACATCCATTCCACGCTTAAACTCACCCGAACAAATTCTGACAAAAGCAATCCGATCCCGATGATTAGGATTCATGTTAGCCTGTATTTTAAAAATAAAGCCCGAAAAGTCAGTTGCGACAGGTTCAATTTTTTGCCCGTCAGCTAATGTATGCGCTGCAGGTGCAGGTGCAAATTGCAAGAAAGCATCGAGAAAAGTTTTGACCCCAAAGTTTGTTAATGCTGATCCAAAAAAAACAGGTGTTAGTTTGCCTTGTGCGATCTTAGCTGCATCAAACTGATTGCCGGCATCATGCAGTAAGCGAACTTCGTCTAAAACTTGCTGATAAATACTCTCTTCAGCTAAAGGTTCGGCATCCGAAATCTCACCTTGATCATTAAGTGCAATCAAGCTCTCAGCTTGATCCTCTCGCCGGTAAAGCTCAACGCGGTGATTAAAAAGATCATAGATTCCCTTGAGCCCCTTACCCATTCCAATTGGCCAATTCATAGGATACGCAGCGATCCCTAAAACTTCTTCCAGCTCAGTAACAAGATCAAGTGGTTCACGCCCATCACGATCCAACTTATTAATAAATGTAAAAATTGGAATTCCACGCATTTTACATACTTGGAATAACTTTTTAGTCTGTGGTTCAATTCCCTTAGCAGAATCAATCACCATCACAGCAGCATCGACAGCCATCAACGTCCTGTATGTATCCTCAGAAAAATCCTCATGCCCGGGAGTATCAAGAATATTTACTCGTTTACCAGCATAATCAAACTGCATTACAGAGCTAGTAACAGAAATCCCGCGCTTTTTTTCAATCTCCATCCAGTCAGACTTCGCAAAACTTCCTGATTTCTTTGCTTTGACAGTTCCCGCTTTACGCACGACACCGCCAAATAATAAGAGTTGCTCCGTAATTGTTGTTTTTCCGGCATCTGGATGAGAAATAATCGCAAAGGTCCGTCTTTTGTTGACGGCCTCAGCCAAACTTTCACTTTTCATAATTAACCTCTTTCATCTATTCTAATAAAAAACATTTTTTGCTCTAACTCAAGCTTACCCTTTATTTGCTTGGCTTTTTTCACGCCGGACATGTGCAATAGTCAAAGCAGGTGGCAGTGTAATCCTAAGTGCCATGATTCTAGAATCATCAACCTGCTCTGTAACCAAAACAACATGCTCTGGAGTCTCAAACTCCACCTTGCTGCCGTCTTCAGGAATAAAGCCCAGCTTAGCAATCATATAGCCCGCAATTGTGTCTACCTCATTCATTTCCAAAGCAGTCCCAAACTCATCATTAAAATCATCGAGTGCTAGTTTTCCTTGCACAATAAACTCATTATCAGAAATCTTTTGATAACCGCGATCAGGGTGATCCGATTCATCCTCAATCTCGCCAACAATTTCTTCTAGTAGATCTTCAAGCGTTACTAACCCGACAACTCCGCCATATTCATCAAAGAGAATTGCAATTTGATTCTTGGTTTTTTGCATTTCAAACATTACTTCATCAATTGGCATTGTCTCTGGAATAAAGAGTGCTGGTTGCATAACTCTCCTGATTGTTACATGATCAAAACCATCCTTACGGGCAGTGCGTAAGATATTTTTAATATGCACAATTCCAACAATATTATCTTTGTTTTCATTAAAGACAGGCACACGTGAATAAGGCATTTGTAAGATGGCGTCTATATTGCGATCGTTGTCATTTTGAATATCTACCATAAAGGCATCAGTTCGTGCAACCATCACTTCGCGAGCCATTTTTTCATGCATCGAGATAACCCCTTCGATCATTTCAAAGGCTTCAGGATTCAGCCGACCTTCATTACGTTGTTCCGTTATCAATGCCACAATGGGATTTGCAGGTACTTTACCATCCTCAATGGCACTATTGGCTGTCCTACTGCGATTTATAACATTAAGCAAAAATTCCATTGGGATAAATAGTACACCACAAAAACTAGCGAAGCGACAAACTCCTCTTAAAAGAGTTCCCGTATTGCTTTTACGAATAGCTTTCTGTAAAGACTCGGCCAAAATTGCACTAATCGTCAAAATAATTACAAAAATTACCACGAGTAAGACTAAATTTTGAACGGAAAAAAGAGTTCCATTAGCCAGAAAAAGTTCAGCAGCACACACAATACTGAACAAGCAGCCAAAAAACTGTGCAAAATTAACCGCTCGTTCATGCTTTTGAAGTGTTTCAAACACAGCACTTTTAGCTTCATGATATGAATGATATGCCAGTAACGCACTTCTAATCACACTAGCACTTCCTAAGGCAACTAGACATAATCCTATAAGTAATATTTCAGCAAGTCCGGGGTCTGAGTTCATCTTTTTATTCTCTCCAATTGTTAAAAACTTGAGATTAGTTCTTGACTATACAATACCAAAATAAACTGAGTAATTCCACTCAACTTACTGTGGGACATGGATAACATCGCCGGCCTTTAAATCACTATCAGAGCTCAATTTATTGATTGCTTTAAGCTTATCGACCGTTGTTGCATATTTTTCTGCTAAAGCTTCCAAAGTATCACCGGATTGAACATTAATTGTTTGAGTATTTTTCAGCAAAGCTTGTTGACTTTCACTGGCTGCCTTTGAACTTGAAGCACTAGCAGATTGCGCTTTAGCACTTGATTCACTAGCTGCTTTCGCAGAAGATGCCTGTGCTTTTGAAGATGCTTGAGCTGCACTTGTTTTAGCTGCCGCGCTTGCATTTTTTTGACTTTGTGCCAACGAATTCTTTTTACTTGAACTGCTTGTTTGTGCTTGCTTTTTACCAAATGTACTTTGCACGCTCTCCCATGTTCGTGCAACCGCAGCTTTATGACTGAGTGCCGCCCACAAGAATATTAAAACTAATACAAGCACTCCGCTAACAATGAACGTTTTTAATTTTCTGCGCTGCTTTTTTTTGGTTTTATGCGCAGTTGGCGCAGCCTTTTTTGTCTCTTCAGTAACTGCCAGATTAACCGGATCAGCCCCCCGATCCTTGTAAAAGGCCTTACGCATCCGTGGTTCATCTTTGCGTGTAAAACCATGCTTAAATTGTTCTACCTTGAACTCCTCATAAACAGTCCCAACATCAAAAGTTTGCCGTTCGTGTTCTTTTTGTGCAAGATATTCATTCTTTTCTGGAAGTGCTAGTGCTTGGTACCAGCTGGAAAAATATTCAAACTGAACCATTACATCTCGTGTAGCTCCAAAATCTTGGGCTTGTCCGAATTGTAACCACAATGTCCGTTCGCAAAAACGTTCGATATTGATCACATTGGTATCCGCAATGACAAACGAAACCCCCCGGTCCTTCAGGTTATCAATTCTTTGCGCGACTTTTTTAAAAAACGACAAATTAATGGCTCCCAAAAGACTGTCAATCAATACCAGTTGCGGCTCTACATAAAGTGCAAGTGAAAGTGCTAAACGCGCTGTTACTCCTAGTGAGTATGTCTTCACTGGTCGATATAACCATTCGCCTAACTCACTAAAATTAATAATCGCATTAATCAAGTGGTTAGCTTTAAACTCATCAAGTTTGGCCGCAAACACTGCCTGTTTAATATTCTCAAGTCCGGTCAGATTAACATCAGAAATAGAATGAATACTGGCTAAGTTTACTTTAGCTTCCATCGTGATAAAACCTGTCGTTTGTTTTTCATGCCCGGCAAGAATATTAATTAACGCAGACTTACCAGATCCATTAGTTCCTAGCAGTCCAATTCCTTCACCTTGGTTGATCGCTAAAGAAATACCTCGCAATTCCCAAAAATTTTTAGTCTCTGCAACCGGAAGCTTAGCCTTGACCAAGTCTTTCTTCTCCGGTAACAATGGTGCACATTTCGTAATATATTTTATTTCCATTTTTTTCATGAATTTCACCTATTATGCTTTGCAATTTACTACCAACAATATTACAAGATAGATTATTTTCAGTCAATTAGCTGACTTACTTCAATTATCGCGGATAGCTCTCCTTAACGAACTCCGCGCATCCGCTTTTTTATCAGCAATTCACTGCCCGTTTTTCTCATTATTTAACAGGTATATATCGTGGAAATACTTCACAATCACCTTTAAGACTGCATAGGTTGGAATACCAAGAATCATTCCCATTAAACCAGCCAGGTTACCTGCAACTAACAGTAGCATAATAATAGTCAGCGGATGAATATCGAGTGATTTACCAATTACATTTGGATACACTAAGTTTCCGTCAACTTGCTGCACAACTGTGCAAACAATAATTACCAAAATAACCATTTTAGTTGAAACGGAAAAAGCCAAAATCAGTGCGGGCAAGACTCCAATATAAGGTCCAAGATAAGGGATGATATTTGTCGTTCCTGCTAAAACACCCAGCAAAAGCGCATAAGGCATCCCAATTGCCCAATATCCCAAGGAAATGAAAGTCGCAATGAAAGTACATTCAATTACTTGCCCTGCAATATATTTTGAGATTGTATCTCCCATTTTAGTCAAAAGTTCTTCTACTTGTTCAGCCCTTTTGCTAGGCATCATCTTTTGAATGTTGGGAATCAAGCGATGCCCATCTTTCAGCATATAAAATAACATAAAAGGGACTGTGATGATTGTCACTGTAATGCTGGTAATCATCCCGATTACTGTTCCTAAACTTTTCGTTAACGAACCCAAGAAAACCTCAACTGAACCCATCACATTTTTCTCAAGCTTACTAATATAGCTTTGAACATCTAATTGGCGCATCCATTGATGATCGCTGAGATCATTGTAAAAATGGTTAGTCACTTTTTGAACAGCACTGATATAATCAGGCGTTTTAACCACCAATTGTCCAACTTGTGAAATCAACAGCGGAATCATAAAGGTCAGCGCTAAAGTAATAATTCCTAACAACATTAAAAAAACCAAAGACACTGCTAAGGTCCGGTTAATTCTAAAACGACCGAGATGTATTTTCATGAGAAAAGAAACTACCGGTCTGAAAAGATAGTACAGAAAACCAGAAATAATAACCGGGACAAAAAGTGTTGAAATGAATGTCCCTACCGGATTAAAGATAAAGCTGATCTGAGTACAGACCCAAACCAGCGTTGCAACTAGCAAAGCCTCTACCGTAATATACATCAACTTTGAATTTTTTAATTTATCAAACATTCTCAGGTCAGTCCTCACTTATTTCTGATTAAATAATACCACACCTGCAATTGATGTTAAAAAGTAACCAAAATGGTCAGCTACTCGTGAAATGAATAAACACGTCCTCTAGGCGTAAAGCCGGTTTTAAGACAACTGCTCGCTTCCAGCATAAGATAGTATTAGGGGGCCGTACCGAAACAGCCCCCTAATACTTCTACAAACACATCATTTACAAACGTCGTGACAATTCTAAATACCGATTGTACCAAATATCGACATATTCTTTCGAGAAAGGCCCCTTCTTGTGTTCAATCCAATCGACAAGTGTAAGCACATTATGTTTCAGGATTTTGTCCGTTTCCTGGGAGTAATTCCATTTTGCAGCATGCTCCTCATACTCATCGACATCCAACAAGCGTTTTTCACCATTTGGAAAAACCTTAACATCCAGATCATAATCGATATACTTTAGCGCTTCTCTGTCCAAGACCGCTGGTGACGCAAGGTTACAATAATACGAAACTCCATTATCACGGATCATTGTGACAATGTTGAACCAGTAATGCTTATGAAAATAAATCAAAGCCGGTTCTCTGGTAACCCAACGACGCCCATCTGCTTCTGTAACCAAAGTATGGTCATTGCAGCCTATCAGGGCATTTTCGCTTGTCTTTAGTACCATCGTATCTCGCCACGTTCGATGTAAACTGCCATCGTGTTTATAACTTTTGATGGTGATAAAGTCACCTTCCCTTGGTTCTTTTGACTGCCGCATGGAAAAACCTGCCTTCTATAAACACAGGTGTAATTTTACACCGATATCATAACTATTATAGCAAACTTGTGCCAGAAATCCCAAAAATTATTTGGTTTAAGCTTATTTTTTGAAGGTCTGCAAGAGTGCATGGTAAAGATCCGCGTCAAGCACCAAATTAAAGGGTTTATGCAAATTTGCGACATTCGTCTGTAAAATCACAGCATCTTTTCCATTAGCGGACAAGTCGCCAACCGTCTCATAACCATATTCATAGCCATGTACATGATACCCTGATGTGATCCCTAGTTTTTTAAATTCTGGCAGTTGCGCCAAATGATACAACCCCGCACTATAATTATTTCGTGGGGGGAAGGTGGTATATAAAAGCCGCGTCTCAGTTTGCGTTAAAAACTTTCCGTCTAAGAATGAACTAAGCATCTTGTAAAGGTCCGGTGTGCTCATATACAAGTTTCCAGTCCCTAATTCATTAGAATATTGAAAAGCCTGCTCTTTTATCCTCCGCAACTGCTTACCTTTAACTTGTGTATATGCAAGCGCTTTTTGACTTTGAGCCTGTTCTTCATTAAAAAAATAAGTGTTCTTGAGCTTTAATGGTTTACGTATCATTGTGTTAAAGGAGTCTTCATAGCTGTGTTGTGTAATCTTTTGCAAGATTCCGGCCAAAAGCACATAATTAGCGGGCTGGTAGCTTTGACGTCCAATCTGTTTAACGTTAATCTGAATTTTATGACTGACATAATTGACTAACGCGGTCGCTGTTAAGACATTCCGCGGCATGGTCGCTAAATTAGTTCCAGACGTCATGTTTAGCATTTGTCTGAGTGTCACTAAGTTGCCATTTTTGATATTTGGATAATACTTTGCCAAATGATCATTTAAGGAAAGCTTGCCTTTATTAGCTAACAGCATAATCATCATTGCAGTAGCTGATTTTTGCAACGAAGCAATTTGATACGTTGTTTTACTGCCGTTTGGTACCTGATTATCTACATCTGCATATCCATAACCTTGCTGATAAACCACCTTGCCATCCTTAATCAACAACGCTTCACCTGTAAAACCGGATTTTTGCAGACGATGCTCCGTATACTCGCTGATGGCCTTAACTTTTTTCAAGTATTTACGTTCTTTAACACTCAGCTTTTTATGACTTTTTTGTTCAATTTTTTGTCGTGTATGCTGTGTTTCTTGAGATAAGGTGAGGCTTCCAACTAGCAGGCAACCTACCAACAAAAAGAAACACAAGCCTCCCAAAAATTTTTTCTTATTCATAAATAACCTCTTAAACAACAGTCTTCAACACCACCTACCGCAGAGTTAACTTCACAATTGCTTCACTTCTTGCTGTCTGCGGAAACATATCAATTGGCTGGATATACTCGACCTGATAAACCTTAACCAATTCTTTCAAATCACGAGCCAATGTTGCCGGATTGCAAGAAACATAGACAAATTTGCGTGGGCGAACCGTAATAATCGTTTTAAGCAATTCTGAGTCCAATCCAGTTCTAGGAGGATCAACTACCAGCGCATCCGCTACAAAACCCTCTTTTATCCATTGCGGGATAACTTCTTCAGCCTTTCCACATTCATACCGAGTGTTCGTGCGTTTGTTTAACTGTGCATTTGCACGTGCATCCGTAATTGCGGCAGGTGTAATATCCATCCCTCTGACTTCACTTGCATGTTGCCCCACAAAAAGACCGATTGTCCCCACTCCACAGTAAGCATCAATCAAGGTTTCTCCTTTTTCTAAGGCAAGTGCCTCTTCTACTTTACGATACATTACTTCAGTCTGAGAAGGATTTAACTGGAAGAAGGCACGTGCAGAAAGCTTGAACTTAACTGTACCCAGTTGATCGACAATAAAGTCTTGTCCTGCAAGCAAATTAGTTTCTGCTCCCCAAATAAGCGCGTCCTGGTTCATATTAATATTCTGCATGACCGAGCTTAACTGTGGAACAGCCTGCTGCAACTCAGCTAACAGCGGTTTTTTATGTGGAAATTTAGGTGAATTTGTAACAAAAACAAGCTGTGCCTGACCCGTTGCAACTGACTCTCTAACCACCAATGTCTTGACAATTCCGGAGTTTTGCTGCTCATTGTAAATGGGAACTTCATACTTTTGTAAGAGACTGCAAACTATCCGCATGATTTTCATTGTCAGTGGACGCTGGGTACTGAAAGTTGGCAGTGCAACTAGCTCATGTGTGCCTCTTTTATATAATCCCGCTACAACTTCTCCACGTTCATTTTGACGCACTTGAAACTGAGCCTTATTTCGATATTCATAAGGGACTTTCATCCCGAGGGTCTGCTTCAAAATAAAATGCCGGTATCCGCGCGGCTTAAACTTTTCAAGTGACTGCATAATAATATCACGTTTAAACTCTAGTTGTTTTTCATAAGCGAGCTGTTCAAGTTCAATCCCGCCGACATCGTAGTCATCCCTTTTTGCAACCCGGTGCGGACTTTTTTCGCGGATCTTATGCACCTTAGCCGTTGCATAATGCGGATTATCACGGACCACTTCAGCAACGATCACTTCTGCCGGTAAAGCATTTGGCACAAACACAACCTTGTGTTTAAAGTAACCAATTCCTTCACCGTTAATTCCTAACCTTTTGATTGTTAAAGGAAAACGCTGCCCACTAGTCAGTGCAACTCCTTTTACGCTCCTGTTTTTCTCGTATTGCATGCAGTAAACTCCTTAGTTTTTGTGATAGTTAATTATAACACTGCAATTCTCTTTTTTTGCCGGCAGTTAGTCATGTATAATAAAAAATGAAAATACTGCTGGAGGTTCGCTTATGCCACAAAAAATAACTATGATTAAAACCCAAAGAAAAAAAGGACGCTATAATATTTATCTTGATGGACATTATAGCTTTTCTGTCAGTGAAAGCGTGCTGATTAAACACCAACTTTACAAGGGACAGGAAATCACTGCACAACTAAAGCAAATTTTAAGTACTGAAGACAGTTTTTCACAGTTTTACGAAAAAGCCCTAAATTACCTTAGCTATCAATTACGGAGCGAAAAAGAGATCTATACTTATTTACGTAAATATGAAGCTGACCCGGAAGTAATTGCTAAAGTGCAGCAAAAACTGCGCTTAGAAGGCTTAGTGAATGATCAGAAATTTGCTGAAAGTTACATTAGAACAATGTTGAAAACCTCTGATAAAGGATTCAAAGTGATTCAACAACAATTAAGACAAAAAGGGATTCCAGCAGAAACAATTACAGCAGCTGCCAGTGAGTACGATGAAGCAACAGCAACTGCTAATCTCCAAAAGCTCTGTCTCAAACTTGCAAAACAATATCACAATCAATCCAGCAAGCTGCGTTTGCAAAAAATAAAGCAGCGGCTGCTCTCCAAAGGATTTTCATTTGATGAGATTACCACTGCACTTGCAACGCTTGATTTAACAAACGATCTCCAATCTGAGAAAGAAGCGCTCACCTTGCAATTCGAAAAAGCTGCCAAAAAGTATCATTTGTTAACTTCTCAAGAAAAAAAGTTTAAAATCAAACAAACACTCTATCGCAAGGGATTCGCTCTGACGGACATCGAACAACTTTTAGACAAAGAAATTCAGTCATAGTTAAAAGTCCGGTCGGCATTTTAAGGCAAATAAAAAGGTTCGGTTAGAAAAACTGAATTTAATCAGTCTTCAAACCCAACCTAATTTTTAAACTAGTTTACCTGGCAATATGCTGGTACGTTCAAGGGGCTGTGACAAAAGTTAAATTTTGGCACAGCCCCTCTTTTATTCCGGATAAACGTGTTCCATAAGTCAAAATTCTCCGTCTAGCTTCGCATTACTCATAGCAAAGTACTCGCTATCTTCGGAATTTCGAGTTAGTACTCAAATTTTCCCGACTTATGTCACCCGCTCCTTTTTAATCTTTATTTTCATGATCCGGACGATATTTTTCAATGTAATGCCGAATTTTACCTGATTTTGGTTCAATTTTATGATACTTTTTTTCTTCTAAAGTTGCATTAAGCACAGCTCCTAGCATAATCGCCCAACCTGCATAGTTCAACCAAAACAACAACACGATAAAAGTTCCAATTGTCCCATAGCTTAAAACAGAACGTGCAAAATAACGCACATAGATCGAAAAACCTTGTGCAAGTAAAACCCAACCTGCCGTTGCCAAAAAAGCTCCTGGAAAAATCAAGTGCAAGTGAATGTGGGCATTTGGTAAAAAATAGTACATTAAACTAATAATAAAGAACAAAGCCACAACCGTTACCGGCCACTTGAATGTTCCAAAAAGACTGATTAAATCCGTTGGAAGATGCAGCAGCGGCGTTAAGTAATCTAAAACCAGCTGTCCAAAACTAAACAATGTAATGATGATCACCATTAAAACTACAAATACGAGCGTTAAAAAAAATGAAGCCAGCCGCACGACAATCGCACTTTGTGAATTTTTGACCCCATAAGCATTATTCATAGCCAGCTTGAGTGCATTAACTCCCCTGCTAGCCGCCCATAAAGCCACAAGTGCGCTGATTGAAATTACGCCCCCATTTCCCTTTTGTAAAAACGAAGTTACTAAAGGGCGCAAGGTATTATAGATTGTCCCAGGAACTGCAGTCTGCAGGTAATTCAAGATTGTTGCTGCATTCAAATTCAAAAGCGGCATCAAGTTTCCCAGTAAAATAATCGTTGGAAAAATTGCCAATAAAGAATAATATGCAATTACAATTGCAGTGTTGTTAAGATTGACGCCTGCACTTCGTTGCAGCATTGCTGAACCTACATCTTTGATCGTAGCAAAGTTAACGCTCCCCTTTTTAATCTCTGCCACCTCCTAATCTGTTCAGCATAAATTATACCATGACACCTTAAATTCTACAGCTAATTACTACTGGATTGCTCACCTGTGGCAGCTGTTGTACTAGTCGTTGGAACCTTCAGAGTGGTCCCGCTAGAAATCGCCCCATCTTCGAGACTATTAAGCTGCATTAATTCTGAAGTAGTTGTTTGATATTTCGTTGCAATTGCCGATAAGGTGTCTCCTGCGTGCACTACATAGTATTGGTACTGGCTCTTTTGCGTGGATGCTTGTTTAGCACTACTACTTGAAGCAGTTGTAACTGTCTTTGCCTTACTTGCTTGCTTATTTTGCGCAGAACTGCTGGTGCTAGCTGAAGTTGCTATTTGTTGCGTTCCATATTTTTTCCGTGCGAGACTTTGTTGTTTTTTATATTCAGACTTTTGATGCTGTGCCGTGTCCCCAAAAGAATTTTGCAGATGCGCACGGACCACATTGCTGCGTAACCCTAGAAAAGCCACTGCAACTACAACAACTGCTAGTACCACTCCCCATAACCATTTTAGATTCTTCTTTTGACTTCTTTTACGTGTCATTTTTGTCTCCCCTTATTTTAATTCATAAAATTAAAACTCTTCCCTAGTAATTATCAGATATAACTTAAATAATTTCAATAAAAACTATTAAGTCTTCCCCAAAAAATATTCAAGTGCATGACTCATTTGCACAAAAGACAAGCACTGGCACTTTCTTCCAAAACAAAACTAAGACAGCATGGATCGCTTCCAACGAATTTGTGTCTTTATTTAAACCTGCAACGCAGATCGCTTCGTGTAATTCAAAGTTAGCCGCAAATCTTTAACTTAATGAAATACATTTAAGCGAAATAAATAACGTGAAGAGAGTGTGACATAAGTCGGGAAAATTTGAGTACTAACTCGAAATTACGAACATAGCGGGTACTTTGCGATGAGTAATTCGAAGTAGATGGAGAATTTTGACTTATGGAACACGTTTAGCCGGAATAAAAGAGGGGCTGTGACAAAATTTAACTTTTGTCACAGCCCCTTCTCGTTATTTTTTTAGATTTGCCAATTAACGTGTCCGATTCCAAAAACACAATTGGAATTTAATTAACCTTAAATTAGGCAAACCACATTACTCACTGCTTATTTCAAATTTTTGGACAATTCCTTGATATATGCTCTCAAGTCATCTTTGACTTCTGGATGTTCCAAACCAAATTGAATAGAAGTCTTCAAATAGCCAAATTTATAGCCAACATCAAAGCGCTCACCTTTAAATTCATGTGCAAAAACACGTTGAATTTTATTTAAGCGATCAATTGCATCGGTTAACTGAACCTCATTGCCTGCACCTGGTTTTTGTGTCTCTAACATACCAAAAATCTCAGGTGTCAATAAGTATCTACCAATAATTGCTAAATCGCTAGGTGCCTTATCAACTGCAGGCTTTTCAACAAACTTTTTGACATCATAAAGCCCTGCACTTGTTTCAGAACCTGGATCAATGACACCATATTTGTAAACTTCTTTATGCGGAACCTTCATTACCGCTAAAGTTGAAGCGTGGGTTTGGTCGTAACGATCAATTAACTGCTTAGTCAGCGGAACCTTATCTCTCATCAAGTCATCGCCAAGCATTACAACAAAAGGCTCGTTGCCTACAAAGTCCTTTGCCATCAAGACGGCATCACCAAGTCCTCGAGGATGCGACTGCCGAATGAAGTATAAGTTAATATCGGTTGTCTGTTCAACTAGTTTGAGCAGATCCGTCTTTCCCTTTTCTTTTAAATTCTGTTCCAATTCCGGAACTGAATCGAAATGATCTTCAATTGGGCGCTTGCCTTTACCAGTAACCACCAAGATATCTTCAATACCTGATTTTTTTGCTTCTTCCACAATGTACTGAATCGTTGGTTTATCAATAATTGGCAGCATCTCTTTTGCCAGGGCCTTAGTTGCTGGCAGGAAACGTGTTCCTAAACCTGCGGCCGGAATCACAGCTTTTCTAACTTTCATCATGCGAGCTCCTTTATCTGTTAGCGTTGTCAAAATACATCCCTCATTATAGCACCAGTCTTCTAGATGATAAACAGCTAAAGCTGCATTCTAGCAGCATGGGCATACTTTTGGTGAAAAATTAAAAAAATATCTTAACACCAGTTACATTTTATGAATAAAGTCGGCTTTAATCAAGTAAATATTTTTTATCCTGCTCTGGATCCTGCGATGTCAAAATTTTAGGCCCCGCAGTCGTAATCACGAGAGTATGTTCATACTGGCACGAAAAGCCGCCATCTGCAGTCCTGGCCGTCCAACCGTTAGGATCATCCATAACTGCTTTCCAAGTCCCTGTATTAATCATCGGTTCGATTGTAATCGTCATTCCGGGACGCAAACGCAGACCTTTTCCTGCTTGACCATAGTGAGGCACATTAGGGCTTTCATGCATCGTCGGTCCAATTCCATGTCCAATAAACTCGCGAACATCACCATAATCGTTAACTTCTTCGGTGTAATGCTGAATTGCAGCTCCAATATCGCCAATTCGATTGCCCACCTGAGCCTGATCAATGCCCAAATAGAGCGCTTCTTTTGTGACTTTCATTAAGCGCTCTATTTCTGGGGTTACCTTTCCGACCGCATAGCTCCAGCACGAGTCACTCATCGCACCATGATAATTCACAACTGTATCAACTTTAACTAAGTCCCCATCCTTCAAAATCAAGTCTTTGCGGGGAAAACCATGACAAATTTCATCATTCACACTGACACAGGTTGCGTATTTGTAACCTTCAAATCCAATTTGTTCCGGAATTGCATCGTGTTCTTTAAAAAACTTACGCGCAAATTTTTCAATTTCCCAACTTGAAATTCCTGGTTTAATAATCTTTCTCAAGCCCAAGTGCATTCCTGCAAGAATTGCCCCTGACCTTTCCATCTCACGAATTTCTCGCGGTGACTTTAATGTAATCATTATCGATAGCTGCCTCCAATTTAATTTACTCTTTTATTATAACCTAAAAATTCGTTATTGGCAGCGGCACATTTAGTGTTACACAAACAAGCCCTTAAATGTTGTTTTCAGTATTTACCGATTATCTGCTATAATGAGGCACAGCAGATAGTTGAAAGAAGGTAGTTTACTTAATGACAAAAGCTAAAGTTGTATTTGCTTCGATCACCGGAAATAATGAAGATGTTGCCGATATTGTCTCAGAGGCCCTCGAAAATAAGGGCGTTGAGGTCGATACGGAAGAAATTTCCCAGTGCGATGCTTCTGATTTTGAAGATGTCGATATCTGTATTGTGACTCCTTATACTTACGATGAGGGCGCTCTTCCAGATGAAGGAATGGACTTTTTTGAAGATCTTCAAGAACTCGACCTAACTGGCAAAGTCTTTGGAGTTGCTGGGTCAGGTGACACTTTTTACGGTGAATACTATTGTGTTGCCGTTGATCAATTTGAAGAAGCATTCAAACAGACTGGCGCTACAAAAGGTGCTGCAAGCGTAAAGATCAATCTTGCCCCGGACACTGCTGAGGATCTTGCCAGCTTAGAAAAATTCGTTGACGCCTTAATCGCATCAGCCGCAAAGAAGAAGCAGTAACAGCTGCCTTATTCGTCAAATACTTTCATAGATGGAGTGACTTAAAAATGAGCAGCAAATTGTCAATCATTGTCCCTTGTTACAACGAGGAAGAATCGATTCCACTTTTTTATCCTGAAGTTGAAAAAACAAAAGAGAAAATGCCGGATGTTGAATTTGAATACTGGTTTATCAATGATGGTTCCTCAGATAATACCTTACAGGAATTGCGTAATTTGCACGCACAGGATCCACAACACGTCCATTTCGTCTCCTTTTCACGTAATTTTGGTAAAGAAGCTGGACTTTTTTGCGGGTTACAACGTGCAACTGGCGATTATGTCGTAGTAATGGACGTTGATTTACAAGATCCACCTGAACTTTTACCCAAGATGCATCAACTTTTGAGTGAAGGCGAATACGATTGTATCGGCACACGCCGCGCAGATCGCGCGGGTGAACCCCCGATTCGTTCCTTTTTTGCACATCTCTTTTACAAATTGATCAATCGCATCTCAGACACTACTATCGTGGATGGAGCACGTGATTTTCGGATGATGACTCGGCAGATGATTGACGCAATTCTAGCAGTTAAGGAATACAACCGTTTTTCAAAGGGCGTGTTCAGCTGGGTCGGTTTCAAAACAAAATATCTTGAGTATCCGAATAAAGAACGAACTGCTGGTACGACCAGCTGGAGTTTTTGGAATTTGTTGCAATATTCGATTGATGGCATTGTAGCCTTCTCAGATGTGCCCCTGAATATCGCGGCTTTCACCGGACTTTTTTCCTTTATTGGCGCCGGCATCGCAATTATTTGGATTATCATTCGTGCCATTCTCTTCGGTGACCCCACTAGCGGCTGGCCTTCACTAGTTTGCATCATTTTGTTTGTTAGTGGTATCCAGCTCTTTTGCCTTGGTATCGTAGGCAAATATATTGGAAAAATTTTTCTGGAAGTCAAGCACCGTCCGCTTTACATTGTTAAAGAAGAAAAATAACAACTTCTTAAAATTTGTCCCCTGCCTTCGCAACTTTCAAGGAATTAATGTACAATACTTGAGAGTAGGCAGGAGGCTTTTTTTGTGCAATTTTCTTTTGATAAAAAAAATAATTTTAACCTTTATCTGCAGTATACTGCAGTTTTTTTCGTGGTAGCACTCTTTGTTTATGGTACATATCTGGCTACCGGACATTCATTAATCTGGCGTTTGGATGGGGCGCAACAGCATTTGCCGCTCCTAAGCGAATTTCGAAAAACACTTCTTTCCATGCTTAATCATCCGACCACTCCACTTCCGCAATGGTCTTGGAAACTAGGGCTAGGGGGAGATCTTTTTCAAATTAATTCTTATTATATCATTGGTGATCTCTTCAACTATTTAATCCTATTATTTCCAGCCACAAAAGTTGGTCTGGGTTACCAAGTTCTGATTGTTCTGCGGCTTTATTGTGCCGGGCTTTCATTTTGCTACTTTGCAGCTCACTTTAAATTTCATAACCAAGTCATCATCAGTGGTAGTCTTGTTTATCTTTTTAATGCTTTTTTGCTCTACTCAAATATTGCCCAACCCTTTTTCACACTCCCTTTCATCTTGTTTCCACTATTAATTCTGTGTGTCGAACGTGTCTTACAGGGCTACTCAAACCTACCACTAACTTTGATGTTCAGTTGGATGCTGTTTAACAACTTTTACTTTGCCTACATCTTAGGCATTGGAACCTTTATCTTTTTAATTTTACGTTACTTCTTTTACTATCGCCATCAGGGCATCTTTAAAAAAACAGTTTTAAAGTTGGGCAGCAGTACGCTTTTGAGCCTCCTGTTAACCGCTGTTTTATTACTCCCTGAAATTTATGCCGTCTTTAACTCCACGCGCAGTTCAGGTTCTTTTGCAAATGGTTTAAAATTATACCCACTCTATTATTATCTTGCGCTTCCTTCCCAGTTAATTAACGGTGGTAATCGTGATTTTTACTTCTGGAGTGCACTCGGTTTTGCAAGTCTGAGTTTCTTTGCATTGCTTTATATCATTGCAAAACATCGCAATTATCCAATTTTGAGCACAAGTTTTATCCTAGGGGGAATTATGCTGTTATTTCCTGCCTGTGGTGCTTTTTTTAACGGAATGACCTCGCCTTCCAATCGCTGGACACTGTTACTGGTGCTGCCACTTGCGCTTGCAACCTGTGTGCTGATTAATCATATTAAGCTAATCTCACCTCGAATGCTGCGGGCATTTACATTTTGCCTTCTAGGCTACAGTTTGTTGCTCTTAATCAATTATTTCTTTCAGAATAACGAAAAATTATTTATCCCGGTGATCTTCCTTTTTATTAGCTATGGCCTGATTGTCTTTTATCGAACTTCGAAAAACCGTCACTGGCAATTAATATTTATGCTCCTGCTAATCTCAAATACCGCACTCAATGCCGTTTACTTTGCAGCACCTTACAACGGAGGTTACTCAAACGAGATGCTGCCACAAAAAGCCTTCGAAAAATGGACCGCTTTACGCTATGCCGGCTTAGATCGTCAATTAAAACCACACAATCAATACCGAGTTTCAACTATTAGTCAAAATTACAGTCTGGGTGCAGGAATTCACATGTACAATACCCAACCTAGCAAGCTTAATTCAATCAGCTCCTATTACTCATTGCAAAATAAAAATATTGGGAACTTTGCAAGCAGTATGCATAATTCTCAATTTGAAGCTAATATTCCGCTTGGGCAAATGGACGACCGTACTATTTTAAACAACTTCTTAGGAGTCCGGTATCTCTTCGTTCAAGCTAACCAGCCTAACGATACTAAGATCCCTGCCGGTTATACTTTAGACAAAGCTGCAACCAGAAATCTTGATGCTAATCAACATTCAACAAACGATCAACAAACACTGCGTTATCGTACCAAGTATGCTTTTCCATTACTTTATTGGCAAAATACCGTCATCAGCGCGCATACCTATCGTCACCTTTCAGCCTCTGAAAAGGAACGGGCACTTGCTAGCGGTGTTTATCTTGGCAACCACAGCAGTAAAGGATACCAGCATGCGACCTTAGCCAAGAATGTTGTAACTGTTCCTTACACTATTATTTCGAGCCGTGGCAATCTAATCTCTACGCAAAAAATTACCCGTGAAGATCGTGCTGAAACTTACACCATTATCTTGAAAAATCCTGAAAAATACCGCAATAGCGAATTGCATTTAGATTTTGAGAACTTGGACTACACTCCATTTTCACTTAAAAAGCAGTTACAATTGGATGTTTCGCACGAAACAACTTCAAATTCAGGTTTACTCTCACTCAATCAACGGTTGAGCTATTATAGCTATTTGCGTGCACACGTGCTTAAGGGAACACCTGACAAGAGCTATTCTTTGAGTGTTTCTTCCAGTAAAGGAACTGAGAAAATCACACAGCCTAACCAAGATGAACTTTCTTTTTATAAAACTGTCAATTATGGTTTAATGAATCTCGGCTTCTTTTCACAGCTGCCTGCTTCTTTGACAATTTCTCCGTCAAAATTGGGGACATATCGATTTAAGTTGAAGATCACAGCAACCCAAATCGATAACCAGTATTTTAAAGAAGTTAAGCAACTGCAAAAACAGCGTCTCAAGCAGCTTAAATTCACAGCTAATCATCTAAGCGGGACAATTACGACGAAAACAAAGGGAATTCTAACTTCGTCGATTCCTTACTCAAAAGGCTGGAGTGCGCGTGTCGATGGCCGCACAGTTAAACCCTATCAGACCAATACCGGCTTCTTAGGAATTCCCTTAAAAGCTGGCAGCCATCAAGTCGAGTTTTCCTATCGGACCCCAGGCTTGCGATTAGGTGCAAAAATTAGTCTTTTCGGCTTGTTCTGTTTCCTAGCAGCAATTGGTTGGCAACTTTTAGTCAGACGATGGCAACTTAACAACTGATTAAGGGGAACACTGCCTAGTGTATAAAAATAAAGGGGGCTGTGACAAAATTTAACTTTTGTCACGGTCCCTCTTTTATTCCGGATAAACGTGTTCCATAAGTCAAAATCTTCCGTCTGACTTTCCAATTACTCATAGCAAAGTACTCGCTATGTTCGTAATTTCGAGTTAGTACTCAAATTTTCCCGACTTATGTCACACTCTCCTTTATTTTGTACGTAATCAAGTCCGGGTTACCTTGTAACTCAGACCTTAGTCCACGGAGACTAAACGCTGTTTGTCGGCACTTCTTTCTTAACATGCTCCACCCAGCAATCTCCTGTGACTAAGTCTGCCTTACGCGTAACCAAGTCCGGGTTACCTTGTAACTCAGGCCTTAGTCCACGGAGACTAAACGCTGTTTGTCGGCACTTCTTTCTTAATGTGCTCGAACTCTAAGCCTTAAAACCTAACACCTTTTTGCACACTTTTATTCAAATACCATCTGGTTAGTGTAAAGATTATAATAAAAGCCCTTTTGTGTTAACAACTGTTCATGCTTACCTTGTTCAATGACTTGACCGTCTTTTAAAACAATAATTTGATCGGCCCCAACAATCGTTTTTAAACGATGTGCAATTACAAAACTTGTTCGTCCAGCAATCACATTATCCATTGCCAGCTTGATTTTTTCTTCTGTAACCATATCAACATTTGAAGTCGCCTCATCAAGAATTAAAAAGGCTGGGTCGGTTAATAATGTGCGTGCAATGCTCAGTAACTGTTTTTGACCAACCGATAAAACAGAATTTTCATCATCGACCTTTGTCTGATAACCATCTGGCAAACTTTCAATATAATCATGAATATGAGCCTGTTTTGCCGCCGCAATCATTTGTTGATCAGTGGCATTTGGCTTTCCAAATTTGATATTGTCGGCTATTGTACCAGTAAATAAAATTGAGTCCTGTAAAACAATCCCAATATTTTGCCGTAAAGAAAATAATGAGAACTCACGTGTATCCTGACCATCAAAGAGAACTTTTCCAGAAGTCACATCATAGAAACGGTTCAATAAGTTCATAACTGTTGTCTTTCCCGAGCCGGTAGGGCCAACCAGCGCAATCATCTTACCCTTTTCAACCTTGATATTGATTCCATGCAAGATTTCTTTGTCAGGATCATATCCGAAATGTACGTCTTGAAGCTCAACGCCTTCCCTAATCTCCTTAAGCTCACTGCCATTTGCATTCCGTTCTTCTTCAGGTTGCTTAAGCACATGTGCCAACCGCTTAGCACCTGTCAATGCAAGCTGAATCATTGAGTACATCGATGTGATCTGTGTAATTGGTTGAAAATATTGTTGTGAATATTGTACAAAAGTAACTATTAAACCGATGCCAACAGCTTTTCCAAGATCGCCACTGACCACCATCCAAGAACCATACGCAATTACAATTGCAAGGTTTAACAATGAGAGACCTTGCATCACTGGAAAGAGTAATCCTGAATATAGTTGTCCTTTGAAAGTTGCATGGCGTACACGTTCATTCAAGACATTAAATTCCGCAACAGACTTTTTTTGAAGTCCATTTGTAATAATAATTTTTTGTCCGTTAATTTGTTCATTGATATAGCCATTGAGGCCACTGATTTCATCTTGTTGCTTATCAATATAGAAACGTGCCTTTCTAATGATAATATAGGCAATCAAGATGACAAACGGCGTGGAAGCCACAGTTGCAAACGCCAATTTAACGTTCAACGAGAACATAATCCACAAGACACCGATATACAAAATTATTTGTGAAATCAATTCGAAAACAGCCTGGTTCATTGCATTGAAAATATTATCCAAATCAGACGTAAAAAGTGACAGGATTTTCCCGTCCTGATGACTATCAAAATACCGCACCGTCATTTTTTGTAGCTTCTTGAAAAGCCCACGTTGCATATTATTCGTTGAATAACCATTAATATAAGAAATCCACAGACTTGAAATCAACATCGTAACTACCGTTAAAATGAAGAAAATCAAAATTAACCAGATCGCATTATGAAAACTTGAAAGTGACGCATGCGGACGTGTGAGTGGATTGCTATACGCAATTAAATAACGGCTTAAAGCTGTAATTGCTTTTCCTAAATAAATCGGTGCTTCAATCTGTGCCCAGGTTGACAGCACTGTTAGTCCGACAACAAACACCAAACCTTTCCAGTATGGCTGTAAATAATGTTTAAAATACCCCAATGAATCTTTTAACCCTTTCATTTGGCATGCTCACCCCTTTTTTGTTTTAGATAATTGCGCCGCATAAATTTCGCGATATATTTGTGAATCTTGGAGCAGTTGACTATGTGTTCCACTCCCAACTAACTTGCCTTGATCTAGAACTAAGATCTGATCAGCTTTGATAACTGAAGAAATTTTTTCAGCAATCATGAACACCGTTGTTTGTGCAAGTTCATGTGCTAAAGCCTCTTGCACCAATTTTTCTGACTTGGCATCCAATGCAGATGTTGAATCATCCAAGATTAGAATATTGGGACGACCCACAACTCCTCGTGCAATTGACAAACGCTGCTTCTGCCCACCTGAATAATTGGAAGAGCGTTCCTCAACATGATGTGCAAATCCTTCAGTGTACTTTTCGACAAATTCAGTTGCCTGGGCTATATTTGCCGCCCAACTAAGCTCTTTTTCGGTTGCATCAGCTTTGCCCTGCTTTAAATTATCAGCAATTGAGCCTGAAAAAAGGATCGCTTTTTGTAAAACAAAGCTGACTGCTTTGCGCAATGATTTTTCATTGACCTTGCGCAAATTCTGCCCCCCAATTTCAACCTCTCCAGCTGAAGGGTCATATAAACGCGCCATTAATTGTGCTAAAGTTGATTTCCCAGAACCTGTCGAACCGACTATTCCTACGAAATTCCCAGCTTTGACCTTAAAACTGACAGCGCGTAATGCAGGTGTTTTGGCTCCAGGATAAGAAAATGTGACTTGCTTGAATTCCACACTTCCAGCCAGATCTTGAACAGGAGCCTTTGGATCAAACTGAACATCGGGTTTCGTTTTTAGGACTTCTTTTATTCTCCTTAAGGAAATCATCCCGCGTGAAGACATCGTCATTGTCATTGCCCCAATAATAATCGCAAGCATTAGTTGCATCAAATAGGAAATATATGAAGCAATCGCTGCTAATTCACCCGGGTGAGCCGTAATGCCTGTTCCGACCAAATAAACTGCCAGTAAAATCATCAAATTGGAAATTAGCATAAAACAAGGAATTAAGAGTGCAAAAAGATAACCAATCGTTAAGTTGAGTCCGCGTAGTTCACCAGCTGCTCCTGCAAACTTTTTAATTTCACTTTGTTCCTGATTAAAAGATTTAATCACTCTGATTCCCTGCATTGATTCTTTTGCAACCGAGTTCAAATTGTCCACCCATTTCTGGAAACGCATGAAAAGGTTACTCATGCGCGAAAAAACCAGACTGGTAAGTCCCAGAACCAAGACAACCATTAAAAGTTCGATCCACCACAAACGTGGAATTGTCAAAATTCCTAAAATAAACGCCCCTAAAAATAAAATTGGTAAACGTAATAATTGTGTTAGAAGCATCATTACCAAGTTCAAAACCTGATTAATATCGTTAATCAGACGTACTACTAGGCTGCCTGCAGAAAAACGCTCAATGTTTCCAAATGAGAAGGTCTGAATCTTCTGATAAGTCTGTGCCCGTAAATCAGTAGCAACTGCCTGTGCAACTTTAGCCGCAAAAAAGGTACTTGCAATCCCCGCTGCAATTCCGATTAGCGCTAAAACAATTAGTTGTATGCCATAAACAAGCACACGTTCTTTTCGATCAGCAATAATTGCATTCATAATATCCTGCAAAAGCCGCGGCTGCCATAACGAACTTGCTGCTAAAATAACGACTGCGATCACCGCGCCGATAATCATGCCAACATTTTGCTTAAAATGCGGTTTTAAAATATCCATCTCTACTCTTCTCCTAAACTTATTTTTCTAAATACTCCATTTTTCAATTCTCTTAGAATACTCTTAATCTTTCACTAAATTTTTCAAAAAATATAGTTAATTTCAAGCCCCGAAAGATTCAAGTCGCCCTTAAGATACACGCGTGGTCGTGCAGTTTCTGCAACAGTCACACCGCCACCTTTTTCTTCAATTCCACTTAAAACAGGTTCAACTTGCACTATAATATCCCAAGTTTTAGGTACATAAAGTTCAATTCCACTAAGTGACCCATGAATATTAATGACTGCAGAATCACCTTTAATCAGCGTATCATCGAAATAAACTTTCAAACTGGCCATTGAAGCCGTGATTGCTGCTTCTTTAAAATCCTCAGATCTAACATAGCGAATTGTAGACACCATTTTAGCATCAATTTTTACTTGTGCTGAACTCGCTTTACCTGAAGAAGGAGTGGTCAAACGCAAGTGATTAAGATGAATGAAGCGAGCATGAAAAAGAAGTGACAACCCGACTGAAATAAAAACTGCTGCACCTAAAATTGTCCATGGCACTAGCTGTGTAATTCCAAGTTGTTTGGCATAGACAATTAGTAAAAAGGCCACCGAAAACACAATCACCGGGATGTTGAAATGAACCAGTCCTTCAACTAAACCTGCAATAAAGAACACGGTAAAAATAATACTCCAAAATCCAAGACTTCCTCCTAGCCATCCAACTTTGCTTGCAATTAAAAGTAATCCGCACAACAGGAAAAAAACTCCCCAAAACCATCTTTGCCGTTTCATCATACTTACTCCCTTTCTTCAAGTCGCTGCTTGAGTTCTTTATAATATTTCCGCGACACATAAACTTGTTTATATGAATTTTGAAAACACACCAAGTAACTCGAGATTGAATGTGTTAATGAAAAAATTTTCTCCGTATTCAAAATCGTGGATTTAGAAACACGCATAAACATCTGGGGTAAAAGTTCTTCCAATTCATATAAACGATAATGCGTTGTATAACTTTGTTCGGCAGTATGGGCACTGATTTGACGACCATCAGTCTCAAAAAAGAGAATTTCAGTAACACTCAGATAATATTCAGTTGTCGCCGCATAAAGTTTTAACGTTTGCAGCTTGGTCTTTTTTTGCAGTAGCTGATAGATTTCATGAGCTTTATTATCTGACGGAGCATGGATAATAACCTCTGTATCATCAAGGCTGCGATTAATTTCAACTCTGATTTTCATAATTATTCCTTCCGTACTTTTAGTAGAACATAGCTTTGTTTTATAGTAAACCAAAATTGCACAAGTGGCCGAATTTCGTGCCTATCAGGTACAAGCTAAATTTTATGGTTCCGGTGCAAAAATAATAAAGAAACCTGTTTATCACATTTTGACAGTCATTACTATACTAGTTTGCTACTAATTCGGTTAACGATTGTAATGCCGAAAAACCAAAGATATTAGGCTCTCTTTGGCTTGTTTTATGTAGCTGATGCATGACTTCAATCCCACTTAGGGTTTTTAAAGCCGTTCGTAGCGATTGAAAGTCACTTGATTTTACCAAGACATGTTTAATTAGCCGATGATCTTGTTCAATCAAATTATTACGATATTTAGAGCACGGGTGATTCTCCGTTGGCAATAATCCATCCTTAACCACTTGTTTAATGGCTTTTAACGTTCCGCCATAATAATTTGAATAGTGGCCCGTGATGGTGAACCCAGCACATAATGGTTGTATGATGAATGGTAACGGTCACGTAATATTTCAACAATATCACGATAGCTCAATGAAAATCTGAAATAGCAGCCAACGGCTACCAAAATAATGTCTTTCTGGAAATGCCGCTCTTTAAAATAATTTTTCATCATAACTACCTCGCTTTTTAGGCTAGTTATACTCGAAATAGAGTTGTCTGAAAATTTTTGCACCAGAACCTAATATAGATTTTTGACTATTGTCCCAGCCTCTTTTGATTTTACATTTAATCATTTTTTTGTAACACCCTTATGTTAAAGTGTACTTTCAAATTTGTTTTTTATTTCGAATAAATTCATATAAATAAAAAATAAAAGTAATGAAAGTCAAGAATGCTAACATTAGATAAAGAACTCCAATACTATAAAATAAGGCTCTTGCCTGAGCCAAGATACTGGTGGCTAATAAAATACCAATGACCTGTCCAAGATTTCGCACCAATGAATTTAAACTGCCTGCTACTCCCAAATATTCAACTTCAATTGCTGACATAATCAACGTATTGTTTGCTGGCTGATAAAAGGCCTGACCAAGTGCTAGTACGACAATACCTAAAATGATACCAACAAGACTTACAGAATGTGAAGTGATGCTCAAGATTATAAAGCCTATTAACAGTATAATTGAACCAATTAAAGCAATTGTTGTTCCTCTAAAATGATCAACTAATCTACCAGCCATTGGAGCCAGAAAAAACATAATAATTGATTGGATCATCATGATATATCCCGTTGTCGCAGCAGACATCTTTAAAACATTTTGAAAGAAGAAGGGCAATGAAATAATTGATGCGCTTAAACAAAGGAATGATAGCAAAGCACAAATAATATTTGTAGTAAAACTTCTGTTTTTTAATATATTAAAGTTAAATAATGGGTCAATTGTATATTTTTCAAATTTTACAAATAGTATTCCTAACAAGAAACAAGCGATACCAAAGCCCAGCCATAAAGCGATAGAAAAATCATATTTGGGGGCAAGTTCAAAAAAGGTAAAAATCATTAACATTAAAACCATGGCGAGTAAACTTCCAAAGTAATCTAGTTTAATTTCACTTTTAATATTTTCGCTTGGTAGTTTCCAACACGTCAACGCAAAACAAATAATTCCCAAAGGAACATTAATAAAAAATATCCAGTGCCACGGGAGGTAAGAAACAATAAGGCCGCCCAATGGTGACCCTAGCATTGTGCCAAGTGCAACTGCAGATGCAAGACTTCCTAGAGCCTTACCACGGTTTTCAAAGGGAAAGGTTTCAGTGATAATTCCTTGGTTATTCGCCATGTAAGCAGAAGCACCTATTCCTTGAATAATGCGTCCAAAGACGATCAAATTAAAATTAGTACTCAAAAAACAAATTAATGATCCGATAGTGAATATCAAAATACCAAATTTAAATACTTTTATTTTTCCCTTTATGTCGCCTAAACGCCCAAAAACAAGCATTAATATGCAAATTGTAATTATATAACTGGTCACAATTAATTGTACTTGGCTTAACGGAGCAGACATTTTTTTTGAAATTGTGGGAAGTGCGATATTTACGATATTAGAACTTAAGCATGAGAGAAACGTCATTAAAATAACGATCCACAATGTAATTTTTTTATTTTTCAAAAAAGATTCCCCCGGAATGTATTTTATTATTCAACCAGGTATTATACACTTATTTAAGATAACATTCCATGGGAATCTTTTTAACACTTATAATGTTTCTAGGTTATCAATTCTTTAATTGATTCATTTAATTATCCAATTGTGTGATGATTACTGTTTTAACAATTTAAACGATTTTTTTGAAATTGATATTATATCCTTGTAAGAACACTATATAAATTACTTTAGGGGGCGATATTTATGGAGAATTCAAATGAATTACTTAGTATCATCAACCAGCTATTTACTCAATTCGATTGGAATAAAAGGATGGACTATTTAGCAAATCAGCTTCCAAATGATAATAATATTCATTTAAAACATGCCATTTTACATTTGTCAGAGAAACATCTCATAATACTTCATGAACTAGATCAGTCAAGCAACATAAACGCTGTGACAATTAATCAGAATGTTAAATTACTTCAAGGAACGCTTTCAAAAAATTTATTACGCCTGCAAAAATTTAACCTAATTGAAAAAAAGGTGAATCCTGAAAGCAAAAGAGAAAGGTTATATTCTTTAACGATGCTTGGTAAAAAAATAGTTGCAGCCGATAATCAATTGAATAGAAATTTAATTAAAAAAAGAAAAAAAGTAATTTCTAAGTACAACAATGAAGAAATCCAGGCATTTATCAAAATGTTAAAAGAGTTTCAGCTGAATAATCTTTACAAGTAAATTAATGTGTAAAATGAGGAAAAGTGTATGAAATCAATTAAGACTTCCAGAATTAAACTGGCTGTTATTCCAACGGTTCCGGTGCAAAATAATAAAGAAACCTGTTTACCACATTTTGACAGTCATTACTATACTAGTTTGCTACTAATTCGGTTAACGATTGTAATGCCGTTCGTAGCGATTGAAAGTCACTTGATTTTACCAAGACATGTTTAATTAGCCGATGATCTTGTTCAATCAAATTATTACGATATTTAGAGCACTTGTGATTCTCCGTTGGCAATAATCCATCCTTAATCACTTGTTTAATGGCTTTTAACGTTCCGCCATAATAATTTGAATAGTGGCCCGTAATGGTGAACCCAGCGCATAATGGTTGTATGATGAATGGTAATCCCACGGTCACGTAATATTTCAACAATATCACGTAGCTCAATGAAAATCTGAAATAGCAGCCAACGGCTACCAAAATAATGTCTTTTCTGGAAATGCCGCTCTTTAAAATAATTTTTCATCATAACTACCTCGCTTTTTAGGCTAGTTATACTCGAAATAGAGTTGTCTGAAAATTTTTGCACCAGAACCAATTTTATTTCCCTAATTTTTTAAAAGTGTGAAATAATGAACTTTAAGTTTTTTTAAGGAAGATAGTTTCAGATAACCTGCTTTTTTCTTGAATAATCTTGATTTAAAAGTATTTTAAGCCATTAATAAATTTAATTTAAAAGAAAGATTGAAATTAAAACCAACTTTCTTTACAATGGTTGTTGTGCGATTTATTAATTTTTTCACAATTAATTGGAGGTTATTATGGATTCATCACTTGTTATTTCCTGGTGGGCTGCTCTATGCGGTCTAGCAGTCGCTATTATCTTAATTTTAAAGAAACTAAACCCGGTTTACTCACTGCTATTGGGTGCAATTTGCGGTTCCTTGCTGGGGGGCGCCAATCTTGTTCAAACACTCGATATTTTAATTAAAGGTTCTCAAAGTGTTATGGGCACCGTTTTACGTGTCTTGGCTGCTGGAATGCTGGCAGGTGTCATGATGGAATCCGGCGCAGCTGATACCCTTGCCCGCACAATCGTAAATAAGTTGGGGGACCATTTTGCAATTTTGGCACTGGCACTGGCAACCATGGTTATTACAGCAGTCGGTGTTTTCATTCCAGTTGCAGTTCTAATTGTGGCACCAATTGCGCTTGAAGTTGGACAAAGAATGAAAATTTCAAAATTAGCTTTACTTGTTGCCCTTTCAGGCGGTGGTAAAGCCGGTAATATCATTTCGCCCAATCCCAACACGATTGCCGCTGCAAAGGGATTTAATGTTGAACTCAGTCAAGTAATGATCGCTGATTTCATTCCGGCTCTCTTTGCCTTAGCTGTCACAATCTTAATTGCTAATTTGATCAAGCAAAAAGGTAGTCAAGTTCGTGAAGATGATCTTTTAAATCTTACTGCCGCTGGCAAAGATAAGGATTTGCCTTCTTTAGGATCAGCACTAGTCACACCCGTTGTGGCAATTGTTCTTTTATTGCTCAACCCGCTTGGATCAATTTTTCATCTGACCTTTTTAACGAGTTTCAACCTTGACGCGCTTTACGTCCTTCCTTTTGCAGCAGTCGTGGGTGCCCTTGCAATGAAACAGGGACACCAGCTGCGTAATTATGCCAAAGCCGGTGTCAGCAGAATGACTGACGTCGTCTTAATTTTGATAGGCGCAGGTGCAATTGGTGCAACCATCACTTCATCAAATTTACCTGCTGAGATCATTTCATTAATTCAGCTTTCACATATTTCCGGTGTCTTACTTGCTCCGTTATCCGGCCTGCTCATGGCTGCTGCTTCGGCTTCAACTTCAACTGGAGTAATCCTTGCAACCGGATCTTTTTCAAAAGCAATTCTTGGGTTTGGAGTCACTCCATTAGCAGCCGCTGCGATGGTCCACACTGGCGGAATCGTTTTGGATCAGCTTCCACATGGTAACTATTTTCACGTCACAGCCAATGCCATGCATATGGATCTAAAAGAACGTTCACGCGGAATCTTTTATGAATTTTTAGTAGGTGGAACTGCAATGGTGGTGGCCACAGTAATGTATGGTTTCTTACACCTTTAAAATACTTTTAATGGAGGATTAGTAAATGAAATTCGTTATCGCCCCAGATTCTTTCAAAGGAAGCCTAACAGCAAAAGAAGTCGCTGATGCAATTCAAAACGGCATTCAAAAAGTCTTCCCTACCGCTAATTTTGTTAAAGTTCCAATGGCAGATGGTGGTGAAGGAACCGTTCAATCATTAGTGGATGCCAGTCAAGGAACTTTGATCACCAAAAAAGTGACTGGTCCGCTGGGCAAGCAGGTCAATGCAACTTATGGTTTACTAGGAGATGGAAATACCGCCGTAATTGAAATGGCTGAAGCCAGTGGGATTGGATATGTCACCGAACAAACTCGTGACCCGCTCCGTGCGACTACTTTTGGCACGGGAGAACTTATCCTTGATGCACTAGATCATCAAGTTTCGAAAATCATCTTAGGGATCGGCGGCAGTGCTACAAATGATGGTGGTGCCGGAATGGCCCAAGCATTAGGGATTAAATTACTTGATGTCAATGGCCAGCCGCTTCAATTTGGTGGAGGTGCACTCCAAAAACTCCACACAATTGATCTTAGTCAACGTGACCCACGTATTGCGGCAACCAATATTTTGATTGCTTCAGACGTAGTAAACCCACTTGTAGGGCCTCAAGGTGCCTCTGCTGTCTTTGGTCCCCAAAAAGGAGCAACACCAGCCATGGTAGCACAATTAGATCACAATCTGGCACATTATGCTCGCATCGTACAAGAAGCAACCGGTAAAGACCTAGCCGCATTCCCTGGGGCTGGCGCAGCTGGTGGATTAGGTGCTGGCTTGTTAGCATTTACAAACGCCAAGCTAAAAAAGGGAATCGAAATTGTCGTGGACTACACGCATTTAAAGGAAAAAGCAGTTGATGCGGATTTCGTTTTTACTGGTGAAGGTGGTATTGACTTTCAGACACAATATGGTAAAACGCCCTTCGGAGTCGCACTTGCAACTCGAACCGTGGCCCCGAATGCTCCAGTCATTGCCTTAGCAGGTAATGTTGGTGAAAAAGTCGATGTCCTTTATCAAAAAGGAATTTTCACCGCAATTTTTGCAACTGTTTCTGGCGCCAAAAGTCTTTCCGCTGCATTTGCCGATGGGCGCGCAGACATCGCACAGACTGCGGAAAATATTGCACGCTTGATTAAAGCAACTCATTAATAAAAATAAAAACTGACAACATTTTTACTCTCAAAGGTCGTGAAAATGTTGTCAGTTTTTTAGTCTAATAATTAGAACAAAACGGTCTGGTTTGTTAAACTTAATTGTATGAGCCACGTCGAAAGGAGTTCATTATGAAAAGAAGGTTAACAAAAAATCCACTGTATCAATTAGGAATCTTACTACTTGCATTAGAAATTATTACTCTTTCAATTAACTTCTTCTACTCACCTATTAACATCGCAGCTGGAGGATCAACCGGAATTGCGATCTTATTGCATGCCTCCTTTAAAATTCCACCTGCTTTTTCAGTCCTGATTATCAATGCCCTAATGGTTATTCTTGCGGCTGTCTTTCTTGACAGACAAGTGGTCCAAAAAATCGCTTTAGGCAGTTTCTTACTTCCCCTCTTGCTTTACCTCACTCCGAGTTTCAAGATTGTCGCAGATCCTTTATTAGCTGTTATTGCAGGCGGGGCGATTTTTGCAGTTGGAATTGCAATGTTATACAGAATCAGTGCCTCAAGTGGTGGAACTACTGTCGCACCTTTGATTTTAAAAAAATATTTCCACATCAATACGGCAATCTCGTTACTTGCAATTGATTTTGTTGTCACTTTTTTCAATATTTTCGTTTCAGGTCTAAATGCCTTTTTTATGGCTGTTTTTTCACTTGTAATTACTTCTTTAGTGATGCGCTACATTGAGGCCGGCCTTGATCATAAATATCAGATCCAAATTATGAGCCAAACTAAAACTGCAGAACTTCAAGAAATGCTGCTCGCTGCAGATCAGAGTCTGACTGTTTACGATGTGCACGGGGGATACAGTGCTAATCAAAAGGAGCTCCTCTTATTAGTCGTCGATAATCAAAGCTATGGGCCTTTGTTGAGTGCCATCCACGATATTGATCCTGATGCTTTTATTATTACATCCCATGTGGTCAAGGTGCACGGTGGACGTCTTGGCATTTAGTAATTTAGTAATTGGCTTTCACTTAAACAACAAAACCTTCTACTAAATTTTGTTTTAGTTTTGCTGCAATTTTCTGTAATTCTGCGACATGCTTGGTAAATTCTTGCATCGTTGCTAAGACCTCTTCAGCATTAGTCGAAACTTCCTGTGTCCCCGCCGCATTTTCTTCAGTTGCAGCCGAAATATCAGCAAGATTAGCTGAAACCTGCTTTTGAATGTCAATGATTTTTTGGGTTAGCGTTGCAGTCGCTGCAATTCCCGCCAAAAGCTGTTCAATTGTCGTAACCACTTTGTTCGAAGAAGTGATCGCTTGTCCGATTAAATCAGTTTGTACCTCCCCACCTGCGAGCGCTTTGGCCGTACCAGCGACAACCTGTTTTGAACGTGCTTGAATACTTTCAACATTAGTTGCAATCTCTTTGGTCGATGCTTTACTTTGCTCTGCTAACTTTCTGATCTCAGTTGCTACCACAGCAAAGCCGCGCCCTGCATCTCCTGCGCTGGCTGCTTCAATTGAAGCGTTCAATGCTAGTAGATTGGTCTTGGCAGTGATTCGGTTAATTACTCCGATAATCTTATTAATATCTTGAATACTTGCATCCATCTTGTTAATGTCATGCACCTGAGTTTCAAGACTGGCTATTTGTTGCTCCCAATTTTGCTCTACTCGCGTCATTACATTGACATTTTCTTGATTAACATGCGTGGTTAATGCTGACTGGTGCTTCATCGTGGCCATCTTCCCTTCCAGTGCATTTACGACTTGAGAAAGCTGTTGGATCTGTTCTCCGCTGCGCTGCGTTTTCTTAGCCTGTTCACTGGTTGTTTGTGCAACCGCAGTAATTGTCTTGGTAACTTCTTCAGTTGCAGCGTTTGTCTGTTGTGATAATGCTACTAACGCAGCTGTTCTTTGTGAGACATTAGCTCCTTCTTTTTGAATACCTAAGATCAAAGCTCCAATTGTCATAATCATTTTGTTGTAATGAAAAATAACTTGCTGTAATTCGTTACCAGCAGCATCGCTTTTTATCAGGTGTGCAGTCAATTTTCCAACTCTTTTCTTACGTGGAACTTTATGCTCTTCTATTTTTACCAAGTGCCCGTTGCCAGCTTCTGCCAAAAAATGCACAAAGATCGCAGCGGTTATCTTTAACAAGCGCGTTACCGCCGTTGCAATTCCAATCCCGATCAGCAACACGACTAAGGCTGCAATCAAAGACTCACTTATTAAAGACATTATTTCAGGCGTTAATTCGTCCCTTTGTACCTGAGCCAACGTCCACATTTGAGCTCCATTTCCTTTAGTATAATAAATGGTTTCAACTCGTGAACCTCCTTTGGGAAGGACATTTCCCGCATTTGCTTTATTGTGTGCAATTGCCTTAAAGACTGCCATTGAACTGATATTTTTGCCTACCAGCTTGTGATCAGTTGCTGCTAGCACAATCCCTTTTTTTGAGATCAAGGTTGCAGTGCCAGTGCGTCCAATCTGCATCTGGTCCAAGTTCGCCTGAATGTCATTATAGGAAATGTTAAACGATAATACCCCAAGTTTGCCAGTTGCATCTCTGACAGCTTCGGAAACACTGGTTACATATTGTTGGCTAGTCGGATCCTTATAAGGACTACTCCAACTCAAAACTCCCTCTTTTTTCACAGCCTCTTGATACCACGTTTGCTTTGTCGGCGCATAATGCACGTCCAATTTATCGTTATTAGTCACATATTTACCGTCTGCAGTTGTAAAGATGGCATTTTTTATTACCCCGTTCTCATTCTCCGCCGCACGTATTAATGCATAAATTGCATCCAGCTTGAACTCCTCTTTAAATTCCGGTTGTTGCAGCATGCCTACAAGTGCTTTTTGTGCAGTATCATGAATTGACTGTTGTTCAGTATTGATTACCTCAACCGCTGATTTTTTGCTAGCGTTGTTACGTGAAATTAGAATATTCGTCGTATTTAAATATGAACTGAGTAACATTCCTAGAATAGAAATAAAAGCTACTGCAATAATTAACAGTGCAACATAGGTCCCGATGCTTTTCCCGCTAATCTTAAAGCGGACTTTTGAAAAAAAGTTCAGTTTGTGCTTCTTCCTTCTGAATCTTTGCCAACAACTATTCTTGAGCTTTTCTAATTTTACCCACATAAAATTGATTCTCCTTATACCAGCATAGATTTCACACTTCCACTAGCTAATATCGGTTCTTCATTAAGTGCCTTTCACTACTATCATGCCAATTTTATGTAATTTTTATGTAAATATTTCCAAACAAAAAAAGCCGGGTTACGTAACCCAACTTTTTAAGTTAATTATGTTCATTACACTTGCCTAAATTGCGGCAGATTTCATTCTTTTTCAATCATAATTTTTGAATTGACTGCAAGCACAGGATACTCATTTTTCTCAACATACAGTGTTCCCGGTAGCTTCGCCTGCTTTTCGCCTGTAAAACTAATCGCAATATGCCCTAAATTTGCAAGATTAGATTGTACTTCTTGCCCTACAGCGGTAATCCTGTACTTATTAGTATCAATCTTTAAAAACATGTCAGGTTCAATCTTTCCCTGAACAGGTTCAACGTTGATTAAATAACAAGAAGGGCGTAAGGCGTCAGGTGCTTGGTCTCCAAACAAAATCAGCATCTTAATTTCCTTGAATTCGCGTGCTTCCTCCCCAATTTCAACAACATTCGTTTCAAAAATTTTTTTCTCACTCATTAGAATTCACCCCGAGAATAGCTTATTTTCCTGAATATAATCCAAAACTTGCAAGCCATGCAATAAATACACGCGGAACACCATTAATAAAGCGACTATACAGCACAGAAGGCACTCCAACTTCAACTGTTTTAGCATCTGCTTCTGCTAAGCCTAGTCCAACTGGAATAAAATCACAGCCATTTTGGGTATTAATTGCAAATAAAGCCGGAAGAGCGTATTGCGGTGGAATATTTCCCTTGCTAATCTCAACTCCGATCAAAGTTCCGATAACTTGACCAATCACTGCTCCCGGACCCAATAATGGGGACAAAAAAGGCAAAGAGCAGATAAAACCAAGAATCATTAACCCCCAAATATTTCCCGCTAAAGGCTCCATAACACTTGCAAATAGCTTACCAATTCCGGAACCGTTAATAATGCCAATTAATAATGCAACGAAAGCCATGAACGGTATAATCGTATTAATAACCGTCTGCACGGCATCTTTAGCAGCCTGATTGAACGTTGCAACTACTCGTCCAGCTCCAATGCCAATTTTAGTAAGTAGTCCTGGATTTTGTGTCTGTTGTGTCAACGTCTGAGTACTGTCAAATTTTGTACTTTCCTGTTTTATTGGAATACTGTCTCCGTCCTCACTAGTTACAGTCGCTGCATGGTCAACTTCAGCCTCATCAGCTAACATAACTTGTGCAACAGTAACATTAGATACATAGTTACTTTCTGTCATAAATTGCGCTAATGGTCCGCTTTTCCCAGTCGGTAACACGTTAATCGTTGGAATCCCCTTTTTAGGATAAATTCCACAACGTAGCGTACCGCCACAATCGACAATCGCTAGTGCAGTTTCCTCATCTGGAATGGAGGTTTTAAAACCATTGACCGCTTCCATCCCCGTTAATTTAGCGATTTTGTCCACGATCGGTGGTTTGTTACCACCAGTTACATAAATAAATTTGTGTTTCTGTGCTGTTGGTGTGATCGTCAAGGGCCCACCCCAGCCGCCAGCTCCTTTAACAACTTTAATACTCCGATACTTTTTTGCCATTTCAATCACCCCGTCCTTTATTTTACTTAATTAATGTCGACTTGCTTAGAAAGTGTAATTCCCTGTTGCTTGCACACATAAGCCGTCGTAAAATCTGTGATCCAGCCACCAATAAAGTTCATTATTAAGCCAACGAGCAAGTAACGAATGGCTAAATCCATCGTATTCAAGCCCAACTTCTGAATTCCCTGTGCAATTCCTAGCCAAATGAAGTATTCCGAAGGGTTAATGTGTGGGAAAACTCCGTTACTTGTATGACAAAATTGTGCAATTGAAGCATACCAGCTTGGTTTATAATACTCCGGTAAAAAACGTCCCATTGAGTGCGCCATTGGGTTTCCCAGCATAAAAGCTGAAACGAATGGCAAAATCAAGTAACGCGTAATTGGATTCTTAGAAGAAGCCCGCGCTAGCTTGGCCATTTTTTTATCTCCCACAAAGGCAATAATTGCGTTCATTAGAACCAGCAATAACAAAACAACTGGAATGATAGATGACATCCATCCAATAAAAGTTTTTCCACCTGTCTGAAATAGTTTCATAAAACCGGATGCAAAATTCGTTAGATACTCCATAGTCTTCAACTCCTTTAATTTAACTGCCTAACTTCAACAAAACCTTGTTTTTAATTTCATTTAAGCGTGCCAACAGGGGCAACGAAAAGAGGTTAACAGAAGTGTTAAATGCCCCAGCTTCCATTTTTCCAGTTTGAAAATTAATATAATTCCGATAAGCATCTAGTATACATCTGCGTGTTAATCGGTCAAATCCAGCTAGATAATCATAATCCGCAGCAACTTCTTGCAGCTGTTTTTCGTGCAATCGACCAATTTTTTTGAACTTGGCAAAAACAGTAACTCCTTTCATAATACGTGCTTCCTTGATTTTGCCTGTGCCATCAAGTGCCATTAATATCAAACTGCCTGCCCTGAACTTCTTAGGATTACGCCCAATCAAGACTTTTCCTTGTTTACGTAACTCGTGATAATTTCTGGTAAAATTTTTAATTTGGAAAAAGCCGAACAAGCCTTGTAAAATAAATGCACCCGCCAGCAAAAGTCCCATAATAATCAGCATCTAAATCCCCTCCGCAATCTGTGAAAATGGCTGTGTCTGCTTGTAATTCAATAAATTGTTATACAGACCACTATGACGTGAAATTGAAAAAATGAGATCATACACCTCCGAAAGCGTCTTGCTCAAAACCGGTTCTAACTTCTTGGGAATTCCAATCAAAAAAACAAGTCTAACCTTCCTATTTTGATAGAAAGTGTCTTCATTAAAAATACCAATCGTTAATAAAATCCGCTTATGTCCTGAATCATCTACGATATGTGGAATCGAAATTCCATTTTCAAAAACATTACTTGCCTGTCTTTCTCTTTGAATCCAAGCTTTGCGGAAACTTGGATTCAACTGTCCAATGGTAATCTCTTGTTGAATCATTCTTTGCGTTTCCTGCAAATACCCTTTGCTTGCATCTAACCTCGTCACACGCAAAATACATTTTTTTTCGAGAATTGCATCTTCAACAAAAGAAATTCTGATCTTGCTGGTTAATTCTTCAGTCCTAAAAACACTATTTAAACGTACAACTGGTACTCGTTGATTCTCATAGCCTACAGGGTAACTCGAAAAAATGATCAGGTATTTCTCGTTTGACCTTTTGAGTTCTTCGATTGTATCGAAAGAATCAACCTCAACATAATCTAGAATTATTTCATTTAACTGTTGAACAATTAATTTTTTAATACTGCGACTCACTGCACCAATGATTGCTGCTTTGAAGACGACCTGCTTTCCACGACCTTATTCGAGCTCCATTTGATAATAGATTGTTAAATAGTTAACTTCACTTTTGGAAATCCTAAAAAAAGTGTAATTTTCAAAAAATGCCACTGTCGCTAGTGAAAGCTCAAGTGCTACCGGATATTTTTCAATCGCTTCATCACTTAACAAATTCTCAGCTTCTGTTTTAAAGACGACCCGATTCAACATAAAAAGCAAATGATACCTGGTTTGCAGAAAGAAATGCTGGAAATCAAGCTCAACATCGACTTTAGCTTTAATTGTTTCTTCTGCTTTGTGATAAACATCCTCAATTTGGTCTAAGTTTGCTGAAAGTAACTGTGGATCCATTTTTGCGTTGAATTTAATATTGAATGGATAACAGATAAACTGCAATTCGGTTGACGTAAATGGTTTTTGCCGAGATATCTGCTTCAAGTAAGTCCATAAGTCAGCCATTGTATCAGTGGCAAAAAGATTTTGATAGCAAGGAATTTTATCTGTCATCCGATGCCCATGGCTAATCAAGTTCAATACAATCGCTAGATTTCTTTTTACCAGAACTTGTGTTTTTTCACTTGGATCAATTTTTCCAATCAATGCGGTTAATTTTGTTTGCTCTGTCTGAACGCTTGCTTCCGGCAGCGGGTAATAATCACAGACTAAACCTGCCAGTAACAACCCATACACGTAATCCTTTTTCACAACCAATTTAATTCCCTTATTCGTTGCAGACAAGATCTCTGCTCTATATTCCGCTAAACTCGCTTTAAGGTTGCTAAGATCCTTAACTAAAGTTCCTTTGCTAATTGCAAGCTGATCTGCAAGCTCTTCAAGCACAATGTATCCATCTGCTTTGATTAGTTGATAAGTAATATATGCACACCGCTTAACTGGGTCATTCAGGTCCAATGATAATTTCAGAAAAGAGGTCTGTAAGGAAGTTAGTCGCTGGTAATCTTTGACTTTCAGATAATAGCGTCCTTGATTATTCCTGACCTCGGCTATTTCCTGCAAATTGTCATTTAAGCTGGCAATATACTTCAGCATCGTCCGCTTTGACACATGAAATTGTGCAATCAACTCTGAAAAAGATACAGAATCATTAACGATAAAATACTTCAATAACAGATATTCTCTTCCGTTCATCTCATCAATCCCTTAACCTCTTGACTTTCCTCCTGCAATATTAGTCGTTACACCTGTAATATAACTCGCTCTTTTAGACAGATAATAAGCTACCAAATCCGCAACTTCATAAAGATGTCCACTTCTGCCTAAAGGTGTTGTTGTCGTACTGCGGTAGCCTGCTCTTATTTGGGCTACTGTTTTATGGCGAGTATAAGCCAACGCTTCTTCGTATGCCAGTGTCCGTAACCCTGTAGCTTCCATTATTCCAGGCGCAACACCTACTACCCGGACATTGAACTCACCCAACTCTTTAGCCCAAGAACGGGTTAATCCATTAATTGCTCCTTTAGTCGCGGAATAAATGCTCTGACCTTGTGATCCTTCAAGTCCTGCTTCAGAAGATAGATTGACAATCACGCCTTCTTTTTGTTTTACAAGTTGACGTGCAACTGCTTGAGCTACTAAAAAAACACTTTTAACATTTACACTAAACATCTTGTTAAAATCGGCAGTCGTAAATTCAAATTTGCTGTGAGGTTGCTGGGCATCTACTAATAGCCGTGGCAAATTTATTCCTGCATTGTTTACCAAGCCATCAATTCTTCCTTGTGTTGCAATCACTTTAGCTACCAAATCATTAACTTCCTCGGCGTCAGTTACATCTGTTTGTACAAAGAAAAGAGCGTCATCTTTTTTTTCATTATTTTTCAAATCAGCATTGTAGACAATTGCACCTAAACTCAAAAGTTTATCCACAATTGCTGCTCCAATTCCGGAAGAACCCCCTGTAACAATAAATACTTTCTTAGATAATCCTAACCACGTTTCTGTCATCCTAAACACCCTCCATATCATTTATTTACAACTCCAGAATAATGTAATCGTTATCATTTATTAAGTCATCTTTTTTCAGGCTGACTTGAAAAAAGATACTTCAATCGAAATTATGCCGCAACCAGCAAATTTGCACTATTGTTAGTCCTAATTTCTTTAGGCACTAAAATAAACTACTACTGGCATGGTCAAGCTACCATAAACCATTTTTGTATTTGAAAAATTATTCTTGACTTGCAAAATAACTGCGTCCCGTTACTAATAGCTACCAAGAATCATATAATTGCCTTAATTATTGCAAAAATCGGCAAATAAAAAAGAACCAGATCAGGGTCTAAACCCTTGATCCGATTCCCTTAAGATTAGCGTTCTAGTTGCGTGTACCCCAAGTTCCAAGCAGTGAGAACGCCGCTTGCTTATTCTGTTTTCTTGAAAATATACCATTTACTAAAGAAATAGTTTGCAACAATTACAATCACATTATCTAAAACTTTAACGAGAAGTGTGTCCCACTTCAACAAAGAAATTCCAATTCCTGTAATGATCACATCTAGTACTAATGTCAATAAACGAAAGAAGAAAAAAGATGACATTTCACTGAGCAAACTCCGGATATTGCGAAAAGGTGTTGTAAAGACCCAGATCTTATTCGAAATATAGGCGACTAGGACAGAAAAAAACCATGCCACCACGTTTCCCAGCTGATAATTAAGTCCCATAGAAACCCAGCTTTCAAAGATTCCGATGTTAACAACAGTTGTAACTCCGCCCCAGAAAAGATAGGCAATCACAGCTTTATACTTCTCATACAAGTTCATTATTTTAATCATTAGCGCCTCCGTGTTTTCCACACATTTCTGACTCTCTTTCGTTAATTTGTGAATTCTTTCATTCATGCCCCACTTTGACCACACCTGAGTATTTTAATATAAAAAATGCCAAAAAGATAGGCATTCCCGGCTTACAAAGAGACTGCGTGCCCCATAATCAACTAGCTGAACATTGCTCAGTTTTTTTATTTCTAAAAAAGTAAAAGAAGCTACTTTGACTTTACAATAATTATTTTGCTTTGGGTTCATTAAGCTTATTTATTTAAACAAATTTAATGCTTACTTTAAATTCCTATTTTTACTTAAAGCTCGCTTTAAAATGCTCCGCCACCGGAACCGCCGCCAAAACCACCGGAAGACCCACCGCTAAAACCGCCAGTTCCACCAGTCGCAGAGGAGTAATTCCCAACAGCACTCGTAAAGTTAGTATTAAAAGCACTCCCAAAGTTAGTATTTCCTGCAATAATTATCGGGTAATAGATTCCAAATCCAGTTTCCAATTCAGCGGTATTGAAGTTTGTTTTCAAGGCTGCAATCACTTTGTCCGCAAGCCCAAAAGCAACCGCATAAGGTAAAATTTGTTCCCACAGAATCAATTCGCCAACTTCTTTTAAATTAAACCGGCCAATATCTTTAAGCATCTTTTGAAAACATAACAATTGATAATACGCACGCCAACCAGTTTGTGAATAAGGTGGTCGCCGCTTGACATAGAAAAAGCTCAGCACATAAGCTGCTGCCAGTGAGAGCAAAATTCCGCCAATTGCCCATGTTCCCCATGTTAAAAAGCCTGCTAGGACGGCAACAAGTGAAAGTCCAATCATCCAAGCCCACATGTAATTGCGCACTTTAATATTCTCCAAATCCTTAAAACCAAACTCTTCAGCTTGAGAGCTGACTTTTGTTTGCCAAGCAGAAAAAGCTGCTTGTAATTTTTGTCCTGCTAATTGCCCCTTACCGAATTTTTTCAACTTACTTAAAAGAAACTGCTGCCCGTCGCCGACATCATTAAAAAGAAGCTGAAGTAAGTCATAACGGTCTAAAAGAGTTTTATCCAGCAACTCAACTGCATAGTCCTCTTTCTTAGTCTTAATTGGTTTAATTGCAATTTTCTTTGCAGCTGCAAGCTCCAGTAAGTAGGCACTAAATGCAGCCGAATCCGGAGCTTTCTTTTTTAAAATTGTTTGCGCTACTTCTGCAGAAAATAGTGGGACCGCATAGGAATGTACAATTGGTGCCAGTTTAGCACGTAAATTCCCGCGGCGCCTTGCCAACCAAACTAGCCAGCCTACAAACAAGCAAGCATACACTAACAGCACAATATTTCGAACTAAGGCCGTTTGCCGTTTAGTGGCTGCACGCTTTTTATTTGCAGCTTGTGCCAGTTGGGCTTCTTGCTTTTGAATTCTTGTTTTAGCATTTTGATCAACTACATTTGTATTTTGTGACGTCACAGCAGTTGGAAACAGTAAATGGCTTTCAATGTACTGTCCCGCGGGATTTTGTGCAAGTTTTATCAAAACTCTGCCCTTGTCTTTTTGCACGGTTGTTGTCCCAGCAAGATTACCATGTGTCCACGCCTGCAGTTGTTCCACATTAGTTGCGGGTAATTGAATCAAAAGTTGCACGTCATTTAATTCCGTGTCCCACTTTGAACCGACTATCTTCCAGTTCAGCTCTGCCGTGTCACGATAATTAGTAATCACTTGATGCAAGCGATAGCGGTAAATGAAGGTAACTTCCTGATTTTTAACCGTATGGTAAATTTTTAATTTCAATTCATTTTTCGAACTTGTCGCTTGATACGTGTTATTTTCGCCATTTTCAGCTTGCTGTAAAACTTGCTGCTGCGTTCCAGCTTGGATCGCAACCCTTAAATCTGAAACAGCGGCATTGCCCTTAAGTTCTTGATTATAATATACTCCATGAAAACTACCGCTAAAATTGTACGTGACCCGCTGAGTTAACACCGCATCTCCGTTTTTTTGAATATCCACTTGCGCATGATAATGACTGATTTTATAGCTGTCTGCTTGCACTGACAACGCAGGAAAAACAAAAATTCCAATTGCAAATGCAAACATCATTAAAAACCAATTTCTTTTTTGCACAAAAATAACCTCCCCAGACCCTTTTCTTTTACTAATTATCTCAAAAAAAAGATAAAATTAAAACTGTTTACTGGAAAGACTATTCTAATACCTGAATATTTCGAGCCTGGCTGACGCCTAGGCAGTGAAAACTACTTAATTTGTTGCTGATATTCTTGCAACATTTCTGCACATAACTTGTAACTCAACAGAATATTCTTTTGGCGTAAATTAGTAGAAGTCTCACTTTTAACTGCATTGACAAATAGCCGCACCATCTGCTCATAACCTCTTTTTTTAAGCGGAGAATCCCAATCGCCAAAGCCTAAAAGCTCCTCATTTTCTGCATGCAGCAGGCGTAAGGAAGTCAATTCATTTAAAATAGAGATTCCATTTTCGCTAGTCACCTCATAGATTTCTGAAGCAACTTTACTTTGAAAATTCATGGTCAGAATTGCCGTTGTAGCAGCCGTTTCAAGAATTAAAGTTGCAGATTCCAATTTTCCTGCGCGTTGCTTAATTACGGGAATTGTTCGCTTAAGCTCACTATCCAAGAGATAGATCGCAGCATCCAGCACCGGCAAAAAATCATTATAAAATAATTCTTCGACATTTCGGCTCTTCACGGTAATATTTTTTTGCAAAAAAAGGCTTTGTTTAGCTGGAGTTTCCTTTAATCTCTCAACAAGTGGAGCAAATCTGCGATTAAACCCAATCATAAATATTTTAGAATGTGCCAATGCTAATTCTTGAAGCTGCTTGACTTCTGTCGGTTGTTTTCTAAGCGGTCCGTCCACAAAAACATGAATGTCTTTTTCAAGACACCGCCGAGTCAATTCGCAACGCAATGGCGCAGGAACATGAATAAAGCACGCTTCTATGCCAGCAGCAAACAATTCATCCAAGCTGCTGACCATCTTTAAAAGATGATACTTAGACATTAATTCACTGCGGACCTGCGCATTATCACTGGCAAAAATAAATTCAGCAGTATTATACATCTTGACAAATGTCGGCAAGTACGCCTTTTGGACATTGTCCCCCAACCCGATTACTCCGATTTTCATCTGTATCAGTCACCTTTCTGGACACTTTTTTAATCACCATCATATTCTTCTTTTTAGCTTCAGTCTTTTTGAGCGCGCTTAACAAAATCAGTAAACAATCTGAATTCAACTGGATCGTTTTGCCACAGATTCTCGGGATGCCACTGAACTGCAAGGACCTCTTGTCCTTTTGACTCCAATGCTTCGATCACTCCATCAGTTGCAAACGCTGTGGCACTAAGTCCAGGTGCCAGTGTGCGGATTGCCTGATGGTGGCGCGAGTTGACTACCAATTTAGTTCCTAACAATTTGCCTAGATAACTCTGAGGTACCACAGAGACATGATGTGTTGGCAAATGGCCCAGTGCTGCTTGACGATGTTGGACAGCATACCCCGAGTATTGCGTTTTTAAATCCTGATAAAGTGTACCACCCAAAGTAGCATTCAGGATTTGAATGCCACGGCAGATTCCCAAGATCGGCTTATGGGCAGCCAGCATTTCTTTGATTAGCGCACCCTCAAACCAATCTTTGGCAGCCAATGTCATCCCTAACGCTGGAAGTGGTTCTTCATCAAAAAAGAGCGGATCAACGTCGGGGCCCCCAGCTAAAAGTAGTCCATCCAGCAACGTACTCAATTCTTTAGCAGTTTCAGCCGCCACTTCTCGCTTATCTGGAAACGGAAGAATCAGCGGAAGCCCACCAGCGGCAAAAACTGCTTCTTTGATATCATGCGGTGCATACACCGGATAATTTCCAGGTATTTTTGGTTGATTCTCAACGAGTTGATCACTCGGTACCCCAATAACTGCTTTCATAGCTGTTCATCCCTTCTAGAATGAGAAATCCATTTAGTTCATCTTAATAATAATTTCCTAAGATTACAACTTTCAGTCTGAAAATTTTCTTTTGAAATTGTATAAAAAATCACAATCCAATAAATTATTGCTCTTATTTTTTTCCGACCTATTACTTTTATTAGTCTTAAAAAAATCTAAAAGTTTGCAAAGCGCTAAAACAACAGCCTTAAAGCCACAAATATAGTTCTATTTTTAACCTCATATTATAAAGTAGAATGCAACCATTTGTATTCCGATCTTGCTTGGAACTATAATAAGTGTTGAATGGGGGCACGTATAATATGTCTTTTGGTAAAAAGACTGCTTGCACAACAGCTTAAATCTGTTTTGTTGTAGCTTATTAAAGCGTTATTTTTTTATTATCAAAATAACATAATTCTTATTCATAGCAATAACGGTCCTTGTAGCTATCTCAGTCTGCAAGGTGAGCAGTAAGCGCGAAAACGCTATGCTTCAATTTGCAATTATTATCACAGAATAACACTTCAGTATCTTAGATTAATGTTGGTTTCATAAAACGAAAGGATGAATTACCGTGAAAATAACATTAATAACACAGTACCTCGAAGGCCATGGGGGAACTGAAAGGGTGATTTCACATCTTGTAAACGAAGATCTCGAAAATAATTATCAAGTCTTGATTCCCGAAAGTGGCAACCCTGAATGGCTGCAATGGATCACACGTGATTCTGGTTATGAACTCAAAATCTGTCATTCAAAAAATCGCCAGATACAAAGAGACTTTGTCACAACCAATTTACTTGCCAGTAACCCAGACATTGTCCTCGGCCTTGAAGGGAAAGCATGCGAATTAGCGTATGAGCTCAAGCAAAAATATAGTTTGACTTATAAAATAGTCTCGTGGGGACACACGTCAATCTCAGAGTCAAATATTTTTGCACGCAGAGAACTCGCTTTTTCTGAATACCATTTAGCGATCAGCACCGGGATCCAAAAACAACTGCTGGCACTGGGAGTTCCAGCACATAAAATCTTCTTAATCTATAATCCAATCCGAACGGTCAATAAAAAAACTATTCAAACTCCTGCTGCTCAGAAGCCCTTTCATGCAGTCTTTATCGGTAGAATATTGTTAGACGACCAAAAAAATGTTCGCATGCTCCTTGAGACAATGGCTCACTTAGATATCCCATGGAAGCTCGATATTTTTGGAAAAGGTCAAGATCTACCAGCAGCTAAAGCACTCGCAAAACAACTTCAGATTGCACCTCACATTAATTGGCGCGGTTGGGTCCCTAACCCATGGGATTTCATCACTGAAGCTGATTGCCTCTTACTCTGTTCAAAGTACGAAGGGTTCCCGATGGTCATAATTGAGGCTGCCTCATACGGTTTACCAATTATTTCAACCGATTGTCCCACTGGACCGGCTGATATTATCAACAAAGATAACGGGATCTTAACTCCCATGAATGACCAACAGGCCTTTGGTACAGCCTGCAAACAGCTCTATTATCTGCGCGGACGTTATGCCCACAGCACCGTTAAAAAGACGGTCTTAAAATTTGATATTTCGCGTTACATTAAAAGAATTCAACATATTTATACGTTCATCGCCGCTGATAATCAACGGGCTCATGATGTCCCACTTTCTTCGCTCTAGTCGAAAGTTCAGCAAAAACTGCAGTGCTCCGACACAGTTTTTGCTTTTTTATTAACCGTGCACGCTCTTTTCAAAGAAATTTACAATAAAACTATTTCGCTAATATATTCTCAGTAAATTCGTATCTTTAGGCGCACTTCTCTTTTTATGCTAACCTTAAAATAATTAATGAAGTTTGAATAGCTAAATACCTGCAGCTGAATTGCAAGTTCGATTCATACAAAATTCAAGGTTGGAAGCCACTACCATACTCTGGTTTCAACCTTATTCAAGGAGGATCAAGATGGCAAAAGAAGAACCGCTCCTCATCTTAAAAGACGTTAGTAAAATTTATAAAGGTGGCAATGCTGCGATTAGCAACATCAACCTGACTATTAATAAGGGCGACTTTATCTGTCTAATCGGAACTTCAGGATCAGGTAAGACTACTACGATGCGAACTCTGAACCGCATGATTGAGCCGACCAGCGGAGAAATTATTTATAAAGGACAGAATATTCACAAAATCGATCCCGTTAAACTCCGTAAAAAAATTGGTTATGTTATTCAAAATATCGGGTTGATTCCACATATGAACATTTATGAAAACGTTACTATTGTACCTAAACTGCTAAAATGGCCGGAAAATAAAAAGCAAGCTAAAGCACGTGAGCTGATTAAGCTCGTGGAATTACCTGAAAATTTCTTAGAACGTTATCCTGCTGAACTTTCCGGTGGACAGCAGCAGCGAATCGGTGTTATTCGTGCACTAGCAGCTGATCAAGACTTAATCTTAATGGATGAACCTTTTGGTGCCTTAGATCCGATCACACGTGAAGGCCTGCAGGAACTTGTCAAGAGTCTGCAAGAAGATCTAAAAAAAACAATCGTTTTTGTAACTCATGACATGGACGAAGCACTCAAACTTGCCACTAACATTGTTGTCATGGACGAAGGAAAGATTGTCCAAGCAGCTTCTCCACAAGAATTACTGCGTCATCCAGCAAATGAATTTGTCAGAAAACTGATTGGTGAAGAAAGAATGCTGCAAGCACGTGCAGACGTCACTACTGCGGCTCAAATTATGCTGAAAGATCCAGTTTCAATCACCTTAGGCCGCTCGTTAAGGAGTGCCATTCAGCTAATGCGCGAACGTCGCGTTGATACGCTCTTAGTTACAGATGATGAAGACCACTTAAAAGGCTATATCGATCTCGAATCACTCGCTCTTGATTCAAGCAATCGTCGCGCAACTAGTGTATCTGATATTCTAAATACTAAAATTTTTCGAATTACTACAACTACTTTGATTCGTAATAGCGCTGATCGGATTTTAAAACAAGGACTTAAATACGTTCCAGTCGTTGATCAAAATAACAAATTATGTGGAATTGTGACCCGCTCAGCTCTGGTTGACATGGTCTATGACATTATCTGGGGTGAAAAAAATGACACTGCAGCTCCCACGAGTCCTGCATTAAAACAGGGAGGTGCTCAGGATGCTTGATTTTTTGAATGAATACGGCAGTCAGCTTATTTTTAAGACCTGGGAACAATTCTATACCTCGGCACTCGCTCTTTTCTTTGGAATAGCTGTTGCAGTGCCCTTAGGTGTCTTACTTACGCGAGCTCCGCGAACAGCCAAAATAGTCATTGGAATTGCCGGTATGCTTCAGACAGTCCCTTCTCTAGCCTTGCTGGCACTAATGATTCCTCTTTTTGGAATTGGCAAACTACCGGCCATCGTTGCTCTTTTCATTTATTCACTCTTACCGATTCTTAGAAATACTTACATTGGAATGGAAAAAGTTGATCCCCAGCTTAAAGACAGTGTCAAAGGAATGGGGATGACTAATTTGCAGTCAATCAGACATGTCGAAATTCCGATTGCGATGCCAGTTATTATGGCGGGGATTCGTTTGTCAGCAGTTTATGTGATTTCATGGGCAACGTTGGCTTCTTACATTGGTGGCGGCGGTTTAGGTGACTTGATTTTTAATGGCTTGAACCTCTTTCAACCTGATTTGATTATTGGTGGGACCATTCCAGTTGCGATCATGGCAATCGTCGTTGATTTTTCACTCGGTAAATTGGAGAAGACCTTAACTCCAATTAATCAAAGGACCTAAGGAGGGTGAGAAGATGTCCAAATATTTAAAAAAAATCATGTTAGTCTTCTTTCTCGCCATTTGTCCAATGTTGTTAACTAGCTGTGGTCTTCCCGGCGTAAGTGGTTCTGATAAAAATACAATTAAAATTGCTTCTCAAAGTTCCACCGAATCACAGATCATTGCCAATATCGTAGGTCAGTTGATTAATCATGAACTGGGCTATAAAATTTCGTTAGTCAACAATCTGGGTTCTTCAACGGTTGCACATCAAGCAATGCTGCGCCATGATGCCGATATTTCAGCAACCCGCTATACTGGTACCGATTTGACCGGGGTTTTACAGCTTTCAAACATTAAAGATCCTGCTAAAGCCTCAAGGCTTGTAAAACGAGAATTCAAGCAGCGCTACCATCAAACTTGGTTCCCTTCATACGGATTTGCGGATACTTATGCTTTTATGACCACACAAGCCTTTGCGCAAAAACACCAATTAAACAATATTTCTGATCTGCAAAAAATTTCCAGCAGTTTGAATGCCGGTGTCGATACTTCTTGGATGAATCGTAAGGGTGATGGCTATCAGGACTTCACCAAATACTATGGTTTTAGCTTTGGCCGCGTATATCCGATGCAAATCGGGCTAGTCTATGATGCTGTTGAAGCGGGTAAAATGGAAACCGTACTTGGCTACTCCACCGATGGCAGAATTAAAAGCTATCATCTGAAAATTCTGAAAGATGATAAACGTTTCTTTCCACCCTATAATTGCTCAATGGTCGTCAATGACTCTTTACTCAAGAAATATCCTAAACTTGCGCCAGTATTGCACCGTTTAGATGGAAAAATAAATTTAAAGACAATGCAAACCTTAAATTATGAGGTTGATAATAACTTGTTGGAGCCTTCAGTAGTTGCCCAACAATTTCTTGAAAAACACAATTACTTTAAAGGAGATGACAATTAATGACAGGCCTGAGTACATGGGATCAATTTTGGTATTACTTTGCTCATAACGGCTTTTTCGTTTTACAACAGTTCACCCGTCATTTCTTAATTTCAGTTTATGGTGTGCTCTTTGCAGCGATTGTAGGTATTCCTCTTGGTATTTTGATTGCACGCAGAAAAAAACTCAGTGATACTGTGATTGGAATTGCCAATGTAATCCAGACAATTCCATCACTCGCAATGCTCTCAATCATCATGTTAGGTTTAGGACTTGGGGTAAATACCGTCATTGCCACCGTCTTTCTCTACTCCTTACTTCCGATCATCAAAAATACCTATGCCGGCATGCAAGGCGTTGATGCAAATGTCCTTGATTCTGGTAGGGGAATGGGGATGACAAAATTTCAGATTCTTTACTTGATTGAACTTCCACTGTCTTTTTCAGTAATTATGGGTGGCATTCGAAATGCGTTGGTAATTGCAATCGGAATTACAGCAATTGGGGCATTCGTGGGTGCAGGAGGTTTAGGCGATATCATTATCCGCGGAACCAATGCTACAAATGGTGGTGCCATTATTCTTGCTGGTGCGCTACCAACCGCTTTAATGACCATTATTTCAGACTTGCTGCTTGGCTTTATTCAACGCAAACTCAGTCCACAAACAAGTGATTAGACTCTCGGTTAAATTTTCAGTCTATAAAATAAGATTGGAGTATCACAGTGCTTACAGGTTCTCCCCAGCAATGTGTTACTCCAATTTTTTAACTAATCAGTTTACCTTAATCTTGGTTACCGCATTGAACCCGTCACACCGCTATTAAAATACTTTGTGCGGAAATAAGTTCATCAGCCAAATGTTTTATCACCGCTGGATTAATTCCAGACTCATTTGTGCGTGCTTCGTTGAGAAAGGCTAATTCAAAGTTTAAAACTTTAAGCAACTCAGTATTCTCTTGGACTGGGGCTTCAAATTGCTGCTGTAATGCAGTTGCTTCATGTCCTACCAGCTGCTTAAGTGCAATCAGCAGCTGTTGATCTGTCCCAGCTTGTTCCTTTGCAGCAATAAAATTGTTATCTACCGGTGCTAAAATCTGCTGCAGTTGCTGTAAGTTACTGCGCCACTGTTCAGTTCTATTACGATCTGTATATTTCTTATAAAAAGCTATCTTTTTAGCATACTTCTCAATCTTTAATTGCAGTTTGTGTTTTCTTCGTACACTAGTTGTTCTATTCACCTGGTGTTCAAGTCGTGCTAGCTTTGCCTGCAAGCGTGGATAGTCTTTTTCAAAATTCAGCGTCCAGCGCAAAAAAATTCTAACAAGCCATCTTTTGTTCCTAATTAAAAAACGTTTCAAAAATCCTTTTTCGATACGTTCTTTTCCTTGCAGCGCAAGATTGAATTGCTTTAGCTTATTCCATAAAACAAGTCCGTCTTCGTTTAAGCTTCCAGCATCAACTGCCTGTTGTACAGCCGTGTCCCGCTGCCGTTGTAGCTCACCTAACATCTGCTGCCACTGCCGCTGTTCTGGGAATTTTTGCGCATCGTAGCCTAATTGCGTTTTTACCCGCCAGCGTAAACGTTCTTTAGTTGCCCCAGTAGTCTCCAACTCATTGATATACGAAAAGGCGGCGTTCACAATTTCTGTACGGGCTTGAGCAAGTTCCGCCTCAGTGTACGCCTGTGCCTCTTTCTTCAGTAAGAAACGCAGAAAAATAAGGGGGACGAATAAGCTTATTAGGATTACTAAAGCTGCAAGCGTGACTAGATTGTCATACCAAGTGGTGCTTTTGCTTGTTTTTAACATTAATGGCACGGTCAATGCCATTGCTAATGTAACTGTCCCATGAACTCCTCCAAGCGCAAAAATCAAAGAATTTTTAATTCTGGCAGCCTTTTTTTTCGAAAGTGTGCATAATTCAAAAACAAAACGAATAAATGTCATTAACAGGTATAAACCCATACTCAATCCAAGAAAAAGCAGCCACTGCCGTTGTACAAGGTTCCTGCTAAAGATTGGGACAAGACTAACACCCAAAATTACAAAAACAATTCCATTGAGCAGCTCCGTTAATAAACTCCAAAGTTGTTGTAGCAAGTTGTTCATCTGCGCTGCTACCAACAAAGTTCTTTCTTGTTCTTCATGATGGAAAATACCTGCCATGACAACAGCAATCACACCTGATAAGTGCAAGTTTTCAGCAGCTACATAAATCACTAATGGTGTAAAAAGTTGTAGTAAAACATGACTGGTAATATCATCATAACGCCTCTTTAATAACCCCTTTCGCATTTGAATCAACAAAAAGGTCACGCCGATTCCAAAAATTCCGCCGCCGATAGAAACCATTAGAAAATTGCCCACGCTCATCAACGGTGATAAATGACCCGTTAAGACCACCACGCTTGCCAACTGCAGGCCCACTAATCCGGTTGCATCATTAAACATTGACTCTAGTGTCAATCGATGTTCCACTTTCAAGGGCATTTCAAAGCCATTCTTAACAGATCCAAGAGCAGTCGCATCCGTTGGGGTAATAATTGCAGCTAGCGCAAGGGCAGCGCCCCAACTCCAAGCAAGTGTAAGCTTCATTGTTAAGGTCAGTAGTGTCATTACTAATACTGCTAAAACTCCAGCTAAACTCAGAATCGTTCTAAAATTTTTAGAAAAGACCCGTCCATTAGTCTGTTGCCCCTCGCAAAAAAGAAGTGGTGCAACTATGAGTGCCATGAACCATTCTGGGTCTAGTTTCACTTCTAAACCGGAAAAAGCAGGAACCAGTGCAATTAAAACCCCAGCTAAGATTTGCCAGATAGCACGTGGAAAAAAGTTCCAGCGCTGTGCTAGGAAGTTAGCGATAATCACTCCAAAAATCAGTAATAAAATTGTGTAAATAACCTCCATAAATCTTTTCCCCTTTTTCAAATATCCGTGTTATTTATTAATTTATTTTTTAATGTCCCAAATTATCAACGTGATATTGTATATTTTCCCAAATGTGGTATCATTGTACATTGTTTGGGTCATTAGCTCAGTTGGGAGAGCGCCTGCTTCGCATGTAGGAGGTCGCCGGTTCAAGTCCGGCATGATCCATTTAAATTTTCTCCGCAGTGTAACTTTGATTACGTGCGGATTTTTTTGTGCGCTAAAATCAAACTGCATTTTTGCTTACTCCCAGCAGCTTGCGCAAATTTTCAGTTGTCTAAAAGACGCTTTAAACATAGCGCTTCTTTTTAATAATAGCATATCAATTGCAAGTTAATGCTTAATCGGATTTAATTAGAAAGTGAACAGTACCCATTTAAAATTCTTCTCAAGGAGGTTGCATATGCTCTACCAACAATCATACCACTCTCCTCTAGGTGAGCTCACACTTGTCAGTAACGAAACTGCTTTAGTTGGCTTATGGTTTAAAGGACAAAAATATTATCAGGCAACGATTACTGGACAACCAGTTCAGCTTCAAGAAACTTCCGTCTTAAAGCAAGTTACCCGCTGGCTTGATGCGTATTTTTTATCTAAAAATCCAAGTCCAGCTGAAATTCCACTCTTCCCCCAAGTAACTGCTTTTCGAAGGGCTGTTCTTGCTGTCTTACAAGAAGTTCCATATGGTCAGACACGAACTTATGGTCAAATTGCACAAACGTTAGCTACGCGGCTACACCGTCGTTCGCTCTCTGCCCAAGCAGTCGGCGGTGCGGTGGGACACAATCCGATTGCACTTTTAATTCCTTGTCACCGGATTATTGGCAGCACCGGAAAACTTACCGGCTATGCTGCCGGACTCGCCAAAAAAGCCCAGTTGCTGGAGCTTGAATTGGGCATGCCACTCGCTGAAAAGTTAAAATAGCAAGGCTTAAGTCTGGTACTGGTGGTCGTTTGAATTTTGTTTGAAATGTACACGTCTGCTTAAAAAGTGAGGTTATTAAAATGAAAGAAAGCAAAGAGGCATTACGCAAACGTCTTTCACCTGAAGAATTTGCAGTAACCCAAGAAGCAGCAACTGAACAGCCATTCTCCGGTAAATATGATGATTTTTACGAAGAGGGAATTTATGTTGACATTGTCAGCGGTGAACCGCTCTTTAGCTCAAAAGACAAGTATGATGCTGGCTGTGGCTGGCCATCCTTCACAAAACCGCTAGCAGGCAACGCAATTAAAGAAGGTGCCGACTGGTCACTTGGAATGCAGCGCACCGAAGTTCGCAGTCAAGATGCCAATTCTCATTTAGGGCATGTTTTCACGGATGGTCCGCAAGACAAAGGCGGGTTGCGGTATTGCATTAACTCAGCTGCGTTACGTTTCATCCCGGTTTCTCAACTACAAGCAGCGGGTTATGGCACTTTTAAAAAATTATTCACCTAAAAATTACGCAACTAGAGCACAGTATCTTCTACTAACCAGAAATCGCCTGTATTAATCTCCAAAATAAAACCTGGATACGCCGCGTATTTTTAAAAGCAAATAAACAGGACAATAGCAGTCAGCTTAATTTGAGCTTATTAAGCAGTTCAAATTAACGCTTACGCTGCATGCTATTGTCCTGTTTTTTGGTTGCCTGATGGGTAGTTTAGTGCAGCAGTGAAGATTTTTAACTTAACATCTACTTGGTAATGACATGAAGATTATGTGGTGTCACTGCTATGTATTTAGGATGCCGTTGTAAATAAGCAATCAGCAGTTGTGCAACTTCACGCTCATCACTAGCGATAATTTTATTAGCCGCAAACATCGGATAGTCTCCCCCACCGACACCTCGATACTGATTCAAGGTGACTTTCAACCGAGTTTCTTTGTTGACTTTTTTTCCATGGAACACTAAATTTTTAACTCTTTTACCAACCGGTTGGGTTAAATCAAAAGTATAGTCAATGCCACTGTAATAATCATAGTTAAATAACTGCTGTTTGGGCTCCAAGAAATTAGCCGCAATGCCTACACTCCCATCATTGCGAAGTTCAAAAAAAGCAGCACAACGTTCAAGTGCTTGAGTCAACTCTTCACCTGAAACCTCTTCTACTACTAAAGTGTTGGGAAAAATATAGCTATTGATCACATCACGGATTGTAACTAGGTTATTGAAACCTTGGACTTCATCTGAAAAAAGAGCAGTCGCTGCGATCTTCGTCCCAGTAGCCTCCATTTGGACTTGATTAACAAATTCAAGATAAGGATGGCCAGCTAACCGAGCCTGCAAATGATCCTTAAGCCGCATATTGCCCTCGATCTTCGCAAGCGGCTGATCTAGCCAGTCTTGTGTCGCGCAATACCAAGACCTCAGTGCAGTGGTGGTTTCAGCATCCAAGGCGGCTGTTGCCGTACTTAGCAATTGCGCTTGACTGTGTGCAATCCGTCCGCCCTCATCCAAGTCTAGTGTAATACAGCCCACACGCTCGCCACGATAACCCGGTTGGGTAACTGGAACACCCAGAATATGAGTTGCAAGCTGTCGATGTTGATGTCCTGTCACTAGCGCATCTATTCCGGGAACTTCAGCTAGCAACCGATACCCTTCATTCTCGCCAGTTTGTGGTTCAGTTGCAGCCCCCGTAACTGGATCACATTCTATCCCACCATGATATGCCACTACAACAAGATCGGCTTGTGTCTGTAAAAACGGGACCCATTTTTTAGCAGCTGTAACGGCCGCTTCAAAGTGCCATCCTTTAATATTTTTCGGCTGTTCCCAGTGTGGGATATATTGCGTTGTCAATCCCAAAAAAGCGACACTAACTCCCTTTTTAGTGATTATTTGATAAGGTGCATCAAGAATTTGATTGCCCTCTTTATCCAAATTTGCTCCCAAAATCGGATAATTTCTGTCAGCGAGCACTTTTGTAAGATAGTCTTCCCCGTAGTTAAATTCATGATTTCCTAAAACTCCACAATCCACCTGAAATTTATTCAGCAGCTCGCCAAATTCTTTAAAGTAGGCGTGGTGTTGCATAGTTTGATGCGCAAACGCCGCCATCGGAGAACCTTCCAAAAAATCTCCATTTTCAATATAAAAAGTCACGTCTGCTGCTGCACGTTGCTCTTTGATCACCTGTGCAGCTTTTAGATACCCCCAAGGATGGTAATCATTTCGAGTACTAAAGTTAGTTGGAAAAACAAATCCATGCACATCGCTTGTTGATAAGATTTGAATTTTCATTTACACCAACTTCTTTCTGAGTGTTCCTGAAAGCCAATCAATGGCTGTCACCATAATGATTATTCCTAATAGAATTATTCCCACTCTTGACCATGAACGGGTTTGGATTGCAAATAATAGTGGGGTTCCGATCCCTCCTGCCCCAACCATTCCTAAAATGGAGGCGGAACGAACTGCGATTTCAAACCGATAAAGCGTAAATGACAGAAACTCAGGCATTACTGTCGGCAGTGTCGCTAAACAAAGCACATCAACTCGACCTCCCCCTGCAGCCGTTAAAGCTTCATCCACACCCCGATCCATATTCTCAACAGCCTCGCTAAACAGCTTGCCCAGCATTCCAATCGAATGAATTGACACTGCTAGTACACCAGCAAAGGACCCCGGTCCAACCGCTTTAATAAACATAATAGCGAGTACTAATTCCGGAAAGGTTCGAATAAACACCAACGTGAATTTTCCACTGGTTGAACGCCAATGCATTTTATTTTTTCGGCGCTCTCTTGCTGCCCAAAATGCAAATGGAACGCTTAAGATCGCAGATACGAAGGTTCCTAAAAAAGCAATCGCCAAAGTCTGCAGAATTAAAGAAAGTAAATCTTCACCCGAACCATCATAAACATATGCCCAGTCTGGATGAAATAAGCCATTAATAATCGAACGTGTCACCTCTCCAGCAGAAGCCTGGATTCCAGAAAAAGAAAGACCTGTAATTGTCCACAGATAGATAAACAAGAGCATTAATGCCCAGAAAAGCCAGCCATATTTTCCCCCAAGAGTTCTCCTTTGACTTTTTCCCATCATAATAACTTCTCCCTTAAAATATTACTCAAACCATCAATAACAACGACAACTAACAAAATAGCGATAATAATAACTGCCGTTTGATCATATCTAAAAGAAGATAAAGATCTTTGCAAAAAGACACCAATTCCCCCAGCGCCTAGGTACCCTAGGACAGTTGAGGCCCGTACATTAATCTCAAATGTGTAGAGAAAATAGCTGACAAAATTGTTCACTACTTGTGGCACTACTGCAAAAGCAATAATTTGTACCCGGTTTGCACCAGCCGCTTGCAAAGCCTCAATCGGACCTGAATCAATTGTTTCAACTGTTTCGTAAAAAAGCTTTGAAATCATTCCAAAGGAAAAAACTGCAAGCGTCCAGACTCCAGCAGTTGGTCCAATCCCAACAATTGCAACAAATAAAGCAGCCAGCAGCAGGTCAGGCAAGGTCCGAACTAAATTAAGGAAAAAGCGAATTCCACCGCGGACCAGTGGACTCTTAACCAAATTACGTGCCGCTAAAAAAGCGAAGGGAACTGCTACTAGTGTTCCAAGTGTAGTTCCTAAAAGTGCCATTTGAATTGTCTCAATAATGGGTTGCACAACAATATTGGTATATTGCCAATCAGGATTGGCCATTCTTCCTAACAAAGCAAAGAATTGTCCCAGGTTACTAAAAAATTCCCCCCAATTGACTTCCGTCATAACTGAAGAAAGAAACAGCAAGAGAATAAAGATAATTGTCCAACCGATCCCTTTGAGATGATACTTTTGCATAAATGTTCGTTCAGGTACCTGATTCATCTCACTTCTCCTCTTCCTGATAAATAGCAGCAAAATCTTGGGTGGCAACTTGATCGATCGGTTTATTATAGACCAGCCTGCCTGCACGCAAACCAATAATCCGGTCGGCATACTTTAATGCTAGCGGAACCGAATGCAAATTTACAATTGTCGTAATTTTAAATTCCTGGTTCAGATTTTTAAGATCATCCATCACAGCGGTGGTTGTCAATGGATCTAATGATGCCACCGGTTCATCCGCAAGAATAATGCGTGGTTGCTGCATAAAAGCACGTGCTACGGCTACACGCTGTTGCTGCCCGCCTGAAAGTTCGTCCGCACGTGCATATATTTTTTCAGCTAAATTAACACGCTGCAAAGCTGCAACCGCTCTTTTTTTATCTGCTGGATTAAAAAGTCCCAGAACACTTTTCCAAGTTGGATAGTAACCCACGCGACCGCTTAGAACATTTCGTTGGACACTAACACGTTTAACAAGATTAAAATTCTGAAAAATCATGCCAATCTCGCGTCTAAGTGCACGTAGCTTTTTTCCTCTTAATGGTGCGAGTGAGACTCCGTTTACGAGCAGCTCTCCACTGGAAATCTCATGCATTTTGTTAATTGTGCGCAGTAATGTGCTTTTACCTGCTCCTGAAAGGCCCACAATCACCACAAACTCTCCGGCTTGAATGTCCAATTCAATATCCTTCAAACCGACAGTTCCATTCTGGTAGATTTTAGAAACCTTTCTAAAAGAAATTACCGGTTGTTCGCTGACCATCAAAAAATTCCACCCTTCTATCAAAAAAGGCCATCAAGAGATGACCCTCATTTCACTCACAATTGAAATTATAATTACTTATTTAATTTTTCCGCGATCTTATCATATTCGCGAATGATATCAAAGTTACTGTCCTTAGAATCGGCGTAACCTTGGTGCGAATAGACGCTTGCAATGATTTCATGACCCTCTTTTGATTTTGCAATATTTTTAAATGCTTGCTTGAGTTTCTTTTGCCATTTTTCACTCAGATCTTTACGAACGGTGATAGTATCATTAGGAATCTTAGCGGTGGTATACAAAGGTACCACTTTATCCATCACATCTGGTGCATCCTTGGTAACAATCTTACGTGCTCCTTGGAAAACAAAAGCAGCATCAGCATTCCCGTTATACACGGCTAAAACCCCTTGGTCATGTCCTTTGACTTGGACCGTTTTGATGTTGTCTTTGTTAATATTAATCCCTTGCTTGTAAAGCGAGACAATTGGGAAAATCCACCCAGCGGTTGAAGTTGTGTCCTGCACTGCAATTTTTTTGCCCTTCAGATCTGATAATTTGGTAATCCCACTGTTTTTACGCACCAAAATCTGTGAACGATAAAAGTTAACCATCTCGCTAGTTGATTGATCATTGGGTTCTTTTACACCAAAACGTTCGGCTTGTAATAATACCTTGGATCCATATTGCTTATGTGCAAGCACATAGGCATCTGGCGGTAAAAAGCCGACATCAACTTTTTTAGAACCCATGGCTTCAACAATTGTATTGTAATCAGTTGAAACACTGACCTTAACTGGAATTCCTAGTTCTTTTTTCAATAACCCTTCAAGCGGTTTAGCCTTTGCTTCAATAGTCGTTGCATTTGACGAAGGGACAAATTGAATCTTTAATTCCTTCGGTTCATACGTACTTCCATTTGCGGAAGATTTGCCACAAGCAGCCAGTATAAAAGCACAAAATAACATTGAAATTACAGCAAAGGATCTTCTCCAAAATTTCATTTTGCTACTCCCCCTAAATAATTGCATATTTTATCGTGCAAAATAATGCCCTGATAAAAACCCTATTCATCAGCCAATTGCTAACAGAATACTTCCCCCCGAAAGTTGAAAATCCCAAAAAAAGCTGCCACATTTGACCTGAAATCTTCAAGCAACTCCTTACTTAAAGCAGGTTTTTATCTGAAAAGCAGTCCCAAGACTGCCAGACAAACGATCACTATTTCGCACGACTACCCCAGTATAGTGGGTCAATGTAAGGAATCACACATTTTTTTGTAAGTCTTATGTAAAATAGTTTTTAACCTTATCCTGCAGCAATTTCCAGCAACTTCACTAAAAAGAGGGATAGTTATAATTTGCTAAAACTTGAGTGTGAACGCAAAAATATGAATACTATGTGTCCTTTGCGCTTAATAATTCGAAGTTAATCGCAGAATTTTGATTTATGAATCACCTTTATCCAGCATAACTAAAAAGGCCACGTCAAAATTTAACTTTTGACCCAGCCCTAAACTGATTATCTAACTGCAGCTAATTATAAATTTCAAGGAGTACTTAAATTAAGGAAGCTTTTGTCTAATCGACTTTCTCTCAGGCCAATCGGCTTTCGTGTTACATTTTTAACGTGACCGCATTGAGTTCATTTTTAACACTGAAAAAATGCGCCTGCTTAAAAGTGAGCATTTCTGAAGTCAACTGCAGCCGTACAAGCCCTAAACGTGCAGCAGGTTCAAAGTAATATTGGAGTGACTCTAAACAATAAGCTGCCCGATAAACTGAGTAGGTCTTTTGATAGGCACTACTCTTAGGAACACTTACGCTATTTAGTAATTGAAAACTGCTGCTCACATTCTCCCGCTCGTTTTGTGGCTGATCAGCTCTTTCTTTGTAATACGCAGCACGAATGAAACGCCCACTCGGTGTATACGAACTCGAAGGTACCTTTTTACCTGCAAAACTTCCAGTACTTACCTTGGCAACATTTTTAAGTTGTTTCCCAGCACTAAATTCTGGAGTAAAATTCAGATAATCTTTTAATTTAGATAATTGCTTTTGAAAGTCATATGCATTTGTCACTACTCCAAGCGGATTGTCAATGATTTGTAGCGGTTGTGTTGTCGGTTCAATAATTACCACTCTGCCGCTACGGTCAGCCACAACATAGTGCAATTCAGGGTAACCATAATTTTCCCGTGCATTTTCCCCACTTAACAAGCGGATCTCAGGCAAGTGGTCTTCAATTTCAGCCACTGAGCGATAGTTAGCTAACAAATAACATGGCAGTTCGAAAGGAGCTAGACAAGTATAGGCATTAGAAGCCTCGGAAAGCAAATGTGTCCCGTGCTTAAATGTCAACTTCTGAACGCTGAGGCCACACTCATTAACTCCGTCAGAAATATCAATCTCCGCGGTCCGTTGCCGCCCTGTTCCAATGATTGCAAACCGATTCACATAGGATGCCCCGTCGAATGACGAATGCCAGCGAAACCCACGTGGCACAAAAACAGGACCGGCAACCAACGCGTGCCAATCCATTGTTCGTGATAACACATGGCTACCATCTATACTGATTTGGAAAATACTCGTACACATCTGCGCTACCTCCTAGTTAAACTGGTTGCTTTTTTTCTAACAATCAGTGTTACTGCTTTGAAAGTTTGCCGTCTATTATCTGATAGACTTGATCTGCCACTGCTTCTAAGCGCAGATCATGGGTAACCACAATAATCGTTTTCTGATTCTCATGTGCCAATTTTTTTAATAGTTTAATGATTTGCAATGTACGTTCCGTATCCAGTGCTGCTGTTGGCTCATCTGCCAGCACATATTCAGGATCGGCAAATAAGGCCCGAGCAAGCGCAACTCGTTGTTGCTGTCCTCCCGACAACTCGCTGGGATATTTGCGCAGTAATTGCTTTAAACCCAAATCATTCAGTAATTTATTAAACCTTGCAGGTGCAAGATTGTGTCCTTTAACCTTCGTCACCAGCTCGAATTGCTCTTCAACTGTTAAAAAAGGCACCAAATTATAGGATTGCAGCACAAATCCAATTGTCGTTAGTCGTAATTTTGTGCGTTCCTTTGCAGTTAATGTGGCAGTATCCCGACCATTAATCATTACCTTGCCTTTACTGGGAGTTTGAAGTCCCCCCGCAATTGTCAAAAAAGTCGTTTTACCAGAACCTGAAGGCCCCACAACAAGCACTAACTCTCCTTTGCCAACTTCAAAATTTGCTTGTTCCAGCGCGATCGTTTTACCAGTGCCTGTACCATAGAACTTGCTCACCGCACTTAATTTTAATCCCTGCATCCGTGCATCAACCTCCAATCATCTGTATCGGATCAACCTTGATTATTTGCCGAATTGGGATTAGCGCCCCTGCCAAAGACATTACAATGATACCCATGCCCGCAATTCCAATTTCATTCCAGTCTAATTTAATGGGCACTTGTGTCGGTAGTATCAGCGCGGTCACGAACGCTAATCCAAGTGCAACTGCAACCCCCAAGATGGACATTAGCAATGTTTGAACAAGTGTATTCCGAATCAAAAAACCGGTAGGAATTCCTTGTGCCTTCATCACACCAAAATTTGGCAGCTTTTGCAGCGTTAAAATATATAAAAAAATTGAAATTACAATTAAAATAATCACAAACAAAAAACCAATCATAAAATTAAAGGTTAACTGTTGTGCACTATATCCGGGCAATTGCTCTATAAACTGCGCAATTGAGTATCTTCGACTGTCCTTCAATTTTAAATGCTTATCTCCGGAATGTTGAAAGACCACACCGTTAATACTCCTAGTTTTGGTGACTTCTTTCAGCGTTTCAAATGAGGTGTACATCACTGGAGCAACATTCAACGAAGATGCCGTGATGAAACCGACAATCTTCAAGTGCACTTTGGAATTTGGAATTGTTAAAGAATCTCCCAATTTGAAACCGTCTTGCTTGAATTTAGCAGAAACAACCACAGTTCGAGCAGCACCAAATTTTTTTCCTTCCTGCAAAGGCAGTTTTTTGTAAATAAATTCTTGCCGTTTAATTGCCAATAATTGTGCATTTTCCTTATAATTATGACTTTTAACAAGCGTTGAAAATTGCGCAAGCTGTGCACCTTTTTTGCCAATCTGGCGCAGATCGTGCGCACTAAGATACGATTGCGGCAACCTTCCTTGAGCGTCTTTATCAAGAACAATTTCTGCGGCATTCCACTGCTCAATGGCAGACTTGTTCAGATCAGAAAGTCCAGTAGCCAGGCCAGTCAAAATAAATACTAAGTAGCTCACCAAAAAAATCAAGCTAATAACCAACCCATAACGAACTTTATCATGTTTCATCTCTCTAATGGCCAAGAACATTGAAACCCCTCCACACACTCTGATTTCCGCACAAATGAAAACCAAAATTTTATAGATCTCAAAACTGCAACAAGTTCAGTTTTTTTATCACAGATAAAAGAAGCGATAATTCAGTTTGTTCAGGCTTCTTAAATAGTAATTAACTTTATTTTTTTCAAGCAGATATCGATTTTTTTTCCAATGCGGAAACCATTTTTGGGTCCATTCCCAAATTTGATCTAATAACTGCTTTTTTAATTCTTTATTCTTAATCTTTCGTACCTTGCGGATCAGCACATTCCCAAATAAATTACGACAGAAACGATATTCGAGTTCTTGTGCATACTCAGAATAACAACCTCGTGTATGATAAAAATTCAAAATGTCCTGATAAATCCAAAAAATGTCCGCAACTTTAGTATTTTGAGCATATGAAATTGAGGAAGCTCGCTGGACATAATGGACCTCACAGTTTCGATCAACTGCAATTTCTGTCACATTATTCAAAAATGCAGCAGTCTTAAAGAAAAATGCTTGGTCTTCATACAGCTTACCAACTGGGAAAGTAACTCCAATCTCAGTCAACCAATCTCTGCGATACAGCTTATTCCAGGCAACCACTCGTCCCTTAACCAGATAAGTTGCAATCGAATCGTAGACAACCGCCTGATCCGGTTTGCGCTGAGCACCATTTTCCCAAACAAAGTTGCATTCAACGATTTTTTTTGTCCCCTGAGCGCTCTGCTGATACATGTTTGCCAGCATCTGCGGTTCTACATAATCGTCAGAATCAATGAACAGTAAGTATTGTCCTGTTGCAAACTGCATTCCGTAATTGCGGGCATCAGATAACCCGCCATTTTTCTTTTTATAGTACTTAATTAACTGTGGATACTTTTGTGAGTAGCTTTGACAAATACTGCCAGACGAATCCGTACTTCCGTCATCAACTAGAATAATTTCAAAAGCAGTCATTGTTTGTTTACGTAAACTCTCAATGCAACGCTGTAAATATTCAGCCACATTATAGACTGGAACAACTACACTAATTTTTGTCATCATTATTATCTCTCTTTTTCTTTCGTACCTAGTCTGTTCAATTCGGTATTAGCGCTCAAAAATGGTCAAGACTGGTGAGAAATCAATGCTCGTAAGCGGCGCCAGATTCCCCAACCTGCTCGTAAAAACCAATTAACCTTCATCCCCCATTTTTTTCCTAAACGCTGGTTCACCTTCCGGATAATTTGCGTATGACGCCGACTTCTTTCATCCTGCCATAATGCGCTGTAATGGTGAATACTATACGTATTTGCCGTCAACTTAACTTCTCCCGTCAAAAAATCAAGCGGAGCAAAATAATCAGTCGGATAAATTGTTGCCCCCGCCACGTTTTGCAGTCTATCAGTTTTTTGAAATCCGCGTTGTGCCAGATATTGAGTTGCATAGACCGGAATTGCAACAATATTAAGTTCACCATTATCCTTGATAAAACTAAGTCCCTCATACATATCCCTTAGACCACCAATGATCGGATTGCCTTTTTCGGCGCCAAATCCCAATCCCGGCGCAACTGCGATTCCTTCTTCGTTCGACTCCATCCCAAAAAAAGCCTGCTGGTCTAGCAACTCATCCAGATTTTTAACTAACTCAACATCGGTATCAAGATAAATACCGCCATACTCGTACACTACATCAAAACCGGCATAATCAGAAACAAAGCTCCATTTTTGCTGCTGAGATGCTTGTGCCATATATTTATTTTTATTAACGTCATAGTTTTTTTCGTTCCAACAAATAATTTCATAGTCGGGGCAAAGTCGCTGCCACCCCGCAAGATACTCTTGGTATTGTTCAGGCAATTGCCCGCCACCAAACCAGCAATAATGGATTTTTTTGGGTATCATTTTTTATTCTCCTGTTCTTTGCTCATCAGTTCATGCCAAGCTTGTCGGATGAATTGACCCGTACGTAATTTTTGTGCAATCTTACGCACATTTGCACACAATCTTTGATACTCATCTTGGGAAACAGCCTCCAAGCTCGCATCCAATTCATGCAGATTTGAAATCACAAGTCCAAGGCCGTGCCGGCGCACAAACTCAGCTAAGGCAGCTTCTTTCCAAATAATAACAGGTAACCCTGAGCTAAGATACAAAGAAGCTTTGTGCGGATCATTATACCTTAGATATTCTCCGAACACGCCATCACATTTTTCCAGACTGGAACCATCCCAAATCAAACCAAAATTTTGCGTTAACTTCTGCGGTAGTACTTCAGGTGAATACGAACCACAGTAATGAATATTTTGCTGGTAGCTAGCCTGCTGATTTGGACCGAATAATTCCAAACTATGATTAAGCTGTAATTTATTCAAAAAACTCGCTTTCCCTAAATTACCAGCAAAGCACATACTTCTGTCAAAAGGGCGTCCTTCAAGCAACGGTTGCGGGTTATCATAATCAAAAAGCTGAAGGCTGACCATTGGTTTGACTACTCCATTTTCTTTTAACCATCCCAGCATCTTATCATTATGTACAATTAATCCGTCACTTTGATTAAAAAAATTAATTTCTTTTTGCAAAAATAGCTTATCATTTCTACGCAACCGTAATGCTTCAACGTCATGCAGCAAATAAAATAATTTGCTATTCGCTTGTTTTCTAACCTGCGTCACAATTTTCTTATTTGTACGTTCATTAAAAGCTGGATATTGAAATAAGACAACCTCTAGTGGAAGTGGACGCAAACGGTGTGGAATATCCCATAACGTCTGAATAATACTCATTAATTCTGCCTTACGTCTTCCATTAAAATAGAATTCAATTCCGGTAAAGCCATCATTTTGCAAGAAGCGAACTACATCAACTTTTGCTTTAGGTCCTGCCTCATTTTGACCCTTATCGTACATAGAAATAACATATTTATTCATTAGTTACCTTAACCGTTCCTTTCACAACTGGGACTGCGTCAAAACATATTTTTTGGCCAGCTGCTTATTTTAGTCTACTGTAATGTATTTTAACTCTTTTCAACAATCACTTGGAATGTGGCTATTCACGCGCTGTCACTCAAGCTTGCTTCATTAATGTAGCTCCTATTTTGTAATACTACCATAAAAGCCCCTTTCGATGATAACTGCATTAGGTTAAAGCCCGTTAGCCGCCGTTTTACCCGCATTAATCGTTAGTTTATTTTTATACTGTGGCTTTCTAACCGTACGCCTTGCTTATTTCAAAAAGGAACTAAAAAATTAAATATTTTAGTCGATAATAACAAGTGAAGCTAAAAACAAACACGTATCCTCGGGAGGTAAAGATGGAAACAGACCAAATCATCAAACGCGCTGTTAATACTGCTTTTTCGCGAGAAATGGCAATCGTGATCTTTGACACCAATAAAAAAATTATCTATGCGACACCTTTATTCGCACAGACACTTAAATATTCACTTGCTGAACTCAAAAATCTCTACCATTATGATCTTTGTTTTTCAGATTTTGTAAAAAGTGAAAATTATCAAAAATTTTGGAATCTGCTTTTACAAGGACACAGTTATCAAGATCGAGTTATTCGAAAAGACAAAAACGCACAACAAGTTTTTTTTGAAGCCAATTACTTCCCTGTGCAAGATGAAAAAGGGGCAGTCATTGCTGTTATGAAAGTCTGCTTTGATATTACTGAGAGAACTAAACAGTTAGAAGCTTCACTCAAGGTAGTTCTTGATATTTCAGAAAAAATGAACAAAATTTCAGAAAATGGACAAAAAAACCTTGGTTCTTTGCGCAATAACATTGCACAAATTGAAACTTCTTCAACTGCCAACAAAAAAAGCAGCAAATTTTTATCAAATCGTTCTGAACAAACAAACGACATCGTCAAAACTATTCATGGAATCTCTAAACAGACTAATATGTTGGCTGTTAATGCTTCTATTGAAGCAGCACGTGCAGGTGAACTTGGGCGCGGTTTTGCGATCGTAGCTAAAGAGATTCGGAAGCTTTCAACCCAGGTTCGGGCGGAGGCTTCAGGAATCCAAGATCATATTGGTAATATTACAGAACAAGTTGATGCAATCTTGAATAGTTCGGAAGCGATTCTGCAGGTAACCACTTCTACGCAGACGGCGATGAAAACTAGTGCGGATTCCTACAATACACTTAGAAATACGGCGACACAGCTTCAGGCAGCGATGAATGCTCTCAATGAATTATTTATGGTAAAGAATGATTAGAAGAAGTGCCGACACCCTTGCGTCCAACCGCCGTGGACTAAGTCTGGCATTACAAAGTAACCCGGGTTTGGTTACGCGTAATGCTGGCTTAGGCACAGGAGGTTGCTGGGTGGAGCACGTTATGACCGAAGTGTCGACAAGCACCGTCAGACTTTGAGCACTAACGCCAAATTACAAAATAGTCGGCCTATGACTATGCGCAATTTGTGGTTAGGCGCAAAAGGCTGGTGATTGGAGCACGTTATGACCGAAGTGCCGACACCCCGCCGTAGACTAAGTCCGGTATTACAAATACTAAAATAAGCTCAGGAATGCGGCCAAAACTATCTGTTTTTAGCTTAACTTCCCGGGCTTATTTAGTAATCTATGCATTAACCTACCGTTGAACTGAACTTTTTATTCTAAAGCCCAGCTACTTATTTATCAAAATATCTGCAGAATTTACCTCAGAACTAAAGTATGGTTTCAAATCTGAATTATATGCTTTTTCAAAGAAACCATTTTGACGCAATTTCTTTATATCCTTATTAGTCCAATTCAACAATGAACTATTCCCCTTCTTAACTGCCGGAGCAATAGCCGAACTAGGCCCTAAAGTCTTGATTCCAACTGAATAATCTGGATGATTCTTAACCCAAGCATACAGATAAGAATTATCATCCGCTAAAGCAACTCCACGTTTGTTCTTCAATGCATTGAACTGCTGTGTTTTGGAATCAAACTTCAGAAGGTTAACATCTTTTTGTTTTTCTGTAAAATATGTCTCAGCAGTTGTTCCTTTGCTAACAATCACTGTCTTCCCCTTTAACTGAGCCACATCACTAATCCGTGATTCTTTTGGCGAGACTACCCCGACTGAAACTTTCATATATGGTTCCGCAAAATCAACGACTTTTTTACGGTCACTAGTCACAGTAAAGTTAGCCAAAACAAGATCAACTTTATTGGAGTTCAAAGCATCTACCCGGTTGTTAGCATTCACCTGCGTAAATTTAACCTTAACATTCAAGTCTTTGGCAAGCTGTCGCGCTAAAGTGACGTCATACCCGACGCGTTTGCCATCTTGATTAACCCAACCATAAGGCTTAAGGTCACCAAAAACTGCTACCCGCAAAACACCACGCTTTTTAATGGCACTTACAGAACTCTGATTATTGGAACTGCTGGAACTATTGCCACATCCAGCCAGTAAAAATATCAGCCCCAAAGATGCCACCACTCCTAAAAATAATTTTCTAAAAAAAACTTTTTTTCGCATAAAAATCCTCCCCTTATCCAGTTACTACTATATTTTAATGCGTTGATAACCTTAAAAAAAACAGCAGACATAATTTACCTATTAAAATGTCATACTTTCCAGAAATTCCCGTGCTCTTTGTGTTTTTGCGTGTTGGAAAAATTCTTTTCCAGGGGTTTGTTCCAAAATCCGTCCTTCTTCCAGAAAAAGAATTCGATCTGCAATTTGTGCTGCAAAATTCATTTCATGCGTAACAATAATCATTGTCATGTTGTCACGCTCTGATAGCTCTCGAATAATCTCCAAAATCCCACGAACCATTTCGGGATCTAACGAAGCTGTCACTTCGTCAAATAGCATTAGTTCAGGATGCAAGGCAAGAGCGCGAACAATTGCAACTCTTTGTTTCTGACCGCCCGAAAGCTGCCGCGGATACACCTCAGCATATTTCTCTAATCCTACACGCTGCAACAATTTTAAGGCTTCAGCAGTTGCTTCAGCACGTTGTCGTTTTTGCACTTTTAACGGTCCCAAAAGAATATTATCAAGGACGCTTAGATTGGGGAAAAGATCATAACTTTGAAAGACCATTCCAATTTTTTGCCGTAGCTGCGGCCAATTCTTTTCTTGTGGTGTAATTTGTTTACCACCGAAAAATAAAAAACCCGACTGAAATTGTTCCAATCCATTTAGACAACGAATTAAGGTGCTCTTTCCTGAACCGGAAGGACCTAACAGCGCTACTACCTCACCTTTTTGAATCTCAAAACTAATATCGTATAGTACCTGATGCTGCCCATAATATTTATTCAACTTATCAATCTTCAAAATTTGTTCTGGCATCTCTGTTTCCTCCATAATTAATGCTGTTTTGCAGCTAAACGGCGAGCCCACAAAGAAAGTGGATAATCGACGATAAAATAAAACAAAAAGATGATTCCATATATCCAGAAGATTCCATTTGGATATGTCTGTCGATTTGCCTCAATGATCTGCTGTCCAATATTAATGACATCCATCACACTGATAAGCATTAAAAGCGAAGTGGTCTTAACAACACGTGTTGCAAGATTAATTGTGGCAGGCAGTTCCAAAACAAGTGCTTGCGGTAATAACACATACCTAAACAACTGCCAGCCATTTAGGCCAAGTGCCAGCCCCGATTCTTTTTGGTGCTGCGGTACAGAAATCAAGGCTCCCCGAACGATATCACTGAATTCAGCCGCTACCCATAATGCAAAAGCCAGTACTGCCATTTGCTCAGCCGGCAAATTAAGATTCAGCTGACGGGGCAAAATATAATAAAATAAGAAAAGCAGCACAACCGAGGGTACTATTCGAAAAAACTCAAGATAAAGCCGTAACAAAATTCTCACTGGCCGATTCTTAGAAGTTCGTAAAATACCCAATCCAGTCCCAAGAATTAGCCCAATAATAAGCGCACAGATTGCAATCCAAACTGTCGTCCAGAGCCCTTCAAGTAACCGGACAAAATTATTTCCGGCAAACAAAATATTAGTTCCCAAATGAACCATACCTCACTTTCCGCTCTAGGATTGTTAAAATAATTGATAACGGAATCAAAATGATTGCATAAGCAAGTACTAGCATGAAAAGATACTCATTACTGCGATAATACAACCCAACCAAATCAAGTGCGGTATTTGTCAATTCTGGAATTGCAATTACTGAAAAAATTGAGGTCTCCTTGATTAAAAAAATAACATTGGCTGCCAGGGCCGGAACACTGAGCGTAAAACCCTGTGGAAAAACAACGTAACGGGCAAGTTGAAACTTATTCAGTCCAATTGCTTTACCTGCATCCAATTGGCTCTGTGAAACCCCGTTGAAACCGCCTGTAAAACCTTCTGCCATATAACTTCCACCCAGAAAAGCCAAACCAATAATTCCACAAACCTGCGCAGGCAATTTAATGCCAATTACAGGAAAGGCATAGTATAAAAAGAATAATTGGATTAATAGCGGAGTATTGCGGAAAAGCTCCACGTATACAGAAGCAACTTTACCTAAAAATGGCACTTTAAAATACTGCAAGAGACTGCAACAAACTCCAACTAGCAAAGCCCCTAATATGCCAACAAAGGAAAGCCAAAGCGTCAGTTCAAAGGCCTTAACAAATTGCGGAATTGCTTGTTGCATAATACTTAAATCCATCTTGTCTTCCTTCCATCTCTATTCTTTTTAAATTAATCACTAACTTATTCAGTTGATCCAAAATCTAATTGATTGTCGGTCGCTAGCTGAAAAAATCTTAAACAGGTTATTTTGAGCAGCATTAGCTTTACCCTTAATTGTTTATTCATTTTTTAATTATAAACAATACCGTTTCTAATTTTATCACCTATATCTCATAATTATGACAGTTCTAAGATTACTTCAGCCTAAGCTCAAAGTCAACTTTTCCAAGCCTAAAATCCTTGTTTGGCGGCGATTGTAAAGGAAATCAATTTATTAAATAAACAACATTTAGTTCGCAGTGTGCTTCCATTTTAATGTTAGTTATCACATAGACCACTGCTTTACAAAAATTTTTTTTAAAAAATGATGCAAAATTTAAACTGAGGCTGCCGTTTTCTTTCTTGCAACTGCCAGAGCGGCTCTAATATCGGCAATAAGGTCCTCGCAATCTTCAATCCCGATTGCACATCTAATTAATTGTGGAGTAATTCCTGCTTGAATTCTTTCTTGCGGCGGTAGCTCTGCATGGCTCATCTCGTACGGAAGTTCTACCAGACTTTCGACTGCCCCTAGACTAACCGCCAGTTTCAATAAATGTAGGTTATTTACAAAAGTAGTTGCATCCGTGTTGGCATCAAGTACGAAAGAGAAAACTCCTCCATACCCCCGACATTCACGTGCGGCAATTGCATGATCCTTTGTCCCTGCAATGCCCGGATAATTAAGCTGCACAACTTCTGGGCGCTGCTGTAAAAACTCAATCAAAGCAGCAACATTTTGTTGTTCACGTTCCATCCTCACCCCGAGTGTTTGAATTCCACGTCTTACCAAGTTAGCACTTTCTGGTGAGAGCACACCTCCAAGTGCATTCTGTACAAAATAAATTTTTTGTCCCAATGCAGCCGTCTTAGCAACTACTAAACCAGCAATTACATCAGAATGACCGCTCAAGTACTTAGTTGCAGAATGTACTACTAGGTCAGCCCCGAGTTCCAATGGACGTTGCAGATAAGGTGTCAAAAAAGTATTATCAACAATTGTTAACAAGTTATGCCTTTTGGCAATGGTTGCAATCTCCCTAACACTTGTGACTTGCAGCAATGGATTAGTAACAGGCTCAAAATAAATCGCCTTGGTATTGTTTTGGATCGCTGCTTCAACCTTCTCTAAATTCCGCGTATCAACCGTCGTAAATGCAATCCCTTGCAGCTTAAAGTACTGATTAAGCAAACGATACGTACCACCATATAGTTGGTCGCCTATCAAAATATGATCTCCAGGCCTAAAAATTGCAAAGGCAGCATGAATGGCAGCCATTCCAGATGCAAAAGCAAAACCACAAGCTCCATGCTCAAGTTGCGCAATTTGCTTTTCTAAAAATTCACGTGTGGGATTGCCTGAACGTGCATAGTCCCACCTAACATTTTCACCAACTTTAGGATACTGATAAGTAGACGAATTGTAGACTGGGATATTGACTGCCCCCGTGTTATTATCCTTAATTTCTTTGCCATGCACCAACTGCGTATTAAAACCTGCCATTATAAATTACCCCTTCCCATAAAAAAAAAGCATTCCCATCCAAGTTCTTACGAACAAGGACGGAAATGCTTTCCGTGCTACCACCTTAGTTTGAGTAATTCTCACAAATCACTCCTCAAGAAGTACGCCATTACAAATTGTAAATTGATACTTCGACCCTTTAACGGGAGTTCCCGTTACTGTCTCATTGTAAAAACAACTTAACAGTAAAGCTCCATCCAAGACCATCTTCAGCGTTTCACCAGCCCATCGCTTTTCACCAACCAGCGACTCTCTGACAGCAGCTCCACACGTACTCATCTTGCAGCTTATTTCATTTATATAGTGTTCACATTATTGTTCATTTACTGATAAATGTCAACCATATTTCACAAAAAAATGTGCTGTTGTTTTTTTCTGCAACTTTCGCTAAAAAATTAAATTTTATTTTTAAAAAAGAAAAGTGTTTTGTTTGACTGTAGTTTAGAATTATTCTAAAATGCACAGTGGACGGATAACTAGTTCCTAGCAGTTATTCAATAACCAACATTACAGGAGGTTGTTTTAATGGCTAAAACAAAGGTAGTAATCGTCGGAGCATCACACGGCGGACATCAATCAATTCTTGAATTGTTACAACGTTATACAGATGTCGAGATCACAATGTTTGAGGCAGGAGATTTCGTTTCATTTATGTCCTGTGGGATGCAGTTATATCTTGAAAATAGCGTTACTGATGTAACTGATGTGCGCAACTTTGAACCACAGCAATTCACTAAGCAGGGCGTGCATATTCTAAACAACCATGAAGTAACGAAGATTAACGCAGACGACAAGACTGTCACTGTTAAAGATACACGCACCGCCAAGACAGAAGAAGTCGCATATGATAAATTGATCTTAAGCTCAGGGGTAGTTCCAAAAGAGCTCCCCGTCCCTGGTAAAGATCTCGAAAATGTTTACTTAATGCGCGGTTATGACTGGGCTACCAACATTAAACAAAAATTGGAAGATCCTGCTGTCAAAAACATAACAGTAATCGGTGCTGGATACATCGGAATCGAAGCTGCCGAAGCAAGTCGCAAAGCTGGCAAAAACGTAACTTTGTTAGACGTAATCCCGCGTCCTTTGGGAACCTATCTTGATCCAGAAATGACTTCAATTCTTGAAAAAGAGCTCAAAACTCAAGGTGTCAATGTTGTCATGAATGCCAAGATTACCGCATTTACGGGTACGAATAAAGTCGCAGCAGTCAAAACGGAAAATGGTGAATATCCTAGTGATCTTGTGATTCAGGCCGCGGGTATTAAACCAAACACAGCCTGGTTAAAAGGAACTGTTGCCTTAGATGATCATGGATTCATTAAAACAGATGAATATTTGCGTACTAATTTGTCCGATGTATATGCTCTAGGCGATGCGACACTTGCACATTCTGTGGCAGCCAATGCGCAAATTCCAATTGCATTAGCAACCGTAGCTCGTCGTGAAGCACGCTATCTTGTGCAGCATCTTTTCGATAAAAAGCCAGCACGTCCTTTTAAGGGTGTCGTGGGTTCATCTGCATTGAGTGTTTTTGATTATCATTTTGCAACCGCTGGTTTAAATCAAACTACTGCCAAACGTGTCGGTTTAGATATTAAAACTTCCTTCTATCGTGACAATCTGCGCCCACAATATGTCCCGACAAATAAAGGAAACGTGCCAGTTTTCGTTAAATTAGCTTTTGAGCCCTTGTCTCATCGGATTGTTGGCGGAGCTGTTCTTTCTAAGTACGATATTACTGCACAAGGTAATGTCATCGCTTTAGCAATTCAACAGCACCTTCGTCTTGAAGAGCTTGCAGAAGCAGATTTCTTCTTCCAACCTGGATTTGACCGTCAATGGAGCTTATTAAATCTGGCAGCACAACATGCTTTAGGCGAAAATCCCTTCTAAATCTAAGCAAGGCTTAACTGCCACTAGCAATTACTGAAATAATAAAAGAGCGACTTCATCCGTTTGGAAAAAAGTCGCTCTTTTATTATTAATCAATTCCTGATTTTTTTACCAGACCTTGTCAGCCACTCTTTTAACCAAGTCAATCTTGGCCCATTGCTGTTCTTCAGTTAACACATTGCCTTCTTCCGTCGAAGCAAATCCGCACTGGGTTGAAAGTGCTAGATTCGTAAGCGGAACATATTCAGCTGCTTCTTTGAGTCGTGCAATCAAACTCTGTTCATCTTCAAGCGTTCCATCTTTAGAAGTAACAAGTCCTAAAACAATTCTTTTTTCTTTTCGTCCATTAAAGATCGTCTTAAGCGGGGCAAAATCACCGGAACGTTCATTATCATATTCTAAGAAGAAACCGTCGTAATTCAATTGTGCTAAATACTTAGCGACGACATCATAGCCACCTGCAAACAAGAAGGTCGATTTAAAATTACCGCGACAAATATGTGTGGTGACTGTCAGATCTGCTGGCAGACCGGTCAAAAGCTCATTAATTACAGCAACGGACTCTTGGGCAAGTGTGACGTACTTAGCATATTCTTGGGGTTGATGCTTAGATTCATTCAATTTACTGATCAAAAAAGCCCACGTTGTATCATCAATTTGAAGATAACGCGCACCTAATTCGTAGAAATGCAAAATAGTTTGTCGGTAAGCTGTCGCCAAGTCATGTAAATAAGCGCTGCGTTGTTCGTAGAAATGCGGCCAATTGTCCGAGCGATTGTCTCTAAAAAGCATTGTGGGTGAGGGGATTGTCTGTTTAGGCACTACCCCTGCAGGCACAGCTGCTTGCAGTGTTTTAAACGCATCAAAAAAGGGATGCTTTGGATTATAAGCTACCTTGCCTGCAAGTTCAGCATTATCTGTTCGTGTCTTTGCTCCTTTAAATTGATAACTTTTTTGATAGTCGTATTTTGCGACTCCTTTCAGGCCCCATAGGAAATCTAGATGCCACCAACTCCGACTGAATTCTCCATCTGTTACTGCTTTCAATCCATGTGCAGCTTCTTTTTCAACTAACTTTTTAATCTGTTCCTGCCGAATCGTCAAAAAAGCGTCCTCAGTTAAACTGCCTGTCCTTCTTTTGGCCAAAGCATCCTTAAGCGCAGGTGTGCGCAAAAAACTCCCCACAATATCATAACGAAATGGCCCGACCTTTGTTTCATTCTGTGTTGTCATCGCTGTTCCTCCTAAAATTGTAATCAAAAAATAAAAAAACGTCCTCCTTTTGCTTTATTGCAAAAATAAGGACGTTCTTGACGTGTTGCCACCTTAGTTTAAGAACAGTTCACACTGTTCCCCTCTTAGGGTCTTTACCTACCCTTACGCGCTAATGGGCGCACCCATGAATACTTAACTATTCGGTGTTCTCACTTCCAGACCATCTTCAAGCGAGGTTCATTACTTCTTTTCAGCACCCAGAAGTTCTCTTGAATGGAACACTCGTTTTACTCATCTGTTCATTGTTTTTATTAATTTAATTGAGGTTATGCTAAGCCAATTCTTGTAAAAAGTCAACTTAGATTACTTTTTATTAGATTTAATCCGATACGTTGCATTAATGACCTTAATTAATATATTTATGCTTTATAAAACATGTGTTATTTCTAATATTATTAACAATATACCCGCTAACATGTAAAGAAGATTAAAATGTGGTGTCCGTTTGCTGTCTTTTTTACGTGCGCAAATCTTTGGAAAGATCGTACCTGAAAAAATTAACAATATACCTGTGATTAAAGTAATCCCTCCATCAGTCATTAAATCCCTCCGAGCTACTTAAGAATACCTAGACCATATCCAATTATTCCAAGACCAAACAATGCAAAAATTAAAATTATTGGATTGATTTTCTTTTTCAAAAAATACATCATCAACAGCGTTAATCCCAGCGCTGGTAAGCCAGGACAAAGCTGATCAAGAATTTGTTGAAAAGTAGTTGTAGTTGTCTTTCCAGCTGTTGTTGTTGATGAGACAACAAGTGGAATATTGATTGTTGTCCACTTAGTTACTAGGACGCCCATTATAAACAATCCCAGCACAGAAGCCCCTTCAGTCAGCTTAGGTAGCAAGTTCCCAGAAATATCTTTTACAAGTGCTAGCCCTCTATTTAAGCCTAATTGAAGTCCATACCATTTAAGGGACAAACGTACACCATTAAAAGCTAGGAAGAAAATCAAAGGACCAAACCATGATCCTTGCAAGGCTAGGGAAGCACCTAATGCTGCTAAAATAGGTCTGAGTGTTCCCCACATCAATGGATCCCCAACACCCGCAAGTGGTCCCATTAAACCAACTTTTAAGCTTTGGATTGTACCTTCATCAATTTTTTCTCCATCTGAGCGTCCCTTCTCCAATGCCATGGTAATCCCAACTATTGGCCCACAAAATGCTGGTGTTACATTGAAAAAAGTAAGATGTCTTTTGAGGGCTTTTATTCTCTCCTCTTTTGTCTTATAAACCCTTCTAATAGTTGGAATCATGTCCACACAAAATGCTAATCCATGAATAGTCTCAAAGTTAAAGGACGCTTGTTGAAAGTTCTCAAAAATGAACGTCTGAAAAATATCTTTTTTGGTTAATTTGGTATCTTTCTTATTCTCCATAATAAAGTCTCCTTTTAATCCTCTAGCTCATCATCAGCTAAACTTCCATCTTGATTGCTTTCAATAGCAGAAGTTTTAGTAATATTCGCAAATTTCGGATTTAGTTGAACATAGATAATTGCAAAAATTAGGCCTATCACTCCAAATGCTAACAAGCTTAATTTTAAGTACCCTCCCAAAACAAATCCTAAATAGAAAAAGGGCATCAGATACTTAACACTCATCATATTTAAGATCATTGCATAACCAACTACTACGATAAAACCTCCGGCGACAGTTAAACCACCAGTCACAACTTTCGGTAAAGCATCCAGCAATGCTTTAACCATATCCGGACTAACAAAGACTGCAACCAATGTAGTTGGTACAGAAACTCTGAGAGCTTGGACAAATAAAGCAGAAAAATGAAGAATTTCAATTGCTTTAAAATTAGCATTGTCAGCTGCTTTCAGAGCAGCATGTTGAAAAGCAACTGTGATTGTTCGAGCAAAGACAGTTAAAACTTGACCCGCAGCTGCTACAGGAAGAGCAATCGCAATGCCCTTGCCAATACTTTGCCCACCCACAATTACTAAAATAGTTGAAATTGTACTAGCTAAAGCAGAATCAGGAGATTGTGCAGCTCCAATATTCATCCACCCTAATGCGATTAACTCTAAAGTTCCACCTAGTACAAGTCCTTTAGCTGGATCTCCCAGAATCAAGCCCATCACACTGCATGCAATTAAGGGGCGATGCGTTTGAAATTCATCTAACACACTTCCACTGCCGACAATTGAAGACCAAATAAAAATTAAAATGATTTGCAATATTGACATGCTTAATTCACCCCTTAAATTTTTCTGAGATCTTATCCATAATATTAATATGAGGGTCTGACTCTACTACCTGAAGATCTAAAGTAACTCCCGCTTGATCCAATTTTGTAAAAGCATCAACATCTTGTTGGTCGAGCGATACGGATTTTGTAATCTGTGTCTTTCCTTCACTGTATTGCATTCCACCGATATTTAACCGTTCCAAAGGAACTCCAGCTTCTACTAACCGCAATACTTCTATGGGCTTTGTAAAAAGATAAAAAACTTTGTCATCTTGATATTTAGGATTTTTATATACCGCTGCTGCTTTCGTAACATTAACCACATTCACTTTCATACCTGGAGGACAGGCTTGCTTTAAAAGAGTTTTCCTAATATTGTCTTTATAAACATCTTCATCAACAACTATGATCCGATCTGCTGCCGCCTTTTTTGACCATACAGTCGTGACCTGTCCATGAATAAGACGATCGTCTATTCTCGCTAATGTAATAATCATCAGAAGTCCTCCCTTTCATCTTGTTGTTCCTGCAAAACATTACTCAAAACTTTCGTGTATGACTCACAATTAGCTAAAAGATAGTGCACAAGCTCAGCAACATTCATCGTCTTTTTTTGACTTGCAACTTCAAGACAAAGTGGCAAGGACATTCCTGCAACAACGTCTGTAACTCGATGTTGTAAATATAATGTAGCAGCTGCATTATAAGGGGTCCCTGAAAAAAGATCAGCTATTACCAACGTTTCCTTTTTCTCATCAACTGTTTGAAGTACCTTTTCCAATTTGTTTGTTAATTCTTGAAGTCCTTCTTGAGGTAGAAAAGTTATCGGATAAAACTCATCGACTTTTCCAAAGATCATTTCTACAGCATTTTTCATGCTAACAGCAATCTGATGATGACCAATCAAAATAATATTCAATGCATTCACCCCACTTATCCTCTTGACTTTCCACCAGCAACATTAACTGTGACTCCTGTGATATAACCGGCTTTATCTGAAAGAAGAAAGGCTACAAAGCTGGCCACTTCGCTCAATTTACCGCTCCGACCCAGCGGGGTGGTTGAGGTACTTTTATACCCCTCACGCAATTTCTCTATTGTAATTCCACGTGTATAAGCCAGCGCTTGCTCATAGCTGAGCGTTCTTAAGCCTGTTGCTTCCATAATTCCTGGTGCTACTCCTACAACACGCACATCATATTTCCCTAATTCTTTTGCCCAAGATCTACTTAATCCATTAATTGCAGCCTTAGTACCAGAATAAATACTCTGCCCTTGGGATCCTTCCAGACCAGCTTCAGAAGACATATTCACAATAACTCCTTTGCGCTGCTGTGCTAATACTCGTCCGACTGCCTGAGACATCAAAAATACGCTTTTGACATTTACAGTAAACATTTTTTCAAAAGCTGTTTCACTAATTTCATACTGTCCTCTCGGTTCATCTAGATCTATCAGCAATCGCGGAAGATTAATGCCTGCATTATTTACGACGCCATCGATAGTCCCATATCTTTTTACTGCTTTTTGAACCGTTTCTTCAACTTGTGTCACAGAAGTTACGTCCGTTTTAATAAAAGTTAAATGGTTATTCTCTAAATCTCCTTTTTTCAAATCTGCATTTACCACATTAGCACCAACATCAAGCAGTTCCCTGACAATTGCCTTGCCAATCCCAGAAGAACCTCCAGTAACAATAAAAGTCTTGTTCGTTAATTTTAACCAGTTCATTGCATTTCCTCCTAAAAATATCATATGTGATAAAAGCGTTTTACATTGTTTACATCTTTATGCCTATAGAATAAACGCATATTTTTATAATGTAAACGCTTTTTTATTTTTTTCACATATGTGATACAATCAGTATAAAGAAAGAAGGATGTTTATGACTTACTCAAATTCCAAACAAATCGAACGTTTAATACAAATTTCAGAATTATATTATGAACAGAATTACTCTCAAAAACAAATTTCAGAAATGTTACACATTCACCGGACCGAGATTAGTCGTTTGTTAAAAGCAGCTCGTCAAGTTGGAGTCGTCAAAATATCGGTTGCTCCTCCAATAAATCAAGAAAACATTGAATTAGCAAACTTCATATGCCAAAATTTCAATTTAAGAAAAGCAATCATCGTTCCAACAGAAAACAACAGTAATTATGCTGACGATCTCGAAAGTATCTCTGTCTACACTAATAGCCTTCTTAATGAATTAATCAAAGACAACTGTGCAATTGGTATGTCATGGGGAGAAACCATTAAAAAAGTTGTGGAAAATTTCTTTCTATCAAAAAAAGCAAAAAACATTTCTGTGGTCCCTTTGATTGGTAGTCCCATGGGCAAGCTTGATATTTCTTGCCAAGCTAATCATCTAGTTCACCAAATGAGTAGTAAAATTCCTGATTCAAAATTATTTTCACTTGATTCACCTGTTTTTATTAATTCAGAGAAAATTATGCGGGAAATTCTTTCTACAGAAACAAATAGAAGCACTGTCAGGCTCTGGCAAAAAATAAACATCGCAATTGTAGGAATTGGAAGTGCAAAAATGGTAGACAATTACAACTGGCATGCTTTTTACCAAAAAGAAGGTTCTGCGGGAATCTATCAAAATTCTATGGTGGGTGATGTTTTATCCCAATCTTTTTCGGTAGAAGGTGATGAATATCAAGAAATTTATCCCAATCTAGTCGGTGCAAGTTTATCTCAACTTCGCAAAATGGAAACTGTGATTGGCGTGGCTGCTGGGGAAAGGAAAACTGAAGCTATTGTTGGAGGATTGCGGGCTAATCTTTTTGATGTTCTAATTACTACTGATAAAGTTGCACGTAAGATTCGTTTAGCCTAATTAATCACATTTGTGAATATATTTTAAAAACACTTTCGTAATGTCAAAAAGATGTTATTATGGTTTTGATAAAAGCGCTTTAATTAAAATATCTTTAAATCACAAATGTGAAGGAGTCTTAAAAATGGAAAGTATTGGTCTTAGAATTCACGGAAAAGAAGATCTCAGAATCGAGAAGTTTGAACTTCCAGAAATAAAAGATGATGAAATTCTAGCAACTGTCGTTAGCGATACAATGTGTATGTCTTCTTGGAAACTAGCCAAGGAAGGTGAAGATCACAAAAAAACTCCAAATAATCTCAACAATAATCCAGCATTAATTGGGCATGAGTTTGCTGGGAAGATTTTGAAAGTTGGAAAAAAATGGAGACAAGCCTTTTCAGCAGGTGAGGACTATGTAATACAGCCCAATTTAGCAAGAGATGACACCCCCTTTGTACCAGGTTACTCCTATCCTTATATCGGTGGAGACGCAACATTAATTGTAATTCCAAATGAAGTGATGGAACTCAGTTGCTTAATTCCGTTTCATGGTCAGGCCTACTACGAAGGATCACTGTGTGAACCCTTAAGCTGTGTTATTGCAGCTTTTGATGCACAATTCCATCTCATCCCCCACACTTACAATCATAAAATGGGAATTCGAGAAAACGGAAATTTGTTATTACTTGGTGGGACAGGTCCGATGGGGCTCCTTGCGATTGATTATGCAATTCATGCTGAAGTTAAACCCAAGACGCTCGTTGTAACCGACATCAATCAAGCTAAACTGGACCGTGCCAAGAAATTATATCCTTCTGATGAAGTTGAAATGGTATTTATAAATGTTAATAATTTATCAATTGAGGAACAAAAGAATTTATTGTTAAAAGCTGTGAATAATGAAGGCTACGACGATGTCTTCACCTTGATTAGCGTTGCACCTATTGTGACACTTGCGGGCGAACTCCTTCGTGCAGATGGCTGCTTAAATCAGTTTGCTGGCCCAGTTAATAAAGATTTCAAAGCAACACTGAATTTTTATGATGTACACTACAATTTTACCCACGTAGCAGGTACGTCTGGTGGCAATGCTGCAAATGAAGCTAAAGCAGCTGAAATAATTGCAAGTGGTAAACTAAATGTTGCGAAGGTTATTACACATGTATTAGGATTAGATGCAGCTGCAGAAACCACACTAAATCAGCCAAGTATTGGTGGTGGTAAGAAATTAACCTATCCAACTAAACAATTTACCAGAATCGATTTGGCAAAGGTCGACCCAACAACCACGCTCGGTAAAATTCTCGCAAAACATAATGGTCTTTGGTCACCAGAAGCTGAACAATGGATTCTCAAAAATATGCCTGATATTACTGTAATATAAAAGTTACTCAATCTTAAAAGGCCAAGAAATACAAATGTAAGGATCGGCTTTGATCTGTCAAGCTCACATTTGCCTATTTCTTGGCCTCTTTTGATTTTTATAAAGTAATTCCCTTAGCTGCCAAATTATCTAGACATTCTTTTAAATAAGCTGCATTATGCTCAGGGTAGATGGGAGAAGTCAGCGCGACAGCTTGCAACTGGCTGTAAGCCGAGCAACTGGTTCCCCGATATTCTGCAGTAAACCATGTCTGATTTGGATGATAACCGCGGCGCAACATCTCATTTAGTACTATTAAATGGAACTGATATAATTTATAAGGTGAATACTGGAACACATAATTAACAGTTGCATGTGGTCGTCCCCACCCGTTTCCGCGAAGTGCAGCTACTTCTCGATGCTGACCTAAAAGTTGTTGGCGTGGCAAACTTGAAATCAAACTTTGATGCCATAAGCGCATCTATTTCACCTCTTTAAATTGCAGGATTAAGCGCGCTTTTTCAAGATATGCCACATGATACTTGAAAGTTAGCTTTGTCAAAAATGGTCCAAGTTGATCATTTTCAGGAGTCAGCACATTTAGATAGTCAAGGTATTTTTTCTTTTCAGTGCTGTCTGCACATTTTTTAAAATATCCCCAGACATGCTGATACGCAGTTGTGAGAGTTGCTGTTGTCGGTTTTAGCGCCTCTGCTTGTTGCAACAACTCTTGATACTTTTTTTCCTTAGTTTCTGTCCAATCATTATTAGCTGCCATCATTCTGATTTCATTATAGAATTGCTGCGAGCGCGACATGACCCAATACTTATGTTCTGCCCAAGATTCTTGCCAAGCTAACATTGTCTACTCCCCTTTAACTTGAATACTTTATTATAACTTGAATACTTTATTATAACTTGGGGCTGTGACAAAAGTCCTCTAAAATAAAAGAGATTGTCGAAAATCGTTCTGGGA
>NZ_AZFQ01000010.1 GCF_001435195.1 Liquorilactobacillus satsumensis DSM 16230 = JCM 12392 | reverse complement strand
TTTTTAGGCTAATTATACTCAAAATAAGTTTACCTGAAAAATTTTGCACCAGAACCCGCGTAAGATATTAGCCCATCAAATCAGTGCCACGATGGATACCAAATTGGTAGTTACAACACTACAAAGATCGCTGTCAACTGATAAAAAACCAAATTATTTACACACTGATATGGGCAGTCAGTTCACTAGTTTCGGCTTTGAAAATTTATTAAAGCGACACAAAATTGATCATTCATATTCAAAACTAGGAGATCCATATGATAATGCCAAAATTGAAAGTTTTCACTCCCTATTAAAGCGTGAAATGATTTATCAATTCCGGTTTCCATCGATGGCTGCTTTTGGCTAATATTAAATTATCCACAAAAAATTATTTCCTTTGTTACTATGATAGTGGGAGTTATCATAATAATCATGACTAAACCCATTTGGCCCACAAAAAATAAAAATGATGAATAATTCAAAAATGATTGAGTTAAGGGTCTATAATTGAAATCCCCCCTAAGATACTGACATAATTTATTTAAGGATAAGTAATAAGCTAGATTTGAATTTAATTTTGATATATTTAAGGAGGTTTACTGTGATAAAAATACAACGGATTTATTCATCTAATTCAACTCAACCTGGATATCGAATATTAATAGATCGTCTTTGGCCTCGTGGAATTTCTAAAGCTAAGGCAAATCTTGATGATTGGGACAAAATGATTGCCCCTTCAAATAAACTTCGCAAATGGTTCAATCATAACCCACAAAAATTTCCAAAATTTAGTGAAGCATACCGCAAAGAATTGGCTGAAAATCCAGAGACACCTAAATTTATCGCTAAAATTAGGTTAAAAATAGCAAACGTTGATATTATCTTACTTATAGTGCTAAGGATGAAGATCACAATCAAGCTATCGTACTACGCAACTATCTCCAAGAAAAATTAAACATCAAAAAATAGTGAAGGTGAGTGCATATGCAGTCTAATGAAAAAAAACAGTGCATTGCTTTGGTGCCAATTTTTGCCATTTTAGACGAAAGCGAATTAACCAAACTATCTCAAAAAGTCACTAGCAGAAAAATATCCAAAGGAAATTTTCTATACAGCTTCGCTAATCAAAACGATACTCTATATATCGTACATCAAGGACAGTTAAAAAATTATCAGATCCTAGAAACTGGAGAAGAACAATTAATACGTTTATTAGGCCCAGGAGAATTTACTGGTGAGTGGAGTATCTTTCAGCCACAGCAACGACATACCGATATAATAGAAGCCCTTAGAGATACTGAAATTTGTCAATTAACACGGGAAAATTTAAAAAAAGCTCTGTTAGACTATCCCGAGATTAGTCTGAGCCTCTTACAACAAATGTCGAAGCGTTTGGAAGTTTCTGAAAAACAAACAGCTACTGTGGCATACTCTTCAATTACTAAACGTATTACTTCCTATTTATCAAGCCTTATCATAAATAAGAAAGATAAGCCCATTAGAGTTGAATTACCTATGACACGAAAGGATTTAGCTTCTTATTTAGGAACAACGCCGGAGTCAATTACTCGAGGTTTTCATAAGCTAGAAAAACAAGGTGTAATAAAGTCCATTTCAGCCAGAAATATTCAGATCAATGATCTTAATGCTTTGTAAAAATAAAAATTGCATCATAGTGGGATTCTTTCATTTCATTATGATGCAACTTTTGTATTTATAGGAAAAATTATTAGTTTTGTACCAGTCCATTTTTTATCGCTTTAAACGATGATTTAGTAGGCGAAGTGCATTTAGAATCACCACAATAATGCTTGCTTCATGGACAAACATTCCAATCCCCATGTTGATCCAATTACTAAATAAAAGACTACTTAATAAAAAGAGAACTACCCCTACCGCAATAACGATATTTTGCAACATGTTATGCCTAGTAGACTTGACTAATCTAAGTGCGGGAGCCAAGCGGCTAAAATCTGAATTTAGTAAAACAATGTCTGATGTTTCAATAGCGACATCTGTCCCATTGCCCATGGCTATCCCTGTATTAGCTGTAGCAAGCGAAGGGCTGTCATTAACTCCGTCACCAACAAAGGTTACATTCTTTCCTTCTTCCTGCAACTTTTTAATATACATTGCCTTATCTTCAGGCAGCATATTTCCCTTAGCTTCAGTTAAACTTAACTGTTGTGCAATTTGATCAACTGTTCCCTGGTTATCTCCTGATAAGAGTACCAAATTTTTAACTCCCAGTTTTTTTAAACTAGCTAATTCATTTTTTACATTGGGTCGTAATTGATCTTTGATCCCTAAAATTAACGCTAGCTGATTATTTATAGCCATGAAAATTAAAGAGTTACCTTCAGCTTCTAATCCCTTACTTTGTGCTATTTCTTCTGGTCTTAGTTTAATTTTGTTAGTTTTTATTAATTGTAAATTACCTAAAGTAACTTTATTCCCGTTTACAGTTGCAGTAATTCCGCCTCCCTTGATCACCTGTGTCTGGGTAACCGGATACTTTAGCGTGTCGGGGTAGGTCTTTACTACAGCTTGCGCTAACGGATGATCACTTTCAGCTTCTATACTTACTAAAGTACTAATAGCCTTGTTCTCATTTATTTCAGGATTTGAAATAACTTTATTCACTCGTGGAGCACCAACCGTTAGTGTGCCAGTTTTATCAAAAACCATAGTATCAACTTTGCTAAAATCTTGTATTGTTTCACTACCTTTTAGTAGTATGCCATGTTTGGCGCCATTTCCTATCCCAGCAACGTTTGAAACAGGAATTCCAATAACCAAAGCACCTGGGCAACCAAGAACTAAGACCGTCACGGCAAGCTCAATGTCCTTAGTGATTAGTCCCACAATGATCGCTAATAATAATACTACTGGCGTATAGTATTTTGAAAACTTATCAATAAAACGTTCTGCACTAGACTTAGAATCTTGTGCTTCCTCCACTAATTCAATGATTTTACCAAAGGCTGAGTCTTCACCAACTCGCTCAGCCTGTAGTTGAAATGTTCCATTTTCTAGGATAGTGCCAGCATAGACTGCCGAACCTATTTGTTTGTTAGCCGTCTTGGATTCGCCAGTTATACTAGCCTCATTAACATACCCTGAGCCAGTAAGTACTTTACCGTCAACCGGAACCTTTCCACCAGTTTTAACTAAAAGGATATCTCCTTCATGAACTTCGTCGATCGGAACTTCCTCAAATTGATCAGCTTGATTTTTCTTTAAACTGACCTCTGGTGCCATTTCAGTTAAAGCCTTAATTGCCTTACGTGTTTTACTAAGTGTAGCTTGCTCTAAAAAATGTCCCGCTAAAAAGAGAAACGTCACTACAGCTGCTTCTTCATAACTTTGAACAAAAAAGGCACCGAATACTGCGATCGTTACTAAAACATCAATACTAACTATTTTGACCTTTAAAGATTGATAGGCTTGGATAGCAATCGGTAAAACTCCGACGATCCCCGAAAGTATTAGTGCAAAGGGAACTATTTTTCCCTGTGTTAGAAAAAAGTGGTCGAGTAAGGCTAGTAAAAGCAGAGAACCATTAATCACCGTTAACTCTTTTTTGTGAGCTAAAATATATTTCTGCATTTCAGGATTCCTTTCTGATATAAAAACAGGTACTATTAACAGCACCTGTTTTTATATCTTGTACTCTATTTTTCTGTACTGTACGCTTGATCTAGTTCAGACAAAAAATTGTAAGTTTTTTCCATTGTTGGGCACGCGTCTGTTGGAATTTTATAGTTATCAGTCAATTTTCTGATTTCTTGGTATTCTGAACTTACATCTTCCTTGGCCTGAGATTTTGCTTCTATTTTGTTAAATAACTCATGTACTTTAAATGTCTCTGGATGATTTTTTCCGTGCGCACGAGTGATCGCTAAAGTATAGGTTTCTAAATCGGGAAAGTACTCTTCTTGTAACTCGCTATATCTACTCATTTGTTGGCTCCTTCTTTCTTTAAATTGTGACAACCTTTGCTTTGATTACTGGGTATCCAATATCTTCAATAGCCTTTTCAATGCCTTCAATTGTCACCTCTTTTTCATTAAAGTTAACCTTTAATTTACTAGCGTTAAACATTACTTTAATACTAGATTTATCAATTCCTTTAACTGAAGCAGCGGCAGCTTCAATCTTTTGCATACAAGTCGGACATGCTAACTCCTCTAAATTGATAACAGCTTTTTTCATCATAAAAATCTCCTTTCTTGCCTCTCTACTGTGTAGTATAAACGGCTTGTATTTTTTTATAATTGATCATCGTCAATTTTTCTCTAACTCCCTAAATTTTCAATTTATATTTTTTCTAAACATTGTGGTTATTCTTTGATTTTTCAGTGAAAGCATACTACAGTTATGGCGTAATAAAAATTAATTTAGGAGGAGATTATCTTATGAATCAAAAATATGATTACCCCAAAACTCGGGCCCAGCTTAACCAGCTAGTAGCTGACCTAGAACAAGTTCAAACTAACGTTCATCAAACTCACTGGTATATGCGTGGCAAACAATTCTTTACTTTACACCCAGAGATGGATGAATTTAATGAAACTTTTGCGGACGAAGAAGATCAAGTTGCTGAGCGTTTGATTGCTTTAAATGGTGCTCCATTTTCAACAACACATGAATTTATCGAGCAGACGGGTTTACCAGATAACAAAATCAAATTTGATCAATTCACTCTGCCTGAATTAATGCAACGTTTAGTAGATAATTTCAGATATCTTAGAGATCAATTTCAAAAAGCAATCGAAATCACTGATGAAGAAAATGATCAACCTACACAGGATATGATTAACGGTTTCAAGACTGATATTGACAAGAAAATATGGATGTTAAGTGCTTATCTTGATAAGGGCCCATTCGATGAAGAATAAATTTTTGGACTGTTGAAAACGAAAAAGACATTTTCTAAAATTTAGGGTCCATTTCTCACCAATAACCCCTCAAAAACATTGTTAAAATAGCCCCTAATATCTGCATTATAGATATTAGGGGCTATTTATTTGTGTTTAAATTATTATAAACCCTTAGATTAACTAAAATAAGTCACTGTGCGTGCCAATCGCTACTAAGTAAACCTGATCCAATATCTGGGCATAAACCAATAAATGATCGCCATTATGACCATAAAAATGTAATTCTAGGACTTTAAATTTTATATTTTGTCCTGGAACACGCTTTTTAAGCTGTTGTATCACTTTCTTAGGTAAGTTTAGTGGATGTGCATAGAAGTATTCTGGAATGCTCTTATCTGTTAAAAAACAGTCAATTATGTAATCCCAAGGAGAACGTTCCTCGGCATCGAAAGGTACCTTTCCATTAAAAATTGGCCGCCATCTGGGATTCTTCTTCACAACTTTATATTGCCGCTTAAACTGAGTGGTTGGAGTTATTTTACTCATTTAACAACTGCTCCAACTCTTGCTTATTAGTCGCACTCTTTAATTCTGTAGTCCCTGCAAGGTCTTCAGCCACCTCAGTTAACGACCTAGCAACCTGCTTGTTTGGAAAACCATAATATTGTGGTAATCCATTGTTAGCCACGGTTGTCACAACTACTCGCATAAACTCAGACATAGTTAATCCGTGTTGAGCCAGTTGTTCCTGGGCTTTTTTCTTAATTACTGGGTCGATTCTAGTGTTAATTCTGGAACTAGTTGCTGCGTTAGCCATTATCATCAGTCCTTTCTTTTATAATTGTACACCATATGTCACACAAAGTAAAAAAGGAGTGTTATCGTGCAACAAGTTATCTTACCAACCAAAGATTCAAATGTTCTCAAAGAGGTTCAAGATACTTTACTCAATAATTTTAAATCTGGTCAAGCTTAGACGGGGTGCGGGGCGTTAGCGCCCATAGTAGATGTGGCTGGCCACACCTTTGTTTTTTCTCAAATTAGAATAAAAATATTATTTTAACGGTGAGAATGCTTTTTGCCTTTTTTAAAAGGGCTAGGGCTGTCACTAGTTACATGATGATCTTTATACCATTGTTCTGCTTTTTCAGTTGCTATAGAAATAGCTCTTTGATCACTATAACCCTTATCTTTTAAAGCATTAGCAATTTCAATTGCCTTACTGCGAATCGCTTTTTTTAAATTTTTCATCGACTGTGGATAATTACCTTCGCTCCATGGCATGAAAAACCCCTCCAATCAAGATATATTTACAGTGAGGTTAGCGTTCCCAAGCAAGTGTTGTCAATGAATATGTTTATAATCGAAGTTATTATAATTAAATACACTACTAGTTTACATACCCTATTAGTCTCACCCCAAGATTAAACCCAGTGGTTAAGTTTAACTTAGTCCATTCACTTGACCGCCCATAACACTATGGATTGAAGTCAATATTTGAGACAGGTTTTAAGAGACATTCAGAACCGCGTTTAC
>NZ_AZFQ01000009.1 GCF_001435195.1 Liquorilactobacillus satsumensis DSM 16230 = JCM 12392 | reverse complement strand
CGCCAGTCGCGCACTCGCTACTGGTTGATGATCGCTAACGATCCTTACGATCAGACCTACAATGTATTTTTTAACAGCCAACGGGCTAACGAGCGCTTGCAATCCGTTCCTTTACATAAATTAGCACACTATGATTTAGCTGATTTGGAGACGCTACTAAAAGCTTTGCGACAAAAGATTAAACTAACGGTCGAATTTGTTGGCTTTACTGGTGAACGCTGGCCTAAAAGTCAAAAGTTAATTCAACGAAAGCGGGTGCCCCTTGAATAACCAAGACTTTGACTTAGATACGGTTAAGCACTTCTTTGAACATGATTATCACGACCGAGGCATGATGAAATGGCAGGGGTTCTATTTGTCCGATCATACCGCCGCGCTAAATCAACAAAACCAGCAGTTGAATGCAGTCTATGTCCCACGACCGCAGCAATCCTTAGCAGAACTGACACAAGTGTTGGCCGACGCATATCAAAGTCAACAACTGGTAACGATTCAGCTAAAAACGGTTGACCAAAATAACCGCCATTTGCCGGATATAACAACTTTGATTCATGGCTACAATGCTAATGATATTGTGATTGATTCTGATTGTTTCGTCCCGCTACAAGGAATTCGCAATGTGGCATACAAAAAGACGGAGAAGCTATAAAAATTAGCTCTCCGTCTTTTCTTAACGCTTTATTTGCTGTTGTTCATCTTGTCTTGGCTGTGTGATCTTTGGATTTTGTCTCACAAAATTTTGAAACTATTTTTTAGCTCAACTGCTTATTTCTTGGTACACTATATCGAGCTTGATTTAATTGATAACATTTTGAGGATTACCTGATAGATACGCCCTTACATTAGCAATGGTTATATTCAACAACCGTTCTCTTGTTTCGTACGGTGCCCAAGCAATATGTGGCGTAATATAGCAATTTTTTGCTTTTAGCAGGGGACTGTCACTATCAATTGGTTCTTTTTGAACAACGTCAGTAGCGTATGCGTAAACCTTATCTTCATTCAAGGCTTTCTTAATATCGTCCTCATTAACCAGTTTGCCTCGCGCTGTGTTTAGCAAAATAACACCGTTTTTCATTTTTGCAATCGTGTCATTATTAATTAAATGCATTGTCTCCGGCGTTTGAATTACGTGCAAACTAATAACATCTGATTTCTTTAAAAGCTCATCAAGAGATACTTGTTGAGCCAAAGTATCAGCAATTTTTTTAGGACGATGATTATAAAAAATAACTTTCATAGAAAAGGCGTGCCCTATTTTAGCAACTTTTTGAGCAATATGACCGTAACCGATTAGCCCCAAAGTTTTGTCTTTTAATTCTAATAGCGGTTTGTCCCAAAAAGTAAAATCAGGTACCTGTGACCATTTATTTTCATGAACCAGCCGATTATGCAAGCCAACCTGACTTGTTGCCTCTAATAGTAACGAGAAAGTAAATTGTGCTACTGCATCACTAGCATATGTGGGAATATTAGTTACTACGACTTTATTTTTATGAGCACTTTTAATATCAACGACATCGTAACCGGTTCCCATAATTCCAATATAATTTAGCTTCGGAGCTTTACTAATCACGTCGTCATCTAGCGGAGTTTTATGCGTGATAACAATTTCAGCGTCACTAATTCGTTTTATAATTTCATTCTGATCATTAACTGGTGTACGGTCATAAAAAGTACATTCGCCTAAGTCTTGCAATAAGTGCCAATTTAAATCTTTATTTAGCTCATAACCATCTAAAAGAACAATTTTCATCGTGAGATATCTCCTATCTTTTTAGTGTTTCGCCTGTATTCCGTTCTGCTTGTCTAATTTCTGGATTCTGACTCACAAAATCTTGCAACTGTTTTTGCGTTCGATTACTTATTTCTTGGTGAACATCATTTAACTGGTTTTTAAATTGCGCTTTCTGTTGTGGACTAATTGCTTGTTGAACTTTTTGTTGCAAGCCTTGATACGACTTATTAAGTTCCTTGGCTGATCGCTTTTTTAGATCATGTTCAGGATCTTTTTGCGCTTCCTGTAAGCCTAATTGTTTGGTTAACCCGTCACTAAGCGCAATCACTTTGTTGCTCACTTGCTGGATCTCACTCAAAGCACTATGGATCAGGGCTTTATCTTTAGCCCAGGTAGCCACATAACCAAGTGAGTAGTTACTGGTATCAACGCCAATATTTTGCATGGCAACATATGCGACCGCTTCGGCTTGGGTTTCCTGATAGGCTCGTGGGCGATCTTTAAAAGCTGCTTTTAACCCATGTAGCTGACTATGCGCATATTCGTGATACAACGTCTTTAATTTTAGGGCATTGTCAGGTTCATCACCACCAATGACGATTTTACTAGTGCTAGGTTGAAAGTACCCTTTAGCTCCATTTAGTTTCGCTAAGGGTGCCTCACTGACTTGCAGATCGGTTTGTTGGTTTAAATAATCTTTGAACGCGTTATACAAGCTCGTCACATTCTGATGATCGGCCAAGTTTTCTTTGACAAAATCTTTAGCACTTAGGACTGGGTCACCACTAGTTTGTGATATATCGAAGATGGGCAGATAACGATAACCGACAATGGCACGTTCGTCGGTGGTATCAAGTCGCTTTTGATCAGCAGGGGTTAATTTCTTAATAATCGGGGCTGCAATTCGAATGGCCTTAGCACCCTTATTAACGGTGCGGTTAAAATCAGTCTGCCATTGTTTAAAACCGGCGACTTGGGTCGCTTGCGGATTTTGAGCATAGATTAAGTCAATGTTTCTAGCACTGTACTGGTGGAATTTAGCCAAGGTATTAAGATACTGTTTAAATTGATCACTATCGGTCAATTTTAGAATTTGCTGTTCGGCTTGGGCAACTAATTGTGCTTTCCAGGCTTTAACGTCGGCTTTACTTGGCATAGGCTAACCCTCCTCATCTTCAAAAATATCGTTCAAGGTTGGTACCGCTCTTATTTGAATCGGGGCTGTGCCATACAGGGCGACGTAGCCGTCGGTTAATTTTTGCCAAGCGACTTGATAATAAGCGCCATTACCAGTGATTTCTTTTAAATACTTGTAGGTTCCTTTAGTCTGCAAAATGGGTAATTCGCTGCCAGTGACCGCTAATTCATTGTTCATTTGATAATCTCCTTTGCTTTGCTAATCTCACCCGTCATTTAGGTTTACTTTTGGCTTTGTAAAAGTGAACCTAAATGACGGGTTCACCAACTGGAACGTCGTGTAAGGCGGTAGGTAAGGTCTAATCAAAGTCAAAACTTAATTTATGGCCGTCAAGCTTTAACTTGGCGGCAAACGACTTCCCCTTTTTGCTTTTGAACCCCTTTAATTTGCTGGTTTCCCCTTTAGTGACCAACGCTTTAATTGCGGTCTTACCGAGGGTCTTACTGCTCCATTTCTTGGGTAAGGTAAAGTCTTCGCCTTGTTTGGGCTTTACCATGTAAAACTTTGGTTTATTTAACACGGTGGCTTGTGGGGTTTCTAAGAAGACCTCGGCGGATTTTTGTGCCTGCTGCTGGTGGTCAATTTGTTGTTTGATCGCTACATTTCCTGCTAATTGGGTCGGTACATCAGCAATTAATTTAGCCACAAACTTCCTAATTTGACTTAAAAAGTTAGCTGGGGTGCGTTCTTCGGTACTGATTTGTTGTAACGCTTTTTCCCATTTAGCTGTCATTTCCGGACTAGTCAGCAAGGGTTCGAGTTCAACCGCTTTGCATAAAGTAATTCCGGCTTCACTGACGTGTAGCTTATTTTTTTCAGTCAGTAGATAGCCGCGTTTCTTTAAGACTTCCAGCACATTGGCCCGGGTTGCACTCGTCCCAATGCCTTGTACATCTTTGAGAATCGCCTGGGCTGCTTCATCATCAAGCGTTTTACCGGCCGTCTTCATTGCCATAATCAGGGTACCTTCGGTAAAGGGGACCGGTGGGGTCGTTTCTTTTTGCGGTGTTTGCAGGTTGGCTTGGACTTGATCGCCTTGGTGAACCAGCGGTAAGGTTGCTACTGCTTGCTGGTCGGCCTTGTGGTCATCAAATAGAGCTTTCCAACCTGGCTTAGTTGGCACCTTCCCCGTTGCTTTAAAATTAGCGTCGCCAACCTGGGTGATAATAGTGGTTTCCTCGTATTCGTACGGATCAGCAAACATTGCTAACGTGGTTCGTAACACCAAATCATAGACTTGTTGCTGTATTTTGGGCAAGCTGGCTAATTTCTCTTTCGTCGGCACAACTTTAGTCATGATAATGGCATAATGTTCTTCGACCTTTTTACCGTTGACGTAACGTTTATTTGGGGTGGTATTCGGTAAAGAAACTTGCTTAGAGACTAAACCCAGATACTTCGTCAGATTAGTCACTAAATACTCAAATTCTTCATCAGTGATATAAGTACAATCGGTTCGTGGATAACTAAGCAGTTTGGCTTCGTACAAACTTTGAATGGCCGCTAAGGTTTGGCTGGCACTGGCGTGATAACGTTTATTCATGGCACTTTGCAGACTGGATAGCGAGAATAGTTGCGGACTGGCACGTTTTTTAGCCTGTTTTTGGACATCCTTGATTAAACCGTTCTGCAAGCCTTTCTGAACGTGTTTAGCTTGCATGAATGTCATTAGCCCTGATTCGTTTTTAAACCGCTGATAAGGGTCTAATTTAGCCTCGAATTTTTGCTGATTAGCTAAAATTTCCGCATTCAGTTCAAAATAGGGTTCTGGCTTAAAGTTTTTGATGAGTTGATCTCTTTGATAGACCATATACAAAGTTGGCGTCTGTACGCGACCAATCGAGTACACTCCGTGCACCCCGTTTTGTCTCAATAATAAAGTATATAAAGGACTGCCATTCATGCCAATTAACCAGTCACTAATTTGACGGGTTTGGGCTTCCTTGTAAGCTAAATAATCTTTATGCCAATCACCAAGATTTTTAAAGCCGGTTATAATGGCGTCTTTTTCCAAACTATTCAACCATAGCCGTTTAATGGTCTTCTTTCTAACGTCAATATGGGCTTGGTTCATGATCGACCAGGCGATATTAGAACCTTCTCGGCCACTATCAGTAGCGACTATAATCGTATCGGCTTTAGTTAATAAGTCTTTGACAACTTTAAACTGATCTTTTTTACTAGCTGCCACTTCAAACTTGTATTTATCAGGAAAAATCGGTAAATTAGATAAGGCCCATTGCTGATATTTCTGATCGTACTTATCCGGTGTGGCTAGTTCAACTAAATGTCCGAGACCATACGTCACAAGCGTATTTGCGGGCAAAACAGGGTCACTAACCGTATAGTAACCCTGTTTTTTTGTGCTCTTTTGAAAGGCTTGTACGTATGAACGGGCCTGACTAGGTTTTTCAGCTAAGATAACAGTGGTCATGTTCGTTCACTCCTTGTGATTAAGCTTCTGTTCTAATTCTGTTTTTCCCTGTTCAGCTGCTTTCAACCAAGTTTCACGTCGCAATTCTTGTTGTTGCTCTATCGATTGTTGCTTCAAATATTGTTGATACCGGTTGATAGCTTTGAGATCTGCATAGGCTGACCAACGGAATAATAAGCCACCCAGCAGTAAAACTAAGGCCATTAGCGCAGTTCCTAAAAAATCGGTATTGTTCGCCGTGAAAAGCTCTTGGTATAAATCCATTAACATGAGGTAAATTCCCATCACATAGAAAATCATACTAACTAAGTTATCAAAATAGTAAGACAGCCTAGTCCGCCGTGAAGGTGTTGTAAAAGGGTCGGTTCGCATATCTTTTTTGGCTTTTTCCAATAACCAGTGTGCGATTTTTTTCATAACTACGTATCCCTCCTAGTGATTACGGAAATAATTTTGAAACATTCTCATAGCGCCCATACCAGCACTTTTAGTCACACCTGTTGAAGCCCAAAAGTCTTTAACGGCGTCAGGTGTTTTGACCACCAGAAAACCGAATCCGATTGAAGCTATAAAGGCAATAAACCCATACTTTGCCATATTAGTGAAACACCAGACTGATAGTGACATACAAAGCACCTGGCTAATAATGGACGCATTGTAATAAATGTACTTCTTCCACCACGTGCCACTATAATCAAAGCTTTCAGTCGCCATGCTCATTGCCGCTAAAGGAATCGTCAGGTTATACCAAGCCATATCAGCCACAAACACACACATTTTGATAAAGAACACGACGGTTACGACAGTGAAGATTAGTAGAAATAAAATCTGTAAGGGTAGCGAAATGCCAACATCTTTTAGCCCAGGAACTTTATTCATGCCAGTAATCGATTTGGCCGTGAATTTCTGATCAGAACTAAACATATACTTTAGGAGCGGAAAGGTAATTGAACTTTGAATAAAGCCTTGTAAGAACACGAACACTGGGATCACAGCCGCTGATTTAATCCCGTCCATAATAATATTGGCCCAAGTAACATCGGTACTTTCGTCTGCTTCTTTTAGAATTGTCATCACAATGCGACCAAGTACAACCACAACAACTAACGATGTCGCAAATGACAAGAAGATGGCATACCACGTTTTAACAATCGGTAAGCTTTGGTTGGCTTGGTCAATGATTGCCTTACAGATATTGAATAAGCCGTCCAATAGTCCAGACAAGAGCCATTCGAAAAAGTGTGAAATGGCTGATTGAATGATATTTGTCATTTTAAATCCCTCCTTTGTCTATTTGGGAATGAGTGATACCGTACCAGTATCGCTTTTAGCCAGTGTATTAATTGGTGTTAGTTTATATTTGTCTGACTGCTTTTTAATCTTAAACAAGCGTGTTTCTGTGCTGCCTGAAACACTATTTTTACCAACGAACTTAATCTGTTCATCACTGTTTCGCTTAGTCAGTTTGTAACTGTATACCTCGCTAAATCCCGCCTGGGACAGAGTTAGGTTTTCTTTAGAGAATTTTGCAGTAGTGGCCGTACCATTATCTTTACTGGAAGCAAACGTCCATTGATGACTTTGCAAGTCTTGCGCTGTAGACTTCCCACAAGCAGTTAGACCAATAGCAATCAGCAACACTGTCATTACAGCAATTATATATTTCCGATATTTTTTCATTAATATGTCCTCCATTATCCAATTAAGTTCTTATCGTCTTCCTCTGGTTCCTCTGTTTGACTATCTTTATTTGAAACCCTCTCTAAGTCGCTGTCTAGGTTGTCCTGCTGTTGCTCCTCCTCTTTTTGAGACATCTCGCTTGCGGCTTCTTTTTGCGCAGTCCCCTTTAATTTTGCTTCCCATTTCGCTACTCTTTGATGAAAGTTGGTTTCTTGGCTGGCTTCTGGTTGACCTTGATACTCGTTCTGTGACAAGTTCACCAAATGATCGGCGCCAGGAAATAGTTTAAATTGGAACGCTTTTGTAGCTTTGACTGGTCGCGCATTACTAAAGATTAATAAGCTCTGATCTTCGGGCATACGCATGATCTCGTCGGGCGTCATCAGGGAACGGCTCGTATAGCTGTAACTATCGCTCTTACTATGGCTTTCTTCCTTACTATGACTGGTACTCTCACTACCGGTTTCCACTTTCACGGTTGATTTTCCTAACAGATCACTAAAGTATTTAGCGGTCACGTCGTTAGCCGCATTTAAGCAGATTTTAACGGCGTGATTACCTAAGATACTTTCGGCTTTATCCTTGCCGTACAAGGCTTGTAGCTGGGTTAAGGTCTGACAAATGGTCGTCACACCAATACCGTACCCCCGGCAAGTTGCTAGGAACTCTTCATACTTCGGAAACTTCCCTAAATTGACAAATTCATCAAGGATAAAGTCCACTTGATGGGGTAATTTAGCGTGATGATCGGCAGCTAATTTGTATAATTCATCAAACAATTGTGAGAAAAACAGATTGATGAAGCTTTCGTAAGTGTTATCCATCACCGGGATAATCACGTATAGGACAACTTTTGCGTTGCCAATTTCTTTTAAGTCAAAGTCCGAAAAGCTGGTAAAGTCGGCCACTTCTTGATCGACAAACTTCGAAATGGTTGCCAGTAAGCTTTCAATAATGCTGGCTTTCATTTCCCCTTTCGCCTTTTTAAAACCTAATTCATAAGCACGTCTCGCTGGATCGGACATTTTCAAATCCAGGAACAAGGTATCTAACGGACTATCGGCGCCCTTTTCTTCGGCTTCGACATCATTTTCCTGTAAGACCTGGGTTACGCCCGCCAAGTTCCGTTGTTCTGGTGACCGGTGCTTCATGACAAACAGAATTAGTGCCTTCAAAAGTTGCCGTTGGGTACTGAACCACACGTCTTTCTTACCTTCCGCATTCTCACTTTGGACGATCTTAGTGGCGACGGTTTCGGCTTGAATATCCCGTTGAATATAATCAAAGGGATTATAGCGGTCACTGTGCGCCATGTTGGCAAAATTGACGACATGTACTTGATAGCCTTGGGCTAGTTTGATACCGGCCGTCTTTTCGTATAATTCACCTTTCGGGTCGGTTACGACAATGCTGTTCTCCGTTTCATTAAACAGGTTGGTAATGACGACTGACTGGGTCTTATACGAACCGGGGCCCCCGACCACAAAAATATTCCGGTTGGGTTTGGTTGAGTTGTTCTGATAAACAACCTGCTTATCCACGATTCCTAAAATTGTGCCATTCATGTTAATCTCCCCCTTTCGCTGACTTTTTTCGATCCACTAATGATTTGAGAATTTCGGCCTTGGTACTCTTGTTAAATGCTGTGGTGAGGTCTTTAGTATTGATACTAAAGTAATGGTCACTCAATTCTTTTAAATTCCCCCACGTTGCGCTCCCGTGAGTTTCAGTATCGGCTGTTTCCCAAGCTTTGTGCTTACTGTTTCGCTTCAAGGCAAAGTAGATGGTATACAGGATCACGGCGACACTGACAATAATTAATACCGGATTTTTTTGGCCTAAATACAAGTTGTAATAGTGCCAAGGGTGTAAGGCTAATTGCTTTAATACGGCTGGCATATGATCGGCAAACGTTAGTTTATAGCGCGACAAAGCCATGACAGAGCCAGCTAAAATCTCTGCTAAATACAAGCCAATGATTAGCGTTAGTAGATACGGCCAACTAGCTTTAATCACGGCTATGCTTCTATCTTTCATTTTTAATCACCTACTATCTGTTTAATCTTTTGTTGGTTGGTTCCGGTGTACCGTTGCTTGCCATGGATCAAGGTTGGCACCGACGTTAGTTGATACTTCTGAATGTAATGGCGATTCTGCGGCTGATTCATGTTGATAAACACAATGTTATGACTAATTGCGTTGTGCCAATAGATTCGGTGAAAAATGGATTGACAATCCGGGCAATCATCGCGATAGAAGAACAACACTTTTTTAGGGTGCTTAGCTAATGCCATGACCGGTCGCTGTTTTTCCACGTGATTCACGTATTGATGACTTGCAAAACCACTAACAGCTAAAATCACCACGATTACCGCTAGGACTTTGCTAACCCGTTTAATTAAGGTCACTGGCTTTAAAGCTACTACCTAAATTTTGTACCGCGGTGATTCGATTCGTGGTGGTATCGAAGGTCACCTGGTAAAGCACCGTCGCCTTTTGCCAGTCGTTGTCGCCACTCTTACTTTGGTAGCTAACAACCGCCAAGCCTTTCATGTTTTGCCCCTGCTTACTTTGTGTATACAGATTCAGTTGGTTTAACTTGGCTGAAACACTATTGCTATCACCATAAGTCCCTTTATTGGAAAAGTATTGCTGGTATAACTTGTCGGAAATCAAGTCTTTAACACCATCTTTACGCTGACCGTAGGTCTTGGGCTTAAAGTTATTCATGACATCAAAGAACTTGGTGACCACCGTATTAAAGCTAAGTTCAGCCGAACTTTTGTCTTTATTATTTTGGTAGGTCTTATAACTGTCAATTTGGGTGCTCAATAACTGCTTTTGTTGGTTGGTTTTAGTCAATTGCTGACTAACTTGTCGCTTCTGTTGTTGTAAGCGCGTGATCTGCTGTTGCGCCTGTTTAACTTGACTATGTTGATAGGCATTCGCCCCTAATGACAGAACTAAGATCAAGCTACCAATCACAATACTTAAAACCATGCTCCGCTTCATTTGTTTCTCCCTCCTTACTTCTTGATTGGCCGGGCTAACGTCACATCACTACCACTTAGTAAGCTATAAAAGGCGGTGCCAAAGGTGCTTTCATTAACCTTGTCGCCTGTCCCACCTTGCTCAATAATCTTGGTGGCTTTGCCTTGCCATTTGCCTAACAGAATGGCCGTATGGCCGTTGTTTCCCGCGCCGGCGCCTTGATTGACAATCACAATATCGCCGGCTTTCGCGTCATTTTCACTGATTTGTTTCAAGTATTGATGGCTGCCCTGGGCGTCACTAGCCATCGTGCCGGTAAACCAGCCCATGTTGGCCGGTACCTTGTAACCAGCTTTATTAAGCGCTAACCAGACAAAGCCCGAACAATCCGTGCCACCAGTTTTGCTGGGATTCTTTAAATCACTGCCTAAATCGGGACTGGGGTGCGTTTGCACATAGTAGAAGTCCCCCTTCATGCTTTCCGCGTTTTTGACGATACTACCGCCGGAATAACTCGGGTCACTATCACAACCTAGCTCGGTCAGATCGCCGGAACTCGCGTTGTCTAAGGCATTGCCCGCTACTGGATCACTGGCACCAAACACGGAATACCAGTGATCGGCATAACCGTATCTTTGGCTTAAATACCATTGCTCCGGGTTTTTGCTCATGCCCTCAAAATCCATCAACCAGTCTTTGGTCGCTTTGTGCACGTCCGTGTATTTGAATATCTTCTTATTTGACGCATAGTAACTACTGTTCAATTCTTGGTCGAGATAATCTAATTGCACTCCGAGATTTGTGGCTGGTTTGTTTTCTTTGTGAGCTAAGTCTTCCAGTTTATCTTTTCGGCCACCTAACCACTGGGCTAAGCCCGTGGCACCGGAACTTGAATTAACAGATTTTGGATCAAGCCGACTTTCTAGTTGTAACACCCCCAAAATACCGGCTGCCGCTTGTGGGGTTGCGCCATACTTCTGTTGCCAATGCGCATAGATATTTTTAGCATTGGACGTCATGTCCTTGCTATCAAGCTGGGTCTGGGTTGCGGTAGTCGAATCATCGCAGCTGTTTTCTTGCAATTGACCTGTGACTGCCGCAATTAGCAAGATGATTAGCAGAATGGCGCCACCCACAATATAAGCAATCAGCTTCCACTTCTTTTTCTTATATTCAAACGACAGTACCTGCATTTAATCACCCACTTTTTGCTTGGCTTGATCAACTTGTTTTTGTGCTGCTGATTGGTCGCTTTGCGCATTCTTTAAGTCCGACTTAGCCGAATCTACCTTCTTGTCTTTGTCCTTATCTTTACTGCCATCAATTTTATTGGCGTCGTCTAATTTCTTTTGCGCGTCGCTAACTTCGTTCTTAGCGGAATTGAGGCTTAACAGCGCTTTTAAATACTTAGCTTTAGGGCTGTTCACGCCGGCTAACTTGGTTTGAACGGTCTGGGCGTCTTGCGTATCGTTATGTGCTAGGAAGGCTTGTCCCATTCTCAATAAAACATCAGCATTCGTCGTAAAGGATAATTGGTTATTAAGCGTATTGGTATCATAATTAACAATCGCTTTTTCGAGTTTCAATTGATCTTTTTGCTTACTCGTCGCCTTAGTTGGTAACTGCCAATCAGCCACTTGGCTACTATCTTTGTTGGCATAAGCCGTGTTGACAACCTTGTTTAACTGACTTGGATCAACCTTTAAGGCTTGCTGGTATTGTTTATGCTTTAGGAATGTTTGGGCTTGCTTACTTGAACTGTACCCGGCCTTTTTCATGGCTTCTTGGGCTTCTGACCACTTTTTATCATTTAAAGCCGTTTGAATTTTCCCGCTATATCTTAATCGTGTGACCTGGGCTTGATTCTGGTTAGCTAGGCTCTGATACTTCCGTTCGTCATTTTTGTGAACTAAACCGATAGCAACCACTGCCACGATCGCAATCCCAGTCACACTTAACCAAAAACGTTGCTTGTTTTTCTGCTGGTTCTGTTCAACTGCTTGCCATTCGTGGTAACTGACAAAATCCTCAATGCCGTTAACCACTTCTTTTAATTCGGCTAACGACGTGGCTTTAGCCACTTGTTGTAAATACTCGTCAGGGTGTTTGGCTAGGGCTTCTTTAGGGTTGCTCAATAGCCGTTCATATGGCGTCCCCGTTAAACAAAATAGGATTAAAGCCTTGTACTTAGCTAAGTTGCTGTGCTTATCATCATAAGGCATGAGTTCATTGGCGCGATAAGCGTACCAAACGTGTCGCATTGGGTAATACCATAGATTGGCTGGGTTCAACGCAATATGGTACTGACTATCCGTGACCACGTCCTGTCTCATGATTTCCTGGGCAATCGCTGACCGGATCGCCTTATTTTCATGGGGTAATTCCTTTAGTGACTTGACCTTATCTGGCAAGGTATAAGTTAAAACAACCTTCTGGTCTTGCTCAACAACATTAACTAACTGCAAGAAATTTGAATCAGCTTGCTTTAATTCGTTTAGCTCACTTAATTGATCGTATCGAAATTGATTATGATTGAGTTCAAGGATTAACTTGTTTCCTTGTCGTTTGAACGTGCCAACCTCAATATTCAATAGCTGGTTTGCTTTACTCATTTAAAGTCCCTCCTTCCTCTTCGGTGGTGGTCAAGGCGTCAATTTCACTTGGTGTCAGGATCACGCGCTTTTGATAATCCGGTTGTGTGGCGGTCTCACGGTTGTATTTTTCTTGGTAAGCTTCTGGGTCGATTAACCGCAATTCTTCTTCGGTTAGCTCCACCCGCATAAAAGCGCGTTGGCTACCATAGATCATCAGGGCTTCACCTTGTCTACGGCGTTCTAGTAACTTCTTTTCCTTATCCGAGAACGTCATGCGTAGTTTCGTAATCACATCATCAACGCCTTTACCGTCAAGACCAAAGAACACTTTGGTATAGGAGTTCCCGATGATGGCTTCACCAATATTTTGACCGGTGTCCGTTGTGCCTTCGATCACATCTTGAATTTGTTGCGTCCCAGCAATCGCCCCGGCATTATACTTTCTAAACCGCTTGTACGCTTGATGGAAAAAGGTGGCAGCCGCTTTGTGTAAGGTTAAAAAGTGAAATTCATCAACAAACAATTTCTTGCGGCTATGCCGATCTTTGGTGATTTCGTCCCACAAATACTGGAAGGTATTCAGATAAGCCGCTGATTGGACTTCCTGTTCACTTTGTAGTGGTTTTAAATCAAAGGAAATGATCTTACCCTTTAAGTTGACGTTGGTGTGCCCGTCAAATAGGCTGTTAGAACCATGGGTATAGCTGCCTAAGATGTAGTAGAAGTCTTTGACCCGATTAAATTTGTCAGCGTCCTTATCAGCTAATTTTTCCAACTCGTCATAGACATTGGATAAGGTCGGCCACTGATCGTCTTTAATCTCTTTTAAGCGGCTATATTTCAAAACACCACTGTTGACGTAGGCTTGTTTAACGACATCATCAAGGATTGCCAGCTCAACTTGGGTAATCCCAGTTTTAAGGACTTCAAAGAATCCCTTTAATCGCTGGATTTTATCTTTGACTAGTAAATCAAGGTTTGTGACCGCTTCATCGGCGCTTAAGATTTCTTCGGAAAAGATTTGTAGCGGATTAATTTTGTACTTAGCATTAGAAGTTAGGTGCAAGACTGCGCCACCTAGGGCTTCGACAATCTTGGTATATTCATTTTCTGGATCAATAATGTAGAGTTGATAGTCTTGAATGGCGTAGCGTAGGATTTTCTGGATCATATAGGTGGTCTTGCCGACCCCACTGGTACCAATAACCACCATGTTTTGGTTCAACGTTTTGTTGCGATCCAACATATCCACGGCAATTAGGCTGTTGGTGTCTTTGTTAACCCCTTCAATATCACTTCTCGGCTTTAAGTCCAGAATTTCGGCGTCATCAAAGGGAAACATACTGCTTGCCACTTCGGTATTACTCTCTTTATAGGTGTAATCCCTCATAAGGTTCTCGTTAATTGGCATGGTTGACCAAAAAGCTTGGAAGGTTGCTTTAACGGGCACAAGAGGCTTCATTTGTAGCTTAATCAATGTATTCTTAACGTTTTCGGTTAAGTCATCTAATTCTGCTAAACTGTTGGCCCGCAGATAAATGAGCATATGTTGGTACACAAATGTGGTAGAATTATCGAGGTATTTATCTAGTTGCATGTTGGCTGAATCAATATAATTTTGCAGAATCTTCTTTTTATACGGGTCGAACGTATTGAGCTTCTGCGCTTCCTTATTTTGAATCGTCTTCTTGTAATAGGTAATCATTGAATTGTTACTGGCGCTGTCGATATATTGCACAATATCGATAACGCCTTTTTTGCGCTTCAATTCTGACAACCAGTTGCCGTAAACCCGCTTGGGATAGTCAGCAATCGCTAATACCCGGATAAAGTTCTCACCCGACTGCACGTAGGTGGGGTACTGTTCCCAACTGAACGGGAACAGTGAGTGCAAGCTATCACGATCAATTAGTTTGGTAAAATCCTCGCCCGCTGGTTGGGGTTTGCTACCTGTTGGCTCTCCCGTGCCTTGGCTATTCTCTTTCTTAGTTGGCATGAATAAATCAATGACCTTATCACCAAAACTCATCCTGTTGCCTCCTCTCCATTGAAATTAATCAGGTTCTTTAAGATCTCTTGGACTTCTTGACTAGTCAGCACTTTGGCCGTTACATCAAAGTCTGTTAACGCATTTTCAATGTCTCGTTTAACTTGTTCGATTTTCTCGTCTAAATGAGTGACCGCTAGGTTTAAGCTCTTAACGCTTTTGTCCTTAATCGGCACCTTAACAATTAGCAGATGTTGCTTAGTTGTCATGTTTTTGGATTCTTGGACTTTAGTAAAGTGGTCCAAATAACTGGCAATTAATTGAATTTTGAACTGTTGCTCCGGGTGGTCTTTTTGTAAGGCGAGATACCGCCGTTTGAGACCATTGAGATAAGCCGTCATATTGACGGGAATCGTTGGCTCTAAGAACTGTAACGTGTCATCAACGCCTTCACCTAAGGTACTCATGAGAAACGCGCCATAGTCCTCAAAAACGTCCTGTTGTTCGGTTTCATTAAGTAGATCAAGGTTGATCCCACTAACTTCCAAAATGCCAACGAGATTACCTGTTTTGGTAACTTCGTAGTTACCATACATACCCACCACCAAGCTCATGTCATCAATGGTCTCTTTGCCACCATTGATTTTAGGCGGTTGGTAATCCCAATCTAGCTTCGCTGATTTATTGGCGGTTTTGCTCTTCTTCAAACGCATTTAGTTCACCTCGCTTCTTCGTTTTTAAATAAAACAGTTTCTGACCATTGGCATAGCGACGTTTCAACTTAAAGTTATCCCGCACTTTAATATTCTTCCGCGCCGCAACTGGCCTAATTGTTAAAATAGCCATGACAATCGTCATGGCTAAGACAACAATCACTATTTTTATCAGGACTAAAATCAACCCATAGGGTGGGATCGCAATAAAAATTAAGCCCACTAGTCCTGCCAGTCCCGCTACGCCAAAATCCTTTAAGGTGTAGTCTTTCCAGATCCCGTAATCTTTATCCACGTTCTCTGGGAAGATAAATTCTTTTCCTTTCTTCATTTGGCAGGCTCCTTTTTAAATTAAGTGAATAGACTGTAAACCCAAGGTAATAGCCAGATAATTGCTGCCGCTAAGGCCACTAAACCAGCCACCCGACCAACCGCGTGATAAACCTCTGATTTCTCTCGCGGATCGTCTGCGTCAGGCATTCTTTTGATAATAATAAATAGCGCGACACAAATCCCAACTAAAACGACCAACCCAGTTAGAATACCTTGAATCGTCTTACCAGCGCTGGTTAGCTTGCTTTTAACTTCGCCACCGTCCGTCGCCAAAACAACCTGGGCGTTCATCAATCCCAAGTAGATCGCAGTAGCTCCAGTAGTTGCTAACGCTTTTACTTTGTTGAACTTCATGTTATTCCTCCTTTCCGTCGTCTTCCGATGTTCGTAATTGAATTTGTTCTGCCTGCGTTTCTTCTGGTTCACGCTGATAGAATTTGTTCAATTGTTCCTCGGCAATTTGCTGGCTTGGTAATGGATCGGTGGCTAATTTGACGCGGCCGTTTTCACTCGTGGCTAAGTAATACTCTTTTTCTGACTGTCCTAATTCTTGGGCCTCTAAGACATGCAAATTATGTTCGTAACGGCCTAAGGCGTTATCGACTTCTAAACCATAGAAGCCCAAGAAGCCTTCCAGGAAACTCTCACCGAAAAAGGTCATTTCATTTTTGATCTGCTTATATTGATGAGTGGGCTTTTCGCTCACCAGTTGGTCGACTTTTTTAGCATTGTGGCTATCTTGATGACGATTAAACCAACCGCTAAGTTTTATTGGCTCAATTTTAAGCTGTCGTTTGACTGTCTTTTTAATCATGGCTTGCCGAGCTTCATCAATTGGTAGTCCATCACTTGCCAGCCGCGCTTGCAATTGCTTCTGATCCGCTAATTCTTGATCATCATGAACTAACTTACCTTTAATGCCTTGCCAGCTTTCAACTTTCATTGCCTCACCTCCTCAAAAAAAGCGCGTTAGGGTCGCTAAACAACTAGCTTTCCCCTAACCCGCCCGGTAAAATGGATTGTTAGGAGGGTGACACCTAGAAACTGTGATTCTAGGTGCTGATCCTCGTTAGCAACTTCACTGCTTACGAGGACGCCCTCTTTTTTTATGTGGTTTTTAATCCACTCTATCCCTTCATCAGATATTAATTTATTGGTACCTGAACCAAGTAAAAATTGATCAGGAAACTCTGGATGTCTTTTTATCCAGTTGCTGACATAATTTCGTCCGCGCCCCAGCTTTTGATTAGCTTGCGTTAGGCTGTACCATTCCTGATTTCCTGTCACATGTAAGTTCTCCTTTCTTAATTTAGTCACAGCTTAACACTAAAAAGATGTAATTTACACCATTTTATTTTACATTTTGATTACAAGTGCATGCCACCATCTTTATGCCGGTTTCTCGTTTGATGTTGCCGCTGCTTTTTCGCCATTTCCCACTCGGTCTCTTTTAAGCCTTGGGCTTGTTTTTGCCGTTGATAGTCTTCATCTCGGGCATATAAGGCCACCATAATGGCATCACTAAAGGCCGTCTTTAAGTAGTAGCTTGGACTAACTGGTTTGTAGTTGAATGGCTCGTAATGCCGCATTGTGGCTTTTCGGTATTGATCGTCCTTAGCTTGTTGTGCTTTTAACTGCTTTTGGATTTGTTCAATTTGGCTAGTCTTAATCGTGGGATCACTTTGACACTCACCAAGAAAAATTTGCTTGGTCCCGTCATGTTTTAAGACCCGTTGCAAGTCATGATTTTCTAACTGATCTAGGCTAAGTTGCCCCGACAAATAAGCTAACCCTAATTGATGTTCTTGGGTACTGAAAACCTTCGGCGGTTTTTCTTGCCATTGTTCCATTGTTTCAGCCTTGCATGGCTTTAATTCTGGATCATAGTACATCACGGCTGTATAAGCCTGTTCTTGTCTAACTAGAGAAAGATCATCTAAATCACCATCGGGAAAGGCTCTTTTCAATACTTCATGGTATTGCGTTTGAATGACTTGTTTAACTGCCATGATTGTCCGTAGGTCTTTGACTGCCCTCGTAATCTTTTGCTGCTCTGCTGGTGAATACTTTTCTAGTAGTCCTTGATCGACGTGTTCTAGACTTTCTAAGCTATCGTCATGGATCATCAGCGTATATTTAAGTTCGCTTTTGACTTCCTTTTCTTGTTGCATTAATAACTTGAAGCCAACGTATGGACGCTTGGTAAACGTCAATAATTGCTGGGACAGTAAGTCATTTCGAATATTCATTAAACGTTCTGTTAATTCACTACCCTTGAAAAGGGTTTGTTCGCTATCGGTTTCCTTAATTAATTCTCGTCTTTCAGCGGCCGTCGTCTGTTCAAAATCAAGCTCTGGATAAAGCTTTTTCGTCGTGCGATCGACCACTTTATTTAGGAGCTCATCAGCCTTTCTTAATGAACTTTCTTGTTGGTTAATTGTCAATAATTGTTTTGTCACATCTTCCCCAACTGCGTGTTTAATTAAGGTACTGTTTTTCCAATTAAATAGCATGCGGCGTTTGTCATCTAAACTCTCCAAACTAATATAAGTTTTCAATTCATGGCTTAACTCAGTGACCAACCTTTTTTCATTGAATGAGAAGTGTTTACTTAGGCTATCTAAATGGCCTCTATTGATTGCTTTTTCTTGATTATTTTTATAACTTGCTTTGATCTTTCGACAGTTCTTAACTTGTTGATTAAATGCCTTTCTTTCATGCCGTTTACTATTGATTCCCTCGTGTTGGGTGGGTGTATCATCTATCCCCTGCTCAATAAATGATTTTTCACTGATCCGATCCGGAATATTTTTTTGCTCTAAAACCTGATTAACACTAGCCGCCCAATTGTGACGCCATTCAATTATTTTTTCTTTCTTATCCCAATCAACCATCAGTATCTTTCTACTCTTAGGGTACTTACTAGTTCCGGTATATGTTTTATTGCCATTCTCATCTAAAATATATTGCTTTTTGCTCTTAATTCCCCATGTTCCGTCTGGATTAAATGGCCGGTTAGTTAACATCACATGGGCGTGAGGGTTATCTGCGTGGTCGCGATGAATTGCTACATCAGCGACCATGCCCTCATCAACAAAGTTTTCTTGCACGTATTTAATCAATAATTCCTTTTGCTCATCTGCACTTAACTCAACTGGTAAAGCCACATTAAATTCTTTGGCATAGCGTGAGTTTGCCTTACGATCTTTTTTTTCAACTTCGTTCCATAGTTTCTGCCTATCATTTGCCCATTCTGGAGCGTTTTTTGGTTTTAATATAAAGGTCTCTGGCATAATGGACCGCCCATAGAAATAATTTCGACCCTCTTTATTATCGAATAATTTTTCTCCACTACGATAAGCAGCACTGGCAATGGCACTACGTCCCTTACCGGCACTAATATTAGAAAAACTCATGTGGAATATTGCCATGTCGATCACCGCTTTTATTTTGGTTTGATTTTGTTGTCGCCAATGGCGACTTCTAATACAGGATTTTATCACGATTTACCCCACAATAATTTAGTGGGGTGTAAGTGCGCATTCACCTCGTTTCACTCGGTCTGCTGATTCCTTTAAATTTACTTTTAGTGTACGCCTGACGCTTCACTTTTTCAACGTTTATATTGACTTATATTTATTCAAGTGTTATTATCTTTATTAATTATATATAAGTTGGACAGGAGGCGTTAAGATGACCCAATCAGCATTGGAAAAGCAAGAAACCAAATTAAAACAGCTTAATCAAAAGATCAAAGCTGAAAAAAGTAAGATTGAACAA
>NZ_AZFQ01000002.1 GCF_001435195.1 Liquorilactobacillus satsumensis DSM 16230 = JCM 12392 | reverse complement strand
GTTATGGGGCGAACTAGTGTTGTTTTAATATCTGCCACCGTCTTTAACGGCTCTACTCGGGAAGTCCTGTTCACGTGGGACTTCCTTTTTCTTTTTCATTATGACGTACCCTTTAAAAAAGAGCCAACGTTTTAGATCTGGATCAGGTTTGAAAGTGGTTTGTTTGATTTCCGGATTATTTTCTGCAAATGCTTGTAGCTGCTTTTGCGTTCATTCACTGATTTCTTCGTGTATCTCATGTAACTGGATTTTAAATTGCACTTTTTACTGAGGATTAGTTGCTTGCTGAACCTATTACTGATTCAATATCCTGGTTGATAATTGTTCCAATTATTGCTCTTAAAACTAATATCATCCAAATACTAATGGGATAGAGAATCAATTTTAAACATAATCGGTAATTAAAAACTACTATCATCAACAATTTGTTGCATGTCTGTGAGTTTCCTGCCGATTGCTTTTTAAAATTAGGTTACAAGTGCATGATTAGGTTACAAGTGCATGCCTCCATCTTCATGCCGGTTTCGAGTTTGGTGTTGCCTTTGCTTTTTCGTCATTTCCCACTCGGTCTCTTTTAAGCCACGTAATTGCTGCTTTCTTAGATAGTCTGTGTTCTTCGCATATAAAATGGTTATTAAGGCTTCGTCCAAAATATTAGTCAGGTAGTTTTTCGGGCTAGTTGGGTAATAATTGATCGCTTGATAGTCCTTAATTTGGTCTTGCTTATATTTATCAAACCGCGTTGTCTGTTGTTTCAAACGGGCTTGCACGGTTTCGATTTGTTGGTGATCCAACTGATTGTCTTGCCCACATTCACCGAGAAATAGCTGACGGGTACCATCATGTTTTAAGACCCGTTGTAATCGGTGGTTCTGAATATCTTTTAATTCGATCTTACCTAACAGGTAATTCAAACCAGCTTGGTGTTGCTGACTAGTAAAGACGACCGGTGGCTGCTGTCGTAATTGACTAAGATCATTGGCGCTTAATGGCTTTAATTCTGGATCATAGTAAACCACAGCGGTATAGATTTGCTCCTTGTCAATTGTCTCTAGCTTTTCAAGGTCGCTGTTCGGAAAAGCAGTCGTTAGAATGCTGTTGTATTGGGTTTGCACCACGGCTTTAACTTCCCGAATGACCCGTAAATCTTTCACCGCTTTCGAAATGAATTCGAGTTCGTTAGGTTCATAAGCGGCTAGCATTCCCCGATCAATATGCTTCAAATCGTCTAACTGGTGCCCATGTTTGGCTAGCACCGCGGTTAATTGCTTCTCAATTGTCTGGGCTTGCTGATTAACTAACTGCCAACTCGTATATGGCCGCTTAGTAAACGTCAATAATTGCTGGGTCAGTAAGTCGTTTCGAATATCCGTTAGCCGTTCAGTCAATTCACTATCTTTAAAAATCGTTTGTTCGCTATTAGTCTCTTTAATCAGTTCCCGTCGTTCAGCCGCGGTTGTCTGTTCAAAATTAAGTTCCGGATAAAGCTTTTTTGTTGCTCGTTCCACCACTTTATTTAACAACTGATTAGCTTGTGCTAGTGATGTCGTTTGCCGGCCAATGGTCAACAGTTGTTTAGTTACATCTTCACCAACGGCATGTTTAATTAATAAGCTATTTTTCCAATTAAACAACATGCGTTGTTTGTCATCTAAGTGCTCTAAATCGACATAAGTTTTCAGTTGTTGACTTAAGTGGCTAATCGTGTGCTTTTCGGAAAACGATAACTCGTCAGTTAATGCTTCAAAATGTTCATGATTTCGGATTTTTTCGTTAAGATTATGATACTTATCTTGAGTGCTTCTTTGTGCTCTAACTTGTTGATTAAATGCTTTTCGGTTTTGTCGTTGACTGTTAATACCTTCGTGTTGGGTAGGTGTCCCTTGAATTTCCTGATCGACAAATGATTTTTCGCTAATTCTATCGGGAATGTTTTTTTGTGCTAAAGACTGATTAACACTCACTGCCCAATTTTTTCGCCACTCATTAATTTTTTCTTCTTTATCCCAATCAACTAACCAAATTTTTCTTTGTTTTGGGAACCCACTTTTAGTTAGAAGTTGCTCGCCATTTTCATCTTTAATGTATTGAGTTTTTGCCTTTAATCCCCAAGTACCATCGAGATTAAATGGCCGATTAGTTAACATCACATGAGCATGCGGATTATCCGGGTGATCGCGATGAATTGCGACATCAGCTATCATACCTTGATCGACAAAATTCTCTTGCACGTATTTAGTTAATAATTCTTTTTGTTCATCTGCACTTAACTCGACTGGTAAAGCAACATTAAATTCCTTGGCATACCGTGAGTTTGATTTGCGATCTTTCTTTTCAACTTCATTCCACAACTGCTCTCGATTATTCGCCCATTTTGGTGCATTCCTTGGTGTAAAAATAAAGCTTTCTGGCATAACCGAGCGTGCATAAAAATAGCTTCGTCCTTCTTTTTGATCGAATAACTTTTCACCACTTCGATAAGCAGCTCCAGCAATGGCACTACGTCCTTTACCAGCACTAATATTTTGAAAATTCATGTGAAAAATTGCCATGTTGATCACCACATCTCTTTGGGTTTATGGTTTTGATTTTGTTGTCGACAACGGCGACTTCTAATACAGGTTTTAATGGGGTTATCACAACATAGAATTTATTCTATGTGTAAGTGCGCATTAACCTCGTTTCACTCGGTCTTCTGATTCTCTTAACTTTAACTTAGTGTATGCCTTCCGCTTCGCTATTTCAACTTTTATCCTTTGACTTAACATTCTCTGTATGATATAGTGTCGGTGATTATTTTTAATACGATTGGAAGGATAATTATGTCTCAAAGTAACTTAGAAAAACAAGAAGCTAAATTAAAACAGCTGAATCAAAAGATTAACGAAGAAAAATCTAAAATTGAACAAGGACTAGGTAAACAAATTATTAAATCAGCTAACTTGGATTATGCGACACTTACCACTCAACAAATTAAAATGATTGCTAAAAAAGTTGCCGTCTTTTTAAATCAAGCTCAAAATAACTAATAATAGTTAGGTGGTAATGACTATGCCTAATCAATATGAAAAACTAGTTGAGCAGCAAGCGCGTTTAAAACAAAAAATTGAGCGGGAAGATTTTAAATTACGGCAATCTAAATACTATGAAAATCGGCAAGCCCGCAAAGCCCGTTCTCGCCGACTAATTCAAAAAGGGGCTTTATTAGAAAAGTACTTTCAAGCTAATATCCTCTCGGTCGAACAAACCGAAGAGCTTTTAAAAATATTTGCTAATTACGTTAATGCTCATAAACCGGATAAATTAAAAAACGATCAGCCTAATAACTAGGCCGATCGTTTTTATTTTCTGGATCATTTTTGGGATTGATTTCTGGGTTCTGATCCGCAAAATATTTTAACTGTTTTTGAATTCTTTTACTAGTTTTGTCTTTAACTGATTTAAGTGCTAAGTTTGCTCTAATTTGTAATCCTTGAATGCCATTGTCATATGTCCACCGTTTAATTTTAGCCATGTCATTAGTTCGATAATAATTGGCAATTAGTTCGTTCCATTGATCCCACTTATCTAACGGCACATTGATTAAGCCTGCACCACCGTCAATCATAATTTTATTAGCACTTAAAGTCGCCGTCCTTTTGTTCCCGTCCCAAAAGATTTGTTGGCGCATATTATGATACATGACAGTCAATGCTTTATCAGTAATCGTCGTTCGTGGATCAGCCAAGATTTTTTGTAAAAAGGATTGTTCTTGTTTTTCGTTGATTAAAGGTGGTTCAAAAAAGTCTTCACTACCTAAATCAACTCCTCCTTTCCCTTGCCGTAATTCTCCCGGTACTAAGGCGTCTTCCGCTGCCACAATCTTGTTGATTCGTTTTTCCATGGTTAACGTTAAAGGGGAATTTTGAGCAGTGATATATTGCCACCCACGCTTTAAATTAACAATCGTCAAAACATCTTCAACAGGTACTCCTGCTACGCTCATACCGTCCATAATAGTTTGTGTTTGTGGCAAAGTGGTATTAACGCCTTCAAAACGAGCATTAGTATGCACTAGCTTGGTAAAGTTTGCTCGGGCAAACCGTTGGTTTTCTGCCGCTGTGAATTTATACTTGTCCATATATGTTCGAGTTTTAGCCATATTTTGTGCCTCCTTTCTATTTCAGTCACTGATTATTTGACCTGTCCATGTTAAATCACAAAATGCTTTTCGTTGATAATTTGCTCTTGGCGTTTATCTAAGAGGTAAGTGTGTAACGCGTCAAACAGCTTGCGTTTATCAGGATCTGGATTATATGCCGCTTGTTCCCAAATGTCTTGAATATTGACTGCCCAGGGGTCAGCCAACAATTGATCAATTGTTTCGATTTCTTTGCTGGGTTTGGTCATTTAAAAAGCTCCTATCCCGTTTTTATAGCTCAGCTATCGTCAATTTGGCCACTTAAGGCACCTATTTTTACTTCTAAGCGATTTTAAAGCAGTTTTAATATAATTATGCATGTAACACTTAAAACAGTTTAAACGAGCTTATATGGCGTTTTAATCCCAAGTGCGCTCGCTATCAACATTCCGTTCTTCGGGGTGTTTGGCCGCATATTCTCTAGCCGCTTGTTTATTCCACCAAACGCCAAATAGGTTTTGCATGGTGCCGTACAAGTAGTTTTCCACGTTCTTGATATGCTTTTCATTGCTTCTTAGGGCGTTAAAGTAGCGTCTCAAGGCTTTAGTCATCAAAGATTTTAGTTCTTCATCGTCTAGTGGGATTAGAACGCCAATGTCCTGATGATCCTTCTCAACTCGGTACTTAGCATTTAAGATAATGCCAATGAACCGGCGCATTTGTTGTGGAGTTCGGCACCAGAAGCTAAGTAATTGCACGGCTTCGGGTTCTAAGAAAACGGGGAGCCCACTGTCTTCATCAGTTAAGAAGTCATTAGCATGGTTCACCAAATCCTGGTTTTGCTTTTGAATTTCTGCTGGTGAGAAATTGGCTGTGGAAAAGTCCAACTTTTGAGTATCTATATTGTATCCATTAGTATCTATGTTTTTAGAGTCTTTATATAGATTGCTTTCGATTTTCGAAATTCCGCTCGTAGCAAGGGATTGAGAGCTATTGTCAACGAAGTCATGCGGACTTTCGATTTTCGAAATTCCGCTCGTAGCAAGGGATCCAACGAAGTCATGCGGACTTTCGATTTTCGAAATTCCGCTCGTAGCAAGGGATTTCGGCGTTTCTTGTCCATATTCACCCCTTAAATAGACATCAGTAGCTTTCACATCGAGCTTGGAAAGGTATAAACGATTCGGTTCATTCTTTTTCGTTTTAGGATTAAATCCCATTTGAATTTGTTTTAATAGATTGGCTGTTTGTAATTCTTTTTTAATTTTAACGGCTTTTTCAGTAGCACAGTTAAATAAGTCCTGTAATTCTTGAACGGTAAAAATAAAGTAAACATGATTATCTTCATCAACCCAGTGGTTGCGCAAAGAATACTCGAGCCGATCTTTCAGTACCATATAAGCCAATTTAGCGTCACTGCTTAAATGCTTGTATTGCTCGCCATACATTAATACCTTAGGGAACTGGAAAAATAAGGCTCCATATACGTTATCGGCTTCATAGTAATTGAAATTTGTTGATTTTGTCATAATAAAAACTCCCTTTCTCGACTGACACACGCTGTCTCAAAAGAGAGTTGCTAAAACATTTGATTTGCTTTAAAATACAAATCTGATATGCTCTAACTGAATTACAAGGCGTTCATTTAGCCTTGAGGCTTTGTAATTTATCAGCATGTGTCTGTTTATGAGTTGCCCAGTCGGCAACTTTTTTTAATTTCTAACAACAAAAATGGACTAAATAGCATTGGTTAGCTACTTAGTCCATTGACTTTAATTTGTTTTTAACTATCCTTAACTTGTCCTTTGGGACTGGTTTGCGGTATAATTAACCTACAAATTAAGAACAATGTTCAGTCGATTTAGACCGGCAAGTTAAAATCGACTGAATCTAAGTAGCTGTCGTGTAGCTACTTGCTAAACCCAAAATCCCTGATTCCTCGTGAATCGGGGATTTTTCTGTTTAGCTTGATCTCTTTATTCGGTTGTTAAATTAGTCATAGTCTAGCATAGCGCTTACCTATCGGCAACTTTATTCTGTCTTGTATACTTTACAAGCCCCCATCGGTCCGTTGAGTCCGTTGATCAGATACAAGGTCTTCGTATCAATTATTGCTATCAACTATTTGTGATTTCATCATTTTCCCCACTCAATTATTCTTGAAAGTCTCTATAAGCATTTTCTATTATGGTATCTAATAAGGTTGATCTTGATTTTGCGTTCAACTGATTAACCATTTCATCTAAACGATCAATATTCTTTTGTTGAATTGAGAAGCTTGTCTTTACTTTTCGTTCCCAATTCAATTTTTCGTTAAGTGCATCTTTTTGCTGAATGTCTCTAGCCACTTGGTAATCGTTGTTGGTACTTGAAAACTTTTCAAATTTGTTTGCCATAAGTTAATCATTCCCCTGTTTTTGGATTTCTGAAAACACGTCACTTAATAGTTTGAGAAATGGCTCTTGTTCATGCAACTTGTCATTCTGGGTTGCATATTCTAGTATGCCCTCCTTTGCAAGCATACTAGCGTTAACTAATTCCTTTTCTGGGATAACCCCAATGACATTATCTATATGTTTGAGTGCTGATAAAAATTCGTGAGAAGAATTAGTATTGTGTTTGATTCGATTGCCTAAAAAGAATACGTTGGCAGTAATATATGATTTACCACTAACTGGATCAACAACTTCATCTTGTAAAGTTCCCACACTTTGCAATACTTTTGTATGACTTTCATACCCAAATCGACTTGGTTCCATTGGAGAAACGATTTTATCGGCTACAGCTACACCATTTTTGCTTAACAGGTTCCAAGCTGGTGGCAAGTCGATAATTATGTAGTCATATTTTTGATTCAGTTCTTGCGCATTTTTAACAAACCACATAAATAATAGCAATTCTCTATTTGGTTTTGAGGCTAAACGATCTGCTACTTCTTCCAGGTTGCTAGTTGATGGAATTATCGCGATATTATCCTGAACTTGTGTCTCAATTAACCCGGAGCTTGGTTTTTCTAGGACATCTGCAATGGTGGGCTTTCCACTGAAATTAAAATGTTCATTTTCAAAAGTGCCCGTCAAACTCTTCTGTGCGTCCAAATCGATCATCAAAACTTTTTGATCTTGTGTTTGTAAAAATTTGGCGAACTGAAATGCCATTGTGGTTTTACCAACGCCACCTTTGATAGCCATAAAACTGATTACTTGCATAACACACTTTCCTCCTAACATATAAAGATAAAGGTAATACTTAACAAATACCTTGTTCTCCTACATAATACGACTTTAAGAACACAAAATCAAGACAAAGGTAGTACTAATGGAATACATAAAACGCATAAAGGTATTTATTTGGTGGTATAAATAGGTTTCAACAATTAGCCATACCTATTATCTGTTAACATTAAATTTCTTTCGATACCTTATAAAGGTTGTCCGTTTAATTCCTGTATTACGGGCAACATCGACATCACTCATGCCTGCCTCGTAAAGCTTAAAAGCATGTTGCAAGCGGGGATCATCTTTGGCATATTGGGGTTTGCGCCCATGATATTTACCCTGCTGCTTAGCTAAGGCAATCCCTTGTTGCTGGCGCTCAATGATTCGCTTACGTTCACTTTCGGCCTGATACTTATAGAGTTCAATAATCAAGTTGGTCATCAGTTGACGTAAATTTGGGTCAGCAATCCCTGTCATGGACGGCAAATTCAACACATCTAGGGTGGCCCCCTTATTTTGAATGGTGTTCATGATCTTAGTTAAATCCTGGTTATTTCTGCCTAAGCGATCTAATTCAGTGACCAGGACAATATCACCCTCACGAATATAGGCCAGCATTTTTTGCAGTTCTGGCCGATTAGTGTTAGCCCCACTTAATTTATCCGTAAATAATTTATCAACGTCTTTTAAAGCCGCTAACTGTCGATCTAAATGTTGCTCCTTGGAACTCACACGCGCATAACCGATTTTAGCCATTTCCAGTTCTCCTTTTGGACAGTTCTAATGAACACTTGTAATTCCTAGTATAGCACAGAAACAAAAACGGCCATTAGGGTATACCCTAGTGGCCTTTAAGCTTAGTGCGAATTATTAATTGAATTTATCGTTTCCCTGTATTTACCATCAAATGTTTTTTCATCTGGAAACAAGGTTTCTCGTGAATATCCTAGTTGTCTTAATTTTTTTTGGATCGAATCTTTAACTTATCACGGAAACACGAGTTACATCACGGTATTTATAGTCCTGTTGTTTTCGTTAATAGCTTGGCTATTTATGGCTCGAAGATTAAAGAAAGCTGATTATGCATAGACACTATTCTATCCCCATTTCCCTGTATAATAGATTAAGCAAGAAGCTTTAATGGCAATGATTGTCTTTTCCCTTGCGAGGTGAGGCTCATGGGAACATGGAATAATCTTCAGGAAGGCTTCACAGTCAATGAGCGT
>NZ_AZFQ01000049.1:79185-84745 GCF_001435195.1 Liquorilactobacillus satsumensis DSM 16230 = JCM 12392 | reverse complement strand
CTGAACTTCACAGTTGAACTACAAACAACAGCTAAGGTCGCTACAGTTTCGGCAACGAATGCTGAAAAGACAGGCTCAGTTGTTTTGACTAAGACTGATGGTGATACAGGTAAAGTATTGGCTAGGGCTACGTTCGATCTTTACAATAGCAATGATAAGCTGATCAAAGAAGGTTTAACGACCGATAAAAACGGTCAAATCAAAGTCGACAATCTGAAGCCTGGTAACTACTACTTCAAGGAAACGGCGGCACCAGCTGGTTATGATTTCAATAAAGATACACATTATGGATTCACAGTAGAATTACAAGTGACAACAAGAGTTGCCGCAGTCTCAGTGAAAAATGCCGAAAAGACAGGTTCAGTTGTCTTAACCAAAACAGATAGTGATACAGGTAAGACATTGTCTGGTGCAGTCTTTGACCTTTACAAAAAAGATGGTACAAAAATTGCCAGTGGCTTAACCACCGATGCAGCTGGACAGGTCAAAGTTGCTGAGCTGAAACCAGGGGACTACTACTTTAAAGAAACAAGTGCTCCCGCAGGTTACGAGTTAAACGATGCCAAATTGAACTTCACAGTTGAACTACAAACAACAGTTAAGGTCGCTACAGTTTCGGCAACGAATGCTGAAAAAACAGGTTCAGTGGTCTTAACCAAAACAGATAGTGATACAGGAAAGACACTTGCCGGGGCAACGTTTGATTTGTACAAAGCAGATGGAACTAAGCTGGAAACTGGTTTGACTACCGGTAATAATGGTCAAATCAAGGTTGATAACTTGAAACCAGGAGACTACTACTTTAAGGAAACAAGTGCTCCTGCAGGTTACGAGTTAAACGATACCAAACTGAACTTCACAGTTGAACTACAAACAACAGTTAAGGTCGCTACAGTTTCGGCAACGAATGCTGAAAAAACAGGTTCAGTGGTCTTAACCAAAACAGATAGTGATACAGGAAAGACATTGTCTGGTGCGGTCTTTGATCTTTACAAGAAAGATGGAACTAAGGTAGCGAGTGGGTTAACCACTGACGCTGCAGGCCAAATAAATGTTGCTGAACTTAAGCCGGGCCAATATTATTTCGTTGAAACAAGTGCCCCAGCCGGCTATAGTTTTGATATTAAAAAGCAATATAGCTTTACTATTGTTCTTAATCAGCAACATGCTGTTACTGTGAAGGCAACGAATACCGAAAAAACAGGCTCAGTTGTTTTGACTAAGACTGATGGGGATACGGGCAAAGCTTTGTCCGGTGCGGTTTTTGACCTTTATAAGAAAGATGGTACAAAAGTTGCCAGTGGCTTGACAACAGATGTAAAGGGTCAAGTCAAATATAATAATCTGAAACTAGGAAAATATTACTTTGTTGAGGTAAAAGCTCCAAAGGGTTATGACTTGAATAAGGACAAGCAGACTTTCAGGATTACTTTACGAATGACTGAAAAATCAATTCCAGCAAATGTACAAGTAACTGATAAGAAAACTCCTGTTCAACCTGAAAAACCAGAGAATCCAACACAATCAAGTAGTAGTAAGCCGAGGACTGGAACATCTGGATCAACAATAAATAAACAAACCGGTAGTTCAGATAAACGTACTTCAAAGGGAAATCTGCCACAAACTGGAGAACAATACAGTGGCTATTTAACGGTCATCGGGATTGTGATCATTTTGGCAGTTTTAGGAATAATCTTGTATCGTCGGCGTTTGAATCACAAAAATAGTAAATAACCAACTAATAAAAGAGAGTATGACATAAGTCGGGAAAATTTTGAGTGCTAACTCGAAATTACGAACATAGCGAGTACTTTGCTATGAGTAATTCGAAGTTAGACGGAGAATTTTGACTTATGGAACCCGTTTATCCGGAATAAAAGAGGGGCTGTGACAAAATTTAACTTTTTGTCACAGCCTTTTTTTGCAAAATTTAATGCGAATCTAGTTTGCTCATTTAACAACAAGCTGGGGGATATAGATGGAACATGGTGGTGCTTAAGATCAGAGAAATAAGCTTGGTATACTAAAAGAAACTCGTGAAAGTAACTACAACCCAGATTAATTCACAATCAAAATTGCCGTACAAAGGCTTATAATTGCGATGACTTTCACAAGTGATAAGCTATTTACTTGCATTTTTTACAAAATGGTATAATCTATATTTTGTAAGCGGTATCAATAGAAGCGATGATTTCTCAAATAATGGAGGGGAAAAAGATGGCAAAAAAATATATACTTACGATTGATGAAGGTACAACAAGTACACGAGCATTAATCATTGATCATGATGGCAAAATAGTCTCCGATTCTCAACGTGAATTTTCACAGTATTTTCCACATCCAGGCTGGGTAGAACACAACGCAAATGAAATCTGGAACGCTGTGTTATCAACAATTGCCAATGCTTTTATCTCCTCGGGAATTCAGCCAAAGCAAATTGCGGCTGTGGGAATTACAAATCAACGTGAGACGACAGTAGTCTGGGATAAACAGACCGGTTTGCCAATTTACAATGCAATTGTATGGCAATCCCGACAGACAAATGAAATTGCACAAAAATTAAAACAAAAAGGTTATGCGGATATGATTCATGATAAGACAGGGCTTGTGATCGACCCGTACTTTTCGGCAACAAAATTACGCTGGATTCTTGATCATGTCAAAGGAGCACAGGAAAGAGCAGAAAAAGGGGAACTGCTTTTTGGAACCATTGACACTTGGTTATCATGGAAGCTGTCGGGTGAAAAAATTCATGTGACAGACTATACGAATGCAAGCAGGACAATGCTCTTCAACATTCATAAACTGGACTGGGATGATGATATCCTGAAACTTTTGAATATTCCACGTGTAATGTTACCGGAGATTAAAGGAAATTCTGAGGTTTATGGGAAAACTGCTACTTATCACTTCTATGGGAGTGCAGTTCCAATTGCTGGAATGGCTGGTGATCAGCAGAGTGCATTGTTTGGGCAATTGGCACTTAAATCAGGAATGGTTAAAAACACTTATGGAACCGGTTCATTTATTGTGATGAATACAGGAAAAAAGCCCATCATGTCTGCTAATAATCTGTTGACAACTATTGCCTATGGACTAAATGGAGAAGTCAATTATGCACTCGAGGGATCGGTGTTTGTTTCAGGTTCAGCAATTCAATGGTTGCGTGATTCAATGCACTTGATTGATAGTGCACCGGCTTCAGAAGAGGCTGCTCAGACTTCAACTAGTCAAGATGAAGTCTACGTGGTTCCTGCATTCACAGGGCTGGGTGCACCGTATTGGGATGCAGATGCACGTGGGGCAGTTTTTGGAATTACACGTGGCACAAACAGAAAAGATTTTGTTAAGGCGGTTTTGCAGTCGTTGGCTTACCAGTCACGAGACGTGGTGGATACAATGTATAAGGATACTAAGATTAAGGTGCCTGTCTTGCGAGTAGATGGTGGGGCGTCAAATAATAATTACTTGATGCAGTTTCAAGCTGATTTGCTTAATCTCCCGCTTGAACGGGCAGCTAATGTTGAAACCACATCGATGGGGGCCGCTTTTCTGGCTGGACTTGCAGTTGGTTTTTGGGACAGTGTTGATGACTTGAAGGAGATTTACAAAGTTGGTAAAAGGTTTGATCCTCAGATGGATGAGGCGCGGCGTGAAGAGCTGTATGGAGGTTGGCTGCATGCAGTGAAGGCCACGATGGCGTTTAAGTATCAGGTGAAGAAAGAAGAGTAACTTTTGAAGGATAATTTGTGCTGATTAGAAGCTTAGTTGGAGGGAATGCCATGACAGAGTTTAATAGCAAAACAAGATTTGCAGAGCTTCAGACAATGGAAGCTAAGGAGCTGGATGTATTAGTCATCGGTGGCGGGATTACTGGTGCAGGGATTGCACTTGATGCACAAACTCGCGGTTTACAAACTGGGCTGCTTGAAATGCGAGACTTTGCCTCTGGAACTTCGAGCCGCTCAACAAAGTTAGTTCACGGCGGGTTGCGTTATCTGAAACAACTTGCTTTTCATGAGGTTGCAGAAGTCGGTTCTGAACGGGCTATTGTGTATGAAAATGCTCCTCATGTGACCACGCCCGTAAAAATGATGCTACCTTTTTACAATGGAGGAACTTTAGGTAAATTTACGACAGCAATTGCGCTTGATATTTACGATCGTTTAGCCAAGGTTAAGAAAAGTGAACGTAAATTTATGCTTGATCGTGCGGAATCATTGGCACGGGAGCCTTATTTAAAAGCAGAAGGGCTAAAAGGGACAGGTGTTTATGTTGAGTATCGCACAGATGATGCTCGCTTAGTAATGGAAGTTGTCAAGGAAGCACACGCGCAAGGAGCATTGTTAGCCAACTATGCGAAGGTGATGGATTTAATTTATAATGAGCATGGTAAAGTTAGCGGAGTCAAGTATCAGGATCAGATCACGGGAACAAACGGAACAATCTATGCTAAAAGAATTATCAATGCGGCAGGGCCGTGGGTTGATGATATTCGTCAAATGGATGGTTCGAATAAGGGAAAACATCTGCATTTGACCAAGGGTGTGCATCTCGTGGTCGATAATGCCAAATTTCCTGTAAAAAATGCAATCTTTTTTGATACTCCGTTTAACGATAAGCGGATGATGTTTGTGATTCCGCGAGAAGGGAAAACGTATTTTGGAACAACAGATACAAGCTGGAATGAAGATCCACGAGAACCGTCTATTACAAGTAAAGACGTGCACTACATTTTAAGTGCTGTCAATCAAATGTTTGCGATTAAACCGTTGCATTTCGACGATGTTGAATCTGCTTGGTCAGGAGTACGTCCCTTGATTCAAGAAGAGGGTAAAAGTCCTTCCGAGATTTCGCGCAAGGATGAGATTTTCCATTCGGATTCAGGTTTATATTCAATCGCGGGTGGAAAATTGACAGGTTACCGCAAAATGGCGGAAAAGATTGTGAATGAAGTGGCTAAGGACTTTGCAACTGAATATGGTGATTACCACTATGTTGAAACTCAAACTGTTCATTTGCCACTTTCAGGAGCTGACGCAAGCGGCAGTGCAGGGTTTAAGGAATTTTTCGACGCAGCTGTTACACGTGGAACAGAACATGGACTTTCAAAAATGGCTGCAGAGTCTTTAGTGCATCGGTATGGTCGTAATGTCGATGCAGTTTATAGTTATTTGGAGCAGGCACAGACAAGTGAAACACATCTCTCAGCGCTTGACTATGCGCAACTGCATTATGGTTTGGAAGAAGAAATGGTTTTGCACCCAATTGATTATCTTCTGCGTCGGAGCAGTCAAATGCTTTTCAATTTTAAGCATCTGGAAAAGGTTTATGAGCCAATCATTACTGAAATGGCACAGTATTTTGACTGGTCCAACGAGACTACTGCACGACTGAGGGATGAAGTGCAGACGCAAATTGCCATTAGGCAGGCGTTTAAGCAAGAAACAGTTCATGCTTGAAGAGTAATGTCTAGTAATATTTACCTATTGGGATACGTTAATACCCATATCTAAAATAAATAGCGGGAGGCTGTGCCAGAATTTAACTTTTGTCACAA
>NZ_AZFQ01000049.1:63951-79118 GCF_001435195.1 Liquorilactobacillus satsumensis DSM 16230 = JCM 12392 | reverse complement strand
ATGTTCGTAATTTCGAGTTAGCACTCAAATTTTCCCGACTTATGTCACACTCTCCCGCTATTTATGCTGAATAAACGCGTTTTATAAGTCAAAGTTCTGCGACTTCGACGCCTCTTTTTAAAAAGATTACTGCAGTTGAAATCATTATTCCTTGAAATGCTTGGACTGGTGTAAATATTTAAAGCCAAAGCCCATTATCATGGCTGCAGTTAACAAAATCCCCCAGAGTGAAAGCAGTGCACTAGTTTGATGATTATCGCCAGTTTGGGGTAAGGTTGCTGCAGCAGCGACATGACTGGTTTTTGTCTTAGCAACTTGATTCGGGGATGATTGTGCTGTGAGGGTGCTTTCCCTAGTGGCAACAGTCTGATTATTCCCTGTAGCAGCTATATTGGTAGCATTGTGGTTAGGCTCTTTGGCAGCACTACTGCTGGAAGAAGAATCCGTTGTCCTAGATTTTTCAGTAGAACTAGCGGCATTTGTGGTAGAATTTGAAGTTAAAGTTGCAGAATTTGCAACAGTAGAACTAGCAGCTGCAGTACTGCTTGAGACGTACCCAACCCCACCAGCGCCTTCGCCCGTGCCGTCATGGTTAATGGAAGGATCATCACCTTCACCAGGATTATCGCCTGTCGCACCAGTGACTATACTTTCAGTTGAACTCGAGTTCTGTGCTGCTGAATTTGAGCTTGCAGTTGCTGAGCTTGCAGCCTCAGTGGCAGTTGAATTTGTGGCAGACGAACTAGCAGCTGCAGTACTGCTTGAGACGTACCCAACCCCACCAGCGCCTTCGCCCGTGCCGTCATGGTTAATGGAAGGATCGTCACCTTCACCAGGATTGTCGCCTGTCGCACCAGTGACTATACTTTCAGTTGAACTCGAGTTTTGCGCCGCTGAATTTGAGCTTGCAGTTGCAGGATTGTTTTCAGAAACAGTTGAAGCAGTTACGATTGTCGGACCAGTGAGCATAAGAGCTGCTAATACAGTAGCTGCAACACTTGTGATTTTTTTGTGCATCATCATAGGAAGTTCCCCCAATATAATTGATGTATCCTAATAGTTTCGTGCCAAACGAGTTAATTATACTAACAAATTAGAGCAAAATATTTTTAACGAAATAAATCTACGTTAATTATTGAATTTTTTGAGCGAGAAGTCAATTGTTTTTTAAAATAATTTTTTACCTTTTTTTGCATAAAAAATGATGCAGTGAAACATTTAAAAATGTAAATAACGAGCATAAACAGTATCAATCTTTGATTGCAACTACACATTTTTCAAAGATAAAATACGCATTTATTTTTAAATTTTCTCAAAAAAAGCATTGATTGCTGCAACTGCAGTTTAATCAATGCTTAAGAAGTTTGAAAAAATTATAATTGACTTACTAGAATTTTAATTGCTGACCAACATAGATGATATCAGAGGTTAGGTGATTATTGGCTTTGATCTGTGTCACAGTTAAGCCGGATTTAACAGCAAGTTGCCACAATGAATCACCAGCTTTGACAGTATATGTGGCATGGTCAGAATTACTGGATGTCTTAGGAGCCACACTGCTGGTAGCAATTTTTAATACTTGTCCAACGTAAATAGTGTCAGAGCCGAGACTGTTAAGGTTTTTAAGCTGAGTAACGGTTAATCCATGTTGATTAGCAATGGCCCAAAGTGAATCGCCAGCTTTGACAGCATACTGTTGAGTACTTGAACTATGCTTCGAATTGTTGTTCGCAGAGCTAGAATTTGAAGCATTTTGCGGATTGGAATTATTCGAATTGGCAACTTTTAATTTTTGCCCAACAAAGATAATGTCAGAAGATAAACTGTTCCAGCGCTTCAAGTTAGCGACTGAGATACCGTAGCTATTCGCAATTGCCCAGAGCGAGTCCCCGGCTTTAACAGCATAATTTTTATTGGTTGAAGAACTGTTTGTGTTACTGTTTGTATTGCTGGAATTATGATTGCTAGTATTGTTCGACGGAGCAGTATTGTTAATATTTGTAAGTTTGAGATTCTGTCCAATATAAATGGTATCAGTCGAAAGATTATTCCATTTTTTCAAATCACTAACGGAAATACCGTGTTGATTAGCAATCGCCCAGAGTGAGTCCCCGGCTTTGACAGCATATTGCTGAGTACTTGAATTATGATTTGCGGAGTTAGAATTAGAAGTGTTTTGGGTATTAGAACTGCTTGAATTGGCAACTTTTAGTTTTTGTCCAACGTAAATAATGTCGGAAGACAGACTGTTCCAATTCTTCAAGTTTGCAACAGAAATACCATGGCTGCTGGCAATTTCCCATAATGTATCACCACTTTTAACGGTGTATGAACTATTGGTGGCTGCATTCGCACCGCTGGAAGAGGGGCTCTGATTTGAAGCTGAATTATGATTTGACGATTGCGTTGAAGTACCGTTGTTAGGCGTGTCATACTTTGTTAAACCATAATTATTAATAAGAGTTATCAAAGTAGCTGCGTAGTTAGGTGCAGTTGCATACGTTCCATATTTTCCATGAGCAAGATTTTGGGCTGCGGTCGCAACAGAAGCTGCAGTTGCTTTTGTAGAATTCGGAAAATTATTTTTAATTAGGGCTGCATAGCCGGCAAAGGAATCACTGTAGCTATGATAGGCTTGAAATTTAGCTGGAAGATAGATCCAGGAGCCGCTAACATACTCTGAAGTGTTCATTGTAACGTAATTCCCGCTGCCGGAATACTTTACTCCAAATAGATTGTGAGCTTGCGTGGCCAACGAGCTGCCACCCCAACCACTTTCAAGAGCTGCCTGAGCAATCATCAGGGATGCATAGAGATTAGATTGCGTTGCGACCTGCTGGGCAGAAGAGGCGACGCTGTTTAGAAATGAATTGACATTACCTGGAATGGATGCTGACAAATTTGTATTTAAATTCGCACTGAACGACGCAACGCTAACATTACTGTTAGCCACAGTAGGGCTACTTGGATTATCCGCACTTGTGGCAGCAGCACTGCTTGAAGTTTGTGTATTTTGGCTGCTGGACTTTGTTGTTGGAGTTGAGGAACTGACAGCAGTTTGCGCACTTGTAGCAGTGTTCGTGGAGGGAGCAGAACTACTAGAGTTTTCAGTTATTTCGTTAGCGGTGGTTGTTTTGTTACTTTCGGTTTGTGTAGTAGAACTAGTTTGTGTAGCCGTGTCATTTGGCGTAGCTTTGGCTTCAGACGCTGCATTTTTTTCACTTGTAAGCGTAGTTGTTGTAGCAGCTTTAACGCTAATCGTTGGTAGGGTAGCGGCCCCAAGTAACAGGCCAGTGCCGACATAGGAGGCTGTGCGGCTAAAGCCGTGAATATGTTTGATGTTGCTTAAGTATTTCTGATGAGCGATTCGCGCACTTCTTTTTTTCAAAGTGGAGCACACCCTTTCAAAGGAATTTTTAAGTATTTACTTTTAGTCACTAACGTTTATTTGGGTTCAGTATAGCAAAAAACAAAACTAATCTGAATTAATCGGTTTTTAAATTCAGCGAGGTAGAATTTTTTTATTTGAAAACAAGATATTGTATAATACGTGAGGTACAAGAAGATCAAAGGAGCTGATTTTGTGAAAGTTACAATGCATAATGCACCGCTTGATACGAATAGTGAACCGCCTGTTGTAGGAGAAAGCTTCCCAGAATTTAGTCTGGAAAATGATCGTCAGCAACGAGTTACATTACAAGGCTTAAATGGAAAGTATGTGTTAATTAGTGTTGTTCCAAATATCAACACAAGAGTATGTAGCCTCTCTACTAAGAAGTTCAACGAGAGGGTGGATAATTTCCCTAACATTGATTTTCTGACAATTTCAACAAATACAGCAGATGAGCAGAAAAATTGGTGTGCTGCTGAAAACGTTTCAGAGATGCAGCTCTTATCTGATGCACAAGGAAGTTTTGGCAAGCAGCTTGGACTGTACATTTCAGATAAGGGGATTGATGCCCGGAGTGTCTGGATTATTGATCATGCTGGAAAGATAGTTTATCGTGAATTGATTGGAGAACAGAGTAATGAACCTGATTATGCAGCTGCATTAACTTTTTTGGAACAGCATTAAAGGTGTTCATTAGATTAATCAATCGGCAAAAATGATTGTTATGTTTATAAAAAACAAAAAATGCCCTCACATATTTCTTTTGAAAATATGTGAAGGTATTTTTTTAGTGCTGCTGTTTTTCATCATCTTTTGAAAAGCACATCTTATCTTTAAGACCGCGGGTACATTCAGCTTGAATGGTGACATGCATAATTTTGTATTTCTTTTGGAGTAGCTCTTCGATCTGAGAATAGATTAATTCTGTCTCTCTTAAAGACTGATTAGCCAGATTGACATGTACAGAGGCCACTAATTCATTTTCGTTGATTAGCCAAGTATGGAAATGATGGACACCACGTACCGAAGGAATAGTCATGATAGTGTTCTTGACTTCTGTCGGATCAATTGCGGGGGATCCTTCCATTAAAATCATTAGCGTTTGCCGAATGATTGGCCAGGCTTCGTAAGCAATGTATAAAGAAACCAAAATAGTTACCACAGGATCCACCCAAGAAATTTTGAAGAAAAAGATTAAAAGTGAGCCGATGATAACTCCAACTGAAGCTAATGCGTCGCTTAGGAGGTGCAGATAAGTTGCACGCAAATTGAGGTTATGTTTTGAATCACGGCTAAGTAGGATAGTTGCAAAAAGATTTGCTACAAAACTGATCAAGGCTGTCCAAAACATCACACCGCCACTAACTTGCTCGGGCTGCATGATGCGTTTAATGGCCTCAATCAATAAATAGACCGAAAGAAAAACCAAAATTAATGAATTCAAGAGTGCAGCAATAATTTCGGCTCTTTGATAACCGTAAGTATTTTTGGGAGTAGGACTGCGCATCCCGATTCGATGAGCAATATAACTTAGAATAACCGAAAAAGAGTCACTGAGATTATGCAGGGCATCAGAAATTAAGGCTAAACTACCTGAAACGATACCACCAAGAAGTTCAAAGATTGTGATTGTGACATTTAACACAGTAATTAGTAAAAATCTTCTACCGGAAAAGCGTGCTTGTTCCAATTTGAACCCTCCTTTCTGAATTCAATTAAAGATATGAGTATATGTTCATATTACGTGTAAACTATAACATGAATATTTTGTAAAAACAACTATTAAAGAGGAATTTAGTAGTGTAAAGTGCTACTATAATAAAAAGTAACTAGCATTAAGACTTTGTGAAAAAGCTCAAAGGATTTTAATGGTTAGCTCTTATAAAAAAAGAGAATTGAGGAGAAAACATGAGTTCAGATTCGCAGAAGGATACGGCACATCTAATAGTAGAATGTCTTGAAGGTGAAGGAGTAAAATACGTTTTTGGAATTCCAGGAGAAGAGAACATCCACTTAGTTGATGCGCTTAATGATTCCAAGACGATTGAATTTGTCCTTACACGCCACGAACAAGGAGCTTCATTTATGGCAAGTACGTATGGACGGTTGACAGGGATGCCAGGGGTTTGCTTGGCAACCCTTGGACCAGGTGCGATTAATTTAATGCTGGGAGTTGCTGATGCAGAGACAAATTCGACTCCCTTGGTTGCATTAAGTGCTCAAGGCGGGTTGGCAAGGTTGCATAAAGAATCTCATCAAGTTTTAGATCTTGTTTCTATGTTTAAACCGGTTACACAATATGCCAGTATGATACTGACACCGCGGGCAGTCCCCGAGATGATTCGCAAGGCTTTTTCAACAGCTAAGAGAGATCGACCAGGTGCGGCTTACCTTGCAATTCCTCAGGATGTTGAAGAAAAGCCGGTGACGGCTCAGTTGAAACCTCTTAAAATTGATCCTATTTCTGTGACGCAGCCGACTGTTTCAGATATTGATAAGGCAGTGAAGTTAATCGCCGCCGCTAAAAATCCAATAATTTTAGCAGGGGATGGTGTGCTGTGGAAGCACGCGGAACAGGAAGTTCAGGAATTAAGTGAGTTACTAGACATTCCAGTTGTAACCACGTTTATGAGCAAGGGTGTCCTCTCAGATAGACATAAAAATGCGCTTGGGGTTGTTGGCTTTATGCGCAAGGATTACGAAAATTTTGCGATTGATCGTGCTGATATGATAATCTCAATTGGATTTTCCATTCAGCAATTTGATCCGCAAAGAATCAATCCACATGGCGATAAAAAAATTATTCATATTAACATGTTCCGTCAAGACGTTGATAGTCACTATCCAGTTACATTGAACATCATTGCAAACATTCGTGCTAGTTTGCAGGCGTTATTACAATCATTACGGCTGCAGGACCTGCATTTTTCGCACAAAACTGCTCAAATTCGAGAACTGATTCATGATGAATTGATCAGTGGGCAAAAGAGTCTTGATGTTCCGCTAAAACCGCAAACAGTTGTGTATGCAACCCGTAAGGTTTTACCAGATGATGCAGTAGTGCTTGTAGACACTGGGGCAGTTAAGATGTGGATGGCGCGTCTTTATCAAACTTATCTTTCAAATACTTGCTTAATTGACAATGGACTTTCAACAATGGCCTGGACTTTACCAGGGGCAATCGGTGCCAAGCTTGCTCGGCCTGATAAAGTGGTGGTTGCTGTGATGGGAGATGGAAGTTTTCTCATGAACTCACAGGAGATTGAGACCGCAATTCGCGAGAAGCTTCATCTAATAATCGTAATTTGGGAAGACGCATCTTATGGACTTATTAAATGGAAGATGGATATGGAAATTAAGCATCATAATGGGGTTGATTTTGACAACCCAGATTTTGTCAAATATGCGGAAAGTTTTGGGGCACATGGCCGTCAAGTAGAAAAAGCAGGAGACTTTTCACGCTTTATGCAAGAAGCAGTAGCTGCTAAAACGGGTGTCTATGTAATCGCAGTTCCTGTTGATTATCGTGAAAATATGAAGTTGATTAGTAAGCTAGGTAACACAACGATGCGCCTTTAAGGTTTGTAATTCAGGACTTAGTCTACGGAGGCTGGGCGCCGGGTGTCGCACTTTTTTCTAATAACTTGCCATAAAGCAACAAGTTGCAGTAGGATAAGTGCAGAAAAGGGGTGTTGTTTTGAAGAAAACTTTTTCTTTTGACAAAGAATTAACCGTGAATCGTTTAGGATATGGAACCATGCAACTGCCTGGAAAGGGAGTTTGGGGTCCTTCAACGGATCCGCAAAACGCCATTAAAGTTCTGACCACAGTGTTAGACAATGGAGTTGATTTTATTGATACAGCAGATGCTTATGGGCCGTTATTCGCCAATCTTTATCTGAAAAAAGCCTTACAGCAACGGCCTCACACTAAAGTAATGGTCGCTACCAAAGTTGGGCTTACACGCCAAGGCCCAGATAAATGGACTCCAAATGGTCGGCCGGAGTACTTAAGACAGCAGGTTGAACTGAATTTGTTTTCGCTTGGTTTGGATCAAATTGATCTTTTACAATTGCATCGAGTTGATCCAGCAGTTCCGCTAGCAGAACAACTTGGCGTTTTACGTGATATGCAGGCTGAAGGAAAGATTAAGCATATTGGATTAAGCCAGGTCAGTGTGCAGCAACTTGAAGAAGCTCAGAAAATTGTACCCATTGTTTCAGTGCAGAATCGGTATAACTTAGTTGATCGTGCAGATGAAGATGTTTTACACTATGCTGAACAGCACCATCTGGCATTTATTCCTTGGTTCCCCTTAGCAACCGGGAAATTGGCAGCTGATCAAAGGTTGCAGCAAATTGCTGCAAAATATGATGTTGGACCAGCACAGATTGCACTTGCTTGGTTATTAAAAACAAGCGAGGTTGTTCTCCCGATTCCGGGAACCAAATCTGTGGTCCACGCATTAGAGAATCTTAAGGCCCAGGAGATTGAGTTGAGCGAAGAGGAACTTAATGATCTGAATGAATTGAAATAGTTTTTTAGCAGCTCTAAAAATAAAAGTGTCACTATACCATGCCTTTACAAACAATGTAAATTGCTAGAGATGGACCACTAATCATGCAATTTATTGTAATGTGAGCGCAATGGAACTAGTGACACTTTTTGAGTAAGTCGGCGTATCAGCCTAGATCAAAGCTTACTTGTAGCTATTAGGCAAAGTTGCCTTTAATTATAGTCTGACGTATTAAAATTTTGGCAGAAGTCAGTTACTTTTTAAAGTGTGCTAAGGCACCTATTAATGCGTTCAGCTTGGCCTCCCAATCTTCAGCTTTGACAATTCCGCTAGCACCACCAGTTCCAGCTGCACCCCATTCCAGCATTTGGGTCACATCTGCCGCAGTGCTGACACCAGCAGCTTCGATTACGAAAATAGCAGGATCAACTGCATGAACTGCAGCAATTGACTGCGTTACATAGTCTTTGCCGCTTGTTTTGCCGGAACCTACTAGTGCAGCCGGTTCACAGATCATGGCATTCGGGTGCAGTTGTGCAACGGCTTGACACTGTTCAAGTGTGTCTGCACAAGCAATACTTAAGAGGCCAACTTTTTTAGCACGCTTGATACCGGCATCGAGTTGTGAAAGAGTTAGCTGTCTTTCAGAATGGTTCAAAATGACGGCGTCTACTCCATAGGCTTTCAAAGCTTCTGGTAAAACGCTTCCCATTCCCTTATTTGGAGGGATTGTATCCATGTGTTGTGCGGTAATTAGCAAATGAGGATATGCATGTTTTTTAATTTCAGGGATATCAATCAACTGTGCGGTGAAAATACTTTCAATGTCGTATTTTGCTGCTACTTTTTCAGTCAGCTCAGCTAATCTGAGTACATCATTCCCATAAAGATACGTTTTAGGGTTTACCATAAAAAATGGTTTTTTAAATTTTTTCATCCAAATTCTCCTTTAGTTGCTTGTTTACAGGTCTGCGAAAATGAAGCCAAAAATTAAGTTCCTGCTTTCATTGTAAGCGCTGAAATTTGGATTGCAAAAAAATTGATTATATTCTAATCACCGCCTTAGTTTTTAACGACTGCATGTTAAGGGCGTACTTTCATTAACGAGTATTGTATTTGAATTTTGAAACAGGATATAATAAAGATGATTATTGTTGCTGTTTTTCGAAAAGTTAGCATGAATTTTTTGCAACACTACAATCCAAGGAGGAGCTAGCATGACGTCATTTCGAATTGAAGAAGATACATTGGGACCCGTTAAAATCCCTGCAGATGCGCTGTGGGGACCGCAAACAGAACGCAGCCGCCATAATTTCAAAACGGGGAAGAAGATCCCACTGGCGCTTATCCGTGTTTTAATTGAGCTCAAAAAAGCCGCAGCCCAAGCTAATGGTGCGCTAGGACAACTTACAAGTGATAAGACTGACATAATGGTAGCAGCTGCTGATAAACTACTTGGGCTTACCGACGAGAAATTGGAAAGGGACTTTCCGCTACATATTTACCAAACTGGTTCGGGTACGCAGACTAATATGAATGTGAATGAGGTTATTGCTAACTTGGCTGCCCGCATGGACAACACAATTACAATACGGCCGAATGATGAAGTTAATCATGGGCAAAGTTCAAATGACATTTTTCCGACTGCAATGAACATCACAGCTTATTTAGAGCTGGCGCAACTTATTGCAGGACTGGAGCATTTGATTGCTGAATTAGACGAAAAAAGAAAAAAATATTGGCGAACTGTTAAAATTGGTCGAACTCATCTGCAAGATGCGACTCCATTAACTTTTGGACAAGAAGTCAGTGGTTGGGTGAGCATGCTGCAGCATGATCTGCAATTCATTCAAGCATTGCGGCCTAGTTTGCTAGAACTACCACTTGGAGGCACCGCAGTTGGTACTGGGATGAATGCGGCCCCAGGCTTTGCTGCAGCTGTAGCTACAAGAATAAATACGCGTTATCATAGTGATTTTACTGTAAAAAGCAATAAATTTTATGGTCTGAGTGCACATTCTGCGTTGAACGCGGTTCATGGAGCATTAAAGACACTCGCAAGTGATTTGTTGAAAATTGCGAATGATGTCCGTTTCTTGGCCAGTGGTCCGCGTGCAGGTTATGGTGAATTGCATATTCCGGCTAACGAGCCTGGTTCATCTATCATGCCTGGCAAGATTAATCCAACTCAAGCAGAGGCATTGACGATGGCTGCACTCAGAGTGATGGGCAATGATACTGTGATTACGACGGCTGCTTCACAAGGAAATTTTGAAATGAACGTCTTTAAACCTTTAATTATTGAAACCTTTTTGGAGTCGGTTGAAGTCTTGGAAGGAACTATGAAGGGTTTTGCAGACAAAATGATTCATGGCTTGACAGTTAACGAAAAGAGAATGTCCGAGTTAGTTGCAGATTCGTTGATGACGGTGACGGCACTTTCACCACATATCGGGTATCATGCAAGTGCAAAAATTGCACAACAAGCTGAAAAAGAGGGAACTACTTTAAAAGAAGCTGCGTTGAAATCGGGGAAGGTCACCGCAGAACAATTTGATCTGTGGGTTGATCCATTGAAAATGACTAATAGTGAGGGACAATAACGGGCAAAGTTGGTTGCAAGCACAAATATTTTAGGGGGTAAAATAGTGGGAGCTTTTTCTTTTAGTACAACCGCACCAGAAAAGTTACAAGATAAATATGACGTGGTAATCGTCGGGTCAGGGGCCACCGGTTTAACCTGTGCGTTGCAGGCACATGAGCTTGGACTGCAGCCGCTGGTGGTTGAAAAAATGGCTAAAATTGGCGGCAACACTAACCGGGCATCTTCAGGAATGAACGCTGCTGAAACTAATGTGCAACTGCAGCATGGGATTGTTGATAGCTTTGCTGAATTTTATCAAGAAACATACCATGGCGGGGGTTATCTTAATGATCCACAACTGCTGCGTTACTTCAGTACACATGCGGTATTGGCGCTTGATTGGTTGTCTGCTCATGGAATTGAACTTTCTGATTTGACATTGACAGGTGGAATGAGCAAAAAACGTGCACATCGACCGGCTAGCACTGCTCCGATTGGGGCATTTCTGATTCAAGGCTTGTTGCAGGCATTACAGCAACAAAAGATTCCGTTGGTAACTGAAACAACTGTTACGCGTCTTTTGCGAAGTACAAGCGGAGCAACCCAAGGAGTAGAAGTCAAGTTCGCCGATGGAACTAAAAAAACGCTGCACAGCAAAGTAGTGGTGTTAGCAACTGGTGGATTTGGTGCTTCAAAAGAGTTGCTGCAAAAGTATCGTCCGGATCTTTTAGGGTATCGGACAACGAATCACGCAGGTGCTACTGGGGATGGACTTAGGCTGGCCCATCAAGTTGGCGCAGAGTTGATGCAGATGAACTTGATCCAGGTACATCCTACTGTTCAACAAGATAATCCCCATGCCTTTTTGATTGGTGAAGCAGTCAGAGGTGAGGGCGCACTGCTTGTTTCAAAGGGAAAACGATTTGTGAATGAATTAGATACACGTAGAATCGTCTCCAATCAGATTACTGCACTGCCAGAAAAAAGTGCCTATCTAGTTTTTGATCAACAGGTTCGTGAGCGGGTCAAGGCAATTGATTTTTACCTCAAAATTGGTCTAGTGGTCACAGCTTCTTCAATTGCAGAGCTCGCGCAAAAGGTTGGTTTTGAAGTAGCTAAATTGGAAGAGACGGTAAAGACCTGGAATCAAGCGGTTGAACGCGGCTTAGATCCGCAGTTCGGCAGAACAACTGGCTTTGGCAATGGCTTGACCACAGCACCTTATTATGCAATTCACGTAGCACCTGCTGTCCATTACACAATGGGCGGTATTCATATTAACGAAAAGACACAAGTGCTTGACGGAAATGGGGATGTCATTCCGGGACTTCTCGCTGCCGGGGAAGTCGCAGGCGGACTTCACGGAAATAATCGAATTGGCGGAAATTCAATTGCAGAAACAATTGTTTTCGGTCGGCAAGCAGGACAACAAGCAAAAGTATTCACGGAACAAGGATAGCAAAAGATAGTAGCAGATTTGCTTCTAAAAAGTTATTTAAATTCGTTTTTCGAACTCTTTATGTTATTAAAATAGTACTAAGGGGCTGTGACAAAAGTTAAATTTCGTCACAGCCCCTCTTTTATTCCGGATAAACGTGTTCCATAAGTCAAAATTCGAGTTAGCACTCAAATTTTCCCGACTTATGGAACACGTTCTTTATTTTTATAAATTAACATGATGTCTGACTTAAATAGGCAGTCAGTAATACTGTGAGAATGATTATGACACAGTGAGCATTAGTGTTTTGTTTTAATGTGCCCAAGGAACTTTTCAGTAGGGCTTATTCCGAGACAGCCTCTTTTGGAGCTTGACGAGTGTGTTCTGCAAGATGGACAAGATGGGTTAAGAATGCATGTGTAGTCGCTTCATAGCGATACTTTCTTCCCAGCTCGACCAAGTAGCCATTGATGTAGTCTACTTCTGTTGGACGATTATGCGACATATCTTGATACATTGAAGGATAGTGCAACGGGTTAGCAACGGTTGAGACGTAGTTAACGCTCTCCAGCTCTGCTTGTCGGGTGTTAAGCATCTGGATACCGGCACGTTCGCAGACATCGTAGGCTTCATTAATCAGTTGTTTGCTCAACTCGTCAGCTCCAGGATAGCTTGCAAATTCACCCATTGTGATTTCAAAGAGCGTGCACAGTGTGTTAACAACAGAATTAAAGACAACTTTAGCGAGGAGCGTACCCATGAAGTTAGTGGTTAGATTCGGGTTGAATTGAGCTTTCTCAAGTTCAGTCACAACTTTATGCGTCATTTCATCCGGCTTTTCAGTATAATTGGCGAGATTCATTGTGCCAGCACCACGTGCACCAATGAAGTCAACATCTCCAGGTCCATTCAAAACAGTTGCGACCAAAGCAGTTCCAGCAATCAATTTTGCAGGTTTAAAATACTCTAAGAGTTTTTCAACGTGACCCATGCCATTCATACAAGTGAGGACGTATTGTTTTTCGTCAAAACAATGCGCAGTTCGTTTTAAAAAGTCCGCAAGCTGCATTTGTTTGGTAAAGACTACCCAAACGTCGGGATGTCCCTGGTATTCTTCCGGGTAGTAAACATTAACGGGGACAAGATGCTGATCCTGATGATCACGTGCAACTAAGACACCACCTTGTTCACGCACCTTTTCGACGTTCTTTTCCCAAGTGTCAACAAAATCAACTTGGTTTCCAGCTTCTTGTAATAAAACTCCATAACGGTATCCCATTGCACCAGCACCTAAAACTGTAAACTTCATAGTAGACCCCTCCAAGTATATTTTTATTCCGAATAAAAATAAAAAAGTCCCTTAGACAAAACAAAATTGTCTAAAGGACGCTGACGCGTGGTACCACCTTTTTTCATTCACGATTGTGAACCTCTTCGAACTCAAAATCAATTCGTCAGCACTATAATGGGTGCACCCACCGCAAGCTACTCATACTGCTTTTGCCTGCATCGCTCCAAGATGATTTTTTATTACCGTCAAATACCTGCTCTCATCAATTCAGGCTCGCTGATCATTTGCAGGGTAACAAAAGTTCTTTTCCACACGTTTTATCTCATTCGTTTTTAATTTATACGCAGTTTAACGCTTAAAAATCTAATAGTCAATCTTTTTTTTGAAAAAAATTATTAAATCGAACCCTGTAGCTTAAGAAAAGAAAGAATTTTGGCAAAATTAGTAAATAATTAAAAAGTGGTTGACAAAAAATGCTAAAAAAGTGTAGACTAGCTACATTAAATGATCATGCTATGAACGAAGTTAGTAGTTTTTCAGTTTTGCCAAGAAAGCACTGTTTGTTGGGAAAGTGCCAGAACTGAAGAAGGGAAGATTTGTTCATTGATCTTACTTTTCGAGGTAAGATGGGCAGCATCCATTAAAGTGCGTGTGTATCTTACACAGTAAGTGGCGATCTGCGAAGATGGTCAAAAACAAAAGGTGGTACCGTGCTGTCAAAGCACCCTTGGTTAAGTAACCAAGGGTGCTTTTTGCTTTAAAATAACAAAAAGGGGTGTTTGTAATGAAATATGGTGTAATTGGTGCAGGTGCGATGGGATATCGCTATGGCGTAATGCTGCAGGAAAATGCAGGGGTAGACGTTGACTTTATCGATACATGGGAACCCAATGTTGAAAAGGTGCGTGAACAGGGCGGAGTCTCAGTTGCACGTGATCATCAAAATAGACGGTTAGTTCCGATTAACATTTATTATCCAGAGGAGTATCAAGGGCATCCTGATGTTTGGATTATTTTTAAAAAGCAGATGCAACTTGAAGATGAATTAAAGCGGGATGCAGCAGCAGGCTTATTCCATGACGACCAAGCTGTTTTTTCTGCTATGAATGGAATGGGACATTTTGAAAAAATTGCGCAATATTTTCCCGCTGAAAAGATTATTTGTGGGACAGCGATGATCGCAACACGTCTTGATGGGCCCGCAAATGTTGACTTTATGGGAGCTAAGGGAACTGAACAAATGCACATTGCACAATATGCTGGAAAGGAACCCACCCCAGTAACGCAGAAAGTAATTGCTGATTTTGAGAAAGCTTCTCTGGGACCAATCTTTGCGGCAGATTACTTAGGGATGTGCATGTCAAAAGTAGTTTTCAACGCGGTGGTTAACACGTTATGTACGATGTTTGAAGTTCAAATGGGTCAATTTATTGAGTATGAGGGTGTTCCCAAAATGGCCCAGCAACTTTTCAACGAAGCCTATGATGCTTGTGAACGGGCGGGGATTCATCTGATTGAAACCAGGCAAGAAGAGATTGATTCTGTTACGACGATTAGTCACGAGTATAAATATCACTATCCTTCAATGTACCAAGACTTTTCCAAGGGAAGGCCCACAGAAGTAGATTACATAAACGGGTATATTGCTAAAATTGGGAGAGAAAATGACTATGTTTGTCGAACACATGAATTTGTCACACAACAGGTCCATTTGGCTGAATTAATGCGTAAATATCACTGAAATTGCAAGAAAATAAAAATTTAATTAAATATATAAAAAGAATTGCGGATTATTTTAAGCCAATGAATAAGAAACGTCAAGCGAATTTAACTATGGAAATTCGTATTTGACTGACAAAGACTGATATTGGAGTACGATGATTTATATATTACGAAATAAGAGAGTGTGACATAAGTCGGGAAAATTTGAGTGCTAACTCGAATTAA
>NZ_AZFQ01000049.1:58427-63900 GCF_001435195.1 Liquorilactobacillus satsumensis DSM 16230 = JCM 12392 | reverse complement strand
TTGTCACAGCCCTTTATTTATGAGCAGTCAAGCTTTAGATGCAACTTTTAAGCCGGCAGCACCAACTGAATTCAGTGCTGTTAATGAGCGCAGGGTGTCGGCACTTCTTTAATGTGCTCCAACCAGCAACCTCCTGTGCCTAAGCCAGAATTATGCGTAACCAAACCCAGGTTACTTTATAATTCTGACTTTAGTCCACGGCGGCTGAACGCTAGTTGTCGGCACTTCTAGTTATTATTTTGCGAATTTTGCCGTCAACTCATTACGATTTCCTGAAAAAAGAAACAACGGTGTATCAGCCTGAAACTTCAAACTATCCTTTAAATCGCCAACATTATAGGGCGTGAAGCCAATTTGCTTAATCAAGTCGGAAACAGTTGCCTTAACCTGTGAATCACCCGCAATTGGCAGTGCAATGCGTTTGTCATCACTAACATTTCTAGCCAAATTTTCAAGGTTAGCAACAGGAATGGTATTGAAAGCTTTGACAATTTTAGCACCTTTAAAATGATGTGCGACCAGCTCCGAACTAGCAAGTTGATGGCTGGTAAGCTGTTCAAATTCTCCATCCCGATGAGGGAAATAATTTGTTGCATCTACGACCGCTTTCCCATTGAATAGGGTTTGATCGAGTTCAAAAATTGCTTTGTAAGGAAGTGCGAGCACAATCAGTTCTTGGCGTGCAACCTCAGCCAGATTTCCAGCCTCAGCCCGCGCACCTAGGCGTTGAATTACTGGTTTTAACCTATCTAGGCCATGTTTGTTTGTGAGCACTACAGAATGTCCTGCGTTAATAAACAGTGAAGCTAATACTTGGGCAACATGTCCGCCGCCAATAAAACCGATTTCCATTAAAAACACCTCCGGAATTTTTAAAAACGTTTTAGATATCACCGTCATTGTAGACTATAATTGCAGAACTGACAAACATTGCTTTTTCAGGCACAAGCTGATCAATTGAATTAACTAACCTTGCTTGCTATAGTTGTAACCGTAGACAAAGACCTGCAAGGAGGAATTTTAATGAGTAAAGTTGCAGTATTAGTAACCGATTTAGTGGAAGATGTAGAATATACCGCTCCGGTTGAAGCTTTGAAAAAGGCAGGACATACAATTACCACAATTAGCCCCGCCGGGAAAACAGTAGTTACTGGAAAACATGGAACTGAGATTAAAGTTGACAAAAACATTAACGAAGTGCAACCGACCGCTTTTGATGCTTTGCTATTGCCAGGTGGCTTTTCTCCTGATCAGTTGCGGGCTGATGAAGCCTTTGTGGCATTTACGAAGCACTTTCTTTTGGCAGATAAGCCACTTTTTGCAATTTGCCATGGACCGCAGCTCTTTATCCAAACTGGACTTGTTAAGGGCCGTGAATTAACTGCATATCAGACTGTTCAATCTGATCTTTATTACGCAGGCGGTGTGGTCAGAGACGAGCCTGTTGTGACAGACCACAACTTGATCACAAGCCGTACCCCAGATGACATCCCTGCGTTTAATAATGCAATCGTTAACGCTTTGGCATAAAGTTAAAGCACGGTAGATTTTAAAATCGTTAGTAACTGTTAATTCGGATATTAAATATTAAAGATAAAGCTAAGAGAGTATGACATAAGTCGGGAAAATTTAAGTGCTAACTCGAAATTACGAACATAGCGAGTACTTTGCTATGAGTAATTCGCAGTTAGACGGAGAATTTTGACTTATGGAACACGTTTATCCGGAATAAAAGAGGGGCTGTGACAAAAGTTAAATTTTGTCACAGCCCCTTAGCTTTACCCTTAGAACATGTTTATGTGATATATATTCTATTCGATTTCGCTGAATAATGCGAGAAGATCTTCTTTAGTTAGCTTTTTCTTTTGTTCACCGCTGACATCAAAGGTAATTTTACCTTTATCAAGGACAACGAGTCGATTACCATATTTTAAGGCATCGTCCATCCGATGGGTAATCATCAGGCAAGTTAATTTTTGTTCTGTGATATTCCGATTGGTTTGTTCCATTAACTGTGCACTGGTTTTAGGATCAAGTGCAGCGGTATGTTCGTCAAGTAAGAGCAGCTCAGGGCGCTTGATAATTGCCATTAAGAAGCTAAGTGCTTGTCGCTGCCCGCCTGAAAGATTTTCAGTAGCAACATCAAGCTTATCTGCGAGTCCATTATTCATTGAGGCTGTCAGTTTCTTGAATAATTGGCGTTTTTTCTTAAGTCCGCGCAATTTTAGCGTACGGCTGTCACCGCGCTTAGCCGCAAGGTTCAGATTTTCTGCAACTGTCATGCGCGGAGCTGTTCCCATCTTAGGATCTTGGAAAACACGACTTATGAATTGTGATCTTTTGACAACATTTTCTTTTGCAATGTTGCGACCATGATGGAGAAGCTGACCACTGCCAACCGGGATACTACCAGCAATAGTGTTGAATAAGGTAGATTTTCCAGCCCCATTTGGTCCAATAACTGTGATAAAGTCGCCTTCAAAGATTTCAAGGTTTAGCTGATTCAACAGTGCGGTTTGTGCAGGAGTATTTGGATTAACATAAGCGACAACTTCTTTTAGTGAAAGTAAAGGTTTATTTTGAACCATGGATTGCTGCCCCCTTAGAAATAATATGGTCGAGTCCTAACAATGCACTTAGCTTGGGAAGCATCAGACAAATTGCGAGGATTACGGCAGACAATAAGTTCAGATCATTGGTACTAAAGCCTAATTGCAAGACAATCAATAAAACGAAACGGTAGAGAATACTTCCAAGTGTAACGGCAACTAAACGTTGATTCAGTGTTAATTCACCGAAAACAACCTCGCCAATAATGATCGAGGCTAAAGCAATTACGATGATCCCAATGCCCATGTTGACGTCAGCGTAGCCGTTATTTTGTGCGATGAAGGCACCTCCCATGCCAATCAAACCGTTTGAGACCATTAAGCCCATGATTGTCATATTATCAGTATTAATACCGAGAGAATTTGCCATTATCGGATTATCACCAGTCGCAATAAAGGCTTGGCCTAGTTCAGTTTGAAGAAACAGAATTAAAGCGGCTGTGACGACCACGATGATAATCAGTCCGACTGTAACGCTGTCAAAGTATTTAGGTAGCAATTCGAGGAAGTGGTTGCTGAAAACAGTTTGTTTACCTAATAAAGAGATATTAGCACCACCCATAATCCGCAAGTTAATGGAAAGACAAGCAGTCATTACCAGAATTCCAGCTAACAAAATGGGAATTTTACCTTTAGTATAGAGCAGACCAGTGACAAGTCCGGCGAGTGCGCCTGTTAAAAAAGCAAGTGCAGTTGCCAAAAGTGGCGAGACACCATGACTGATAGCAGCAACTGCTGTGGCCGCTCCCAACGGAAAGGTACCTTCAACCGTCATGTCTGGAAAATTCAAGATCCGGAAGGTTAAAAATAATGCGACGCCTAATACAGCCCACAACAGGCCCTGACCTATACTTGAAACAATCATACTCATTTAAAGACTTCTCCTTTCGCTTCAGCCTGTTTTACAATTTCATTTGGCAACGTAATTCCTAATAACTTAGCTTCTTTTTGATTAATTACATACGTCCCCTTAGTAACATACGCAACTGGGAAAGTTGCAGTTTTGCGTCCTCGCAGGACCTGTGCAGCCATTTCACCCGCAACTTTACCAAGTTCTTTTTGACTGATTGCATATGAAGCAAGACCGCCATCTTTGACCATTGTATCAGCGGAAGGAATTACAGGAATCTTTGCCTGATTGGCGACATTGACCAATGTTTTCATTGCTGAGGCAACTCCATTATCTTGAGGTGCATAGACTGCATCAACCTGAGAGGTCATTTGTTCCGCAACTTGTTGCATATCGTTAGTACTAGAGATGGTATATAGTTTGTAGTTAACACCAGCTTGTTGGCAGAGTTTTGCAAACTTCTTTGCATTATATGCGCCACCATGGTCGGAGGAAGTGTAGATAATTCCAATCGTTTTTGCATTGGGGACAATTTGTTTTAAGAGTTCCAGTTGCTTTTGTAGCGGAGATTCACCAGAAGTACCGGTGACATTTCCACCTGGATGCTTATCAGATTTTACTAAGCCGCTGCCAGCAGGATCTGTGATACCTGCCAGAATCACTGGAGTGCTTTTAGAGACGGAATTTGCGAGTGCCTGTGCCGCCGGTGTAGCGATTCCGGCAACTAGATCAACGTTTTCGTTTGCAAATTTTGTGCTCATGGTCTTCAAATTGCTCTGATCTCCTTGAGCATTTTGAAAATCGATTTTAATATTTTTTCCTGGAACATACCCATATTCTTTCAAGCCTGCAACGAAACCTTGATGAATTTGATCAAGGGCAGGGTGGGTGACTAGCTGCAAGATACCGACTGTTGGAATTTTTTCCTTATTTGACGAAGTCGTTTTACTAGCATTTTGTGTTGTGAAAAATGCAACTCCTAAAAAAATTATCAGTGCTGCAATTAATGTATACATTCTTTTCATGGTGTTCCCCCTATTTTTAACTGATAGCTGAGGGCAAATAAAAAGGGCAAACCAACGAGTTTTGGTTTGCCCTTGCAACCGAAGCCCGCTGTGTTAGACCCATGCGGACTTCCTAATGTACACGAAAGTTAGTCGGCACAGATACAAACTGTTTGCCAGATTGTATCCGTTTCTTCACGAATTACAATCCACCATGCCGGCTTTGCCATGAACTATTCAAGTTGGCAACTTTGAACTTTCCCATACTGTTCCGTCCCTTCTAAAACTAATTAATGTCATTATATGAGAGGGTGATTAAAAAGTCAAGCTGCTTTTGGGATTAGTTGTGGTGCCTGTTTTTGGTTGCTGAGATTCAATATTTGATTTGACATCAGTGATAATATCTTGAAGTGTAATTTGCTGCATACGTGCTTCAGCAGCTCGCTGGACCTCCAGATAGTATTTATTAAGAACATGCGGCATTGAATTGCCAATCACACATTTTTTAGAAGTATTGTGATCAACCTTTAATAAGGGCTCTTTGGGCTGGGTAGCCAAATAAATCTCAAAAAGAGTGATTTCACCCGGAGCTTTGGTTAACCTGGGTGCAGCAGTTCCTTGAGTAGTTTCAAGCAAACTAGCTTTTCTAAGTTGTCCCATCATGCGGCGGGTTAAACTTGGGTTGGTGTTAATGCTGCTTGCGATTAATGCACTTGTGCTTTTTTGATGCTCGTGGGTATGGATAAAGACGAGAATATGAATTAAGTCACTTAATCTATTATTAGCCACAGAAGACACCTCCTTTTCCAGATGTTACTTTAAAAGTAATATTAGCATAAAAGTAATGAAAAACAAATTTGTGTTACTTCGGTCAGCCTACTTTAAGCCGGAAAAAGAGAACGAATTCTTGTGGCACGTTCTGGGATGTGTAAAACAAATTAGGTTCGGACCAAAAGGTAACCAAGCGGAATAAAAGAGGGACTGTGACAAAAGTTAAATTTTGTCACAGT
>NZ_AZFQ01000049.1:0-58337 GCF_001435195.1 Liquorilactobacillus satsumensis DSM 16230 = JCM 12392 | reverse complement strand
CTATGTTCGTAATTTCAAGTTAGCACTCAAATTTTCCCGACTTATGTCACACTCTCTTGGTGACTGCCATTTTTCAAAAATACTTGAACTAACTGAAAGATTACCTAAGTGATGCACACTAATGATATCATAAAGAAAGCTGAAAGCGTGCTAACTATTTAGTTTTGTCATTAGCTTGTCACGAATTTTCCCGGCCTTTTCAAAATTATCGGTAATAATACCAGCAACTCCTTGTTTAAATAGATGCCTAATTTTAAAGGTATCATTAATAGTCCAAATACGTTGCACCACTTCGTCAGCTTGCCGATGATGAAGATGCAAGCCCGCTAATCCTGCTTTTTTTACAAAAGTAGCAGCATCAGGAACTTTATGCATCGTTAACCAACAGTATTGTTGAGCCGCGTCAATTTTTTGACATTTTTTGAGTGTCTCAAGGTTAAAGGAGGAAAAAATTACAGGTTTTACAAGTGGAGCTTGGCTGATCATTTCTAGCACGATTTTTTCAATATTTTCGTACTCAATCTGGTCAGTTTTAAGCTCAAGATTAAGCTGAGTATTTGAGGTCGCTACTGTCGTTAAGAGTTCTTCTAGTGAAGGAATGGCTTCTCCGTTGGTTAGATGTAATTGCCGCAGCTCTGCGAAAGTGAAGGTTCTAATTTCTCCCTTGCCGTCAGTTGTCCGATCAACCGTTTCATCGTGAATGACTACAGGAACGCTATCTTTGGTTAAATGAACGTCAAATTCGAGACCATCAATATTGTGATCTACTGCATATCGAAATCCTTCGAGTGAGTTCTCAGCAAATTTAGCTGGGTATCCGCGGTGACCAAAAATTAAAGTTTGTGTTGTCATTTTACCATTCCTCATTATTAATTGATTTTGTGCTTATTTATTTGCCTTATTCGTAGTTTGAACGTAGCTATTCATCTGTTTTTCAGCGTCTTGCAGTGCTGAAGTTACATTTTTACCATTGTAGATTTGCTCCATCGCAGTTTGAGTGATGGTCCTTTCTTGGATCAAACCTTGCATAAAGATTCCTGAGTTCGTGTTATTAGGGGTGGTTCGTGCTAATTGTTGACTAGGAATTTTTGCTGCAGGAGTTTTTTGATAGAGTTTTTGCAAGACAGGTTCATTTTGTGAATCCTTGTTAAGCGCTAAGTAGCCGGTTGCTGCCTGCCAAGCTGCTTGGTTTTGGGACTTCATCAGATATTTGATAAATTCCCACGCGCCGCGTTGAACGGTGGTCGATTTGTCATTTGAGATCCAAAGAGAGGCACCACCAATGGAAACGCCATTTGATTTTTGCCCATCTGGATGAGGATAGTAGGTGATCCCAAGTTGATCTTTCATCCCCGCTGTTAACTGGCTAATATCAGCTGATGATTGGAGGAACATCCCCAATTTACCAGAAAGAAAACCAGCCATTTCATTAGCAGATGCACTTGTACCCGAACCATAATTCATGAATGAACCATGTTTAATGTTTTCTTGGATCCATTTCATGGTTGTGGTGGCTGCTGTTCCGGTAAAGTTAACTGCGGTAGGCGTTCCAGCATGTCCATCTTGATTGTTAGCGAGTGATTCTCCGGCGTTAGCTAAAAATTGTTCAAAAAGCCAGCCGTAGATTTCAACACTTAGTCCCTTAACTTTTTTGCCAGAGCGTTCATAGAGCTGTTGTGCAACGCGTGTAATGTCACTATAACTAGGATCAACCGGTGGGGGTGTAATCCCATATTTTTTTAAGAGCGTAGCATTATAGTACAAAACCGGTTGTGAAGTGTTAAACGGCATTGAAAGTTGTTGCCCGTTTTTAGAGTAAAAGGCACGTGCAACAGCCGAGATTTTACTAACATCATAATTATCCGCCGTGATAAATTTCTGCACTGGGGTTGTATAACCACTACTATAAATTTGGCTGGTAGAAATGTCCATTGATTGAAAAACAGCAGGAGAAGCACTTGTGCCATGTGTATTCAAAATCTTTTGCACAGCTTCATTATAATTGCCTTCGAACTGCGGAACAACCGTATACTTATGCTGTGACTGGTTAAATTCCTTGACAAATTTTGTTAATTGAACTTGCGCCGGGCCGGTCATTTCATGCCAGAAAGTGATTTGAATTCGGCTATCAGCTTTAGCAGAAGTGCAGCCGGTTAACGCTGACAAGATGACAGCACACAAGGAAAAAAGCAGTAACAAGTGGCGGTAGCGGAAATTCTTTATTTTTTTCATTATTTAACAGCACCTTCATTCAAACCGGATTTAAAGTAATGCTGTCCAATGAAAAGCACAATTAAAGTTGGAATAACTACAATAGCAGCACTTGCTTGGATCATCCCCCAGTTATTGAATGATTCTTGTGATTGTAGTTGGCGCAAACCGTCTTGGACAGGTCTAAAGTCATCACTAAAGGTGGTCAACATTGGCCAGAGATACTGGTTCCAACTGGCTAGGAAACTGTAAGCAGCAAGGGTGAAAAGGCTGATCCGGGAATAAGGCATAACTACACTAGCGTAAAAACGCCAGTGTGACAGCCCTTCGATCTCTGATGCTTCTTTCAATTCACCAGGAATTTGTAAAAATGATTGCCGTAGCATAAATGTTCCGAAAGCTGAAGTGAGGAAGGGAATAATCATAACTGCATAGTGATTCAAAAGTCCCATATTACGAACTGTCACAAAGTTTGGGATGACCTCTGCTTCAAATGGCAGCATCATTGTGGCTAAGAACACGTAGAAAAGGGTGTTTCGCCCTTTGAATTCAAGGAAGACAAAGGCATAGGCACTCATTGAACAAAAAAGCAGTTGCGCAGCCATTGTGAAAAATGAGATCACAAGGCTGTTGAATAGATATCGAATAATTGGAGTTTGCGTAATCGCGGTGTAGTAGTTGTCTAATGAAATGTGACTACTCCATAATGAACCCTTGGAAATATCTGCTGTTGGTAAGAGGCTGGTCCAAAAGCCAAGTAGAAACGGAATTAAAATGAAAAGTGCCAATAAAATCAGGACAAAAAGTTGACCTAGCCGCTGAAAATTAGGACCGGTAATATTTTTATTCATCAATAGTTCACTCTCTTTTCCAAGACTTTAAACTGGATGAAGGTAAAAAAGGCAATCATCAATGCAAGAATAACTGATTCAGTGCTTGCCAGGCCGTAATTACCGCTCAAAAAAGCATCTTGATAGATACGATAAACAAGCAAATTGGTTGCGTTATCTGGACCGCCGGCTGTCATTAGATCGATTAAGCCGAAGCTTTTGAACGATTCAATTAAAGTAATAATGGAAACAAAGAAAAGTGTCGGTGAAATCATCGGAAGTGTAATGTGAAAGAACTGGTATCTTTTTGAGACTCCTTCAATTTGTGCAGCTTCATAGAAGGTAGTGGGCACAGATTGCAATGCTCCGAAGAAAATCAAAAAGGTAAAGCCAAGATTCATCCAAACTGTCGAAATGACGACTGCTGTCATGGCCCACCCGGGCTGGGTCAACCAGTTGATGACGGGTAGATGGAAAAGATTGGCAAGTTGGTCTAAAAGACCCACAGAAGGATTAAACATGAAAAGCCAGAAAATGGCAGCAACTGAAACGGAGACTCCCATGGTTCCAGAGAAAACAGTTCGGAAAAAGCTAATCCCGCGAATTTTTTGGGAAGCTGTTTGTGCGAGCAGCAGTCCTAAAACGAGCGTTAAACAAGAAACTGCAATGACGTAGATGAAAGTTGCCTGTAGACTATGAAGGTAAGCTGTGGAAGTTAATAAACTGAAATAATTCTGGAGTCCAATAAACACAGTCGGCTTACCAACACTATTGGTTAAGAAAAAGCTGAGATACAAGGTGCGCAGCATTGGGAAAAAAACAAAGATTGTTAAGATGAGTAAAGAAGGACCTAAAAAAACAAGTGCATATAAACGTTCGCGTAGTTCTTTCTTGTACGAAAGTCCAACAGTTAAAGGCTTCTTATTACCTTTGGGCTTATAATGCGTTTGTGACTGTTTGTTTGTAATTGGTGCGTCCATCTTCGCCATCCCCCTTATTGAAAAAGATTGCCCTGCCCGTATTATCAAAAACAAAGTAGGCAGCAGTGGCACGAATCTGAATCCGTTCGCCAAGACTGAAAGTGTTGTTTTGGGCAGTAGTGATGCGAACTTCTTCTTGGTTATCCAATAATGCGTGAATAATTGACTGTGTACCTAAGTATTCAATGTTCTTGATTGCGGCATTTGAAGCTTGCGCAGTCGCGTGGATCTCAAGTGCATTAGGACGAACACCAACAAAGTAGTCTCCTTCTTCAATATCCATTGGCAAAACATAATCAAGCAACGGATCCACTTGCAGATGACGTTGATTCTTTGTTGAATAATGTACGCTTAGAAGGTTCATTCGGGGAGTGCCAAAAAATTGTGCCACAAAAGAGTTTGCGGGATGTTGGTAAATCTCTGAAGGCGTTCCGATCTGTTGAACCTCATGTGCATGTAGAACCATAATTCTATCTGCCATTGTCATTGCTTCGACTTGATCATGGGTCACATAGATCAGTGTAATACCAAGATTTTGTTGCAACTCACGAATTTCTGAACGCATTTTACTGCGCAACTGTGCATCAAGGTTCGAAAGTGGTTCATCCATCAGGCATATTTTTGTGTCACTTGCAATTGCACGGGCTAATGCGACTCGTTGGCGTTGACCACCAGATAATTCGCGCGGTTTACGTGCTTTTAGCTCACTTAGACCAACAAGTTCAAGTGCGTGCGCTACACGTTGTTCAAGTTGAGCTGCAGGCATTTTTCGCGCTTTTAAGCCAAAAGCAACATTTGATTTGACATCTAGAAAGGGAAACAAAGCATAATTTTGAAAAACCATTGATAATGAGCGTTCTTGTGGAGGAAGGTTAGTGACGTCTTGATCATCGATTTTGAGTGTTCCATCAGAAATCGAGATGAGGCCGGCAATCATTCTTAACAAAGTACTTTTTCCACAACCGGAAGGACCAACAATCGTGAAAAATTCACCTGATTTGATTTGGACGTTAATGTTTTTTAATGTCCAGTTTTGACCATCATAACTCTTTGAAAGACTAGCTAGTTCAATACCCATCTGCTCACTCCCTAATTTTATGTTAAATACACGTTCAGTATAGCCGTGAAGTGTAACGCGTTTGTATGCACCATGTAAGGATTGAGTAAACTTTTAGTCTATTTATTTTAGTAGATTTTGAAAATCAGCGACCTAAAATTTTCAAGTTATGTAGAGATACGCTATAATTAAATTATCAAAAACAAAGGCCGCGGTTGAAATTGGTGTTTCAACCGGCTGGTGATATTCAGGCAAGAATTGAAAGGATGATTACAAGAATGCAGGAAGAGAAGAAACCTGGACCGCACGAACACATGGGTGAAAATGATGGCCAGAGGCAATCGTTGTTTTGGGAAAAGACGGATCAAGAGCTAGCACGTGCGTTTGAGACGGACCTTGAAAGGGGTTTGTCTGCAAAAGAAGCGCAGCAAAGGCTGACCCGTTATGGTAAAAATGAGTTGCTTATTCAAAAACGTTCTAATTGGATCTTGTTTTTTAAGCAGTTCAACAATAGTATTATTTACATTTTGGCGCTTACTGCCTGTGTGACATTGATACTGAAACACTACCCGGATGCAATTGTGATCAGTGCTGTGATTATTGTGAATGCCTTCATCGGCTTCTTCCAAGAGATTTCTGCTGATAATGCACTTGATAAAATTAAAGAACTGCTGGTTTCACGCAGTTATGTAGTGCGCTCGGGTCGCAGAGAACTATTAGCGGCGCAGCAAATTGTTCCAGGAGATCTAGTCAGTTTAGAAGCAGGAGATGCGGTTCCTGCGGACTTGAGGCTGGTTTCTGCAGATAACTTGAAAATTCAAGAAGCAAATCTGACAGGGGAATCGGAACCATTAACTAAGATTGAAGAACCACTCTCAGGCAAGAATGTTCCGCTTGCCGAACGAGCGAATATGGCATTTGCATCGACTGCGGTTACAAGTGGGACTGGAATGGGTGTTGTGGTTGCGACCGGGATGGATACGCAGATCGGACAGATTCAAAGAGATGTGGCGACCGTTAAAACCAGACCTACACCATTGATGCATAATCTAAATCGATTAGGGCTTACGTTGTCACTGGCAATTGTTGCCTTAGCAGTCTTACTTTTTGCACTCGGTTTTTACCTTGAAATCTACAGTTTACCAACACTGCTAATCTCAATTATCACTTTGATTGTAGGTTCGATGCCAGAAGGAATGCCAGCAAGTGTCTCAGTTGTTTTAGCAATGGGAACTCGCAAACTAACACAAAAAAATGCGATCGTCAAAACCTTACCAGCTGTTGAAACTTTAGGAGCAGTTGACATCGTGAATACGGATAAAACGGGGACTTTAACTAAAAACGAGATGACCGTGACAGATATTTTCACACCAGAAGGAGAATATCAAGTTACAGGAGTGGGCTATGATGCGGCTGGAGAAATTACAAATGCGGCCGGAGAAAAAGTTCAGTGGCAACAGCTCCCTGCAATCAAATGGTTAGTTGAAATTGCAGGTCAGACCTCAGATGCAAGTTTCCATCAAGAAAATAACAAGTGGATTTTGACGGGAGAACCAACGGATGGAGCTTTAACAGGGTTGTACCATAAATTAACCGGTCAGGAACCCGAGGTCAATGAAGTCGATTCTTTACCTTTTGATTCTGCTTTTCGCTACTCTGCCCGGTTGCTAGCACAAAACGGGGAAAAACTGCTTTTTGTTAAAGGTGCCCCGCAAACTTTGCTGCAATTGATGGAAAAGGCAGGAGCTTCACCAGATAAGGATTATTGGAAAACCAAAATCGAAAAACTTTCAAAACAAGGTAAACGAGTTGTTGCCTTAGGTTATCAGAAAGTTGCGGTTGATAGTACCGCAGTGATTCCGGAAAACATTGGGAAAAATTTCGAACTTGTGGGCTTGGTGGGAATTATTGATCCTCCCCGCAGTGAGGTAAAAGATGCTATTAAACAATTGCGTTATGCTGGAATTAAAGTCAAGATGATTACCGGAGATGATCCTAACACAGCACTAGCAATTGCTGAAAAGCTTGAGATGGGCGAAAATCTTAAAGCAATTACGGGACCGGAACTCGAAAAATTGACAGCAGCTGAACTTGCAGAGCAAATTGATCGTTATACAGTATTTGCCCGAACGACTCCGAGTGATAAGCTGAAAATCGTAAAAGCACAGCAGCAAAGAGGCCATGTTGTTTCAATGACCGGAGACGGTGTTAATGACGCTCCCGCCTTGAAGCAAGCAGAAATTGGGGTTGCGATGGGAATTAAGGGTACTGATGTTGCTAAGGGTTCTGCCGATATGGTATTAGCCGATGATAACTTTACGACGATTCTTGCAGCAGTTAAAGAAGGACGGCATGTTTTTGACAACATTAAAAAAACGATTAGGTTTTTGCTGCCAACTAGTTTTGCTGAAGGACTAATAGTTGTTTTCAGTATCCTGTTGGACCAAACAATGCCGCTGTATCCAACACAATTGTTGTGGATTAATATGGTGTCTGCTTTGACGATTCAATTTGCGTTTATCTTTGAACCGGCAGAGACCGGGATCATGGCTCGCGGACCGCGCTCAATTAACAGTGGGATTCTGACAAAAGCAGATGTTTTCGAGATCGCTTATGTTTCCGTCTTGATCTCAAGTATGGGGATGATTGCTTATGAAATCTTGACGAATCAAGGAATGTCCACTGTAATGGGGAGTACGATGACGCTTAATATTATTATCTTTGGTAAGATTTTCTATCTCTTCAATTTACGGAATAACCATCCTGTTTTTTCAAAGTACTTTTTCCAAAACAAGATGGCATTTTATATCATTGCACTGTTGCTTGTATTGCAAGCAGGGATTATTTATCTTCCCTTTATGCAAGCAGTTTTCCACACAGGACCAATTGATTTTCTTTATGGTTGGTTATTGCCGGCCGGAATTGGGTTTACAATTCTACTGGTAACGGAACTGATTAAGTTTTCAAAAAGTCGCTTATATGATTCTTTTCTTGCAAGAAAAGAATTGAAGGGCAAGTAGTCTGGTAATAAAAATATCATAAAAAAGAGCGCAGCACTGAGACTGAACAAGTTAAGTGTTGCGGCTTTTTTATGTGTTCTTTCTAGCAGTCCTAAGATGCAAAGATCGACTACTTAGCAACAGATTCTGAGAACAGTTGGCAAGTAGCATAAGAGCTTTTAGGGAAATTCGGATAATGTTGTGGATTTGGGGCAAAAAGCGCGCCCTGTTTTTTGGTGTTCTTTGTTTCCAAACAGCTAGTGCTGAAATGTGCACCAAAAGACAGCCAACTAAACGCTCTTTGTCCCTCTCTTTTTTTGTTAAAAATATTTTTTTGTGCGACAATACTGGTAAGAGTAGGAAGTCTATGATGGGCGGGGAAGTAACTTGAAAAAATATAAAAAAATATTGTTAAGGGCACTGGCAGTCAGCTTGCTGCTGGTTGGAATTGCTTTGATTTTTAACGAGCAGATTAAAACTTTTGTTATTCGCGAAATAGCAACTAGTCAACTTAAAAAAAAGCCACAAAGTATTAGTAAAAAAATGCGTAAGAAAGGAAACTTTGATTTTAAAAGTGTTAAAGCGGCAGATCTTTCGACCTTAAGTAAAGCAGCTCAAACTCAAGGAGGCATGATCGGTAAAATTGCTATTCCACAAATTGGAATGCGTTTACCAATCTTTTATGGCATCAATAATGAAAACTTGCTGCGTGGTGCTGGGACAATGAAACCAGCTGAAAAAATGGGAACAGGAAACTACGCATTAGCAGGACATCATATGAGCAACCCTGATATTTTATTTTCTCCACTCGCAAAAGCTAAAGTAGGGATGGAGATTTTGCTGACTGACGGCAAAAAAGTTTATCGTTATCGGATTGTTGAGCGCAGAGTGATTGATAAGTATCAAGTTAGCTGGATTGATGATGTGCCAAAGCAGCAACTGGTGACACTCGTGACGTGTTTGACCGCAACCACTGGTGAAACTAACCGAATAATGGTGCAAGGCAAGTTGGAACAAGTACAACCGGCTACAAAAGATAACTTGAAGGAGTTTGAAAGTTAAAAGCAGAAAAATTGCTTAAAATATTGTGCTTTGTTAAACTAAAGTTGTAGGAAATTAGCTCACTTTTTTGAACATCCTGCTTGATGTCCTGAATAGGTGATTAGTGAAGGGAGATGCAAAGATGAGCTTAAAAAACAAGGTCGAGGGAACAAAGGATCAGGTTGCTGGTAAAGCTAAAGAAGTTGAGGGCAAGGCAACTGGAGACAAGACACGTGAGGCCCAAGGAAAAGCACAGGGAATTCTTGGCAAAGCTAAGGATAAACTTGAAGAGGCTAAGGACACAGTCAAAGAAACCGTCGACGATCTAAAGAAAAAGATCGATAAAAAGTAAGGTTATTTTGACTGAAATGTGTCAATTTTAAAACTGAGCAATCTGCGTTTTTGAAGATTGCCAGTTTATTTTATGAAATTAGGGGGATTAGAGTATGCATTGGTTATGGGTCTTGATTATAGGTGCAATTATAGGTGCGATTGCAGGGGCAATCACAAGTAAAGGCAAGTCAATGGGCTGGATCAGTAACATTATAGCTGGTTTAGTAGGATCCGCAATCGGGGAAGCGATCCTTGGTTCATGGGGACCACAATTAGCCGGAATGGCAATCATTCCTTCAATAATTGGAGCTGTGATTCTGGTATGGCTTGTGTCTTTCATCCTTTCGCGTGGAAAATAGCGGAAGCAGCAGAAGTTATGCGAAGCTGGATAAATAATAATTATTAAAAAAATTAAAACGGGTGACATAAATTGTCAAAATTTGAGTTAGACTGAAAATCTTGACTGTTGAAACATGGTTATCCATACAAAAAAGGGCTGTGACAAAAGTTAAATTTTGTCATAGCCCCTCTTTTACTCCGGATAAACGTGTTCCATAAGTCAAAATTCTCCGTCTAACTTCGAATTACTCCTAGCAAAATACTCGCTATGTTCGTAATTTCGAGTTAGTACTCAAATTTTCCCGACTTATGTCACACTCTCTTTTTTGTAATGCATTAACGTGAAAGTTCTTTAAAAACAGCATTGATTACGCACATTGCTGCCTATCTGAATTACTTAACAGTTTATTTTATTCTGCAGACAGAGCCTCGATCGGGTTCAAACGCGAAGCTTTCCGAGCAGGCAAGAGAGCCGCAATTAACGAAATAAACAGTGAAACTAAGATCGCGAAGATAACGTTGCTTAAGTTGATCTGCACAATGTTAAATTTGATTAAGCCATAGAGCGCGTGATTAAGTGCTGCACTGGCAAGCCATGCAATTATGAGCGCAAAGATTGCTGAAAAGAAACCAATCATTAAGGATTCTGCAGTGAAGAGCCGTCTAATATCCTTACGTCGTTCTCCAAGTGCACGCAGGATTCCAATTTCTTTTGTGCGCTCTGCTACAGACATGTACATTGTAACAACAATCATGAGGACTGAAACGATAAGCGAGATACCAGCGATTGCCGCCAAGACCGTTGATGCAAGACTTACATAGGTGTTAATGGTTTTAAGCAAATCACCCACAGTCATAACTGCAAAGGCATGCTTGCCATTAATTTTTTGATTACGAATACTATTTGCAACTGAGTTTACATTATCAAGATTTTTTGCGTTGACAGAAATAAAGTTCGGTTCGGTTCTTGCCCCAGCATCTTTGAGCAAGGAACGCAGACTGCTGTAATTAAGCAAGGTAACTTGCCCACTGGCACTGCTGGAACCAGTAATTCCTGAAACAGTCAGGTCAGTTTTTACTTGAACGGGTGTATCTTGGGCGGAAAGCCAGTTGATGACAACCCCGATCTTTTTACCTATTAGTGAACGATAGTTGTTGTTCCCTAAAAGTGTCACAGCTTGTTGTTTGGAAATTACAATTTCGTTGCTTTTAGGCCAATTACCATTTTTTAGGTTATTATCAGCAAATGCCTTAGTGTAGCTCTGGATTCCTGACGAGTTGCTATTTTTCCCTTGATAGTTCAGTGAGTAGGTCCCTAACTGATAACCTGGCTCAATTGAAGCGGTGCCTTTGGTTTTCTTTATCTGGGTGAGTTGTTGATCCGAGATAAAAAATTTGGTTGGATCTTGGCTGAACTCTTGCATAGATTGCTGTGCTTCTGTATTTGAAAGCTTTTTGCCTGAAGGGTTGCTTAAAACAGTCATTGATCGAGGATTTACTAATGAATTGACTTGATTTTGGATATATGAATTAATTCCATTACCTAATCCTGAAAAGAGCAGTACCGCAAAGATGCCGATAGCCGTTCCAATAATAATCAATGAATTCTGTTTGAAATTATACAGCAGGTGTTTAAAAGCAGAAAGGTAACTTGCACCTGCACGTAAAGGGCGGGCCTCAATTTTTGCAGGTGTTTTGTCTTGGCTATCAGGTTCCCCTAAACGAACGTCACTATCAATCTGACCGTCAACAAGATGGATAATTCGCGTACCGTGATTTGCAACTTCCTGTGAGTGCGTCACCGCAATAACAAGTTTGCCATCAGCAGCAATCTTTTTCAAAATTGCCAGAACTTCTTGTGTATTCTTGGAATCTAAAGCTCCTGTAGGTTCATCAGCTAAAATAATTTCTGGGTCACTTGCGAGTGCACGTGCAATTGCAACACGCTGTTTTTGACCACCAGAAAGCTGATTAGGATGTTTCTTTAAATGTTCACCCAGACCAACCTGCTCAAGCAATTGCTTAGCTCGTGCGACTCTCTCGGTGTGCGAAAGGGACGTCATATCAAGGGACACCATGACGTTTTCAAGAACAGTCAGGTGGGTGATAAGATTATATGACTGATAGATATAACCAATAGTTCCTCGCCGGTAGTTATCTAGCTGTTTTTCTTTTCGGTGATCAAGTTTTTCATTATTGAGAAGTAACTCCCCAGAAAATTCACGGTCAAGTCCGCCAATAATATTCATCAAGGTTGACTTCCCGCCACCGGATTCTCCTAGGATTGAAACAAATTCTCCAGAATTAAACTCAAGATCAATTCCATTTAAAACCTTGCTTTCTTCTTTCCCCAGAAAGTAAGACTTGTGAATGTTACTGAGTTTCAGTAAGCTCATAAAATTTTAACTCCCTTTTTTAAAGTTATTACACTTGATTCTAACATAGTGAAAGGCTGTTTATTAAAAAAAAGATTACACAATTTCTAGACGAAATAATATTCGCAATTGCATAATCTTTTTTTCTTTTAAAATGAGCACGCTGTTTTATCTTACGACTAAGACAGAGATGGGAGCGTACTTTGCCATGTATGCAGCCTGACTGCCAAAGTGACGCCGAATTCCTTTTTTAGATGCAGAGCCGATGATTAATAAGTCGGGGTTCACATTAGGAATAACATCTTTTACGATCGCTTCACCGGCATTTCCTTCAGCAATTATAGTTCGTACAGCACTGACGCCGGCTTCCAAGGCCTGTTTTCGATAATCTAAAATGTGCTCTTCTAATTCTGAACGTTCGCCATGAATGTAATCTTTATCCATTGCTTGATAAACACTTAGCTCATTGCTTTCCAGAACAGAGGTAATGATGAGTTCAGCATGTTCTTCTTTGGCACGTTGAATAGCATAATCAAAAGCTAACAGCGCATCTGCAGAATCATCAACACCAACTAGAATTTTTTTAAGATTTTTCAATGGTACAACATCTCCATTCGCTCAAATCATTTGCAAACTAATTATTCATCCTCTAAGGGCTTAGCCGTCTTACCGGCAGCAAAACGTTTGTTGCCGCGGTACAGGTCAATGACTGTCCAGATCAGTAACGCAAGGACACAGAAGATTAAGAAATAGGCAATGTCATTTGCCAGTGCAATTTCAGTCTTAGAAGCATTAGAACCGAAAAAGTCTTGGATTTGTCCGGGTAACCCCGTCATATTGAGATAAGTCAGTCCAATTACGGAAATCCAGCCTAAGGTTTTAATAAGCAATGTATTTTTGAAGCGTTCGCCCATCTCAGCTCGACTGTCGGTCATCATCAAAAGTGGCAGCATTGAAAATGGCAACGCAAAGGCTAGGAAAACTTGCGAATTGTTCATCAACGTATTAAGGGCAGTATGTTCTTCAATGTCGCTTTTTCCACTCGTCAAGATGACACAGATCAAAACAGGGACAACAGAAATTAAGCGGGTGACTAAACGACGTAACCAAAGCGGCATTCTTAGATGGACAAAGCCCTCCATAATAACTTGACCAGTTAAGGTTCCTGTAATAGTTGAATTTTGACCAGAAGCAAGCAATGCCACCGCAAACAAGGTGGAAAGAACTCCTGAACGGGCAACCTCAATCAAAATACCATTACTAAGCATCGAAGTATCGGAAAGTGCATGGAACAAACCGAAGAAGGAGGGATCCTTGACGGCGCCGGTTTTGAAAACAGCAACCCCCATGATTAGCAATAAAGAATTTACGATGAAGGCAGCTGTCAGCTGAATGTTTGAATCCCAAGCTGTAAAGCGGACTGCGCGAGCGACATCTTCTTCATCGCTATGATCAATTTTACGGGTTTGCGAGATTGCAGAGTGCAGATACAGATTATGCGGCATTACAGTCGCACCGATAATTCCTAATGCGCCGGTTAAAGGAGTTTGCCCTCCCACGCTAGGTGAGCTGGCAATTGTTTTTCCAGTTGGAATAAAACCTTTGAACATACTTGCCCAATCTGGATTTGAAAGTGCTACTTGATAGATGAAGATAAAAAGAATAACCAAAATTAAGCAGACCACAATGGCTTCAATTTTTCTAAAACCAATTTTAGTTAATAAGAGCAATAACAAGACATCAAAAACGGTTATGAAAACGGCAATCACCAAGGGAATATGAAATAAGAGATAAAGTGCAATTGCGGCACCAATAACTTCGGCAATATCAGTTGCCATAATGGCTAATTCAGTTAACAGCCATAAAACAATGCCTAATCCCTTGCTTGTGCGTGCACGAATGGCTTGTGCAAGATCCATCTGGCTCACGATACCAAGTTTGGCAGCCATGTATTGCAGCAGCATCGCGATCAAACTTGAAATCAAGATGACGGACATTAAAAGATACTGGAAATTCTGTCCACCAGTAATGGATGTTGACCAATTCCCTGGGTCCATATAACCAACGGCGACTAAAGCACCAGGTCCAGAATATGCGAAAAGTGTTTTCCAAAAGCCCTTTCCCCGTGGGACTGTGACGGTGCCGTTAATTTCCTCCAATGAAGGCCCATTGGCATATTCGATTAATTTATGCCGGTTTTGTTTGTTTTTCTTTCTGCTCACTTTTAATACCACCTTTCAAAGATCTCTGAGCTATCCACATTGTACACCAAATTTAATCTATTGAAAACAATTTTTAGGCGCACCTTAGAAAATAAAAAAGGAATATTAATTCTGGTGGGGTTTGAAACAGTTTCCATAGTTACAAGGCGTACTTATGTTAAAGTTAAAGAGCAGCTAAAAACTATAACTTAATTAGAATTTAAGGAAAATAGGAAATAAAATTAACGATGACAGGTGGGAAAAAAATGGAGAAAAAAACTTTGCTTTTTTTCAATTCGAATGCTGGCGATGGTCAAGCACAGCAGATTGCGGTCGAGATGCAGCAAAAACTGGAACAAAAAGGCGCACAGATTATTGAATTAAACACAAAAACTAGAGCAGAAGCAATTGTAGGTTTGCAGGAGATGCTGCGACAAAAGCAGTTGGCAAAGATCGTCTGTATTGGAGGCGATGGGACGTTGAACATTGTTGCTACGGCTCTTGTACATGCTCACGCCCAAGTTCCTGTCGGGCTGATTCCAGCGGGAACGGTTAACAATTTTGCACAAAAATGGCAAATTCCACTTGAACCAAGGGCGGCCATTGACCTTATTTTACGGGGAAATCAACGCCGGGTTGATATTGGTGAATGCAATGGCACAGCGATTGTTAGTTCATTACTTTTTGGGAGCCTTGCTGAGCTTTCAAATGATGTTCAGCAAAGGCAAAAACAAAAGTTCGGCTTGGCAGTCTATGGTTGGAGTGCACTTAAGCACCTTGGAAAAAGGCAATCCGCTGAATTGTTATTTTTTAATCAAACATTTTCTTTACGTGCAAAGGTTTGGGTCTGTCTAATGACAACTTCCAATTATGTAGGCGGTTATCAGTATTTGGGGAAAACATCTGCTGGACTGCATGTTACGATGCTTAATAATATGAAAATTAATAAATTATTGAATTATGGCTTTTTTGCGCTAACAGGCAACTTACGGCGCTCAAGTACCCTGACCTCTTTTGATATCAAAGAGGTGATCATCAAACCAGTTGCAAAGCAAGCAGTCTCAGTCAGAATCGATGGGGACGAGGGGCCACAGTTACCGGCAAAAATCAGCTGGTTACCGCATTTTATGACAATCTACGTTAAGTGAGCAGAATCGCAGTCTGTTTCGGATAAACTGTTTTATAATTAAAAAAGAATTTGAGGCAAAAGGAGGAATAAAAATGAATCAAAGTCAAAGCGTTAAAATCGGTAAAACAGATGTTTTAATTGCACCTAAGCTTGGTCTTGGAACCAACAAGGTAGGGGGCCACAATCTTTTTAAGGGACTTAAAGATACTGATGGGAAGGCGGTTATTAAGACGGCATTGGATGAAGGCATTTCGCTGTTGGATACTGCTTTTATGTACGGTCTAGGCCGCTCGGAAGAAATTATCGGAGAAGTGTTGCAAGAGTACGATCGTGCGCAAGTAATTTTAGCAACTAAGGCCGCCCAAGATGTTCGTAAAGATTATCAGCCCAATAATGAGCCTGAATTTTTAAAGAATGCAGTTGAACAAGCACTAAAAAGACTTCACACAGATTACATTGATATTTTTTTCATCCATTTTCCTGATAAAACAACGCCTAAAGATGAAGCTGTGGCTGCACTTGCAGCCTTGAAAAAAGAAGGCAAGATTAGAGCGATTGGGGTTTCAAACTTTTCGCTAGCACAGCTAAAAGAAGCTAATAAAAATGGTGAAGTGGATCTTGTTGAAGATAACTATAGCTTAGTACAGCGTACAGCTGAAAAGGAACTTTTCCCATATTTAAAGGAGCAGCAGATTTCATTTGTGCCTTATTATCCGCTTGCCTCTGGACTGTTGACGGGGAAGTATCAAGCTACAGATCGGGATAAGTTTGAGCGCTTCACACCAGCGCAATTCAGGCAGATTATCGCGGCACTTGTACAGGTTAAAGAATTGGCTCAAAAGCATGCAGCGACAGTTGCACAAGTCATTTTGGCATGGTATTTACAAAACCCAGCGTTAAGTGTTGTGATTCCTGGGGCACGTAAACCTGAACAAGTTCAAAATAATGTTGGTGCGCTAAATGTTGAACTAACACCGGCAGAGTATACACAGATTGACAAACTTTTCAGGGAATTTTGAGATCAAAGACAAAACGGCTGGTCATCTAGCTGCAATAGTTTAGTTTATATAAGTAAAACAAAAGAGAGTGTGACATAAGTCGGGAAAATTAGAGTGCTAACTCGAAATTACGAACATAGCGAGTACTTTGCTATGAGTAATTCGAAGTTAGACGGAGAATTTTGACTTATGGAACACGTTTATGCAGAATAACTAGAAAAAGAGTGTGACATAAGTCGGGAAAATTTTGAGTGCTAACTCGAAATTACGAACATAGCGAGTACTTTGCTATGAGTAATTCGAAGTTAGACGGAGAATTTTGACTTATGGAACACGTTTATCCAGAATAAAAGAGAGACTGCGACAAAAGTTAACTTTTGTCACAGTCCCTCTTTATTTTGCAATTCAAGCCTAACATTCCAAAGCTTTTGTAGTCTTTTTTATTTTTTATAGAGTAACTTACGCTGCACCAGCTTAACAACTTCGACGATCACGAGCATTAATGTGCCACCGATGAAGACAAGCAACCATTGCTGTGGTGCTAACGGAGTAACTTTAAAGGTTGCATTAAAGGCTGGAACTAGGATAGTAGCAAACAATAATATACCTGAAATCAGAATCGACCAGTTAAACATTTTATTGTTAAACAAATCTTTTCTGAAGATTGAGCCGTGCAATGACTTGGAATTGAATGCGTGGAATAGTTGAATTAAACCAAGCGTTGCAAATGCCATTGTCAGAGCATCAGCGTGAATCAATGTGTAAGAATGGTGAAATGGGAATTGAAGTGCAAACCAGTAAACTCCTAAAGTTAGCGCACCCTCTAAGATTCCTTGATAAAGGATACTCGACATAACGCCATCGCTGAAGAAGTTTGATTGCTTACCACGCGGTCTGCGTTGCATGATAGTCGCTTCGGCACGTTCGATTCCCAGCGCGATTGCAGGAAATGTATCTGTGACAAGGTTAATCCATAAAATTTGTGCCGGGGCGAAGATATCCCATGCCAGCATTGTCATAAAGAAAAGGGTTAAAACTTCGCCGAGGTTAGCGGATAACAAGTACTGAATTGCCTTTTGAATGTTAGCAAAGACTTTCCGTCCTTCTTTAACTGCTACAATAATCGTTGCAAAATTGTCGTCTGCAAGTACAATGTCACTGGCATTTTTAGAAACTTCTGTCCCAGTGATTCCCATACCAACACCAATGTCTGCTGTTTTAAGTGCAGGTGCATCATTGACACCGTCCCCCGTCATCGCCACAATCTTTCCTCTATTTTGCCAAGCTTTAACGATTCTGACTTTATGCTCAGGTGCAACACGCGCAAAAACGGAGTATTGGGCAATTTTTTGGTTCAAGTCTTGAGTGGAAAGCTGGTCAAGTTCACTGCCCGTGATTACGGCGTCTTCGTCCGTGCTTTTTAAGATCCCTAAGCGTTTAGCAATTGCCGTTGCGGTATCTTTATGGTCTCCAGTAATCATCAAAGGGCGAATTCCAGCTGCCCGTGCTTCAGTCACGGCATTTTTAGCTTCAGGACGCTCAGGATCAATCATGCCGACCATGCCGACAAAGATTAAATCTTTCTCAAGGTTTTCTGAATTCAAGGAAGCTGGCATAGCTTCAACTGGGGAATAAGCAAACCCCAAGACACGTAGAGCCTGCAGCGCAAGTTGGTGGTTGACTTCCATAATACGCGCTCGGTCCTGAGAAGTTATTTTCCGGATACGACCGTGATCTTCAATTCGATTTGTTCTTTTGAGCAGCTCATCAATTGCGCCCTTTGTCATCACATAGTTTTGTTGGTTATTCTTAACAAGTGCGGACATTAGTTTTCGCTTTGAATCAAATGGAATTGAGGCAACGCGTGGATAATCTTTTTCCAGTGACACAAGCTCTAATTTTTTGTTGAGATAATACTGAATTAGGGCAGTTTCTGTGGGATCACCGACCAGACCGGTTGGTGTCTTTTGACTATCATTTGCAAGTATCATGATTTGAGTCAAACGATCCTGAAGCGTTAATGAGGCTTGTGCGGCATCCTGCAAGGCATCAGGGAGGTAGATTTTTTCGACCGTCATTTTATTTTGTGTCAATGTGCCAGTTTTATCAGAAGCGATAATTTCTGTTGTTCCCAGTGTTTCAACGGCGGGCAGCTTTCGGATCAAGGCATTGCGTTTAGCCATTGTCTGCGTTCCTAATGCCAATGTGATTGTCACAATGGCGGGCAATCCTTCAGGAATAGCAGCAACAGCCAAAGAAATTGACGTTAGCAGCATCTCAAGCACTGAGGAACGGCCAACGAGAATCCCAATTGCAAAAACTAAGACGGCAATCAGCAAAACAAGGATACTCAGGATTTTACTAAGATGAATAATATTTTTTTGTAGAGGTGTAATTGATTTATCAACGCTGTTAAGCATCGTCGCAATATGTCCAACCTCAGTTTCCATACCAGTGGCAATCACAACACCTTCACCAGTTCCATAGGTGACGTTGGTATTCATATAACCAAGGTTTTTACGGTCTCCAAGAGGAAGCTTGGATTGAGCAAGCGGTGCTTCACTTTTATCGACCGGGACAGATTCGCCCGTTAATGCCGCTTCTTCGATTTGTAGTGAGGCAGTTTTAAGGAGCCGCAAATCGGCTGGAACAATGTCTCCTGCTTCAAGCAAAACAATATCTCCTGGAACGAGTTCTGAGCTTTTTACAGTTTGGACTTGCCCGTCACGGCGCACACGAGAAGAGGGGGTCGTCATTTCTTTGAGAGCATTAATCGCATTTTCAGCTTTCGCTTCTTGAAAAACGCCGAAGACTGCGTTTAAGATCACTACTAAAAAGATAATAACTGCGTCCGAGGCATCACCGGCAAAGAAGGCAATTACAGCAGCCACCATCAAAATAATAATCATCAAGTCTTTGAACTGACTCAAGAACTTCTGCAATAGCGTTGTTCCTTTTTGTTCGCGCAAGACATTTTGACCATACTTTTGCAAACGTTCGTCAACTGCACCTGGTGTTAGACCAGTTTTAGCGGTTTGCAGCTGCTCAAGTGTTTTTGTGGAAGAAAGCTGGTGATATGTTTGTTTCATTGGATGACAATCCTTTCTTTATACTAGCTTAAATGTAGCATATGGTAATCTTTTTAGGAAGTTTAATACTCAGAAACCTACCTAAGAGACAAATAGTTGTTTTATAAGGCCGTTTAGTTGAATGTTTTACTAATTATTGCTACATTAAAACTAATTAATTACATAGGGGTGTTTGAGTTGATTAAAGAGTTTAAAGAGTTTATTTCGCGTGGCAGTGTGATGGACTTAGCAGTTGGTGTTATTATCGGCGGTGCATTTACCTCAATTGTGAAGGCCTTGGTAAATTACCTGATTAATCCGTTAATCGGGTTATTTATTGGTGGCATTGATTTTTCTGACTGGGTCTTAAAAATTGGAAGTGCAACTTTCAGATTTGGAAGTTTCATCAACGCAGTCATTAACTTCTTGATTATTGCATTTGTGATCTTTTTATTGGTTAAAGCTGTTAATAAATTAGTCAATAAGAAAAAGGTGGTTAAAATTACACCTGAAGTTCAACTATTAGAAGAAATTCGTGACTTATTGAAAAAGCAAAATTAGCAGAAAGTTTTAAGCTATGTTCAATCCGATATGAATAAATTTAAATGACTCGGTGTTTGTATGTATGAAGGAGAGTGTGACATAGGTCGGGAAAATTTTGAGTGCTAACTCGAAATTACGAACATAGCGAGTACTTTGCTATGAGTAATTCGAAGTTAGACGGAGAATTTTGACTTATGGCACACTTTTATCCGGAATAAAAGAGGGGCTGTGACAAAACTGATAAGTTTTGGCATGGCTTTTTTAGTTTAAGTGCGTAAGTGTAATCTTTATTAAGCTGTTTTTTTAATTTTATTGCAATCCATTTTTCTTCATTCTTCCATTAAATTTGTTTAAAAAAGGGTTTGACTCCCAATTCACGGTTATTAATGCATAAAGTGAAGGCTTTGTCTGCTACTTTGCTGAGCAACTGTGCATTTAACAACAGAATGCGGTTTTCCACTTTTTTCCTACTTTTATCTGAAAATAAAAGTTAAATTTGAAAACAGAGTGACCGATATAAAAAAGCAGAACGTTATTTGGAAATTGAGGTAAATTCAGCTGGGAAAATCTGAAATAATGGTTACTTTTAGAGAATAATCTGGTATCATAAACTTGTAACACCGGGTACTGGGGAAGACAATAAAGTTTCCAATTTATTATTTTATTGGATGCCAAGTATTAAAAAAAGGGGAAAACAATTATTTGTAAAAATCATTTTATATTTCACAAAGCTTTATTATTGCAATGAATAGCGTAAAAATAGATTGTGCATAGTATTAAGACCAAATTTCACTGATATATAATAGAATGACCATTTTTTGAACAACTGTTATATATTAAACACTTGTGCAATAAAATATTAAAAGGGGCGGAAAGATGAAAACAGGAGAGCTAGTTAAAAACATTCGAACTGCAAAAGGAATTAAAGCGAAAACAATTTATGACGATTTACTGTCACGCTCAATGTATTATAAATATGAAAGCGGACTGGTGGAGACAACCGCGGATACTTTCTTACATATATTGGATAGATTAAATGTCGGTGCCGATGAATTTATGAAGCTTTTTGGGAAGTTTATAAAAAAAGACGACCATTATCGCAGTTGTCGTAATGATTTGAAACAGGCTTTCGCCCAGGGAAATCTTACAGAGATCAAGGCCATCGAGAAAAAGATTGAAAAAGAGTACAACGCATCACATCTTTTACGTCTTCATAATCTGGCGGTGATTGCTGATGTGATGAAGAAAACATTAGGCAAAACAAGTGAAAGTACTTTGAGCGAGCGCAAGGAAATCATGCACTATTTGTCAAGAAGTCACAAATGGGGCTATTATGAATATTCGCTATTTTCGGATGCAATCTTTATGTTTGATAGTTCCTCAACAGAAAAGTTGTTACAAAATCATGATTGGGATACTGAAGCAGAAGTTCAAGACATCACGCTTGAAAACCTGAAAATTAAAACGCTGTGCAACGCAATCTTACTCTTCATGAAGGCTAACAAAAAAGAACACGTAGCTTACTACTATAATCTCTTAAATAAAATTAAAGTTGATTCAAGCAATGTTAGCGCTTTGAGTAACAAAACTTTCTTTGAGGGACTCAAAATCATTAATGATGGTGATTATGAGCAGGGGCTAAAGATTATCTCTGATACCTTCTCACTTTACCAAAAGTTGGGATTGGATGATCTTTATCGCCAACATGTAGCGATTTTGCAGGAATTATTGAGTGTCAACTTGCAGAAGGCTAAATCACGGCGGCGACGGAAAGCATAAAATGGAACTTGAAAAAAATTGTATTACAGTTTAACATAAAGTGATACGCAATAAATGAAGGGAGGAAACTACACAAATGTCACAGAACACACATGTTGGGGTTGCAAATGATCGCCGCCCTGTAAATCAGAAAAATATTAAGAAACGTCGTGCACAACATCAAAATGTTTTGGAGTTTTTGAAGAGTCGTGCAGAGTTGGAAAAAGCAGCAAAATAGCAGCTTTTTTATCCTTAAAAATTATCTGCCAACATGAGGCGTCAGTGACGTTTAATGTTGGCTTTTTTGTTGGAATAAATTATTATTTGTTGAAGAGAGTATGATATAATCACCCGGTAAGAGGATGGAGAATAATGAGTATTTTAGAAGTTGATGGTCTGGCACATTCATTTGCTGATAAACAGCTGTATCAGAATGCAGCTTTTAGACTTAATAAAGAAGATCATATGGGCGTAATTGGCCAAAATGGAGCAGGAAAAAGTACACTGATTAAAATCATTACTGGCCAAGAATTGCCTGATGAAGGCAGTATTAAATGGCAAAAAGGTGTCAAAATTGGTTACTTGGATCAGTATGCACAAAACGCACACGAACTGACAGTGTTTGCCTTTTTAAAATCTGCGTTTGCAAATTTGTACCGAATTAGTGCAGCTCAGGCTAAATGCTATGAAGAATATGCAAAGACGATGAATGATGAGCTGTTGGAAAAGGCGGGACGTTACCAGGAGCAATTAGAGGCTGGCAGTTTTTACGAGATAGAAACCCGGATTGCACAAGTGATGACCGGATTAGGAATTGACGCAATCGGCAAAGAACGGCAAGTTGATCAATGTAGTGGAGGACAGCGTTCTAAGATTATTCTGGCTAAACTGCTCCTTGAGGAACCTGATGTTCTTTTGCTGGATGAGCCGACTAATTACCTTGATACCGAGCACATCGAATGGTTGATTGGGTATTTGAGAGATTTTTCTGGGAGCTTCATGGTTATTTCGCATGATTATAATTTTTTAGAGCAAATTACAAATACAATTATTGATGTAGCATTCGGGAAAATTACTAAGTATACCGGCAGTTTCAGTGCAGCAGTCAAGCAAAAAGAGCAAAAAAAAGAAGTGCAATTGAAAGCATACGAAAAACAGCAACGCCAAATTGAAAAAGATGAGGCTTATATTAGGAAAAATAAAGCCGGTTCGCGTTCTACAATGGCTAAGTCTCGGCAAAAAAGACTGGACAAACTTGAACGTGTTGATCCTCCTAGTGATGCCTTGCAGGCGCATTTTAAATTTCCGTACATTGAGCTGCTTTCCTCGGCAACCTTGGTTGTTGAAGGACTATCAGTCGGATATCAGGCGCCCTTGCTGGAACCGGTGACTTTTTCGCTTAGTCACGGCGAAAAAGTGGTACTCAAAGGATTTAACGGTGTTGGAAAGTCGACCTTGATCAAATCAATCTTAGGTTTAATTCCGACTTTTGGAGGCAGTGCTAAATTTGTAGATGCCGCTGAAGTGAACTATTTTACCCAAGATTTAGAGTGGCAAAATCCGGACCAGACTCCTTTGGGAATTGTGCAGGATGTCTATCCGCGCTTGGAAGCCAAGACCGTGCGTCAGCGGCTTGCAAGAGCAGGCTTGAGCCCAGCCAACATCATGAAGCCGATGCGCTTGTTAAGTGGTGGAGAACAAACAAAAGTAAAGTTGTGTATCCTGGAACTTAAACCAAGTAATTTTCTGATTATGGATGAGCCGACTAATCACTTGGATGAACAGACCAAAAATGCGCTTCGTGATGCGTTAATTGCTTTTCCTGGGAATGTGTTACTTGTTTCCCATGAAGAACCCTTTTATGAAGGCTGGGTCGACCGAATCTTTGATGTTGAAAGCGTCAGACTTAATAAAAATTAAAGGATGGGTCAGATGAATAAGAAGAAAATATTTGCGTGGGCTGTCGCACTGGTACTTGTGTGCATTGCTGCCGGAAGTGTGGTTTATGTGCGCCATGCAGAAAAAGAAAATCAAGTTAAGATTGCTAAACAGGCTAAAAAGGAAGCAACTTTAAAGAAAAAAAGTACTGATCCAGAGATGCGCTATCCGATTAACTGGCGTAAATCATCTGAAAAAAAGGATTATCCAGACGCTAAATTTCTACCAAAGATGTGGGTGAAAGTTTCACTTAAGCGTCAGAGAATGTACATAATGTCTGGTAAGAAGACCGTCTATAAAATGTATATTTCTGCTGGAACTAACGCAGAAGGATATTCTAATAATAAAAAGAAGTTTCCTAAAGGGACTTTTAAGGTTGAGTCTAAAAGAGGAGCATTCTTCTATTCGCCTACCATAAATGAAGGTGCCAAATACTGGGTGTCATGGAAGGGTGATGGAAAGAACATGATTCACACCGTTCCGACCGATGAAAAGGGCAAGTACCGAACAGATCAAGCCCAAAATTTGGGGCAAAAAGAAGATACTAACGGCAGTATCAGACTATCCGTTAAAGATGCTAAATGGTTTTATGAAAATATTGCTGCAGGAACAAAATTAGTGATTGAATAACTGCTTTTTCAGTCTGTGGCAGTGAGTTTGTGGTAATTAAAATAAGCATCAGGGGGGCTGTGACAAAAGTTAAATTTGTCACAGCCCCTCTTTTATTCCGGATAAACGTGTTCCATAAGTCAAAATTACTGATTTTGGACTGCTGGTAGGGTGCAACCTGTGCAGGCTGAATCTGTTGCCTAGGTTCCTTGAAATTTTAAAGCAAAAAACTGTTGTGCAAAATCTTTTTGCAGTAGAATGAAAAGTGAGCCCGGATTTTGATGAGCTATTATTATATAGTTTAGGGAGTGTTTTTTATGGCAAATACTAAAGGATCGGACCTGCTGGTTGATGTTTTAGTTGACTGGGGAGTTCAGAATGTTTATGGTCTACCAGGTGATTCCATTGATACAACTGTTGATGCATTGCGCCGGCAGCAGAAAAAAATAAAGTTTACACAGGTGCGCCACGAAGAGGTGGCGGCATTAGCCGCGGCAGCAGAGGCTAAGTACACTGGAAAATTGGGCGTGTGTCTTTCAATTGGTGGACCAGGTGCAATTCATCTATTGAACGGTTTATACGATGCTAAGATGGATCATGTACCAGTTTTGGCTTTATTAGGACAGGTAACGTCTGCTTCATTAAATGAGGGCTACTTTCAAGAAGTGAATACCGCTAAGTTATTTGATGATGTAGCTGTCTTTAACCGGACAATTTCTGCAGTTGATAACTTACCTGAAGTAGTGGATGAAGCTGTTAGAAGTGCCTATGAGAATAAAGGGGTCGCTGTCTTAACGATTCCTGATGATATTCCTGAGCAAAAGATGCAGGGAGAATATAAGTCTTCTGCGCGTGCTTTTGCGTTGGCTACACCGGAAGTCGCAAAACAACAGGTAGAGCAGGCAGCTCAGCTACTTAAAGCGGCTCAGAAGCCAATTGTTTTGTTAGGTGTCGGAGCTAAACAGGCAGGCAGCCAAATTAGGGAATTTGTAGAAAAAAATAATTTGCCATTTATTGAAACCTTACCAGCTAAAGGTACAATTGCAGATGATCATCCTAATTCTTTGGGACAGGTGGGTAAATTAGGTACAAAACCTGCTTATGAAGCGATGCACAACGCAGACTTATTGCTACTTCTTGGCACAAATTATCCATATTTGCCATATTTGCCGGCTAAGGGGCAAGCTAAGTGTATTCAAGTTGATCTAAAGGCCGAAAATTTGGGAAAGCGCTATGGAGTAGACGTTGCAATTCAAGGCGATACTGCTAAAGTAATTGCAGCTCTCAATGCACAAGGAAGTTTGCATGCAGATAAAAACTTTTTAGCGGCTTGTCAAAAGAGTATGTCTAACTGGAACAAGTGGATGGCTGGAAAACGCAAATTAAATACAGCACCGGCCTCTCCAGAAAGTATGGTTGCTTACATTGATGAGACAGCACCAGATGACATTGTATATTCGATCGATGTAGGGACTTCAACTTCATGGGCAGCCCGTTTTCTGCATGTTAAGGAGAGCCAAAAATTTGCAATTTCATCATGGCTTGGTACGATGGGCTGTGGGCTTCCAGGTGCAATTGCAGGGCAGCTAGCTTATCCAAAGCGCAGGGTTCTGACGCTCAATGGTGATGGAGCTTTTGCGATGGTAATGCAAGACTTTGTGACAGCTGTCAAGTATAAGTTGCCAATTATCTGTATTGTGATTAATAACCAAAAGTTGGCTTTTATTGAATATGAGCAACAATCTGCAGGCCAATTAAATTATCAGATTGATCTAGCTGATGTGGATTACGCTAAATTTGCTGAGGCATGCGGCGGGGTCGGAATTACTGTCAAATCAAATGATGAATTTAAGGCAGCGCTTGATCAAGCTTATACAATTAAGGACAAACCAATTTTAATCAATGCTTATGTTAAAGACGATGCTCCACTTCCAGGCAAAATCGTGATGGATGAAGCTAAGGGTTATATGAAATTTGGCCAAGAATACTTGGAAAATTACTGGAAAATTCCAGAATTGCCACCATTAAAGGACATTTTGCGGCAATTCTTCTAAAAAAAATTTGCAAAGTACCTGCTAAAAACCTAGACTTAAAAAACTGGGTTGTAGCAGGGCTTTTTTAGTTGTTGATAGTTTTTGCTTACGCAGGCTTGCATAGTTTGATCTTTGGATCAATGTGCTATAGTTTTACATAGGGAGGGCGACAGATGAAAATAGTATTACTCGGAGGTTCAGGCTTTGTTGGCCAGGGAGTGATCGCAGAACTTCTGCAAGACAGTCGTTTTGAAGTTGTCAGTATTTCACGTTCTGGCGGTAATGAGACCTTGTGGCGGCGCTGGCCGCAAGTCCAGTGGGTTAAAGCTAATTTGACAGTTGCTGAACCAGCTTGGCAACAGCCGTTAAAAGACGCTGATTGGGTGATCGACCTAATTGGAGTATTATTTGCACGTAATTATAATGATTATCAACAAAAGACAATTAGGCCCGTGACTAAGGTTCTTGAATTTTTACAGTTTGAAGCACCTACAACTAAATGGCTATTTGTTTCGGCAAATGCTGCACCCAAATTGTTGCATAATTATCTGCGGGCTAAAAGGGAACTTGAAAGGCAATCTAAAAAACGTTTAGGGGCGCGTGCATTTTTTGTTTATCCAGGTTTGATCTATGCGCCTGAGCGGCCACTGGTGAATCTGTCTGGAAGTATTTTGCGGACACCAGCTGCTCGGAAACTTCTGCCGCGAATAACACAGCAGTTACGACCGCTTAAACGGTGGGAATTTGCCCAAGAAATTAAAGCAGTCTTATTAAGACATGAAAGCAAGTTAACTAAAAGAAATTAATAAGCATGCTTTTTTGAAAGCGGAGATAGCTTTATAATCAAGAGTGTTATTTTTTAGGAGGAGTAGTAATGGAAAAAGCATGTACCACTATTTTAGTGGGGAATGAAGCAACAATTGATGGTTCGACGATGATTGCACGAAACGATGATACTTTCTTGCCTTTGACGCCGCAGCGGTTTGTCATGCGACCGGCGAGCAGTAGTGCAGGGCGGGTGCTAGTCTCTAATCAAAATGGATTTAAAGCTCCTTTGCCGGCAAACAGCTATCGCTTAACGGCTACGCCAAACGCGGATGTTGAACATAACGGTGTATTTGATGAAAGTTCAATTAATGAAAAAAATGTAGCTATGTCTGCAACTGAAAGCGTTTATGGCAATGAACGTGCCCTCGCATATGACCCCTTTGTGCCGAATGGCTTGGCAGAAGACAGCCTGCAGACAATGGTTGCTCCGTACATTGATTCAGCCCGCCAAGGTGTGCGTTATTTGGGAGAGCTAATTAAAAAGTACGGTTCACCAGAAGGCAATGGGGTTTTGTTTGCTGATCGGGATGAAGTCTGGTACATGGAGATTGTGACAGGGCATCACTGGGCAGCAACCCGAATTCCGGATAATGCCTATGCGATTGCTGCAAATCAAGTGGCTCAGCAGCAAATTGATTTTGATGATCCGCAAAATTATTTGTGGTCAGCAGGAATTCAGGAATTCGTAGCGGCTCATCACCTTAACCCAGATAAGTCTGGCTGGAACTTCCGGCGTATATTTGGAACTGATACAGAAAAAGACCGTCACTATAATACACCGCGTGTTTGGTACGGGCAGCGTTATTTGAATCCAAGTACGCCACAAGCTCCAATGTCTAGTGAGTTACCGTTTATCTGCTACGCTGAGCATTTGATAGCGGTTGAGGATCTTGAATATATTCTCAGTTCACATTATAACGAGACTAAATATGATCCTCTTGGTCATGGCAGTGTAGAGGATCGCCTTAAATTCCGACCGATTGCGCTTAACCGGACACAAAATTCACACATTTTGCAGCTGCGGAATGCTGTTCCTGCTAAAAATGCCGCTCTGATGTGGATTTGTTTTGGAATTCCTTCATTTAGTCCCTATGTACCGTTTTACACAAATGCAAATGACACTGCGCCTAGCTGGAGTCAAACACCGCTTAAATACGACATTAAGAGTGCATATTGGATGTATCGTACGTTGTCAATGTTAGTGGAAGCACACTATTCTCACTTTGTTCAGACTGACTTAGATTATCTAAAAGAATGTCGGCGATTACAGCATCAAATGATTGCGGCTGCAGATCAAAAAGTCGCTGCAGTGGATACTGAAAGCGAAGTTACCGCCGCTTTAACACAGAGTAATTACGAACTTGTGGCTAAAATGCGAGCGTTGACAATGAAGTTGATTGGCGAATTGGTCACACAAGGTTTGACATTATCGCGGCTAACTTTTAATATGGATAAGAATCTTTAGTAAAAAGCTTATTTTGAAAGTTTGGATGTGAGACGAAGATGAAGATTAAGGTCGCAGAATTTATTAAGCAGATTGAAGATGGAGATTTTCAAAAAGAGGTGCTACCAGCAATTGCGTGCAAGAGTGCAACGGAATTTGCGGCAAAACAGTTGCAACCATTGTTCGCGGCATTTAAAAAGGCTGTGAGTGCTGGCAAGACTGTCCAAGTTGAACAACCAGTTTCGCTTGGAACAGAACAAGCTTCGTTAATGCTTGAAAGCGGCATTATCAATTTACCCTTTGCAAATACTAAGAGTGTTGATAATTTTTTTGAGTTGGATGATGAAGTTGAGGAAATTACTAATCTAATAGTAGTCTCTGCCAATGTGAATGCTTCAGGACTGCGCATCGACTCGTTTGGAACAACGACAGCTTTTTTAGATGACACAGTTGCAGAACAGAAGGTTACAGCAAATATTTTGCGTGAGCTTGCACTGATCGAAGAAAATGTAAAGAATAACTTGGACACAAAAGAATAATTACCGCTGAGTTTTGATGCTTACCACATTAAGTCACATGCAGGTAAATAAAATGAGACGGACCAAAATGGAAATTTTGAGTCAGTCTTATTTTTTATGTGTAATTGGGTGCCAGTTTATAGTTCTGACACAAAGCGGATTGCTTTGCCCAATATTTTGATGGGGTTTTCTGGAGAAGAAACCAGCGGATCGTATTTGGGATTATCGGGCAATAACAAAATGAGTTTGCCGGTATGTTTGATTCTTTTTAAAGTTGCCTCATTTTCATTAGTTAATAAAACAGCTGCAATTTCACCATCTTCAACTTCAGGTTGCTGTCGAATTAAGACGTTGGAACCATCCGGAATAGTAGGCGACATTGAATCTCCTTTTGCACGTAAATAAAAAAGTTGTCCTGCCGGTAATGTTTCTTTAGGTTCTTCAACATAACCTTCAATATTTTCTTCGGCAGTGATCGGATCTCCGCAAGCAATCACGCCGATTACGGGAATTTTAACGACTCCATAAACGGGTGTCATGTTAGCCGGCACTTCAACTCCAAGTAAATGTTCAGAGGTGGTACCTAGTGCTTTGGCAAAGCTTTCAAGTCGATTTAAAGGAAAAGCCCGCGTTTCATTGAAATATTTTGAAACTGCAGATTTTGCCATTGCTACTCGCCGTGCTAGTTCACTGATTGAAATATTTTGTTGTTGTGCAAGTTCACGCATTTGTTTGACAATCGCGGCATTTGATTTCATGAATCAGGACTCCTTCATAATAGTAAATTTAGTATACCATTGTTCTCTATAAAGAACAATGGTATTTGAAGTCTTGTTAGGCGACAAAAAAGAACACCCCTGAGAGGAGTGCCTTTTTACCTGAGTCAGATTAATGAGCTAGTCTCAAGTTTGACGTGGTAAGCTACAACCGTTTGAGAACAAATTTTAGTTTATTTTGAATCATTTCGTGATGTTTCTTCTATGCCGGTTTGCGCCGACTCCTTTTTTTGCAGGTTTAGCTTTATTTTTTCTTTCGTATAGTAAACAACATAGCAAAGAATTACAAAGGGAATCATGTAAAATAAAGCGGGTCGCTGTGTGGGGTCAAAGACAATTAAAACACAAGACAGCAAGCTTAAGCTAAAGGCTAACCAAGGAACCACAGGATACCAAGGAGTTTTAAATTTAAGCTCTGTGACAGTGTGCCCACTAGCCAGCCAATTTTTACGGAACTGAATTTCAGCATAAGCAATTGCCATCCAGACGAACACAACTGCCAGTCCAGCAACTGAGACCAAGACTAAGTAGACAGTTGAGGCGGCGATCACACTTGAGAGGAGTGCTAACAGCCCGCCCAGCATACTGAGGGTTAAGGCAATCATTGGGATACCCCGTTTATTAGTGCGCGCGTATTTTTGCGGGATCATATGTTCATTTGCTAATGACCATAGCATTCTGGTTGAGGCGTATAGCCCGGAATTAGCTGCCGACAAAATTGCAGTTAGAACGACAAAATTCATAATGGCTCCAGCAAAAGGAAATCCCAGACTATTCAGGACTAAAACAAAGGGACTTTCAGTAACTCCTGCTTCTTTCCAAGGAATTAAGGCAGACATGACAATAATACTTCCGATGAAGAACAGGCAAAGGCGAATTAAAGTGGTATGAATGGCTTTAGGGATATTTTTGGCAGGATCTTTAGTTTCCCCCGCGGTAACTCCAATGAGCTCTGTTCCTGAAAAAGCATAATTAACAGTCAACATGGTAGTAAAGACGCCTTTAAAACCGGTTGGAAACCACCCGTCTTTAAAGAGGTTGTGAAATAATGGAGCGCTTGAGTAGCCTTTGAGCGGAATAATGCCAAAAATTGCAAGTGTACCTAAAAGGATAAAAAGAATAATGGCAACAACCTTTATACTTGAGAAGAAGAATTCAGTTTCGGCGAAAAAACGTACAGAAAGAGCATTCGACATAAAAATAATGAGCATAAAAAGCACACTCCAAAGCCAAGTGGGTGAATCTTTAAACCAATCGTGCATAATCAGCCCGGCAGCGGTAAATTCTGACCCAAGTGCGACGGTCCAAGTTAACCAATAGAGAATGGCAACAGTAAATCCTGTTCCTGGGCCAATAAACTTGTCCGCATAAACGTGAAATGAGCCCGTTTGCGGCATCGCGACAGATAATTCGCCTAAACATAGCATTACGAGATATACAATTACGGCACCGACGAGATATGCCAAGATAGTACCGACTGGACCGGCTTCGTGAATGGTGTACCCTGAACTTAAGAAGAGGCCAGTGCCAATTACGCCTCCCAAAGAGATCATCAGCAAGTGGCGGGCCTCCATTTTTCTTTGCAGCTTGGTTGTTTCTTCTTCCATGAAAATGTTTTCCCTTCAGTGTTTTATTTTCATTAATAATGAGTTAAGATAATTAAAATTACAGGTGAAAATACATTATTATAAGAATGCACCAATTTTTTAAAAGATACAAGTCGGATGCAGGAGGAAAAAGATGAGCGATCCAATTAAGCAGGAATTAGCTAAACAGGGAGTTTTAGCTTTAGATGGGGCAATGGCAACTGAATTAGAAAAATTAGGAGTTGCAACTAATAACGAATTATGGTCAGCAACTGCATTGATTAATGCACCTGAAAAAATCAAACAGGTGCATCTGAAATACTTTGCAGCTGGCGCAACAATTGCAATTACAGATACATATCAGGCAAATGTTACTGCTTTTAAAAGGGCTGGTTTTAGTCTAGCGCAAAGTCAGAAGATGATTCTTACTGCTGTCGAGCTTGCTAAGGCGGCTCGCGAGGAATTTCTGGCCCAGACAGCATTGGAAGGAAAAGCTATGCAACAACTTTTGCTTGCGGGTAGTGTAGGACCTTATGGGGCTTACTTGGCCGATGGTAGTGAGTATACAGGAGCGTACAAGTTGACGCAGAAAGCTTTTCAAGATTTTCATCGTTCAAGAATGCAGTTATTGGCGGATGCCGGTGTAGATCTGTTTGCTTTTGAAACGCTACCGCAATTCGAAGAAGCTAAGGCCTTAGTGGCGTTACTACATACGGAATTCAGTAGATATTCAGCGTGGCTGAGCTTTAGCATTAAAGATGCAACACACCTTTGTGATGGAACTTCTTTGGCTCAGGCAGCCGCCTTTTTTGCGAAAGAGCCACAAATAAGTGCAATTGGTGTCAATTGCACCACGATGACCAAGATTGCGGACGCGATTAAAACAATTGCGCAAGTGACCACAAAACCGATTATTGTATACCCCAATAATGGTGATCTTTATGAGCCGCAAACGAAAACATGGGTAACTAATCCCCAAGCTGCGACTTTTTCAGAGCTGGTGCCCACGTGGATTGATGCGGGCGCCAAGATTATCGGGGGCTGTTGCCGTACAACCCCAGCAGATATTAGGCAGATTGCGGCTGCAATTCAGGCGACTAAACTAACTTAAAAGTGAAGAGCTATATTTATATATAATATGGCTGATTCAAGAAACTCTAACCTGTCATTAATTAACTGGCAAAATAAGAGCGAGCTCAGCGAAAAACGTTTTATTTTTCGCTGAGCTCGCTCAATTTTAGAACAGGAGGTTTCAAGTATTAATCTTTAGTGACTTGATTAGAAGAGATTCAGGTCACTAAAACACTAAAGTGGGTATGACTTTTGCTGTGAAATTAAACCAGCATGCCAACCTGTTTTTCAAAAACATTGTCAACAAAAACGGGATGTACGGTATGAGTCTTCTTATAATGAGTGACCGCTGCATCTGCTCCCGCAAGTGCTTCTAGAATCATTGCAGGTGTAACCTTGAATGACATATTTTCGATTGTTTCACCCTTGTCAGTTGCTTTTTCGGCAAATGCTTCAAGATCTTCTTGGCTAACCTGATCAAGATGGAAGTCTTTTTTGGTTAATGGGAAACCGCATGTTAGGAGGAACTCGATGAACTTATCCAATTCTTTTTGGGGTGTTCCAACCAGCATCAATTGAATCATCACGCCTAGAGCAACTTCTTCACCATGACGAAATTTAGCGGGATCACCTTTTAGTACGCTAAAACCATCATAAATTGAATGCGCAGCTGCAAGTCCAGCTCCTTCAGCTCCTAACCCAGACAAAAGAATGTTAGCTTCAATGACTTTTTCTAAGGCATGGGTAACGGTGTTATGTTCAGCCGCTTCGAGAGCTTGATAGGCATATTTCCATAATGTATCGGCACATTGTTTAGCAACTGCCAGACCTGCATCTGTAGGGTGACCGCCTGCGAGAGTATGACCATGACTTTTAGCAACTTCTAAGCCTTCATAGTAAGTCGAAAAAGCATCGCCAATTCCTGCTAACAAAGTTCGGGTAGGAGCTTGGGCGATCACTTGAGTATCTGCCATAATAAGTACTGGATGATGCGCATAAAAGAGGTACTTAACAAATTCATGGTTTTCTGTATAGATGATTGAAAGCTTGATGCAAGAAGCATCACAGGATGCAGCAGACGGGCAGATAATGTTTGCGATGTTTAGTTTATTAGCAATCCCTTTTGAGGTGTCAAGCGTTTTTCCACCGCCTAGACCAATAATGACATCGCTACCCTTTTCTTGAGCGATCTTTGTCACCCGTTCAATTTCTGTAAGGGATGACTCACCATTAAATTCAACATAATCAACAGTAAATTGATTGTGAGTTAGATATTCTTGGAATTTTTGACCGGCGGCTGCGTAAACGCTTTTATCGGCTAATAATAAAAACTTTTTTCCATAGGGCCTGAGAATATCCGCACTATTAAGCAAAATATTTTTCCCTTGAACGTAATGATCTGGACTACCAAACCAATTGAATTCTGCACTATTTGTCATGACGAATCCTCCTTGTATTATTGTGGACCAGTTAACACTAAAAACAGCGTTTACCAACTACAATTACATTGTGTAGTAAGCGGTTACTTTAAGCAACGTGCATTTTTGAAAATTTGTCCCTTACAAACGAAGATGGTTTATTTTAAAATACTTGTGGGTATTCTTTTTTGAGGACAATGCTCACAAATAATACTAAATAAAAACAGATTGCTAATTCAAAGTTAAAGCGAGTTCATTAAGACTTTACTATGTTATAATTTACACGGAGAGAAAGGCGGACAGGATCGGATCACCAGTGAATTTGTGAGGGTGAAAAATGTCAGATATTCTTAAAAAAAGAATTGCTTCTTCTTTTCAGGGACTAGTCAATGAACAGGATTTTGAGCATCTTTCGGTTACACTTGTTATGCACAAAGCAAAAGTAAGACGTCAAACTTTTTATGATTATTTTCTTGATAAGTATGATCTGTTGAGCTGGTTTGTACACGAAAGCTTATCTGAGTTAATTGACAGTAACATCAATTATCTACCATGGGAAGACATCATTAAACTAACTTTTTTTGAATTAAACGCAAACCGAAATTTTTATACAAAATGTATTAGAGAACAACATGAATTTGATATGACGAATGCATTAGCGCAGCATTTGAGTTTACTTGTGTTGAGCTGGGCTAAGAGTGGCCCGCGTAAAGATAAAACTGAAAATCAAGCATTAATCGATGTCTTATCATTAGGGATCGGCCATTTGGCGACACATAACTTGCTGGTTAATCACCCATTAGATTATGAATTCTTGACGAATGAGGCAATTGAATCTTTGAATTTAACAATTGCTTTGTTTAACAAGGCTAACCGACAACTGCGTATTAAAATTTGACCTTGAAATTTATAGAGCTGGCATCTCGGTAGGGGCTACTCTGAAATTAAAAAAGCGAGCTACTAAAATTAATTAGTAGAGCTCGCTTTTTTAATTAGTGTTGAACAACTTTAGTTTTAAAAGTGGACACCTGAACTTTGTTAATTAATTATACTAGAACTTTCTTTCTGGGTGCGTTAGAATTAGAAAATTGATAAAAGGCTTTTTCCGGCTCGCAAAATTAGAAAATGTGAGGAGAAGAACGGTGGAACGTGGATTATTGAAGATTGGGATTTTAAACATCATGCATGACAAGGAAGATACTAAAAGACGTTTTGAACGTGTTTTAGGGGCCGCTGGACAAGCAGTCCAAATTACCTATTTTTATCCGGTTATGCATTACCAAAATAGGAGTGTTCCTGCATTTTTATTGCAGACTGCTGAGCCGCTTTCACGCAAGCGTGTTGCCATGATGGATGCTTTTATTATTACTGGAGCACCGCTTGAAAAGTTGGCGTTTGAGGATGTAACGTATTGGCCAGAATTAAAGCGGCTTTTTTCCTTTTTGGAAGGTGCAGCAATCCCGCAGCTCTATGTTTGCTGGGGTGCAATGGCGGCTGCAAATTATTTTTATGGAGTGGGAAAACAGCAATTGCCACAAAAGATCTTTGGAATTTACAAGCATCAAATTTTACAGCCTACTCCTGCACTGCATGGCTTAACAACTGGGTTTAAGGCTCCGCATGCGCGTTATGCAGAGCTCAACCAAGCAGAGATTAGCGCTGTTCCGGCACTTCAAATTGATGCATTGACGACGGATCAAAAGCTTTTTTTGGTAGAGGCACGCGAAAAGCCACAACTTTTTTTGTTTGCACATCTTGAATATGGTAAAGATGCTTTAACAAAAGAATACCAGCGAGAAGTGCAGGCATACCCAGAAAAAGTTACCTCTTTGGCTAAACCGGAGAACTACTATGCAGATCCTGAAAAAATGCAAGATGAACGGTTTTCTTGGAAACAAACCCAGACAGTCTTCTTTGCAAATTGGCTAAAGTTAGTGGAAAAAGGCAAGTATAGAGTAGGGTATTGAAAAATTGAGCGTTGTTATCAAAATAGGAGACTGCGTCAGAACACGCGTTTTGGCACAGTCTTTGTTGTTTTTGCAAACTGTTTTACCAATGCGGCAGTTAAAGGACAACAATTGATGGTTAGTACGTTCACAGTACTTAAAAAATGATATTATAATGGTAAGAAGTAAGAATTGAAATGGGGAATGGATTTTGACAAGTGGCCAGTTGGCAATTAACTTGCTCATCATGGTGGTTGTTTTTTATTTTGCAGCTTTTTTCGTTGCTACAGAATTTGCGCTCGTTCAAACTAGAAAAAGTGCATTGGAAAGTGCGCTTGAGGCAGGCAAGGGCAACCGACGGAAGTTACAAACAGCATTGAAAATGGTTCAAAATTTAAATGAATACTTATCGACCACCCAAGTTGGTGTGACTTTAGCAGGAATTATTTTAGGGTGGATTGGTGAAGGAACGATCGAAATTCTAATCGTTGATGCACTACGAATTGCACCCATCAGCGAGACTGGTCTACACGCAATTGGGGCCATTCTCGGGGTGATGTTGCTCACATATTTAGAAGTCGTGCTAACGGAAATTGTGCCTAAAAACCTAAGTATTGATATGCCGATGAAAATGATGATGTTGGTCGTGACGCCGCTGCATTATTTTCATATTCTGTTTTATCCTTTTGTTTGGCTGTTAAACGTTTCTGCCGCAGCGATTATTCATTTATTTGGATTGCGGCCTGCAAGTGAAAGTAACGATGTACTAACCCAAGCTGAGATTCTCCGGCTTTCACGAAATGCTGTGACAGGTGGTATGCTTGATAAAAACGATCTGCTTTACATGCAAAGGGCGTTTGATTTTAACGATAAAATTGCCAAAGACATTATGGTGGATCGGACTAGTCTGGAAGTTGTAGATATTACTGATTCTGTTAAGACTGTGATTAACTACTACTTGCGTCAAGGCTTTAGTCGTTTCCCAGTCGTGGCGAATAATGATAAGGATAAAATATTGGGTTATGTCTATATTTATGACTTGATTAGACAAGCTCAAGTTGACGATCGAATTTTGGTCAGCAAGCTTTTACGTACAATTATAACAGTACCGGAAGTTACTCCAATTCAAGGACTATTACAGCAGATGATTCAAAAACAAACTCCGATTGTCGTGGTCTTGGATGAATATGGCGGAACCAGCGGAATTGTGACGGATAAAGATATTTACGAAGAACTTTTTGGAGTTGTTAAAGATGAAATCGACAATGTCTCAAGTGAATATATTTTAAAAAATGCGGATGGTTCGTACAAGATTTCAGGGAAGACAACCTTGTATGATTTCGAGCGCTTTTTTAGAACTAAAAACAAGAATTTTGATGAATCCGAAAGTGTTACAATCGCGGGGTATCTATTAGAAAATTATAAAGTTAAACGCGATGATGTGATTACGATTGGGCAGTTTGACTTGAAGGTAGTCGACCTTAACCATAATTATATTGACTGGCTTGAAGTTAGACGGCATGCTGCCAGTCCGGATGAACAAAATGCACCACAAGATAAACCTGCAGAAATTAACGGACAGAAGTAAATTGTTCTGCTTATTTAAATAGACAATTAGGCAGGACTGCTATATTATTATTGCAATATAGCTTTGGATATTTTAAAGGAGAAGTGACTGGGTAGATGCAGCAAATGGATGCAAAACGAATTGTCATTAAGGTGGGCACGAGTACCCTGACACATGACAATGGAAAATTGAATTTACAAGCAATTGATCAGCTTTGCTACACGTTAAGCGGTCTCGTGAACGAAGGCAAGGAGATTGTGTTAGTTTCGTCAGGGGCAATTGGCGTGGGATTAGGACTGTTACGCTTGCACGAACGACCTGCGTCTATTCCAGAACAACAAGCAGTTGCTTCGGTGGGACAGACACAGCTAATGACGGTTTATCAGCAGCGCTTTTCAGTCTATGGTCAAAAGATTGGACAGATTCTTTTAACGCATGATGTAGTTGATTATCCAATCAGTCGGCAAAATGTGCTGAATACTTTTGAAAATCTGTTGCGGTTAAATATTATTCCGATTGTTAATGAAAACGATGCGGTCGCAGTTGACGAACTGGATCATCATACAAGGTTTGGTGATAATGATCAGTTGTCTGCGATTGTAGCGCGTGCAATTGATGCTGATTTGCTGATTATGCTTTCAGATATTGATGGCTTTTATGATAAGAATCCGCGTAAGTGCGATGATGCGGTCTTGATTGAGCGGGTAACGGAAATTAGCGAGGAAACCTTCAAGCGGGCAGGTGGTCGCGGAACAAAGTTGGGGACTGGCGGAATGATTACCAAGTTAAAAGCTGCCGAGATCATGTTAAAGGCTAAAAAGGCAATGTTACTTGCGAATGGTGAAAATCCATCAATTATTTTTAAATTGCTTGATGGAACCGCTCTTGGAACTTTATTTAAGGGAACAGAATAAACAGACAAGGAGGCAACAGAAATGACCTATGATTTGACAATGCTGGGTAAGCAAGCGCAACAAGCAGCATTTCAATTAGCGCAATTGGAGACTAAGAAAAAAAATGCGCTTTTGGTAGCAATGGCTGCAAGTCTGCGCAAGCATGCTGCTGAAATTATTGCTGAAAATAAAGTTGATTTAAAGCAAGCGGCTGGTTTAGCACAGGCCTTTGTGGATCGCTTGACGCTTACAGAAGAGAGAATTGAACAGATGGCACAAGGGTTGGAGAAAGTTGCGCAGCTTCCAGACCCGCTAGGCAATCTCGCTGGTGGTTGGGTGAATGCTGCCGGGTTACAAATTGCACAACAGCGTGTTCCGCTGGGAGTGATTGGAATTATTTATGAAGCACGTCCCAACGTCACGGTGGATGCGGCTGCTTTGTGTTTTAAGTCTGGCAATGCAGTTATTTTACGCGGAGGCAAGGAAGCATTCCGCACTAATCTTAAGTTGGTGGAAATCTTACAGGCGGTCTTGCAGCAAGCACAGGTTGACGTTGCGGCGGTGCAGGTAGTTAAAGATACATCGCATGAAGATGCGCAGCAATTAATGCAGCTTACTGAATATTTGGATGTACTGATTCCACGTGGCAGCGCCCGCTTGATTCAGGCGGTTGTTAAAAATGCAAAGGTTCCAGTAATTGAAACTGGTGCAGGCAATTGTCACCTTTATGTTGATAAGACCGCTGATTTAGAAATGGCGGAAAAAATTATTATTAACGCTAAATGTCAACGTCCTTCGGTTTGCAATGCCGCTGAGAAGTTGTTAATTCATCAAGATGTTGCTGCCGCATATCTGCCAGAGATTGCCAAGCTTTTATGGGAACAACACGTTGAATTGCGTGGTGATAAAGAGGTCCAAGCAATTCTGGGAGCAAAGGTTAAACCGGCGACTGAACAGGATTGGTATACGGAGTACAATGATTATATTCTGGGGATCAAAGTAGTGCCTTCTTTTGCCGAAGCCGTTGCACATATTAATAAATATGGCACTAAACATTCAGAAGCAATTATTACAAATGACTATGAAAGAAGCCAGCAGTTTTTGGCACAGGTTGATGCGGCAGCAGTTTATGTGAATGCTTCAACTCGTTTCACCGACGGTTTTGAATTTGGTTTCGGCGCCGAGATTGGAATTTCGACGCAAAAACTCCATGCACGTGGTCCGATGGGTCTGCAAGCACTTACTACGACGAAGTATACAATTCGTGGAAATGGGCAGATTAGAAAATAAGCTGATTTTGCATTTTGTAGCGTGCAAACGATAGAATTATCGGCTATTTTTTATTATAATGGTTAAAAAGACAATAATTGGAGGCAGTCATGGGCGAAAAAAATGGGCAGGGCAGGCTGAAGTTGTTTGCGCTGAATTCAAATAGGAAATTAGCAGACAAGATTGCACGGGAATTAAATGTTGAATTGTGTGCAGCGTCAGTCAAACATTTCAGTGATGGTGAGATTCAGATTAGTATTAATGAAAGTGTTCGCGGGGCGGATGTTTTTATCATTCAATCAGTTTCTGATCCGGTGAATGAGAATTTTATGGAATTGATGATCATGATCGATGCCCTGCGGCGCTCAAGTGCAGGTACTATTAATGTAGTGTTGCCATACTATGGTTATGCACGTGCTGATCGTAAAGCCCGTGCCCGTGAACCAATTACTGCTAAATTGATCGCTAATTTTATTCAGCTGGCAGGTGCTGATCGAGTTATTACAATGGATCTGCATGCAGGACAGCTTCAGGGCTTTTTCAATATTCCTGTTGACCATTTGCTGGCGATCTTTGTGCAAGCACGTTACTTTATTGAAAAGGGAATTACTAATGACGTAGTAATTGTTGCCCCCGATCATAATGGGGTTAAGGCAGCCCGTAATTTAGCAACCTTGCTGAAGGCTCCAATTGCAATCGTTGATAAACGCGATGCTAAGCGTGCAGCAGCTAACGAAAAGATGACGGTGATTGGTGATGTTGCTGATCGCCGCTGCATTGTCTTTGATGACTTGATTGATACTGGTGGCAAGATGGCGGATGCAGCCGCAGCATTAAAGGCTGCAGGAGCACGGGAAGTATATGCATGTGCTACTCACCCCATCTTCTCAAATGATGCGGTCGCAGAACTGCAAAATTCTGCTTACACAGAGGTGGTTGTAACTGATACGATTGAAATTCCAGCGGAAAAACAATTTGCAAAATTGCATGTTCTTTCTGTTTCACGGACTTTTGCCAAGGCGATCAGTTTAATCTACAACAACAAGTCTGTAGACTCATTATTCAATAAAAACAAACTTTAATTTTAGAAACCAGAACTCGGAACTTTAGAGTTTCGATGGTTCGAGCAAAGACAGCGACTGTATTCCCTTCTGGGAAAAGTCGCTATTTTTTGTAATGTCCGGCTTGCAAAATGTTTTATGCTAGAGAGCGGTAACTCTGATTAAGCTTAAAATTTGCACGCTGACAAGATTCTAATTCTTGCTGCCTTATTTCCTTTTCAACGCTAGGCCTTTTTGCTACCTTGAAGTATTTCAATTAACTTATACTGGAGCTTAGAGTGTGACATACGCTGATCAAATTTGAGTACTAATGTGAAATTACTCAACGGGAATCTTTTGTGCTGAGTAATGTTAAGTTAGACGAAAAGCTTTGGCTGATGGAACACGTTTATCCGCAGTTTTTAATGAAGGATCTGAGCAAAATTTACTTTTTTCTCAGTCCTGTGCGAATAAGTTAATAGGAATATTTTAAGCAGAAGGGAAAGAGAATTTATGTTAGATTATAAAGAGCAAGACAATTGGCCAGATCATCTTTCACAGTGGCAATCACCACTTGAATTATCTGCACTGCAGGCAACAAAACGACAACAAACAGCGCAGGTTATCAATTTTTCCACAGATTATAAATTTAAAACGGTGGTTGGCAAGGGAAATAATTTGCAATATAACGGAGTGGGACAAACCATGATTGCGGGTCGAACATTTGAGTTTCAGCAACTCCATTTTCATTTCCCGGCTGAGCACCTTGTAAATGGCAAGACTGCTTCTATGGAGTTGCATTTCGTGCAACAAAACGCAATTGGCCAGTTGTCAGTCTTGGCTTTTTTAGTTGAAACGGGAACTTTTAATGAACAGCTTGCCCCATTTTATCAGCATTTTACTTTAAATGAAAATGAGGAAACGGTCTTTGCGGAGCGCTTAAATATGCGTGCATTAACCGCCGGAAGGACACAAAAGGTTTATCGTTATCTGGGTTCTTTAACTACACCGCCGTTGCTTCGCGGAGTTGAATGGTGGGTTTTCGAAGAACCACTGACAGTTTCGCCAACACAGCTGGAGACCTTGCGGACAGATTTTGCCAGTGATAATGCGCGTAGAGTGCAAAAGGTTAATGAACGTCCAATCGTGCGTTATCAGATACAGCCGGAGCGCTAAGATTATATTTTGCATTAATTAATTCAAAGAAGAAAGAGGTTTTTAAATGAAAAAAGATATTACGCAAGCCAACTTAGAGAGGTTTCGAACAGCATTAAAGGGGCGCAAGGTTAATGCAGTGGTAGCCCGTGCAGTTCAGCAAAACGGGGTGAACGCTGCAAGTGAAAATATTGCTGCTAAGCAGGATTTGACGCGTGTTTTCTCAATTGAACTACCCACTGGTAAAGTTACTAATCAAAAGAAAAGCGGCCGTTGCTGGCTTTTTTCAACCTTAAACACATTGCGGCATCAATTTGCTGAGCAATATCAGATTAAGGATTTCCAATTTTCACAAAATTATAATTCCTTCTACGATCGGTTAGAAAAAGCTAATCATTTTTATGAAGAGGTGCTGGCAACTGCGGCCCAACCGCTAGCTTCGCGGATTGTGCAACATTTATTTGCCGGACCTGATGATGATGGCGGACAGTGGGCAAATGCGGCGGCTTTAATTGAGAAGTATGGTGTGGTTCCTCAAGACGTGATGCCTGAAACGTATAATAGCGAAAAAACAGCTGAAATCAGTGACGTCCTGAGCCTCAAGTTACGTAAAGACGGGTTGAAACTACGGGAGTTGGTTAATGCGCAAGCTGCGCAGCAGGAAATTGTGGCTGCAAAAGAACAATTTTTGGAAGAGGTTTACCGGATGTTGGTCTATGCCTTCGGTGAACCGCCCACTGTTTTTGATTTTGAATATCGCGACGATGAGCACAAGTATCACCTTGATCAAGCTTTAACTCCACAGCGCTTTTTTGCAAAATACGTTGCATGGGACTTCAATGATTATGTTTGTTTAACAAATGCTCCAGATCATGAATTGGGGCAGGTTTACAGTTTGCCAAGTCAAGATTACATTTTTAACGGACAAAAGATCGCGTTTGTTAATACTGAACTCGCAGTGTTGAAAGAAGCTGCGATCGCTCAGCTTAAAGCTGGACAGTCTGTCTGGTTTGGAAATGATGTGACCAAGGATCTTGAACGGACTCAAGGAATTCTGGCACCTGCTTTCCATGAACGTTCAGCCTTGTTTGATGTTGGACTTCAACTGACCAAAGCGCAGCGTTTGCAGACCGGTGAAGCGCACGTTTCACATGCAATGACACTTGTCGGAGTTGATGTTATCGCGGGGCACCCAACTAAATGGAAGGTTGAAAATAGCTGGGGTGAAAAAATTGGTGATCAGGGATATTTTGTAATGAGTGCTCAGTGGTTTGACGATTATGTCTATGAAGTCATTGTTAATCAAAAATACCTCAAAGACGCACAGCGCCGGTTACTGCAACAAAAGAAAATTGAGCTTGCACCATGGGATTCGTTGGCTTAAAGCTGGTTTTTAAAAAATAGCCATGTTCTAAGCCAAAGTTTAAATGAAACGGGGGGCTTTGGTAGATGAGTTTAGGTTTTATTTTAGGGAAAGCATCGCTCAATCATCAAAAAGAGTTGTTCACACAGTTAGTTGCTTTAAGAAAAAAGGATCCACAAGGGAAATTCTACTTTTTGGTGCCTAATCATATCAAATTTGCTTCCGAGGTCAAGGTGTTGCGACAACTTCAGGCTTTGCAAAAAGAGCAAACAACATTGTTTGCTGAAAATGCTGTCCAAGTTTTCTCGTTTTCACGTTTGGCTTGGTACTTTCTTAAAGAGACTCCTTTTTATCAAACTCCGCGGATTTCGGAAGCTGGCTTGAATATGATTATTCAAGATATTCTCCAACGCCACCAGCATGAATTGACCATCTTTAAAAGCGAACAGGCTCAGCTAGGCTTTGTAAGTCAATTAAGAACACAACTAGAAGAGTTCCAAAGAGGGTGTATCACCGGAGAAGATGTTGCCCAATTTGCGTTTGAGTCGCAAACTAAAGCAGAACTGCAAGCCAAGCTCCACGACCTTGCTTTAATATATGCAGACTATACACAACAGACTATGGGAAAATACTTAGATAATGCAGCTATCTTGGAAGAACTAGCACGGACCTTGGGTGAGATGGACTTGCAGCACAGTTACTTCTTTATTTATGGCTTTACGCAATTTACTGCGAGCGAGTTGCGGTTGGTGACGACTTTGACCAAAAAAGCAGGAGCGGTTTTGGTCTCACTTGTACTCGATCGTCCCTATGTAGAACAACCCCCTGCGCCCTATGAGTTATTTCGGCGCTCTGGGTTACTGTATTTTAAATTAGTACAGTTTGCTCACAAGGAAAAGATTCCGTTGTTAACGGATAAGTTTGCGGGCACAAGGAGAATTGAGAATGCTACCCTGCGTGAACTGGAAGACTACTGGATTGATTCGAGTCGGATGACTCCCAGAAAAGAGAAGAAAGAAACTGTCACAACTGGTCTGCATTTTTGTGCGGCTACTGATCGCTATCATGAGGTTGCTGCAGTTGCCACACGTTTGCGCCAAATGGTTGCCTTTAAGGGGTATCACTATCACGATTTTGTAGTGATAACGCGCCATTTAGATTTGTATCAGGATGTAATTGGTCCAGTTTTCAAACAGTTTGAGATCCCATTTTTTATTGATCTTCAAAAACAGATGCGCGATCATCCGCTGGTAGAATTTATTAGTGCCTTATTTGCGGTACAACGGCGTTATTATCGCTATGATGATATGATGCGGTTGTTAAAAACTGAATTATTATTGCCGCAAGAAGACGGTAAGGAACTTTCAATCAACAATTTTCGTGATTATCTTGATGTAACTGAGAATTTGATTTTAAAATTTGGTTATGAAGGCAAACGCTGGTTGCAAGCAGATGATTGGGAGTACTATCGGTTCTCTACCGCTGATACTGGAATTCGGACAGAATTTGAAGAAGAACAGACTAAAAAAGTAAATTGCATTCGCCATTTTATTAAGAAAATTTTACCGCCGTTTTTTAAAAAAATGGCAGCAGCTGAAACAGGACGCCAAGGAGCTGCTATTTTGTGCAATTTCCTAGTGGAAAACGGGATAGTGAAGCGGCTTTATGAGTGGCGTGACCAGGAACTGGCAGCCGGTAATCTGACAGAAGCAGCCCGTCCAGAAGAGACCTGGAATACTTTTTGCCAGCTTTTGGATGAGTATGTAGTGACTTTGGGAGACCGCAAATTTGAGATTGAACTTTTCAGTGAATTGCTTCAAAGCGGTTTTGAAGGTGCTGAATATCGGCAAGTTCCTTCGACCTTGGATCAGGTAATTGTTTCTGAAACAGGAATGGTTCAAATGAATGATCGGAAGGTGACCTTTCTGATTGGAGCGACCGATACGGTTATGCCGGACCGAGTTAGTGCAACTACAGTTCTATCTGATGATGAACGGCTTTTTCTAGCACCGGTACTTGCAGCAGACCAATTTTTAAATGAGGAAGCTGAACAGCAATTAGCAGCCGAACCTTTTTTGGCATATCTGGCGTTTATGAGCAGTTCCGATGTGCTTTTTATTTCTTATCCGCTTAGTAGCGATGGTAGTGGTGCATTAAAACCATCACCCTATCTTGAAAGATTGCGGCAGTATTTTGCATTATCCTATGAACACTTAGGAGCACCGCCGCAGCTCAGCGAACAAGACAGTGCAATCTTAAAGCAATACGTTGGAACTAAACGGACAACGCTCTCTTATCTATTGGATATTAGCCGCCAAGCCAAAGAAGAGCAGCAGCTTCTTCCGGCTTTTTGGCAGAAATTATATCAATTTTTAAGTACAGACACACAGAGTGCACTGTTGACCAAAAAATTGTTTGCCAGCTTGGATTATCGCAATGTTCCCGAAAAATTGCGGCCAGAGACGGTTGAATTGTTATATGGAAAGACGATTAACACCTCAATTTCGAAGTTGGAAGAATTTTATGCCAATGAGTATGCATATTTCTTAAAGTATGGATTAAAGCTGCAAGAACGTGATGTTTTTGAGTTGTCACCGGCCAATACAGGCGAATTTTTTCACTTAGCACTCGATTCGCTAGTTAAAGCAGTAAATCAAAAGAAGCTTGATCTAGCAGAACTTTCGGCAACAGAATTGAACACACAGCTTAAAGGAATTGTAGAACAGATGTTAAAGTTGCCGCAATTTCAGATTCTTAATAGTTCAAAGCGCATGCAGTATTTAAGCCGCCAATTAGAAAAGACAGTGCGTCAGATTAGTTGGGCGCTGCGCCAACAAAGTACGCGTAGTCAAATGAGGCCACAGCAAACTGAAGTTTTATTTGGACACGTGGGTTCTGAAGAGGGTTTAAGGGCGTTGCAATTTGACTTACCGCATGCACGGAAAGTCAACGTGCGTGGGAAGATAGACCGAATTGATCAAATCAAGACAAAAGACGGCTTATATTTGGGAATCGTTGATTACAAGTCGAGTACACATAAATTTGATTTTCGGGATGCGTTCTATGGGGTTTCGCTGCAGATGTTGACCTACCTCGATGCTTTATTGAAAAATCTTGATTTAATTGCAGCTGATCAGAATGTTAAACCCGCAGGTGCACTTTATATGCATCTGTATAATCCTAAATTGCAAATGAAGCAGTTGCTTAAACAATCGCAAGCAGATGCTTGGCTAAAAGCGAATAAGTATGATGGGTTACTTGTAGCACAGCCGGAACTTTTGGAGCAATTAGACCAAGACTTGGATGGGGATAACAGCGGTCATTCTAAAATATATCCATTCAAGAAAAACAAGCAGGGGGCCTTTAACTCCAGTAGCAGCCAGCGACATCAGTTGGTAACAATGGATGAGCTGCTGCTTTTGTTGCAGCATAATGAAACCTTGATTCAGCATGCAGCTGCACGGATTTTTGCCGGGGAAAATGCACTCAATCCTGTTCAATGGCCTGACAAACGGACAGCACTGCAATATTCGCCTTTTAAATCAATTTTTCAATTCGATGCAATGTTACCGGAAAATAATTATCGGCTGCTCCCAACAGCAACACCTCAGGAAATTCTAAGGGCATTGAAGGCAGAAAGAGAGGGACGAACAAATGGCAAAGATTAATTTTACTCCTGCACAAAAAAGCGCTATTCAGGAAAAGGGTGCGAACATTCTTGTCTCAGCTTCAGCGGGTTCAGGTAAAACACGGGTGCTGGTGGAGCGGGTCTTGCATCATCTTCAAACCGGGATTGAGATTGATCGGATGCTGATTGTAACGTTTACGGATGCTGCAGCGGTTGAGATGCGTGAGCGCATTCAAGGAGCACTTCAAAAAGAGATTGCCACTGCTTCAAGTGCAAAGAAACAGTGGTTTGTCACACAACTGACAAAACTGAACACAGCTAATATTAGTACGTTGCATGCTTTTTGTCTGCACTTGATTCAGAGTTACTATTATCTAATTGGGCTTGATCCTGTTTTTCGTTTGCTAAGTGATGAAACAGAACGTGAGTTATTGCGTGAGGATGTTTGGGACACAGTTCGTGAGGAATTCTATAGCCAAAATGATCCTGTCTTCGAACAGCTAACGCAGAACTTTTCCAATGACCGTAGTGATGAAGGGCTGACTGCATTGGTTTTTCGCACCTTTGATTTTTCCAATGCCAAAGCGGCTCCGTCTAAATGGCTGAAACAATTAGCGGTTGATTATCAGACTGAAGGAGCACTAACAACTGGAGAGCTGTATCAAAAAAAGCTGCTGCCGGTGTTCAAAGAACAATTGGAACAGGCCGTAGCAGAGCTGCAAACTGCTCAGGAAATTGTCACACAAGCGGCTTTGCCAAAATTCACGGAAATTTTAGAAGCAGATCAAAAACAGCTGGGACAGTTACAGTCTCAATTAACAACGAGTTCGTGGAATACATTACGCGCTGCTTTCCAAGGGTTTACTTTTAAGCGGGCACCCGTTCTAAGAAAGCTAGAGCCAGTTCAAAAAGCCGCTAAAGATGAAGTGTTGGCGCAGCGTCAACATGCTAAAAATATCGTTAGTGAACTTAGCGAGCGTTACTTTTTATTAGAAGAAGAACAGCTTAAGGCAATCTTGCTCGATTCTAAAAAATTGATTGCTAAACTAGGTCAGGTAGTGCACACATTTGCGCGCGCCTTTGCAGCTGAAAAGAAGCAGCGACATTTGTTGGATTTCAATGATCTTGAGCATCTGGCACTAAAGATTTTACAGACTAATACACAAGAAGCACGCCAAGTACGTGCAGATTTACAGCAAAAATTCTCAGAAATCCTAGTTGATGAATACCAAGATACTAATCAGCTGCAAGAGACCTTGCTGCAGTTGTTAACTAAGTCGGATAAAGGAAATCTGTTCATGGTGGGCGATGTTAAACAGTCAATTTATGGCTTCCGGTTGGCAGATCCAGCGCTCTTTTTGCAAAAATATCATGCGTATGCTCATGATGATAGTCAGGGAAAACGAATTGTGCTGGCAGAAAATTTCCGTTCAGTCAAAGATGTAACAGCATTTACTAACCTGATTTTTATGCAGTTGATGGACAAACAGGTCGGTGGGTTGGATTACGATCAGAATGCACAATTACGCTATGGGGCAACCTATTACCCTGAACTCAATACGACCACGCAGATCTTACTGTACGAATCAGGAACTCAGGAGAAGACGACGACCCACGAGCTAGAGCCGTTTGACGAGCATTTTGTGGCCGAGAGTGCCGCGGCTGGGCAAATAAGGCTGACAGCACAGCAGATTAAACAGCTGTTAGCACAAAAAAGAACAATCTATGATCGGCAACAGGGTCAGGAACGATTGATGCAATATAGCGATATTGTGCTCCTAGTACCAACGCGTAATAATAACTTATTAATTATGAGTGAATTTCAGCAGGCTGGAATTCCGATTGATGTTAAGGATGCACAAAATTATTTTCAAACAACTGAAATTCAAATCATGCTTTCCTTCTTAAAGATCATTGATAATCCATATCAAGATATCCCATTAGTAAGTGTTTTACGCTCGCCAATCGTTGGTTTGAAAGAAAATGCGTTAGCCTACCTGCGAATTAACGAAAAAACCGGTGATTATTATCAGGCAGTTAAACATTTTTGGCTTAATTTTGATCCGCAAAAAGAAGGTCCCTTTGGGCATGCAGTTTATGAAAAAATTAGCCGTTTTTTGGAGATGCTGACAGAGTTAAGAAAGCTTGCACACCAGAATCAACTGGCTGATTTGATTTGGAAAATCTACGATGACACAGGATTTTTGGATTATGTAGGCGGCATGCCTGGGGGCGCGCAACGACAGGCAAATTTGCATGCACTTTATGAACGGGCGAGTGCATATGAAAAGATGAGTTTTAGGGGACTTTTTCAATTTATTCGCTTTATTGATAAACTGCAAAAAAGAGAAAAGGACCTTGCAGCAGCAAATTCGAAAGTTACACAAAATGCGGTGCAAGTGATGACAATTCATGGCAGTAAGGGGCTTGAATTCCCAGTTGTTTTTTTACTTGATACAACGCACCAATTCAACGAACGGGCTTTGCGTGAAGATTACCTGCTTGATGATACTGAGGGGATTGGCATTACGTGGCTTTCTCCCACAGAACGCGTTAAGGTGGAAACTTTGCCCAAACTGGTAATCAACGAACGACAGCAAAGAAAGAATGCAGCTGAACAGATGCGGTTGCTATATGTGGCTTTGACGCGCGCTGAACAGCAGCTTTACCTTGTGGGAGCATATCAAAGCCGGGATGAAGCACTTTCAAAGTGGCAAAAAGCTTTTCAGAGTAGTACTGTGACTTTGAATAGCAGTTTACGTCAAGGTGCAAAGAGTTTTATGGATTGGATTGGGATGTGTTTGATTCGCCGCCAGCAGAGCCTAGAGCAGTTTAGTCTTACCCAAAAAGCAGTCCCGGCTTTAGAAAAGAATACAGCCCGCTTTAAAATTAGCTTTGTTGCGGCAGATGAGCTGCAATCGACTAGTCAAGCAGCTGACCATGATTGGTTTAAAAAATTAGCCCAAAAACAGGAACCGGTCCTTTCTGCACAAGCAAATGCGACCTTTGAAAAGGCTAAGCAGCTGTTAGAGTATAATTATCCCCAGCTCGAATTGACCAGAACAACCGCCTACCAATCTGTTTCTGATATTAAACAGCTGTTTGGTGATCCAGATGAAGACCAGTTGCAGCACTTGGACGATTTTGGGGCGTTGCAGACACCTACACGTGGTCACAGAATTGTCCAACGTGAGTTTGCACTTCCTGAATTCATGGAGCAAAAAGAGACTGTAACGAGTGCCCAGGTAGGGACAGCGACCCATGAACTCTTGCGCCGGGTCGCGCTTGAACATGCTCCGACTGCAGCAGAGCTGAAAAAGCTACTTAGACAACTGGTCACGCAAGGAAATATTACCAAAAGCGTTGCACAGAAAGTAAATTTGCAAAATGTCCAGCATTTCTTTACTACAACATTAGGGCAACTGCTTTTGCAACCGCAGACGGTAGTAAAGCGAGAAGTCCCGTTTGCAGCCCTAATTTCAGCAGAACAATTATTTCCAGTAACGGCTACCAAAGATGCTATTTTACTGCATGGGATTATTGATGGCTATGCGCGTACACCCACGGAAATTGTGGTTTTTGACTATAAGACTGACTTCTTGCAAGCAGGTGATGAAACCAAAAAAGCAGCCCTTGTGAAACGCTATCGCGGCCAGCTCAATCTCTATGCCCTTGCGCTTGAAAGCATCTTGGGTCAAAAGGTTACTAAACGTTATCTTTATCTGCTGGCAACTGGTGAGACAGTTGCGCTTTAGTCTTGTTCTTTTGCGGCTGGGAGTACTTGGGCAAGCCATTGGAGTGATAATTCGAACCAAGTGGCAACATGCGGATCAATATCAGCAGCGCCTTTTTGCGGTCTGGCAGTCAATTCATTTGCTAAGACTGTTCCATGAAGACCGGATGAGAAGGTATGCGCTTCAAAAGAAATTTTATTTTTGGCAAGTGCTGCAACATAGTTAAGCGTATTAGAAGGTGCTACGGCTGCATCAGTTTGTGAATTCCAGATGAAGGTTGGCGGGGTGGCTTGATTGACTAATTTTTGGGTGTTAATTAGTTCAGGAGTTTGAGTGATTTTTTTAACTTCTGCAAAATCTTTTGGCCAGCCACTCGTAAGGTCAGTGACAGGATAAGCGAGCAACTGTGCATTGGGTCGAATTGCTTCGTTGTCTAGTTGTGTTTCTTCAGCAAGTTTAACAGTTGCCCAGGTTCCGGCAAGTGCGGAAACAAGATGGCCCCCGGCAGACAGCCCCAGCATTGCAATTGCATGCGGTTGCTGCTTGAATTTAGCAGCATTTTTGCGTAAATAGGCGATTGTGGCGGCGAGTTCATAAAGCGGCTGCGGATAAAGCGGGGTATAGTCTGCGAGTAATGAATAGTGGAGCGCGAAAACATTGAAACCGCGCGCATAGTATGCCAGTGCGCCTGCGACTGTTTCACGTTCAGAGAGCTGTGTGAAACTCCCACCTGCACAAATAATTAATCCAGGAAAAGTCTGTCCCGCGTAAAGCTGCGGGCGCAAATAAGCGGTCACAGTTGCCACAGTATTATTATTTAGTGGAATTTTAAGTTCTTTAATTGTCATAAAATTATCGATCCTTCTTTTTTCCATCATTATAACATGTTGTTTCTTTGGTGTGAAAAGTCAAACAGAGTATGATAATTGATATAAGATATTAATGTAAGTAAAGGGGGAACCTAAATGTTTCCAGAACAATTAAAAGCATTACGGACTGGCCGCGGGTTAACACTTGCGGAGTTAGCCGCAAAGTTGAACACGATGGACGATAAAATAAGTCAGCGGCCTAATACTGGACCACAGATCGGTAGTTGGGAGCGTGGAATTAATACACCCTCGTATTTAGATGTTTATCGGTTAGCTCGTTTTTTTGGTGTCTCACTTGATTTTATGGTGGGGCGAAATTCGCAAGTTCTTGATTTATCGGATGTTTTTGCACTTAATAATCAGCTTGTGCTTGAAGGGCATTTGCTATCTGGGAAGGAACGCGCTGCAATTTATGGATTGATCAAAGGATATTTGCAAGGAAAATATCCCCAAAAGCAGCCAGCCGCAGCTGCGGATACGGATGAAGATGTTACTTTGCCGTTAAACTGAAAATTCATAAATAAAGCTGTTCCACCACGAAATTTTGTATGCTAAAATTTAAGTGTTAACTAACTGATTTAGAGGGGAGATACTTTTTTGGGTATCATTTCAAAACTATACGGGCCTTTTTTTGACGTTCACAATTGGGCAACGGTGATCGAATCTGGCAGTGACTGGATCGTTATCTTGTCCTTGGCACTAATCGAATGTCTGCTTTCCGTGGATAATGCAATTGTTCTGGCAGCTCAAACCAAAGCGTTGCCAAATAAAAAGGAGCAGGAAAAATCTCTTTTTTATGGTCTTTGGGGAGCATATGTTTTTCGGTTTTTAATTATCGGAATTGGCACGTATTTAATCAACTTCTGGGAGATTAAAGTTTTAGGAGCAGGGTATCTCCTGTATTTGGCGGTGATGCATTTCTATCACATGGCATATCCAGCAGCTGCCAAAAAGAAGGTTCGGCGCAAGCGGATTTTACCTTTATTTTGGTCAGTAGTTATCTCGATTGAGTTAATGGATATTGTTTTTTCAATCGATTCAGTGCTAGCTTCACTGGCGATCTCTAACAACCCGGTCATTGTTTTAATTGGAGGCATGATTGGAATTTTGTGTATGCGTGGAATTGCCGAAATCATTATCAGGTTAATGGAGATTATTCCTGAATTGGAAGTTATGGCATATGCGTTGATTGCATTGATTGCATTTAAACTTTTCTTGTCGATTCCAATGATTGGAATTGAGATTCCGGCACCCTTGTTTGCAGGTGTGGTTTTTCTAGCAATTTTAGTAACTTTTATTGTTAATCGGCTTAGACATTAGAGAAGAATGGCGGTAAGAAATGTATAAAATGATAGTGTGCGACATGGACGAGACTTTATTGACCGACAGTAAGCAGATTACTGCAGAAAATACAGCAGCAATTAAGGCGGCGGTTGAACAAGGGGTTTATTTTGTCCCCAATACAGGACGTAACTTTCTGACAGTTCAGGATAATTTGCAACAGCTTGGCTTGTATCAGAAAAAGGATGCGTACGTCATTTCTTTTAATGGCGGTGCGGTTGTAGAAAATTATCAAAATCGCATTTTGCTGGTCAATGAGATGCCTTTTGCTCAAGTAGAGGCTTTATTCAAGTTAGGGGTACAGGCACAGTACTGTGTTCATGTTTACACCTTGGACAAGCTCTATATTTGGAATATGCAACAAGATGAAATCGATTACTTGGCAGGTAGAATTAACGGTTGGATCGATCTGGATAAACCGGATATTTCGCAATTGAGAGGACAAAGGCTGGTAAAGATTCTTTTCAGTGTTCCTACGCGAGCAGAAAGAAAAAAAGTCGAGCAGGTTGTGCATGAACAATTTTCATTCCCGCTGAACGTTACTTTTTCTTCGGACCGTTATATAGAATTTAACCCTGTGACTGCTGATAAGGGTAAGGCAAGCTTGGCATTGGGGACACGCCTAGGCATTAAACCTGCAGAAATTATTGCAATCGGAGATAATAGCAATGACCTTGCAATGATTCAGCAAGCAGGGTTAGGTGTGTCAGTGCAAAACGGACGCCAGTTTGTTAAAGATGTGGCTGATTATATTGCCAAACGCGACAATAATCATAGTGCAGTGGCTGAAGTGATTGAAAAATTTGTTTTAAAACATACTAGCTAAGCATTTCAAGTAGTGAAGGGGTATCAAGTAGCCAAATGGTTTGAATTGAAAATTGCAGAAAGGGAATGAGTGTATGTATTTAGCTAATGAGAAAAGATATTCCAATTTGCCAGTACGTCGCGTAGGAAATACTGGATTAGTCTTACCAGTTGTTTCGTTAGGGTTATGGCATCATTTTGACAGTAGCAGTCCTTACTATGAGCGCAAGAACTTAATTTTACAGGCGTTTGACAGGGGCATCTTTAGCTTTGATTGCGCTGATCGTTATGGTTCACCTGAAGTGGGGTCAGCTGAGTCCTTATTGGGTAACTTGCTGCGAGCTGAATTGAAACCCTATCGTGATGAATTGGTGATTACTACCAAAGTAGGGTTTCGGACAGGTCCCGGACCCTTTGGGGAATTTCTCTCACGTAAATCAATTCTACAGTCAGTCGAACATAGCCTGCAACGTTTGGGAACAGATTATGTCGATATTTACTATGCACATCGTTTTGATCCGCAGACTGATCTTTTCGAATCGCTACAGGCACTTGACCAGGTTGTCCGTGAAGGCAAGGCGCTCTATATTGGAATTTCGAATTTTGATAGTGCCCAAACTAAACGTGCAGTTGAGATCTTTAAAGACTTAGGGACTCCTTTTACCGTGAACCAGGTTTCTTATAATATGTTAAATCAGAGTGTTGAAAAGGATGGCTTGTTAGCGACCTTGAAAGAGGCAAAAAAAGGCTTAGTTGCGTATGGTCCTTTGGCTGAAGGACTTTTAAGTGCACGCTATTTGAAGAGAATTCCTGAAGACTTCAAGATTCATCGTACGAGTCAAGCAGTATTTGATAACGGAACTGCTGCAGTCGAACAGAAGCTGCACGCTTTGAATAAGATTGCAAGTGCACGGGGGCAGAACTTGTCCCAATTGGCGCTGGCATGGTTGTTGCGCAATGAGGTTGTAGCGAGTGTGATTATTGGGACAACAAGTCTTAAACATCTAGAGGATGATTTAGGCGCTGTTAAGAATTTAGCATTTTCGAAAGCGGAATTACAGCAATTAACAGAAATTTTGCAGTAATTCTAAAAAAAATAGTGTAATCTTGATAAAAAAATTAAAAAGCGCTTAAATATTATACTGATTTTTGTTAAAATTACGTCGGGGGAATCCAACTCGGCGTTTTTTTAGTCTTAAAAAACAGAAAAAAATTCCGATAGTTATTATAGGGTATTCTTTCAAGCTAGAGGGAAAGTTCAAAAATTACAGGGTAGGGGAGAAGAGAATTGAAAGTTAAACAGATGAAGCGCTTACTGCGGGAACAAAAGGCACGTAAAAGTAAGAAAAGCTATGTTGTTTCGGGGGTAACTGCATTAGCACTTACTTCAGGTGCATTGTTCGCCCAACCAGTGCAAGCAGATCAAACAGCACCGGCTGCGACCGTCACACAAAGTTCAAACAGCAGCAGCTCAACTGCCGAAGCGACAACAAGTGCGCAAGCAGACCAAAGCAGCGCAAGTAATAGCACAAGCAGCAGTAGTAGCAGTACCGCTGACACGAGTGCTGCTTCCAAGACAACAGCAACTGGAACAACAGCGACAACGAGTGCGGTTAAAGTTGAAGCTCAAACTCAAAGTGAAACGACTGCTGCAGATGTAACGCAAAAAACCAGCGCTAGCTCGAGTTCAGCAACAGCTGTCCAAGATAATACACCTGCAGTCTCCAGTTCAGCTGAAAAAACGCCTGCAGCTGTTAAAAGCGAAGTGGCAGCTTCTTCGTCAACTGAACAGACTGCTGCTCAGAAAACGCCTGCTAATACTGTAACAAATAAAAGTACTTCAACTGAGACTAGTGACACAACCAGTAAGGATCAGGCAGCGACGTCCGCTAAACTAAAAGTTTTAGCTGCTGATAATGAGATTGATAGTTGGAATATTGGAGATTCCAGTCGTCCACGAGTAGATGCGGTTGATGTTTCATCGTGGCAAAGTGAAATGTCTCAAGCCAACTTTAATACACTGAAAGAAAAAGGTGTCACAACAGTAATTGTTAAGTTGACTGAGGGCAATGACTACACTAACCCCTATGCAATTAAACAGATTAAAGCAGCTGTGAATGCAGGGTTGAATGTCGATGTCTATCATTTTGCACGTTTTTCTTCTACAGCTCAGGCGGTGGCCGAAGCCGATTATTTAAAGAGTGTTTTGACGGCCAACAACTTTTCAGATTTAACGTTGATTATTGCAGATATGGAAAAAGACACCACTAAGTACGCAGGTGTAGGGACATCATTGCAGTCATTTTGGAATATTTTAAGCAAGGCTGGCTATACTAATCATGGTGTTTACGCGAGTCTTGAATATCCTGAATTAAGTGAAGTTTCAGAGACAGTCGGTAAAGACCATACCTGGATTGCACAGTATGTATATCATCCTGAGGCAAGTGATTTGAGGAACACGTCTTATGGTGCGTGGCAAGATAGCTCACAGACTAAGCTTGCGGGCTATAATGGTTATCTAGATGCGACTATTTCATATAGCGGATTTTTAAATAACAGCGCCGGTGCGGCGATTCTTTCAGGCAACCAGGTCAAGTTGAGCGGCCAAAAGGAAGTTAATGGGCATTGGTACTATTACGATGAGACTACCGGGAAAGCTGCAACAGGATATAAGTGGATTGCGGCGCAAAATAAGGTCGTTTATTACGATAGCCAAGGAAGAATGGTTTATGGCCAGCAGCTGATTAATGGCAAGTGGACCTACTTTGATCCTACAACTGGTGCGCAGGCCAAGAACTCATTTGTAACTATTGCGGCTCAAAATAAGGTTGTCTATTATGACAGTCAAGGGAACATGGAATACGGTCAGCAAAAGATTAACAATCAATGGTATTATTTTGATCCCAGCAATGGTGCAATGAAAACGGGGATCCAATTTATTCCAGCACAAAAGAAAACCGTTTACTACAGCGCAAACGGTCAAATGCAATACGGTCAGCAACGCATCAATGGAAAATGGTACTACTTTGATACTTATGATGGTGCCATGCAGACTGGTTTCCAGTACATTGCAGCACAAAAAAAGACGGTTTACTATAACTCAGATGGTCAAATGCAGTATGGTCAGCAACGCATCAACGGTAAGTGGTACTACTTTGACACTTACGATGGTGCCATGCAGACTGGCTTCCAAAAGATTCCGGAGCAAAACAAGACAGTCTATTACAATGACAATGGTCAAATGCAGTATGGCCAGCAAAAAATTAACGGCAAGTGGTATTATTTCGATACTTATAATGGTGCCATGCAGACGGGATGGCAATACCTCGCGGCGCAAAATAAGTTAGTTTATTATGCAAGCAATGGTCAGATGCAATATGGGCAACAAAAAATTAACGGTCATTGGTATTATTTTGATACCTATACTGGGTCACAAAAGTTCGGTCTGCAATACTTACCAGATCAACAAAAAATAGTTTATTACGGTAATGGTGGTCAGATGCAGTATGGGCAGCAACTGATTAATGGACACTGGTATAACTTTGATACTTACAATGGCGCCATGCAGACGGGTTTCCAGCAGATTCCAGCACAGCAAAAGACCGTTTATTATAATTCAAATGGTCAGATGCAATATGGGCAACAAAAAATTAACGGGCACTGGTATTACTTTAACACCTATAATGGTGCTATGCAGACGGGCTTCTTTTACATTGCTGATCAACATAAAACAGTTTATTACAATGAAAATGGTCAGATGCAGTATGGTCAACTGAAGCTCCAAGGCGTAACTTATACGTTTGATGCATTTAATGGAGCACTTTTGAGTAAAAGTAATTAGCATTAAGCTCAATTGAACCAAAGTTAAAATGCGGTGTAGTGTGGATTGCTTTCCAAGTGTGTCGCACTTCTTTCTAGGATCTGATATAATCAAATGCGATGTGTAATGGTGGTTCGCGAAAATCCCACCATAATAAAAAACTAGAAAGAGGTCTTCAACTTGGAGAATACTCATCAAAAAACAGCCGGTTTGGTTAAGTCCGGATTGGTTGCGGCACTTTATGTTGTTTTAACAGTTGCTTTTTCTTCTTGGAGCTATGGTCCGATTCAGCTGCGGTTATCGGAGATGCTGAACAACCTAGCCGTTTTTAACAAACGCTATATTTGGGCACTGACAATTGGATGTGTGATTGCTAATCTGTGGTCAAGCCTAGGCGCAATGGACGTAATTTTTGGTTCTTTGGGAACTTTAATGATGACAGGTATTAGTTATCTGCTTAGTCGGTATGTAAACTCCCGTATTGGAAGATTAGCAATTAGCGTATTAGTTTGTGCTTTTTCTTCTTGGAGTGTTGCACTTGAGCTTTATTTCATCAGTAAAGCACCATTTTGGGCTACGTATTTGACTGTTGGAATTGGAGAGTTTATTTCAGTACTTGCCGGTGCGTTAATTATTTGGGCCATTAGTAAGAGAATTGATCTTGAAAAATAGGCATGTAAACAAAATTTTCCTGTGAAATAATTGAGAAAGAACAATTAGGGGCTGTGACAAAAGTTAAATTTTGTCACAGCCCCTCTTTTATTCCGGGTAAACGTGTTCCATAAGTCAAAATGTTCCGTCTAACTTCGAATTACTCATAGCAAA
>NZ_AZFQ01000048.1 GCF_001435195.1 Liquorilactobacillus satsumensis DSM 16230 = JCM 12392 | reverse complement strand
GTTGAGAAGATGGCTATGGATGTGTTGGCTACTGGTAAAATTACCGATGAAGATCTTGATATTTCTTTGGATTACCAAGTTCCAGCAGAACATCAAGCAACGCTCGCAAGTACTAAGACATGGGATAAAGACGGTGTCGATATTCTGAACGACTTGGTTACTTTTGCTGATGCGTTGGATATCACACCAACGCGTGCACTGACATCTAAGAAAGTCTACCGTT
>NZ_AZFQ01000047.1:74766-75087 GCF_001435195.1 Liquorilactobacillus satsumensis DSM 16230 = JCM 12392 | reverse complement strand
AAGAGCCCTACACATTTGATTTGTCGAAACTTTGTTCAGTTTTCAAAGGTCTACCTATTGAAGATTGTTTAGAAACAGACGCATTCAATTCAGAACGAATATTTCTAAGTTGTTTATCTCTTATATTATATCTGATCTGATTTCCAATGTCAAATATAATTTTCACATGAGAAGTAACAACCCGAACCAACAACATTAATTACTATACTCTGAAAGACAGAGTACGTCAAGAAATATTTTCAAAAAAATATCAGCTAATTTCTAGACCAACACTCCTCTACTCATTAAATGTTATTTACCCTTAATGACTCAAAAAAGGAC
>NZ_AZFQ01000047.1:0-74706 GCF_001435195.1 Liquorilactobacillus satsumensis DSM 16230 = JCM 12392 | reverse complement strand
CTCGCTATGTTCATAATTTCGAGTTAGCACTCAAATTTTCCCGACTTATGTCACACCCTTATCCTTTAAACTTAGCTTACAATTTCTCTTTCAATCTTCTTAACCTTATCACTGTAATTAACCGTGCTTGCATTTGCTATTGAAGCTGAATCTTAAACTCCTGCCAGCTTCATTCGTAATTCGACTTCTTACTTGCCTATCAAAACTACCTTTTAACTCTTGCCAAAAAGTACTTTTTCTTCCCTCGGCGAGCAATGATGAATTTACCATCAAAGTTTGCGGCCGGATCAATAGTAAACTCAAGATCACGAATTCTTTCTCCATTAATGGAAATTGCACCATTGGTAACATCTTCACGTGCTTGTCGTTTTGATTTTTCAATGTTAGTCTGCACTAACCACTCAATAATGTTCTCAGCCTGATTTTCAACTTCAACAGTTGGCATGTTTTTAAAACCCTGCTCAATCTCAACAGCATTTAATTGTCTCACATCTCCGGAAAACAAAGCTTGAGAAATATGTTCTGCTTGTTTAACAGCCTCTTTTCCATGAACAAAAGCGGTCACTTCTTCAGCTAAACGGCGTTGTGCTTCTCTTTTTTCTGGTTGAATCTTCACTTTCTCTGCTAATTGATCAATTTCAGCGCGACTCAAAAAAGTGAAATATTTCAAATATTTGATTACATCCCGATCATCTTGATTTAACCAAAACTGATAAAACTCGTACGGAGTAGTTTTTTCTGGATCCAACCAAATAGCTCCACCGGCAGTCTTCCCAAATTTGGTACCATCTGCTTTAAGCATTAACGGAATAGTCAAGGCAAAAGCCTTTTTATCAGAATCATTGAGTTTATGAATTAAGTCAATTCCAGCTGTAATATTGCCCCACTGATCTGCTCCACCAATTTGCAATTGCACATCATTTTCCTTGAACAAATGATAGAAATCAATGGACTGCAAAATCTGGTATGTAAACTCTGTAAATGAGATTCCCGCTTCAAGTCTGCTAGCAATGATTTCCTTACCCAGCATTGTATTAACATTAAACAACTTGCCATAGTCACGCAAAAAGCTCAGTAAATCAATCTTAGAAAGCCACTGGTAGTTGTTTACAATCGTAATATTATCTTTTCCAAAAAGCCGTTCCATTTGTTCAGTCAACTTTTGCTCATTATGATGAACCTGCTCCATACTCTGCAAAACACGTTCTGATTTTTTTCCTGAAGGATCACCAATTGATCCCGTACCACCACCAATTACAATGTGTGCACGATGCCCAGCCATTTGAAACCTTTTCAACATCATAAAAGGAATCAGATGCCCGATATGCAGACTATCACCTGTAGGATCAACTCCACAATATAAGCCAACTGATTTTTCAGCAACTAACCGATGCAGACTTTCTTCATCCGACATTTGGTTAATTGCTCCACGCCACTTCAGCTCATCAATAATATTCATAGTATTTCCTCCTTAAAATAAAAAAAGTCCCCGACACTTCCATGTCAGGGACGAACATTAAATTCCGCGTTACCACCCAAGTTATCGCATTCAGCGATCAGCTCTTGTCATCAGTAAAGAGATGAATCAGATGAATTTTACAGTAGTGTAATTCAGAAAAACACACGCCTTGATTTTCAGCTGCCATCAAGTCTCTGTTTGCAATGCTGCTTTCCCTACTATGCTACTTCATCAGTTTTATTAGAGTTAATATATTGCATCATGCCTCAAAAGTCAACCTCAATTTTTGTGTTCAGTTTCCGCAAGCTTTTGTTGACATGCAGGACAAAGTCCATAAACTTCATACTGGCTATTAAAAACCTGAAACCCAGTCTCTTGTGCTGCTTCCCGTTCGTTTTGCTTATAACTCGCATCAAACACATCAACAATCTTGTTGCAGTTAACACAGATCACATGATAGTGCGGGGTTTCAAAATAATCGTATCGCATATGTCCGCCACTATCAGCTGCAATTTCAATAATCAAGTTATGATCGATCAATAACTGCAAGGTGTTGTAGACTGTTGCCAGACTAACACTAAAGCCATTACTCCGAACATACTTGAAAATCATCTCAATCGAAGGATGGGCATGTGAGGTCATCAAGTAAGATAAAATAACTTGGCGCTGTGGTGTATTCTTTATCCGGTATTCCTTCAGTTTATTGGCAGCTGAGAGAAGCGTCTCTTGGCTTTGCACCATCATTTGATTTCCCCCTTCGGTAAAAATTTTAACTAGCAGTTATTCTCATAAAGCATTATACTCCACTTACAGAAAAAAAGTCCATAAATATAATTACATGTGACATTAATCAGCAATTTCTTCAAAATCTGCCACATAATGCACCTGACTTCTTCCAAAATGCGAACTAATTCTTAACTGATCTGGAATCTGAGCACGCAACGCACTCACATGGCTAATGATTCCAATCAAGCGGTGTTGTGCATCAAGTGTCTGGAGTGCCTCTAAGGCAGTTTGCAGTGCATCATCATCCAACGCCCCAAAACCTTCATCAATAAACAAGGCCTCTATTTGAGTTCCTCCGTGCGCACGCTGTACAACTTCAGCCAAGGCTAAAGCTAAGCATAACGCTGCAATAAAACTTTCTCCGCCCGACAAAGTGTGCACGCTTCTGACTTTACCTAAGTCATCATCAAAAATATTCAATTCAAGTCCCGTATTCGTTGCATAAGAACCGTTTTCCTGTGCTAACTCAAGCCGGTAGCGTCCGCTTGTGAGCGTAAACAAGCGCTGGTTGGCCACTTGTAAAACTCGTTTAAGATAGCTACGTAAAACATAGCGTTCAAGTCCTAACTTGACTCTTCCTTTGCCACCAATTACTTCGACAAGTTGGTTCCAGTCCGCCTCAGTCTGGAGCTGTTCTTGGTATTTTGTCCAATGATGCTCAACAGCTGCAAAATTTTTCTGGGCTGTTTCTTTTCGTTGATTTGCACTTGAATACTCCAGCAATAATTCCTGGCGCTTTTTACCTGCTGCTTCATATTCAGTTTTACTTTGCACAAGTCGTGGAACTTGCGCTGCTGTCCGTGTCTCCAACTGCTCTATCTTGACTCGCAGCTTCAAAATCTCAGCTGCGCGCGCAGCAAATTCTGTCTGCAAATTCGCAAGTTGCGGCAGTTGATGGCGCCTTTCAGTGAGCTGTGCGGGGCTCAAATCTGCCAAATGCTGTGCGCTTTTTTGTGCAATTTTGGCAGCTGTTTGCTTTCCTTTTTCCTGTAATGCCTGAAGATTCCTTTGATATTCCTTTTCCATTGATAAAAGCAATGTCCTGGTCCCTTCAAGATCTTCAATTACGCTATGCGTATGCTCACGCCGCACTTTAAACTTTGTTAATTTTTCACGCTGGAGCGTTAAGAACTCTTCTAAGTCCTTAAGACTCGTCAATTCAGACGGTAATTGTGCAATTGCCTGTTCCAATTTGACCTTACCTTTAGCACATTCAATTTCAGTTGCCTGCAAGTTTTGTACAACAGCATTAAGTGTTATTTGTAGCTCCTTAAGCTCAGCATGCAAATTAGTAATTTGCAGACTGGCTTGCTGATTTTCGGTTTTGTTACGCTTGAAAACTGACTGCGCAGCATGCAAAGCTTTCTCCTTTTTGGTTAATAATGCAGCTGTTAAGCTACTATTCTTTAAATCTGCAGCCGGAAATAAACGCTGCAGTTTCTGTGAGACCGTCCGCAATTCAGCTTTTAACTCCACCAGCCGCTTATTCATAGCCGTGAGCTTGCCCTCTAATTGACCTTTTTGCGCTAAAATTTGCTTGACGTTTTTTTCTGCGTCCTTGACCTCGTTTTCTGAAACCTGCTTAACTGCGTTTAGAACTGGAGCTGGATGTGTTTTAGAGCCGCAGACTGGACAAGGGGCTCCCGGAAGCAAGTGCTGCCGCAAGCGCTCAATTTGAGTTAATGCGAAATCATTATCCAGCCTTTCATACACTTGATTTGCCGCCTTTTCAGCTGCCGCAAGCTGCGTTAATTCGACTTGCTTAACGTGCAGTGTCTGTTGTAATTCAGTGAATTCAGCCTCTTTGGTACGTTGACTCTTCAACAGTTCTGCTCCCCGCTCTAACTCATGTACTTGTTTTTGCAGTTGCAAAGCTTGTTGTGAAAGTTCAGCTTCATTTACAATTTTCTGCTTTTGTGCTTCAATTTCTGCCGCAATTTGCTGTTCTTTTTTTTCATATGTAACTTTTTTAGCCGTCAACTGCCGTTGCATATGCTGACATTCAAGCAGGTCAGCTTTTAACCTAGCCGCCTTTTCATATAAAGGAACCTTTTCGGTATAGAGATTAACTTTGTGCTGCAGCTTCTCCATTTCGGTCTGCTGTTTCATTAGCTCTTTTTCGTTTTTCAGTTGTTCATCAAGTTTAATCTGCAAAGCAGTTTGGTTGTTCTCATTAGTCACCAGTTTTGCTTGAGTTTCTCGCAGTGTTTCCTGTAAATCCTCTTGTTGAACAAACAATGGCTCTATTTTCTGAACTTCCACTAATTGCGCGATTATTTTCTTTTTTTGCGTATCTTCTTGCGGTTGATACTTTTGTGTCAAAAGCTGTCTTAATTCATGTAGCTCCTGAATCTCCACTTGCAACTGTTTTTGTCCTTCATAGTGCTGCTGAGCGCGTGCAAGTAACTTGTCTTGTTGCAACAATGCTTTTTCCGCTGCCTTTGCTTTAACCGTAATGCCTTTAAGATAACTTTCCATTGCAGGCAACCAATCTGGTAATTCAAGCTCTTGGTCAACTTCTTCAACTTGTTTTTTTAAAATATCGATTTGAGTACGCCTTTTTTCATTTTCATAAAAAAATTGCTTGGCATGCTTTTGAAGATCATCTGCCCAGAGTTTAAAGATCTCCGTTCCAAATAAGTCACGCAGTAACCTTTCTTTTTCATTGCTATCCGCCTCCAAAAAACTGCGAAATTTTCCTTGCGGTAACATTATAATCTGGGTAAACTGCTCAGGAGTCAGGCTCAATAGCTCCTGGATAAAAGTATTAATAGCTCCAACCTTCGCTAGCTCTTTTTCCTTGCCCGCATTATCTTTGAACTTAAGACAGGCTTCCATCTTTCTTTCAGTAGTTCCCTGTCCTCTTTTTTTGGCCAATCTTTGTCGTGGTTGTCTTTCTATTAGGTACACTTTATTTTGATGAGAAAATGTAAACCGCACACAGGTTTTTTGTGTAGCCTGTGCAAACCCAGAACGCATTTGTTCAGGCTGTCTATCCATTCCAGAAGTTTTCCCAAACAGCGCATAGCACATCGCATCAAAAATAGTCGTTTTTCCACTGCCGGTTTTCCCGCTAATTAGAAAAAGCGGTGCGCCTTCGAAACGTGAAAAATCAATTATTTGCTTTTCATAGGGACCAAAATTTTGGAGCTCAATTTTCAGCGGTTTCATTTACCTTCACCTTCTGTCTTAATTCGTTCCAAACTTTCACGCGCCCACTTAAGCTGCGAACTTGAGATTTGACTGTCAGTCATTTCTGTAAAAAAGCGCTGGAGCAATTGGATTGGCGAAAGATCCAATTTTTCTTGATCCTTAGCTTGAGGTGCTGCAGCCTTTGCAGTTCTTTCAAGGTTAATAATTCGCGGATAAAAGCCCCGTAAGTTATTAATGACATTTGGAATCACCGCTTTATCCGTCAGCTGCAAGCCGACATAGTCTGTAGCGGCAACTTGCTTATAATACTCAGGAGTAGTTAGTTCTTGATAAGATCCTTGCAGCAATACAACATCGTGTAGAGGCTTTATTTCATGAAAGTCACAGGTAAAAGGAGCAGTGTCAACAATCCACACACCCTTTTTAGTTTTAGCTTCTGCTAGTGAAAATTTTAATGGTGCACCGCTATACCGCACTTTTTCATTTTTCAACGCATTTTTATCATGAAGATGGCCTAAAGCAACATAATCAAAATCTGTTAATAGATCTGTGGAGAAAGCATTCAATCCACCCACTTGCGGCTGCATTTCAGGATCCAACTGCGAACTTCCAATCACAAAAAAATGGGCAACTAATACGTGTTTCTTCGCGGGGTCAAAGTTCTTCTTCATTTCACAAATTAACTTTTGTAAAGCTTTCGTTGTATCGGTGATCTCTGGGTCATCAAATAAATTGCGAACCTGATATGCTCGAAAATAAGGCAGCAGGAAAAATTGAGTATCAGCAAATTCAACAGGAACAAGGGCATCCTTTAAAGCAGTTGTTAAGAAAAATGATGTAGCTTTATACCACTCACGTCCCGTGTTCAACCGCACAGCAGAGTCATGGTTCCCGCTAATTGCCAACACTGGTTTTTTTAACTTCAAGTTAAGTTGAATAATCATTCTATCCAAACGTGCAACTGCATCTTCACTTGGAGTTGCACGATCAAATAAATCGCCGGCAATGACAACCGCGTCAACTTTTTGCGTGACAGCTAAGCGTGCAATTTGCTTGAAGGCATCCTCTTGCTCTTGTTCCAAATCATACCCATACAATTTCTTACCGATGTGCCAATCTGCTGTATGTAAAAAACGCACCCTGATTCCTCCTTAGAATTTCGAACTTCTGTTCGTCGTTATTATAGCATAGCAACCTTTTCCCGTAAGAAAAAGCAGTCCAGCCATCCTTTTTTAACAAAACACTAGTTTGAAAAGAAATTTAGCTGGACTACTTTTTAATTATCTTCCTATATATAACCACATAAAAATTACTGCCGCAGTTCCTTGATTTGTCTAACCATTGATAACTCCTCATTGGTAGGTACCACCATGATTTGGGCACTCGAAGCAGGTGTCGAAATTAAGCCTTCAGACACACTCTCATTGAGTTCTGGTGCAAGTTCCAATCCCAAAACTGCCAGTTTCTCAACAATCGCTGCTCGTAGTTGTGCGTTGTTTTCCCCAATTCCTCCAGAAAAAACTAACACATCAATTCCGGCTAGCTCTGTGTAATAACTCCCGATATACTTAATAATTCTATTAACAAAAATATCAATTGCAAGTTGCACCCTTTTTTGGCTCTTATTAGCCAGTAAATCACGCATGTCAGGCGAAATTCCTGAAATTCCTAATAATCCAGATTGGGCATTCAACCGCATGAAAACTTCTTCCAAAGTAAGCGAACGTTTCTTCATTAGATATGGAATCACCGAAGGATCAACATCTCCTGCCCGCGTCCCCATCGTCAAACCAGTTAAAGGAGTAAAACCCATCGAGGTATCAAATGCTTTGCCATTTTTTTCGGCTGCCACCGAGGCCCCGCTCCCCAAATGAAGAGTAATCATTTTTAAAGAGGTCAGTGGTTTTCCTAACAGTTGTGCTGCTTTATGGGAAATATAGGCATGACTAATCCCATGTTCTCCATAGCGCCTAATTCCCAATTCCGCAGTATCCTCATATGGCAAACTGAAAATCGCATTCATCTCTGGGAGATCTGTAAAAAATTGACTATCAAAAACAGCATACTGTGGCACTTCTGGTAACTCTTGTTGCATAATCTCAACATATTTCACTTCTAACGGATTATGCAAAGGAGCAAAATCATTTAATCCACGAAGTTTTTCCAAGTTTGCTGCTGATAACTCAACTGCATGCGTAAAAAGCTCTGCGCCGGCTACTACACGATGTCCAACAGCTTCAATCTCTGTTAGTGTAGTAATAATTCCCAGTTGCACTAATTGCTTGAAGAGCATTCTGGCAGCATCTGTATAAGAAAGACGGTCAAACTTTTGCTGCTGTTTTTTTCCATTATATTTAACCGTAAACAAGGAATCAGGCATATTAATCCGTTCAACCAATCCCTTAGCAATGGTTTTTTCATTTTCAGCTTCAAATAGCTGCCACTTAACCGACGAACTGCCGGCATTAACCAATAAAAATTTCCCCACCTGAGGCACCTCCAATTAATCTTCCTCAATTATATAATATTTCGTCGCTGCTTTCAGCTTGTAAAAAGAAAAGCTGGGTCGTAAAAATCTGTTTTGCTTAAAAATTTAAAAATGTGGGAATTGAAAGCAGTCTAAGATTACAAAAGTCGGATATTTTGTAATCTTTCCCCCTAAAAAAACTTTTTTTGCTGCTGTCAAGCTAAATTTCAAATTAATTTGACTCTTTTTAAAAGAAAATATGACTTTTTTTCGCAAATTTAACACTCTTTTTGTCATATTAACTGTTGCAGCCTTTAAGCTCCATTTTTCCTATTTTAATAGCTTTTCTGTCCCGATTTCCCACAAAAAGTTAATAATTTATTGTTACAGTATGTTACAAAAATAAGAAAATATTACAAAAACGGTGCAAATAGTAATTTCACTGCTATCTGCTTGTTATATTAGCCCTATATACTAATCATTGTTGATTCGATCGAAAGTGATCGTAAGTATTGTAGCAAATTTGCTACGTGTCAAAAAATCACAGGAGTGAAGGATATATTATGAATATTAAGAAAATTTTGTTATCAGCAGCTACCGTTGCAGGTGTACTGACAGCCGGAACATTGGCAGCTAATGCCGATTCTGTTACAGTCCAATCTGGACAAACAGTTTCCGAATTAGCTCACCAGTACAACACTTCAGTTGCACAGATCAAACAGTCAAACAATTTGAGTAACGAGAATTTGATTTACGTTGGTCAAAAGCTTGAAATTGGTGCAAGCACAACTGCAAGTACTACAACAACAAGCACAAGTAACACTGCAAGTTCTACAACTGCAGCTTCAACACAAACAAGTACACAGGCACAAGCACCTGTTGCACAAAAACAGCAAACAAGTACTACAACAAGTAATACAGCTGCTGCAAGTAGCAACACTAATAATAATGCTGCCGCTGCAAGTACAAGCAATAACACTGCTTCTACACAGCAAGCTGCTACAACCAGCTCAACAACTAATACTACCGTAAGTACTTCTTCAGATTCTGATGCTTCTGCAAAAGCATGGATTGCTAACCAAGAATCTGGTGGTAGCTACACTGTTCGTAATGGTCAGTACGTTGGTAAGTACCAATTGAGTGCTTCATACTTGAATGGTGACTATTCAGCTGCTAACCAAGAAGCTGTTGCTGAAAGTTATGTAACTTCACGTTATGGTTCATGGAGTGCTGCTAAACAGCATTGGTTGAGTAACGGTTGGTACTAAACTACTCAATAAATAATTGATTATAAAAAATAATTTTGTTGGTAATAATTCTTACTACAACAATCTAAAGTAATTTTCAACAGGTGATCAGGGTTCATGAGCTTTAACATGACTCGTTCCCCTGTTTTTTTGTGTTTTTTTAAACTTACTGCTAATCCCTATCCTGTTTTAGCGCTTGCCAGCACACAATTTTATTTAGCAATTGCAAAAACTCCAGCAAGAAAACTATCTGAAATCAGTTTTTTTGCTGGAGTAAATTAATTCACTTGGCAAACTGCCAAAATGATCAGTATCCTGTTTTGATGTCTAACCTTAATTCATGGCATGCGTATCTAGCTATCACTATAATACTGGATCACTGGGCAATTTAAATTCCCTAGTCAATATAAATTGCCTGCTTACCCATTTGATTATAAGCATCTTCAAAGTCGTTCCAACTGACAGCCTGATTTTTATTTCCAAAAGGATTGTTAATATAAATTAGGCTGTTTTTACGATCAAATCCTGTAATCACAACACTATGCTCTGAAAAAGTAATCTTCATTTCACCTTGTGGCGTTTGCCAGTCTTGAAAATCATCTACCGGAGCAAAATTAACTGTTGTAATCGTCCACACAGGCTGCCCGAGCTCTAAACGTTCGATTACCTTTGAAAAACTTTGACCGCTAATATCGTGGACATTCTTAGAATACTTCTGTGCTAATTTTGCAACTGGCCCATGATAGACTCCCAATCCTGCAGAATCGCCCGTAACATCCCCGACGAACCCTACATTGGGATTTCCATGCTGCCCATCATCATAGTCCAACGGTACTGTTTCAATCTCATCCCCTAAGGTATTCTTGCTGACATTTATCTTATGGTATTGCAACAGCATCGCTAAGGAAGTGACCTCACAGCCGTTATATAATTTTGGATCATCCATCTGATTAATCAATGGTACATCCAAAACAACTTTGTTAACTTTTTTTAGTGTTTTTTCTTCATTTGCCTTTTTCCCAGTAGTCATCATCCGCACAGAATCTGTAAACTTTCTGATTACAGCTCCTTGATCGTCCCCCAAGATAACCTCTCGGAAAGCATAGACGCTAGTTCCAATCAGCACACACAACATGATGATTGAAAACATCACTCTTCGGCGGCGCCTCCTCAAGTAATTACCTTCTTTCTACCAATCATTAAATCTGCTACAATTCTAAGAATACCACGTCTGACAAAAGAACTCCATTTTCAAAACCGTAATTACCAGCGACCGTCAAGTGCCGGCATGCAGCCTAACATACCAATTGTAAATGTCCTCAACGGCCTGATAACTGACACCGTGTCCAAAAGGGTATACGTGATACTCAGGTTCGATAACCGCATAGGTCCTAAAAAAACGTGCTAGTTCTTGTCCAGCCTCGACTGGAAATAGCGGATCCTTTTCACCTTGCGAAATAAAACACGCTGTTTGAAGTTTCTTGGACTTTAATTTGGTCTGCGCAGTTTTCCATAAAAAGGCTGGCAGTCTGCCAGATAACAGTACGCCATTGTTAATCCAGCTTGGGTAAAGCACACTTAAAGCTGCTGCTAAAATAGCCCCTTGACTGAATCCCAAAACATTCAACGGATTTTCTGCTAATCCTCTGTTCGCCAAAATAGCTGCCACTTCAGTGTGCACAGCCAATGCAGTTTCCGTAATCACCGCTTCTTCACTTTGATGAATAAATTCAGGAATATAGTACGTATAACCATCACCATAGGTTAGATCACCCTCAAGATGAATTTCAATGATCGGAAGTGCAAAAATCGGCATCAAAGGTCTTAAATTTAAATAGTTCGTCCCCATTCCATGTAGCGTAACCACGACTGGCGTCTGAGCATTAACGACTTCCCCACGTGGATAGATAACCTCCTGCTTATATTTCAAAAATAACTCTCCCTTATATTTCATTGCTCTATCAAAATAAATTTTCCCAACCACCAGAAAGGGCTTGTTTCAAAATCAGCAAAATATTTTATAATGTATAAAAATAAAGTAACTCCGTTTAGGAACTACTTTCTAAAATGATCTAGATCAAGAATCTTATCCTTAACAACTTGTGCATTTTTAGCCACACTGGGATCATGTGCAATCATATATTGCAAATGTTCAAGTGTATCGATAATCTTCTGCAACTCTTTGACCTCACACGAAATATTGCCCTCAGTTTTGCTAACTTGGCTGACAGCCTGCAAACTAACTAGATCTTTGGTCATTTCCTGATAACGTAAAATTGCAAAAACAACATTCATATTCGATGAAATTGTTCGCGGATTCTCTGGGTCTGGATGTTGTTCAAGTAGATTAAACAACTCAGGGTAATAGCGCAATCCAATCGTATATAGTGAAAAATAGCGATGGAAAACATGCTCTTCAATCTTGAAACCGTGGCGATCAACTTCCATTTTACCCATGGGTATCTCCCCCTAAAAAACAAACACTTACTCGACAAATTCGTTTGGCTTGGCTTCCGTTTGTCCGAAATGAAATCGGATTGCAGCTAAAATACGTGCAGCTGCCTGCCCGTCTCCATATGGATTACGTGCAGCTTTCATTTTTTCATATTCTCCATTATCATTTAACAATTGCTCCATGGCCAATTCCACGGTAGCTTGTTTTGTTCCGACGAGTTTCAACGTTCCAGCAGTAACTCCTTCAGGGCGTTCGGTTGTATCACGCAATACGAGTACTGGTTTTTTAAGTGCCGGCGCCTCTTCCTGCACTCCCCCTGAATCAGTCATAATATAATAAGAACGGGCGCACAGATTATGAAAATCCACTACATTTAATGGCTCAACCAAATGTACCCGTGAAACGTCCCCTAAAATTTCACGTGCAACCTTGCGTACTTTCGGGTTTAGATGCAGTGGATAAATCACTTCGACATCCGGATGTTTTGCAACCACATTCTTTACTGCATTAAAGACAGCTGCCATCGGGGCTCCTAAGTTCTCACGACGATGCATGGTTAATAAAATTAAGCGGTGCTGTGCCTCAACTTGAGAAAGTACCTCATGCTGATAAGTGGCACTAACCGTCTCACGTAAAGCATCAATTGCAGTATTGCCCGTGACAAAAATTCGTTTTGCTGCATGATTTTCTTTCAATAAATTATCCCGACTCATAGCGGTCGGTGCAAAATATAAATCACTCAGTGCATCTGTCATTTGGCGGTTCATTTCTTCAGGATATGGTGAATATTTATTCCAAGTACGCAATCCAGCCTCAACATGGCCTACTGGAATTTGCCGATAAAAAGCAGCTAAACCTGCAGCAAAAGTGGTGGTGGTATCACCATGTACCAGTACTATCTCAGGTTGAACTTCCGCCAAAACTCCATCAAGTAACTGCAGCACATTTGCAGTGATATCTCCTAGGGTTTGATTACTCTTCATAATATTCAGATCATAATCAGGACGAATATTAAAGACCTTCAAAACCTGATCGAGCATTTCACGATGTTGTGCCGTCACAACTGTCACAACTTCAAATTCTGCTGTACGTTTCTTCAATTGCAAAATAACTGGTGCCATTTTGATAGCCTCTGGGCGTGTGCCGAATACTGTCATCACTTTAATTTTTTTCACTTGGAGACCACCTCAATATCAACTTTCTTACCATCATTGTACTACAAACAAACCCTAACAGAAAACTCAATCTGTGAAATTAAACACTTTCTAAGTTTTTAGTTAAACAAAGTCATTTAACTAAAAAAGTATCATTACTTTACAATTCATTAACTTGAATTGTAAAGTAATGATACTTCTTAGAGATTCCCTCCACAGCAGCTGCTTAAACCTCAACTTCAGTTACAAGCTTCGGAGAAAAAACTAACTTTAGCTCTGCCACAGGCTGTCCAACTAATGCGCTTGATCGGAATCGAACCGATGACCTACCGCTTAGGAGGCGGTCGCTCTATCCTGCTGAGCTACAAGCGCATGACGCACAATTAAAGCACTAACTCTATTAGTATAGAAATTAAATTGCATAAAGTCAATACTTCGCTTGCAAGTCATCTTTGGAGAAGAAACAGGCATTTACTGTATTTTCTTAGAAACACGTCTCTTTCCCTTATTAAGCTGGTCTCGTTTTCGCTTTTTATGCCCTTTGTGCTTTTTCTTCAAAGAAACTGAGTTGTCCATTTTAACCGGTTTGCTTGTGCGTGGCTTCACATTCTTGGAAGTGCGGTCAAGGGGGCTTTTAAGCTCTGATTTTGCTGCAACCTCATTTGCTTTAAGCAATTTACCGCCAAAAAGTTCTCCTTGGACGGGCTCATAGCCACCAGCACGCAACAACTGACGAAAGGTCCTGAGAACATGCTCATTACCCAAGTTAATCACAGCACCTTGAGCTCCCATTCTCCCAGTACGACCGACCCGATGAATATAAATCGTAATATCTGCAGGTAAATCATAATTGACCACTGCGGGCAACTGTTGAATATCCAAACCGCGAGCAGCCACGTCAGTTGTCAGTAACAGTTTAATCTTTCCTTGTCTCAGTTGTTCCAATGAACGCTGCCGCTCCTGTTGCCGACTTTGACCTTCAAGAGTCGCTACCGGCACTTTTTGGTAATCTAGTTTAGCTGCGACTTCCTCAAGCACCGCAACTTGTTTGAAGAATACCAATGCACTAAAGCCTTCTAAGTGTGCAAGCCGACGTAAAGCTTCTGTTCGTTTACGTGTGGGAGTTTCGAGCAAGTAGTGTGTCACTTCCCCTTGCGTTTGATCCTGTGCCCGCACATCGTAAGTTTTAATCGGCACCCCAAACCAGTGTTCCAGTTGTTGAAAAATATCTGCAGTAGTAGCGGAAAAAAAGCTCAATTGAACTTGGCGCCCAGGAGCATGCGCGAGCAATGCACGACAAGCCGTAAGTGTTTCGTCTGTCAACAGTTCATCAGCTTCATCAAAGACCACCGCGTGTAAATGATGCAATTTAAGCTTCTTAGCGTCAGCCAACTCTAACATTCTACCTGGTGTCCCGACAATCACTTCTGGCTTTTTTTTAAGTTTTTCGAGTTGCCGTTTAACATTTGCTCCGCCAATCAAAGTTGTGACTTTGAGTTCTTTTAATGCTGCCCAGCGCCTAATCACCGTTGCAAGTTGGGCGGCAAGTTCTTGTGAAGGTGCCACGATCATCAACTGCACGCCTTGAGCCGGTACAACATTTTCTAAAAGCGGCAACGTATATGCCAAGGTTTTGCCTGAACCGGTTGGTGCAAGGCCTAAAATACTCTCTCCAGCTTTTAGCGGTTGATACACCGTCTGTTGAATAATTGTTTGTTGCGTATATCCTTGTTCTTTAAAAAATTCTTGAAATTTTAAATCCATCTTTTCCTCTTCTATTTCTTATCTAAACTCAAAGTCTGCTCTGAATTGAAGCTGTGCACTCTGTCTGAGAGAATATAAAACCCGATTTACCTGCACAGCTACCGCTAACCAGTCTTCCATTAACTGTTTATTACTAAGCGATTCGGGCCTTTGCAACACGGCTGTAAAATTTTTGACCTCTGCAACCATTGGATTCTCAGCAGTCTTTTGCGTCAAATCTGTTTTTGAACCATCTGCTGCAAAATAAGTAACCTTTTTCAGCTCTGCGGCATTATCCAGCCAGAGCGTATCCCGCGCACCATAAATCTCACTTGGAAGATACGAAGTAGCAGTTTTACCAAGATTAAGCGTAACTTCAAAATCAGCATACTGTAAAATTGCAACCCCTTTACCATCAATTCCGTTACGTAATTTATGTGGAAAATACATTGCCTTTTGCGGCATTCCAAACCAAGAAACTGCATCATACACCAGATAAACCCCAAGATCTTGCAGTGCTCCACCAGAAAAATCCAGAGAAAAAACGTTGGGTTCACTACCCGCCAGAAAGTCATCAAAGCGTGACGAGTATTTTAGGTAAGTCAATGTAGCTCCTTGTAACGTTTTCATTTTTCGAAGCTGCCGTTCAGCGGCTTTAAAGTTTGGCTCATGAAAATGCCGTGCAGCTTCAAAATAAAAGATGTGGTGCTTACGCCGCAGCAATCTAATTAAGACCTTCATCTCATTAGGATTTGAACAGGCCGGTTTTTCAACAATCACATGCTTATCTGCTAGAATCGCTTGTCGTGCCTGTGCAAAATGCAAACTATTAGGCGACGCAATATAAACAACATCAAAATCACCTTCTGCAAAAAAAGTATCTAAATCACGATACCCTTTAATTTCCCCCGCAAAATCAGCTGCAAAAGCGCTAGCTCGCTCAAGGTTACGCGAAAAAACACTTGTAAGTTGCCACCCACCGACTTCTTGGGTAGCCTCAACAAATTGTTTAGTGATCCATCCCGTTCCAATTACCCCTAATTTTAACATTTGTACCCCTCCTTTGCTTTTTTCACTATAAGCATTGTATCAAAAAAAAGACGGACCGTATATCAAGGCGGACGGTTATGAAACATACATCACAAAAATATTTCATTTGTTTCATATTAGTGTTAAATTTCAGTTGAATGGCTACTTTATCGGACAAAAAAATGTTATATTATATGTGAAAATATTAGTCCAAGTTTTTATTGTTTACGAGGGAGGAGCGCAGTAAAATGAGCCGAAACCAGAAAAACACGGGATTCAGGTTGCGCAATCACCTCAGCTTTCTTCCGCTGTTTAGAAAACATCATCGCAGCGTAGATCTTCCTGCTTATTACATTGGCAAGTGGAATTTCACAGATGATTTGAATGGACGTATCCATGTTTTACAGATCACAGAACCCCTTGATGTTCTAATTGATGGGCGCAAGCTTCCCGGAAAAATAGTTCACTTGGATGAAAAGGAATTGCTTTTTTTAGATAACTATGGTTACCATCTTCGTGTTGATCTTTCAGAACATAAGCCAATCAGCCTATTTGATGAGGCAGACAATCAAGTCTATCCTGTTACAAGGTGTGAAACCTTGCAAACAAATGATCCAGCATCGGAAAAATAATTTTAGCCTTTCATTCTATGAAAACTACTTTTTTAATTCGTGAGTTCAACCTGTAAAAAATAAAAAGGCTGAGAGAAAATTGGAAACTATTTCCAGTTTTGTCCCAGCTTTTTTATTAGTTTTTAGACCGCGCAAATCCCAAAAAACTGCATCTTTTTTAAGCTCTCTTTAACGCAGCGCGTGCTGATCTGCAGGCGCAACCGCTAAATTTTTAAGTACCTTAATAAAATCCTCATCATCATTTAAACACGGAACAACATCATAGGTCTGCCCGCCAGCGGACATAAAATATTCCCTGTTTTCGAGCTGTAATTCATGCAGCGTCTCCAAACAATCCGAAACAAACGCCGGTGAAACAACCAAAACGTTTTTAATTCCAGTCTGCGGTAAACTTTTCAACGTGTGATCTGTGGCTGGCTCTAACCACTTAGCCCTTCCAAATTTAGACTGAAAGGTTTCCAATACGGGAATAGTGCCCAACTTCTCACGTAAAAGTTGGGTTGTAGCATGACATTGGCGTGCATACGGATCCCCTTTTGCAACGTAGCTTTCTGGAATTCCATGATAAGAGAGTAGCAATTTATCATAATGCTTTTGTTGCCAGGCATTTTTAATCTTTGCTGCCAATACTTCGATATAATCTGGTGCCTGATAAAAAGAGGTTACCACGCGCAGATTAGGCACAAAAGTACTTTTATGATAGAATGCAGTAATTTCATCCGTCACAGACCCGACTGTCGTAGTCGAATATTGCGGATAAAGTGGAATGATTGTTAATTCTTCCACCTGCTCACGGGCAAATTCACGCAAGACTTCTGGAATAAACGGTGCACTATAACTGAAAGCATACTTCACTATTCTGTCTGGCAGCAAAGCTTGCAGGCGTGTCGCTTGTTTTTGAGTGTAATATGCCAACGGTGACCCATAGTCTTGTGACCAAATTGCTTGATACATCTTTGCAGAGGCTGCGGGCCGCTTAGGCAGGATCATCAATTCTAAAATGGGTTTCCACAACAAGCGCGGCATTGCAATCACCCGCGGGTCACCTAAAAAGCGTCTTAAATATGGTCTGACTGCCGCCGCAGTGGGTGCCACGGGAGTCCCCAAGTTAATTAATAAAATTCCCTTTTTCATAGTCAATCACCGGCTATCTTCTATAATTTGCTTCCTTTAATTAAGTAAATTACATTAACTTTTACCGAATGTCAATTCCCTAACTACACGTTAATTAGCTCGCAAACTGCTTAGAAGTTTCCTGACTAGTAGGCTAGAGCTGCGTTAAAATATTAAAATACTAATTATGCATTAAACTATGAGAGCTTGTTTTTTTATCCTTGCGTAATTTTTAACCTTTTAAGCACGTTCCAAAACAGTGACTGATTCGACATGTACCGTTTGCGGAAACTGATCGACAGGTAAAATTGGCTGCTTAATTTCATATCCTTGCTGGATAAATATCTGTAAATCACGAACCAAGGTTGCCGGATTGCAACTGACATACACAATTTTACGTGGGGCTAATGTAACTGTACTTTGAATAACTTCATTATCCAAGCCCTTACGCGGTGGATCAAAAACTACAACATCAGGCTTTAGTCCCGCTTGTGACCACTTAGTCATCCATTCACTTGCCGTTCCAACTTCAAAAGTAGTATTAGCAATTTTATTCATTTCTGCATTTTTACGTGCATCAGCAATCGCTTCTGGGACAATCTCTACCCCATAAACCTGTTTCGCTTTTGCAGCTAGATTCAATGAAATCGTGCCAATTCCACAATATGCATCAATCACGGTCTCGTTTCCTGTCAGCTCTGCACGCTGCGCAACTTCTTGGTAGAGTCTTTCAGTCTGAACAGAATTAACCTGATAAAAAGAATGTGCAGAAATTGCAAAACTGATTCCATTTAAAGTATCGGTAATTTGTGCTTTACCCGCTAACAAACGATCTTTGCTCCCCAAAATTACATTTGTTTTTTCTTGATTGATATTTTGAATCACACTCACAACATCAGGGCATTCTTGCAGAATTGCCTGCGTGATTTGTTCACTTTGTGGCATCCTTTTAGTTCGTGTAACCAGAATTACCATGACCTCATGGGAGTAGTGTCCCCGACGCACAATCAGATGGCGTAAAATTCCACTATGCCCGTCTTCGTTATAGGCAATTACCTGGTATTTACGCATAATATCACGAACTTTTTTGACAACTTCATCAATCCGCGGATCCTGAATTAAGAAATTTTCCATTGGAATCAGACGATGGCTGTTTTGGTGAAAAAAGCCCGTTTCCAATTGGCCGCGAACCATCCTGACAGGAATCTGCGCCTTATTTCGATAGTGAGTCGGTGTGGTCATCCCGACAGTCGGTGCCACCTGCAGTTGCTCCAAATGTGCTTTTTTCAGCAATTCAACAATTTGCGTGCGTTTAAATTCAAGCTGCGCTGCATATTTAAGATGCTCTAATGGCGCAATCCCAGTTTGCATATATTTATCTTCTATAGCTGTTGCTCGTTGTGGACTGTCATTTAACCGTTTAATTACCTTCGCAAAACCGAAATTTTTTCCGGCTTTCATCACGTGCGCCACTACAGTTTCACCTGGAAGTGCATTGGCAATAAACAACGGATAGCGCTCAATTTTTGCGACCCCTTTGCCTTCATAACTTAGGTCGGTGATTGTTAATTCTAATTCTTGATTTTTGGTTACAGGTGCTTTATTCATTTCTTTCTCCTTTGTATTAGAAGTGCCTAACAATTTGCAACCGCCAATACCAACTCCAAATTGCCAAGTTGACATCCTTAAACTCTGTACAATTTGGAAGTTAGCTCCAGCAGCTGATTGCGGACACCTTAAAAATAAAAGTGCGATGTTAAACACGCACAAACAGGTTCGCTAAACCTACTTTTAAAACGTTATGGAATTTTCAAAAAAGACTGCACTAAAAATTGGAACCTCCTCCAATTTTAGCACAGTCTTCCATTACACTGGCAATTAATTAAACCACAGCGTCAAACCAAGTTTCAGTATCAAACAACTGTCGCCTAATTTATTTTTTACTTTCTTGTCCCTGACCATTGTTAGTTAGCCTTTGTCCTGCGAGGTGTTCGACACCTTCGACAAAGTGCTCACTAGCATCAACTTCTGCTGGTGTTTTACTAAAAGTAATTGCAGTCAGCGGAATCTTTTCTGTATTAGCAAACATTTCAATATGCTGTTTCAGGTTTTTAAAGACCATTGGCGCATCACCGCCATATTCCCCGTCAATATTGATCATCATTTTTTCATCAACCGGTTTAGCAACCAGTTTAGAAGTTTTGACATACAATATTCGCGGATCATTAATGTGACGACCACCGTTCAAAACCATTGTCATTAACTGTAAAATTTCAACTAAATTACTAGTCTTAACAACAATAAGCGTAAACTTTCCATCATCAAGTGAAGCATCCGGCACAATTTGTTCAAAACCACCAATTGAATTCGTCAATGCCAAGAAAAACATCGAAGCTTTTCCAGCAAATACACCTGTATCATATTCAAGATGCATTTTAATGGGTTTAATGCGTGGCAGCATCTCAGCTCCCTTAACCAAGTATGCCAAGTAACCGAACAATGATTTGAACTGTGAAGGCACTCCATAGGTTAACTCTGTCAATAAGCCACCACCTGCAATATTGACAAAATACTTTTTACCGGCTTGCCCAATGTCCATGCGTACTGTTTTTCCCTTAGCGATTACCTTAGCAGCAGCAATGGGATCTTCTCGTGGAATCTTTAAAGCGCGCGCATAGTCATTTGTCGTTCCAGCTGGAATAATCCCCATTTTAGGACGTTGCTTGAAAGGCGCTATTCCATTCACAACTTCATTAATCGTCCCATCTCCACCGGCTGCAATAACTAAATTAAAGCCATCGCGTGCGACACGTGCAGCTTCATCTCTAGCTGAATTAAATTCCGGAGTAGTTTGGAAAGCACTAGTTTCATAACCAGCTCTTTCCAAAATATTCAAGATATCAACTAAATCATTTTTCATTGCTTCACGGCCCGATGTTGGATTATAAATAATCCTGCAACGCTTTTTCATCGCTACCTCTCCTTTAATTCCTTACAAAAAGCACTTATTCTCGCCATGTTACAAGAAAAGCCTGCCACGTTATCTTTCTTTCAGGTTCTTTATCAACAGCTTATTAACAATCTTGGGGTTAGCTTTGCCATGCGTTTGTTTCATGATCTGCCCCACTAAAAAGCCGATTGCACGCCCCTTGCCATTTTGATAATCCTCAATTGATTTTTGATTATCATCCAAAACCGCAGTGATGATTGGTTCGAGTACTTGAGGATCAGATAACTGCACTAATCCCTTTTCTTCCACCCAGTTCTTGGGTTCACTGCCGTTCGTAATAATTTCCTTAAAGACTTTCTTAGCAATCTTAGATGAAATTGTCCCATCTTCAATTAATTTAATCATTGTGGCCAGATGTTCTGGGGTTAACTTCGTTTCAAGCAGATCAAGCTTATTAGTGTTTAAATAAGCATTAACTTCCCCCATCAACCAGTTAGCAGCCAGCTTAGGTTGTGCACCTTGTGCAACTGCTGCTTCAAAAAAGTCAGACATTTCTTTAGTCTGGGTTAAGACACCCGCATCGTATTCTGGAATTCCCCATTCAGTAACGTATTTTGCACGTCGCTTATCTGGCATTTCAGGAATGGAATCCTTAACTTGCTGAATCCATTCATCAGAAATATGCAGTGGGGGGATATCTGGTTCTGGGAAATAACGATAATCGCTAGCCCCTTCTTTGACACGCATTAAGACAGTTTCACCGGAGGCCTCATCAAATCTGCGTGTCTCCTGCTGAATGCTCTTTCCAGCTAATAACAGTCTCTCTTGGCGCCTAGCTTCATAATGCGCCCCTTTTCTAACGTGCTCGAAAGAGTTCAGGTTCTTCATTTCTGTCTTGGTTCCCATTTTTTCAGAACCAATTGGTCGCACAGAGACATTGACATCTGCACGCATCGAGCCTTCTTCCATCTTAACATCAGAAACACCCGTAAACTGAACAATCTGACGTAACCGAACTAGGTAGGCATAGGCTTCATCAGCCGACGAAATGTCAGGTTTTGAAACAATTTCAATTAGTGGCGTCCCTTGCCGGTTAAGATCAACATATGAATAGCCATCAGGACTATGTGTGTTTTTCCCGGCATCTTCTTCGACGTGCATTTCTTCGATCCCGATCTTTTTCTTGTGCCCATCGACTTCAATTTCAATCCAGCCATTGCGGCCGATCGGTTCCTGTGCTTGTGTAATTTGATAAGCTTTCGGATTATCAGGATAAAAATAATTTTTACGATCAAAGTGAGTATCTTTAGTTATCTCACAGTTTAATGCCAGTGCAGCACGCATTCCAAATTCAACTGCACCTTTGTTAACCGTTGGCAAAACTCCCGGGTAGCCCCAGTCCACAACATTTGTATTAGTATTTGGTGCTGCCCCATATTGCACAGGTGCTGGTGAAAATGCCTTGGAATTGGTCTTCATTTCAATATGGACTTCCAGACCGATAGTTGTTTCAAAATTCATTAGTTCTGCCCCCCAAACGTTGGTACTTCTTTGTGGTAGTCGGTTGCCTGTTCAAAAGCATAGCCTGCACGGTACATGGTTTCCTCATCAAAATGATTTGCAATCAACTGCATTCCGATTGGCAAGCCATTTGTAAAGCCTGCTGGTAACGACATGCCAGGCAGGCCAGCCAGATTCACAGGCACTGTCAAAATATCGTTCATATACATTGTCACTGGATCCTTTGTATCCTCACCCAACCCAAATGCTGGTGTTGGTGTTGTTGGTCCCAAAATCAAGTCATAATCTGCAAAGACGCGGGCAAAATCACGACAAATTAATGTTCTGACCTGGGCTGCTTTCTTAAAGAAGGCATCATATGTACCTGCTGAAAGCGAGAAAGTTCCTAACATAATCCGGCGCTTAACTTCATCACCAAAGCCTGCTGAACGTGATTTGACATAAACGTCCTCTAAGTTTTTGACATCTTGTGCCCGAAAGCCATAACGAATCCCGTCAAAGCGTTGCAGATTTGAACTTGCCTCTGAAGAAGCGATAATGTAGTAAACGGGGATGCCGTATTGACTATGTGGCAATGAAACTTCATCAACAACTGCACCTAATTTTTCAAAAGTTGTAATTGCTTTCTTAATTGCGGCACGAACTTCAGGAGCGATTCCTTCACCCATGTATTCCTTTGGCACTGCGATTCGCATTTTTTGAATATTTCCATCAAGTTTTGCAGTAAAATCAGGTACCTCACGTGCAGCACTCGTCGAATCATGCGGATCTACTCCACTAATAGCATTCAAGATCAATGCATTATCTTTAACAGAACGAGTTAACGGCCCAATTTGATCCAGACTGGAAGCAAAGGCAATTAAACCATAACGCGAAACACGGCCATATGTTGGCTTAACCCCCACGATTCCATTGAAAGATGCTGGCTGTCTAATTGAACCACCTGTATCTGTTCCTAGAGATGCCACTATTTCGCCTGCGGCCACTGCAGCTGCTGAACCGCCTGACGAACCACCTGGAACTTTTGTCCGATCCCAAGCATTTTTGGTAATTTTAAAAGCTGATGTCTCAGTTGAACCGCCCATAGCGAATTCATCCATATTGGTCTTCCCAACAGTGATCATAGCCGCTGCATTCAGCTTGTCCATCACTGTAGCATTATAAATGGGCTTAAAATTCTCTAAAATTCTGCTTGCTGCCGTTGTTTTTAAATCCTGCGTAACAATATTGTCTTTAATGCCTAAAGGAATTCCAAATAAAACATTATCCTGAGCAATTCCCTGTTGATCAAGCTTTGCGGCCTGTGAAAGTGCCTGTTTTTCATTAAGTGTCACGAAGGCAGAAACATCTGCTTCACGTGTTTCAATACTTTTGAAAGTCTCCTTAACTAGATCTGAGACACTGAGTTCCTTTTTTACTAACAATGCATGCAAGGCTGCAAGATCGTATTTAAAATAGTCCATTCCTTATGCTTCCTCGCTTTCATCAATAATTGCGGGTACTTTGATATAACCATCCTGATGCTGAGGAACATTTCTCATCAACAAATCTCGTGAGGTTCCTGGCTCAGCTTGATCCGCTCGCATTACTCCTTGAGTATCACTAATATGAGTTGTTACAGGAACTCCCTCAGTTTCAACATCACTCAGTTGCTGAACCATCTGAATAATTTTATCCATCTGTCCTGTAAATTTTTGTAAATCATCTTCTGAAAAAGCAAGTTTTGCTAACTTTGCAACGTGCTTGACTTCGCTTGCGTTAATTGCCACTTCTACTCCTTCTTTCCCTTTTTTATAGTAGTATTCTAGCATAAACAGTTACTCCTGCGGCTGGCATCTCTTCTTTTTAAAATAAATTCTTTACGGTTCTCAAATTTATTTTAGTAACTACTGAAAACATGTGTGTAGTAGCTGCTATCTTTAGCTTGGCGTGACAGGAAACTTTGGACCGTTCCATCACTGCCCTTAACCGTGATATCAATTGGAATTCCACTTGGTAAATAGTTCTTCGCTGCCTGTGCCAGATACTGTGTAAAACTTGTGATTTCTGTTTCACTATAGAACTGCGTTGTAATATTAACGTGCATCCCCTGTAATGACTTATTCTTATACTGCCCTTGTGCGGTTACCCCTGCTAGGTTAGGGAAGAAGTTTTGCACCTGCTTTTTAAAACTCTCGAAGGAAGTTTCATCATTGTCATTTGGAACTGATGAAGACGACGTTGACGGAAAGACATAACTTTTAATGTTAATATTATTCCAAGTACTAATCACTTGACCATTTTTTACAAGCGTATAAGCGTAAAATGAACCACCAACTAAACTGTCATTAGGCGCCTGTTTGAACATCCCAATCAAGATCGGCGTATCAGCAGAAACCCCGCTTGTGCTGCGCAATCTTTGCAGAACTTTAGCAGCAGCTATCTTGCCTTCAGCAATCATCTTATCTTCAGAAATATCAGTTGTGTAGGTTGCACCATAACTTTCCTTTTGATAATAATCCTTAGCATTCATCCCAATCCCAATTGTAATTCCAGCTAGAGACATTTTACCATTTTTTTCCTTCATATAATCCTGCTCTTCAATCTGCTGGATATAAATCGGATTACGCTTATTTGCATCTGTCTGTCCGTTGTCTTCAGGATTTAAACCATCCTGATTGTTCTTTGACTTGCGTGCCAGCCAATTCTCAATTGTTGAAGATGATAATAATTGGCCTTCTTGAAAAATATAGTTGCTGGTTGAAAACTGGTTCTTTGAAAGTTGTGTCAGCCCAGACTCAAAGCTCTTCAAATTAAGCAGATTGTCCGAATTCTGATCGACTCCCACTCCTCTTGCTTTGCTGGTTAAGTACTTGCCATCCTTAATCACACCTTGATATTCACTGTCACTAGTTTGACCAGTCGTGCGATAACCAGAAGAAGAATTTTTAGCAGTAGTAGTTGTGGAGGTGGAAGAATCCAACCTGCCGCAACCAGCAAGTAGAAAAATTCCGGCGATCGCTCCTAAAATAAGATTGCTTTTTCTCAATTTCTTGCCTCCATTTGTTCTTTAAATCCTTGTTCATCCAAAACTGTGATTCCGAGTTTTTGAGCTTTCGTCAGTTTACTCCCAGCATCTTGTCCCGCAATCACAAAATCAGTGTTTTTGGAAACACTCCCAGTCACATCAGCGCCCTGAGCTTCTAACCATTTCTTAGCGTCTGTACGTTTCATTTGAGAAAGTGTTCCGGTTAAAACTACTTTCTTTCCTGCAAAGAAACCCTCTTTTTGGGCGGCCTTTGCTGCGCTGACCCCAAGATACTTAAAGTTAAGCCCCGCTTCTTTGAGCTCTGTTATCAATTCCTTGACTTCGTTCTTAGAAAAATAAGTTACAATGCTTTGCGCAATCACTTCTCCTAAAGAATCAATTTCAAGAATCTCAGTAACAGATGCGGCCATTAAATTTTGAAGGTTTCCAAAATGGGACATCAGAATACGCGCAACTTTTGCGCCCACGTGTCTGATTCCTAAGCCATAAACAAGACGTTCAACAGAATTATGCCTACTTTTATCAATGGCTGTCAATAAGTTGCGTGCAGACTTATCCTTAAATTTATCTAATTTAAGCAAATCTTCAAAGGAAAGGCGGTACAGACCTGCAACATCATTTACAAGTCCTTTGGCAAATAGCTGAGCGACAATTTGCGGCCCTAATCCTGTAATCTCCATAGCATTGCGCGAGGCAAAGTGCACTAGACTTTCCTTAAGGAGTGCAGGACACTTAGGATTAATACATCTTAAAGCAACTTCTTCATCCAGATGCACCAGCTTGGCCTTGCAAACCGGACAATTTTTGGGAATTGGGTATGGTTCAGAAGTGGCCGCTCTTTTTTGGATAACAACCTCTGAGACTTCCGGAATAATGTCTCCTGCTTTGTGCAGCTTGACAGTATCCAGCAAACGAATATCTTTTTGCTGTAAGTAGTCTGGATTGTGCAAGGAAGCACGTGCAACAGTGGTACCAGCAAGTTGGACAGGATCCATCACAGCAGTAGGTGTAACAATCCCAGTGCGCCCAACTGTCCAAGTAATCTGTCTGACAACCGTTTCTTGCTCATCTGGGGGAAACTTGTAAGCGATGGCCCAACGAGGAACCTTAACCGTATTTCCCACGAGTTGCTGGACAGCTATCTCATCAGCCTTTAATACAATTCCATCAATATCGTAAGGTAATGTGGCCCTTTTTTGCTGATACTCATCAAGATAGCGTTCAATTTCTGCCATTGTGCAGACTCTTTTTGATTCTTGGTTGATTTTGAATCCCCACGCCGCCAGTTGGTGCAAAACTTCGGTCTGGGTACTTAGCCCGTACTGTTGCGGTTCCATCAAGTAATAAATAAAGGTACTTAATTGGCGGCTGTTTGTGATCCGTGTGTCCAGTTGCCGTAGACTTCCTGCGGCTGCATTTCGCGGATTAGCAAAAATTGGTTTGCCCTGCGCTTCACGTTTTTCGTTTAAAGCCGCAAAAGCTTTTTTAGGCATATAACATTCCCCACGAACTTCTAACGAAACTGGTTCGCTAAGACGCAGTGGGATCGCTTTAATCGTCTTTAAATTCTCCGTGATGTTTTCACCAATGATACCATTTCCGCGCGTCGAACCTTCAACAAATTTGCCATTGCGATAGATAAGTGAGATTGCCAATCCATCAATCTTTAGCTCGCAACTGTAATGCTGCTTTTTCCCCACAGCTTTTTCCAAACGTTGGTCAAAAGTAACTAACTCCTCTTTCGAAAAAACATCGCCTAGTGATAACATCGGAATCTCATGTGTTTTTTTCTGAAAACCACTTAGAACCGGACCGCCTACTCGCTGTGTCGGTGAATCGTCAGTAATTAGTGCAGGATAAGCCTTTTCGAGCTCCACCAATTGCTGATAGGCCTTGTCATAAACATAGTCTTCAACAGTTGGCTGGTCTTCAACATAATATTGCTGACGCCAGCGATCAAGTTTGGCACGCAAAGCTTGAACTTCTGCTACAGCCTGCCGTTGCGCTTCGTCTTCCATCTGTGCTCCTCCTCTTGCCGCCATTAATCTGTTTTCTTTGAAATCGGGGCAAAGGTTGCTAACAACCGCTTAATTCCCTTACCTGCAAAAGCAATGTCAAGTTCCAAGTCATCACCAGTGCCGGAAAGTTTAACGACAGTCCCTTCTCCCCATGCTTTATGCAATACCTTATCACCAATCTGCCATGTAATCTTAGCTGCACCAGTTCCTTTGTTTTCTTCTACAGTACCCGCTGGCATCCAATTTTTCTTTCTACTAAAAGGATAGGATGCTGTATTCCTAGCTGTATTTGCGACTTGTTGATTATCCGCTTGTAGCTGGGGACCAATTTCCGTAATAAAGCGAGAGGCTGGGTTGCTCTGTCTTCTTCCGTAAAGCATTCGTGAGAGTGCATTGGTCAAAAAAAGTTCTTTTTCGGCACGTGTAATTCCGACATATGCTAAACGCCTTTCTTCTTCCATCTCATCTTCATTCATCATTGCACGCGAGAGCGGGAAAATTCCTTCTTCCATTCCCATCAAGAAGACAACTGGAAATTCCAATCCTTTAGCCGCATGCAGCGTCATCAAAGTTACCTCAGCATTTTCTTGTTCAAGCATATCTTGATCTGAGACTAATGCCAACTCAGCCAGAAAATCTACGAACGGATCTGCTTGTTCATCAGTTGGTTGCCACGCATCATCAAACTGCTTAGTGACTGACAGAAATTCCTTCAAGTTCTCAAGCCGACTCTGATTTTCCAGATTATTCGTCTGTTCCAAAGCCTTTTGGTAACCTGTCTTTTTCAGTATTTCTTCAGTCAGTTCCGTGACGTTCAATTCATCTTTTTGTGTATGCAAGTCCTGAATTACGGTTGCAAAATCTGTTAAAGCGTTGCTTGCCCTAGCAGAAAGATTAGCTAGCACTGCATTTGCAGCTGCATCCAGTAACGACATCCCATTCATTTGCGCAAAGGCCGTCAATTTTTCAAGACTAGTTGCTCCGATCCCACGCTTGGGTTCATTCACAACGCGCTCAAAACTAAAGGAATCTGCTGGGTTGGTAACTAATTGCATATAAGCAAGCACATCTCGAATTTCTTTTCGATCATAGAATTTATGCGCACCTACAATCCGGTACGGAATATTAGCCTTCATAAATGTTTCTTCAATCATTCGCGACTGAGCATTGGTCCGATATAAAACAGCAAAATCACTATACCGATAACCGCTCTCTTTCAGCAATTGCTGGATATGTCGAACAACATAAAAAGCCTCATCATTAGCATTTTGCCCACGATAATAATGGATTTTATCACCGGTAGCGTTTTGCGTCCATAAATTTTTGGCCCTGCGTTTTACATTATTTTGAATAACAGCATTCGCAGCTTCTAGAATATTTTTGGTTGACCGGTAATTTTGCTCTAACTTCACAATTTGTGCATCAGGATAGTCATTCTCAAAGTTGAGGATGTTCTCCATGTTGGCACCGCGCCATCCGTAAATACTCTGATCGGCATCGCCCACCACACATAAATTCTTGTTTTTCTGTGCGAGGCAGTTAACAAGTTCGTACTGCGCCTGATTTGTATCTTGATACTCATCCACATGAATATATTTAAATTTACGTTGATAAAACTGCAAAACATCAGGAAATTCTTTGAATAGCCTCAGTGTTAGCATAATTAAATCATCGAAGTCCACTGCTTGGTTACTTTCCAAACGTTTTTGATACAGTGGATAAACTTCTGCCACAACTTTTTCAAAAGGCGTCCGCGCATTTTGCGCATATGTTTGCGGAGACTGCAGATCATTTTTAGCATTCGAAATTGTACTGATAATTGCCCGTGGATCAAATTTTTTAGGATCGACATTCAGTTCAGCCAAGATATGTTTAACAAGAGTCCGCTGTTCACTAGTCCCAGTAATCACAAACGCCCGGTTATATCCTAGCTTATCAATATCTCTGCGTAAGATGCGCACACCTAGTGCATGGAATGTCGATACCCAGACATCAGCTGCAAGGTCTTCACTAAGCAAGTTAGTAATTCTTGCGCGCATTTCAGCAGCCGCTTTGTTGGTGAAAGTGATTGCCAACACATTCCACGGATTAACGCCCTTTTCCTCAATTAAATACGCAACCCGATGCGTTAAAACACGTGTCTTTCCACTTCCCGCACCCGCAATCACAAGTAACGGCCCTTCAGTACATAGCACAGCTTCTTGTTGTTTATCATTCATTCCATTTAATAGTTTTTCGGCTGTCACTTTTTTCAACCCTCTCTTAAATTCCAATCAATTCTAATTATAGCAAAAAACTCAATTTACTTCTTAGGAAAAAAGCAAAAAGACACAACATCTGTTTTATTGCATCTCTAACTTAAAAATGTACTAAAAACCGACTTTTCTAACGCCAATACAAAAAGGGACTCATGAGAAAATCTCACCAGTTCCTGTTCAGACTGCTCATTTTTTATTGCTGTTACTTAAAATTCACGTACTCCAACTCTCATTGAATATCTTTTTCAGCTGCTTGTTCGGGCTCACTCCAAATACCCGTAGCCTCAATTTGCTGCAGTGCAGCAGCAGTAGATTCGGCTAAGACAAGCAGATAGCCCGGAGCACGTGTCCGTGCCATCTGAGGATAGCGATAGAAGCGGTAATACCAATTGTCTTTTAAAACCCACTGCGTATGCATTGGTTCCAGTTCTGAGGATTGTAGAGCAACCATGACTGTTGGTTGTAAATAATGCACCTGCGGCAGTGGCATCTGAGCCAATGCACGCAAATGCTGTTCGCACATCGAGACATTTGTAGCTTTATCAAATACAAATCCTGCTTTATGCAACGCAGGCACGATCCGTTTAACATAAATTGTGCCACTTTTTGTTAGGAAAAAAGCAACTTCCAAAACACCCACATAGTTTAATTGTTTAGCAATTTCGGTTGCCAGCCGCCGTATCTCTTCTTCAACAGCCGAGTCAAGCTCACATTTGACAATTGACTCAAAGAGGCGATGATCACGATAAACATTTTCGATAACTGGAAAAAGATTAAGTGCCCCATCAGCTTCTTTAGCAACAATTACCGATAGTTCTTTCATATAAGGAACCCAAGCTTCAAGTACATAGGTTCCTAAATCAATTAGATCTGCGCATTTAGCAATATCAGACTGTTTGCGAATCACTTGTTGACGTCGCTTACCAAATCCTTTTTGAATTGGTTTAAGTACACATGGATAGCCAATGGAACCAATCGCTTGATAAATGTCATCCAAACTCACAATTGTCGCGTAAGGAGCAATATTAACGTTCACCTGCTCTAAAAAGGCCCGCTCTAATAAACGATCCTGTGCAATTTCCAAAGCATCTTTTCCCTGAGGAACCGCCGTAAATTGTGAAATAAATGCGATTACATCAGAAGGGACATTTTCTGATTCATATGTTACCAGATCACAGCGTTCAGCAAAATCCTGTAATTTACCGTGGTCAGTATAGGAACCCGTAATTCCCAGGTCGGCTTCCTGAACAGTTGGAGCTGCTTCATCACTGTTATAAGCAATTACCTTGAAACCCATCTTTTTAGCAGCTTCTGCAAGCATAATACCGCTCGCACTCCCGCCAATGATTCCGATTGTGCTCCCTGGAAACAATATTTTCTTGTCCATTCTCTCACTACTTTCCTTATGAATAGATTAACTGTTTGTTCCGGGTAAAGCCCAGCTAAACTTCTCTTATTCACATTCTACCATAGAATTGGACGAAGACTTATTCCAAATTTTAAAGTAATAATTAAAAAAACAGTAAAAAACCCCAACTTTAAAAAAAAGTGTAGGGTTTTGTTTCATGAATTACTCATCTAAACCGGCTCTTCCTTTAAAAATAATGTTTAATCCGACAGATGCTAGACTTGCAACTACGATCCCATTGCCTAAAAATAACTGAATAGCCTTAGGTAAGAATTGGAAAATCGTGGGGTAAACGGAGACCCCCAGTCCCAAACCAACCGAGATTGCTACGATTAAGATATTGCGCTGGTCATTGAAGTCCACTCGCAATAACATTCGAATCCCTTGCACACTGATCATCGCAAACATTACCAACATTGCGCCGCCAAGTACAGCCGTAGGAATGATCGTCGCTAACGCCCCAATTTTGGGCAGCAGTCCCATCAGCATCAAAAGCCCCGCTGACCAGTAAATCGGCCGTTTAGTCTTAATTCCCGAAAGCTGTAGCAACCCAACATTTTGTGAAAAAGTTGTGTACGGGAAGGTATTAAAAACACCACCGAGAATAACGGCTAACCCTTCTGCACGGTACCCTCTTTTCAGGTCAGCAGCTGTAATTTTTTTATCTAGGACATTTCCAAGTGCAAAAAACACCCCGGTCGACTCAACCATTGAAACCAAGGCAATAATTATCATGGTCACCGCTGAAGACCATTCAAAATGCGGCATCCCAAAATAAAAAGGTTGCGGGATGTGGAACCAGGCTGCCTCAGTAATTGGGGCAGCCGAAACCATCCCACTAATTGCGGCAACAATTGTTCCTACTATCAAGCCCAATAAAACTGCAATTGTGCTCAAAAAACCCCGGGCCCAGATCTGAACACCCAAAATTACTACAATTGTCAAAAAGCCCAGCAATAAATTCTGTGGGTCACCAAAGTTTTTAGCGGTAGCGTCTCCTCCACCTAAGTTTTGAACCGCAATTGGAATCAAGGTAAGCCCAATTACTGTAATCAATGACCCTGTCACCACAGGTGGAAAAAGTTTCTTAATTCGTGAAAACTGGCCCGCAATCAAAAAAACAAAACAACCCGCGACAATAATTGCCCCATACATTGTTCCGATCGTAAATTCTTTTCCAATCATCTTCAAAGGTGCCACAGCTTGAATTGCACACCCAAGAATTACCGGCAAACCAATTCCAAAATAGCGATTTCTTAATAATTGCAAAAGTGTTGCTAGACCACACATAAAAATATCAATTGAGACCAAATACGTCATCTGTGCACTGTTGAATTTAAGCGCAGTTCCAATCAACAAAGGAACCGCAACTGCACCAGAATACATTGCCAATAAGTGCTGAAGTCCTAAAACTGCAGTCTGAAATTGGCCTACATTCTTTACTTCATTATTCTTCACTGTCTTCTCCTCCAACAAAATGAACCTCATTATTGGTAAAAGAAGCTATACGTGCTAGCGATTCAAGCCGAACTCCTCTTTTTCTAATTAGCTGTGCACCCGCTTGAAATGATTTTTCAATTGCAATTCCAACTCCGACCACTCCAGCGTGTGCCTGCTCACAAATATCCAAGAGTCCATTAACCGCTTGACCATTTGCTAAAAAATCATCCACAATCAATACTCGATCTGTAGCATGTAAGAAATTCTTCGTCACTGCCACTTTATTTTTAGTCTTCTTTGTATACGAATAGACATCGGCAGTATAGAGATTATCATTCATTGTGACACTTTTTTGTTTACGTGCAAACAACACTGGCACATGCAATATAAGCCCTGTCATAATTGCCGGAGCAATTCCAGAAGCCTCGATCGTCAAAATCTTCGTGATCTTTTCTGCCTGATACAGGTTTGCAAATTCTTTACCAAGTGCATACATTAATTCTGGATCAATCTGATGATTCAAAAATTGATTAACCTTTAACACGTTTCCTGGAAGCACTACTCCATCTTCGCGGATTCGATCCTCTAATAATTTCACTTTTGTCGTTCTTCCCTTCACTATACTGTATCTAAAATCAGCTTAATGCTGCTTAACATCACATCTGCTTTCCAATGCTGCATTGCTAGTCAGCCCTCCAGAAGAATATCATACAATCAGAGCTAATTCAACCACAATTGTTCGTATTCTATCCATTAAAGTCCATCGTACTTGTTTAATTGATATTCTTTAATCAGCGAAATCAACTTTTGGGCATATTCTGGGTCTGTTGCATATCCCTTCTTCTGCAAAGCCTCGGCAGCTTGCTGATAATTAGTTGCCGTCAGAACCTCTTCATAATGTGCGTGATCCCAAGCTGTACCATTTACAAATAATTGTGTATGCGCCTGCACTGACTGCTTCCAACTGGCATAAGTTGCAAAACGTGCCTGTACCGTAATCCATTGCCCATTTACGTACTCTTTAGTTGTGAGCAATTGTGCATCCGAAGCACTACTTTTTACACCAAAAAGATTGTGATACTGGCTAGCAAGCTGGCTTTGACCCCAATCAGATTCAAGCGCTGCTTGTGCAAGCGTTATACTAGCAAAGATCTTGTATTTTTGCTGCTCTGCTTGGGCAATAGGTAAAATTTGTGCAATAAATGCCCTTTTCTGATTGTCTGTAATCTGCATTGTTGCGTTCGTAGCAGAATTTTTCTGGGAATTATCCTGACTCGTCCAACCAACAAATTGCAGCATTAGAACTCCTAAAAAAAGAAGCACCACTAAAAGATTGGTCACTTGCAAGTGCCCATTTTCAAACAAAAAATTATGTTTTTGCTGCGGTCTTCTCCCGCGACTTTTTCGCTTAGTTGTCTTCCTTTTTCGCTTAACTGCCACTCTATTCAACCTTTCATTTTGATGTTCAGATTCTTACTTTTGAAAGTCCCACTTCTTAATTAATGGCATACTGATCAATGGTGCTATAATCCCAGCAAGAATGGCTTCTGGGATTCCGTTAGTACCGATTACCCCTAGTAAATAAGGGAGTAATGCTTGTGCATCTAAATGATAAAGGATCTGCGATTTTCCTTGATAGAAAAAATAGATCTGTCCTAACACCAGGAACGTATTTGTCAATGATGCCAAAACTGCCGCAAGTGACATTGCAGCAAATGCTTTGTTAGTTTTTGATAATACAAGCCTAAAAACTACAGCCGCCACGACTCCAATCATGATGCGCGGAAAAATCGCAACTAGTGGATTAATAAAGACAATCGTTGCCAGCGGACTCGTCGGCCAAACAAAAGCCCTGATAAAAGTAATCACGCCCCAAACTCCACCAACTAAAGCACCTGCACGTACACCTAAAACAAAAGCTGCCACTATGACCGTAATATGAATCAGAGTCAGATCCAACGGTCCTAGCGGAATATATCCTAGAAAAGGAATTAGATTTTGTAAAATGATAATTGCACAAAAAAATGCAATAAAAACACTTCTTAATGTTCTATTCTTGTTACCCAAAGTTTCAACCCCCGTCTTTTCCATGCATTGATTATAGCATATTAAAAAAAAACTAAGAAAGCCGATTTTAATTGGCTTTCTTAGCTGTCAGTGTTATCAGTGAAAAACATACTCTGGTTGAAAACTATTTTAGAATTCATCAAGGCTCTCATCTGCGACCAATTCTGTTGTTTGTCGTAATACACGCTTGAAAATAGCGAGATCTTTAGGTGCGACTTCATCTTCCATGCGATTTTCCAAGCGTTGCCAAAAATCACTATCAAGATTGAGCATTTTAAGATATTTGTCAGTTACACGTAAATGAGTCACACGACGATCGGTGTCATCCAGTCTTTTTTCGATCAAACCTAATTTCACTAATTTCTTGATATGATAATTGGTGTTGGGGGTAGATTGATCAAGTAGTCTAGAAATCATTCCAATCGTTGGCTCTTTTAATTGATAAATTGCTTCTAAATAGTAAACATCGATTGCGCCTAAACGTTCAAAATCTGGATCATTTTGGCGATGTTCATGTAAGCGCAGCACTTGCATTAAGTTTGTTAGGGATTTTTGTAAAGTTATCACTTTTTTGCCTCCGAAAGTTTAAAATAATTTATGCACTACTTAAACTACAATAATATACTAAAATACTCTTCCGTTGTCAAGTCAGTCGGAAACGTCTTAGCAATTTCTTCATAAAGCTAATTTTATTACGCCTTTTATGAAGAGAATCGAGAAAGTCACAGCAGTAAGACGACAAAAACGTTCACTTTAATAATCTTTGGAATGAATCACCCCTTTTAAGAAAACCTCTTCACTGCCACTTATTCTCTACTTTGTTTACTCATTGTACTACTTAAATAACAAAAAATGAACTAATTAACATTAATATGTATTACTTAAAATACAAATTTTAATAAACTCAACCTTATATTAATTATAACTTGACTAATTTTTTTTAGCAAATTATTTTTGCTTTTTTCCTCTTTTTTTAATCTTTTTAAGATTTATTTATAAAAGTCTCTGTTCACGCTGTTTAGCTGAACTTTCAAACAAAAAACAGCCTCATTATCTCCAGACTCAACCTGTATTTTACCAATAATACTTAGATCTTGGCACTTACATGTTGGCCTTAAGATTCTTAGACTGCTTCATTATATACTGAAGAACTTTAAATTCGCTCTATTACTATTTACTTTACACAAGTAATTTTTGCTTTGAAGCTACTTCTCAAATAAATTAAGTTTACCGATTCTTTCAACTGCCTCAATTAAACGGGCTGGCGAAACCAAAAGCCCAATTCTAACGTAGCCATCACCGCGTGCACCGAATCCTCTTCCTGGTGCAACTGCAACATTTGCTTTTTCCAAACAGATATCTGCAAAACTTTCACTAGTATAGCCTTCTGGAACTGGCATCCAAGCATAGAATGTCCCTCCTGGCACAAAAGCTTTCCACCCAATTTGAGCAGCAGCTTTGATAAACGCATTGCGTCTTTCTTCATAAATAGCCACTAACCGTGCGACTTCTTTTTCCTCGTCTGCAGCTGTGAGCGCCGTCACTCCTGCTGCTTGGATTGCAGGAAAGACGCTCACAAATAAATGGTCCTGAATTAAATTAATTGCTTCAATCATTGAAGCATTACCAGCCGCAAATGCAATGCGCCAGCCTGCCATATTAAAGGTCTTGGAAAAAGTATAAAACTCTACTCCGACCTCTTTTGCCCCAGGAGCCTGTAGAAAACTCGGATTTTTGTAACCCTCAAAGCCCAAAGCACCATATGCAAAGTCGCTAACTACACCTAATTGATATTTTTGGGCAAAAGCCACCGTTTCCGCCCAAAATTCACGATTTACAACCGCCCCAGTTGGATTATTAGGATAGTTTAAATAGATAAACTTTGCCTTTTGTGCATCTGCTGCAGGTATTTCTGCATAATCTGGTAAAAAGTTATTCTCTTTTTTTAATGGAAATGTACTATAATTTACTTTCCCTAGGGCCACTCCAGATAAGTAGTCCGGATACCCCGGGTCTGGAAGCAACAAGTTTTCACCAGTATTCATCAGCGCCCACGGGAGTTCGACCAAGCCGATCTTTGATCCCCCTAAAATTGCAATTTCTTTTTCCGGATCAAGCTTAACTTGATAATGTTTTTGATAAAAATCAGCGGCAGCCTGCTTCAAAGAATGCATGCCTCTAAATTGCGAATACTTATGATTCTGCGGTTTAGCAGCTTCTTTTTGCAGTGCTTTAACTATGTAGTCAAACGTTGGTTGATCAGGATTGCCCTGTCCCAGATTAATTACATCATTGCCGGCTGCAATTTTTTGATTGACCTTCTGTACGAGAGTGGCAAAGAATTGTGATGGTAGTCCCTTTAGTAATTGTGACTCTTCAAAAAACATATTTACGATTCCCTTCTTTGTTCAGCTTAAAGCTAACTACTTAATAAAGGTCTACGCGGCGATCTTTGAAAACAGGAATTTCGCCTCTGACTTTTTTTAACCTAGAAAAATCAAGCTCGGCTGTAAAAATGCCCTCTTCATTTTGTGCATCTAACATGATCTTCCCCAGCGGATCAATTACCAGCGAATGTCCATTAAAATAGTCGGCATTGGCAGTGCCGACACGGTTAACTGCAACAACAAACGCCTGATTTTCAATGGCTCTTGCCTGCAACAAAATTTTCCACTGCGCAATTCTTGGTTGCGGCCACTGGGCACTTACAAACAACACCTGCTGCCCGTTTGCCATTAACTTACGTTCCCATTCTGGAAAGCGAATATCGTAGCAAATTACACCCGCAGCAGAAATCCCGGCGAACTGAAAGCTATTTCCCATTTGGCCTGCCGTAATCCATTGATCTTCCTCCATCAATCCAAAAAGATGGACTTTATCATATTCACTTAGGAGTTCACCAGATTTATCAAAAACATAACTAGTATTAAAAAAATGTTCATTTTTTTGAGTAGCCACTGAACCGCCTACAATATTGAGCTGATACTGCTGCGCCATCTGCTGTAGAAAAGCTTTCGTACGTACACCATCCTGATCGGCAAGTCGCTTGAGCTGGTCAAGCGCATACCCCGTGTTCCACATTTCCGGAAGGACAATTACATCTGGGTGTGTGCGCGCAGCTAATGCAATTTGCTGCTCAACCTTTTGATAATTTTTATCAGGTTCTGCAAGCGCAATATCAAACTGCAACAACGCCACTTTAAAATTTTTCACTTATTATTTCACTCCCTTTGCCCTAATAGTTGAATAACTATGTATGCAGAAAAAAAGTTCAACTTACCTGCGAAAGGAACTTGGTTTGTCACATCCCGCTTTGATTGTGTACCTAGTTCTTTAAAAAACAGGTTTGCTTCTAGATTTAACATTTTTATTTAGCAGATTTTCATTTATTTTTAATGCATACTGCCATTCTAGCGGAAAACCATAAGTTGTCAAGCTCAAAAGACAAGCTGGATATTTGGGTGTAGCATATTGCTTAAGCAGTAACAAGAGCAGGCTCTGCTTGTTGCTGTCAATAATTTGTTGCAACAAAAAAACTCCCCAGAAGGAGAGCTTTAGTCTCAATATAAAAATTAACGTTTTGAGAATTGTGGAGCTTTACGAGCTTTTTTAAGACCTGGCTTCTTACGTTCTTTCATACGTGCATCACGTGACAAGAGTCCTGCACGTTTCAGAACACCACGGAAATCAGGATCTACTTCAAGCAGTGCACGTGCAATTCCATGACGAGTTGCACCTGCTTGACCAGAGAAGCCGCCACCATCAACGTTGACAAGAACATCGTAACTACCTTTTGTTTCTGTAACATCAAATGGTTGTACCATGACTTCGCGTAAGTTTGCAAATGGGATATATTCTTCAGCAGGTTTGCCGTTCATAACGATTTTTCCGGTACCGGGTACCAAGCGTACTCGCGCAACAGAATTTTTGCGGCGGCCTGTTCCTTTATATTGTACTTGAGCCAATTACGTTTCCTCCTAGATTAAGTTTGTGATATCTAATGTTTCTGGTTGCTGTGCAGCATGTTTGTGGTCTGCTCCACGATAAACATGTAACTTCTTAGCCTGAGCTTTACCAAGGGTTCCCTTTGGAAGCATCCCTTGAATAGAGAGTGCAATTAATTTTTCAGGATCATTCTGACGATAATCGCCAGCTGTCCGACTCTTTAAGCCACCTGGATGATCTGTATGATGATAGTAAATTTTATGAGTTGCTTTTCGTCCAGTCAAAGCAACTTTTTCTGCGTTGATTACAATGACAAAGTCACCTGTATCAATATTAGGTGTAAAAGTTGGTTTATTTTTACCACGCAAGATAGAAGCAACGACTGCCGACAGACGTCCCAAAGGAACATCTGTTGCATCTACGACATACCATTTACGTTCCACTTCACCTGGTTTTGCAATATATGTTGTACGCACGATTATTTCCTCCATTTTTATATGCTTGTTTGACACATAATAAGTTTCCGGGGCCTACTGTGGGGCAAACAATACCAAATATTATGATACAATTTTTCTTGATCAAAGTCAATCAAAACTATTACACATTTTTAAGCCAATCATCATTATAATATACTTTTTTAAGATACAATCCACTTGCTGGTGCAGTCTGGCGGCATTCATTTCGATCTTTCACTTCATAAAGTCTTAGAAAATCGTGAACTGGTCGCCTACCATTGCCAATTTCCAAAAGAGCTGCAACCATAATTCTAACTTGATTATATAAGAAGCCATTACCACAAAACTCAAAAACAACTTCATTGCTGGTAGGATTCTCCGTCACAGTTGCCTGATAAATTGTTCTAACGTGCGAACGTGCCTGGCTCCCAGCTGCTACAAAGCTTGAAAAATCATGTTCACCAATGACATCAGGCAAAGCTGCCTTAATCAACTTCACATCCAGTGGGTATTTATAATGCCCGGTGTAAAAGCGTTTGAATGGATCTACGAATCTGCCGCGACTAACACGGTAAACATAACTTTTAGCATGTGTCGTAAAGCGTGCATGAAAACTTGTCGGCACAACTTGCGCAGCTAAAATTTGTATATCTAGCGGCAAAATACTATTCAAGCCATTCACAATCCCTTGTTCAGGAATTTCGTTTTCAAGATCAAAATGAGCCACTTGACCTAACGCATGCACTCCTGCATCTGTGCGCCCCGATCCGAAAACATGCACAAAATCGGCTGCTGTACTCATTTTATTGACTGCAGCTTCCAAAACAGTTTGAACTGTCCGCTGCTGGGGCTGGCTTTGAAAACCAGCAAAATTTGTTCCATCATATGCGATCGTAATTTTATATCTCTTAGACATTCTCTTCTCCACATTCAAAACTACCAGTTACGTAAAAATAAAAGTAACAGTGTTAATAATCCAAATAACACACAACTAAGCGTGTCACGGCGTTTCCAGAAGTGAACTCGATACTTGGTCCGGCCTTCTCCGCCGCGATAACCGCGGGCCTCCATTGCAGTTGCGAGATCTTCTGCACGATTAAAGGCTCCAACAAAAAGCGGGATTAGCAGTGGGACAACTGCTTTAAGTTGCTTAATCAAGCTGCCTTCTCCAAAATTCACTCCACGAGAACGCTGCGCATTCATTATTTTCTCAGTCTCATCCATTAACGTTGGTACAAAACGTAATGCAATTGAGATCATTAATGAAATTTCATAAACCGGCACCTTAAATTTCTTCAAAGGCAACATCAAGGCTTCCAATGCACTGGCAATCTCAAGCGGTGCTGTGGTTAAAGTCAGCAACGTCGACATAAAAATGATGAGGACAAATCTGCAAAAAACAAAACCGCCATTGACTAATCCAAAATGTGTCACTGAAAAAGGTCCAAATTGCCAGTAGACCTGCCCACCACGGGTGAAGAAAATCTGGAGCACAACCGTAAACAAAATTAACCAAATCAACGGGCGGACACCTTTAATAAAGAATGCCAAGCTAATTTTTGATAAATATACGCAAAAAAGTGTAAAGACTCCAAGCAACAAATAAGACTGTACATTATTTGCAAAGAAAATCACTACAATAAAGAAAAAACTTAAAATCAGCTTTGAACGAGGGTCCAAGCGGTGTACAAAGGAAGCCCCTGGAATATACCGACCAAGAATGATCTTATTCATACACTTACCCCCTTTTCCCCAGTTGCTGAACCAGTTGGTTAGCTAACTCTTCTTCAGTTAAAGGCATTTTTGAAAATTCAAACCCGCTCTTTTTTTGAAGTGCACTAGCAAAGCGAGTAGCTTGAGGCAAAGCCAAGTGATGTGTCCGCAACCAATCCGGATCGGAAAAGATTTCTGTTGGAGTTCCTGATGCCAGTAACCGTCCTTTTTCCAAAACGATCACATGATTTGCATAGCGTGCAACATCGTCCATTTGATGAGTTACAAGAATGATCGTCAAGTGCTGCTTTATTCTTAACGCTTGAAAGATTTCCATAATTTCTGCTCTTCCACGCGGATCTAATCCCGCAGTCGGTTCATCGAGTACCAAGACCTGTGGCTCCATCGCTAAAATACCAGCAATCGCCACTCTACGCATTTGACCACCCGAAAGTTCAAAGGGTGATTTTTCAAGCAGTTCCTCCGGTAAGTTAACCAAGTGTGCCATCTGACGAGCCAGCTGAGTTGCCTCTTGCTCAGAACTCCCAAAATTTTTAGGTCCAAATGCAATGTCCTTTAAGACCGTCTCTTCAAACAACTGTGCTTCTGGAAATTGAAAAACGATTCCGACTTGTTTACGCAAACTACTCAATGCCTTATTTTTTGTAGTGGGTGTAATTATCTGCTTTTCAATTGTGATTTGTCCACTCGTTGGTTTCAAGAGCCCATTTAAATGCTGCAATAAAGTTGACTTACCACTTCCGGTATGTCCGATGATTGCTGTATAACTTCCGCTGGGGATCGTAAGTGAAATATCAAACAGTGCTTGCTGTTCAAACGGTGTGGCTTGTTGATAAATATAGTTTACGTTTTTGAAATGGATTGACATAACCAGTCGATCATCCCTTCTTCTGTTAAATATCCCGCTGGTACATGCAGTCCCTGCCTACTCAAGGCAACCTTTAGTTTTTCAGAAAATGGCACATCAAGCCCTACAGCTAATAATTTTTCGCCTCTTGCAAACACAGTCTGCGGTGTAGCAGCTTGCAATATCTGACCATCATTTAAGACTACCACGCGTTGCGCTAAAGAAGCTTCATTAATATCATGAGTAATTGAAATGATGGTAAAACCAGCTTGACTCAATTCTTGAATTATTTTAATAACATCTTTGCGACCTTCTGGATCAAGCATGCTGGTCGCCTCATCTAAGATAATAATTTCTGGACGCATCGCAATTACACCCGCCAATGCAACTCTTTGCTTCTGTCCCCCAGAAAGGCGAGCTGGTTCATGTTCACGAAACTCCCACATGTTAACTCTTTGAAGTGCTTCCTTAACTCGAACTTGCATTTGTGCACGGGGAATTGCCAAGTTTTCCAGCCCAAAGGCAACATCTTCTTCAACATTTGCCCCCACAAATTGATTGTCAGGATTTTGAAAAACCATTCCAATTTTTTTCCTAATTTGCCACACTGAAGCGTCACTTAAAATGGTTCCCCCAATTTTAAGCGTTCCAGTCGTCGGGACTAGCAGACCATCGATTAGACGTGCAAGTGTACTCTTACCACTTCCGTTATGTCCAATCAAGGCCACCCATTCTCCCTTATGGATTGTGAGATTGACTTGGCGCAACAACTCCGAATCCTGTTGCGGATAGTGAAAAGTCAGGTCTGCAATCTCAATTATCTTTTCCATTGTCCAATATCGCTCCTCAAGTTGAACTTATTGCACCTATCATACCACAACTCCCCTGTTCAAATATATTAAAAATCAATGACGTCAGTGCTGAAAAAGGCTTGTACACAACTGCTAAATTTCTGCACCAAAACAGCTGGTCGCAAGTGACAATTAATTGGAGATGCAAAAAGCCCTGGATTTTCTTCCAGGGCCAAAAAAAATCACTTTTTACAACGAAGGTTTCCCCAACAGGGTACTTAGGACTAGACTAGGTATTCACCAACATCGTAACGCCCAGTTATCGTTATAAAAGTGACAAATTTTAAAAATTACTGACTAATCAACCAATTCAAGAACAACCATCTTGGCAGCATCGCCACGACGTTCTTCCATCTTCAGAATTCTTGTGTAGCCGCCATTGCGTTCTTTGAAACGATCTGCGACATCAGAGAAAAGCTTTTGCAATGCAGTTTGTACAACAACATCATCGCCATCTTCCTTAACGTCAGCAACAACATCCATTAAATATGCAGCAGCGCGTCGACGTGAAGGCAAGTCGCCTTTCTTTCCTAATGAAATCATCTTTTCAGCTGTTTTACGTACTTCTTTAGCACGTGCTTCAGTTGTCACAATTTTTTCATTAACAAGCAAGTCCGTCGTCAGATTGCGTAAAAGTGCCTTGCGGTGTCCGCTTGTACGTCCTAATTTCCGGTAACCCATGAGTTTGTTCCCCTCCCTTGTCCTTAATTAATTTTAGTCATCATGACGTAATGATAACCCAAGATCAGTTAATTTATTTTTAACTTCTTCCAGTGATTTACGTCCTAAATTACGAACTTTCATCATATCGGCTTCAGACTTATTAGTTAACTCCTGAACAGTGTTAATCCCAGCACGTTTTAAACAGTTATAAGAACGTACAGAAAGATCAAGCTCTTCAATTGTCATCTCAAGCATTTTTTCTTTATGCGTTTCTTCTTTTTCGACCATGATTTCAGCATTTTTAGCTTCATCAGTCAAATCAACAAATAAAGTTAAATGCTCAGTGAGTATTTTAGCCGATAAACTAATTGCCTCGCTAGGTGAAACTGCACCATTGGTCCAAACATCCAGCGTCAATTTATCGTAATCATCTCTTTGACCAACACGTGTTTTCTCAACTTGATAGTTGACACGCTCGATCGGGGTATAAATTGAGTCAATTGGCAAAACACCGATCGGCATATCATCGGCCTTAATCTTGTTTTCATCAGCCGAAACATAACCACGACCAGTGTTAGCATTCATGCGTACGTGAAAAGATGCTCCTTCAGCAACTGTACAAAGATACAGATCTGGATTCAGCACTTCCACATCACTACTACCTTGAATATCGCCGGCCTTTACTTCTAAGGGCCCATTAACGCTGATCTCCAGTGTTTGGTCTTCTTCTGAATCAATCCGCAAAGCGACCTTCTTCAAGTTTAAAATAATTTGTGTAACATCTTCAAGTACACCTTTAATTGTTGAAAATTCATGAAGAACTCCATCAATTTGGATACTTGTGATTGCTGCACCAGGTAGCGAAGAAAGCAAAATTCGACGAAGAGAGTTGCCTAATGTTGTGCCGTAACCACGTTCCAGCGGTTCAACAACAAATTTGCCATAATCATGACTTTCTTCTATTTTATGAATTTTTGGTTTTTCAAATTCGATCATTCTTATCTTTACCCCTTTCAAAACGCTGCGTGCAATCTGGCGAAAACATTATGAAGATTTACCTCAAAATGAATACGATACCACATTAAACACGGCGACGCTTTGGAGGACGACATCCATTATGAGGAACAGGAGTAACATCGCGAATAGAAGTTACTTCAAGTCCTGTTGTTTGTAATGCACGGATAGCAGCTTCGCGACCAGAGCCTGGTCCTTTAACTGCAACTTCTACACTCTTCATTCCATGTTCCATTGAACCCTTAGCGGCAGCTTCCGCAGCCATCTGAGCAGCGAATGGAGTCGATTTACGACTTCCCTTGAAGCCAAGAGAACCTGCTGACGACCATGCAATCGCATTGCCATGCACATCAGTAATCATAACTAATGTGTTATTAAACGTTGAGTGAATATGTGCAACGCCGCTTTCAATATTTTTCTTGACACGACGTTTACGTGTACCTTTCTTAACTGCCATGAATTAGCTGACCCCCTTTGTCTATTAATTTAATTATTTCTTTTTGCCAGCAATTGATGTGACTGGGCCTTTACGTGTCCGTGCATTATTCTTCGTGTTTTGTCCACGAACTGGTAAATGACGACGATGACGAAGGCCTCGGTATGAACCAATTTCTGAAAGACGCTTGATATCCAAGCTGATTCCACGGCGAAGGTCACCTTCAACCTTGTAGTTATCAACAGCAGCACGAATCTTGTCTTCTTGATCTGTTGTCAAATCACGGACACGAACGTCTGCAGAAACACCTGCTTCTGCCACAATCTTCTGTGCAGTAGTATTACCGATTCCATAAATGTAAGTTAAGCCGATTACGATTCGCTTATCGCGTGGTAAATCGACACCTGCAATACGAGCCATAACAATTACACCTCCTAATTTTTATTATCCTTGACGTTGTTTATGCTTTGGATTAGAACAAATAACCATAACACGGCCTTTGCGCTTAATTACTTTACAGTGTTCACACATTGGTTTTACTGATGGTCTTACCTTCATGAATTATACCTCCCATAGATATTTGATGAAGTACAATCTATTTAAAGCGATAGGTAATGCGACCCTTAGTCAAATCGTAAGGGGACATTTCAACCGTTACCCTGTCACCGGGTAAAATGCGAATGTAATGCATCCGGATTTTCCCAGAAACATGGGCTAAGATTTCATGCCCATTTTCGAGTTCAACTTTGAACATCGCATTGGGCAGTGTTTCTTTAATCTTGCCCTCAATTTCAATCACATCATCTTTCGCCACGCAAAAGTACCTCCTTAAATGATTTCAAAACTTCACAAGTAATAATGATAGACACTTCCAACCGAAGTCTAAGTGCCCTTTTCTGCAGGAGCATCTGCCAAATGGACAGACTCCCCCTCTTGAAAAGATAAACCTGGAATATTATATCATCTTGTCTAGAAATAAGCAAGCTGAAATACTACTAAACATCGCTTACAACTTTTGCAAAATATCCTTAATATCACTAAAGACTTTACTAATTTCCTGATTACCATCAACTTGATGCAACAGTCCCTGTGTTTGATAAAAAGACAGCAACGGTGTATTCATCTTGATGTTAACCTCTAACCGATTCTTAACAGTTTCCGGCTTGTCATCTTCGCGCTGATAAAACTCATGACCTCCGCAACGATCACATGTTCCTTCAACCTTCGTTGGATTAAAAATCTTATGATAGGTTGCGCCGCAATTTCGACAAATAAATCGTCCTGTCAACCGTTCCATTAAAGAGTTCGGGTCAACATGGATATTAATAACAGCTGATAAAGGCTTTCCAAGTTCTGTGCCCATCTCTTTCAGCGCTGTAGCTTGCGCTAAATTACGTGGGAAACCATCAAGTAAGTATCCTTTTGCAGTATCATTTTCCATTAAACGTTCCTTGACGATGCCATTTGTAACCTCATCAGGGACTAACTCGCCCTTATCAATGAAACTCTTAGCCTTAAGACCCATTGGCGTGCCATTCTTAATTGCGGCCCGAAAAATATCTCCGGTCGAAATATGTGGAATTTCAAAATCAGCTACGATTCTTTCCGCCTGGGTTCCTTTACCAGCACCGGGGAGCCCCATTAACATTAGATTCTTAGCAGTCATTGCTTCGTTTACCCCCATTGAAATTTAAATAAGTTCAAATGAAAAAGCTGGCTCCGCAGACTGCAAAGCCCAACTTAATCCAGAGTATTACCTGATAAAGCCAACATATTCACGCTTCATCATCATACCTTTTAATTGCCGAATAGATTCTAGTGCAACCCCGACAACAATCAACAAGCTCGTTCCGCCCAAGCCAATCGATTCATCTAAGCCCCAAATATTTGAAGCAACTAATGGGATTAAGGAAACTAATCCCAAAAAGAGTGAACCAACGGAACTAAGACGCATCAGGAGATGGGAAACATACTTTTCAGTCTCTTTCCCAGGCCAGACACTTGGAATGTAGCTCCCCTGCTTTTGCAAGTTTTCCGAAAGCTTCTCCGGATTAACTTGCACAAAAGCATAGAAAAAGGTGAAGACAACGATCAAGAACGTATAGAGAATCATTCCGCCAGTTGCCTGCATGTTAAAAATGTTAGTCAACACTTTGTACCACGTATCCTCACCATGGCTCTGGGTAAAAGCCATCAGAATTGTTTGTGGTGTCGCAATAAATGAACTTGCAAAAATAACAGGAATAACGCCCGCAACGTTGATTTTAAGCGGTAAGTACGAATTATTCGTTGCACCAGCTAACCGCCGTGTGTACTGAATTGGAATTTTATAATTCGCTTGTTGGACGTAAGTCACAAATGTCACAATGACCAAAATTGCAACCAGTAAGACCGCTACGAATAAAATTCCTTTCCAAAGTTCACCCGAGGAAGCATCTGCAAATTGTTCAGTATAAATCTGTTTAACACCTGTTGGGATTCTGGCTAAAATACCTGCCATGATAATCATCGAGATTCCGTTTCCAAAACCGCGATCAGTAATCATATCACCTAACCAGGTTGTAAACAATGACCCACCTGTTAAAACAATTCCGATACTAATATAGGTCTTAACACCTGGATTAGTAACTAAATTCAAACTGCTCAACGCATTAAAACCAGCTGTGATCCCAATTGACTGTACAAACGCAAGCACAATAGTCAAGTATCTGGTAGCCTGATTCAGCTTTCTCCGGCCAACTTCACCCTGTTTGCTCCACTCAACAAAGCGAGGCACAATATCCATTTGCAACAACTGAACAACAATTTGCGCAGTGATATAAGGCGAAACACCCATTGCAAGGATTGAGTAGTTAGTTAAACCGCCGCCGCTGAAGGTATTCAAGATACTAACTAACCCTGAAGATGCAACGCTGCTCAAGGCTTTTGCGTTGATCCCAGGGACAGTGATATATGTGCCTAAACGAAAGACAATCAAGACACCTAATGTAAATAAGATTTTATTACGGATCTCCTTTACAGCTAAGGCGTTCTTCATTGTTTTCAGCATTAGATCACCTCGGCTTGACCGCCAGCTGCTTCGATGGCTTCTTTAGCTGCAGCAGAGAATTTGTTGGCTTTAACAGTCAATTTCTTCGTCAATTCACCATTTGCTAAAACTTTGATACCATCTTTTTCGTCTTTAACAACACCATTTTCAACCAAAAGAACAGGAGTAATTTCAGTGTTATCTTCAAACTTATTAAGCGTTTCAAGATTTACCACAGCATATTCTTTACGGTTGATATTCTGGAAGCCACGTTTTGGCATCCGGCGGAACAATGGCATCTGTCCACCTTCAAATCCTAAACGAACTTTTCCACGCGCTTTTTGGCCTTTTTGACCACGGCCCGCAGTCTTACCATTACCGGATGAAGTTCCACGGCCGACACGATTGCGTGTCTGGCGTGAACCTTCACTCGCTTTTAATTCATGTAATTTCATCAGGTTGGCACCTCCTTATTAGTAATTATAGCATGACTTATTCGGCAACTGAAACAGCAACCAAATGATTAATCTTTGCAACGGCACCACGAGTTGCAGCATTGTCAGGAAGCACAACCGAACTGTTGACACGTCCCAGGCCAAGCGCCTTTACAATTTCACGCTGGTTCTGAGGACGCCCAATGACGCTGCGAGTTAATGTAATTTTTAATTCAGCCACAATTGAGTCCTCCTTATTCTGCTAAGTGCTGTGCAGAAACGCCACGGAGTGCTGCAACTTCTTCAGCACTCTTCATTTTCTGCAAGCCATCAACTGTTGCACGTACAACGTTGATTGGTGTATTTGAACCGAGTGACTTACTTGTTACATCGGCAACACCTGCTAATTCCATCACGGCACGAACTGCTCCACCGGCAGCAACACCAGAACCGGCAATTGCTGGTTTCAATAAAATACGGCTTCCGCTATATTCACCGATAACCTTATGTGGAAGAGTTTCGTTGACCATCGGTACCTTAATAAGGCTTTTGCGTGCAGCTTCAACAGCCTTACGGATAGCATCTGGAACTTCTTGTGCCTTACCAGTTCCAAAACCAACGTGTCCATTATGATCGCCAACAATTACAAGTGCAGCAAAACGCAGACGACGTCCACCTTTAACAACTTTAGTAATTCGGTTGATTGCAACCACACGATCTTCTAAATCTAACTGAGCTGGATCGATAAAAGTCATAAACTAGTTTCCCTCCCTTTCTTAAAAATCTAATCCATTTTCACGTGCAGCAGCAGCAAGAGCCTCAATGCGCCCATGATACAAGTAGCCACCACGATCAAAAATAACTTCCTTAATACCTTTTTCAACGGCACGTTTGGCAACAGTTGCACCAACGGAAGTAGCTTGTTCAATTTTTGTTTGACCACTAACTTCTTTATCTAATGTCGAGGCACTAACTAGCGTCACACCCGCTACGTCATCAATTACTTGAGCGTAGATGTTTTTATTTGAACGATAAATATTTAAGCGTGGGCGCTTAGATGTACCAGAGATCTTACCGCGAACACGAGTATGGCGCTTTTGACGTGTTTTATTCTTATCTGGTTTTGAAATCACTATTTTCACCTCTTAATTTAATCTGCTAGCATTACTTAGAAAAACTGGTATTACTTACCAGTCTTACCTTCCTTACGACGAACATATTCACCAACATAGCGAATCCCTTTACCCTTGTAAGGTTCTGGAGCACGAGTCAAACGAATCCGTGCTGCTAAATCGCCAACTTCTTCTTTTGAAATTCCAGAAACAATAATTGAAGTTGCAGAAGGAGTTTCAACTTTCAATCCTTCTTCAGGTTCGAATTCAACTGGATGTGAATAACCAACACTCAAGACAAGCTTATTGCCCTTCATCTGTGCACGATATCCAACACCTTGAAGTTCTAATTCTTTTTTGAAACCTTCAGTTACGCCGAGCACCATGTTATGGAACAAAGCTCGTGTTGTACCGTGTAAAGCCTTGACTTTATTGTCATCACTTTCACGATCAAACTTAACTGTTTTGCCTTCGATTTCCATTGAAATCTTGTCAGAAAATTCTCTTGTTAATTCACCCTTTGGACCTTTAACAGTCACGGTATTGTCAGTACGTTTAACTTCAACACCTTCAGGTAAAGTAACTTCTTTAAAACCAATACGGCTCATGAATGACACCTCCTTACTTCGTTATTTTTCTACCAAACGTATGCGAGCACTTCGCCGCCGATTTTTTTAGCGCGAGCTTCTTTATCCGTCATAACCCCTTCTGAGGTTGAGAGGATTGCAATTCCTAAACCGTTTAAAACCTTAGGAACAGCGTCAGCTCTAACGTATGAACGCAGACCTGGTTTAGAGATTCGTTTAATTCCTGTGATAACACGTTCGTTATTTTTGTTAAATTTTAAAAATACACGAATGATTCCTTGCTTGTCATCATCTATATATTCAACATCGCGGACAAAACCTTCATTTTTAAGGATTTCAGCGATATCATGCTTGATTTTTGAAGCAGGTACTTCAAGTGATTCATGCTTAACAACATTTGCATTGCGCACACGAGTCAAGAAGTCTGCGATTGGATCAGTCATAGCCATTAATTTGCCCTCCTTTACTTTATTGGATTACCAACTAGCCTTTTTCATCCCAGGAATCTGACCTTTATGTGCAAGATCTCGAAGGCAAACACGGCATAGTTTAAACTTGCGATAAACAGAATGCGGACGACCGCAACGTGCACAGCGCGAATATTCTTGTGTCGAGAACTTAGCCTGGCGTTTATTCTTTGCAATTTGTGATTTTTTAGCCAATGTGAAACCCCCTTTATTTGGCGAATGGCATTCCTAATTGAGTCAATAATTCTTTGGATTCTTCATCACTGTTAGCTGTAGTAACAATGACGATATCCATTCCGCGAACTTTGTTAACATTATCAAAATCGATTTCAGGGAAAATCAGTTGTTCGTGAATACCTAATGTATAATTTCCACGTCCATCAAATGCACGTTTGCTAACACCATGGAAATCACGCACACGTGGTAATGAAACTGAAACCAATTTGTCTAAAAATTCATACATCCGTTGTCCACGTAATGTAACTTTTGTTCCGATGGGCATTCCCTCACGCAAGCGGAAACCAGCAATTGACTTTTTAGCCTTTGTAATCACTGGTTTTTGACCAGCGATCAAAGTTAGTTCTTCAACTGCTTCATCTAAATTTTTAGCATTGCTAACAGCATCACCCACACCCATGTTGATCACAATTTTATCAACCTTTGGGACTTGCATGATTGAAGTATAATTAAACTTCTCCATCAATGACGGAGCAATATTCTTGTCATATTTTTCTTTTAAACGATTAACCATGAAGAAAGTAATCCTCCTTTCCTGCCTACTTGTCTAGCGCTTTACCAGTTTTTTTGGAAACTCGCACTTTTTTGCCGTCAACGATCTTGTTTGCAACACGAGTAGCCTCATCATTAGACAAGTCAACCAGCATAACATTAGAAACATGGATCGGTGCTTCAACCTCGACGATTCCACCATTTGGGTTCGCATTACTTGGCTTTTGGTGTTTTTTAATGATATTCACACCTTTTACGATCACCCGGTCTTTGCTAGCAAAAACTTTTTCGATCGTACCAGTCTTACCCTTATCTTTACCGGCAATCACTTTAACCTTATCATTCTTTTTAACGAACATTTAGATTTGCACCTCCTTGCCAACGTTGGTTTATTACAATACTTCAGGTGCCAGGGAAACAATCTTCATGAAGTTTCCATCACGCAACTCACGAGCAACTGGTCCGAAAATACGTGTGCCTTTTGGTGCTTTGTCATCACCAATTACCACAGCAGCATTTTCGTCGAATTTGATGTAAGAACCGTCTGTACGATGTGTACCAAACTTAGTACGCACAACAACGGCCTTAACAACGTCACCCTTTTTGACAACGCCACCTGGTGTTGCTTGTTTGACAGTAGCAACGATAATATCACCGATATTCGCAGTTTTTACACGTGAACCACCTAAAATTTTGATTACCAAGATTTCACGTGCTCCAGAATTATCAGCGACTTTTAAACGACTTTCTTGTTGGATCACTGTATGTGACCTCCTTTCGTTAACAAATCAGAATACGAATCAAAGTATTTTTAACTAGGAACAAAGTAACCTAGATAATAACTGCTTTTTCAACGATATCTAATAAACGGAACCGTTTCGTAGCTGACAATGGACGAGTTTCCATAATCCTGACGATGTCTCCAACCTTTGCTTCGTTGTTTTCATCATGTGCCTTAAAATTCTTGGAATACTTAACACGTTTGTTGTATGTCTTGTGAGTCTTGTAGGTTTCAACAACAACAGAGATTGTTTTGTCCATTTTGTCCGAAACAACACGTCCTTGATAGACTTTACGCTGGTTACGAGTTTCAGCCATACTTTATTTTCCTCCTTCTTCGTATTCTATTTGTTTAATTCTTGTTGACGCAATGCGGTCTTAAGACGCGCAATTGTTTTACGTACTTCTTTCAAACGAGCAGTATTTTCCAATTGTCCGGTAGCTAATTGGAAACGCAAGTTAAATAATTCTTCCTTGAACTGCTTCTCTTTTTCAAGCATTTCAGTAGTGGTTAATTCGTTAATTTCTTTAGTCTTCATTTGATTCGCCACCTACTTCCTCACGTTTTACAAACTTGGTCTTGATTGGGAGCTTGTAGGAAGCTAAACGTAATGCTTCGCGGGCAACTTCTTCAGAAACCCCACCGATTTCAAATAAAATCTTACCACGTTTGACAGGAGCTACCCAACCTTCGGGAGCACCTTTCCCAGAACCCATACGAACACCAATTGCTTTTGCTGTGTATGACTTGTGAGGGAAAATTTTAATCCAAACTTTCCCACCACGTTTCATGTAACGTGTCATTGCGACACGACAAGCTTCAATTTGACGGTTCGTGATCCAATGAGAATCAACAGCTTGCAAGCCATATTCTCCAAAGGCAATCGACTTACCACCCTTAGCTTCACCACGCATCTTGCCACGAAATTCGCGACGATGCTTTGTACGTTTTGGTACTAACATAGGTTATTTCCCTCCTTTGCTATTTTCTTTCCTAGCAGGTAAAACTTCCCCACGGTAAATCCAAACTTTAACGCCTAATTTACCATAAGTAGTCTGAGCTTCGGTCCATGCATAGTCAACATCTGCACGCAATGTGTGCAAAGGAACAGTTCCTTCAGAAAAATGTTCAACACGTGACATGTCCGCACCATTCAAACGGCCAGCAACTTGAACTTTGATGCCCTTTGCGCCGGCACGCATTGTACGTTGAATACCTTGCTTCATTGCACGACGGAATGCCACACGGTTTTCAAGCTGAACCGCAACATTTTCGCCCACAAGCTTAGCATCCAAATCAGGTTTTTTGATTTCAACAATGTTAATGTGAACTCTCTTACCTGTTAATTCGTTTAATTCTTTACGAAGCTTTTCAACCTCTGATCCGCCTTTACCGATTACCATACCAGGTTTTGCAGTATGGATTGAAATATTAACACGCTTTGCGGCACGTTCAATTTCAACGGTAGAGACAGCTGCATCGGCTAATTTAGTTGCAATATATTTACGGATGTGCAAATCTTCGTGCAAGTTTGCTGCATAATCTTTTTCAGCATACCACTTAGCATCCCAGTCACGAATGATTCCAACACGTAATCCCGTTGGATTTACTTTTTGACCCACGCATTATCCCTCCTTATTTTACGGATACAACTACAGTAATATGACTTGTACGCTTGTTGATTGGAGAAGCTGAACCCTTTGCACGGGGACGGAAACGCTTGAGCGTAGGTCCTTCGTTGACATAGGCTTCGCTTACAAACAAATCTTCAACGTCTAAATCAAAGTTATTTTCTGCATTTGCAATTGCTGATTTTAAAACTTTTTCAATGATCGGGGAGCCAGCTCTAGGAGTGAATTTTAAAATCCCTAAGGCTTCAGCTACACTCTTGCCACGAATCAAATCGATCACAAGGCGCGCTTTACGCGCAGGAATGCGAACTGTGGTGGCAATTGCCCTTGCTGATGTTACCTGTTCAGCCATTTTATTATCCTCCCTTACTTAACTGCCGTTTTCTTATCTACGTTGCCATGACCATGGAAAGTCCGTGTTGGCACAAATTCACCCAGCTTATGGCCTACCATATCTTCTTGAATATATACGGGCACATGCTTGCGACCATCATATACTGCAATTGTGTAACCAATAAAGCTTGGGAAAATTGTTGAACGACGAGACCATGTTTTGATGACGGATTTCTTTTCTTGATCTGCCTGCGCTTCGATTTTTTTCATCAAATGTGCATCAGCAAAAGGTCCTTTTTTCAAACTACGACTCAAAGTGAATCCTCCTTTCGGATCATCTGATTATTAAGCAGCTTGGTGGCTACTTATTACGTTTACGTACGATAAACTTGTCTGACTGAGCTTTCTTAGAACGTGTCTTGTAACCCATAGTTTTCTTACCCCATGGTGACATTGGGCTTGGACGTCCAACAGGAGCTTTACCTTCACCACCACCGTGTGGATGATCGTTAGGGTTCATAACAGATCCACGAACTGTAGGACGTTTGCCAGCCCAACGTGTCCGACCAGCTTTACCAATTTTAATAAGTTCATGCTGTTCATTTCCAACTGCACCAATTGTTGCACGGCAAGTTGCAAGTACCATTCGAACTTCACCCGAAGTTAAACGAACTAAAACATACTTACCTTCTTTACCAAGCAATTGAGCCGAGGTACCAGCTGAACGTACAAGTTGTCCGCCTTTTCCTGGTTTAAGTTCAATATTGTGAATCACTGTACCAACTGGAATGCTTCCCAGTGGTAAGGTGTTTCCAACCTTAATATCAACTTCTTTACCAGATTCAACAATTTGACCTACTTCAAGGCCTTTAGGTGCAAGAATATACGACTTAATTCCATCTGCATAAACCAAAAGTGCGATATTAGCAGAACGGTTTGGATCGTATTCGATTGCCTTAACTGTTGCTGGCACTTCGTCTTTAATTCGTTTGAAATCAATCAAACGATATTGACGTTTGTGGCCGCCACCACGATGACGTACAGTAATCCGGCCGTAACTATTACGTCCGGCTGTCTTACTTTGCGATTCAAGTAATGATTTTTCTGGCACTGTTTTTGTAATCTCAGAAAAATCTGAACCGGTCATGTTACGACGTCCGTTTGTGGTCGGTTTAAATTTTTTGATCCCCACGTGAATTCCCTCCTAATTAATTTTTATTTTTCGAATAATTTGATTTCTTTTGAATCAGCGCTCAAAGTAACAATCGCTTTACGACGCTTTTTGGTGTATCCAGCGTAGCGTCCCATTCGCTTCATTTTACCTTTAACGTTCATAATGTTAACTTTAACAACTTTAACATCAAAAATTTCTTCAACCGCTTTTTTAACCTGTATTTTGGTAGCAGTTACTGCTACATCAAAAGTGTAGCGTTTCGAATCCATTTGATCAGTTGAAGCTTCAGTAATAACTGGTTTTAAAATCACATCGCGTGCATCCATTATGCAAGAACCTCCTCTACTTGAGAAAGAGCTTCTTGAGTCAAGACCAACTTATCATTGTCGATAACATCTAAGACATTCACGCCTTTTGCATCGATGACCGTAACGTTTTTCAAGTTACGCGCTGAAAGTGCAGCTAAGTCGTTACCATCTTCAAGAACTACTAATACTTTTGTCTTAACATCTAAGTTGTCCAATACTTCTGCAAAGGATTTTGTCTTTGGTTGTTCAAATGCTAATTTGTCAACCACCACTAAGCTTTCATCAAGCACCTTTTGAGAAAGGACAGATCTGATTGCTAAGCGACGAACCTTCCTTGGAAGTTTGTAGCTGTATGAACGAGGTGTCGGGCCAAAGACAGTTCCACCACCAACCCATTGTGGTGAGCGAATTGATCCTTGACGCGCACGCCCTGTTCCTTTTTGCCGCCATGGCTTCTTTCCGCCCCCGGAAACTGCACTTCTGTTTTTAACAGCATGTGTTCCCTGACGACGTGATGCACGTTGCATAACAACTGCATCAAAAACGACATTATTATTAGGTTCGATTCCAAAAATTCCTTCATTCAAAGAAACCTCACCATTTTGACTGCCATCTTGCTTATATAATGTAACTTTTGGCATTTAAAATTCCTCCTTCCTCTTTATTTTTCTTTTACGTTCCCTGTAATCGTAACTAATGACTTGTTTGCTCCTGGGACGTTACCCTTAATCAACAGAACGTTGTTTTCGGTATCAGCCTTAACGATTTCAAGATTCTTGATCGTAACCCGTTTTCCACCCATTCGGCCTGGAAGAAGTTTACCTTTGAAAACACGGTTGATAATAACACCCATTGAACCAGGACGACGATGATAACGAGAACCATGAGCCATTGGTCCGCGTGATTGTCCCCAGCGTTTAATGTTACCTTGGAAGCCATGGCCCTTTGATGTACCTGTAACACTAACGATGTCACCGGGTTCAAAGACGTCTGCCTTAACTTCATCTCCGACTTTGTAATCTCCCAGCGTTACATCGCTAATCTCACGAATGAAGCGCTTAGGAGCAGTTTTTGCTTTTGCTGCATGACCTTTAGCAGGCTTGTTTGACAAGACTTCACGTAAATCATCAAAGCCTAATTGAATTGCTTCGTAACCATCATTTTCAACGGTTTTAACTTGCAAGACAACATTTCCTCCAACTTCAACAACTGTTACGGGAACTAATTCTCCGTTTTCAGTAAAGACTTGTGTCATACCTACTTTTTTACCTAAGATTCCTTTTGTGGTCATGAGTACACCTCCAATAAATTTATTTGTTTGCACTAAAATTATAACTTGATTTCAATATCCACACCGCTAGGCAAGTCCAGTTTCATTAATGAATCAACTGTCTTTGGTGTTGGATTTACAATATCAATCAAACGTTTATGTGTCCGCATCTCGAATTGTTCACGAGAATCCTTATACTTATGCGGTGAACGAATAACCGTATATAATGTACGTTCCGTTGGTAACGGAATTGGACCCGCGATTGCTGCACCAGTTCTCTTTGCTGTCTCGACAATCTTGTCAGCTGACTGATCTAAAATGCGATGCTCGTATGCCTTCAAACGAATACGAATCTTTTGTTTTGCCATTGTGTTCCCTCCTTCGTCTATTTTAAAAACAAGACTAGCTCCGTCGAAATTCCCAACCCACCCCATGGCAAAGCTCCCGGGTGTGTCGCAACCTTCAACATCATTGCTCAGCGTTCTTCTTTTTGTGCGCACTTAATCCCTAGACAAGTACCTAACTATGATACCTTTTTTCCTCTCAGAATGCAAGGTGTTTTTTTAATTAGGTTGGACTTTGCTTTAGTCTGTGCAAACTGTTCATTTTCTTTTGAGGACTGCTGTAAGTATCAAAAAAAGGGGCTGTGACAAAAGTTGAATTTTGTCACCGCCCCTCTCTTTTATTCCGGATAAACGTGTTCCGTAAGTCAAAAATCTTCCGTCTGACTTTCCAATTACTCATAGCAAAGTACTCGCTATGTTCGTAATTTCGAGTTAGTACTCAAATTTTCCCGACTTATGTCACACTCTCTTTCCTAGTTAACCTAGTGACCGTTATGCTTTAGAAATTTCTAAGCATTACCGCCATTTTTCTTAATGATTTCTTCTTGAATTGACTTTGGAACTGGTTCGTAATGGTCCATTGTCATTGTAAATGTCCCACGACCCTGTGTTGAAGAACGCAACACAGTCGCATAACCAAACATTTCAGCCAATGGTACAAAAGCCTTAACAACCTGAGCATTGCCATGAGCTTCCATTCCTTCAACACGTCCACGACGTGCTGTGACATGTCCCATAACATCACCTAAGTAATCTTCAGGTGTGACAATTTCAACCCGCATAATCGGTTCAAGAATCACAGCTCCGGCCTTTTTAGCAGCATTACGTAATGCCAATGATGCAGCAACTTTGAAGGCTGCTTCACTAGAATCGACATCATGGTAACTACCATCATATAACTTAGCTTTAACATCAATTAATGGGTATCCTGCAAGAACACCATTTTGCATTGATTCCTTCAAGCCTTGCTCTACTGATGGAATATATTCCCGCGGAACTACCCCACCAACGATGGCATTTTCAAATTCAAAGCCTTTGCCTTCTTCGTTAGGTGTAAATTCAACCCAAACATCACCATATTGTCCTTTACCACCAGACTGACGGACGAATTTACCTTGAGTTGAAACCTGCTTGGTAAATGTTTCACGGTAAGCAACTTGAGGTTCACCTACTTTAGCTGCAACCTTGAATTCACGTCTCATACGGTCAACAATGATATCCAAATGCAATTCGCCCATTCCAGAAATCAAGGTTTCGCCTGTTTCTGGGTTAGTTTCAGCCTTGAAAGTTGGATCTTCTTCTGCAAGTTTTTGCAAAGCAACGTCCATCTTGTCTTGATCAGCTTTTGTATTTGGTTCAATTGAAACTTGAATAACTGGGTCTGGGAATTCCATAGATTCAAGGATCAATGGACGCTTGACGTCCGTTAAAGAATCACCCGTAGTTGTATCTTTCAAACCAATCGCAGCAGCGATATCACCTGAAAATACTTCAGGAATTTCTTTACGGTGATTTGAATGCATTTGCAACAAACGCCCAACACGTTCACGTTTGTCTTTGGTTGCGTTCAGAACATAAGAACCTGCTTCAAGTGTTCCGGTATAGACACGTAGGTATGTTAAACGTCCAACGAATGGATCAGTTGCAATTTTGAAAGCCAGTCCAGCAAAAGGTTTGTCATCACCGGCAATCAATTCGACTTCTTCGCCGCTGTCAGGATCAGTAGCCTTATATGGCTTAACATCCAGTGGAGATGGCAGATAATCGTTAACAGCATCCAACATCATTTGGACACCTTTATTCTTAAAAGCAGAGCCTGCAAGAACTGGGAATAACTCTAAGCCCAAAGTAGCTTTACGAATCGCATTCTTAAGTTCATCGTTTGAAATTGCTTCGCCACCAAGGTATTTTTCCATAATTCCATCGTCAACATCAGCAATTGCTTCGATCATTGCTTCACGACGTGCCTGAGCGTCTTCTTTATATTCATCTGGAATGTCAACAGTATCCCATTTTGCACCCAGCTTGTCTTCATCATAAATGTCGGCCTTCATTTCGATTAAATCAATGACACCTTCGAAATTATCTTCAGCACCGATTGGCATCTGAATTGCAACCGCATTTGCCTGCAAACGATCCTTAATTGTGCTAACTGAATAGTCAAAGTTAGCCCCAATTTTATCCATTTTATTGACAAAAACAATTCTTGGTACTTCATAGGTAGTAGCTTGACGCCAAACATTTTCAGTCTGAGGTTCAACCCCGGATTGTGCATCAAGAACTACCACAGCACCATCAAGCACACGGAGTGAACGTTCAACTTCAACTGTAAAGTCAACGTGTCCTGGGGTATCGATGATGTTAATGCGATGATCTTTCCATTGAGCAGTCGTTGCTGCAGACGTAATTGTAATTCCACGTTCCTGTTCTTGCGCCATCCAGTCCATTTGTGAAGCACCTTCATGGGTTTCACCGATTTTGTGGATTTTACCAGTGTAGTACAGGATACGCTCAGTCGTCGTTGTCTTCCCAGCATCAATGTGGGCAACAATTCCGATATTACGCGTCTTTTCTAACGGAAATTCACGTTTATTAGCCATTTGAGAGTTTTCTCCTTCCAAATCTACTTAGCAGTATACGAGCATCTAACCAGCTTTCTCAAAAAAATGACTACTATAGGATTTCCTGTGGATTTCCTGAAATCATATAATAGCCATTTTTTAAAAATTACCAGCGATAATGCGCAAATGCACGGTTAGCATCCGCCATCTTGTGGGTATCTTCACGTTTTTTAACTGATGCACCAGTATTATTAGCTGCATCAACAATTTCTTTTGCCAAACGTTCTGACATTGTGTGTTCGCCACGCAGACGTGAGTAGTTAACCAACCATCTTAAAGCCAATGTAGAACGTCTTTCCGGACGAACTTCGATTGGAACCTGATAGTTTGATCCACCAACACGACGAGCCTTAACTTCAAGGACAGGCATTACATTCTTCATTGCTTCTTCGAAAACATCTAAAGGTTCATTGCCTGTTTGTTCCTTAACTTGATCAAATGCTGCGTACAAAATTTTTGAAGCCGTTCCCCGTTTTCCATCAACCATCAAACGGTTGATTAAGCGTGTGACCAATTTAGACTTGTAAATTGGATCTGGGAGTACTTCACGCTTTGAAATTGCACCTTTTCTTGGCATCTAAATAACCTCCTTAAACCAATCCAAATTTATTTCTTAGGTCTCTTGGTACCATACTTAGAACGTCCTTGTTTACGATCTGTAACACCAGCCGTATCCAAAGCACCACGCACAATATGGTAACGAACACCAGGAAGATCCTTAACACGACCTCCACGAATTAAAACAACACTATGTTCCTGTAAATTGTGACCAATTCCGGGAATATATGCTGTAACCTCAATCAGGTTTGACAAACGTACACGTGCATACTTACGCAAAGCAGAGTTAGGTTTCTTAGGTGTCATTGTGCCGACACGAGTTGCAACTCCACGTTTTTGTGGTGCAGGATTATTTGTCTGTACTCTCTTATAACTGTTATATCCGAAGTTTAAAGCTGGGGAATCAGATTTTGAACCTTTAGACTTACGCCCTTTACGAATTAATTGATTAATTGTTGGCATCTAAAGCTTCCTCCTTTCTTTGATTTACCTTTTTAAGTACACACATCCAGGCGGACCATTTTTTCACAAAAAAATAATGCCCAAATGTTTGCAATTGTATGCTAACGCAACACAGTCAGCATGTTCCACAAACGGAAGAACTGTCTACATAAAGCACCTTTTACAGGTTACCACGCTGATGTTGTGCTGTCAACAAGTCAATAAAAAAATAATCACCTCATTTAACGTATCTTAAAACTAAGGAGGGAATTCAATGAAAACAGTCTTTCTTTTTTTGCTTATTTTTTTATTAGGGTCAAGTTGCGCGTCTTTTTCCGTTTGCTGTGGCTGGCGCTTCGCCCATTCAATTTCACTTTTTGTGCCATCTTCTTTCTGTGAACATTGCCATCATCGTCTTAAACTTTATCAACTTATTCCGCTGCTTAGCTTTTGTCTACAACGCGGTCATTGCTTTTTTTGCGGTCAGCAGATTGCGCGCACTAGTACAGTGGTAGAGCTCTTATTCGGGGGATATTCTGTACTGCTTTTTTGGCATGCAAACCCGATATCATTTCTTTTTCTATTTATAGTTGCGTTATGGTCTCTCATTTTAAGTATGCAAGATTATTACAGCCGGACAGTTTCAGCTACATTCCTCCTAGGAGGGGCCTTTTTAATGCTAAGCATTTCATTTGTCGTCCAAAAAAAGCTTTTAAATGACTGGGGGATCATTTTACCACTGGCTGCTTTGTTACTCTTACTGGTGCTGCTCAAAAAAATGGGTTCTGCTGATCTATACTACCTCTTATTTGTTATGCTCGCTTTTGGTACTCTTGCAACTCTCTTTACTTGTCTATTTGCCTCATTAGGCGCACTTTGCTTTAATTATTTTTCTTTAAAAAAAGAGATTCCATTTATCCCGTACCTCTCGAGTGGAATCCTCCTCTTTTTCCTAATCGTTTAAGCTACTGCCAACTGACAATTAACGTTTTTCGACTGCTAACTAAAAATAAATTTTCAAGTGCCGGCTTAAAACTGTTTTAATCCCGAATTCAAAATAATTCGGTCCGTCCAGGTGCAATCATTTATTGATCATTGCTGCTAAATTCTCTGCCTGCTCGTGCTCATTTAGCTTTTAAATGTTTTCGCTGAAAGGCTGCAATTGCACTATATTCTGGGCTGACTGCATGCGCAAGCCGGATCCAAATTGGAAGTAATTCACGATAAACTGCAAAATTTTCTGCTTTAGGAGTATGTACATGCGTCACGCCCACCATTTTCTTAACTACATTCAAGCTATCTACTAACTTTAAGCTGTACATTCCTAACACTGCCGCTCCTAAGCAAGAACTCTCAAAACTTGCTGGAATTGTCACCTGCTGTTCAAACACATCTGCCAAAATTTGTCGCCATAGCTCAGATTGTGCAAACCCTCCTGTCGCCTGAATGCGGGTTGGTTTTCCACTGACTTTTTCGATCATTAACACTACCATATATAAATTGTAAACAATTCCTTCTAAAGCAGCTCTAACCAGATGTGCCCGTGTATGTTGCCGCGTCAAACCAAAAAAAGAACCACGCGCGTCAGCGTTCCACAAGGGGGCACGTTCCCCTCCTAAATAAGGATGAAAAAGTAATCCGTCAGCTCCAGCTGGAATTTCACTTGCAATCTGCGTTAAAGCTTCATAAGTAGGAACTTGAAGCTGTTTGACTGGAGTCTTTTCAGGTGCAAATAACTGATCGCGTACCCAGCGAAAAACGATCCCCCCATTATTTACGGGACCTCCAACTACCCACTTATCTTTCGTCAATGCGTAGCAAAACAGCCGTCCTTGCGGATCGACTACAGGATGATCCAGCACTGTTCGGACAGCGCCACTAGTTCCAATTGTCACTGCCAAAACCCCCGGGTCAATTGCATTTACACCTAAATTTGACAAGACTCCATCGCTGGCACCGTAGATAAAAGGAACATCCGCGCTAATTCCGATAGCTTTACAATAAATTTCAGCTAGCCCTTGAATACTGGCAGTCGGTGACACCAGTTTTGGGAGCTGACTACGTTCAATTCCAGCTACTGCCAGTGCCTGTTCATCCCAATCTAAAGTAAAGATATTGAAGAGACCTGTCGCCGAGGCAAGTGAGTATTCCATCCGATAAACATGAAATAATTGATAAAAAACATAGGTCTTAATATCAATAAAATAGGCTGCTTTTTGAAAAAGGTCTTTTTTTTCATTGCGCAACCAAATTATTTTTGAAAGCGGCGCCATGGGATGAATAGGCGTTCCTGTATGTGCATAAATCTGTTGCCCAACTCCTTGAGCTAATAATTCTTTGCTATATTTAGCAGCTCGATTATCAGCCCACGTGATTGCCCGTGTTAATAACTTGTTTTCATGATCAACCAAAATCAAACTGTGCATTGCAGCAGAAAAACTGATCCCTTGTAATTCACCTGGATTAAGTTTTGCACCTTGAACAACTCGCTGCAAGACTTCAATTACTGCAGCAAGTATCTCCTCTGGATCCTCTTCTGCCATTTCTGGTTCAGTTTGATACAATTGGTACTCACTGTTAGCTGACTGCTTAACGTTTCCTTTCAGATCATATAACACCGCTTTAGTACTAGTTGTGCCAATGTCAACACAAATCATATACTTCACTTTGCTTCCTCCATTCTTTAATCTCGCTTTGCCAAGTCCATTTCGTACGGTAGCAATCGCTTTTTCAGCAAGGATTTCATCTGCAACCGGACGCGCATGCATCTTCCTTCCGGCAAGCCCAGTATATAAACAAGCGTCTTTTTGTGCAAGCTGTTTAAAGCGTACCTCAATTTTTGAAAAGCTTTAACATAACCCACCAACTATGAAGTATAACCGTAGTATCGTGTCTCATCCGTCCTCCTGAAGTTCCAATATCAAACTAGCTGATTCATCTTTTTCAACCTTTCATTTTGAACCAGAGAATCTTTTTAATAATGATTGCCTTCGTCAAGCAAAATCTCACCCGACGTCAATTTTCAGCGGGGCTGTGCTAGTTGTCGCAGTTGACTTCCATCAGAGAGTATTTCACCCAATTCTAGTTTGAATTAAGGATGCTATCCTTTCATTCGAACTAGGTTATCCATCCTATTTTCGCTAAAAAAAAATCTAGCTTAAAGGTCTGGTAACTAACCCTTTAAACTAGATTGCTTTTATTTAAGTCAGACTAACTGCAGTTAATGAGCATTGTCTTAAAAAATTATTTATTTGTATCTTGTGTTTGGCCTTCTTCAGCCTTCATCTTCTTTTCCAAATCGGAAATCGAATAGACATTTTCTGAAACTGCTCCGACTTCTTTAGGCTTAATTTGGCGATAAACTGGCATCCCGGTTCCTGCAGGAATAATCTTACCAATGATAACATTTTCCTTCAAACCAACCAGTGGATCATTCTTACCGCGAATAGCAGCATCGGTCAATACACGCGTTGTTTCCTGGAAGGAAGCCGCTGACAAGAAACTATTTGTTTCCAGCGATGCTTTCGTAATTCCCAGTAAGACAGGACGTGAAGTTGCTGGAATTCCACCTTTGATCAAAGTATCGTAGTTGCGATCTCTGAAATCAATAATATCCATTAAGGTTCCTGGTAAGAGATCTGTATCGCCTGGATCCATAATCCGAACTTTTCTGAGCATCTGCCGCGCCATTACCTCAACGTGCTTATCTGAAATTTCCACCCCTTGCATCCGATAAACCTTTTGAACTTCACGCAGGATATAATTTTCAGTAGAGAGCACATCACGAACTTGAATTAATTGCTTAGGATCAATTGACCCAACCGTTAATGGATCACCACGGTGAATTTTTTCTCCTTCACTAACCTTCAATACTGAAGTAAATGGCAAACTGTACGTCCGGGTATCAGTCTCACCCTTAACTGTAACTTCCTTTGTCCGTTCAGCAGGGTTTTCCTCAATTGCTTCAATTGTTCCGGTAACTTCAGAAATTTCGGCACGTCCTTTAGGGTTACGCGCTTCAAAAATTTCCTGAACACGTGGAAGACCTTGTGTAATATCGTCTCCAGCAACCCCACCAGTATGGAAGGTCCGCATCGTCAACTGAGTACCAGGCTCACCAATCGACTGAGCAGCAACTGTTCCTACTGCTTCACCAACTTCAACCTCATCCCCTGTGGCCATATTGCGACCATAACAATGTTCACAAACACCGTGACGTGTATTACATGTAAACGCAGAACGAATCGTAACCTTTTCAACTCCTGCATCCACAATCTTTTGTGCAAGATCTTCGTCAACTAAAACATTCTTAGGAGCAATGATTGCACCACTTTGAGGATCTTTTACTTCCTTAATTGTATAGCGGCCTAAGATTCGATCATACAATGGTTCGATTAGTTCGTTGCCTTCACGGATAGCAGTCACATCTAAACCACGATCGGTTCCACAATCTTTTTCGCGAATAATAACATCTTGTGCAACATCAACCAAACGACGTGTCAGATAACCGGAATCAGCAGTCTTCAACGCAGTATCAGTCATTCCTTTACGCGCCCCATGAGTTGAAATAAACATTTCCATCACAGAAAGGCCTTCACGGAAGTTCGCAATGATTGGCAGTTCCATTGTCTTGCCATTAGGAGCAGCCATTAAGCCACGCATCCCAGCAAGCTGGGTAAAGTTAGAGATATTACCACGAGCACCTGAATCTGACATCATTTGAATTGGGTTTCTTGGATTCATATTTTGAACCAGTTTCTCTTGAATCTGATCCTTAGCATTGTTCCAAATTGCAATAACCCGTTCATAGCGTTCGTCTTCTGTGATCAAACCTCTTCTGAACTGCTTAGCGACATTATCCACAGCTTTATGGGCATTGTCGATAATTTCTGGTTTTTCCTTCAAATCTGTGACATCAGCAATTCCCACTGTCAATCCTGATTTAGTAGATTCATAGTAGCCAAGATCCTTGAGACGATCAAGCAGCTTAGAAGTTTCTGTAACTTTGAACTTCTTGTAAACTTCAGCGATAATATCACTCAAAAAACCAGCTTTAAATGGTGAAACCAGTTCTTGTTCAGCTAAGAATTGATGAATATCAACTCCCGGGTCAACAAAGTACTTATCCGGAATCCCACCTGTCAAGTTCGCAGCTGTAGGCTCATTCAAGTATGGAAAATCAAGCGGTAAAATTTCGTTGAAAATTGCTTTACCAACCGTTGTGACCATGATTCGTTCTTTTTGCCAATCAGTGAACGGTTTGCCAGTTGCAGCTAACGATGAAGTCTGCAGTCCAATTCGCGTATGCAAATGCACATAATTACTCAGATAAGCCGCTCTGACTTCGTTGACATCTTTGAAGATCATGCCTTCGCCTTCGCGTTTAGTCTCTTCAACGGTCATGTAGTAGTTACCAATTACCATATCCTGAGATGGTGTCACAATTGGTTTACCATCCTTAGGTGCAAGAATGTGATGAGCCGCAAGCATCAACAAACGTGCTTCAGCCTGAGCTTCGTCTGAAAGTGGCACATGGATCGCCATCTGATCACCATCAAAATCGGCATTGTAAGCTTCGCAAGCTAAAGGATGCAAGCGCATCGCTTTACCATTCACCAATGTCGGCTCAAAGGCCTGAATTCCCAGGCGATGAAGTGTAGGTGCGCGGTTTAACAGCACCGGATGCTCTTTAATGACGTCTTCAAGTACATCCCAAATATCTTCATCACGCCGATCAATTTTACGTTTGGCATTCTTGATATTTGATGCCATCTCACGTTTAACAAGTTCTTTCATCATGAATGGCTTAAAGAGCTCTAAAGCCATTTCATGTGGAATCCCCATTTGGTTCATCTTTAATTTCGGTCCGACATCAATAACTGAACGTCCAGAATAATCTACACGTTTACCCAGCAAGTTTTGACGGAAACGTCCTTGCTTTCCTTTCAGCATGTGAGACAAAGATTTCAATGGACGATTACCAGGTCCTGTGACCGGACGTCCACGACGACCATTATCAATTAAAGCATCGACAGCTTCTTGTAGCATCCGTTTTTCGTTTTGCACGATGATTCCAGGAGCATTTAAATCAAGCAGTCTCTTCAAACGATTATTACGGTTAATTACACGCCGGTACAAATCATTTAGATCGGAAGTTGCAAAACGCCCGCCTTCCAGCTGCACCATTGGACGCAAATCGGGTGGAATTACTGGAATTGCATCCATGACCATCCAAGCTGGTTCATTGCCTGACTGTAAGAAAGCCTCCAAAATATCCAGACGGCGAACCGCACGTGTTCTTTTTTGCCCGGTAGCTTCCTTTAACTCTTCTTTTAATTCTTTACATTCTTTTTCAAGACCAACATCTTGCAACAGGGTTCTAATTGCTTCTGCACCCATTCCAGCCTTGAATTCTTGTCCATACTGTTCACGTTTTTCACGATATTCTCGCTCGGTTAACAATTGTTTCTTTTCAAGCGGAGTATTTCCTGGTTCCGTCACTACATAAGAAGCAAAATAAATGACTTCTTCCAACGCTCTAGGACTCATATCGAGCACTAAGCCCATTCTGCTAGGAATCCCCTTGAAATACCAGATATGAGTAACAGGGGCAGCAAGTTCAATGTGTCCCATTCGTTCACGCCGTACTTTTGAACGTGTAACTTCTACACCACAACGGTCACAAACAATTCCTTTATAGCGAATTCGTTTGTACTTCCCGCAGGCACATTCCCAATCTTTAGTAGGGCCAAAGATTCTTTCGTCAAATAAACCGTCTCTTTCCGGTTTAAGTGTGCGGTAGTTAATTGTCTCCGGTTTCTTTACTTCTCCATATGACCAACTGCGGATCTTGTCAGACGAAGCCAAACCGATTTGCATACTATCGAATTTATTGACATCGATCAAAAGACCGACCTCCCTTTCATCTAGTTGATTTCAGTGCGAAAAGGTCCAACGACTTGAAAAAAATTAATTTTCGGTCTTTGTTTCAGCCTTTTCCGTGTCTCCAACTGCATCTTGTGCTTTCTTTTCTGCTTGTTCTTTAGCAAGCTTACTTAATGCATCGACGTTAACAACCTCATCATCATCGTCGTCCATATCACGCAACTCGATTTCTTGTTTTTCATTGTCCAAGACTTTCATGTCCAAGCCAAGGGACTGCATTTCCTTTACTAGTACACGGAATGATTCCGGAACTCCTGGTTTTGGAATCGGTTCGCCCTTAACGATTGCTTCATAAGTCTTAACACGACCAACAACATCATCTGACTTATACGTCATGATTTCTTGCAGTGTATATGCAGCACCATATGCTTCCAAAGCCCAAACTTCCATTTCACCAAAACGCTGACCACCAAACTGAGCTTTCCCTCCTAAAGGTTGCTGAGTTACAAGTGAGTACGGTCCGATCGAACGTGCATGGATCTTATCATCAACCATATGCGCAAGCTTCATGTAGTACATCACACCTACAGCAATTCGATTATCAAAGGGTTCACCTGTCCGACCGTCATAAAGTACTGACTTGCCATCGCTAGCCATGCCAGCTTCTTTAATAGCCGCCCAGATATCATTATCCTGTGCCCCATCAAAAACAGGAGAAGCAACATGGATTCCAAGTTTGCGTGCAGCCATTCCTAAATGCAGTTCAAGAACTTGTCCGATATTCATACGTGAAGGCACACCCATTGGGCTAAGCATAATATCAACAGGAGTTCCATCAGGCATAAATGGCATATCTTCTTCAGGAATAACGATTGAAACCGTTCCTTTATTACCATGCCGTCCGGCCATCTTGTCACCAACTTGAATCTTACGTTTTTGTGCAATATAAACACGAACCATCATATTCACACCTGGTGAAAGTTCATCTCCAGCTTCACGCGTAAAGATTTTCACGTCCTGTACAATTCCACCGCCACCATGCGGTACACGTAAGGAGGTATCCCGAACTTCGCGTGCTTTTTCACCAAAGATAGCGTGCAATAAACGTTCTTCAGCTGATAATTCAGTAACCCCTTTTGGAGTTACCTTACCGACTAGAATATCGCCATCATGAACTTCAGCCCCAATCCGTACAATTCCAAATTCATCAAGATCTTTTAGTGCATCTTCTCCGACATTAGGAATTTCACGGGTCATTTCTTCCGGCCCTAGCTTTGTATCACGTGCTTCTGATTCATGTTCTTCAATATGAATCGAAGTATAGACATCTTCTTTTACCAAACGTTCATTAATTGCAATTGCATCTTCGAAGTTGTAACCATCCCAAGTCATGAAAGCAATTAATGGATTTTGACCTAAGGCAAGCTCTCCGCCTTCCATGGATGGCCCATCTGCAAGAATTTCATCTGGATCAACATGATCGCCAACTTTAACAATCGGACGTTGGTTATAGTTCTTGCCGCCATTTGAACGCCGGAACTTCATCAGCTTGTACTTATCAAGTGAACCATCTTCGCGGCGCACACGAATTTCACGTGCATCGACATATTCAACGTTTCCAGCATGTTTGCTAATTAAAGCTACCCCGGAATCATGCGCAGTCTTATACTCAATCCCAGTTCCTACAAGTGGAGCATGTGGATCTAACAATGGAACCGCCTGACGCTGCATGTTGGCCCCCATTAACGCACGATTGGAGTCATCATTTTCCAAGAATGGAATACATGCAGTCGCAACGGCTACAACTTGTTTAGGAGAAACATCCATATAATCGACTTTGTCGACAGTAATTTCAATATTTTCACTCTTACTACGGGCCATAACAACATTATCAACAAATGAACCATCATCATTTAATGGTGAATTAGCCTGTGCAATTACATAATTATCTTCTTCATCCGCGGTCAGATAATCAATTTTATCTGTAACTTTATGCGTCGTCCATGAAACACGCCGATATGGAGTCTCAATAAACCCGTATTTGTTAACCCGTGCATATGATGACAAACTATTAATCAGTCCAATATTAGGACCTTCAGGAGTTTCAATTGGGCACATCCGACCGTAATGCGTATAATGCACATCACGAACCTCATAACCCGCACGATCACGTGTCAAGCCACCCGGTCCTAAGGCTGACAAACGCCGTTTATGCGTTAATTCACCCAACGGATTAGTCTGATCCATGAATTGTGAAAGTTGAGAACTACCAAAGAATTCTTTAATAGAAGCAACAACTGGGCGAATATTAATCAATTGCTGTGGTGTAACAGTCGAGGTATCTTGAATCGACATTCTTTCACGCACAACACGTTCCATCCGAGATAACCCAATTCTAAACTGATTTTGCAGTAATTCACCAACTGAACGAATCCGACGATTACCTAAATGATCAATATCATCAACCACGCCAATTCCTTCTTGTAAGTTGAAGAAATAATTCATTGAGGCAATAATGTCAGCCGGCAAAATGTGTTTGAATTTAAGATCAATATTTCCATTGCCAATCATATTAACTACTCTGTCAGGATCATTAGGAGAATACACTTTAATCATCTGCAGCGTCATTGGATTGGTAACCACCCCTTCTTCTGAAGGATGGAAGACAACCGTCTTAAAGTCATTTCGTTCCAAATAAGGTGCTAATTTTTCCATAACATGCTTATCCAAAACAGTATCTTTATTAACAATAATCTCGCCTGTTTCTGGATCAGCTAAGGTTTCAGCCAAAGTCAGATTCAGTAAGCGTGTTTTTAAATTCAATTTTTTATTGATCTTGTAACGCCCTACAGGTGCAAGATCATAGCGCTTTGGATCAAAGAAACGCGCAGTCAGCAAACTTCTGGAACTATCCGCTGTCTTAGGTTCACCTGGACGTAACCGTTCGTAAATGTCTTTCAAAGACTCGACTACCCGCGAATCATCGGCATTTTTATGCACATCTTTTTCAAGTGTCAACATCAAACTGTCGTTTTCACCTAACAATTTGATAATTTCGTCATCTGTGCTATAACCTAAAGCACGAATCAGCTCTGTTAGTGGAATCTTACGGGTACGGTCAATTCGCACATAGGCAATGTTTTTTGAGTCAGTTTCGTACTCAAGCCAAGCACCCCTATTAGGAATAACTGTCGTTCCGTAATTTTCGCGACCATTTTTATCAAGTTCAGAGTTGTAATAGACCCCTGGTGAACGCACTAACTGGGAAACAATTACACGTTCTGCCCCATTAATAATGAACGTTCCTTGTTCGGTCATTAACGGAAAATCACCAAAGAAAACGTCTTGGGATTTGATCTCACCAGTCTCATGATTAATCAAATTCAAAGTAACATGCAACGGTGCGGAATAATTCGCATCATGCTGCCGGGCTTCTTCGACCGTATATTTTGGCTCCAGTAATTGATAATCAACGAATTCTAGTGACAAGTTACCAGCAAAGTCTTCGATTGGCATAATGTCTTCAAACATTTCACGCAGACCTTCATCTAAGAACCATTTGTAGGAATCCGTTTGAATCTCGATCAGATTTGGTAAATCCAAAACTTCTTTGATCCGTGCGTAACTTCTACGGGTACGGTGTTTACCGTATTTTACTAAATGTCCTGCCAAGTTGTTCACCTCTCAAAATTTTTCTGCGACAGCCATCAAACAAATATTACAATTTGATTACAAATTGCAAATTTATTGTTTTTTTGGCAAAAAAAAACCAAAAACAGCACACACCTCAACGGGTGATAACCACTATTTTTGCTTCCTATCAAGACAACTATGGACAATAGATCACAGCTGTCAAATATTTCACAGTTTTGCAATTACTTACTATAACAAGCTTTTTAAAGACTGTCAAGTTTAATGTTGATTTTAAGGAAAAATCCACAGAGGTATGCCACACTAGGACAAGCCTTGCAAAACAAAGCTAAGGGATTGGTCCAAAACTAATGTTTTGATCCAACCCCTTAGCACTTGCATGTCATAAACCGACACCCTTTTGGTGAAAAAAGCTTTATTTTATTATTTTGTCAGTTGTTTGTTGCGCCCTCTGTTAGAATCGTTATCTTCATCTTTTACCGAGAAATTAATCTTGCCTTTGCTTGCACCAATTGTAACTTTACTGCCGACTTTCACTTGCCCGGTAATCAATAACTCACTTAAACGATCCTCGACTCTTGTCTGCAATGCTCGCCGAATTGGTCTTGCACCATACTCCGGATCGAAACCAGCCTTGCCGATAACATCAATTGCAGCAGGAGTAATTTTAATCTCCACGTTTTGTTCACGCACACGATCGAGCAAATCTTTCGCCATCAATTTGACAATCTGATGCAGCTCTTCTTTCTTCAGTGGGTGGAAGATAACATTTTCATCAATTCGGTTGAGAAATTCGGGCCTAAATGTCTTTTTAAGAATCTCGCGAATTCGCTTTGACATCTCCTTAAAGTTATCTTGCACAGAGACGCTTGCAAAACCAACTTCCTTTTCATCTCTAAGTGCGGTTGCACCCAAGTTAGAGGTCATAATAATGATCGTATTTCTAAAATCAACTTGTCTGCCTTTTGAATCTGAAAGATAACCATCATCCAACACTTGCAAAAGAATATTGAAAACATCTGGATGTGCTTTTTCAATTTCATCAAATAAAACTACGGAGTAAGGATGCTGTCTAACTTTCTCAGTCAGCTGTCCGCCTTCTTCATAACCCACGTAGCCAGGAGGCGAGCCAATTAAACGACTAGTTGCGTACTTCTCCATGTACTCACTCATGTCGATTCTGATCATTGCATCATCTGAACCAAACATCGCTTGTGCCAAAGCCTTCGCTAACTCAGTCTTCCCGACACCTGTCGGTCCTAAGAAGATAAATGAGCCCACGGGCCTATCAGGATCTTTCAAACCGCTTCGTGCTCGTCTGATTGCGCGTGAAACTGCAGAAACAGCTTCATCTTGACCAATCACTCGCTTATGAAGAACTTTCTCCAAATCAAGCAAACGTTCTGATTCTTTTTTCTTCATTTGTGTCAAAGGTACACCTGTCCACTCAGAAGCGACTGCTGCTACATCTTCTTCAGTAACTTTTGTATCATACTGTCCCTTTTTTTCAGCTGCAGCTTCCGTCAGCTTGTCAAGTTGCTGTTTCGCACGTAATTCTTTCTTACGAATTGCCGCAGCTTCTTCAAATTGTTCTGCACTGAGGGCCACAATCTTTTGCCCTTCCAATTCCTTGAGTGCAGCCTGTTTGTTAGCAATCTTCTTGGATTGTCCAACATTGTCAAGCCGCACACGAGCTGCAGCTTCATCCATCAAATCGATTGCTTTGTCAGGAAGGAAACGATCCGAAATATAACGGACACTTAAACTGACCGCTGCCTCAAGTGCTTCATCTGTGATTTTGAGTTGATGATGTTCTTCATAACTCGGCCGCAATCCTTTAAGAATTGCAACTGTATCCTTAGTAGAAGGTTCTTCAACTAATATCTTGGCAAACCGCCGTTCAAGTGCAGAATCTGTCTCAATATATTTTTGAAATTCATCCAAGGTTGTTGCACCAATAACTTGAACTTCTCCTCGTGCTAATGCTGGTTTTAAAATATTAGAAGCATCAATTGCACCTTCAGCTCCACCAGCTCCAATCAAGGTATGCAACTCATCAATGAAGAGAACTACATGTCCATCAGCATAAATCTCATCAATAATTTTTTTAACACGATCTTCAAACTCACCACGATACTTTGTACCTGCAACTAATGAGCCCATATCCAGCATCATCACGCGCTTGTTTTGCAATGACTCTGGAACATCACCCTTGACAATGTATTCGGCCAAACCTTCAGCAATCGCCGTTTTTCCAACTCCAGGTTCACCCAGTAAAACTGGATTATTCTTGGTTCGTCTACTTAAAACTTGGATTAAGCGTCTAACTTCTTTTTCGCGCCCAATCACGGGATCAATTTTCTTTTTACGCGCTAGCTCGGTTAAATCCCGTGCTAATGAATTCAACGTTGGTGTTCCAGCAGATTTAGTCGCCTTTTTTTCATACTTCTTCATTTGTGCTTCACTAAGACCCAATTTATGCACAATTGCTTGATACATTCTGCGAGTATCAACATTTAATCCTTGAAGGATTCGAGTTGACAGTATGTCGTTGTTTCGCAACAGGGCCAATAACAGATGCTCAGTTCCAATTTTAATTGAGTTGGTTCGCTTGGCTTCTTCACCAGCAACCGCTAAAATCTCTTTCGCCCGCGGAGAATACGGCAGATAACCCTTGCTAGTCCGTTTCAAAGTTCCATAACCAGCAAGTCGTTCGATTTCTTCGCGCACATCAGTCTCTGTCACAATGAATTGTTTTAAAACTTTTGCCGCAATCCCATTTTCCTCAAGCGTTAAAGCGAGTAGCAGATGTTCTGTCCCAATTGCCTGGTGCCGGAAATACTTTGCCTGTTCCTGTGCTAAGACCAAAACCTTTCTTGCACTGGGAGTAAATAAGTTATCCATAATTGTGCCCTCACTTTCTAATCATCGTAACGCAGACGATTTAATACATTTACAAGGATACGCGCTCGCAAAACATTTTCAAGTTTGTGGCTCTCAAATGCTAATGTTTTTCTATCAATTGACGCTAGAATAATATTTGCTTCTCTTCGTGATAAGAAACCATCCTGAAACAAGCTTTGAATAATTTGAAAAGCCTTATTCAGATCGATCTCGTCACCGATTAATGAAAGCAGATCATCTAAAACAGTGGAATCCTCAACTAAATTTACCTTTGCAATTCTGATATAACCACCGCCTCCGCGTTTGCTTCTTACTATATATCCATTTTGGATCGTAAAACGTGTGTTGATTACATAATTAATCTGAGATGGTACGCAATTAAAAAGTTGAGCAATTTCAGAACGTCTGATTTCAACTTGACGTGAATCAGCCAAGATACTTTTCAGATATTTTTCAATAATATCTGAAATATTCTGACCTTGCATGCAATCATCTCCTTGAATTTGACTAATATTGACTTTCATTATACGAAAAAATTTCTAAAAAGCAAAGTTATTAATTCGGATTTGCAAAATATTTACCACACATGGTTTTGAAGATAGTCTAGTCCCTTCTCTATTATTAGCAAAAATCCACCAACTATCTTTGGTTTAACTTCTTAATTTCATTTTATAATCTGCACATTACCATGTCCAATTATCTTTTGCCATCATTAATTTGCAGTAACTGAATTTGATCGCTGCTTTCTAACTCTTACTCTTATTAAAAAGTAAAAAGCTCTAATCTGAAAACTGACCTTCATCAATTCTCAAATTAGAGCTAACTCTAAATTGTTATATTAACATGTTTCACTGATCTAACTCATATCGGGAAAACAAGATTCGAACTTGCGACCCCTACGTCCCGAACGTAGTGCTCTACCAAGCTGAGCTACTTCCCGAAAACAATACACAAAACTGATTGTTTAAAACTGAGGATGATCGGGAAGACAGGATTCGAACCTGCGACCCCCTGGTCCCAAACCAGGTGCTCTACCAAGCTGAGCTACTTCCCGATAAATAAAACAAAAATGCACCCAGTAGGAGTCGAACCTACAACCTTCTGATTCGTAGTCAGACACTCTATCCAATTGCGCTATGGGTGCATAATAATATAATTATGCCGAGGACCGGAATCGAACCGGTACGGTAATCACTTACCGCAGGATTTTAAGTCCTGTGCGTCTGCCAGTTCCGCCACCCCGGCAAATAATATTAACAAGCGGAAGACGGGATTCGAACCCGCGACCCCCACCATGGCAAGGTGATGTTCTACCACTGAACTACTTCCGCATAAAAATGGTGCCGACTAGACGATTCGAACGCCCGACCCTCTGATTACAAATCAGATGCTCTACCAACTGAGCTAAGTCGGCAAAAATAAATGGTGCGGGTGAAGGGATTTGAACCCCCACGTCTTTCAACGCTAGAACCTAAATCTAGTGCGTCTGCCAATTCCGCCACACCCGCAAAATTGACGCATGAGTCGTGACAGGCTCGAACTGTCGACCCTCTGATTAAAAGTCAGATGCTCTAC
>NZ_AZFQ01000046.1 GCF_001435195.1 Liquorilactobacillus satsumensis DSM 16230 = JCM 12392 | reverse complement strand
ATCAGTGCCGTGTGTTCCGGCAGCTCATCTTCAAGATACTGGTAGTTTGGTTCTGAACCATATCCTGCATCAGCTACAATGTATCTACCTAAAGTTCCAGCTTGTTTTTGTTGCTGCAAAAAGGGAATTAGCGTTTTGGTATCTCCTGGATTTTGAAAAATACTGAAGGCAGTCACAAACTGTCCACTCGTGGCGATTTGAAGATTATAAGCAGGTTTTAGCTGCCCATTAAGCATCGGATCTTCCTTAACACGCATAAAAGTTGCATCATGATCTGTCTTCGAATAACTATTACGTTTACCGTAAATTCCAAGTTGGTTTTTATGTTCTAGTAACTTTGCTTGACGTAACTTAAGTTTTCGCTTTACTGATTTCAATTTTCGCCGTCTGGCCTTATCAGGATTTGGGGAAATATGGTCTTCTTCAATTTTTTTATCCAGATCTTCTAAGCTATTCTCTAAGCGCAGAATAACTTCATCTAACATTTCTAGACTAAGTTCAGTTCCTGCTGGAATTTGGCAATTAAATTTCGCCACTTTTAATTCCTGCAAAAGAGACACAATCGCGGCGCGATTGAGTTTATCAAACCGTACCGTATTTTTACGCCAAACAAAACTATACTTATTGGCATCTGCTAGAATTTTGGTTCCATCAATAAAGGTTACTTCGGTAATCAAATTGTGTTGACGTAAAAACTTAGTTAGCTTCTGAAGACATTGATTTAACAAAACTTCAACCTCAGTTGAAACACGGAAACGACAAATTGTACGGTAAGCCGGCACTTGTTCCTGCGTTAACCAACGAGCTGCGAGATTCTCCTCTGCCAGAGTAGTAATCTGACGACTACTAAAAATTCCTTTGGTATACGCGAATATAATTAATTTTAAAAGAACACGCAAGTCATATTTACGTGGACGTCCAAAAAGGTAGTGATCATTGAGTTCGAGTGACTCAACGATTTTGTTAATCATCCGGGCAGGATGATTTTCTTTTGGCTCCCAAGCAGTTGAAATACTCAGTACGGTCTGATTTATGTTATAATTACTGTGCATTTTGATTATCCTTTCGTAAGGGTATTGTTTTTAAAAGTGTTGGGTGCGACCAATGCTTTTTTATTTTCTATTATATCAGAAGAGCTTCGCCAGAAAAATTACTACTTTTTCTGGCGAAGCTCTTTATTTTGGGACTTTTGACCCAGCCCC
>NZ_AZFQ01000008.1 GCF_001435195.1 Liquorilactobacillus satsumensis DSM 16230 = JCM 12392 | reverse complement strand
TTGTTCAATCTTACTTTTTTCAGCTTTGATCTTTTGATTAAGCTGTTTTAATTTGGCTTCTTGTTTTTCCAATGTTGATAGGGTCATACTAATGCCTCATTACAAGCTTATATATAATTAATCAAAATAATAACATTCAAACTAATAAAAGTCAATATAAGCGTTGAAAAAGCGAAGCTCCAGGCGTACACTAAAAGTAAATTTAAGGGAATCAGCAGTCTGAGCGAAGCGAGGTCAATGCGCACTTAGACCCCACCAAAATTTAGTGGAGGTTTTGTGCTTAAAATCTGTCTCAGAAGTTGCCTTCGGCAACAACCAAAAATCTAAATAAAACTAACCAAAGTCAATTTGATCTAACATGGTTTCAGTACTTGCTTGGTCTAAACCCAAATAAGCTAAAGTCATGGCTTCACTTGAATGATTTAATAAGTGCATGACTAAGCCAATATTGTAATTGGATTGCGTGTAAACGCGATAAGCTCCAGTTTTACGCATTGTGTGGGTACCTAGATAATTAATCCCTAAAAGATCGCCGACTTTGCTCATGATTTTGTAGAACTGTTTTTCCGTAATATGCCGTTCTGGGTGTTGAATGGAAGGAAAAAGCCATTCAGATTGTAGCTGATTATCAAGTAGCCATTGACGATACAATAAAAGCTCTGTTTGAACAGGTTTAAGGTACAAGGTATTAGGTTTACCAGTTTTTTTATCATGAATAAACGCATTTTGTTTAATGGAGCCGTCCGGATTAAAAATATCGGTCTGTTTTAGGCACATAACGTCACTGACTCTTAGTAGCGTAGCTTTACCAACTTGAAAAATTGTATAGTTACGACGGCCAGCTTTGAAATTATTGAGTAACGTATCTTGCACCTCTTTGAGCACATTTGAATCTTTGATTGGTAAGACAACTTGCTGCATAGTCTTTTCTCCTTTTATTGAGATATTAAAGTAGTTATGTTATTATTTTTGTAAGGAAAAAGTAAGGAGATGGTATTGTGAGTGCAGGTAATGTAACTAAGGTTAGATCGAAAATCACAAGTAAAAATCAGATTACAATTCCTAAAACAGTACGTGAGCTGTTAAAAGTTCGGTCTACTGACACAATTGAATGGCAGATTGAACCAAATGGTAAAGTAATGATTGTTCGTAGTAAACCGGATCTATGGCAAATTGTTGATGAACAAGAAAAAAAGTTCGGAAATCTCAGTACAACAGAAGTTGATTGGGGTAAAGATGTAGAAAGTGAAGACTTTGATTAATGAAATTAAAACAAGGCGCTATTTTGTGGATTAATTTAGATCCGGCTAAAGGCACTGAAACTAAGAAAAAGCGACCGTGTTTAATTGTGAGCAACGATCACTATAATCGCTATTTTAATACGGTGTTAGTTGTGCCAATCAGTACCTCTGACAAATATCGTACCCAAGAAAAGTATGCTAAATCGCCGTTATTTATCAGGATAGATAACGGGAAAATTCACGGGACAGCGTTATTGCAACATGTCCGTGCTGTCGATCCAACAAAACGATCAGATGGCGAAATTGTGGCCACTTTATCTCAACAAGAAATTAGTTCAATTAGTACAAAGCTCCAACAATTCTTCTAAAAAACAGATGCTATTTGTTGATAAAAGCAACAAAATAGCCCCCAATATCTATAATGTAGATATTGGGGGCTATTTTAACAACGTTTTTGAGGGGCGATTTGTATAAAAATGGGCCCTTAATTAAGTGTGCCCCCTGCCCTTGGGTGGTTATGACATAAATCATAAGTTGTGGCCTATTTTTTTATCCCCTATAATCAAAGGCATGAGGAAGTGCCATAACTTAGGGACATAAATAATGACCCAAAATCTGTACGAAATCAGGTCATTTTGAAAATTTTCGGGGTACGAGCCCTAGCGGGCTCGAAAAAGAGGTCCGGAGTCTTGACATCAGAGCCACATTCCAGAAAAGGGCTATGAGTATGTTGTAAATGGACGTCCCGATATCGAATGGATTATTGATCAGTATCAAGTAAAGACTGATAAAAAATCAGAGATTACAGATGATCCTAACGAATTTAGTGACGATCCTAAGTATATTTTGAACCTCTTACTATTCCGTTATTACTGTAAGTATGCGTACCCTTGAATTAATTGATGAATTACCAGAATTTGAAATTCAAGAGTAGTATGGGTCTAATATATAATGACCCCTAGGAAAGACTATTAAAACAGCCCCCATTATCTAATAGTTAGATAACGGGGGTTGTTTTTTTATAAAATGATATAATACTTCCTAGATAGGAGAAAACGTATGTCTAGACAAAAACGATCGATCAAGGAAAATAATGATAAATTAAAAGTTCAATTAGAACTCCTCCGTAGTTATACGGAACACTTTGACTCAGGTATGATTCATATGGCTTTGCCAATGGCTACACAGGTTCGTGTATTAATACATCAAACAGATAAGTCCAATTTATTGACTTCTGAGCACTTTTTCATCCGGCTGTTGTCGGCGCCGATCATTGTGCGATCGGGGGTGGGCATATGAATTCATTGATTAGTTTAGAAAAAGTTAATTATCAAATCGCTGATCAACATATTTTACATGATGTTGATTGGCAGATTCCAGCTGGGGCTCATATTACATTGACGGGACCATCCGGTGGTGGGAAAAGTACGTTATTACGGATCATTGCGGCCATGATTTCTAAAACAAGTGGGACCTTGATTTTTGATGGGCAGCCGATTGAAAGTTACGACCCAATCATGTATCGGCGGCAAGTCTCATATTGTTTCCAACAACCGACGTTATTTGGTGAGACGGTGGCAGATAACTTAGCTTTCCCGTACCAAATTCGTAAGCAAGTCATGGATACGCAACGAGTGGTAACGGCGTTAAATAATGTTGGGCTGTCCGAACGAACCCTGCATCAGCCGATTATCGAGCTTTCCGGTGGTGAACGGCAGCGGGTCGCGCTGATTCGCAACATCTTATTCTTACCAAAAGTGTTGTTATTAGATGAGGTGACAGCTGGTTTGGATGAAAATAATAAGCAAATCGTGCACGCCTGGTTACGACAGTTAAATGAGCATGATCACGTGACAACGATCATGATTACTCATGACGCGACAGAGATTGCTGCGGCAGATCAATTAGCGAAAGTGGTTGCTGGCAGATTGGAGGTACACGCATGAATTTAGCAGCTAATAATACGTCGCTATTTTTGGCGGCAATGTTAGTGCTCGTCGCGTTAGGAATTAGTTTGTGGCAGAAACTTGGCTTGGATAGGGACATTGTCATTGGTGTCGTGCGGGCTGTTGTACAACTATTTATCGTGGGTTACTTGCTAAAGTATATTTTCCGAGTCAACAATTTGTGGCTAACGCTGGCGATGATAGGCTTCATTATCTTCAATGCGGCTTGGAATGCGAAAAAACGGGGGCCGGGGATTGACCATGCATTAGCCATTTCGTTATTAGCCATTTTTGTTAGTACGGGGGTAACACTCGGCGTCCTCGTGCTATCTGGTGCGATTAAGTTTGTGCCATCGCAAATGATTCCCATTTCTGGTATGATTGCGTCGAATTCAATGGTCGCAATTGGGCTGGCTTATCGCAGCCTCAATAGTCAGTTTCATGACCAGCGGCAAGGTGTGCTTGAACGGTTGGCGTTAGGGGCTGGTCTACTTGATGCTTCGATTGCCATCGTGCGTGAGGCGATTCGTACGGGGATGTCACCTACCATTGATTCGGCAAAGACTGTGGGTCTAGTCAGTCTGCCAGGGATGATGTCCGGTTTGATCTTTGCAGGGGTCGATCCAGTACGGGCCATTAGGTATCAAATTATGGTCACGTTCATGCTCTTATCAGCGACTAGTTTGGGGTCAATCATTGCGTGCTATTTAGCTTACCGTAATTTCTATAATGAACAAAAACAGTTGAAGTAATGACTCCTGATTGCAGTCCCGCGGGGAGTCCTTTATGATGGAAGCTGAGATAAAACTTAATGCGGGGGTATTGATGTGAATGACGCCGCGGTTTGGGTTCCAGTTCCAGCAATGTTTTACTGGGGCTGGTTAGTACCACTCATATTTGGAACCATTTGTGGTTGGCGTTATCATCGCGATAAGGTTCGCCTAGGTAACGGTATTTGGTTTTCGCTATTTTTCTATTCGTTTTTAACCATGCTGGCGATTACAATTTTAGGTAGCAATATCCACTGGTTGATCATTATCAGTGGGACGTTGTTTGTGTTGCTGATCCTGTTGTTTGTGCTAATTCAGCTTGATAAGGTTGACAACGAGATAATTCATAAGAAATCGTAGACGGAGATCGTTTTAACCGCTCAGCCATTTGGATATTGGTCAGTCCTAGCTCACAAAAGGTTTCAATTTTAATTCGTTCAGAATAGGTTATACTAGACAAAAGATCAGCTCCTAAAAAATGGGTTTGTGGTAAACACCATTTTAAAGGAAGCTGATCTTTTTTGTCCGAACAGCGTTCGGATTAATTTTACAATCTACCATAATCAATTTTTGGTTCTGGTGCAAAATTAACAAAATAGTCTTTGTAATACATTGGAACGATTGTTG
>NZ_AZFQ01000045.1 GCF_001435195.1 Liquorilactobacillus satsumensis DSM 16230 = JCM 12392 | reverse complement strand
CATCGAAACCAAGCCTATCGCGCACTTTTGCTGACTACTAAAGAAGGCCTAAAGGTTTATTCTGCTGATGATGGGGCCCCGGTAGTGTACACCAACGACTTAGGGCAGTTAATCTTCAAGCGCGATTCGATTTTTGGAGTCAGTGATCCGCAGGTTTCGGGTTACTTAGCCGCCTGGGTTCCAGTGGGAGCAAGCAGTACCCAAGATGCGCGCACTGCCAGCAGCACTGCT
>NZ_AZFQ01000044.1:73775-103108 GCF_001435195.1 Liquorilactobacillus satsumensis DSM 16230 = JCM 12392 | reverse complement strand
TACTACTTTTTCTGGCGAAGCTCTTTATTTTGGGACTTTTGACCCAGCCCCTCTTTAAAATATTTTATAACATTGTGAATCAGTAATCCTCAATAGTCGCCTGCTGACGTTGTTTGAAAGGCTGCTTAATCCTTAATCTGGTTCATTACTTCATCAACGAAGTTATCTTCCTTCTTTTCAATACCTTCGCCAACTTCATAACGAATAAACGAAGCAACTTTACCATTCTTAGAAGCAACATACTTGCCAACTGTTTGATCAGGATCTTTAACAAATTCTTGATCAGTCAAGCTAATTTCTGATAAGAACTTATTTAAGCGTCCAACAACCATTTTTTCAACAATTTTTTCAGGTTTGCCTTCATTCAGTGCTTCTTGCTTCAAGACTTCTTTTTCATGCTCCAATTCAGCAGCCGGTACCTGTGTCCGGTCTACATACTTAGGGTTGATAGCTGCCACATGCATTGCAACATCTTTGGCAGTCGCGGTATCTGCACCATCAAGGACAACCAAAGTTGCAATTTTACCACCCATATGCAGGTATGAACCAAAGTTTTGATTATCAGCTTTTTCAACAGCTGTGAAGCGGCGTAACGTAATCTTTTCGCCAATTACCTGAGTAGCTTCGATAATTTCATCTTTGATAGTTCCCTTATCAGTAGCAATTTTGAGTGCATCATCTAAAGTAGCTGGTTTGTTTTCGGCAACCTTAGTCGCAATCTCCTTAACTAATTCTTTGAAGCGGTCATTTTGGGCAACAAAGTCTGTTTCAGCATTAACTTCAACAATTGCAGCTACATTTCCTGCAACCTCAACATCAGCTAACCCTTCTGCAGCAACGCGATCACTTTTTTTAGCAGCCTTTGCAATTCCCTTTTCACGGAGAAAATCAATTGCTTTGCTCATGTCACCTTCAACAGCAACAAGTGCCTTCTTTGCGTCCATCATTCCGACACCAGTTTTATCACGTAATTCTTTAACTTGAGAAGCAGAAATCTTTGCCATTTTTTATGGCCTCCTTAAAAAAATTATTAAAAAACTGCCTCAAACTCCCAGGCCAGTATACGCCCAATGTTTGAGACAGCCTAAGTTTATCTATTCAGCATCTTTGGAATTGTTGTTGCCTTCGACAGCTTCAACAATGTCTTCAATTGAATCTACAGATTCTTTTTTACCGTCTGCGAAAGACTTTTCTGTAACTTCTTCAGGTCCTTCTTCACCTTGATGAGCCTCAATAACTGCGTCTGCTACCATTGAAGTAATCAAACGGACAGCACGAATTGCATCATCGTTGGAAGGAATCTTGACATCAATTTCATCTGGATCAGCGTTGGTATCAACCATCGCAATGATCGGAATATTAAGCTTACGTGCTTCTTTAACCGCAATTCTTTCTTTACGTGGATCAACAATGAATAAAGCATCTGGTAAATGCGGCATGTCTTCAATTCCACCTAAGAACTTCTCAAGACGTTCTCTTTGCTTAATCAGCAATGCAACTTCCTTCTTAGGGAGAACATCGAATGTTCCATTTTCACTCATTGCTTTGATCTCTTTAAGACGTTTGATTCTCTTTTGAATTGTGTCCCAGTTGGTCAAGGTACCACCAAGCCAACGGTGGTTAACGTAAAATTGACCAGCGCGTTTTGCTTCTTCTTCAATTGCATCTTGGGCTTGTTTCTTAGTTCCCACAAAAAGCACAACACCATCATCAGCTGCTACTTGCTTAACGAATTCGTGTGCTTCGTCAATTAACTTAACAGTTTTTTGCAGATCAATAATGTAAATTCCATTACGCTCTGTGAAGATGTATTTCTTCATCTTTGGATTCCAACGACGTGTTTGATGTCCAAAATGAACACCGGCTTCAAGCAATTGTTTCATGCTAATTACTGACATAACTGTAATACCTCCGTTTTTGTTTTTCCTCCCCTGTGTTCATTAACAGCAGGACTCAAGCTGAGCACCCCACTGCCAGCACACAGAGTGTGAATTGATACTGGTAAACCAGCACCTGTAACATTGTACCTTAATAAAGCTTAAAGTTCAAGCCAGATTTTATAAATATTATTGGTTTACCAAGGTAGCCGTAGTTCCTTTTGTAACAGCTTCCTGAGCACTCTTTAAAGCAATCGTTACCATATTTTCAACAGCTGTTTCAGTATAAAAAGCCACATGTGGCGTAATTAGTACATTGTCAAGTTCCAACAATTCCTTAAAGACAGTATCCTTGAGGGGTTGATCTTTTAAGTCATGGTTAAAGATGGGACTTTCATTTTCGTAAGTATCAAGTGCCGCACCAGCAATTTTGCCATTCTTAATGCCAGCAATCAAAGCTTCAGTATCAACTAAAGCACCCCGAGCAGTATTAATGAGATAGACCCCATCTTTCATTTGTGCAATCGCCTCTGCGCCAATAAGATGATGGTCAGCTGCAGTTGCGGGCATATGCAGTGTAATCACATCAGCCTGTGCAAACAGTTCCGCATAAGAATCAACATAGATTCCTTCTTTTTTCAACTCAGGATTTGGATAAAGATCGTACGCAATTACCTTTGCACCAAATCCGCGATAGATATTGATGGCAGCGCGTCCGATTCTCCCAGTTCCAAGCACACCGACTGTCAAAGAACGCAGCTCTTTGCCAACAAATGGAGCCCAACGAAAATCATGTGCGGCAACCCGACGTCTGAAAAGTGTCGTATTACGCAATAGTTGCAATAATTGTGTAACCGAAAATTCTGCAATTGCATTTGGCGAATAGGCGGGAACATTTGTAACTAGAATGCCATTTTCTGTGGCAGCTTTCAAATCGATATTATCTACTCCGACATTTCGGATTGAAAGAACCTTGACGCCTACTTCTTTAAACTTCTCGAACATTTTTTCGGGATATGTTCCAGTTTGCAGTGTCAAAACCGCATCATATCCTGCTAAACCGTCAAGTTTTTCAGTAGTCAAAGGGGCCGCGACACACTCAACCTGTACGTCGTTTTGTTTTTCCCACGCTTTAAAATACTTTTCCTCATCACTACGAACATTAAAAGCAATAAATTTCATTACGAACCTCCAAAAAATGATCTCTATTGATACGGCAGTGCAAAGTAAGTGCAAAAACACACTATCTTTACGCATTCATTATTTTACCATGAAAACAAGACTTCTATATAATATTTACCTCTTGCAAAAGACAAATCAACTGACGTGCACTCCATGCGCAGCCAAATAGCTGAGTTTTTTTAACCGTGTCTGATGTTTGAAAGCATATTCAGCCTTAAGTGCTGCCGACTTATCAGCAAAAGGCTCAGCATAGAGCAGTTTAACTGGTCTACGCGTTCTTAACCGCGTATATTTTGCACCTTTTCCGGCATTATGCACCGCAATTCGATGCTGCACATCATTAGTAAACCCACCATAGAGTGTCCCATCCGCGCACAATAAAACATAAAAAAAATATTCTTGGATTGTTTTATTTTCCATAAATAATCTTCCTTAATAACGGCGTATATTGATTATTATCATCATACACAACGAGCGGCGGTAAAAAACGCATTCCTCGCGGGCGACCGTCTTTAATTGCTTCTACTAAGATCATATTTGCTTCTCGACCCTGTTTCGGGTAGACCAGTTGAACCCGTTTAGGAGAGAGCCGCTGGGCCTGCAGTAAACTAAAAAGTTCGCCCGCACGTTCTGGACGATGCACGAAAAACGCCTTGCCATTCATTTTAAGCAACCCACTTGTTACTTCGATAATTTTTTGCAAATCAACAGTAATCTCATGCCGTGCAATTGCTAGATACGGATTCTCATTTTTCTTACTGGTAGGTAGATCAGAGAAATACGGCGGATTACAGGTTACTGTATCGTAAGCATCCTTTTTCAAATATTTAAAGGAATCTGCTAAGTCAATGTTGAGCGCTGTAATTTGCTGTTCCAAAGAATTCAGCTTAATGCTGCGCTGTGCCATCTCACAAAGTCGGGCTTGAATTTCAACCGCTGTAATTTTACCAGTCGTTTTTGTACTTAAAAATAGGGCGACCGCTCCATTACCCGCACATAAATCGACAATTCTTCCAGCAGCATTCTTAGGCGGTGCCGCAAAATTCGCGAGCAACACCGCATCCAGGGAAAAAGAAAAAACGTCGGCACTTTGAATGATTTTAATGTTGTTTGCATATAACATATCAATTCTTTCATTATTAATTAAACACATTTTTACCCGCCTTAATTAAACTTGCAACTTCCCTCAAAATTAGGCATACTATTCACGGTAACACTATTTTTAAGAAAGGAATGTCGCTGAGATGTTCTATTCATTTATTCGTATTGTAGCACGTGTTGTTTTAGTCTTGCTAAATGGAAATGCTCATTACAAACACCGTGAAAGGCTGCCTGCAGGAAACTACATCCTGGTTGGCCCTCATAGAGCCTGGTTTGACATGCTTTATTTTGCACTCGGAGCATCACCCAAAAAATTCTCTTTTATGGCAAAAGAGGAACTATTTAAGAATCCCATCTTACGTTACATACTTGTCCATGCAAATGCTTTTCCTGTAAACCGTCAGAATCCAGGACCCTCTGCAATCAAGACTCCCGTAAAGTGGTTGAAAAAACGGGATCTTTCTTTGATTATGTTTCCTTCTGGTACTCGGCATTCTCAACAACTTAAAGGGGGCGCTTTGCTAATTTCAAAACTAGCAGGTGTCCCACTTGTTCCGGCAGTGTACCAAGGACCAGCTGATACCAAGGGCCTTTTGCGGCGCAAGCGAATCACTGTTAATTTTGGCGAACCAATTTACCTTGACCGTAAGCAGCGGCTAACAGATGCACAGCAGCAGCTAATTCTTGCCCAGATGAGCGCACGCTTTAAGCAGCTTGATAATGAGCTTGATCCAAACTATAAGTATGTTGACCCAATGAAAGCTAAGAAAAAAAATAGCAATTAAGTAACAACTGACTTTGCCCCAAATAAAAAGAAGCCCTTAAACAGGGCTTCTTTTTATTTTTTCTTACCTTGTGCCTTCATTGCGGTCATCATTTGATGCAGTTTCTTTTCAGATGGCTTCTGCCCCATTTGAAGCATCATCACTTTGAGCATGCTTTCATTGATCGGCGGGTTCTTTTTCAAGTAATTTTCCATATACTTCCGTGCCGCAAAGAAACCACCTACAAAGCCTAAAATGAGGGCAAGGATCACAATTAGCACCCAAATCGTGGTTGACATTGTATACTGCTCCTTTCACATCGTTTCAATCTTTAATTCTACACAATTACTCCCCAAAAATAAAGAGCCAACTGCGGTCAATTATACTTAATCATCCCGCAAGTTACGCTCCCGTTGAATCTTACGGACCTTCTCAGGGGTAACTTCTTTTCCATTCTTATCAAAAACACGCAGCATTTCAACATTGCTTTTAAAGGTTTTACGGAAAAGTGCAAGATAGGTTTCGCGCAAACTCTTTTGTTCATCCAGTTCTGCTTGTGTTAACCCCACCGTCTTCTTCTTTTTTGCAAGTTCGTTTATTCTTTTAATGAGTTTTTCTGGGATCTGTCCAGCCATCCCAACACCCCCAAACTTTCTGCATTTTATCAAACACGTCATATCATACATGAAAAAAGGAATTGTTTCAAATAATAAATACGAACGTTTGTTTGTAATCATCGCCAACATATGCTAGTATAACAGTAATAACTAACGATTGAGGTGTCAGATAATGACAAAAGCTTCTGAAAAAAGGCAAATGGCCGTTCTGCGGTTCATCTATGAACGCGTCAACGATAAGGGGTACCCTCCAACCGTGCGTGAAATCTGTCAGGCAGTTGATCTGTCTTCAACCTCGACAGTTCACGGACACTTGGCAAGACTTGAAAAAAAGGGATATCTCCAAAAAGACCCTACCAAACCCCGTGCCATTGAAGTCACTGCGGTTGGCTTGGAAGCTCTTGGAATTCAAGAACATGCAGATGCAATTCCAGTTCTCGGAACCGTGACAGCCGGTTCTCCTATTTTGGCAGTGGAAGAAGCTTCTGAATACTTCCCGCTACCGCCAAATATGAATTCTGCAGCGGAGTTATTTATGCTGACAATTCGCGGCAAAAGTATGATTAACGCTGGGATTTTAAATGGTGACAAGGTTATCGTACGGAAACAACGTAATGCAGATAATGGAGATATTGTGATTGCCATGACTGAGGATAACGAGGCAACTTGCAAGCGATTCTTCAAAGAAAAGGATCACTACCGTTTACAACCGGAAAATGATACAATGCCACCTATAATTTTAAACACTGTCATGATCCTTGGTAAGGTTGTTGGTCTGTACCGGGACTTCCTCTAATTCTCAGACAACCCCAAAAGTTTATAGTTTGATTCCTAAAATTTAATTGGAACCAGACTTTTCTTTTAGTATTTTTTATCACAGCTTTTAAAAATCTGCATAATTAAACTAGTAAAAAATCGCAAGACACAATCATCAAAAGGGCTGTGACAAAAGTTAAATTTTGTCACAGCCCCTCTTTTATTCCGGATAAACGTGTTCCATAAGTCAAAATTCTCCGTCTAACTTTGAATTATTCATAGCAAAATACTCGCTATCTTTGTAATTTCGAGTTAGCACAAACCTAATGACGGACTCTTTTGTTGGCTGCCATCCCCAATAATTCAGCAGCATGTTCCAATGTTAGATGTGTAATCGTTGTTCCCGAAAGCATGCGTGCTAACTCATTAACGCGTTCGTGCTGGTCAATTTTTCTGACAACTGTCTCTGTTCTGCCATTTTTCGTGTGCTTAGAAACTAAAAAATGGTGATCACTGACAGCCGCAACTTGCGGCAGATGTGTGATACATAACACTTGGGAAGTAGCTGCAATCTGACTAATCTTTTCGGCAATTGCCTGTGCTACACGGCCGCTTACTCCAGTGTCGACTTCATCAAAAATAATACTCGTGACGTTGCGATCCTGTGCAAAAATTGTCTTCAACGCCAGCATTATCCGTGAGAGTTCTCCTCCAGAGGCAATTTTATTCAATGGCCCACTTGCTTCACCTGGATTAGTCTGTACATAGAATTCTGCATGCTCAGCTCCATTGACCGTCAATTCCTGGTTATTTTCAAACCTGACTTGAAAAATAGCTTTATCCATATACAATGATTTCAATTGAGTATGGACTTTCTTTTCTAGCGCCTGGGCTGTTTTGCGTCTTTGCACAGAAAGCTCCTGTGCCTTTTTCTGCGCAGTTGTATACGCACGTTGCAGGCGTTCTTCCTGATTACCACTGTCTTCTTGTGCATTTTCCATCTTTTCAAGCTCTGCTTTAATCTGTTGGTAATATTGCAAGACTTGCTTAATAGAATCACCATATTTATGTTCAAGCTGGCTAATCAATTCAAGTCGTAAGTTAACCTCGTTTAACCGGCCTTCATCCCATTCCATGTCCTCCAATTCACGTGAGATATCATGGGCAGAATCCTGCAATGTATAAAAAGCATTTGAGAGATTAGTACTGATTGTCTGCAAACTTTCTGAATAAGTGGCAATCCCTTCTAATTCCTCAGTCACACTACCCAAACTGCCGAGTAAATCTGTTTCTTCACCGGAAAGCAGCTGATAGCCTTTTGAGAGTGCATCGCGAATACTTTGAAAATTTTCAAGCTTTTCTTTTTCGCTGCTGAGTTTTTCTTCTTCGCCATTTTCTAAATGAGCTTCCTCAATTTCCTTGACTTGGAATCTGAGCATATCCAATCTTTGTGCCCATTTTTTCTCATTCGAGCGTCTTTTTTCCAAATCCTGCTTTTGCTCTTGGTATTTAGCAAACGCCGCTTGGTAACTGCGTTTCAATTGTAAGTTGCGCACACTGTATTGATCTAATAATTTCAAATGATTTTCAACGTGCATCAGGGTTTGATGTTCATTTTGCCCATGAATATCAATTAAGCGACCCCCAATTTTACGTAAAACTGCAAGTGTCACCAAAGTGTTATTAACGCGGCAGACACTCCGCCCGCTGCGATACAACTCTCGCTGCAGGATTAGTTCGCCACCATCTGGTTGGATTCCGATCTGCTCCAAATAATCACTAAAAGACCTGTCTTCGGGCAATGCAAATAATCCTTGCAAAACAGATTTGCCTGCACCCTTGCGAATGAATTCTTGTGAACCTCTACCACCGGAAAGCAGCCCTAAAGCGTCAATTACAATTGATTTCCCAGCACCCGTTTCTCCAGTCAAAACGGTCATGTGAGGTTCAAACCTAATGTCAAGTTTCTCAATGATTGCAAAATCTCTGATTGTCAATTCTCGCAGCATTAGTTGATCATTCCCTCATCCCTAAAAATTAATTATCTATTCTAAGCTTTATTCAATCATTTCCAGCAGTCGCTGCAGGATCACCTTCGGGTCAGAACCGGTTTTGGCAATTACCAAAATTGTATCATCGTCACCTAGAGTTCCAAAAATATCTTCGTATTTCATTTGTTCTATTAAGCTTGAAATGACAGGTCCATTACCTGGAGAGACTTTCAACAATAAAAATTCTCCCTGAACACGTCCCGTTAGATAAGCATCACGCAACGTCTTGCGCAGCTTTTTTTCCGTATTCAACTTTTTTTCAGCTGGAAAACTATACCGATATTCTCCCGTAGGTGACGGTAATTTAATCAGCTGCATCTCTTTTACATCCCGTGAAATCGTTGCTTGTGTTACCTCAATCCCGCGTTGCCGTAGCAGTGCAACAATTTCCTCTTGTCGTTCAACATTATTTTGCCGCAACAACTCTCTGATTGCCATTTGTCTTTCTTGCTTACGCATCACTTTCACCAAGTTTCCAAAAAATATTCATATTTTGTTTTAATAATAGCCTATTTTGAATAAATATTAAAGGATTCCCTTATAAAAGTCAATTTTTAAAGTTTTCATGTGCGGCTGTAACTATTTCTGAAAGCTTAACTTGTTCGGCTAATTTTCCAGGTGCCACAGCAGCTTTCAAATGGACCAGAAATTCAATATTCCCCTCACCACCGGTAATCGGAGAAAAGTCTAATCCACATACGTCAAAACCTGCCGCTAACGCAAATGAAAGAATTTCAGTCAACACCTGTTGATGCACTTTAGGATCGTGTACAATGCCGTGTTTACCGACATTTTCCCTACCAGCTTCAAATTGCGGCTTAATCAGTGCAATCACATCTCCGTTTGGTTCAATTATCTCATGCAAGGGCGGCAAGATAAGTTCCAAAGAGATGAAAGAAACATCAATCGTGGCAAACTCTGGACGACCATGTTTAAAATCGGCAAGTTTACTGTATCTAAAGTTAGTATTTTCCATTACTATGACACGCTCATCTTGCCTGATTTTCCAAGCTAGCTGATTCGTACCAACATCTAGCGCATAGCTCAAAGCCGCTCCGTTTTGTAACGCAACATCTGTGAAACCTCCTGTGGATGCTCCGATATCAAGCATGATTTTCCCTTTAGGACTGAGCTGAAAAGACTTGAGTGCTTTTGCCAGTTTGTATCCACCACGACTGACAAATGGCATTTTCTTGCCTTTAAAATGTAACTTTGTCGTGCTATCAATCTTGACACCCGGTTTATCCAAACGTTCTTCATTGACTCCTAAGATTTCACCCGCCATGACCGCTCTTTTGGCCTGCTCCCGCGTTTCAAAAAGTCCCTGTTTTACCAGCAAGACATCTACTCGTTCTTTCTTCATTAATTATCCTTTCTTGAAAAATAGCGTAGAAAATCATCCAATATTCCGGTTTCAATCCCGGTATGTTTCAATTCATTTAAAGCCGTCCGCGCATTCAAAAGAGCATTATCCAACTCCTGATATGCACCGTTCAAACCGAGCAGCCCAGGATAAGTATTCTTGTGTTCAACTTGATCCTTATGAACAGCTTTACCGAGTTCTGCTTGCGTGCTGACAACATCTAAAATATCATCATAAATTTGAAACGCCAGCCCAAAACAACTCCCGAAATTTAGCAACTCTGTCATCTGTGCAGCCGTTGCGCCGCTAATGATTCCCCCTGCTTGACAAGCATACTGTAACAAAGCTCCTGTTTTTAGCTGATGCAAAGCCTTAAGTTGGACTAACGTAAGCTCCTTTTTCTCACCTTCAATATCAGCAATTTGACCACTAACCATTCCTTGGGGACCGGCCGCGGTTGCAAAACGGCTTAGTAAAGCCACCTTAAGCTGAGCTGAAAGGTGGCAGCTTGCAAGCCATTCAAAAGCAGTCGTCAACAAACCATCGCCCGCCAAGACAGCCTCTGCTTGCCCGAAAACTTTATGGTTAGTCGGTCGCCCCCGCCTTAAATCATCATTATCCATCTCAGGAAGATCGTCGTGAATCAGTGAATATGTATGCAGCAGTTCCAAACTGCCGGCTGCAGCAAAAACTCCCTCATCAATTTGGCGGTTAAACATGTGACAGATTGCCAAAAGCAGCATTGGGCGAATTCTTTTCCCGCCACTTTCGAGCGAATACAGCATGGCCTTTTTCAAGGTTGGTGCAGCATTCAACCCATTTAAGTAACTATTCAACTGTTCTTCTAATTGCGGCAAAATAATTTTCTGGAACTCTGCAAGCTTATTGCTCATTATGATCACTGTCCCGCTCAAATGGTTTTTCGTTGCCATTTTGGTCAATAACCTTAGCCAGAGTCTTCTCAGCACTTTCTAACTTCTGTTGCAATTCATTGCTCAACTTGACACCTTTTTGGAATTGATCTAGTGCGCTTTCCAGCGGAACATCACCCTGCTCTAACTTTTGGACAATCTTTTCAAGCTCGTCTAAATTTTCTTCAAATGTCTTTTTTTCAGTCATTTTTTTCATCCTCCGTAATACTTAAAACGCGTGCGGTTACACTACCATCTTGCATCTGGAAAGCGATCTTTTCATCTGGTTTTAACTCAGCGGCCTGCTTAACAACGCGTCCAGCGACAGTTACGTAGCCATAGCCCCGCGCTAAAATACGTAAAGGACTCAGCATTTCCAACTGTGCCACAGCTGTTCCAAGTTGTTGGTGCTTATTTTTAAAATATTCCATACGTAAACGATTCAGCTGCTGCTCCAAATACGCCACCTGCTTAAGCAGCAGATGCAACTTTTCGGTTTGTGATTGCTTTTGCAGTCTCATCAGAAGTTGTGTTTGCATCCGCTGCTTCTTATTGAGATTGGTCTGCAACGCTTGTTGCATTTGTTTTTTCAGATAATCAATTTTTTGTAAATATCCTTCATAAAGTCTGCCTGGCTGGCGGAAAACGTATGAATTGCGCAGCTTTTGCACCGCTTGTTTTTTGAGTTGGAGTTTGGACCGCAAATTTTGATAGAGCCGCAAACGCAACTGTTCAATTTTAATAATTTCCTCACTTAGAACCGGGACAGCTAATTCAGCTGCTGCTGTTGGTGTCGCAGCCCGAACATCGGCTACTAAATCAGCAATGGTCGTATCTGTTTCATGACCGACTGACGAAATCACAGGCAGCGGACATGCAAAAATAGCACGTGCAACACTTTCTTCGTTGAAAGGCCAAAGATCTTCGATGGACCCGCCACCTCGCCCAATAATCAGCGTGTCAAACGAACCATTTTGTTCAACCTGCTTGATGCGTGCAATAATATCAGGGGCAGCATCAGCACCTTGCACCACAGTTGGAAAAAGTACAATTTGAGCAATTGGATACCGCCTGCGCACAGTAGTCATAATATCCTTAATTACAGCTCCAGAAGGACTAGTAACCACTGCTATTCTACGCGGAAAACGACATAAAGGCTTTTTAGGGGCATTAAAAATGCCTTCTGCTGCCAGCTTATTTTTCAGTTGCTCATAAGCCTGATATAACGCCCCTACACCATCCGGCTCCATTTTTTCAACATATATCTGATAGCTTCCACTCGCTTCATACAAAGAAATTCGCCCAACTATTAGAACTTTCATTCCTTCTTCTGGCTGAAACTTCACTTTAGCAAAGGCTGAACGAAACATAATCGCATTGATTTTTGCATGTTCATCTTTAAGGCTGAAATACTGATGAGCGTGTGGGCGCATGCGAAAGTTTGAAATCTCTCCAGTCAAATAAACCCTGCTCAAATAAGGATCAACATCAAACTTTCTTTTCAAGTACTTTGTTAGCGCACTAACTGTTAGATACGTTTTTTCTGCCACAATTAACACTCCGTTCCGCAAACTTAACGGTTTGTTCCATTAACATCGCAATTGTCATGGGGCCAACCCCTCCTGGGACTGGTGTGAGAAAACCAGCAACTTGATCTACAGAAGACTGTGCAACATCGCCAACAAGTTTTCCAGCTGCATTGCGATTCATTCCGACATCAATTACGACTGCTCCAGGTTTAACATCCGCACCGGTAATAAAATCAGCTTTCCCAATCGCGACGATCAAAATATCCGCCTGCCTGGTTAACTGGCGCAAATTCTTAGTCTTGCTATGTGTAATAGTAACTGTTGCATCATGATTCAACAGTAGGGCTGCCATAGGTCGACCCACGATATTACTTCTGCCAACAATCACCGCATGCTTACCCGCCAAAGGTAAATGATATTCCTGAAAAAAACGTAAGATTCCTGCAGGAGTACATGGCAACGAACGGGGGTCATTCATAAAAAGATGCCCGACATTTTGCGGATGAAAGCCGTCAACATCTTTTGCAGGTGCAATTGCGTCTGTAATCTGCTCTGCGTCAATCTGTTTTGGCAATGGCAACTGAACTAGAATCCCGTGAACCGTATCATCTGCATTTAATTTGCTAATCAGTTGCAATAATTCGATTTCGGCTGTATTTTCCGGCAATCTGATGTCCTGCGTCTCAATGCCAATCTGCTGCGCAACCCGATGTTTGTTCCGGACATAAACCTGACTAGCTTCATCTGAGCCTACAAGAATTACAACCAACTTAGGTGTAATTCCTTTTTGTTTTAAATTGCTTACCTTTTGTTCAAGATCTTGTTTAACTTTTGTCGCAAGTTTCTTGCCGTCTAACTTAACTGCCATTTCTCCCCACCGCCAACTCTTTTTACTATGTAACCATTTTAGCATAACTTGTAAACAGGAAAATAATTATTTATTAGTCAAATTTGCCCTTTACAAATCATTTTTTAAGATTGCTGCTGCACTTGCACAAAAAAAGAGCTCTGACAAAATAAGATCTTGCCATAACTCTATCAATGTTCAGTCGTAAGGTGCTTTACCTACTACTAATCTTCTTCATTTTTTTCAATCAAATTAGAAAGAATTCCGTTAATAAAGCGCCGTGATTTTTCATCACTAAATTCTTTTGCGAGCTGAAGTGCTTCATCAACCGCAACTTTAGCAGGAATTGCGCTCACATACTTAATCTCATAAATCGCTAAACGCAGCAACAGTAAATCTGTCTTATTAAGCCGCGCTAAGCTCCACTGATTATTAAGATAACTTGTGATGACAGCGTCTAATTCATCTGCCTGCTTGGCAACGCCTTGTGTCAGCTCCAGCAGGTATGCGGGCATCTCCTGTGGCAAATGCTCATCATCTTGCCGCAACTGCTCATAAAGAGCGTCAATCTCCGTCTCAGGGTTGCTTGCAAGTGCAAATAATAACTGAAAAGCTACCTTACGGATAGAATGTCTGGTCATACTCACTTGTTGTCACCATTTTCTTTTTCATTGAATAAATTATTTGGATCAATTGTCGAGACCTGTTTTGCAGGTACAACACCTTGAACAAAAACGTCAACACCCGTCAACTTGAGACCTGTCATGAAAAACAGCTGTTGTTTTACCTTTTCCTGAATTTCAAGTGCCACTTTAGGGACTGAAACACCATAATTCAAGAAGACATAGACTTCAACTTTTAAAGCTTTGTCTTCTTGTTCCAGGCGCACACCCTTACCGCGGCTCTTACGGCCAAAAAGTTCATTCAGACTGCTTGCAAGCGAACCGCGCATTGAATAAACACCTTTAACCTGACTGGTTGCAATTCCAATAATAATCTCAATCACTTCTGGTGCAATTTCAATTTGTCCCAGCCTAGGTTTTTCAGTTTCGATTAAAATATTATTATTCTCAGCCATCAGCAAGTCCTCCTTCGAACTAAGCTCTGGAAATGTAACTTCCATCTTGCGTGTTGATCGTTAAAACATCGTCCTCGTTTACGAAAAACGGAACTTGAACAACTAATCCGGTTTCCATGGTTGCTGGTTTTGAACCACCCGAAGCAGTATCACCTTTGATCCCTGGTTCTGTAGCTTCGACCTTTAAATCAACCGTATTAGGCAGATCAACACCCAATGTCTCATTACCATACATAATGATGTTAACAAGCATATTTTCCTTCAGATAGTTCAACTCATTCTTAATCCGCTCAGCTGGTAATTCAAGCTGCTCGTAGGTCGTCGTATCCATGAAAACATGATTATCGCCATCTGCATACAGATATTGCATTTTACGATTATCAATCTGTGCTTGTTCAACTTTTTCACCCGCACGGAAAGTCTTTTCCTGCATCGCACCACTCCGTAAGTTCTTCAGCTTTGAACGCACAAATGCTGATCCCTTACCTGGTTTAACATGTTGAAATTCGACCACTCGCCAAATATCTCCATCAACCTCAATTGTTAATCCATTCTTAAATTCATTAACCGAAATCATACTGTTCCTCCTACAAATACCTGAATTCTGATATCTCTTAAACTATTTTAACACATGCCGTCAGACACGGCCGCTTAAAAATAACTGAACACAACTCATGATAGCAATAACCGCAAGCAAAAAGCAAGCTTATCTCATGACTTCAATGTATTCTTTCGCAAAATTGGTAAGCTCTTCGAATCCATCAGCAGTTACTAAGATGTCATCTTCAATACGGATTCCCGCTTCCGGGGGAAGATAGATTCCTGGCTCAATTGTGATCACTTGACCAGGCTCTAACTGATTGGCAAAATTTTTACCAATATTGGGCAGCTCATGGATACTTTGACCAATCCCATGACCCATTCCATGATTAAAATAGGCTCCATAACCGGCTTGGGTGATCAAGCTACGGCCGATTTGATCCAGTTCAGCACCAGTGATCCCGGGGCGCACTGCAGCAATTGTCTGTTGCTGTGCGTGTGCGACCACCTGATAAAGCGCTTTAATACTCTCAGGCTGTCTCCCGAGCGAAAAAGTTCTAGTCACATCCGAAGTATAGCCCTTATAAAAATATCCAAAATCAAGGGTTACCAGTTCACCTTGCTGCAAAACTTTTGTTGAGGCGCTTCCATGCGGTAATATTGTCCTTGTCCCACTTGCTACGATTGTAGGAAATGAGCTTGCGGTTGCACCTAATTTTTTCATAATTTGGTCCAAGTGATTGGCAACTTCGATTTCTGTCTGCCCTGCACTGATTTCTTGTAAGAGCATACGATAACCATCTTCTGCCAGTTTACAAGACTTACGTAACAGTGCGATTTCCTCAGGTTCTTTAACGGAACGCATCTTTTCAAGGACACCATTCAGCGGAACAATGTCGCACAGCGCGGTCTCATCTAAGAAATCATAGTCGCGATAAGACAGTGAATCCTCAAAAGCCAGCGCTAATAGTTGGTCCTTAGCTGCAATTTCACACACACTTCGCAAATACTCGCGTGTAATCACACACTGCCATGTTTTAAAGCGGCCGACTGCTTCTTTGAATCTGCTATCAGTGATCAAGAATTGTTCATTTTCAGTTACAAGCACGACTCCGGCATCACCTGTAAAGCCGCTAAGATACGCAATATTAACCGGATCAGTTACTAAAAAAGCATCGACACTCATTTTTTCCATCTGCATGCGCAGGCGCGCTACTCTGTCAGTCTGCATTCTAAATTCCTCCGCGCTTATCCATAACCTAACTTTGCGAAAATAAAAAGACCAACACAAAACGTTACGTTCCGTATTGATCTTCAAGTCTCTGAAATAAATTATTCAGCCACTGGGTAAACAGATACCTGTTTCTTGTCGCGGCCTTTACGCTCGAAACGAACTACTCCATCGATCTTGGCGAACAATGTATCATCCCCGCCTTTGCCAACGTTAGTCCCTGGATAAATTCTTGTTCCACGTTGACGGTAAAGGATAGAACCACCAGAAACAATTTGTCCATCAGCGCTCTTTGAGCCAAGACGCTTTGATTCTGAATCACGTCCGTTAGAAGTCGAGCCACCACCCTTTTTATGAGCGAAGAACTGTAAATTCATTAACATAATTCGTGCACCTCCTCAGTCTCTAGGAAATTTCTATATATTTAGCATAACTAGTCGCAATTTCTTCCATACCTAACTTGAAGTTAGCAAGCAATAAAGCAGCCGCTTGATTGCCCTTTTCAGCACTGTCCAAGTTAACTTTCAGATATCCGCCGTGCTCTTCATCAGCAGTCAACTCTATCTGTGCTTTAGCCAGTTTCTGCAGTCCATTCACAGTACTAATAGCCAAGGCAGAAACTCCCGCACAAACGATATCTTGACCGTATTCGCCAGATTCAGCATGTCCAGTCAACTCAAAGCCGCAAATCTGCTTGCTGGTATAAAGAAAATGTGCTTTGATCATATTAAACCTCTTTTTAAGCCCTTTGCTTACTAAGCGTTGATCGCGTCAATCACAACTTTTGTATATGGTTGACGATGACCTTGCTTTGTATGTGAATGTTTCTTTGGCTTATACTTGAAAGTAACAACCTTCTTTGCGCGGCCTTGTTTTTCAACAGTTCCTGTCACAGTTGCGCCGTCAACAAATGGTTTGCCAACAACAGCCTGATCGCCACCTACCAAGACAACTTGGTCAAAAGTAACTTTTTCACCGGCTTCAGCAGCAAGCTTTTCAACATAGATTGCTTGACCTGCTTCTACTTTAAGCTGCTTTCCACCTGTTTTGATAATTGCGTACATTTAGTGCACCTCCTTAACATTACTTAGACTCGCCGTGCTTCAGCGGACCCCAAATCAACTTTGGTAGCCACTTCAATAACTGCTCACGTGCGGTTGCAGTTGCAGCATGCACAAATACAACATTGAAATGATACCAGATAAATAGCAAGCCGTCAATCCCTTTGGACTGGACTTACCAATAAAAAAACCTGTTTGCTTGCAAAAAGCATAACAGGTTTTACATCGTGTGTGATGGCGCGGGAGAGATTCGAACTCTCGACCGTCCGCTTAGAAGGCGGATGCTCTATCCAGCTGAGCTACCGAGCCATGAACAACACTAGATATTATAGTGTATCCCCTACACACTGTCAAACCTTTTTTTGAAGCACTCGAAAAAGGATCCCTAAAGCAAACAACTCTTTTTAGTTGAAACATTTTTGTAACCGTGCGATAATATCAATGTAACATAAATGTAATATCAAAACAAAGAAAAGGGTGATTGAAATGATACCATTTTTTGCAATCGTTGGCATTCTTATTCTTGCAGGTGTTATTCAATACTATGGCAGTCAGCGCAAGGAACGTGCAAGTTACAAACATTTCGAACAAGATGAACAAAAGACCAGCTTTTAATTTCTTCTTGTAACAATTGCTTATACTTAAGCAGAAATTGTCTACGTCCGCACCCTAGGTCTAAGAAGCCATTGCTAGAAATTTATACTTCGTATTCAATTACATGTACTGCTAAAAAATGTTTGATTTCAAAATAGGGGCTGTGACAAAAGTTAACTTTTGTCACAGCCCTTCTTTTATTCCGGATAAACGTGTTCCATAAGTCAAAATTCTCCGTCTAACTTCGAATTACTCATAGCAAAGTACGCAAAGTACTCGCTATGTTCGTAATTTCGAGTTAGCACTCAAATTTTCCCGGCTTATGTCACACCCTCTTTTTTTGTGAATTATCAAAATCAAAGCTGACAACATTGCACATTAAATATAGCCAAACGTGCGTGCAAGTTCTTATTTGCTGAAATGTTTATACTTACGTAAAAAGTCCAGACTAAATAAAATTGACGCAAGTGTGAGCAGCAAACTTCCAAAGAATGACACCTCGCGACTTGCTGCTTGATTATCACCTGTTTGTGGTAATGTAACTTCTCCTAGGGCTGCTTGCTTGACAGTCTGTGCCGCAGCTGAGGTTGCTCTAGTGTCGGATGCCTTTTTAGTGTTAGCCTCTGTAACCCCATGAGCACTGCTTAGCTTCATAACCTCTGTTGTAGGTTTTACCAAAGTACCTTGCTGATCTGTCGCTGAAATTGCCTTGGCCTTATCTGTGACGTTTTTAGCTGTAGATGTTGCAGCAGCCGCTGTTTGCTGGTTGGTAGCACCAGTGATATGGGAAGCACTAGTAGTAGGTGTTTCAGCGGCTGTGTCGACTGCTGATTCAACTGCCAATTTTTGTTGCAGTGCTTTTTCCTGCAGTTGCAATGTCTGCAATTGCTGTTGTGCACTAGTCAATTTTTGCGCTGCTTGCGTATAAACGGCCTGTTGACTGTCATACTCACTTTTAGCGACCGTATAGGCTTGATTAGCCGCAGCAAGTTGCGCTAAAGCTGTTTGATAGGCAGTCTGCGCTGCTTGTAAGTTTGCAGCTGCATTCGTCAACTGAGCGAGGTTTGCTTGCGCAGCAGCAAGCTTTGTCTTAGCGGTAGTCAAGGCAGTTTCAGCCGCTGTTTGTGCAGCAACTGCTGTCGCAACTTTTTGCTTAGCAGCCGTTAATGCTGCTGTGGCTTTAACTGTTGCTGCTTGAGCTGCAGTATAAACAGCCTGTTTTTGTTCCAAAACAGATTGATCGGCAGCGATTTTAGCTTGCAATTCCTGTGAAGCGGTTTGTTCAGATGCAGCTTTTGCTTTCAAAGTAGCTAGTTTAGTATTAAGCGTTGCCAAGGTATTGTTGACAGTTGTTAATTGGTTGTTAATACTATTGAGTTTATTTTGAAGCGTAGTTACGGTATTTTCAGCAGCGGTCTTTTGTGCTGTTACAGTAGCGGCATTTGTTTTAGCAGCCGTTAATGTTGCCGTATCTGTGTTTAATTTGTTAACTGCGGCAGTATAAGCAGCACTAGCGGTGTTGTCGGCTGTAGTAGCATTATCCAATGCTGTTTGTGCAGCTGCAATTTGCGTTGCTGTAGCGCCTGTCGCTGAAATTGTTTTATCCGTTGTGTCGAATGTTTCAGCAAATTTGGTGCTGTCTTTGACATACGTTGTATTTGAATTTACGAGTTCGAAATGAATATTACCATATTTATCAAAACTTACAGCGAAATAATCAATGGAACTAGCATTGTAATGATTTGCATTCAGACCAAGTAATGAAATTGTATGACCGTAACTAGATGATGAATCATCAAACATCATTTCATAAATTGCATCGTAAATGTATTTCTTAGCGTCGTACATTGTCATGGTTGTATCGAAAGCAGCATCATATGATTCAAGGTCTTCGTAATAATTCCCTGTATCAGCTAGACCGTAGTTATCAGCTGCTTTTTCAATTGCAGATACATCATGACCGCTATCGTACCCAGACCATTTATCGCTATTGTAGTTAGTCGCTACTTGTTTAGCGAAATTGATTGCGCCATCAGTGACTTTGACTTTAACAGTCACTCCAGCTTGTTCGCGTAATTTGTTGAGCAGTGCAGCTGCATATGATGATAATTCGGTTGCTTGTGCAGTAGTCATATTATTAGCATCAATTGTAGTTGTTTTATCAGCAGCGCTAGCAGCAAATGTAGTGCCACTTCCAGCACCGTTGTCAACGATAGAAGGTGTTTGCTTAACGCTTGATGCTTCAGTACTTGTCAAGGTGATATTACTACCGCCTGTGATTGATCCTTGGCTATTTTTGAGTGTGTCAAGTGTTGTTTGTGCATCAGTTTTAGCCTTGTCAGCGGCTGTTTTAGAACTCGAAGCAGCAGCAACTGCTGAATTATCACTGTTTACTGCCGACTGAGCAGACGAGACAGCTGCATTGGCTGAATCGGTATCAATACTGGATGCTTTACTTTGAGCATCTGATAAATCAGCTTCAGCTTTAGCTTTGTCGCTGGTAAGAGATGCTTGGGATGATGATGCGCTGCTAATTTGTGATTGGGTATCAGTGATTTGACTTGCAGTCTGAGAATCAACCCCAGCCTTATTTTGATCACTTTCTAATTGACTAGATGCTGAAGCAACATCAGCTTTTGCACTTGATTCAGCATTTGACGCTGTTGTTGCTGAGCTTTGTGCGCTGTCAGCGTTTGTTTGTGCTTCTTTTGTAGCTGCTGCGGCTGAACTTGCTGCTGCACTGCTGCTTGTAACAGTCTTGGCAGCATTTGAAACTTCGGACTGAGCTTTACTAATGTTTTCAGCTGTGGCGGTGTCTTTAGTTGTTTGAGCCGTGCTAACAGCACTCGCAGCACTTGAAACAGCTGCTGTGGCAGTTGACTTGGCAGCACTCGCCTGCTCTAGATTGCTTGACGCACTGGCAGCGGCTTCTTTGGCCTTATCTGTTGTCGCCTGCTGTTTAGCAACTTCACTAGCAGCAGTTGCCGTTTGTGTCTGTGCTTTGCTAAGATTCTGCTTGGTATCATTAACCGCTTTTTGAGATGCTGCAGTTGCGCTAGTACTGCTAGCCGTGCTGACTGTATCTGCATGTGCGGTCGTAGTTGCTGCGGTTCCGGCGGTCACAACTGCCGCAGTCACTGCAACTTTTTTAATTAAAGTACTAACTTTTTCGTTTTTCATTGTTGAAAATCCCTTCTTCAATTAGACTGAATTTACTAACGCGAGGATGCATTTACTTTTTAGCGTTCATCTTCCTAAATGCAGCTTTAGTTAACTTGGCACCGCCTTTAAAGATTCCTTTTCCGACTGCTAATGCAGCTTTTTTAGCAAATTCGTCGGCTGCATCTTGTTGATCAAACTCTTCTTGCATTTGGCGTGCAGCTCGTGAAGGCGAATTTCTGTATTGCTCTTTTTCACGTTCCTTAGCATCTTGTGAAATTTGTCTTGTCTTGGTTAAATAATCTTTAAAAATTCCCATTACTTTACTCCTTATAAATCACCGAATACCTAATTCACCAGTGGCGTCCATTCCAAGTTTGTTTTAATAATCATCGCGATTCGCAATGAAGATGAAACTTCACTGATATGTAACTCATCCGTCAAAAAAGGACCATCTACCCCGAATAGAGCAGTGTGTTCTACTAGATTCTCCAAGGTCGCTTGCCGTTGAAAATAATCCTGTACCATTCCAAAAATGAGTTCAATGAAAGCTTGCTCATGAAAAACGACTGCCTGCTCATCTGCTGTATATGTGAAAAGATCAGCATGATAGTCAAAAGAACGGGCATTCCCCAATTCATCACTCTTACATTCCAAAGGTGCCCTGCCGCCAATCAAAATGTAATAAAGATTATAAGCAGCATCCACAGCTTCAACACAGCGAATCGTGTGCTCCTCTGCTTCATTTCCAACTGCTTCTAAAAATTCTGCACCTTCTGCACTAATTGAAAAGTTACTTTTATAGATTTTCTGCAAAAACTTACGTAAATATCGATTTGAAGATGCATACCGTGCATAATCTTCTTGGAACGCTTCCTCAAAAGGTGGGATCCCATCCATTTCTCTTAGTAAATTAAACATCCCTAATGTGTTTTTAGTCGGATACATGACGAAAGCTTCACGTTCCATCTCCTGCGGATCAAGATTGACGAATGAACCCATGCGATACGGACCATAATTTTGCTGATATTGCAACCGTTCAGCCTGATAAATTCTGTTTTCCTTTATTTCACTCACCTTCATTCTCCTAAAATTAAGATCTATATTTATGTCAATTTCCTCTAAGAATGTCCAATTTACATAAGCAGACCGCGTCTTATTAAGTATTCGCAAACAAAATATTAATTGAGCAAACAATTTTACTTTTTAATCACAGCGACCTTGGGGCATTTTTATTCGTATATAGAATAGAGGGGACTTTTTAACATAAAGTCCCCTCTGGATCGTGAGCATATTAGTAATTATCTTAAACAAAGTATAAAAATTATAAAAAATTAGATTTCAAAGAAGAAAATTTTAAAAGGAGAATCTTATGGTAACTCGACATGCCCATCTAGTTGGACCAATCAAAGATCCCGCTGTTTTAGAACAAGTAAAAGATACCTTATTAAACAATTTTCAAGCTGGCAGGCGTAACTATACAGTTTTTCAAGTTGGGAAGGCGACTTTATTACGTGTCAGCGATGTTTTGTCATTACGTTACACAGATGTTTTTGAAAACAATGGTGCAGTCAAAGTAAGAACCTACACGCGTGATCAAAAAACTGGGAAACCTAACACTCTTTACCTCAAACCGGTTCGAAAAGACCTTAAAGCCTACCATACTTGGTTAGAAGATACTAATCTGCATTCAGAATGGTTATTTCCTTCTACTAAAAATGATACAAGGCATATTACCAGAAAGCAGTATTACAAAATAATGGCACGTACAGGTGACTTACTTGGTATTAACTACTTAGGGACTCACACTATGCGGAAAACAGGCGCTTATAAAGTCTATCAACAAACAGACCATAATATTGCCCTTGTAATGCGCCTGCTCAACCACAGTGACCAGAGCTCTACTCTTAAATATTTAGGCTTGGATCAAACAACTCGTGAAGCTATGCTAGACAGTATCAATTTCGATTGATTTATTCATAAAAAATTATTCTAAAATAGTCGTTGACTTAAACAAATTTATATTCGATAATTGCCCTAGAGGTCTTTATGTTAAAATGACCCCTTTTAGATTTTGCTTTTATCACAAATTATTTAAGCTTCAGTCGAATTAACAGTGGAGCTCACAAAATAATTATCTCAATTATTAATTATATCCTATTTTAATAGTGAATTTAAAGTTAAGATTTACTTACCATTTAAACAGACGACTTAAAAATAAAACAGAAGGGAGAGTGTGACATAAGTCGGTAAAATTTGAGTGCTAACTCGAAATTACGAACATAGCGAGTACTTTGCTATGAGTAATTCGCAGTTAGACGGAGAATTTTGACTTATGGAACACGTTTATCCGGAATAAAAGAGGGGCTATGACAAAAGTTAAATTTTGTCACAGCCCCTTCTTCTGTTTTATTTTACAATCTGCACATTAATTGTACTCTAATTTACCCACAATCTGCTAAAATTTTAGCACCAATTGCCAGCTTCACCCTGCTTCTTTAGAACTGTTCACCACTTGCAGGTGGAAATATTTCCAAAAAAGCGGTCTGAATTTCTGCTGCAGAAAATCCTAAATCAACTAGGCCAAACTTAACAAAAATATGCCATGCATGGACAAAGGCTGCAGAGCGGCGTTCAAAATAACTATTGTTGAGAAGCTTTTGCATAATTAAATAATCATCCGCAACAAATCTGCTGACAGGCTTTTGCTCCAAATAAGTTAACTTTTCATCTGGCAATAATAGCAAATAGGTCCATTTCTTTTCGTTGGCAATTCGCAAGAAAAGCGCAGTTACTTTACAAAAATCAGGTAAAAATGCAGCAGGCTTTTGCTCAAAATAAGCGTTAAATAACACCGCTAAATCAAGGTTAAGTTCACAAAAAAGTGCGGCCGGTCGCTTTGAAATCGGTGTATTTTCTACAAGCAGCCCAGTCTGCAACCGCGCACTATCTAGCATTTTCTTTACGTCCAAATGATCTGCTCCCGTCTTTTAGCTCTAATTAAAATAAAGAGAATCGGCCCGAATTTCAAGGCTTGCCAAGTTGTCCAGATACCATGCACGCAAAAAGGAGTATTTAAGTAAGATGTCAAACCATGACTCCTTGTGTTCAGGATCGCTAACTTTTAGCACCCAGCCATCTGTTTCATTTTCACGCGTCTCTTGGGAAAATAGTCTGACGACCACATGATCATCAAGCTTTAAAACCGCTTCTCCTTCAGCACCGCGTTCAAGAATCCTGCCACCCTTTGCCGTTTCAACAAAGAGCTTATCCAAGACAGTGCTTGAAAGGTTGGGATCAGCTAATTGGTAAACAGCACTGTTTGAAGGATCCATTAAAGTAAAGTCGGTATCAAATCCAAAATCTTCTTTGAGAAACTTACCGATATCCAATAAATAGTTCTCAAAACCTCTTAATGCCGTTTCGGCAACTTTACCTTCATAATCTACCAATAATAACTGTGTTAACGCACGGCTGTTAAAACGAAGAACCTGTTTTTCAAAGTTCAGATAAAAGAGGGTTTCGCCTGTATTCTTTTCAGTGTAATAGGCTCCGCGTTGGGCAGTTTCTTCAAGCTGAAATACAAAATATCCATGGGTATTGATGCCTAGAAACTCATGATAGAGTTCATGAAAACGATCAGAGGATTGCAAAATCACTCTTTCTCTGCCATGCAATGCTAATAAACGATTGAGAAAGATCAAATAGAAGTCAGATTGACTGTATTGTTGCGGAAAAGTCACAAACGAAGTATCTAGCTGATAAGCAACTAGCCTTTGTGCCGCTGTTAATAATTCTGTTGCACTCGTAGTTTCAATTAAAGTGTCTAATAATTCAGTAAAAACTTGTCCGTGTTTCAAGCTATCTTTCAACTGATCATTATAGGCCATTAATCTGCCAGAGGTACTCAAGGTAGCTGCGTTGGCAGCGGTCGACTCGGTGGTTGACTCTTGTGGTTCAAAAGTTTCTGTCGCTTGGCGTTCATCTTTACTCATTAGTATTCACCCGCCCTTTGGTTGCAATTAAATCAGCAATATAGTCGCGGTAAAGCGTCTCATTCTTCGCTTCAAAATTCTCAAAGCTACCAAACTTCGCAACAATACTCTGTTTCTCATAGCCTACCAGTGTATCCTCTTTGGATAACGCGAGTACTTGATTTTCATTATCTTTGATTAGACGATAAGCTTCTTGTGCCTTTTCATCTTGATCACTTAATTCGGAAAGACGATCTACCAGCTCTTGTTTGGCTTCTCTGAGCTTTGCAGCTTCCCAGGGCATGACCTTTTCTTGGGCGTTTTTCTTTAACTGCAACCGGACTTCTTCTTTTTCCTTGTCACGCTGATCTTGCGAGTCAATTAGAGCCTGTAGTTGGTCAGCTTGTTTCGATAAAGCTGCAATTTTATCAGTATTTAAGCGTTTGTTTTCAGCTTCTAATTCAAATGCACGCCGTAATTTTTCATACTCTGTTTGCTCAAAATCAAAGCTGACACGCAAAACATTTAATGTCCCAAAAAGGCGCCGGTCCCACCAATTACCAAAATAAAATTGATAGTGGCCCTTGCCAATTTGTTCAAAGTAGAAGAAAGGATAAGTCTCGCGCAAATAAGCAAGCAGATTACCACTGAGGTATTGGCCAAGATTATCTGCAATATCACTGACTAGGTTTTCATTTGCAGTATCAGCTGTTCCATGTTTAGATTGCATGACTTTTTCTGAATAGCGTTCGCCATCAATTAATTGATAAATAAGACGATCATTCCGATCCTCAACTGCCTGTGCCAAAGTCTGCAGATAACTAATTTTAGTTGCCACTGCCTTTGAAAGCTGCTGTGCTGCCACAGAATGTTCCTGCGTGCGGGCTTGATTTACATTTGTCACACCGATCTCCCCTTATTATGTATGCATAGATTTTAATCACTCTAAAAATCAGCATGCACTTATTCTTAAACACTAAAAATTCTATTTTCCCATTTATTATAGCATTGCAAACACTTTTAGCCCAAATACTAGCATAGTAAGCTGTTATTTTTCCTGATATTGCCGCTTAAAATCACTGATTCCCGCGAAGAAATAGCGCGCAGGGTCGGTATCATAAGCAACCCGTCCCTCTTGAGCAGAAAATAAGTGTTGCTGATATAGCTTTTCGTATTCAGAAACACTGACTTCCTGCCGCTCATTAAGCACTTGCAAATAATTGACATTCATCAATCCTTGTTTGAAATTCGGCTGTACAATTCCGCTGTAAAACTCAGCTTCTGCGCCTGAACCATAACTAAACAAGCCAATTCGTTGGCCCGCTCTGAGTTTTTCACTATTAAACAACAAGGAAAGCAAGCTAAGATACAACGAACCAGTGTACAAATTTCCCACTTCGCGGTTAAACGTCCGCGCATGTTCAAATTCTTGCACAAAGTTCACAGCTTCATCAGGACGAGCATCTTTTAAAGCGATCCGTAATGCTTTAAGTCCCATTTTAGTATATGGTAAGTGAAAAAGAAGGGCCGCAAAATCTCCCAACTGATAACCCGTCTTATCTAAGTATGCCTGCCAGACATGGCTGAAGAAATTCAAATAGACATCCTCTGAATAACGGCCGTCTACCAGCGCTTCATTTTTTCCTAACGGACGCCAAAAATCCATAATATCTTGGGTATAGGCGGTACTTCCATCTTCAAGTGCTAAAATCTGAGGGTTGGTGCCAATCAATAGTGCCACTGCACCGCCGCCTTGTGTCGGTTCACCGGGAGACTTAATGCCATAACGCGCGTTATCCGCTGCAATCACGAGAACTTTGCTATCCGGGTTCAAGGCAACAAAACCGCGGGCCAATTGAATCCCTGCAGTCGCACCATAGCAAGCCTGTTTTAGCTCAATTGCTCTAATTTCTTTTTTGAGTCCCAATAAACGGGCTAAATAGACAGCCGTTGCCTTAGAGTTATCGATGCCCGACTCCGTTGCAAAGATCACATAGCTAATCTGCTCCTTATCGGCTGTTGTCAGTATCCGAGCTGCAGCATTTGCCGCCATTGTCACGACATCTTGGCTCGGAGGAATTACCGCCATTTTAGACTGACCGATTCCAATCAAATACTTGTTAGGATCTTCAGCGCGGGCAAAAGCGAGTTCCTTCATATCCACAAACAAATGCGATGTAAAGAAACCAATTTTGTCAATTCCGATTTTCATTTCTTTCACTCCCTTAAGAACTTTAGTCTTATCATACACGAAAAAAGCTCTTCCTCCTAGTTTTGCCCTAACTTTCACCTTCGCAATTCCTTTAAAGATTCCTTAAATTGACAGTTGTAACAACCGCAAATTTGCTTTGTTTAACTCGTGATTAACCGGCTAAAAAATATTTCACTCCACTTGTCTATTCACTTATATCAGAAATATTGTACAATCTAAAGCATAGTTGTTTTACAGCCATTCACCTGCAATTTCAGCAAACATCACTGGAAACAACTCAAATAACTTTTACGTACTTTGGAGGAAGACATGACACAAAATTTTACTATTGATACACAATTACAGCATCGTACCATCCGCGAATTTGCACCCGTAAAAGTGACACCAGCACAATTAGAAACACTCCTGCAAGTTGCGCGCCATACCTCAACCAGCATGTTTATGCAGCAGTTCACTATTTTGCAGATTACCGACAATCAAAAAAAGGCAGCCATTCGAAAAATATCCACACAAGACTACGTTGGCGGAAACGGTGAGCTTCTCATTTTCGTGGTCGATTTATATCGCAATCAACAAATTAGAAAACAAATGCAAGCAGATGATGGGCGCTTACATCAAACCGATGTCTTCATTCAAGGAGTTGAGGATACCGTACTTGCAGTCCAAAATGTGGTCAATGCTGCAGAAAGCATGCAACTTGGTGCCGTCATCCTCGGCAGTATTGTCAATGATGCCCAAAAAATGATTGAACTTCTGGGACTGCCGCAAATGACTTTTCCTTTGTTAGGACTCCAAGTTGGCCAGCCCGCACAAAAACCGCAGCTTAAGCCGCGACTTCCCTTGCCGTTTACTTTGTTTGAAAACACCTACCAGACTGCATTCGATATTCACGCTTTGGCGCCTTATGATGAAGTTGTGCAAACCTATTATGACTTGCGCGATACCAATCGACGCATTGATTCCTTTACAAAACAAGTAGCTTCTGCCAAAATGGATCAGCGTGATACCAAGCGCAACCAAATTCTTGAAATATTACACAAACAGCAACTCTGCCTTGCTTAATGAAGCTATCTCATAGTTTTCATTGCTTTTTGCAATCTAAATTGGTATAATATTTATCGTTGTTGGAGAGTTGGCAGAGTGGTAATGCACCGGACTCGAAATCCGGCGAACCGGCTTATACCGGCGCGCAGGTTCAAATCCTGTACTCTCCTTATTATACTAATTTAACTTATGCTACAACCGTTAGAAACGCTGATATAAAGGCGTTTCTATTTTTTTATTTGCGTTGTCTTACGTTAATTTATGAAAAAGTGGCACGCAGACGGCACGCAGAACAAGAAAAAGAAAACTATATAATATTCATTTTATAGGAAAATTTTGTATAAAAAAGCCCCACTCAATTATGTGTGAGGTTATTTTATTAGCTTCCCATTACTCTGCCGTCTTTCATCAGTGAAGCCAATGTATTTAATAGTAAGAACGGTAGACTTTCTTAGATGTCAGTGCACGCGTTGGTGTGATATCCAACGCATCAGCAAAAGTAACCAAGTCGTTCAGAATATCGACACCGTCTTTATCCCATGTCTTAGTACTTGCGAGCGTTGCTTGATGTTCTGCTGGAACTTGGTAATCCAAAGAAATATCAAGATCTTCATCGGTAATTTTACCAGTAGCCAACACATCCATAGCCATCTTCTCAACACGTGCATTGACACCTTGCACCAAAACATCGATGTCGTTAAATACACGACTCATAAGATACTGCTGCTCTTCCGGTGTTCGTGGATTCTTCAAAGCAATGAGATCTTTTTCTTTGATCTGCATCTTACGCTTAATGTACGCAAGTTCCATTGCTTTCTTTTCAGCTTGACGGCTGCCAATCTCAGCTTCGGCATCAAATGCAGACAGTGAAGCAATAATCGGTGTGCGTGTCCCGCCGCTCAACTGATCTAATTCAAGTGATTGTGTCCGGCGTGTTGGGAATAACGTATCACCCAACATTACTGGATAATCACGATTCCGGGTGTAATCTAAGATTTCTCGTTGCGAGAAAAGTTCTGCAATATCTGCAAAACGTTGTAAATCAATTAATTTTGGCATTAACAGTTCCTCCTAATTTGTGATTTGAACAAAAATACTAGCCTTGACCGCCTTGTGCGGCAGTTAAAGCATCAATATCCTTGAAATGAATTGTGGTCATTGCCTTAATTGCATCCGCAGACGGAGCAACTGGCAAGCGTTGACCAAGTACCCAACCTTCCTGAATGACTGCCACAGGCTGTTTGCCATTAGTTACATCAACCTCGTTGTAAGTTACCCCAATTGCCTTAGCATCGTTTGTTGGATATACGGTACCGGCTGGAATGATCTTGTGACCAAGATCATCAGTCTGTACATTGTAGTTGGTGTTATCCACTGTCTGTGGAAATGGAACTAATGATACTTCTGAAGCTAAGAAATTGATCTGGTTAACTACTGTTTTC
>NZ_AZFQ01000044.1:48715-73694 GCF_001435195.1 Liquorilactobacillus satsumensis DSM 16230 = JCM 12392 | reverse complement strand
TAGACTTCGAACCGCCACCACCGGCACCAGGTGTTTTAGATGAATCAGCCAGTGCCCTATCAACACCTTGCTTGAGTGCCTCACGGAATCCCTCGGTAACTTCTTTGTAAGTTGCTTCAAGATTATCCGTATCAGCAAACGCAGGAGCGAAAGCCTTAGCAAGACTGACCGGTAAACCATCTTCAGCAAGTTTATTCGTGATGTTAGCACGATTCTCTTTGACGGTAACTTCCTGCTCACGCTGATTAAGCTTTTCTTGCTTCTGATTGAAATCATACTCAGCTTTTTCAGCGTCAGTCATCTTGTCGTAGGACTTCTTTTCCTTAGACTCTTTCTCCCACTTTGCTTTCAGATTCTCTGCAGCTTTTTCAAACCGCTTGTCATAAGCAGAATCAAACCAGCTGTTAAATTCATCCTCAGTCTTGAAAGCTTTAAACGGTTTATCTTCCGGCTCTGGGTTTGGTTCAGGATTGGGAGTTGGTTCTGGGGTTGGTTCTGGGGTTGGTGCTGGCTCTGGATCAGCGAAACGTTGCAAATTCAATAAAGTGCTGTAAAATCGTATCTTTTCCATTATGATTCCTCCTTAGCTCATGCACATTTAATTCACTCCACGAAAAATAGCACCCCACACACGGCAAGTGCCCCATGTACAATGCTATCAATCATTATGTAGAGTAGTTAAACCCACACACGCTATTTAATTTGCCTAGTTTAGTGACATTCGACAGGTCAAAAAGTCTAATATTCATTTTCAAGTAAAAATCCTTTAAAAGGTTAGATGACCATCTTTATTGAATTTAAACCTATTACTACTAATAAAATCTGAAGAAATATATTTTTTATCCAAATTAATATTTAATGGATCTGTTGTAACAGCGTAATTAGATTTCTCAGCTGCCAAATTATCAACTTTGTCAGACAACTGTTTAAAAGCTTCAGCAATGTTTACTTTATTAGAACTATTTCCATCATAAATGATCTCTCGAGTAGCCAAATAAACTGGGTTATCCTTGTCTTCTACTTTACCGCCTATATCTTTCAAAAATTTTGTTAAACTGTCTTTTGCATTTTTCAAACCAAATAAAGAGTCTCTGTAAAAAATATTTCTTTGTCCAGCTATATCAAATGGTAATTTTGTTTCTTTTTCCGCCAATGTAATAACAGGCTTTGCTGCAGAATGCCTTATACCTAATTCATACATAACGTTTGGATTCAAACCAGTTAAGTTTGCTATAACAATATCAGAATCTATAATATCTTTTATTACTTGATTAGTTATTGCGCCGATTTTATTAATTTCATGGGGTACAATACAATCAATATGTTCGTGCTCAAGTACCGGTTTAATAACACTATTTAATAATCCAAAAGATTTTTCCTGAATTAAAGAGCCCTCTTCACCTATAGGCATTATTATAAAACATTCCTTCTTCTTAGGTTCAGTTTCACTCTCTTGTTCTGCTGGTTTATCACTCATTGCATAATCATTCCTTTATAATATTTCTGTTGTGATTATACAACGAAAAATCAAAAAATTTAAATTTTATCGTAAGTTTCCTCAAAGATATCTGGCTTACATGGATAAAATTCTCCATGAACTCCTTTAATAATAAAATCTCCGATAGACGCTTTCATATCTCCCTCTAAAGTATGAATTACAAGTTCGCCATCTTTCTCTCTTTCGTTTTTGCGTAGCTCGTCAGTTGAAACGCTTCTCATAAATATTGCAATCTTCAATTGTGATTCTGGTGTACCATCATACTGCACTGCTTCGATAACTACCGGTTTCTTTTGATATTTCATAATGCATCCCTCCTAAAATATTGCCACTAACATGCACAACCAAAATAAAATGACAATAAACACCATACACCCACAACCGCTACAACATCTCATTCATTAATCATCCTTTCCCAGTCCCGATACGTCGCATCCTGGTTAATCTTGAATTTCTTACCGGTATTCGGATTGTTTGCGTTCCTTGTGCCAGTGTATAGACTATTAGCGAAATGGATAACTGCTACCGTTCTACAGTTCGGATGAAGCGGTGGATAGTCAGTGCCTACTTCTGCGTCCTTAACCTTGAACACTTTACCGTCCATGTGCCTACATATCTGAGACGTACGCTTATCCAGGACTGCAACTAGTTGGTACTCCTCTACGCCACGTTCTTTCCAGCTATCAAGCTTTATCTTGTTATGGAAATAGTTAGCCTCAGTTCTGATCAGACGTTTTGCATTGTAGATACCGGCACCAAACTCTTTCTCAATTGCCTGTGCCATCTCGCGTTCAGACATTCCGGACATCTGTTGCGCGGTAAATAATTCCTGCAACCTATCTGCTAGCTTGTCAGTGTTGTTCCAAATACGCTGTGAGTAATTCTTACCGTGCCATTGTTCATTTAACGCCTGCTTAACGTAACGCGTGGAAAGTTGCTTGAACTCAGTAACCTTTTTTTCAGGCACCGCGCTAACCGTTGTGATCTCTTTACCGGTTTCAGGATCAGCAATTCTAATTTGACGCTTTGCTTTGTCTAATTCAGCGACATAGCCTTTTTCGTAAAGTTGCACATCTTTGGTAACATCACCAATTATCTTTTCTGCAGCAGCTTGATTCCATGCGTCTTGAATTACTTTGGTGTACAGTCCAGTTGAATGTTCAATCTCAACACTAGCTGCTTGTTTAACCGCAATGTAGGACTTAGCCTGTAACTCTTCTAAGCGAGTGATTCGTCCTTTAGCCGCCAAAGCTGATAAGTAATCTGTAACTTGTTTCTTAGACTCAACATCTGTAACATTCTTAGCTAACGCACGCAAAGTTACAAGTTCGGTAGGACTAACGGCTGTGTTCATAATTTCTTCTGCCTGTGCCGCCGTGTAATTACCATTGTCAAAGTATCTCTTGTAAATATCATTGACCTGGTCACCCAAATATCTCTGGGCACGTAAATAAGCACGCGTTATGATTTCAACCTTCTCGTTGGCATCATCGTGTGCTTTTTGTTCGTTCCTAACTGCGCGTAACTGCCAGTAGGTTAGCTTATCTTTATCAGCCATATCATCAGACCTTTGTAGTAAATGAAAGGTTTTCTGGGTACTGGTGCGCAATCGTTGCTAAAGTGTTTCCAAGAGCTCTCAGTAGCCTTTTATCACCCTCATCAATGTTTAAAACATCAGCATTATAATTAACACCATCATCATTAACATGACAAGAAGTTAAGTTTTGCGTAGTATGTTCCAAAAGAATTGAGACTGCAGCACACACAATGTCTTTCCCTGGCTTAGCAAATTGTGCATGGCCAGTCGCTCGAATTGAAACTTGTCGCTCATCAAAGCGGCGCGTCTCAATCATCTGAATCTGGATCATTTTTCTTCCCTCCCTTGCCATCATTATTGAATTCTGGATCATCAATACTTTTACCGGTATCACCCGATAAAGCTTGCTGACTATCTTTAATGTCATCAGCTTTCTGTTGTTTCATCTGGTCCGCTACTTCTTCCGGATCGTCAACGTCAGGCAACCACCCATAAGTAATGGTTCGCGGAATGATTCCGTCTGCATTCTTCATGTTGGTAATAATATCTGATAAGTTAACCGGAATGTTTGGAGTAAAGGTAATCTTGCAACCAGAAGCATCAACGCCTTGTCCCTTTTTATTCAGGATATTCTGCATTAAAGCCAAACGTCTACGCAGTCCTTTAACCAGGTATCTAGTTTTAGTAGATAGCAGATTTAGCAAACCAAACAGCTTGTATTTCATTGCTTCTCCTGAGACATTCCCCATGAAGTTCTCATCGTTCATATTAGGAACATAAGAAATCTTGTGAATGTCATTTTCGATCGACTTGGCCAATAACTCAACTTGAGTTTCATCTAACTGCTTAGTGAGCCATTCAACAGATGCACCATCTTCGCCTTTGCCTGGTGCCCCGTCAATAAAGCCATTCTTGAGTTTACTCTTGCTTTCTTCCTCATCGTCACCCATTAAGCTGAATCCATACACAATCAGTAAGGCATCAATGAAGTCTTGCTTATCAGTAATCCGATCAGACTGTAACGTGTTGTAGGCATCAATCAGTGACTTACACTGTTCGAAATCACCTTGCCGCTCTTCATTGTTTCTAAACTCAACTACCGGCACATCGCCAAAGTAATGTGGTGTTACTTTCTGGCTGTCGATGTTGCTATCATCCAAGTTGTAACCGAATCTTGTACGGTATGAAATTAGCTGTGTCTTGGTGTATACATCGAGCAAATAGCCGTTAGCTGTTCCATCCAGATCAAACTTTTCTTGAATGTGAATCGCAAACAACGGATTATGCTCAACGGTATCATCGGTACACATCACAATTCCACGTGGATCAATACATTCAATCCGTTCCTCGGTAATTGGTTGTTTCTGCTTATCATCTGCAAACCCTGTCGTTTTGAGGTAATGAACTTCAAAGCCGACACCGAACACGCTCAAATCCTTTTCAAGCTCTGCATCATGTGTCTGAACATCCATCTTATTGAACTCGTCAGTAATCGGGTCAATGTTCTTACCTTTTTCAGCTGTATACGCAATTGGATTGCCAGTGGTAAAGCCAACGTTCATATCAGTGATGTACTTGGCGTGATTAACGACTACCTTGTTATTGCTGCTGTACTGGTTATTAACCATCGAATGGTCAAGTATTTCCTGCTTGCCATCGTAGTAATCTGATAGCATCTGCAGTCTGTGTTTCCTTTTATTGTGCTGCTGGACTACATAATTTAAAACTTTGTAACTAGGATTGTTTGAATCCTGTAATAATTCCGCATCAATCGCAACTCCCACGTTCTCATCTCCAATCTATCGTTAATTTCTATAAAAGAAGCTAGGTTTCTTAGTAACCTTAGCTTTGATACGTTCATGTGTGTTGTAGATCGCATAACGAATGGCATCCATGACATCATCATTTTCTTTGACTGGTAAACCGCTCTTTTCATCCCATACATACTGGTAAATTTCATCAAGAAAACTTTCAATTGCTTCTTCTACAACAAAAAAGTGACCAGTTTTTATCAACTTGGCCACCGATTCAATTCCTGAAATAACACTTTTCTTTGCGTTGAAACAATCTATGAATTCTCTTTTAAATCTCGAAACATGCTCTGGGCGAGCTGAATCAGCCCAAAATTTGACTCTTTTCCCGTATCTTTTCTGAATGTCCTTTGCCATACTCACCCAATAATCAATTTCCTTGTACTGTTTTGTATGTTCCTCTACTAGGTAAGTATTACCATCCTTATCATCACCAAGCACAACGATTGTACCCTTATGCTCATAGCCCCAATCGACACCCACGTAATACTTGAGATTATTGGGGAGTTTAGCTCGCGGAATAATCATCGTGTCCTTATTAAAGTCTTGATACACCATTCCGTCACCAGACACCCACAACCCCAAAATGCTACGATCATAAAACATTCCTGTAGGTGTTCCAGCTTTCATATTCTGAACGTATTTAGCATCTAAAAACTTGTTATCATCAATCGTAAAATGAAAGCTTACTACACCAGCTTTAGGATCCTGATTATCAATGTAGTCTTTCTTTAAGTAATGAGTTGGTACATCAGGGTTAGTATCACAGATGATCCGTGCATCTTTAGCAGAACAACGATTAAGAATTTCATTAAACACTTCTTCGTTAGCAAGGGATGCTTCGTTCACATATGCTCCAAAACTCGTCATACCACGAATGGCACCAAGTCCAGCGATTGAACCAGTAAACGTCTGCACAATCTTAACGCCAAACAAAACAAATGAACCGTGCTTATCAAACTTAAACTCAATGCCATACTTATTCGATATTTCCTGCAGCACGTTATTTTGCAACGACTTACTGGAATAACCAGCTAATATATACATTGGCTCAGCTACGTCTACTTTGTCTGCTAGCATGCGTACTCGACGCAACTCCATCAGGAAAATGTCATTATCAATAACTGTTTTACCAGAACGTACAGCACCGTAATTAATCAGCAACCGCCAATCGCGTCGATGAAGCACCGTCTTCATCACGTCTATTTGTTTCGGTGAATACAAATCAGTTATCGTTGTTATCATTCCCTTCGATTGCGTCATCTATCTTGTCTAGCAGCTTAGATACCTTAGCTTCAGTATCATCACCCTTATCATTAAGAATGTGTGCCTTAGCCTCTGCAATGTCCGCCTCAGCTTTTAGCTTACGTTCACTATTTTCATCCAGCTTTTTGAGATTAAGCACATCTGTAAGTTGGCTTAACGCTTCAAGCATTGCGTCTGCATTAGACTTCTTTACACCGTGCTCGATCATATCTGCCTTAGACTCATCATGCACAAAAGAAAGCCCCTCAACTACCTTGTTGAGAGACCATTTATGCTTGTATGCAGTTTCTTTAGAAATATTAACAATTCTTGTAGTAATTTCTGGCTCTTTTGCGAGCCTAGAAGATGCAGCCATTGCCGTTGCAACCGATGGCTTAGTTTTTGCATAAGCTATCTGATAAGCCCGATATAACGGTATTCTCTTACCACCAACAAGTTGTGCAAATAACTCTTGTTCAGGTGTTAACCCACCATTATTTAACTCTTTTTTGTATGCACCCTTTTTCGGTTTTGTGTGCATACTTTTTTTAACAGGTGCACCCCTTTGCCAACCGTATCTATTCTTCCAAGATTTAACGGTGTTGATAGACACTTCATACTTAGTAGCAACGTCTTTATACTTCATACCGCTTAGATAATCTTTTTTAGCTTGCTCCTGTTTTGTCATGTCATATCATCACCTCTAATTTTTTAAATATAAACACGCTGAAATAATTAGTGAAGTCTATTAAAATCAAAATAAACTTCCACCCATATACAGCGTTGCTAATTTACTCCTAGGATATGTATTTTTTTTCAATTCATATGTTTTTGAACTCAAAATATCTGTGTACTTTACTTTTTCTCCTTTTTTGTTCTTTTTCAAATATTTATTTTCCCATACCTGACAGTAACAAACGTCTATTAATGATTTGTAGTAAACCTTTATACTAGTAACATCTTTATCAACTTCGAATAACCCTTTTTTGCCATTTAAAATTCTACTTGTAAAAAATATTGCTCCCTTATTTCTGGGAAGTGAATCGATTTTCATTATATTTTTTTCATCATCTTTATACTGAACAATGAAGGTGAGATCAAGAGCTGTGTTACTTCCCAAATTTAGTAATTCGTAACCCTGATTATCTCCCATATCTACTTTATCGCTATCCCCATGAAGACATTCATCAAGACGAAGCGAAGCATCTTCGTTTACAAAATAGCTATCACTATTTTTATTAAAACATCTTCTGTACCTAATAGAAATTTTGGGTTGATTATCTAACTTTCTTTGACATTGAAAATAAATGTTTTGTTGATGAACTTGCCAGATTACTATTAAAATTGCACCCAAAGAACCAATAGCACTTACCCAATCAGCTACAGACCCCATATCACCCTTTGACCAAGCAATTAAAACATAAATACAAAAAGTTCCAATTATAAATCCTAAAGAATACAACCAAACTGCAAATTTTTTAGTCACAGTTGTGTTTCCCCATTCTTTTATCTTTTTAAACACTATTAATTTTCCTCCAACATTAAACATTATATTACAACTATCTAACATTATATGCTTTAATAGCCCGTTCAAAAGGTTAAAAATAAAAAAATAACGTTCATTTCTGAACGCCATCGTTAAAATAATTATCCCTGGGGGAAATAAAGTTGTACCAACTCTGGCACAATACCATTTTAATACGAAAATAGGCTTTAGTTTTGTCAACTTTTTGCATGATTAAAAAATATCATATAATCCAAGTTCTTTGGCTACTTTTTCAATAAAGGAATTCCTTAGTGCATAAGCTTTCCGTAACCCTACACCTACTATGTTATTTTGTACTAATCCATTCATGGTAAATTGTGGTCGCCTGCTAAAATACATTTCTTGTATAATCCTTTCAGTATCCTCCCCAGCCTCCTCTAAGCAGTTATCAATTACATCTCGTTGTTTCTTCAATGAATTTAACGCCCTATCTTCATCAATGGTAATGATCATTCTCTCCACTACCTCGGGTCTTTTGTTTTCTGCCTTTCCACCTCCAATATTTTCATCTGCTGGTTTAACTGGATATCTTAACTCCATTTCACGTGCTTCGATGTACTTATCAATCTTTGGATAGTCCCTAAGTATATCCTCAATCTTTCTAATCGTTGACTTTTTCACTCTTACACCTCACAAACTTTGAAACAACATAACTATTAGATAAACAAATGCTATGGTTTCGATTAATTCAACTGCAATAAATTTAATTTGATAGCCTTCGTTTACTGTAGCTTCTAAAACCTCATTCTTTGTCTTACCCGCGTTTTTCATGTACTCATTTCTGCCAGTTCTTACAAAAGCCTCTGCTACTTCAATTACTATTATCCCGATGGCAACAACGATAGAAATTTTGTCGTTGACGTTAAAAGCAACAATGAGAAGCGACAGAAAATAAAATATAAAGCCTAGGCAGCTCGCTGAATTAATCTTAGTAATAAACTCTTCAATGTTGGCTGTTTCTGAATAGGCAGTGGTCAATCTATCCAGTACTTTTACTTTTTGCTTTTTAGGATTTACAAGTTTTTGTTCCCACCCTCGTAAATTACCTAGTAGAAGAATTGCAACTAATAACATTGATATTATTTTCATTCCCATTCCACCTTCAATTCAGCCTCTTTCCTTGTGGCTCATATATAGTGAGCCTTGTTTTATAATGCTTTACTTTCAATCTATGTGGCATAAGGCAGTGCCTCTATCAAACTCTCGATTAATTATTTGACTCATTTGGCTTGTAAATACTAACAATCTATGATTCCTAGCTCTTTTTCTCATCAGCTTCCCCCTTTTCAAACTCCACTAGCCGTTCAACATAAGTCTTGGCTTTCCCTAAGTCCTCAACGCCATTCTTGCCCTCGTGCCTGACTACATACTTGATCACATTTAGCACGTAAAATCCGATTACCCATTGTTTAGGCAGAAAAGTTTCAAAGAACCAGAACAAGTCATCGCCGTTTTTGCCTTTGTAATAATCTAGGCGTAATTTACTCATTCCCTCACTCTCCATCGCTTTATAATTTCTGTCTTGATAATCGAACAACGCGATACATAAATTTACTACCAGCGGGTGACTATTGTACTTTTGCTCCAAATGTCCCAGAGACCCGACTAACCATCTCCAATATTCCGAGCTAGTTAGTGGGTAGGTCCGCATGACTTCATTGGAAGCTGCCATCCACTTTTGAATATCTTGAAAAACATCATTCCAGTTCATTCAACTCACTTCCTCGATCTTGATATAAATACCAGGTAAATCCGCCCAAAACTTTTCAGCAATCAAACTGACAATGTACATATCATCTTTCCAAAATCCTAATTGAGTCATGCAATCCTGCAGCAATTTCATATTGTTATCCAGATCAGGCTTAGTCCGTTTGTACTCACCTTTCTTATGTTTACCAGTTGCAAGATAACAATATTTCACTAGTAATCTGACTTTGCCGGGAAACGGTTCCTTCGGTGCAAACCTTCCAAGGCTGTCAGTAATTAACGACCGGGCCGCTTGTAATTCTGGCGGCTCGTAAAAATGTGGCTTACCTTTGATAACAGCAACCTGTTTTTCCTGATGAGTTACGGTCGGAATTTTTTTCATTGGGATAAAAAACTCCAGTGGTTTTCTTGTCAACTTCACACCTTCTGGATGTTATTTTTTTACTTAAAACAATTCCTTACTTTTTAGTTTTTATTCTCTCATTCGCTCTGCTTCCATTCTCTTTCTCTAGCTACTCCCACATGGAAGCTAGAGAAAGAATGGTGGCGTGTTGGTGTGACAGTATTTTCTTACTTGTATTGAGTTGTCTTGAGCCGATAGACTGTAACGAACAAAATGTTATTCCTGAGCTTTCTCAAGCTGATAGTTAAAGATTGCTTTTATTAATAGTAAACATTATTTTTTATTATAGTTACACCTTCAGCCAAATCTTTATTATACTAATTCAGCTGAGGCAATAACTGCTATAAATGCTGATATAAAGGCGTTCATATTTTTTAACTTGCGTTGTCTTACGTTAATTTATAAAAAAGCGTCACATTTTTGGTGCACTGAAGTATAAAAAATTAGTATCTTCCAGTATAGTTAGGAATATTTTTTTACAAAAAAAAGGCCCACACAAATAAGTGTGAGGTTATTTTATTAGGCTACTGTTACTCTATCCTATCGTTTGAACTTGCTAATGTACTGGAATGTACATGGTAAGTTACTTCAAATTTATCTGTGTTAGCAAATACCGGCGTAGAAGTTTATTCGTGATATTCGCAAAACCACTTTTATGATAGGTTCTCATATTGCCGATTTGTCCATTGCTAAACGTAAAATTATATTGGGATTTAATTCAGTAAAATTAGTAAAAATTACTTTTCCTTGTTCTTAAAAAAATAAGCTATGATCCGTTAAGTACTAAAGAAAGCGATACCATCAGTGCCAATAACACTTAAATATTCTTTGTTTTGCGGAAGTTAAAACATATCTTGTGCTAAATACTTTTAATTACTTACCATTGTGCTATATTAAATTTATTAAGAAAAAGTTAAGTCCAAAACCTGATGACTCTAAAAGCTGAAATTTTTGGGGGAAGCAAAATGAAAGATATCTTTGCCAAATTGCTACAATTGGGGAAAACACATAAACTAATATCTACTTTTGTGCTAGGTTTCCTTGTTTTCGAAATTTTTCCGTATGGATTTGCGGTTACTGTCGGTTCTTTATTATTAATTTGTTATATTGTTTTTTTCATAATATGTCATACAAATAAAAAGTATAGAACGGGGTTTCTTAAGTTATTAACACCTTTTCTTTTAGTTCTACTTGGATCTTCAATAGTTGCAGGTGCTACCAAAAGCCCTGAGACACATACTAGTACTGAACCTAAAACAACACAAACAACTAAAAGTGCGGGTAGTATACATAAGAAAAATAACATTGCGAAAAAAAGAGCTACATCTTCTTCCAATAAGGACAAGATTGAGGCTGAATCTAAAGCCAAAGCTTCTTCTGTATCAGCTGCCTCTATAGCTGCAAGTGAATCTAAAGCAAAAGACTCAAGCATAGCTGCTGCCTCATCTTCATCAACCGCCGCTGAATCTTCGAAACAAGCTGCTGAGCAGTCTTCAAAAGAAGCTGTATCTTCCAGCATTGCAGTTGAATCATCCAAGGCTGCTGAATCATCCAAAGCTGCAGAATCTTCTAGCATCGCGGCTCAGCAATCACAAGCAGCTGCTTCTTCCTCTGTTGCACAAGCTTCAAATGCTAATAATAACACTGGAAGTGTTTATACAGGAACGTCTGGCCAAATTATTGGAAATTCCCAATCTCATATTTATCATGTACCAGGTCAAGCAGGATATCATATGAATTCTGCTAACGCTGTTTATTTTAATAGCGAGGCAGATGCACAGGCTGCTGGCTATAGAAAATCTTTACGCTAACATTTCAGTACGTAATTTCTATTATTATCAATTTGTTTAACAAAAATAAATTTTGAAAGCCCAATGAGTACAGCTCATCAAAGATTGCTGGACAATCAGATGAAATATGGACTTATTCATCTGGAATTAATGGTAACCTTGGGTTAATTTTGAAATTACATTTACAAATGATGCTGTATCTGGAAAAACACGAGCAAATATAAAATAAGCATTAATTTAAAAAGATCTGACATTGGTGCAAAACATCAGTATCAGGTCTTTTTGTTAATATCTATATGAAATCTTCAATTCATAATTAAATTTGTACAGCTCAGCCCCAAAGCAGGCTACATGGTCTCCCACTACAAGTAGCTTACTTTATTGATTAACGATCAATATCAGCCTCCATTTGTCTTTAATAAGCCAACATTTCTAATTTCTTCCAAATCAATTGAATGTAGTGTTCCTTCATTACTCCTAATGATAATCTTCTCCTCATTATATCCGGTCACGATCCCCTTCAATTGACACAAAACATTATCATGCGAGATTTCCCGTAACTGTAAGACGGCCGCTTTTTGGTACTGCCAACTGAGTTTTAAGCGTTTTGAAATCAAAGCTAGTGACTGCTCCTCTTGTGGAACAACTTGAACAGTTTGATCTTCTTGTTTCATTGCTGCAGTATGATCACTCAAATAAAATCCTTGCCACTTCAACATTCCCCGATCCTGATAATAGTGATCAAAAAAGAAACGTGCTTCTTGTTCCGTAATCGGCTTTTTTCTCAAAGAATAATCACGATACTCATCTTTTTTCCTCATTTAATCACCCCTCGACTCAATTATACGAACACTTGTTCGATTTGTAAATAATTAAATTGATAAACGCGCCCAAAATTGTTTTGAAAATAAAAAAGCCTGCCTCCAATAAGAGGCAGACCGCATGGGAAATGTCGAAATCTAGTGCTAAGGACAGCTAATTACAAGGAAAGGAATCAACTGTACAATCTATGATAAACCCAATGGCATAATTTGTAAATAGTAATAAATACTTTTTACATTAAAAATATAAAAACACCTATAAAAATAAGTTAAATGATAGCACAACGTGAACTTTTATGCTAAAAAGAATATACTTTAAAATGTATTCTTGTATTTTATTTTTAACCTATCCTATTACGCATAATTATTTCAGTTTCTTTGAAGAGGTCTCACACTATGAAAAAGCTTTATACTTTTGGAATTGCATTTTTAGCGCTAATTTCAATTGCCCTGGTCATCATGGACTATGCTAATGCTATTAGCATTGATTCTTCGCCCTACTGCTACATTGATAATACTATTTTGGGGCTATTTACCATCGATTATCTTATACGCCTAATCATTGCCAAAAACAGGGTTTCTTTTTTCAAAGATAACTTTTTTGACTTATTGGCGATTATTCCAATCGGTTCTTTCTTTTCTTTTTTTAGGATTGCTCGTCTTGCACGCATAGTTCGAATAACTAGAGTTGCTAAAATTTTTAGAGTCGTCCGCCTAATCGGTTTAACTGGAAAATTACAAAAAAATGCAAAGAACTTTCTAAAAACAAACGGTTTGATATATTTAATAATTGTCTCTCTTTTCATTCTAATAATTGCAGCCGTTCTATATTCTCTTGCTGAAAGTGTTCCTCTAGGTGAGTCACTTTGGTGGGCGATTGCAACTGCAACTACTGTAGGTTATGGTGATATTTCTCCACATACTCCGGTAGGTAAATTAGCAGCGATATTACTAATGTTTGTTGGAATTGGCTTTATTAGTATGCTGACCAGCTCATTAACAACTTTTTTTACACATGAAGAAGATTCCAACCAAAAGATACTAAAAAAACTAGATGAATTAGTAGAAGATAACAACGAATTAAAAAAAGAACTTCGGGAAATTAAACAACATAAATAGCTGTAATATTAGCGGTGTTACTTCTAATAGACAACTCAAAAACACTTAAAAAACAATACAGCAAAAACATTTTAAAAGAGCATGCCCCAGTTGAAAAACATCAACTTTGACATGCTCTTTTTTGATACTTTGAAAATAAATTATTTAACTTCGACGATCTTAACTTTCATGGTACCACCAGGAGTCTCAATCTCAACATCTTCACCTAGCTTGTGACCAACGAGCCCCTTTGCTATTGGCGATTCGTTGGAAATCTTGCCTGAAAATGGATCAGCTTCCGCCGCCCCAACGATTGTGTACGTTTCAGGCTCTTCATCTGGTAATTCTTTGAAAGTAACGGTCTTGCCGACAGCAATTTCGTCAGCGGCAATATCGCCATTATCAATTATCTCAGCATGATTAAGCATCTGTTCAAGGGTCTTAATTCTACCCTCAACAAAAGACTGCTCATCTTTGGCGGATTCATATTCTGAATTTTCAGAAAGATCGCCAAAACCCCTAGCAATTTTAATTCGCTGAATGACCTCTGCACGTTTTGCCGTTTTTAAAGTATTTAATTCTTCCTCAAGCTTTTGCTTTCCTTCAAGCGTCATCGGATAAGTTTTTTCTTCAGCCATCTTTAAGTCCCCTCTCAATTTCAAAATTTTTACTTTTACTGTGTCTTGCGATTATGACGCAAAACATCTCTGATCTTAGTAGAAAGCAGGTCAATTGCGACCTGATTCTCTCCTCCTTCAGGGATAATTAAATCTGCATAACGCTTGGTTGGTTCAATAAACTGATGGTACATTGGTTTAACTGTTCGTAAATACTGTTGAATTATTGACTGCAGCGAACGACCACGTTGTTCAGTGTCACGCCTGATTCTCCTGATAATTCTAATGTCATCATCCGTATCTACAAAAACTTTAATATCCATCAGTTGCCGTAGTCGCGGATCATTTAACACCAGAATTCCCTCAATTATAATGACTTCCTTTGGCGCTTGCAAGATAAAGTTCTTCGAGCGCGTATGTGCCTTATAATCATAGACTGGGACCTTGACTGTTTTCCAAGCTAGCAGCTCTTGTAATTGGTTAATTAACAGGTCCGTATCAAATGCCGCAGGATGATCATAATTAACTTTTAATCGCTCCTCAAAGCTCATCTCAGCTTGATCATTATAGTAAGAGTCTTCTTGCAGTACTAAAAGCGAATTATTATGCAATTGTTCAAAAACAGCCCGGCTAACTGCCGTCTTCCCACTCCCTGAACCACCTGTCACACCGATAATAACTGGTCGTTTTCTTTGTTCCTGTTCTGCCATCACACTGAGCCCCTAATATATATTCTTTAATGCTTACTTAACCGTATTAATTTGAACTATTAGCCTTTTGTAATTTTTCCGTCATCTGCTGGTGCTCCGCATATGTTTTAGAATAGTAAACCTTACCCGTCTTAAGATTTGCAATAAAATACAAGTATCCTTGTGAGCGATCTGTCGGGTTAAGAACTGCCTTTACGGAATCAATACTTGGATTATTAAATGGTCCTGGACCTACACCGCTATTTTTGTATAAATTATACGGTGAATCGACTTCCAGATCCTTATAAGTTACAGACGACTTATGCTTACCCAAAGCATACAAAACAGAAATATCCGACTGGATCTTCATATTCTTGTCTAACCGGTTTTCAAAGACACCTGCAATTAAATAGCGGTCCTTAGTAGTCACACCTTCGCGTTCAACTAAAGAAGCTAAGGTCAACACCTGCTGCACAGTCCATTTCTTTTCTTTGATGGTACTGTAATACGGCTTCAGCATCTCATCAGTTTTGGCAACCATTTTAGTGACCAGTTCCGCTAATGTAACATTCTTTCCTGCATAATAAGTCGCCGGATAAAGATACCCTTCAAGTTTATAACGCACATTTTTGGCATCTACTGCGGAAGAAAGCAGATCCGGGTATTGTGCTTTAAGTTTGTTTAAAAATGCTTGGTCATTCAGTAATTTCAAAAAGGCGCTCTTTTTAAAGCGTGTATTTGCTTGAATAACCGTGCCAATCTCATCGGCTGTCACACCTTCACGCACTAACGTTTTACCTGATTCTAAAGACTGGCTGGCGCCGCCTTTTTGCAGCTTTTTAGCAATCTGTTTAAGCGTCATTGAGGGTTTCAATTCATAATAACCAGCCTTAAAACGGGTGTATTTATTTGCTTTAACATAGTAATCAAAAACAAAACCACTTTTAATAACTTTCTTCTCTTCCAAGATACTGCCAATTTGCTTGGTCGTACTGCCGATTGGAACCTTAACCTCAATTACCTTGTTACTGTTAGGATCCAGCGGCTGTTGGGCACGATTAAAGTAACGAAAACCAATGAATGCCAACGCTACGACCAAAAGAGCGATAACAATCAATACTCCACGCACAATCCGATTTGCAAGGATTTTTTTAGGAGGCTGCCCATTGAGGTTATCAAACTCTTTATCATCTTTCTTGTTATTCAAAATATCCCTCCATTCTCGCGAAAGCTATCTTTTTTATTATACATAAGAATAGTACAAATTGCACCCATAACCATGCTACTAAGGGACTGGATCAAAAGTAAAATTTTGATCAGGTCCCTTAGTTATTGCATATAGACGTTGTCCTAAGTTACTTAACATCTGGCACAATGCACTAATCGTCGCATTTTTCGCCTAACCACGCACCCTCGACAACATAGTCAGGTTAACAATTTGCACTCAAACTTGTTAGCTTCGCCTTATTTAGTCCATTCTTAAATTTTTTGTTAAATTGATTTTCTTGTTTTTGGGCAAGCCGCATTAACCCAGATGCCTTACAAGAATTGTTTAGAAATTAACGGATCTCTGCGTTAAATTCACTTTTGACTTTTGTCATCACTTTTTCAAAATCAGCCGTCACGACCTCATCCGAAAGAGTTGTATTTTCATCCTGATATGTCAATTTATATGCAAGTGACTTTTTGCCTGGTGCAATGTGCGCACCTTCGTAAACATCAAAAAGTTCAACATTAACAAGATATTTACCACTCTTTGCATTAATGAAGTCCACAATTGCAGCATTTTCAACTTCCTGATCAACTGCAAGTGCCACATCCCGTGTAATTTCAGGATATCTTGATACTGGAGTATAGACAGCCTGTTTCTTCGGTAACTCAATTATTTGCTGCAGATCAAGTTCAAAAACATAGGTGGCTTTAAGTGCATATTCTTTGCAAATATTAGGATGAACTTCACCTAAAAAGCCCAAGAATTTATCTGCTGCATAAATATCTGCGGTTCTTCCAGGATGCATTTCTTCATGTCCAGTAGCTGTCTTAAACTGGACATCTTTCACTCCAAGCGAATTCAATAAATGTTCAACAATCCCTTTAAGTAAGTAGAAATCAACTGGCTGCTTTGCACCGTACCAGGTATCATTTCTAAACAAGCCGGTCATTGCACCCGCAAGATGTTCGACCTCGCGTGGACGCACATTACCTGCACTGCGATAAAAGACGCGTCCTTGTTCATACAACGCAACATTATTGACCTTTCGCGCAGTATTGTACGCAATATCATCGAGTAACCCACTGATTAGATTCATCCGTACGGTGGTTCGATCAGAACTCATTGGAAATGCAAGTTTGGTTTCTTCTGAAGCTTCCATCATAAACTGGGCAGCTTTTTCATGAGTTGTTAATCCATAAGAGATTGCTTGAGTCAAACCTGCTTCTTCAAGCAGACGCCGCGCTGCACGCAGCACACTCTGCTTGTACGTATAATGTCCAGGCGTTAATTCGCCCTTTGGCAGCGTCGCCGGCAAATTATCATAACCGTAAATACGTGCAACTTCTTCAATTAGATCCGCCGGAATACTGATGTCCCACCGATGCGGCGGAATCTGAACTTCAAATTGACCAGCAGCACTTACGCTCACCGTAAAATCAAGACGCGTAAAAATATCCTTGACAGTCTCCATGCTTAACTTTGTTCCTAAAACATCGTTAATCTTTTTAAGACTGATTGCAACTGAAACTGAATTAACTTCTTCTTTAGTCGCAACTGCACGCCCACCAACTACTGTACCGTCTCCAAGCTGTGCAATCAATTGAGCGGCAGCATCCAATGCTTCGGCAACCGTAGCACGGTTAATTCCACGCTCAAAGCGCATTGAAGCTTCACTATGCAGATTGTGACGGCGTGCTGTCTTACGAATCGCAGAAGAATCAAAGACGGCGCTCTCAAGTACTACTGTAGTAGTATTCGGACCAACCGCTGTGCGCAGACCACCCATTGTCCCAGCTAATGCAACCGGACCAGCTTCGTCTGCAATCACAATGTCAGTAGTCCGTAATTCACGTTCCTGTTCATCCAGAGTAATCAATTTTTCCCCTGGCTTTGCCAAGCGAACTTGAATGTTCTTTCCGACAAGCTTATCTTGATCAAAAGCATGCAACGGCTGCCCATAATCTAATAAAATATAATTTGTAACATCTACCAAGTTATTTGTGGGTCTGATACCCGCATTCCACAAACGGGTCTGGAGCCATTGCGGACTGGGCTTGACTGTGACGTCTTTAATAACTCGCATCAAATATGTCGAGGCTAGTTCTGGTGCAGCAGTTGGCTTGATATATGCGCTAACCTCAGCTGGGTTTTCAGTCATTGGAGCAGGATGATGCAACGTTAACTTCTTATTATAAATCGCCGCTAATTCGTACGCCGTTCCACGCATGCTTAACATATCAGCACGATTAGGGGTAACGTCCAAATCAATTACATCTTCATTCATTCCAAGATAATCAAAAACTGGTTCTCCCACATGGGCATCATCCGGAAGAAAATAAATTCCTTCAGCAAATTCTTTTGGAACTACCCCTTCTGCAAATCCAATTTCCTGTAAAGAACAGATCATCCCTTCAGACAATTCACCGCGTAGTTTTCCACGCTTAATTTTGACATTGCCTGCAATTCGTGAATTTGGCAAAGCCACAATTACTTTTTTGCCAGCAGTAATATTCGGTGCCCCGCAAATAATCTGTAGCGGCTCTGCTTCCCCAACATCTACTTGGCACAGGTGTAGATGATCAGATTCTGGATGTTGCGTTACTTCCTTAGTAAAACCAACAACAATCTTTTTTAAGCCGGTTGACATCCGCGTAACTTCGTCAACTTCAACCGCTGTCCGTTCAATTTTCTCCGCTAATTCCTGTGGAGCAATCTCTAATGTTATATAATCACTGAGCCACTTCGTCGAAACTTTCATCTATTACCTATCCCTTCTGTGAAAATTGTTGCAAAAAGCGTACATCATTCAAATAGAACTCGCGAATATCGTCTACACCGTATTTGAGCATTGCAAACCGATCCGGTCCAAGTCCAAAAGCAAAACCGCCGTACACATCAGCATCAATCCCCGCCATTTTCAAGACATTGGGATGTACCATCCCAGCACCCAAGACTTCAATCCAGCCAGTCTGCTTGCAAACTGCACAACCCTGACCATCACATTTAAAACAAGAAACATCGACTTCCACAGAAGGTTCTGTAAATGGAAAATAGCTAGGACGCAGACGAATCTCACGCTTTTCACCGAAAATTGTTCTTGCTAAAGTCTGCAAAGTACCCTTTAAATCAGCCATGGTCACATGTTTATCAATTACCAGACCTTCAACTTGATGAAATTGATGTGAATGAGTCGCATCGTCTGTATCACGCCGGTAAACTTTTCCTGGTGAAATCATCTTCAGTGGTCCTTTGGTAAAGTCATGTTTTTCCATTGTTCTTGCTTGGACCGGTGACGTTTGTGTTCGCATCAGAATTTGATCTGTAATATAAAACGTATCTTGCATATCGCGTGCGGGATGATCCTTGGGCAAGTTCATCATTTCAAAGTTATAATGATCTTCTTCAATCTCAGGTCCATCAACGATTTGATAACCCATTCCAAGAAAAAGTTTTTCGATCTGTGCAATCACCTGTTCGATGATATGCGGTTGCCCAACTTTGACTGCTACTCCCGGCAGCGTCACATCGATTTTTTCTTTCTCAAGTTTCTTTGCCGTCTTAATAATTTCAAGCTTTTCCTTACGCGCTGCAAGTGCACGTGTCAATTCATCACGAACCGTATTAGCAAAGCTCCCGATTCGTGGTCGCTGGTCTGCGGGAACATCACGCATTCCGCGTAATACTTCAGTAATTGGTCCTTTTTTGCCAAGAAGTTTAACCCGAATATCATTAATTTTTTTCAAATCATCAACATTCGTAATTTCTGCTAAGGCATCTTTCTTCAGTTCACTTAGTCTTTCCTTTAAATCCACCTAACACAACTCCTTCATGTAGTATTAATTTCAATAATTTTAATTTTGGCCGCAAAAAAAGCCTCCCCCCAAAAAGGGACGAGGCCACGCGGTACCACCCTTGTTCCGAAAAGCTGTCTCTAGAGCCTTTCGACACTCAGCATGTTAACGAACATTGTCCGACATACCATTCATCCTTAAGAATCCCGGCAGCAACTCAGAAAGTGAAATTCAGCGTCTTTGCGGCAGAGTACTTGCAGAAAGTGTACCCCTCTCTTTGCCTTAAAAACTCCTACTAGCTTTCGTCATAGTTTTTATCTTTAACAAGTCTATACCCCGGATTCCAAGTCGTCAAGTCTTACTGACAATCTTCCAACGTATACCATTTTTCAGACCAGTCATGAATATCTTTCATTACTCGTGAAAGATCCCTGCCACGCTTAGTGAGACGATAAACAGGCCGTGCACTTTCCTCTTGGAGCACACGCTCAATCAGATCTTCTTCTTCAAGTTCCTTCAAGCGCTCAACTAGAACACGATCGCTGCATTTATCAACCATATTGGCGAGGTCCCTAAAACGTTGCGAGCCTTCAGTTAAAAGTGCATCAATAATTAATCCATTCCACTTTCTTCCAAGAATTCCAAAAGTCTTTTCAAAGCGCGGGCACTGCTCATAGGGAATTATTGTTTTTACCATTCTCTCACCTCCCATTGAAGTCTTTATATCTTTAAACTTACACAAAAAAGACTTCGCAGTCAAACAAAAGGCGAAGTCTTATTTTGCAAAACCTAAATGTTCTTTTAACAAATGTTCATAACGCGACATTAAGGGAACACTAACTTCTGAGGTAGCCTCATACTTATCTACCATAGTTACAATATACCCTTCAAGGTAACGTGGCGGTGCAATTGTTGCTCCCCACATATGTTTAATGATAATATCGCGTTCCATTTTCGTTAAATGTGTAATTTTTTCAGCATTTCTAACAGCAATGCGTGGATGAATCCATGCATGAGTGCCATTGCTGAACTTTGTTGTGCGCCAATCATAATAAAACAAATCATGCAATAAACCAGCGCGTGCCGTTGCTTTTGCATTCAAGTGCATTTTTTTGGCAATACAATAACTCGCATATGAGACAGAAATAGAGTGTTCCAGCCGATTAGAAAAATAATGCTGTTTGAAATTAGCCAACCGCTGAACTTCAGGAGTTGCTAAAAGGTCGCCAACGTACTGTAAATATTCTTGATCATCATGCCATTCGCTTTTTTTCATGCAATACCCCTCTTAAATTATGTCTACCTATATCATAACTGAATCGCCGCAATTTGCAATCAAATTAATCCTCTTTTTGTTTTTCATTAAATAAACTTAAACATCAGGCTGTTTTAATTGAAACATCAAGACTCCCGCTGCGACTGCCACATTAAGCGATTCAGCCTGACCTTGAAGTGGGATATAAAGATTAGCCGTAGTTTTCTTGAGCAGTGTTTGTGCCATTCCGTTGCCTTCATTGCCCATAATCAATCCGAAGCTTTTGAATTGACCAACTTGTCGATAATTGCGTGCAGCTTCATTCAGTTCTGTTCCGAAAACCGGAATTGCTTGTTGGCGCATTTCAGCAATATAATCAGCCAAGTTACCTTCCAACAGCTTGATATGAAACTGGCTTCCCTGCATCGCCCTGACAACTTTAGGTTGGTAAAGATCGGCTGTCTTTTCACCAAAGATAACTCCGCGAAATCCGGCAGCATCCGCTGTTCTAACCATTGTTCCGATATTGCCTGGATCTTGCACCGCATCCAGCAATAACCATGCTCCTTCTTTTTCTTCAGCAAAGGAGACTTTTGTTTGACTAATTGGTAGAATCGCAAAGATTCCCTGTGGACTCTGCGTTTCACTGAGACTCTTGGCGACCTCCTCCGAAATTAGGATTGGCTCTAGTTGATCCTGATTTAAGGCTGCAAAGCGTTCTGCATACTTAGATTCGGGTACAAGCAGCACTTGCTTAATCTCTTGCTGTGCCAACAATGCCTCTTTTACAAGATGCCAGCCATCCAGCAAATAGCTATTTTGTAGCGTTCTTCCCTTCTTTGTTGCCAGTTTGCGCCATAGTTTAACCTGCTTATTTTGCGTAGATCGTATAATTTCCATATTTTACCTCTTTAACTCTTTAGACTCGCTGTAAGTATATCATATTCTTGGTTTTTAAATTTAATCTGGTAAAATTACTAAGTAAAGGAGGTCCTCAAAATGCAGGCAGTTTCCCTCAAAGTATTTGGTCGTGTCCAAGCTGTTGGCTTCCGTTACTCCACTAAGATTATTGCTGATCAACTTGGGATTTTAGGATTTGTTCGCAATGAAGCTGATGGTTCTGTATCTATTTTTGCTCAGGGACCAGAACCAGAACTTAAAGATTTTATTGCACGGATAAAAAAAGCACCCAGCCCAGCAGCACACGTCACACAGGTCGAAATAACAAAACAAACCGTCCGCGACTATAGCGGATTTGCAGTTACTTATTGAGTTAGACTTGCTGGTTACCAGCAGCCTAGCTTTTTGTTTGTTCTGCTCAATTGAAAATGACTGCTAGATAAAGTATAGTAGTAGGCGTAGTTTATTTGAAAGGAACTGAGCAATGAAAAAAACAAAGCGCCTTACCATTTTACCGCTCTTTTTCACACTCGCACTGCTTTTAAGCGGTTGTGTGCAGCGAACTAAAAGCGGTAAACCTTATGGGCTGATTTATGAGAATTTAGCAGTCCCAACGCAACATGTGATCGAATGGTTATCTAATTTATTTGGTGGAAGTTACGGCTGGGCCATTATTACAATTACGTTTATCGTCCGGATGGCTTTGATGCCTCTAATGTTGAAACAGTCACGCAATGCTACTGTGCAACAGGAAAAGATGGCTTCCGTTAAACCGCAGCTTGCAGACATCCAAGAACGGCAAAAAAATGCACAGACTCAAGCAGAAAAAGCAGCTATCAGTCAAGAGATGATGCAAGTTTACCGTGAAAATGGAATTTCGATGACTGGTGGAATTGGATGCTTACCTTTGCTAATTCAAATGCCGATTTTTGCAGCCCTGTACGCCGCAATCCAATACTCTCCTGAACTTTCACGGACAGCATTTTTAGGCATTAACTTAGGTAAAACAAGTATTGTCTTCACTGCTTTAACGTTCATCATTTACGCGCTTCAAGGATACCTTGCAACACTGGGAATCCCGCCAGAACAAAAAAAGCAGATGCAGTCAATGATGCTCATCAGTCCGATCATGCTGACTGGGATGACGTTCATTTCCCCAGCAGGATTAGGACTCTACTTCTTCGTTGGTGGAATTTTTGCCTGTCTTCAGACCGTTTTAGTCAATCTAATGCGTCCTAAGATTCGTGAAGAAATTCGGCAAGAGTTGGAAAAAAATCCTCCTAAAATCAAAGAAACCATTGCTAAGGTTGAAAAAAAGATTGATGCTGTAACAAATAGCAGCAAAAAAACAAACCAACAGTCCAACAATGGTAATCAAAACCAAAACCGACAACGAAACGCTGGCAAACAGCAAAGAAGACCTAAGTAAAAAAATAACGACGATCACAATTTTTTAAACCGGTTGCCGCACAAAATCATAATAAAAATCAGTTCAACCCGATGATTAATTCAGCCGGTTGAACTGATTTTTTAGTTACGCTAAAAATAACAAAAGATATCAAACTGCTGGCATGCATCTGAAATCTAAAAATGACCGCTTGAACCTAGTCAAGTCAGTTGTGCTGGACACACAATAATTTTCCAACATAACGCGTTAAAGTCCGTACTTTTTAACTTTCGGGGCTTTGTAATAGTCTCTTTTGGCCTTCAGCACACAATTCCAAAAGAGGACAAGTCGTGCATTTGGGACTACGTGCCGTACACTGGTATCTTCCCCAAAAAATCATCCGCTGATGTGCTGCAATCCAAAGTTGCGACGGCAGCTTAGCCATCAAAACTTTCTCAACTGTCAAAACATCGGCTTTTTGCGGAACGATACTAAGACGCTTAGCAATCCGATTAACATGCGTATCAACTGCAAAAGCTGGAATATGGAACCACTCTGCTAGGACAACATCTGCCGTTTTGCGCCCTACGCCGGGTAACGTCATTAGTTCTGAACGCGAATGTGGCACAACACCGTCAAAACGTGTAACGAGTCCTTGGGCACAAGTAATCATGTACTTTGTCTTATTACGATATAATCCAATTGTTTTGATTAAGTTCATCACGTCCGTAGGCAAAGCATTGGCAAGCGTTTCAGGTGTTGGGTAGCGTGCAAAAAATGCCGGTGTCAATTTATTGACAGCAATATCAGTCGTCTGTGCACTCAAAATAACTGCCAGCAAAAAATGAAAGCTCGTGTCTGCCTGTAGCGAAGTTCGTGCATTTGGGAAAACCTGCCCCATAATTTCAATTGCTTTTCGTGTTTTTTCTTTTGAAAGCATCACTTATTCACCCTGCTTGTCATCGCTTTGATCGGACCAGCGATAAAGCGGAATCAGTGGTTTATCGTTGGGCGTAGTTGTTTGTTCTTCAGACGTCGAATTTTTGCCATTGGTTCTCATTTTTTGTTTGGCTCTTTCAACGTCCTGGGCAGTCTTAATATTTTGTCTTTCCCAACTAAGCAATATTCTATCAATGTATTTCAAACTATATGCTTGATTGAGCACTGCCTCGCGTAGAGCTAATAAAATCACTTCAGGGCGATAATGATCTTGATGAAGCCATGAATCAACCGTCTCAATCTCAATTGGCGACAGCGGCCGCCCAAATTCAACTTCAATACTACTATAAACTTTAGCCTGTGCCACTGCTTGGTCCGCTTGTTCCAATTTTTGTTCTTCTTTTTGTTCCAAGTTGCCAATCTTTTCATACAACAGCTCAAACCGATAGACATCTTGAGTCTTGCCGTCTGCCGCTGGAATACTAACAATCTGCATAACTTTTTTTGCAATTAAACTATGCAGCAACTGATAAATCGCCTGAGGTTTCTTACCCATCGCACGTGCTATTTTCTCACCAGCTGGGAAAGCATTCCCTCTTTGTTGTTCACTCAATAGTTCTAATAACAAGACCAGCTCTTCTTCATTCAATCCCAATGCAGAGTAATTGTGCAAAATGAGATTAGAAACTGTTGTCTGACCGGCTACTAAATATTTTTTAAGTGTCTTATCCA
>NZ_AZFQ01000044.1:38263-48693 GCF_001435195.1 Liquorilactobacillus satsumensis DSM 16230 = JCM 12392 | reverse complement strand
CCCCCACTCTATTTAGAAAAATAAAAAGTAGCCAAGATATTATAAAATCCCCCGCCACTTTGAAATCGTCTGCCTTACGGATAAATTCGGTTAAGCAACCTTGGAAACGGAATTGCTTCGCGAATATGCTCTTCACCTGTAATCCATGTGACTGCACGTTCTAAACCAAGTCCAAAGCCTGAATGCGGCACACTCCCATACCGGCGCAAGTCCAAATACCATTCGTAATCTTTTTCATCAAGTCCTGCTTTTTTGATCTGCTCAGTCAGATAGCGGACATCGGTTGCTCTTTCCGAACCCCCAATGATCTCCCCATAGCCTTCAGGTGCAAGCAGATCTGCACAGATCACAACATCTGTACGCGTTGGATGTGGCTTCATGTAGAACGGCTTGATTGCCTTAGGGTAGTTTACCACAAAAACTGGTTTGCTAAAATGCTCAGCCAGGAACGTCTCTTCTGGTGAACCAAAGTCATCCCCCCACTTGACATCCGGAAATTCGCCTGAATCAGTTAATAGCTGAATCGCCTCATCATAGGAAATTCGGGGATATGGAAGTTCCGTATACCGCCGTAAAACTTCAGGATCTCGTTCAAGCAATTTCAACTCGTACTGACAATTATCCAGCACACCTTGAACCAAAAATGCAATGTAACGCTCTTGAACTTCCAAACTTTGTTCCTGGTGCATGAATGCCATTTCAGGTTCAATCATCCAAAATTCAATCAAATGTCTGCGTGTTTTTGACTTTTCGGCGCGGAAAGTCGGTCCAAAAGAAAAGACTTTCCCATAAGCCATTGCACCTGCTTCTTCATAAAGCTGACCTGATTGTGATAAATAGGCATCTTTATCAAAATATTTTGTGTGAAATAATTCAGTGGTTCCTTCTGGTGCCGAGCCTGTTAAGATCGGGGCATCAATTTTAATGAAACCTTCTTTATTAAAGAATTCGTAGGTTGCACGAATAATTTCATTTCTAATCTGCATAACTGCGAATTGTCGTTTGGAACGCAACCACAGATGCCTGTGATCCATCAAGAAATCAACCCCATGTTCCTTGGGTGTAATTGGATAATCCTCACTAGCTCCGACTTTTTCAATTTCAGAGATTTCAATTTCATAGCCGAAATGCGAGCGTTTGTCTTGATGAATTGTTCCTGTCACGTAAAGACTTTCTTCTTGACGAACTTCCTTTGCGAGGGCAAAGACTGCTGCACTCACGTTACTTTTTACAACCACTCCTTGGAAAAAAGCAGTTCCATCGCGCAACTGCAAGAAAGCAATTTTCCCGCTAGAGCGCTTATTTGTCAGCCATACTCCGATTCTGACTTCTTCATCAACGTGTTTGCTTGCATCTATAATACTAATTGTTTCCAACCAAGTCTCCCCCTACATGTGTTTTTCAATAAACTTCTTTATTCTGTGCATTGCTTCCTTTAAATCTGCCAAATCAGTTGCATAACTCAGTCTGACATGCGTAGGCATCCCAAATGCACTTCCGACAACGACAGCTACGTGTGCTTCTTCTAACAAAGCATTCACAAAATCCTCAGTTGTAGCAAATCCGGTCATTTTAACAGCCTCGGCAACGTCAGGGAAGAGATAAAAAGCTCCTTCAGGCTTATCTGTCAATTTAATCCCCGGAATTGCTGTTAATAAGGGATAAACAGTATTCAAGCGTTTTTCAAATGCAAGCCGCATTTGCTCAACGACACTTTGATCACCTGTTAATGCCGCCAAAGCTGCATATTGACTTACAGCTGCAAGATTACTCGTTGCATGTCCAATCACGGTCCCCATCTTTTTGATGACTTCTTTGGGTGCGACTGTGTACCCAATTCGCCACCCAGTCATGGCATAAGCCTTTGAAAGACCACTGACAAGGATCGTCTGTTCCCTGATACTTTGTCCAAGTTCAATCAACGACGTAAAATGATTTCCATTGTACACAAGCTTGCCGTACATATCATCAGTGATTAAGATCACCTCATGCGCCACTGCCCACTCACCAATTGCTTGCAGCTCGTCTTTAGTGTAGATTAACCCAGATGGATTTTGCGGTGAATTAATAATCAAAATCCGAGTCCGTGCAGTGCGTGCTTTTTCCAAAGCTGCAACTCCAACTTTTCGCCCATCTTCAGGCTGCACGAAGACCGGTACTCCGCCTGCAAGTTTAACCTGTTCTCCATAACTAACCCAGTAAGGCAAAGGAATCAGTACCTCATCGCCTTCATCAAGCAAAGTCTGTGCAAGTACATACAGCGAGAATTTGCCGCCGACTGTCACTGCAACTTCACTAGGTTGATAAGTCACCTGATAATCAGCAGCAATGCGATCACAAATGGCCTGTTTTAATGCGGGAATACCCGTTGCTGGAGTATAAAAATCCGATTTTCCAGCTTTAATGGCTGCAATTGCCGCCTGTTTGATCTGTTGTGGCGTATTAAAGTCCGGCTCACCAATTCCAAGATTGATCACGTCAATCCCTGCAGCAGACATTTCCTTTGCCTTCGCTGAAAGTGCAAGCGTTGCAGACGGTTGAATTTGCTTAACTCTGTTTGAGATCTTCATCTATTCACCCTCATACTCTAAAGATTTTGAATTTCTTTAACTGTCTTCCCATTTTTAAATGCAAACAGTGTATAACACAGTTTACCACTTCGATTCAAATACGTGACTTCCCAAACTGGCTTTTTCTGCCATATTCCGAGGTTAGTCTTCAAAACCCGACTGGATTTTTCTTGGCTTTTCACCAAAGAACTTGCTCGTTGTTCACTGATTCCGGCACTTTGATTAAGAACAACCGTGCGTCCACCTTTTTTAGCAATAATGACATACACTTGCTGACCCTTGGTATTAGTGCCTGCAACAGTGAAGTATGTCGCCTTGCGGTTAAAAAGATAAAAGTTCGTTTCATTCTTTAACCCAGCATACTTGCGTGCAAAGCTCACAGCATTCGCCTGTGCGGCTCTTTTAGGTGCACCTGCTTGCCAATAAACAATTAGGCCCCCGCAAACGAGCACTACTAAAATTGCAATACTGATCAATTTTCTTGTTCTCGTGTTTTTCCGTTTCACTTGTCTCATTCTTTGCATGCTTTCCATCTCTTTTACTGGTTAAAATTCAATTCAGACATCCAGTTAATTATACCAATAAATAAAATCATTTTGAACCCGCCGTTTTTTTATTTTTTCCAAAAATTACTTAAATACTCTTCAATTTCAGCAGTTGTAATCATCTTGACTGGTAATTCTGCTGGAAAAACGGAACGTAACTTTGGACCATATGTTCGTGAAACAACACGGCTGTCAAGAACAATCAACACCCCTCGATCGGTTGGAGTTCTGATTAAGCGTCCAAACCCTTGCTTCAAACGCATCATCGTTTCTGGTAAGGCAAGTTCAGTAAATGAGTTTCGCCCTTCGTGTTCAATGGCACTGTATTTAGCACGATTGAGCAGCGTATCAGGTGGTTGAAAGGGCAGTCGTGTAATTACCAAAAGTTCAAGCTTATCTTTAGGAAGATCGATTCCCTCCCAAAAAGCGCCAGAACCTAGCAGCACTGCATTTGGTTCAAGTTTAAAGCTTTTAATGATTTTTTCATTACTGCCAGTGATTCCTTGAGCCAGCAGCACCCGCTTATCATTCACACCATTTTTCTTTAACTGCTCATAGACTTTTTGAATCATGGCTAATGAATTAAAGAGGACCATTATTCTTTTAGCACTATGTGCAAGAATCTTCGTCAATGTTTTTCCGATATATTTTGTATATTCATCAACGTTACGTGAAATATCAGGAGCATCGGCCACAAGCAACGCCAGCGCTTGTTTTCCATAATCAAACACACCGTCAAGGTGAATCAGTTGCGTATCATAATCGAGATCCAACTGGTCTAGCATATAGCGTGGAGATCCCGGGAGCCTTAAACTTGCACCTACAAAAAGGACATGTCGGAAATTTGCATAAACAACTGGTTCCAAAAAGTTTTTCGTTCTAAAAATACTAAATTGTAAGCGCAGATGCGCACCAGCTTGGTTTAAGGGCAGCGAGATACTAACCAGCATCTCATCAGAAAGTTTTTCTAGCTCCGTAAGAGAAAGCCGTTCCCAAGACTTCAACGCTTCCAAGAGACTTTGGCCTTGTTCCGTTAATTCAAACAAAAAGATTTCAGCAGCCTTGTCCAGCCGTCCTTCATTTCGATACTCTGCAAACCGCTGTTCAAGTTTGCTAAAAATCTGAGTTAACCGTGCACGTGTTTTACTAATTTGTTTGATGTCTCCCAAATTTTCTTTAACAAATCCGAGAAATTTACTTAGTCTAAGCGTTTCCTCATAGAAAACCGTCGTAAAAGGCGCTGCGTTGACAAAACGTTCAAACAGCTTGGCACGCAGCTGTGGAATTCTTTGATCCACCAACCGGACTGTCCGCAGCAATTCTTGTTTTTCAGCCGTTGTTAAAAATTGCTGTGTCTGGACCTCTTGCAAAGAAAATGAAACATGTGACTCCATTTTGACCAGTAAATTATCACAAATAATTTTAAGCTCATCAAAATCAATGACGTCACGGTTGGCTTTAAGTGCAATACTGCCTAAATGCTGTGCCTCATCAACAATCAAGTCTCTTTTTTGCAATTCTCCCAGTTCAGTTGCGTGCCGCACCAAGTAAGCATGGTTGGTAATAATTAAATCTGCACTTTTCACTAATAATTGCTGCCGCTGAACAAAATCGAATTCAAAAAATGGACTATTACTATCAAGCGAAACTGGTCCATGATGACGAATCTCATCAAAAAGTGGATTCTGATACTTCGTCAGGTGCAATTCAGTGAGATCACCAGTTTTGGTGATTGTTAGCCACACTAATAGTCGCAGCTGCAGCAAACGTGTTTGAGCACTTTGAACTTGTTTCAATGAGCGCGCAAATTTTTCCAGATCAAGATAGTTCCGGCTGCCCTTTAAGACTGCAGCTTCAAATTCAAAAGGCAAAATCTGTTTCATCAATGGAATGACTTGCTCGACCAGTTGAGTTTGTAAGGCAGTCGTCGCCGTTGAGATGACCACACTGCCCCGCTTTTGTGCGGCATATGCTGCAGGAATCATGTAGCCAAGCGTCTTTCCTAAACCAGTAGGAGCCTCTACGATTACACGCTGCAAAAGATCATCTTTTAAAAAACCGTAAACTTGATTCATCATTTCAGATTGCGCTTTACGCCAATCAAGAAAATGCAAAAATAATTTTTTCTTATCTTTATCACTCACAGGAAAAACGCTCGTTTGTCGTTTCTGCATGCTCCGTTCGTTCCGACGCAGTAAAATCCCCGCAGCATTTTGCAAATAATCTGGGACCGGTTCTCCTAACCGCTGCTTGCGCTTCAATACATTGGCAAAACATTCACCCGTTTGAAACAACAACGCATTTTTGTATCTACAAATCTGGGCTAGCAAATGAACCGGTAAATTTTCGATTTGCTTCAATAAAAAAAGTAGCAATTGAGCTGTTACCATGGCATCACTATCTGCATGATGCGGATGTGCATGAACAATATTCAAATATCTTCCCAAATAAGCCAGCCGATAGCTTGGAAGTGTTGGCAATAAGATTTGGCTAAGCTGGACGGTATCCACCCCTGCTATTTCTAATGCCGGATATCCGCACCGTTCTAACTCTCTGTTTAAAAAACGATAATCAAAATTAATATTGTGTGCCACAAAGACTGTGCCTTGCAGCAATTCATAAATAGTCGCCGCCAGATCATCAAACAGGGGCGCTTTACGCACATCGCGTGCTGTAATTCCCGTTAGTTGTTGAACTTCTTCAGGAATTTTCATAACTGGATTAACCATTGTACTAAAAACATTTGCGATCTTTTTATCTTTAACTAAAACGCAACTGAATTGAATAATGCGGTTACTTCCGTCCATCGCTGTTCCCGTAGTTTCAATATCAACAACTGCATACATTGGTGCTGGGCTCATTGTTCCACCGACTTTCTCGCATTCTCTAATCGCAATTCTATCACAAAAACACTTTTTTTCGTACATGTGACAGTCAGTGTGGAACACTTGGATGTGTGCACTACTCTTTATTGTCAATCCTGACATAAATATGTATAATTCTATTTGCTTAACATTCAGGAAAGAAGAAGACAATCAATACAAGTTATTGTTTCTTTTGTAGTATGATAAAATTGGCGTCGAATAAAGAATTGGAAAGGAAGCATTATTTTGAGTATGTTCAGTATGCATTCTGCACGCGGAAGAAGTCATGCTAAGATCATTTTAATTGGAGAACACTCTGTCGTTTATGGAAAACCTGCGATCGCACTTCCGCTTTCGGAAGTCACCACTCGCGTAAGAATTAGCAGTGTGCCTTCCCCAATCCAAATGATCCGCAGTCGCTACTTCGAAGGGGCCATTCGCCAAATGCCTCATACGATGTACGGTCTGCAGCATTTGATTTCATTAATTTTAAATGAACACCATGCACTCGATGCTCAGTTTGAATTAACAATCAAGAGCGATCTCCCAGCTGAACGTGGCATGGGTTCCTCGGCTGCAACTGCGGTTGCACTGATCCGTGCCCTTTATAATTATTTTGGCTGGAAGCTCTCACACACTGAACTCTTACAGCTAGCTAATGTTTCGGAAATTGATATGCACGGAACTCCAAGTGGTCTGGATGCCGCAACCGCTGCGAGCACCAACCCGATTTGGATGGTTAAAGACCGTGAACTCACACCGATTCCAATTAAAATGGACGGTTGTCTTTTAATCTGCGACAGCGGTATTAAGGGACGTACCAGTGAAGCTGTGGCCAGCGTTCGTACACGCCTAAAAAATGCACCACATGAAACCAACCAAGTCCTTGACAAATTATCAGAATTAACTTTGGCTGCTAAAGAACAGCTTGCTAAAAACGAAATTTGCGGTCTAGGGAAAACTTTCGACAAAGCTCAGGAGCAACTTAGATCATTGGGTGTTAGTACCCAAAAGCTTGATCATTTAATCCATGCAAGCCGTACATTGGGTTCTTTGGGCAGCAAACTAACTGGTGGGGGGCGTGGTGGCTGCTTTATCTGCTTAATGCCTGATCAAATAACCGCCAAAAAAGCAGGTGCCCAGCTCAAAAAATTAGGTGTGCCACAAACTTGGGTGCAGCCACTAGCGCTGCGTGCCAAGGAGGAGGTCAACTAAATGCAATCCCCAAAATATACAGCACGTGCACACACAAACATTGCTTTGATTAAGTATTGGGGTAAACTAGACCAAGACCTTATCATTCCAATGAATAGCAGTCTTTCTTTAACACTCGATAAATTTTATACAGATACGAGCGTTTTTTTTGATTCGACTTTAAAACAAGATATTTTTAGGCTGAATAATAAAGAATCTTCAAGCTTAAAGGTAACCCACTTTATGAAAGTACTGCGTGAAAAAACAGGTGAAACTCGTTTTGCCATGATTAACTCTGAAAATCATGTTCCTTCCGCCGCAGGGCTAGCTTCCTCAGCTTCGGCTTTTGCAGCACTTGCATTGGCTGCAAGTCGTGCTGCAGGTTTAGTCCTTGACTCACGCTCACTTTCTCGGCTTGCACGTCGCGGCTCTGGGTCAGCTACACGTTCAATCTACGGCGGCTTTGTTGAGTGGCAGCAAGGAAGTGATGATGCAACTTCATATGCCGTTCCGTTTGAGGAAAACGTTGCTTGGGATCTCAGCATGATTGCGGTAGTAATCAGTGCAAAACAAAAAAAGATTTCCAGCAGTGTAGGAATGCAGCGAGTTGTCGCGACCTCTCCTTACTACTCAGCGTGGCGTAAAACCGCTGCACAAGACCTTGCAGCCATGAAAAAAGCCATTAAAAAAAGGGACTTCAGGCAAGTCGGAACCATTGCAGAAGAAAATGCAATGAAGATGCACGCACTTAATGCCAGCGCCCATCCGCATTTTAGTTATTTTGAACCTGCTAGTCTGCAAGTGATGAAAATTGTTGCTGATTTGCGTTCCAACGGCATTTTTTGTTATTATACTTTAGATGCGGGACCAAATGTTAAAATTATCTGTCAAAATAAAGATATTCAAACAATTTTAGCTGCTCTAGCACCCTCTTTTTCGCAAGAAAGATTAGTAGTTGCAGGTCCAGGTCCAGGCGTCAAACTTATTGACAAACCATAAATTAATTTATTCGTTGAAGGGACATGATTTTTTGATTACCGTTAAAGCTCCGGGGAAACTCTATATTGCAGGCGAATATGCAGTTGTCGAAACAGGTTTCCCGGCAATCTTAGTGGCATTAAATCAGTTTGTCACTGTAACCGTCGAAGAAAGCAGCGACTTTGGCTCCATCAATTCCAGACAATATCAGGAAAATTCGCTTTATTGGAAACGTGAAGGAAACAACATGGTGTTCGACAATCGTGACAATCCTTTTCATTACATTCTGTCAGCAATTCGACTGACCGAAATATATGCACAATCTTTGGGAAAAGAAATGAAATGTTATCACCTAGGGATTGACAGTGACCTTGACAGTCCCGATGGAAAAAAGTATGGACTCGGGAGTTCTGCTGCAGTCACAGTTGCAACGGTCAAGGCACTTTGTCGCTTTTATGATCTTGCAATGACTAAGGATCAACTTTTTAAATTAGCTGCAATTGCACATCTGGATATTCAAGGAAACGGCTCCTTAGGCGATATTGCAGCCAGTGTCTATGGTGGCTGGATTGCCTATCGCTCATTTGACCGCGAGTGGCTCAAAGCTGCACGTAAAATCTATTCCTTACGCAAGTTGATCACCCTTGCGTGGCCAGCTTTGCAGATTGAACTGTTAGATCCGCCAGCTAATCTGCAACTGCTCATTGGCTGGACTGGCTCACCGGCGTCAACCTCACACTTAGTCGATGCCGTTGGTTTAAAAAAAGCCGAACAAAGAGCTGCTTATCAACAGTTTTTAACTGATAGTAAGCAATGTATCAGCCGCATGATAACTGGTTTCCGTTCGAAGAGCATTGCTTTAATTCAAAATGAAATTAGATTCAACCGCCAGTTGCTTAAGCAATTAGGCAAACTAAGTGCAGTTGAAATCGAAACTCCCTTGTTACACCGCCTTTGCGAATCAGCAGAAGCTGCACAAGGAGCCGCCAAAACCTCGGGTGCTGGCGGTGGAGATTGCGGAATTGTTGTAATCAATAAACAATTGGACACCACCAAGTTAAAGTTAGCTTGGGAAAAAGCTGGAATTGTTCCGCTTAACCTACATGTCCATCAAGTTAATGACTAACCTACGTTGAAGGGAGCCCAATGATATGGATGAACAACATGCACACCGCAAAGATGAGCACGTCTTTATTGCGGAAAAGCAATACTGTCAAGTTGCCGCAAACGGTTTAGAGCAAGTTCGTCTGCTGCCGAATAACCTGCCTGAAATTTCTGCTGCAGAAATTGACCTTTCAACGCAGTTAGCCGGTCTCAAAGTTGAAACACCCTTCTTTATTAACGCAATGTCTGGTGGAAGTAAACAAACTGCGCGTATAAATCAAAAACTGGCAGCCGCAGCTGCTCAAACAGGTCTGGCAATGGCAACTGGCTCTCAGAGTATTGCACTCAATTCTCCAGCGGCCGCAGCCAGCTTTCAAACAGTGCGGCAGGAGCTTCCTCAAGGAATTGTAATAGGCAATTTAGGCGCAGGACACGGATTGCATGATGCAAAACAGGCTGTAAAGATGCTGAATGCGGATTTGCTTGAGTTGCATCTCAATGCGGTTCAGGAAATAATTATGCCTGAAGGTGACACTGAATTTTTTTGGAGTCGAAATATTCGTGAGGTCGTCCAGCAGTTAGCTGTCCCAGTAATTGTTAAGGAAGTTGGCTTCGGAATTTCACCGCAAACTTTGAAGAAACTAAAAACACTGGGTGTCCATTATGTTGATCTTTCCGGTCGTGGTGGCACAAACTTTGCACAGATTGAAAATCAAAGACTCCATGAAATGGATTTTTCGGTACTTAATGATTTTGGACTGACGACCGCAGAAACTTTAGTGGCAAGTCAACCTTTTCAAGCTGATTTTTCATTCACTGCTTCTGGGGGAATTCGGACTTCCCTTGACATCGTGAAGTGTCTTGTCTTAGGAGCAGATAACGTGGGTATTGCAGGTCTCTTTTTGCACACAGTCCTAAAGGAGGATATTGCTGGCCTTGTTACCTTAATCAATACCTTAAAACAGCAAATTCGCGCTATTATGACTGTACTGGGCTGTCATAACATCAAAGAATTAAGACAAGTTCCATACGTGCTTGCACCTGACTTGCTTAGTTTTAAAGAACAACTTAAATAACCCGTTTTAACTCGCAGCTTGCGCATTAAGCTTTGCTGGAAAGTTAAACCTTTTTCTGATTAATAACAAGCAAAACTAGGGGCTGTGACAAAAGTTAAC
>NZ_AZFQ01000044.1:28911-38213 GCF_001435195.1 Liquorilactobacillus satsumensis DSM 16230 = JCM 12392 | reverse complement strand
CGTAATTTCGAGTTAGCACTCAAATTTTCCCGACTTATGTCACACTCTCTTTTTTACTCTGTATAAACGGGTTCCATAAGTCAAAATTCTCCGTCTAACTTCGAATTACTCATCGCAAAGTACTCGCTATGTTCGTAATTTCGAGTTAGCACTCAAATTTTCCCGACTTATGTCACACTCTCTAGTTTTTATAATATCCGTATTAATGTCTGTTTCAAAAAGCACACTTGCTAAGCTATTTAAGGCTTGAAACGCAATCCTTTCGGAAAGAAATTTTTGAGGGTTCCATTGACAAGTTTTCCAAAACTAAAGCTCTTGCCTTCACAGGTCAATAAGTACCAACCATTCTCCTGCTTATCCTGCAAAAGAGTTAGTGTATTTCCAGCAACAAATTTTTTCCATTCTTCTACAGAAATCGCAATTTTCCTTAAACAAATACTCGGCGGAAGATACAAAACTAACGAATAAGCAGGTTCAAACCGTTTTTTCTTAAATGTCCCTAATTGCAGCCCCGGCCGTATAAATTTCAAAGTCGAAATATCCGGCCACTCTTCCGGGTACCAATATAGTTTATTGCCCAAGCAACGCAGTCCTTGAATCAAAAAGACCTCTTCTTTAAACATCTGCCCCGCAAAAGTTGTCCATAGTTCCTGTTCTTCTGCATTCAAGTGCCGAAATAATTCCGGTTGTTTTCCCTTGCCACGTCGTTTCTTATTTTTTTTGCCACTTTGTTTCTGGATTGTTGGTGCCGGTCTTTGATCTTTGAGTTTTGCAATAAAGTGACCTTCACCTTGGAAATGATGAGGAAACAATCTGATTGTATTCTCTAAACTGCGGTTTCCGTCGGCTAGCTCAGGTCTTCCAGCATCCATTCCCTTCCATTTTTTGATTGGCAAACAGCTCAATTCAGGATATTCCGTCAGTAACCACGCAACAATTTGCTCATCTTCTTCTGGTGCAAACGTACAGGTCGAATAAATAAGCTGTCCTCCCGGTTTGAGCATCTTTAAAGCTTCTCGTAAAATCTCTTTTTGACGTGCAGCACATTGCGCTGGATAGTCTTTGTGCCAATACTTAATTGCGGTTGGGTCCTTGCGGAACATTCCTTCACCAGAACAAGGAGCATCGACTAGAATCTTATCAAAATAACCCGGAAAAGTATGGGCCAAGGTTGCTGGGTCTTCATTAAGAATTAAAACATTCGCCGCCCCGATACGCTCTAAATTCTGAGCTAAGATCGTTGCTCGTTTATGATTAATTTCATTTGAAACAAGCAAACCCGCGCCATTTAATTTAGCAGCAATTTGTGTCGACTTACCACCCGGTGCAGCACAAAGATCTAAAACGACTTCTCCAGGAGAAACATCTGCCACTTCACCCACATACATCGCGCTGGGTTCTTGACTATAGACATAGCCGGTTTGATGCTCTAATGAATGGCCACTAACAGCCCCGTAAAACCCAGTTGCCACATATGGAACCGGCTCTGCTAATGAATATGCTACTTTTTTTTCGTCTTCTTTGAGTGGATTTAAGCGAAAGCCTTTAAGCGGCTGCTGGCTCAAACTCGCAAAAAACGCTGGTGCCTCCTGACCCAGGATCTCCTGATATTTTGTGACAAACTCTGCAGGTAATTGCAATTCTCAAAACTCCTATTTCAAATCCTTTATTTTTTTACTAATCAATCTAATGAATATCAAGTTATTAACCAAATAAAATGCAATATCATAACTCAATAATCCAACGTAACTATCCAACTCAAAAAATAGCATTCCCGCAAGTCCGCCAAAAAGAACGCCTAACCCACTAAAGAGTGCAAAGAACTCCCATTCAATATAAACCAAGCGCCGTTGATCATCATTTGCCAAAAGTAATTCTCGATACCTTCGATTGCCTAAGAGTGCCCAGAGAAATGGGATAGCCAGTAGACCTATGCCTACAAAAATCAATCCGATTAATTCCTTCCAATGAGAAACAATCCACGAATCCTGCTCAATCAAAAGATGCTGCCGATTTGCATGTGAAACTTGGGCAGCTCCAAGTACACTAGTTAACTTTTTCTTAGAAAGTGGAGTCTTGCCATCAATCACAATCCGATAGTTATTCGCCACCATCTTTGAACGCATTTCAATACTTGGAGAAATGAAGAGCTGATTATCTAATTCAGTGTGATAACTGTCCCCCATCACACCGACTACAGGCAGATAATTCCCTTGAAATTTAAGATAACTTTGGTCTTTGGGAAGGTAGAGCTTTTTTTTGTAATTTTTCCCCACAACTGCAACTGCCACAGCTGAATTAAAATCATCGTCGTCAAAGAAGTTGCCCGTCAGCATTGGTGGTACTGGAAAATTTTTGATGCCATAAAAATAAGTTACCCGTTTATTTTTTTTATCCTGAAAATGAACCTGTACATTTGAGAGGCTTTCATCGCTGTTCAGCCGATCTGTAAATTCTTGCATCGTCATCTTTGTTTTTAACACAACCCGATAAGCATCAGGGGTTAAGTTATGATTATTCAATTGAATCATTAATGTGCGCTGTTGCAGCTTTACAAATAAAAAAACACTGCAAAAAACAAAGACTGCTGAATAAAAAAGCAGCCACATTCTTCTTTTTAACAAACCAATTTCACCTTGCCCTTAATGGATGCCTAAAGCCATTTTGGCATAACGGCTCATCCGCGCAATCGTCCAAGCTGGCTCCCACACAAATTTAACGTCGATACTCTCAATCTCTGGCACTGGTTGCAATGCATTATCGACCATGTCTGCCAAAAGATCGGTGAGCGGACAGCCCATTGTAGTCAAGGTCATCTGAATCACACAAGCTCCATCTTGATCTAAGTCAATCTGATAGATTAAACCTAGATTGACGATGTCTACCCCTAGCTCTGGATCAATTACATCTTCTAGTTTTTCAATAATTTCCTCTTTAACTGTCTTTAGATCTCTTTTTTCATCCATCAGATGTCCCCTCTTTCTTACAGGGCAGCAAAATACTCAGCGAATTTGTCTGCCATTTCTACTGTCGTTGGGTAAGAAACTTTATGTTTTGCCCCACGAGTTGTCGTAAATGTAACCTTCTGTGCATAAGAATGATCACTAATTCTATCATAAAATTCCTTAGTAGGAAGATACGGAACCATTTCGTCAGCAGTTCCGTGCCAAAAATGAACCGGACGCCCGGCAATCTTCTGTGGATTGGCTGAAAGATCAATGATTTTAAGCTGCTCTAATTGTTGTTCCACATAATCAGGATCAGCATCTTGAGCCCCAGGTATTCTGCGTAACAGATCGCGTGCAAAATCTACAGGTCTTGGTGAACCCATCAGACAAACTGCGGCACTAATCTGTGGATACACGCATAGAAGGGCACATGTCGTGATTCCGCCCATTGAGAGACCACTTACCCCAATCTGTCCCTCTTTGATTCCAAACTGCTGCTGATACTCGGATACCAATTTGGGAAATTCTCTTACGGAGTTTGCAATGATTTCCCAGAATTCCAGTTGATGACTTTCTGCAGGTCCGTTTACTTGCCTTTGCCCATGATATAAAGCATCCGGTAAAACTACACGGAAGCCCCGTCTAGCTAACTCGTATCCTTGAGTCAGTACTCGTTCCTTACATCCGGTCCAACCATGGTAGAAAAAAACGAGTGGAAGCGCTGAATCGCTTTTTTCATTTTGAACTAACTCCAGCACCGGAATCCCCTTAATCTTCCTTGATACAATCGTAATCATTATCGCTACCGCCTCCATCCAATTTAATTAAATTATACAACGACACTAAACTTAAACTCTAGTAAAATCATTGTTTTTATGTTAAATTTAGTTTTACGAGTCTGTGTAATATAGAGGTGAAATAATTTGGAACAAAAGTTAATTGCACTTGATCTGGACGGAACGACACTGAATGAACATTCTCAGATCAGCGCACGTACAAAGCAAATTCTGCAAAAAGCTAGTCGCAACGGTCACATTGTTTCGATTGTCACAGGGCGGCCTTATCGTATTTCAAGAGATATTTACGACTCACTGGGAATTAAAACACCCATGATTAATTTTAATGGCGGATTAGGTCATATCCCTCATCAAACATGGAACCGGGAATATCAGGATACCTTTGCCCGTGAAATCGCGCTCGATCTCCTTGCTCACAAAGAAAAATTAGGCATTAAAATGATGGCTGCTGAGGCCAAAAATATGTTGCTGGCAAATACAGCCGACCCTGGTTCTGCCGACAACTTTTTCCCGAGCATCTTAGCCAGCACTGAGGTCTTGAATGCCAAAAACTTAAAGACTGATCCGGCTTCCGTAACAATGCTGGTAGAACAGACAGCCAAGGAAAAGATCATTGCACAACTAGAACAACTTTATGGCACTGACCTTGAAATTGGCGTTTGGGGTGGACCAAACCCTATTCTTGAACTTGAGCCTAAAGGAGTCACTAAAGAAAAGGGTCTCAGATACTTAGCACAGCATTTCAATATCAGTCGCAAAAACATTATTGCTTTCGGTGATGAACACAATGATGCAGAAATGATTGACTATGCTGGTTGGGGAGTTGTAATGCGCAATGGTACCGACCAGCTTAAGCAGATTGCAAACGATGTAACCCCGCTTGATAATACACAGGATGGTCTTGCAAATTATCTTGAGGAATACTTGCAGCTTGCTGAATAGCAATTCATACGAGGTCTGCTTTTGCAACCAGCTTAAAAATATCTGACTTTAAATTGTAAGTAAAGCAGCAAGCAATAATATTAGGTACGTTTTGGACTACATAATCCGAAGTCAGGCAAAAAATTCGGCTTATGAAACATATTTATTCAAAATAATTAGTGGGCTTGATCAAAATTTAATTTTTGACCCAGCCTTTTTTTTAGAACATGATTATGGGCACGGCATTCCCTAAGTTAAATAATCCCAAGTTAGTAAAATTGAAGCTTAAAACCAAGATTTCTTAATTCTCTGACACTAACATACTACTGGACCTCATTTGAGCCCGCATTTGATTGCAAAACTTGTACTTAAATTTGATCGTCATAAATTCAAAATATTCACCAATAGCTCTTCCTATAATCAAAAAACAGCTTTAAAAGCAGCTAGGCGACATGTCGTCAATCAAAGACCAACTCCATATCGCCTAGAAAATCATATACATATTTATTAACGCCAATTGACTGCTTTACTTGGCAGCAATTTTTAAAGTTTAAACTTCAAGATCACAATTTAATAGATCCGCATAAGTCTCACGCCTGATTACCAGCTGATCCTGCCCGTCTTCACAAAAAACAACGGCAGGTCGTGGATTTCGATTGTAATTGCTGGCCATTGTGTAACCATATGCGCCAGTTGATAAGACTGCCAAAATATCACTGGGATGTGTAATTGGCAACAGAGCATCACGTACTAGAATATCACCTGATTCGCAGTACTTACCTACAACCGTCACAATTTGTTCTTTTAAAGCTCTTGGTTTATTGGCAACAACTGCTTCATACTTAGCTTGATAAAGTGCCGGTCTGATATTATCTCCCATCCCACCATCAACAGAGACGAAGTGACACACACCCTCAACATCCTTACGTGAACCGACAGTATAGAGCGTAACTGCAGCTTCACCAGCCAGTGCACGTCCAGGTTCTATCCAAATTTCTGGAAATTTAAGTTTCGCAGCTGTAATCTGCTCCTTAACCGCGGTAATAATCTGACTGACGAACTCATTTGCAGGCAACGGTTCGTCTGCGTCGGTATACCGCGTTCCAAATCCACCACCAAGATTGAGCAGCTCTGCAGTAAAATCATATTTTTCATGCCAGTCTTTTAGCAGGCTGACCATCTTTTGGACTGCCATCAAAAATCCCTTAGCAGCAAAGATCTGTGAACCAATATGACAATGTACACCTCTAACATTCATGCGCGGCTCAGCCAGCATCGCCTTTAAAGCCTTCTCTGCTTGCCCACTTCGAACATCGAAACCAAACTTCGAGTTTTCTTGGCCAGTTGAAATATATTTGTGTGTTTCGGCTTCAATTCCAGGTGCAACCCTTAGCACAACAGCGGCTGTTGCGTCTTTTTCTGCTAAAATCTGCTTTAAAAAAGCAATTTCTTGAAAATTATCAACTACAATGCAGCCGATTTTGGCAGCAACCGCCATCTCAAGTTCTGCCGGCAGCTTATTATTGCCATGAAATTCGATTTTTTCAGGAGGCATGCCTCCCTTTAACGCCGCGTATAATTCACCGCCAGAGACCACATCGCAGCCAAGACCTTCTTTTGAAATCAGCTGATACATTGCAAGTGCAGAGAAAGCTTTGCTGGCATAAGTAACTCGGTAAGGAACTTTTGCAGCAATGAAAGCTTGTTTAAAGCGTCTGATCTGGGCCTTTATTTGCGCAACATCATATGCGATCAGCGGTGTACCGTATTTGGCAGCCAATTTAAGAGAATCAACTCCTCCGACAGCCAAATGACCAGCTTCATTGATTTCAATTGCTTCCGATAACTTTGTCAACTAAAACATCCTCTCTAAAATAAAATAAAAAAGCCAGGTTTTCCTCCCAGCCTAAATTGCAAAAACTAGTGTTTGTTACATTTAAACACCCCAACACCATGCTAATAAACACTTAGCTAAAACAGCTAACGTTGTCATGCCTGTAGTTACAGTCTTCAATGCTTTTGCCGGTATAGTAGGAGTGCACCCAGGTGACGCCTCTAAACACGACACCTCAAATCTTCCTAAAAAATAAAAAGATATTAACTATATTAAAGCAGAAATAATATTAGAAAGCAATTAAATTCGGTAAAAACTCCCACTGCGATCCCCCTGAATAACTATCATCGGTCACTTACTTTAGCTTTAATTTGTTCCTGCTGCGTCGAGTCAGCAAAATTACCAGCAATATCTGCAGTATTAACGAAATTAATAAATGCAGTTGGATCTTCTTGGCTTACGAGTTGTTTAAACCGGTATAGTTCATAACGCGTCAAGACAGTCATCAAAGTTTGGCTTTCTTTCCCAGAATAAGCCCCCTTTGAAGGCAGTACTGTCACTCCCCGTACAAGTGTGTGCTGAATAACAGGCAAAATTGCAGCTGCCTTGGCAGTTACCACAAAGGCAGTTATCTTTTGATGGGATGTGTGAATACTATCGACTACGCGAGTCAGTGCATAATTGGAAATTATGGTGTAGAGTGCACTTTGCCAGCTAAAATAAAAGCCCGCTGTTAAAATAATGATCATATTCGTAGCTAACATTAAAAAACCGACTGAACGTCCAGTAGTTTTATTGAGAAAGACGGCAACAATATCCATTCCACCAGTTGAAAATCCATATTTTAAGGAATAGCCAACTCCCACACCTGTGATAACTCCCCCAAAAAGAGCATTCATTAACGGATCCGCGGTTAAACGCTGCACTGGCAGCAGGATTGTCAAGATCGTTGTTGAAAGAACTGTCAAAATACTATAAAAGGTAAAACTCTTCCCAATTTTCAAGAAACCTAACAGCGCTACCGGCACATTCAGCAAAAAGATAAAGTAGCCAGTATCAACCTTAATACCAATTGTTTTTTTCAAAATTGCGGAAACTAATTGTGCAATTCCATTCAACCCTGCGCCAAAAATATTTCCTGGCAACAGAAAAAAATTTAACCCCAACGCCAATGCCGCTCCTGCAAAAATTACAATTATGAATCTTCTCAAACCATTCGAATATTGAATGTTCACTTCTTTGCCCCACTTCAAAGTAAATTAAACCAGAAAACTCCATCTAGTTTTCCGATTGTTTTTTATGCTAGAATTATTTTAACGAAATAAGCTGCAAAAGAAAAGAGGTATCTCGCTTGGTATATAATAAACAGAAACTTTCGGCCTGCACCAGCATTCTAGTTGGAAAAAATGCAACTGTCGATGGCTCAATTATGATTGCTCGCAATGAAGACTATCGAGCAGCTTGGCCAAAACACTTTGTTGTGCGCCCGCGAAAAGAATTTTCCACCCCACAGAGCTTTGTTTCGCCCGACAATGGCTTCAGTTTAAAGCTCCCTCGAGTTCGCGGTAAGTATACTGCTATTCCCGAATGGACTGATAAATATGGTTTCTTTGAGGAGGCCGGCATTAATGAGTACGGTGTTGCAATGAGCGCTACCGAAAGTGCATATGCGAACGAACGTGTTTTGGGGGCAGATCCGCTAGTTGAAAAGGGAATTGGAGAAGAAGCCATGATTACTGTTGTCTTGCCTTACGTAAAGAGTGCAAGACAAGGTGTTCGCCGTCTCGGAAAAATTGTTGAAGAACACGGAGCCAGTGAAGCAAATGGAGTCCTTTTTGCTGACAAACAGGAAGCCTGGTACCTGGAAATTGCTACTGGACATTACTGGGCGGCACAGCGCATTCCAGATGACTGTTATGCAGTTGTCGCAAATCAGCTCTCTTTACAGGAGATTGACTTTAATGCACCTGAGGATTTTATGACTGCCACCAATTTAGAACAGTTTGTAATTGAAAATAAGTTAAACGCGACCCCGCACTCCTTCAACTTTCGTGAGATTTTTGGAACCCAAGGGCCAAATGATGAAGTCTATAACACTCCACGTGTATGGTATGGACAAAAAATGTTTAATCCTGAAATCAAACAACTACCTCAAAGTGAGAAGCTCCCTTTTATTCAAAAACCTGCAAAGCTGTTACACCGAGAAGACGTTGAAGACTTATTAGGCTCACACTTCCAAGGAACTGCATATGATCCTCTTGGTAAAAACAACCAGGAAAAAAATCATTTTCGCCCTATCAGCCTTGCAAAAACACAGGAATCACACATTTTGCAACTCCGTCCTTGGTTGCCTCCTGAAATCAGTGGTCTACACTGGCTTGCTTTAGGGGTAACCGCGCAAAGTGTTTTTGTGCCATTCTATGCTTCACTAACTGAAACACCTACCGATTATCAACGCGGGACTGCGACTTTCAGTTGGGATTCAGCCTATTGGCGTTATAAACTTTTAGGAGTGCTTGTTGACCCTCATTACCCGCTTTTCGGAGAAAAACTAGCAACATTACAAAAAAATTTGCGGGTTGAACTCAACCACCGTGTCCGCGAAAGCGATCACTATGCATTGCAAATGAATGCGGACGCTGGGCGGCTTGCTTACCTAACCAAAATAAGTCATGAAAACGCCGCACTAGCACGCAACCAAGTTAATCAGCTGATTGCAGAATTGATTACTGCAGCCACTGATCTTTCACCTTTGAATTTCACAACTGACGAAAACCTCTAAATTAGCTAAAGAGAGTGTGC
>NZ_AZFQ01000044.1:1683-28856 GCF_001435195.1 Liquorilactobacillus satsumensis DSM 16230 = JCM 12392 | reverse complement strand
AGTTAGACGGAGAATTTTGACTTATGGAACACGTTTATCCGGAATAAACTTGGGGCGGTGACAAAATTTAACTTTTGTCACCGCCCTCTTTATTGAAGATAAATGTGTGTCATAAGCCAAGTTTGACTGACTTAGGTCGCAGTTTCACCTTATTGCTATTTTAGTGCTAATCTGTTAGCTGACAGATACCATTTTTTAGTGATGTGTTACAATAATGCTGTCTCAAGTTTTTCGTTAAACTGCTGTTTTTGTTAAACTTCTATGCCAACCTTTTCAACATTGACAGCCGCAGTTAATTCTCCAGAATTAGACCCGCTCAAGCGTAGCATCTGTGTTTTTTCGTTCACGTCAAGCTTCATTTCGTCATCCATATACATATCACTATAGCCCTTGATCATAATCGGCCCTAAGTCAGAATCAATTTTTTGGTTATAGTCATGCGTTTCTCTTTCAGGATCAACTAACAGGATCCGAAAAACAGACGCCAAGGTGCAGGCACCTACTCGAGACAATGACCCAACTCCATCGTCAAAATCCAGCAATATCTTGTAATTTCCATTACCAATTTTATCTTTGAGCTTAGCCTGTGCAGCAGCAGTTATTTTTAAATACATTATGCATTCGCCCCTTTCAATTTATATTGTACGCAACTTAAATTAAGAAGCAATTTTATTGCCTCAACCCGGAAGCAAGTTCCCGCAGCACACATTTTAAAAATAAAGAAGGTTTTCTAATGAAATACTCCAATCTCAATACTTTCATCCAGTCTGAACCAAGTGAACTACTGCTAAATTCACTTCAAATTGATGTCAACCAAGTTGTCAGTCGCAAAAAAATCATGCTTACCTGCTTTTCAGACGGCAATTTAAAGGCACTTTTACAGGCAAAAGATGATGAAACTTTTTTTGTCGGCTTTGACTTTTTTACTTTACTGCAAAAATTACAGCGCTTTAATCTTATACCTCCGCTAACAGCACACCTCAAAATTTTACCTGAAGAATATCCGCAAAAAATTGCCGAATTTACGATCACCGTCTACAAAAATGATGATTCTTTATATGGTGCATTAACCGTCTTTATTTCAGAAAAAAACACAAATATACTTTATTGTGCAGGCTTTACTCAAAATGGAGCGCATCAGAAAAGAATAAAAACGTGGAAAAAAGTGGCCCGTAAACTGCAACTGGCAGCCCTGATTCTTAATTCACAGATGCGCCAACCGAACGCTTCACAGCAGCCCTTTAGTGAAAACGGAATACAAAAACACTTTGGTAAAGTGATTAGTCAGTTGCACCCAAGTGCTAAGCTTGTACTTTCACCCTGGAATCCAGAAAGGCTACAGCATTTTAATGAAATAGCTAACAGCCATGAAAAAGCGCTTATCTGGACTCCTAACTTTGCTCACCTAATCCACTTCTTCTATCCGCAAGAAGTGCTTTTAACTTCAAAGGACACGCATACTGCGGCAGCACTTTTGCTCGTTGACCCTACGCAAGACAGTACTCCGCAAAAAATCGACTATCTTGATCCAACACTTCAAGCAAAGGCATTGACAGCGGGGAAATATCAGTGGACAGCTTCTGGTAATTTCAACAAAAGTTTGACCTTTTTGGATGAAAATGCACTTAAAGAGCTAAAAGATGATCTACGGCCAGCAAGGATTATCTTTTTAGAAAGATGATCCTCACGTTAGACTTTGAAAATTATTTCAAATATTCTTTAAAAAAGGTTTCGACTTTTTGCGTATATTCTTTTGGGTAATTGTAATACGCCATGGCATGCCCTGTTTTTGGCACTACCCAGAGCCGTCGAATTCCACGTGTTGCTGTATAATTTTGATAAACCATACGCGTGGGAACAAATTTATCTGCTTGGCCATGAATTAAGAAAAGTGGTAACTGGTTTTTATACAACTGGCGGACTGTATTGCCATCATTAAAATTGAATCCATTTTTGAGGAGACTGTACCATCCAGCGGTAGTAATCAAAGGTTCCTTGGGTAGACCAAAGCGTGCTTTTAATTCATAGGCTAATTCAGCTGTAATACTTGAATATCCTGAGTCTGCTATAATTGCCTTAACCTGCCGCGGAAGTTTTTCACCACTGGTCATCATAACAGTTGCTGCGCCCATACTGACACCGAATAACCCAATTTGCACCTCTTGGCCTTGGCGTTTAATTAGCAATTCTATCCATTTAAGATAGTCCAAGCGATCAGGCCAGCCAAATCCAATATAACTTCCCTGACTCTGACCTGCACCGCGATCATCAGGTGCCAAGACATTATATCCTTGGTTATGCAGCATTCTAATATAACTAGCCATTAAGCGATGATTTTCTTGATAGCCATGGGCAACAATGATTGTCTGCTTGCTGGAGTGCTCTGCTGGAAGATAAAAAGCCTTCAATTTCAACTTTTGGGTAGCTGCTGTTTCAGTCCAGACTTGTTGGCTTTCATTTTTCAACCATCTCTGGTCTGCAGCCAATCGCACTTGCTTTTTACGCGGCAATTTCCCATTGAGCGGTTTTTGCGGTTCAAAAGCAAAATAATAAAAATAGGCACTTGCAGCAGTAATTGTCCCTGCCAGCAAAAGACAAACTATGATGAGCCCGCCAACTATTATTCTTTTTGATTTCTTTTTCACTTCAGTCTCCTTGATTCCTAAAAATCACTTTTTTAATACTCTAGACAAACAGAAGGCTTTATACATCAACTTCAAATCCTGAATAGCCCTTTAAGGCTACATCCAATCTGAGGTCGACCCACAAAGCCTCTGAATTATTGTACTTAATCTTTAACAAGCTGCTTATAAAATAGGTGAAAGCAATCGTGAAAAATACTGTTTAAACTTCAGCCAGTATGATTGTGCATTAAAATCAGCAATCGTCAACTTAGTTGAATGCAGCATATCGTTTTCAAAAATGGTTCGTAATTGTGTGCTAAGTTCCTGATCATATAGAAAGGCGTTCACTTCAAAATTTAGTTTAAAACTGCGATAATCCATATTAGCTGACCCCACAGATGCAATCTTTCCATCGACCACCAAGGTTTTTGAATGTAAAAATCCATTATTGTAACGATAAATTTCCACATTGTTTTCAAGCAATGCTTTGGCATAATATTGCGTTGCTCGATACACAAAGGCGTGATCTGGTTTCGCAGGAATCATAATCTTAACTTTCACTCCAGAAAAAGCTGCTAGCGAAAGGGCTTCAAGCAGCGAATCATCAGGAATCAAGTATGGTGTTTGAATCAAAACATACTCAGTAGCATTGTTGATCATTTTGATATATCCCAACTTGATTTTTTGAACCTCGTTATCCGGTCCACTAGAAACAATTTGAATACTCGTATTTCCCTGGCGATGGATTAAAGGAAAATAATTCTCCTGATAATCTACTCGGCGCTGGGGAACCGTAGCATTCCAATCCATAAAGAAGCGTGATTGCATCGCCTCTGCAACATTGCCGACAACTCTCAAATGAGTATCACGCCAGTAACCAAATTTGGGACTGCGTCCAAGATACTGGTCACCAACATTGAATCCACCGATGTACCCAATTTGGCCATCAATAATTACTAACTTTCGATGGTCGCGGTAGTTCAAGCGAAAGTTGGAAAAGGAATGATGTCCACCAAAGAATGATTCTGCCTCTCCTCCCAATTTTTCCAAACGTTCGAAAAAGCGCTTCGTAGTCCCGCGTGAACCAAAGCTGTCATAAATGACGCGGACTTTAACTCCCTGACGTGCCTTCTCCTCTAATAAATGCAAAAATTCATTGCCAATTTTATCGTTATAAAAAGTGTAATATTCCACGTGAATATGATCTTTTGCATTTTTTACATCTGCAAAAAGGCGCCGGAATTTTTCCTGACCATCAATAATAATTTCAACATGATTATGTTTGGTCAAAATTGCACTGTCTGTTTCCAAAAACAAGTGGACCATTTCGCGCGCAGTATCAGACATTTCGTCAGCCGGCAGCAATTCCTTTTCATTCCACTGTTCTTTTTGGAGTTTAACTAACTGGTCGATTCCCATCTGTTGTTGTGTCCGAATATCATAAATCTGATTGCGGGGCAATTTTTTTCCGACAAATAAGTATAAAATAAAACCAATAATTGGCAACAGCACCAAAACAAGCAACCAAGCCCAAGTGGCTGCAATTTCACGTTTTTCTTTAAAAACAGTAATAACTGCTGCAACAAGGTTAGCAACAAAAATGAGCTGCAGTGCTAAATTAACATACGACAACTTACCCACCTCTTTGGTGTTTCCAAATTACTCCTAGAGTGCAGAGTTTAAGATCTAGTTAAAAGTTTACACTTTATCGGCTTTTTTGTCATGCTATTCCCCTACTTTGACAGAATTATCGACACCAAACCACTTCTCACTGATCCTCTTTAAAGTCCCATTTTTTGAAAGCTCATATAAAGCGTGATTAATTTTACGACGCAACGTCTGATCGCCTTTTCTCATGCCCACTGCAAAGTCTTCTGTTGGAAATCCAATTGGCGTTTTTTCATAATCGGCTGCCTGAGTTTGATGCTTAATGTAATAATTTGCGTACACACTATCAATTAATAATCCTTGAATTCGGCCAGCATTCAAATCCATAAAGGCATTGTTAAATGTATCATACTGCACTGAACTACCTACATAATTTTTTAAAAGTTTGGGGCTATCGGTATATGATTGATACCCTGAAGATCCGCTCTGCAGGCCAAGGACTTTGCCTTGCATCGCGGCTGCATTTTTAATATTATTAGCTTTTTTTGTTACCAGAATTTGTTCATTTTTCAAATAGGTCTTACTAAAAGCAACGTTTTTTTCACGTGCAGGTGACTTGGTATAACCATTCCAAATCAGATCAATTGTGCCATTTCTCAGCTCGGTTTCTTTCATCGACCAATCAATCGTTTGAAAGTCAACCTTAATTCCATAGCGCTTAAAAACTGCACGTGCCAAATCGATATCATAACCTACAAGTTGTCCATTTTTTTCGCGAAACCCCATTGGAACAAAACTATCGTCTAACCCGATAATTACCTTGTCTCTTTTTTGGACTGTTTTCCACGTATCTCTGGTATTCGCGCGTTCACGTACATTCGTACAGCCAGTCAGCAAAACCGTCAACAAGAACAAACCTAATAGTGCAGACAGAGTCAATTTAATTTTAGTTTTCATCATGCCAATCCCTCTTCCGCAACTATTTCTTTAAAGCTTCGACTTTAAGAATCTTATCTGCAATCTGTTGTGCAAACTCCATATCATGTGTAACAACAATTTGTGACATTCCTTCACTCTTGAGGCCCAATAAGAGATCCTTAACAGCATCACGCAAGGCAGGATCCAGTGCAGAAGTTGGTTCATCATAACACAGAATTTTAGGCTTCATTGCTAATGCACGTGCAATTGCTAGGCGCTGTTTCTGCCCACCTGACAACTGATACGGGTATAAGTCTGCTTTATCCGCTAGTGATAACTTCTCCAACAGCACCAACGCTTGCTTTCTGGCTTCTGCCTTTGATTTTTTTAAAACTAGCTCAGGCGCTAACATAATATTTTCTAGGACCTTCAAATGAGGAAATAACTGAAACTCCTGAAAAACAACACCGATCACTGAATCTTCATTTTTTGTACTAACAGGATCAATCTGTTTGCCGTCCACCAGAATCTGTCCACTGTCTGGCTTTTCAAGCCCACTCACACAGCGTAGCAATGTAGTCTTGCCTGCACCGGATTGTCCAACAACACAGAGAATCTTACCGTCTTCAAGTGACAAATTCACATTATCTAAAATTATGCGTTTTCCAAACCGCTTTGTGATATTTTTAAGTTCTAACATTTACTTGGCCTCCTATCTCCAGTAACTGTAATGCTGCTCTAATTTACGTAAGATATATGTGCACAAGGCCGTTAATATCAGGTAAATTACTCCTACTAAGATTAGCGGAGTTAACGTAACGTCGCGACTTGTTGCAATATTGCCTGCCCGTAATAAATCACCTAGGCCAATTACATAAACCAAACTGGAGTCTTTAATTAAGTTAATGACCTCATTTCCAATTGAAGGAAGCACAATCTTAATGACCTGAGGAGTTACAACTTTGCGAATTGTTTGCCAATATGATAAGCGTAAAACCTTTGCACTTTCATATTGACCCCGGTCAATTGATTGTAAACCACCCCGGAAGATCTCTGCAAAATAGGCAGTATAATTCAAAATAAAAGCAAAAAGTGCAGCATCGTATCGCTGCAAGGTTAAAACTCCATTAGCGATCAAAGGCAAGCCATAGAAAACAAAGATCAGCTGCAATAAAAGCGGGGTTCCTCTCATCAACCAGACGTAAAAGCGTAGCACTGCACGCAGTGGCGTAAACTTAGAAGTTAATCCAAGTCCCACGAGTAGCCCCAGCGGAAGTGCACCCACTAACGTCCAAAAAAAGATTTCAAGTGTTAATTTTGCACCTTCTAGCAAAGAAGGCAAGACTTCAAAAATATAATTCATTCTTTCAACTCCCTCAATTTATTTAAAATCTAAGCGCATTGTAACGACAAAAAGCCCTCTTGGATACCTAAAAATATCCAAGAGGGCACAGGAAAAGCGCGATTCCACCTCAACTTGCTAGTTTCTCACGAAAATAGCCTCAGCGAGTTTAAAAAACTCAAATTGTTAACGGTCTTTACACCGAGCAACCCTACTAATACTTCAAGTCACTAACTTGCAGACGTGGTTCAACCATTCCTTCTCTATCTTCACAGCAACCAGATAGTCTCTGAATTCAGAAATTGCCTACTCTTCTGTTCATTGTCTTTACGAATTCTTTATAATTAATTATTTTTAAATTATCATTAATACTCTAAAAAGTCAATGTCATTTTTTGCCAAACCAGTTTTTCAAGCGGCTGAAAAAACCTTGTTTTTCGAAAGACTCAAGATTCATTAACGGAACTGTTTCGCCTTGCAATCTGCGTGCAATATTGCGATAACCTTGCGCTGCCGGATTATGTTCATCAAGAACAATTGGTTCTCCCTTGTTAGAAGTACTAATCACTTGATCATCATCAAAAACGATTCCCAGAAGTTTGATCGAAAGATGACGCGTGATTTCATCTATATCCATAGCTTGCCCATCATTCATCATATGCGTTCTAATCCTGTTGATTATCAACTGTGGTGCCTCGCTTAACGATTGCTTTTCCAACAGTCCGATTACACGATCAGCATCTCTGACTGCAGAAATTTCAGGTGTAGAAACCACGATGGCTTGATCAGCCCCTGCAACGGCATTCACAAATCCTTGTTCAATGCCTGCAGGACAGTCGAGTAGCACATAATCAAAATCTGGTTTGAGCTCCGCAACTATTTTTTGCACTTCTTCGGGTGCCAAGGCCGATTTATCAGCATTTTGAGCTGCCGGTAAGAGAAAAAGCTTATCTTCAAAACGTTTATCCTTAATCAACGCTTGGTGCAGCTTCGCACGTCCTTTGGCCACATCGACAATATCGTAAATAATACGGTTATCAAGGCCAAGAATTACATCCAAGTTGCGTAGGCCAATATCAAGGTCAAGCAAGCACACTTTTGCACCTGAAAGTGCGAGGGCCGTTCCCAAGTTTGCGGTGGTCGTAGTTTTACCTACACCACCCTTTCCAGAAGTCACAACAATTGCTTTCCCCATTTTAATATCCTCCCATACGTGCAAATAGCTTTGGTCGAATGGTCTTAACCTCTGTATGCTTAGTGTAGTCTAAAACATGCAGATCATTCACATACACCACTGTTCCTTCATCATCCGCAACTTGTTCTTGTGCAACAATTGCCACAGCATCCGCAATCCTAACCTGCTGTGCTGCGTGCACATTTCCGACAATGATTGCTTCTGCATTACTAGGATAACCAGCGTGCACGATACCTTCACAACGCCCTAGCAAAAAGACATTTCCGGTTGCCCGCAGCATGCCGCCTTGATGCAGATTCCCGATGAACAAGACATCACCTTTAACATGCTCGACCTGACCATTACGAATAGTATTGGCATTCAAGTGAATTGACTTGCTTTCGATCATCTCAAGTGCATCTTGAACACGCATCACTTCGGAAGTAATTTTATGTATCGAAAACAGCGGATAGCGACTGACGATTTCCTCAATTTTTTGCTTCTCGGTCGCATCCAGCAGACGCATCCCCGTTGTGATGTTAAAAGAAAGCGGTTCACTATCCATTTTTTTGTCCTGTTGCAGCTGTTCAAAAAGTTCGGTCAACTCACGCAAAATATCAACAAATTTTGCATCAGCTTTTAAGTTGATCACGTAGCCATCCTGATGCCCTTTTAAAACAACACTCTGCATTTTAACACTCCATTCATCTTGAAAAAGTCTCGATAAAGCGCTGCAGTGGGAAGTAACAAATCACAAAAGCAGCGAGATTGTATGCTAGCGTTGGTCCCAGTGTTGTACTGATAAAACTTGTTAATGAACTGTTAGTAAAGCCGATCATTACATTTATCCAGTAAAATAAAAGGGTCAACAGAGCAATATCTATCAAGTATATTAATAATACCACAATAAACGAAGGCTTAAAAAAGCTATACATTATTTTCGTTAAATAAACAATCAGCGGAACAATCATTACAAATGGACCAATAATTCCAGTGTAATACAGATCGAAGACAAAACCTACACAAACTGCCCAAAACATTGAGTGTTCAACCTCGCCTAAACATACACACATTACCAACCATAAAACGAAAAGACGGCTTTCAATTGAAAAATTAGTGGAAAACATCTGTTTTGAAAAAAGATTGCTGAATGTTCCATCCAAAAATAAACCGAGAAACAAACCTAGTGGGAAAAAGTAACGCATTTTTGAAATTCTCATTTTCTCACCCTCTAATCCGTACGCTTCGCAACAGTCACAACATCCAAGTTCGTTAAATCAGCCGCTGGTTTGAGCTCAACTTTTGAGGCTAATCCATAGTCATCTTTTGCAACCTTAACAACTGTACCTACTAAGATTCCTTTAGGTGAATTTCCACCCATTCCTGAAGTAATCACCTGATCACCTTTTTTAATCTTCTTTTGCGAGGTAATCTGCCCCATCAATAGTCGATTAGTGTCACTGTTGTAACCAGTTATCAAACCATTAACTACTCCTGAGTCAGTCTGAATCTGAGTTGCAAAACGGTTAGCGGAATCATTCGTAGAACTCACAAGTTCAACCTTGCTGTTGGTTTTATTAACTTCGACAACTCTCCCGACCAAGCCCTTTTCAGATAAAACAGCGGCATTTTTTGTCACACCTGCCAACGATCCTTTGCTAATAACAATCTGATTTTGCCATGAAGAAGGCGCTCTACTGATCGTATATGCAGAAATTTTCTTGAAATCTGTCAATGATTTGTTAAGTTTAAGCTGTTGTTTTAACTGGGAGTTTTCTCTACGCAGCGCTTCATCACTTGCCTTTTGGGTTGCCAGACTATCAACCTGTTGCTTGAGCTTTTGGTTTTCACTGTAAGTGTTCAAAAGATCTGAAACTGTCCCGCCAGCACCCTTAACAAATGCAACTGGATACTCAACTACCCGGTCCACAATTCCCACAGCATCATTTCCAATTTGCTGGACAAGTGGTGGTGTCGCCTTATTATTTCGGACAGTGATCGACAATGCTATTAGTAAAAAACCGATAATCAGCGATACCAATATAATGATGAGTCTTTTATTGAAAAAAAATCTTTGCATAGTTCCCTCCACTAAAGTTAAAATTGTATCAAAAATTAAGAGGTTGGATAACTAATCCCCAACCTCCTACACGATACTTTTTAAGCGCCACTATTATTTTTTCTTCATAACATCGATACTCTTCAAAGATTCACCAGTACCAATTGCAACACAGTCGAGTGGCTCAGAAGCAATAAAGACAGGAACTTTGGTTGCATCGGAAATTACTTCAGGTAAGTGCCGCAATTGAGCACCACCACCAGTCAATACGATTCCATGGTCAATTACATCGGCTGCAATTTCTGGAGAGGTCTCTTCTAAGGTCTCCTTGATCGCCGAAATAATCTCTTGAATGACTTCTTGAATAGCCTTTGCGACATCAACTGCCTCAATTTCAATTGTCTTAGGTAATCCACTAACCAAATCACGTCCACGGATAGTTTGATTATCCAACTCCTTGGCAGCTTCAACTGAAGCAGATGCAACGTCCATCTTAAGTTGTTCGGCAGTTCTTTCCCCAATCAACAGATTATTGTGCTGTCTGACATAATAAACAATGGCATCATCAATCTTGTCGCCTGCCATTCTGATTGAACGACTTGAAACAATCCCCCCAAGAGAAATTGTTGCAACATCTGTCGTCCCACCACCGATATCAACAACCATACTTCCCGTTGGGTCCATCACGGGGAGCCCGGCACCGATTGCAGCAGCAAATGGCTCTTCAATTACATAAGCATCACGCGCACCTGCAACTCGGGTAGCATCAATGACCGCTCGTTTTTCAACTTCAGTCACTCCGCTTGGTACACAGACCATAACATAAGGCTTGCCAGTTTTATGACCTAAAGCCTTATCAATATAATACTTCATCATTGCTACCGTGGTATCATAATCAGCAATTACTCCGTCCTTCATTGGGCGAATCGCAACGATGCTGGCAGGTGTCCTTCCGATCATATCACGTGCCTCAGAACCTACTGAGACAATTTCTCCGGTTTTAGTATTTTTAGCTACGACTGATGGTTCGCGCAACACAATGCCTTTGCCCTCAGCATAGACAATCGTATTGGCAGTTCCCAAGTCGATTCCAATATTCTTAGTTCCGATTCCGAACACTATTTTTCATCCCTTCACATTGGCCATCTTTAAAACTGATGACTCTTTCGCAATACACGTATTATATCATACTTGCATGCTCTCGTTTAGTCCAAATTAGCTACTATTCAAGCATACTTAAATCGTTCCTGAAAGTCCTAATTCAGCTACATTCTTAACCAATTATTTACAATGTTTCAATCAAGTAAAACAATCTTTAGTGCCTGTGGGCCCTTTTTACCGACTGCCACGATAAATCCCACTCTTTGTCCTTCTTCCAAGCTAATGACTTTTTGCTGTTTTAATTCCACTATTGTGAATAAAAAAATTCTCTGTCCTCATCTTTGCAGTGATAAAACCACAGCCATTATCTTTATTAAAAGACCGGACTTTCTCTGTTAGCATCTTCACACATCATTATTTCCAACTATCAGAATTTTAGCATATCCCTACACCTTGAACAAGAAATAGCAGAATAACTAATTTATAATTTTCTCCTCACGCATGCTGAGATAGTGAACCGACCCCACAATTAAATGGTCTAAGAGATTGATCCCCATAATTTCACCGCATTTGCGTAATCTGTTCGTTAACTTAAGATCATTTTGCGAGGGCGTAGGATCTCCGCTAGGATGATTATGCACGACCATGATATGCGCTGCATGGTAACGCAACGCTAAGCTGAAGATTTCGCGCGGATGTACCGTTGCCGCATCGAGCGTCCCTTTGAAAACCGAACGACTTTCTAAAATCTGATTTTTAATATCCAACAAAATCACTTGCAGAGTTTCTTGCTGCAGCATTCCAAGTTCAGCCACCATTCGTTTGCCAATCTCCTGACTGGTATAAATGCGCCCCAAGGTTAGTTTAGGACAGCGTCTAAGTCGAATGGCAAGCTCGCACAAAATTTTTGTCACCATGATCAGTTGTGGATTCCCCCAGAGAACAGCCAGCTCCGTCTCAGTTAAATAGCGCAATTGTCTAAGATCGGAATACTGTTTAAAAAAAAGTTCAACCTTTTTGGCAGCCATTTCTTTTTTTAAGAAAAAATTCAAACACAAAAACAAAAGTTCATGATCGCTTAGACTGCCTGCGGTATAGTTTTCAATCTGCTTAAGTAAGCTACTAGGTTCAATTCTATTGGTCAACAAACTAAAACCTCCCTTTACACTAAAATACGTGTTTCGGGGAAGCTCTGCTTACTTTTGGATGAAGGTTTTAACTTCAGCCAAGTTTGGCAGAACTGCCAATGTTTGTGCACTAACCTCAGCTGTGGCCGGCATCAAGTCTGGAACCATAATTGAAGGAATTCGGGCATTAAAAGCAGCCTTGATCCCATTAAAAGAATCCTCAAGCACAAGTGCTTTTTGTTTTGCAGGAGTTCCCGCTAACGTCCATGCCCGTTCAAAAATATCAGGATCTGGCTTGGAATGCTGCACATCATCGGCTGAGACAATATATTCAAATTGATTGTCAATTTTGGCTGCTTGCAGGAAAAAATCAATTGCAGTGCGATCATTACTAGAAGCTAGTGCTTTTCTTACACCATGATGGGCAAGAAATGTGCTAAGCTCCAAGAAACCCTTTTTGAGGGGTAAGCCATTTTCTTTGATGACATCGAACACAAATTCATGACTCAAATCAATAAACTGCTCAACCAAACTGCGACTGCCATAATCTCGAGTCATGGCATTAATCATTTTTTGCGTACCAGTGCCAATGTATTGTCGATAATATGCAAGTGAATAATTCATTTTTAACTCATCCGCTGCGCGCTGATTAGCAGCATAATAGATTTTTTCAGAATCCACGACGAGTCCATCCATATCAAAAATAACCAGATCTAAGTTCATTGCAATTCTCCTTCATTTTTAGTATTTTTTACTTAAAAAATTGACGGACCTCTGAAATAAAATAAAGCGATCCTGTTACTAATAACACATCATCAGTTGACATTTGCTGCACAGTCTTCACAAGTGCTGGCTGCCATTGCTTTTCATATTGAATCAGCTGATTGTTTGCTGCCATTGCTTGCACATCTGCGACTTTGCGGGGTCCGTTAAAAGTTGTAGCAATCACCGTCGTATTAGCGAGCTGTGCCAGTTCAGCCAGCATTTCACGCGGTTGTTTATCTGCCAGTATCGCAATCAAAATATAGACATGTCGTCCTCGAAAGTCCTGTTTGAGTGATAAAACTAATTCATCGATTGCAGCTTGATTGTGAGCACCATCAAGAATTATCAATGGTTCCTGATTAACAGGTTCAAACCGACCTGGCCAGCATGTTTTCCCCAGCGCTGCTTGCACTTCACGGCGCTTAATTACGCTATGATTTTGGTGTGCCCAGACCAGATAGCTTGTCACAGCAACCGCAGCATTTTCGACTTGAAAATGTCCAGCTAAATCTGTGTGCAACTTTCCAAAGCGTTCTCCAAGACCGGCATAAGAGAAGTCTTCTCCCCAACTGCTTTTCACCAATCTTTGGACGTGATAGTCTTCATTAAAAATATACAGCGGAGCATTCAAAGTGGCTGCCCTTTGACGAATCACTTTTAAAGCTGGTGCTGGCACATTTCCTACCACAACTGGACAGCCTTCTTTGATGATTCCTGCTTTGTGCTGTGCAATTGAAGCAATCGTTGGCCCCAATAATTCTGTATGATCATAGGCAACAGTCGTAATCACAGAAAGAAGTGGAGTTACTACATTTGTTGAATCAAAGGTCCCTCCAATTCCAACCTCAATCAATGCGAGATCAAGCTGGGCTTTTGCAAAGTAAACGAACATCATTGCAGTCAAAATTTCGAACTCAGTTGGACCGCCCTCGGCAGCGGCCAACTGCTGATCCAATTGCAGCGCAACGGGGCCGACCTGATTCACTAGAGACACAATTTCTTCATCAGAGATCATTTTCCCATCAATCTCAATTCTTTCATTGAATTTTACAATAAAAGGAGACGTATATGTTCCAACTCTTAATCCCTGCTGCTGTAGGAGTTCACGCAAAAAAGCAACGGTCGAACCTTTACCATTTGTACCAGTAATATGAATTATAGGAAACTGCTTTTCTGGGTGTCCTAGCGCCTTAACAAAGCGCTGCATTCTTTGCAATGTCGGGCTCTTCTTAAACTTTGTTCTGCCATGAATAAATGAAAGTGCCTCTGCATAGTTCTTTACCAACATCTAGCTGTCCAACCTTTCTCTCACACCTGTTATTTTACCCTAAAAACGCTTTAATAACAAAAAACTCATTTATTGTTGCCGGTGAATATGACCTCCCTAGAAAATTAGAGATGCTCAATTGCACCGCAAAAAGTGAGCGCAAACTCTGAAACATTAAGTTCCAACTGCAAAATTTAAGGAAGGGGCTGTGACAAAAATTAAATTTTGTCACAGCCCCTCTTTTATTCCGGATAAACGTGTTCCATAAGCCAAAATTCTCCGTCTAACTTCGAATTAGCACTCAAATTTTCCCGACTTATGTCACACACTCTCTCTTATGACAGGCTTTTGCAGACGCCTGCTATTTCATTGTTAATCCCTTTATCCTAGTACTATTAATTATTTTTTAACTGTTTAATCCGTTCATTAGTAGAAAGCAGTTTAGCTTTGTAATCTGTCAGTTTTTGGCGTTCCTTTTCAACTACTGCACCAGGAGCATTTGCAACAAAGCGTTCATTCGCAAGTTTCTTTTCTGCACGTGCCACTTCGCCAGCAAGCTTCTCAGCTTCTTTTTGCAGCCGTGCACACTCTTCATCAAGGTTAACCAGATCAGCCAATGGCAAGTAAACTTCGGCACCTGTAATGACTGCAGTAATTGCTAATTTTGGTGCAACTAACTGAGCTCCGATTTCAAGCTTCTTTGGATGACAAAAACGTTCAATATATTCAGTATTGGTCTCAAAAATCTGCTTGGTCTCATCGCTTTTGGTTTTAATAAAAATATCAATTGCACTTGACATTGGTGCATTAGCTTCAGCTCTGCTGTTACGAACAGCTTTGATCAATTCAATTAAATTCTCCATTTGTGTCTGTGCAACCGGATTGTCATATTCAGGATGTACAATTGGATAAGCTGCCGTTACCAACGAAGCCCCCTCATGTGGCATCTCTAACCAAATCTTTTCAGTTACAAATGGCATAATTGGATGCAGTAAACGTAAGGTCTGATCCAATACATAGCACAAAATATCTTGTGTATTCTTCTTTAAGCGCTCATCTTGACCATTAAGGTCTTCTTTTGCCATTTCGATATACCAATCGCAAAAATCATTCCAGATAAAATTGTACAAGGCCCGCCCTGCTTCTCCAAATTCGAAGCTTTCAAATAAACGTGTCACATCAGCTACAGTTTGATTAAGTCTGCTGATAATCCATTTGTCCGATAATTGCCACTGTTCTTTTGCGGGCAACTGTGCCTTAGTATTTTCTGCGAGATTCATGATCACAAAGCGACTTGCATTCCAAATCTTGTTGATAAAATTCCAAGCTGCATCCATCTTGGTATAACTAAAGCGAACATCTTGACCAGGCGCAGAACCATTTGATAAGAACCAGCGCAATGCATCTGCACCATATTTATCAATGACATCCATTGGGTCAATTCCATTTCCAAGCGACTTACTCATTTTACGTCCCTGTTCATCACGAATTAAACCATGGATTAAAACATGCTTGAATGGGCGTTTTTGCGTAAATTCAAGGCTTTGGAAAATCATGCGTGAGACCCAGAAGAAGATAATATCATACCCTGTGACCAGCGTATTAGTTGGGAAATAGCGCTTGAAATCAGGTGCATCTTCATTAGGCCACCCCATTGTAGAAAATGGCCAGAGCGCACTTGAAAACCAGGTATCCAACACATCTGGATCTTGCTTCCAATTTTCAAGATCTGCAGGAGCTTCTTCACCAACATAGACTTCCCCAGTCTTTTTATGATACCAAGCTGGAATCTGATGCCCCCACCACAACTGACGTGAAATTACCCAATCATGAATGTTATCCATCCACTGCGTAAAAGTATGTTCAAACCGCTCAGGCACAAAATCAACCCGTGCAGCTGTCTTTTGATTCTTGAGGGCTGCCTCAGCTAAAGGTTTCATTTTCACAAACCACTGTGTTGAAAGCCGTGCTTCAACCTGTACCCCAGTTCTTTCTGAGTGCCCAACACTATGCACGATTGGTTCAATTTTTAACATATAATCACCATCTTCAAGATCCTTGACAATGGCCTTACGTGCCTCAAAACGATCCATTCCTTCGTACTTGCCTGCATTTTCATTCATTGTTGCGTCTTCATTCATGGTGTTAATACGCTCAAGGTCGTGGCGATTTCCGACTCCAAAATCGTTAGGATCGTGGGCTGGAGTAATTTTAACCATCCCAGTTCCAAATTCAGGATCAACATATTCATCAGCAATAATTGGAATATGACGTCCTTGCAAAGGCAAGACCAACATTTTGCCTACAAGCTCCTGATAACGCTTATCACTCGGGTGAACCGCAACCGCAACATCTCCCATCATTGTTTCCGGACGAGTAGTGGCGATTTCAATGTAATTTTTGCCGTTAAAAGTTGTGCCATCCGCAAAGGGATACTTAACATGGTAAAAAGCACCTTTAACATCCTTGTGAATAACTTCAATATCGGACAAAGCAGTCCGCGCTTTCGGGTCCCAATTGATAATATAGTTTCCCCGATAAATTAAGCCTTTCTGATAAAGATTTACAAAAACCTTCCGCACAGCCTTAGAAAGCCCCTCATCCAGCGTGAAACGTTCACGGCTATAATCAAGTGATAAGCCAAGTTTCTTCCACTGTTGATGGATAATATCAGCATATTCACCCTTCCAATCCCAGACAGTTTGAATGAACTTCTCTCGCCCGAGGTCATAACGTGTAATCCCTTTTTCTGCTAAGCGGGCTTCAACCTTCGCCTGTGTAGCAATTCCAGCATGATCCATTCCTGGCAACCATAAAGTATCAAAACCCTGCATTCTTTTTTGTCGAATCAACATATCCTGTAATGTTGTATCCCAAGCATGCCCTAAATGTAGTTTTCCAGTTACATTTGGTGGTGGAATAACAATTGAATATGGTTTTGCCGTCTGATCAGCACTTGGTTTGAAAACATCTTGATCAAGCCACTCTTGGTAGCGTCCCGGTTCAACCTGTTGCGGATCATATTTAGTTGACATCGAAATCTCTTTTGTCATTTTTTTCACCCTTTCTCAACTCTGCTAAAAACAAAAAAGCCGCCCTAAAAATAGGACGACTGTGCCGTGGTACCACCTAAGTTGGGTTTTTACCCCACTCTTTCCTCGTTAACGAACAGGTTTCGGTCACACTTACTAATTTCAGTGCAACAGCTCACAAGCTACTCATCTTGCTAAAAGTTATGAGATATCCCAGCAAAAAAATTATCTCTTCTCTGGTAACTTCAGTACAAGATCTTCTTGTTCAAAGCTTATGAAGATATCATAACTTTCATTGTAAGCATCGTCAAGGAGTATTAGAGCAATTCTGCAAAAGTATCACTATTTTCAGTTAAAAACTTCTCGCCACTTCTAATTTCTGTGACCTTGACTCCAGCTAAGGCCCGCTTTATCAAAGCGTCAACCGCTAGCCTTGATTCATAAAGACGAGCACGTTCTAACCGGGGTTTTGTTTTGGGAGCCGGTGGAGCAAAGATTGTACAGCAGTCCTCAAAGGGCATGACCGACAATTCAAAAGTGCCAATTTTTTGAGCAATCTCGATAATTTCATTCTTATCTAACGAAACGACTGGTCTTAAAACTGGAAGAGTTGTCACATCGTTAATTGCTACCATACTTTCCAATGTCTGCGAAGCAACTTGTCCCAAAGACTCTCCATTAAAGATTGCAAGATCATCCCGCTTGTCAGCTAACAAAGCTGCAATCCGCAACATAAAGCGGCGCTGAACCGTCATTAAATAACCTGCCGGAACATCATGCTTGACAGTTTCTTGAATTTCAGTAAATGGAACCTCAATAAATTTAATTCTTCCAGCAAAGGGTGCTAGTTTAGCTGTGAGTTCCTTTGCCTTATTTAAAGCCTGCTCGCTAGTATAAGGGGGACTAAAGAAATGAACCATTTCTAGTTCAACCCCTCTTTTAAGTGCTAAATAGCCCGCAACGGGTGAATCGATTCCTCCCGAAATCATCAACATCCCTTTTCCAGCTGTTCCAACTGGCAACCCACCCGCACCATCAATGGTCTGACTGGACAAGAAGATCCCGTTTTGCCGAATTTCTACACGCAAAATCAGATCAGGTTGCTTCATTTTAACCTTGATGCCCGGGATTGTACGCAAAATGTGACCACCTAAAAGGTCGTTCATTTCATTAGTGTCGAGCTTAAAATCATGATCAGAACGACGTGTGTTGATCTTGAACGTCATTCCCGCTTGATAATGCTCTTTGATCATTGCCACAGCAGTTTGCTTAACCGCCTCAACGTCACGCTCAACTTTAATTGAAGGTGAAAAATTCTGAATTCCAAAAACCTGCTGCAATCTTGCCATAACTGCGCTGCTGTCTTCACCATGTAACTGGATATGCATCCGATCACGATTGGCCTTCACCACCAGATCAGGAAAGTCATGCAGTGTTTCACGGACATTGAATCCAAGACGATCAATGAACGCACGCCGATTCTTTCCTTTGGTTGATAACTCGCCATAGCGAACCATTATTTCTGTATACTGCACGTTGGTATTTCCTTTCTTTTATAAAAAACTAATTAATTTTTGCAAACCGTTGATACAGCTGCTCAAATACTCGCACAAATTCTTGTGCTTCTTCCAGTGTATTATGCTCATCGAGACTTACACGCACCGCCGAAGTAGCAATTTTTTCTGGAACCTTCATTGCATTCAATGTCCCAGAAATCACATGCTTTTTCGAAGAACAAGCGCTTGTAGTAGACAAATAAATCTGGTGTTCCTCAAAAGCATGTACAATCGTTTCCCCACGCACACCATCAATTGTGAAACACAAAATATGCGGTGCAAAGGTCTGATCGAGCTGCGAAAACATGGTTACTTTGGGATACTTAATTACATTTTCATAAATAAACTGCTTGATCTTAGCTTGGCGTGCAACTTTTTCCTGTTCGTCTGTCAATAATAAACGCAAGGCCTTTGCCATTGCCGCAATTGCGGGCAAATTTTCGGTGCCGCTGCGCAAATTCTTTTCTTGACCACCACCACTCATTAATGGTGCAAGCTTACGTCCACGTCTCTTGTACATGAACCCAATGCCTCGCGGAGCATGGAATTTGTGACCTGAAAAAGTTACGAAATCGACCCGCTCGTTCATGATCAACTTTTGAATCCCTTTGCCAATCCCCTGAACAGCATCAATGTGAAAATGAATTTTCGGATAATTTTGCAAAACTGCTGCAATCTGCTCAAGCGGTTGAATTGCTCCAATTTCATTATTAACCGCCATGATTGAGACAAGGATAGTATCAGGGCGCAATGCCTGTTCCAAGTCAGTAAGCGAAACATGCCCATGCTGATCAACCGGCAGATAAGTCACTTCAAAACCAAGTTTCTCAAGTTGAGCCATTGAATTCAAAACTGCTGGATGTTCAATACTTGAGGTAATTAGATGTTTTCCGTAGATCTGTTTTTCAATTGCCGTCCCTTTAATTACCCAGTTGTCGCCTTCTGTCCCACCACTCGTGAAATAAATTTCATCCTGTGCAACACCTAACAACTTCGCAATTTGTAACCGCGACTGTTCCAACAAGCCAAAAGCTTGTTCACCTAATGCATGCAGGGAAGAAGGATTTCCCCAAATACTGCTGCTAACCTTCGAGTACGTCTCCAAAACTGCTGGTGCAACTTTTGTTGTTGCGCTATTATCAAAATAAATCATTGCTACCCTTCCTAATGGCTACCTTATTATTAACTAAAAATACCTGTTTAATCAAAAACCTACTAGTCATTTTCCTATAATATAAGCTTCTAAAAACAAAGTCAAATTCTGATGAAAACAAAAGTTCATTGACCAGCAACTGTTCCCCATTGCAGCAATACATCTCAAACGCATTGCAACTAGTTGCTCAATTAATGGCCATTACTCGTACAAAAAGACAAAACTAAAGGACTCAGCCAAAGTATCTTGACCCAGTCCCATTCCTTAATTCTACTTCAAAACATTTACAAGACTGCAGACTCGCAGTTGACATTAAGCTCTACCTTTAGAGCGCATTTTAATGCTACTCTTGTTCCTTACCATTTTGGGTGTGGTAATAACCATCTTCAATTTTTTTATACGCTCCTGGTTCAACTTTATCAACTGCAGTTGCAATTTTTTCAAGGCTGGCAGCATAATCAAATTTTTGATTAAATAGTGCGTAAGCCTCATTAGCTGCCTGTGCAACTTCAGGATAACGCACACGATACCGGTTAGCGTACTGTAACACGCGTTCCGTCAATGCTGAACTATCAACAATATCATTTGTCTTTTCGCTAAGTGCATCTAAATCAGCTTGAACATCTAGCAACGCTTTAGTAATTTCTTCCATATTAATTTTTGTTTTTTCAAGGCTGACACTAAGTGCTTCGATTTCATCACTCACAGTATAGAAATAGTCGAGATATTCCTTAGACAAACCTGGAAGATGTAATTTTTCAAGGTCACGTTTTAGCCGATGGATCTCAAGATCAAACTCTTTAACAGCATTTCTGGCCGCTTGTTCTTCTTGCCATAAATCTTGAACACTATTTCCAATCTGCGTCTGTTTTTTCTCAATTTGTCGGAGCTGTTCGGTCTGTTTGTTCCGTTTTGCAAGCACCTCGGAATAAACAACTGCTTCTTTTGTGACATCTTTTTTGAAAGTAGCCAAGTCTTCTTCAATCGTCTTAAGTTGCTGCTCCAACTCCTGCGCCTCGGCAAGCTCATTATGATTAAATGTATAATTTTGATTCAGGCGGTCAAGTTCTAACAATAATTCATGCTGATTACTGCGCGCATGTTTAACAAATTGCGAAAAAGTTTGTTGCCCCTTTTCAACGTGTGCACGCGCCTTGAGCTCAGCTTCCAGTTCATCATAGAGTTGATTAATCCCCTGATCAATCTTCTGATCATAATTAGCAGCTTCTACTGTCTCAAGCTTAGTCAACCCAATAATACTTTCAGCTACTAAATTCTTTAATTCAGTAATCTTTTTAGCTGGATCATCTTTGAATCGATATCCTTGGCCTTGCATTTGCTGGCTGCCCGCAGTGATTTCTTTTAATTGCACCGGAAAAACATTTTTCAAGTTTCTATAAATAGGTGGAATCGCCTTGAGCATTTTCTCAAGCTGTACCGTTTCTTTGGTCAGTTCATTTAAGATCTTTGAAGACTTGATGTAGTCCCCACCAAGAGCAGTCTTTGTATATGTATCAAAAGTTTTCTCAATACTTGCAAGTCTGTCTTCAAGTTGATCAATACTTGGCCCGTAAGAAAAATTCTTTGCGAGGAGTGTTTTACGCAAATTCTGATACTTTTTTTCCAATTCTTTGATTTTCTTTTGATGTTCAGAATTGCTCCGTTTAAGTGCTGTTAATTCTTTTTTCGTTTGCAGCTCAAGTTTTTGAGCAGCTATAATTTTCGCCTCAATCAGCTTTAGTTCACGTCCCACCTCGAAAAAACGGTAACGCTCATTGCTGACACTCAATTCATCCAAGCGCTCTAAGATTTCCGGCATGTCATGATTAACCATGTATCGATAATCTTGCTTGGTTTCTTCAAAGTGAGACAATGTTTCACCTGCTAATTTGCTTTTTTCAGCATCTTGCAGTTGCTCTTGTACAGTTGAACCTGTAAACTTATTGATTTCTTCTTTCTGCAACGCGATTTCATGTGCATATCTACGTTGAAAGTAGAAAAATGAAAAATAGACCACCACCGCAATTATTACAATTGCACTCAAAACTAGCATCATCCAGTCCACACTCCTAAATATTCACCAGAAGTTCCCCACTTTCCCGAGACTTTCCTTCTTAGTGAAAACACTTAATTCTTTTTAACTTGCTTTAATCTTCCCTTAAGTCTAAAATTTATTTAATTATAGCATAGTATCACCTACACATACACTAGATAACCATTATTAAAGGAGTTTTAAAATGACAAACCACTTGCTGCTTGAGCAACTTGATGCCCTAATTGCAGAAGAAACTAATCCGATTGCTAACATGGCAAATACTGCCGCGTTGCTCTATCACTCTCTTCCAGCGCTTAATTGGGCTGGCTTCTATCTTTACGTTGAAAATACAGATGAGCTTGTCCTGGGGCCCTTCCAAGGAAATGTTGCATGTGTCCGCATTAAAGCTGGTCAAGGAGTATGTGGTAGCGCCCTCGCTGCCGCTAAAACAATTCGGGTTGCTGACGTAACGGCTTTCCCCGGACACATCGCATGCGATGCAGCCAGCTGGGCGGAAATTGTTATTCCGTTGAAGAAGGGAACTCGTATTATAGGTGTGCTTGACATTGACTCCCCCCAAAAGGAACGTTTTAGTCAAGCAGACACCGTTTTGCTAGAAAAAATAGCGCGACTACTGACACGTCGTTCCAACTGGTCTGAAGGTCTGTACATCAGTGCTTGACTTCAAAAAAAAGTTTGGTTATACTTGAGGTTGTGTAAAATAATGCAGCAGTCTGCGGTAAGCTCGTCAACAGTTTATTGCCCCAATCTTGGGTTCAATCAGTACCTCTTCGGCTGCAAGAGTGAACATTGTAAAATAAACTGCACGAATACTAAGCGGACATTAGCTTATTTTACTCCAAAAAAATAATTGGAGGAACTCAATTTATGTCTCGTTATACAGGTCCAAGTTGGAAAGTTTCCCGCCGTTTAGGAATTTCTTTGAGCGGTACAGGAAAAGAATTAGCACGTCGCCCTTACGCACCCGGTGATCATGGTCAAAACAACCGGCGCAAATTATCAGAATATGGTTTGCAGTTACGTGAAAAACAAAAGTTAAGAATGACATACGGCTTGTCTGAACGTCAATTCTCTAACCTCTTTGTCCGCGCAGGTAAAATTCGTGAAGGCCGTCATGGTGACAACTTTATGATCCTGCTTGAACGTCGTCTGGACAACGTTGTTTATCGCTTAGGGTTAGCAACTACTCGTCGTCAGGCCCGTCAGTTGGTAAACCACGGTCATATTACTGTTAATGGTAAACGTGTCGATATTCCTTCATATGAAGTAAAAATCGGCGAAGTTATTTCATTGCGTGAAAAATCAAAGAATTTGCAAATTGTTAAGGCTGCCCTCGAATCAATCGTTGGTCGTCCTCAATTTGTAACTTTCGATGACAACAAGCTTGAAGGCTCATTAGTTCGTTTACCAGAACGTGATGAACTTGAAGGTGAAGTTGACGAAGCGCTTATTGTTGAATACTATAACAAACTTTAATAATTAGCTTAAGCGTTTTGAAAAAGCTGCACAAGGTTGGATTTTTCCAACTTTATGCAGTTTTTTTGTACTTGATTTTATTGGTGATAGCTTAGGCCCTAAAATTGATTTACGCTTTATCCAGACAGAAAAAGAGCGACCATTTCCATCATGAAATAAAGTCGCTTTTTATTACTGATATTAAACTAACACTAAATGCTTTTTATTTAACATTCCAAAAGTAGCTGCAACATCTTTTCAGCAACCGGTGCATCTTGTTGCATCAAAGTATGTTCATGCAGCGTCAAAGACGGTTCCGCATGTGCATTTAGAAAAATAAACTGTTCGCGCGCATCCTTTTCTCTGAGCGGTTGGTAAAGGTTAGGCAGGATGATATCGATTGCTCCGTTTTGCAGGTGCAGAATCTGCGCAAGTTCACGTATTTTCTGTAAATATGATTTGTCCATCTCAGACAAACATTCCAGATACTCTTCCCCAGTTCCAGTTGTTGCATCATAGCGCAAAAAAAGTTGCTCACCGCGTGCCAAAATGCTGGTCTCTTTTCTTCCCTGAAGAATGAGATTGCTTTGCTGTAAGTTATCAAATGGAAAATCCCGCTCTATCTGAGCATAGCGCTTCTGTTTGCGTGTGATTAATTCACTGACTGGACTATGTCCATCGCCCACAATATTTTGTGGAATTCGTTCTAACATGCTGATTGCCTGTCCTTTAACAAGGAGCACTCTGTAAGCAGCACCTCCCTGATATTGCTCAATCACACATTTTTGCTTCTTTTTTAAGAATCCATGCACTGTTTGTCGGAAAACTTTTCGCGCAGGTACATTTCTAAAAGTCAGCGCACCTGCAGTAAAACTTCCTTTGACTACAATCGCACTTTCTTTAATGAGTTCATAAATTTCATCAATTTCTGCTGGATTAGTGATCGTCCAAGTATTTGGAACACCAATTCCGCGACTTTGTACAAGTTGTTGGCAAAGTAAGCGAGCATGCCAGATTTTTGCATACAAAGCACTCGTTTGTGCATCCGTTATTCCATTTAACACCAATTTATTTTCAATCCGCAAAAGTTGCTCTTCTTGTGAGATGATTTCAAAGTCTTTTCCTTCTTTAAGTGCAGCTTTAAGCAAAAATTGCATATTTGCGGTGACTTTTGTTTTCCCAGCCGTTGATTGCCCACCTTTCAAAAAGAAAGCATCAATTTCACGTCCGCTACGCAAAAGTTTAGCAGCTGGCGTCTGCATTGAATCGGTCACTAAATTTTGGAGTTTTTCTAACCCTCCCTGATATATTTGTAACTGAGTCTGCGCAACAAAATGTAATAAACTTGCGATAAATTGTTGTGCTTTTTTATAACAAGCGCTTTGAGCAAATGGATTCTCACGCGCAACTACTTGCTCAAATTTGCAAGCTGCCTGTATTTTTGGTGTGAGTTCCTGTTCTGCAATTCCAGTTGTACACATAAAATAAGCTGTCATTACACTCAACAGGTCCAGCAATTCGGCTTTGAACCCCGTCTTTTCGAACGGGTTCAACTCAATCCCCGTAAGCTTAAAACTACGGACACTTTCTATTTGCACCCCTTTGTTTTCAAGTTGTGTTGTTGTTAAATCAAAGCCTGTCGCAAAAGCAGGCCTAGTTTTTATGTAAGCAGACAGTGTACGATAATCGACTGGTTTTTCTGGTACACCTGCACCTGCTCGAACAGCACTTCTTTGCGGGGTTGCGGTCTGATTCTCCACAGTTAAAAAGGGCGTACATCCCGTCAAATATGTTAATAACCAGTGGTGTGCTACTAATTGCTGTAAAACCTTAAGCGCTAATTGGTTGCGAAAAACTAGGTAATCTATCTTTAGGTGCTGATACTGATTATCATATAAGGTTTTAAAAAGTTGTTCTGGAATGTTCCAATAAAAAGTAGTTGTATTTTGACTAGAATTGGACTCGGAAAAAGCTTGTATTCTTTTCTCAGGTTCAAGTGCAGACTGCACCAACCTTAAAAGCAGCTCAAATTCAGAAAAAACTTTTCCTTTACTCATCCCTGCATGAGTACTTAACTCAAGCAGGGCATCTTTTGCAAAAAACGTACACCGTTCGCTTTGTTTCAATGGGATCTTTGAAGCTTCACTTGATTTGCCGGCAACAATTTCAGCGACTTTTCTGCTTTGTTTAAGCTGCCAGCGGAGTGCCTTAAAAGCACCCATTAATTTTGCGGAATCGATCTGTTTGCCGATTTCATCATATTCCATTTCCGTAACTCACCTTTTCATTTTTCTCTTATTGTACTATTATAACAAAACATGCATCAGATTGCGGTCACTAGTTCAATTCTATGTGAATCTCCCCCATAATGCTATAATTGAAGCAGAAAAGGAGCGAAACTATGAAACAACCACTAGCTTATCGGATGCGTCCTCAGAAAATAGAAGAGATTGTCGGGCAACAGCATCTGGTTGGCCCCGGAAAAATCATTCGCCGTATGGTGGACGCAAAACTGCTGTCCTCTATGATTCTTTATGGACCACCTGGCACAGGGAAAACCAGCATTGCAAGCGCAATCGCTGGTTCTACTAAATATGCTTTTAGAATGCTAAATGCTGCGACTGACTCTAAAAAGGAGCTTGAAATTGTTGTCGCAGAAGCCAAAATGAGTGGTACGGTGATTTTGTTGTTGGATGAAATTCATCGTCTAACTAAACCGAAGCAAGATTTTCTGCTACCACATCTCGAAAATGGCAGAATAATTTTAATTGGCGCCACTACTGAAAATCCTTATATTGCAATCAATCCCGCTATCCGTAGTCGGACACAAATTTTCGAGGTCAAACCTCTTTCAGAAAAAGAAATCGCAAGTGCTTTAAAAAGAGCGCTGGCAGATAAAGAACGCGGTCTTGGAAAACTAAAGCTTAAGCTAGCAGCCACTGCCCAATTACACCTTTGCCGTGCAACCAATGGTGATCTGCGCAGTGCCTTAAATGCCCTCGAACTCGCCGCTGAGTCAACCAAGCCTGCTGCCGACGGGACTATCACTATCACCTTAAAGATTATTGAAGAATGCTTGCAGCATAAGGCGCTCGTTCAAGATAAAAATGGGGACGCCCACTATGATGTTGTGTCGGCTTTTCAAAAGTCGATTCGCGGTTCAGATGCTGATGCCGCACTTCATTACCTTGCACGCCTCCTGGCTGCTGGTGATTTGATTAGTGCTAACCGTCGCCTTTTGACAATTGCTTATGAAGATATTGGATTAGCTAATCCGCAAGCGGCAGCACGAACAGTTGCTGCCGTGACTGCTGCTGAAAAAATTGGTTTACCGGAAGCCCGAATTCCTTTAGCAAACGCAGTCATTGATCTCTGTTTAGCGCCTAAATCAAATTCAGCCATCATGGCCATCGATGCCGCACTTTCGGATATTGATAAAGGTGGCTACGGGGATGTCCCTGCACATTTAAAGGATGCTCACTATCGTGGAGCCGCAAAATTAGGTCGCGGCATCGACTATCATTACCCGCATGAGTATCCGCATGATTGGATTGCACAGCAATATCTCCCGGACCCTCTTAAAAGAAAACATTACTATCAGCCCAAAAATAATGGCCGTTATGAAGAAGCATTAAAAGCTCAATATGAACGCTTAAAAACGGCTCAAGCTAAGGGTTTGCATCTATAGCTAGCATGACTCAAATTGTCAACACATTCCTAATATGCTAGAATATAGATAGATCTGGAATGTACGCGTTATCTCATAAATGTAAGGTTGACCGAACACCTATATATTAGGTTTCTGGAATAGTTGGACGATGACATGCCCCAGCGGGGAAGTTTGAATTCAGCCTAACGGAAACCACCTGCTAGACAGCGGGTTCAACTACAGAGATGATTAACGGCATTAGACGGATTTGCAGGGTTTTCCTTGCTG
>NZ_AZFQ01000044.1:0-1609 GCF_001435195.1 Liquorilactobacillus satsumensis DSM 16230 = JCM 12392 | reverse complement strand
AATTTCGAGTTAGCACTCAAATTTTCCCGACTTATGTCACACTCTCTTTAATTTTATGTGTAGTATATGAATTAAGGCATTCAAATAATCATTTTTTCATAGCACTCCTCTCTCTTTCATAAAATGGATTAATCTTACTCTTGAAGAAGTTTGCTCCAGCTAAACTACATGTTGTTGAGGCTTGAGTTGCTAATTATGCAAAAGTTTGAACAGCATCCTTACCTTGAATTTTTTAAAATAAATTAGTTTAATACCACTAAGGTTTTTACTTTGTTTTTTACGCAACATAACGTACAATAGAGTTGATAAGATGGAGGGGTGATTCGTATGCTACAACAATATAAAAACGTTTTGGTTCCAGTTGATGGATCAAAAGAAGCAGAGCTGGCTTTCAAAAAGGCGGTTGCTGTTGCCCAAAGAAACGGTGCAGCAACAAAGGTCCATTTGCTTCATGTTGTTGACACTCGCGCTTTTCAAAATGTTTCAAGTTTCGATACGACTATGGTTGAACAAGTTGCAGATACCGCAAAAGAAACGATGGAAAAGTACATCAAACAGGCTAAGGAAGCTGGAATAACTAATATTGACTATGCAATTGAGTATGGTGCACCCAAGCCTGTGATTGCAAAAGATATTCCACAAGAACAAAAGACTGATTTGATTGTGATTGGAGCAACCGGTCTCAATGCTGTTGAACGTCTCTTGATTGGTTCTGTAACCGAATATGTTACTAGAACTGCAACTTGTGATGTTCTGGTAGTCAGAACCGACACAGAAAACAAACCTGTCAAAGCCGAAAAGAAATAATCGCTTCAATGAACATGATACAATTTAATAATAACAAGGCTGGCTATTAGGGATATTTGATAGCCGGCTTTTTATTTGGGGACAGCCCTTCTCAATCTTCCTGCGCTCTACCTTCACTGCTTACATTTATAACTTTGTGATACTTATAAAAACAACTTTCAAGATGATCATTCACTATCCCAAGCGATTGCATTAATGCGTAAACAAGTGTTGGTCCAACAAAATTGAAACCCATTTTTTTAAGTTCAAATGCTATTTTCGTTGACAAAATTGTCTTTTCAGGTAGCTGATTTCCAAACTGCCAATGATTAATGATTGGCCGCCCCTCCGTAAAATGCCATAGATATTGTGAAAGCCTAAATGTGCGTCTGTGTAATTCAGACAGAAGCTGGGCGTTTTTAAGTACTGCATCAATCTTTCTTCGATTTCTAATAATGTTTGGATTTAATAACAAACTGCTGATTTCAGCCTCTGTCAACTGCGTCAACAGCTCAATATCAAAATTTTTAAAAGCTTTTTTCAACGCAATCCGCTTTTTTAAAACTACTTCCCACCTCAAACCAGCCTGCATGATTCCAAGACTAAGCAGTTCAAAGCTTTCTCTTTCAGCGACATGTATCTTCCCCCACTCTTCATCATGATACTGTAATAGCAAGTCATCGCTAACTGCCCAAGAACACCGAAGCACCATTTTGTTCTCGCCTCCTTAATTGTTCCTGTTATAAAATACGCAATAGTATAAAAAAAGGGGGCTGGGTCAAAAGTCCCAAAATAAAGAGCTTCGCCAGAAAAAGTAGTAATT
>NZ_AZFQ01000043.1:7098-32700 GCF_001435195.1 Liquorilactobacillus satsumensis DSM 16230 = JCM 12392 | reverse complement strand
TTTGCTATGAGTAATTCGAAGTTAGACGGGGAATTTTGACTTATGGAACACGTTTACCCGAAATAAAAGAGGGGCTGTGACAAAAGTTAACTTTTGTCACAGCCCCTTCCAAACATCTAGTGCTAAAACATGGATCAAAAAGCCCCCAAAGTCTGTCACATCTACTTTGGAGGCTTTCCTTTTAGCTTTTTATAAGTCATCTAAAAGTTCTAAATTTTACTTGGCGCTTTTGTTATTTTCCCTTTTCATCCGGAAAAATCAGTGTAAAGGTTGAACCTTTATTCGGTTTACTGATCACCTCAACCTTACCACCATGTTGCTCCATCAACTGTTGTACAATTGCAAGTCCTAACCCAGACTCGCCATACTTGGTATTTCTACGTGAAGCGTCTGCCTTGTAGTAACGTTCCCAAATATTTTTTAATTGTTCATCATCCATGCCAATTCCATTATCTGCAATTCTTAAGATGGAACTCTTATATCCACGTTCTGCAGAAATTCTAATGACACCATTTGTAGTAAATTGGACCGCATTTTGAGTGATATTAAACATAATCTGAACAAAGCGATCATAGTCTGCAAAGACTGGCAACTTTGTGGGTCCTGCAACTTCGATTGTATCGCCTGCACTTTGAGCCTTTTTCTTAAGCTGTGCAGCTACGTTATGGATAACATTCATCGCATCAAAAGTTGTACGTCTGAGTTCAATCTGGCCACTCCGAATTTTTTCATAGTCAAGATTCTCATTGACTAATCTGATTAACCGCCGCGTCTCATTACGCATTAGTTCAATGCTTTTTTCCTTGCTCTCCTCAGGAATTGCATCATATGCTAAGCCTTCCAACAAACCGTTGATGGTTGTCAGTGGTGTCCGCATCTCGTGAGCTGCATCGGCCATAAACTGGCGTCTCTTTTGCTCTTGCCTGCTGATCTCCTCATTCGACTGTTTTAATGAACTTGTCATCTGATTGAAGTCATTAGCCAAGTCATCAAGCTCATCTCTTTTATGATCTACAAGTGTAACATCAAAATCGCCATTAGCAACTGCGCGGGTAGCGTTACGTAATTTACTAATCCGTTTAGTAATATAGTGTGCCAATAAATAACTAATCGCAACCCCTAACAGTGCGGAAAATAACAGCACATAAAACAGATTTCGCTGAATCTTAGTAAAACTCTCCTGCAAACTTGAGACTTTGGCACCTACAGAGATCACGGCTACCAACTGACCTGATTGATCAAAACACGGCGCCAGAATATCAGTCATTCTTTGCTGATTTTGGACCTTTGCTTTATCCGGTCCGCGCCAGCCAAGATCACTTTTTCTTCTTATAATCTGCCCAGACTCCAATTTTTTCCAGTCACTGGTCGAAATCGTCGATTGATATCCTTGATCTGGATACATGACCTTATTACGTGTCGTATAAATCGTAAAGTGCACTTGTTGGTTACGCAACAACAGCTCACTTGTCTGCAATTTACCAATATCTAACGTAAAAGTCTGCTTGCCGTTAGCTCCTCGCTCAATTGTCATTGATTGCGTCTTTAAGCTGTATGCATAGCCTTCAAGCTGATTCCATGTGTTTTCATAGATTAATGTTTTGGTTACATGGAAAAAAGAAAAGCCCAGAATTGCCAAAAGAGCTGTGATGACAACAAAAAAGGCGATCATCTGCTGATATATCAGCTTCATCGTGCATTTGCCTCAGAATCATCAAATTTATAGCCAACACCCCATACTGTTTGAATTACCTGAGGGCCAACTTTTTCAATTTTTTGGCGTAACTTTTTAATATGCGCATCAACAGTCCGTTCATCACCATAGAATTCATAGTGCCAAACCAGCTGAAGTAATTGATCACGTGAAAAAACCTGTCGTGGTTTCTGCGACAAAGTCTTCAAGAGATCGAACTCCTTAGGGGTCAAATCCTCAATTGGTTTATTCAATAAATAAGCCTCCCTTGTCTTCGTGTTCAGCTTAAAATGTTCAGTTACAACATCAAAAGAAGATTCGGTTTCTTCCTCTTTTTCAGCGCTGCCTCCCAGACCAGCACGGCGATGCAAAGCTTTGATACGTGCAATCAGCGTAATTGGACTGAAGGGTTTAACAACATAATCATCGGCCCCCATCTCAAGTCCCAGCACTTGATCACTTTCTGAATCGCGGGCCGTCAAAATAATGATCGGCACGGTGGTAGAAATTGACCGAATTTCATTATTTACTTGAATTCCATCCATTCCTGGTAAATTAAGATCAAGTGTAATCATATCCCAAGATTGAGGACTTTCCTTAAACTTCTCAAGTGCCTCAAGACCATCATATGCATAATGGACTTCCCAATTTTCCTTCTTAAAAAACATTGACATCATTTCCGATACAGACTTGTTATCTTCAATCATCAATAACTTCATCAGGTCACACATCCCTTTTCGTAGAACTTTTTATCTTCTCACATAATACCATACATTTAAAATATTATTTTTATTTGAATTTTATGAAAAAAAGAAGTGATCTTTTTCAAAAAACTAGAAAATTTTTTACCACGTAAGTTGCTGAACATTGCTGCGTAACATAACTTACCCACATCTCGTCAAAATTAAACTTTTGCTCTAGCTCCGTGCTGGGCAAGTATCAGAAAGAGGGGCTGTGACAAAATTTAACTTTTGTCACAGCCCCTCTTTTATTCCGGATAAACGTGTTCCATAAGTCAAAATTCTCCGTCTAGCTTCGAATTACTCATAGCCAAGTACTCACGATGTTCGTAATTTCGAGTTAGCACTCAAATTTTACCAACTTATGTCACACTCTCTTTTTTATGGAGATGGCGGGGATCGAACCCGCGTCCAAGCATATCGCCACTTAAATCTCTACATCCATAGTCATACTACTTGGATTTTCATTGTCTGCTGCGCCATATGACAGGGCTAACGCTGACAACTAACCTGATTAATCTCTTCCCTTAGCTTCAGGTGGGAACTAGCAGGCGTAAGTCCACTAAATTTGAGACCCGTGACCAACACATGGACGATGTTAGGCGGATCTACACTCAGCTACTTAGGCAGCTAAAGCGTAAGAATTGTTATTATTTTTTGCAGTTATATTTTAACTGAGCGTCTTTACGTCGCGCAACTACGAGATGCAATTCAAGCTCGACCTATACCTGTCGAATCCAGAACATCCCCATAGCCATATTGTAACATAGAACTTCATTAGACCCAAGTTCTTTGCAAATACTAGTAAACGACTACTGGTTCACCTTGCGAAAGATTATTATAGACACTTTCCATGTGATCACTTGGTGTATTCACACAGCCTCCTGACCCATTTTTCAAATACGCCGTGCTAGACCAATCAGTTCTCCAACTCGCATCATGGAAACCGCACCCGCTATTAGTAAACTGCGCCCAGTAGTTCACCTTAACAGAATAGTTGGAATTCCCAGCCTCGCTTCCCTTGAGCGTTGAAGGTGACTGCTTATACATCACATACCAGAGTCCTGTTGGTGTATCTTCATTTGTACTGTGTTTACCTGTAACTATCTCAGTCGAATAAACTTCTTTGCCATCTTTATAGAACCAGGCATGTTGATCGGAAATAGAAACCTCAGCATAGGTTGTTCCAAGACCATTGTTTGCCGTATTAGAGTAACCCGTTCCATATGTCAAATACCCTACTCCATAAATATCTGAACTAGCATCAATTTGCTTTGTATCCTTGACAAAGGCCGTGGTAATACTCTTAACCGCGTCACTTGCTTTGAGTGCCCAACCGTAAGTGCCTCCTGCAACCGTAACCTGTTTACCAGCATGCGTTTTAAAACTGATGCTTTTCTTCAGTGTCGCCTGTTTCTGGTTAATTTGATCAACTTCTTTCAGGATTCCCGCCTGTTCAATTTGATATTTGCCATTTGAATAGGTTACCTTACTCAAGACATCCTTTGCTGCCAGATTGTAGGTTGTCTGCTGCACCTTGTATGCTACTGACCGCTGAGCAAGACTGTTTAGCTTGGTCTTTTCTTCAGTCACTTTTTTACTCTGTGCAGTTAAGGGCTGTTTGATGGTTCCCGTCAGCTTAATTGAAGCTAATTCCTGCTTTTTGTCAAACTCACGCATAATCGCGTTCACATCATATTGTTTTCCACTTTTGGGAGCTGAAACACTGATCTTGCCATATTCAAGCGTTGCTGCTGCATCAACTGCCTGCTGGCGCGTTAAATTTTTTTGCGTCAGCAACTCTTTTACTTTTTGCCGCACGACCTTTTGTCTGTAATTACTCATCTTAGAAGGCACAATCTGGTAGCTGACTGTTTTCTTAGAAGGAAACCACGTCCATTGTTTTTGAACAAGTTTTTTAATTTTTGCCGTATCTGCAGCCGTGAAACCAGAGGCTGTCTTTTTACCGTGGAAAAATAATTTGTTGTTCAAATAAACATTATTGCTAACACTGCGTTTTTTTAAATGATTGACTGCGTTGTCTGCACTCATTGCACCAACATTAATCCCGTTGATTTCCACATGCTTGTTGAAATGGGTCATGCGGTAATAGGTATATCCACCGGCGCAAGCTGCCAGAATAAAGACAGCACAGACCATAATAATTATTTTGTGTTTGATTTTAACCACCCCGTCATCTGCATCGAATCTCATCCAGATAAAAAACGTATAACGTATACGATAGCACACTTTCTTTTAAAGGTTAACTAAATTATCCTCTTTCTTCAAGTCAGCATGCTTTTACACTACTAAAAAACCAGCTTAAGGTTATTGAACAAGAGTTCTAATGGTACCCTAGCGCAATTCTTAATTTTTAATAAAATTGCTTCTTTTAACCGTTAATTCCATTTTTCACGGCTAAAGTTTACATCATAAATCACTATAATAACAAAATTACGCACTAGGCTCAAAGATCACTTTTTTTGCCTGAGTGCGTAACTTTACTTTTAAAATCAGTCCTGGAAGATTAGACAGCAGTCATTCCAATTCAGCTAAAATTTATTTAATCTCGGTCATTTGACCTATTCAATTAATGCCAAAACCACAAAATTAATTACAAATAACAATGTGCAGACAATCATCATCGGATGAACTTCCTTAAACTTGTTTTTGGCAAGCTTGACTGCCATGTAAAAAATAAAACCGGCCGCAATTCCGTACGAAATGCTGTAACACATTGCCATAAATACCGAAGCAAAAAACGCTGGGACTGCATCTTCAAGATTGCTCCAATCAATGTTCCTAAATGCACCCATCATCATAATTCCAACAACAATCAAGGCTGGTGCAGTTGCAGCATCGGGAATAATTGCAATTACAGGTGCTAACAAACTGCTGACTGCAAACATTGCCGCAGCCGTCAAACTGGTTAACCCCGTCCGCCCGCCAACACTGATTCCAGATGCACTCTCAACAAAGGTCGTTACATTTGAAGTTCCGAAAATTGCAGAAATAACTGAACCAATTGCATCTGAAAAAAGCGAACGATCCATTTTAGATTTGAACCCATGACCATTAAAGAATTCTTTTTCATCTTCTTTTGAAAAAATGCCTGTTCTTTTACCTGTGCCGATGAAAGTTCCAATTGTGTCAAAAATATCAGTTAAACTAAAAGCAAAGATTGTCATAACCCCTAACAAGATTCTCCCAGGTTCATTAAATAAAGAGCCCATTCCTTTAGGTCCAAAAGCCGCACCAACAGTTGTTTTTAATTCTACAAAGGAGGCTCCCAGCGAATTACCACTCGCCATTTCGAGATGAGTTACTCCAAATGGAATTCCAATCAGCGTCGTCAACACAATTCCAATCAAAATTGCGGCCCTGTAATTTCTTACCACCATAAAAATCATCAAGATCAATCCCACAAGTGCAACTAAGGGAGCTGCCTGATTAAAATTAATCAATGCAGGAGTCACACTGCTGTTAGAAACAATCGCAGAAATTCCGCCTTTAAAATGAGTGGTCGCTGCATTATACGCAGTTCCATTAATTGATAAAATCCCACTTTTATCCGTAATGAATTTTAAAAATCCCGCATTTTTAATTCCGATATAAGCCACGAAGATTCCAATTCCGCCTCCGATAGCATGCTGTAACACTTCCGGAATCGATTTAATAATCAATCTTCTAATTTTAGTTACAGTGACAACTACATTAATAATTCCACAAAGAAAAACCAATGCTAATGCCTGCTGCCACGAAAAACCAAGTTGCAAAACCACCGTATAGGCAAAAAAAGTTGCTAAACCTAATCCAGGAGCCTGAACATAAGGAACATTTGCGAATAATGCCATAATCAAAGTGCTCACTACAGATGAAATAATTGTAGCCAAAAAAATTGCCTGTGTTGGCATGCCCGTAGAGCCTAAAATATTTGGTGCTACGAATAAAATATAGGACATGGCAAAAAAAGTCGTTAAACCAGCCAGAACTTCCGTTGTCACGTTAGTCCCATTTTCTTCAAGCTTGAAGAAACGTTTCATGATTAAAAAACTTCCTCTCAAATTCAGAATATCTTCATTATAGCAAAAAAATTCGCTTTTAGGCAGATAAATAATAATACTTTAATTTCAAAGTCATTATTTACGCCAAAAAGCGAATTATACCGCTTGTTAATCCTAAAATAGTTTCCACCGTAAAATTTCATTTACGAATAACAAGAACTGAACATGGTGCATTTTGTGCCATGTAACTTGCTTGCGAACCAATAAAAATTCTTTGACGACTATTTACTGGTTTACTCTTAGATCCACAAATCAGAATATCAGGCTTAAACTCTGGTATAACTTCCCCAATAATCGCTGCTCCGGGTCTCCCTTCTGCAGTTAATTGTACAATTTCAGCGACACCATGTTTCTGCGCTTGTCTAGCATAGACATTTACATCGTTCGCTAAGTTTTGTCTTAATTTATTAATTTTCTCAGGACTGAGTGTCTCGAAAACATTGAGATCTTGTAATTCAAGAACAGACACGATTCCCAAGACGGCTTGATTGCGTTTAGCCATCGTCACCGCAAACTGAAACGCACGGATTGAAGAATCTGAGTCATCTTCATCCACAGCAACTAATATTCTTTTGAACGGTTTTTCGCTGATTTCAAAATCAAGTGCTTTTTCATCAATTGCCATCTTCATTCCTCCTACCAATTTTTAGGACTCCATAAGCGCCCATCTAATTCACCTTTAGCTTGTTCCAACCGCTTTTTTTGCTCTGCAGCACACTCACTCATACACATAAAAAAGGCACGTGTTTCATATCTTTTACTCTGGGTGGCTAACAAATCCAGTTGGTTGATCAGCCAATCATCTTTTTCCCTAATCTTCATCCTCCTCCTTCATCAGCGCCAGCTCTGCCTTAAGCTCGGCAAGTTCTTCAGCACGTTCTTGAAAAAGTTTTACAAGTTCCTTTTGCGGCAAAGTCACTTCCGTGTCGCCTTGTTCTTGGAGCATTTTTCGAAAGCGTTTCACAAACCATTCTTCTTTCTGTGCAAAAGTTGCTGGCTGTTCCAATTCAAGATATTGTAAATACTTAATCAGCAAACACTGTTTTTGCACAGCACTTAAATAGTAAAATTGGGTGATCTCAAAAAATGGTAACAACTTGAGCTGCAATTGATGCGCAATCGCACTAAAGGGGCTCAACAGCTCTGAAAGTGAAACTCCGACTGACCCTCCCTGACGATAAACGCTTAACGGACGTCCTAAGCTGACCACAAGTCCAAGTTCCTTGCCTGCTAGCCATTCTCTATCGGTTGTCTGTAACACCTTTTCTAGCCAAAAATGCAACAGTGCAGGTGCTTGATGCCAATACAAAGGAAATTGAAAGATAATCCGCGTATAAGAATGGAGCATGCGTCTTTCCTGCACAATTGTGCCAGCATCTTGCATGAGTGCCCAAGAAAGTGGATGCCATTTTACCTCTTGCGCAGACTGCAAAGCTTCTTTGAGAAATTGCTGCGTTCCAGAGGAATTCACTGTGGGATGCGCTACGATGACAATTGTTTTCAACCCAAATCCCCCTTTTTATAGTTGATCCATCTCTTTATTGAGTAATTCGTCAACAAAAACATTGCCCTGATTATCCCGATGTCCTTTGGTCCACTCAAAATATAGCTGTGAAAAGTCCGGCAATACCTGTGCCAATTCCTCCCAAAGTGCTTGATTGGCAACTTGAGTTCCACTTGCAGTTTTCCAGCCCCGCCTTTGCCAAGCAGACAACCACCCTTTTTGAATAGCGTCAAGTACATACCGTGAATCAAGCGTTGCACAGATTTTAGCATTATTTTTACCTAACTGCTTAACTTTTTTCAAAGCCTGCAACAGCGCCATAACTTCCATCCGATTATTCGTAGCACCATATTCACCACCAGCTGCCGAAAAACGCTGTGTTCCACTAATTATTAGGTAAGCCCAGGCTGCCTTGTCATCGGGCTTTACATGTTGTCCTTTTTGATTACCGTGATTACGCGAACCGCCATCTGTCCACAAATACACCGCAAAATTAGTACCATTATCTTTAACACGCTTTTGTTTTGCACTAGATTTTTGCTGCGTTTTAGCCAAAGTTAGATGCGCCAGCCACTCCTGTGCCCCCTTAAGTTCGTTAAATCCCTTAAAAAGGGGGTTCCTGAAACCATTCACCTCACGCTGACATTCAGCCCATGAATGATAAATTCCTGGTTTTTTGCCTTTAGCGACAACATAATATCGATAAGCGATCACCAATCCCTCCAATTACTTGATGTGTTAATTATAATACATAAAGTAACACGAAACTATTATTCAGATAGTATCTTTCTACAAATAAAGGTAGATTGAAAAAAACATAAACGCAGCACCAAAAATCACTAAAACATGCCAATAAACATGTGTGTATTTTAGACCTTTGATACTATACACCAAAGCTCCCAACGTAAACATTAATCCGCCTAAAACCAGCAGCAAAAAGCCCTTGATTCCAAGTGATGTCAGTAACTCCTTAGCCCCTAAGAGGCATAACCACCCCATAAAGACATATGCAGTGGTTTCGATCCACTGCAATTTTTTATGGACCAACAGATGAAAAAGAATTCCTGAGATTGTTAAGAACCAAATTAACAGCAGAATCACCAGCCCGGTCTTTCCTCTAATTCCCAGTAAGCAATATGGAGTGTAGGTCCCTGCAATTAAGATAAAGATACTGCAATGATCAAGCGCTTGAAAAACTTTTTTGGCTCTGGTGAAGTACAGGCAGTGAAAGAGAGTTGACGAAGTAAACAGCATTAACAGTGAGGCCCCATAAATTAAAGAACCGCTAATAACGAGTATGCTGTCACTGTTAAAAGCTTTGATAAGCAAAAAAACAAATGCCACAATACTGAGAAGTAACCCAATTCCATGCGTAATACCGCTCCAAATTTCATTAAGCAAAATTTCTTTTTTATTCATGCTGATCCTCCTATGACATAACCTTACTGTTAATATAACATAGAATGCTATCCTAGGTAACAAGTTTTAATAATTTACAATAACTAAATAGAATTTTAAAAATTAGTTTGTATGTTATACTTGATTTATGTTTCATGTTTACATTATATTTTTTTCCGAGTGAGGTTTAAGTATGAATATGGATAATGAAGAATTTAAAGCATGGCTTAATGATTTCAGTGCCGTCCGGTTGCCTCTTTGGAATGAATTTCCCGATTTTGAGCTCTATATGGATCAACTTGTAAATTTGGGAAATCGTTACCTTGAAAAACTACTTGAAAGCGAAATCACACCTTCAATGATCAATAGCTACGTTAAAAAGGGACTGATGCAGCGGCCTGCCAAAAAGAAGTATGCCCCTGCAAACGTTGCGGAACTAGTTGTAATTAGCCTCTTGAAGTCAATCTATCCTTTAGAAACAATTAAAAGCGGTTTGCAACAAGCACTTAAAACCGACTCAGTTGCGGAATCATATAATTATTTTGCAGAACTTTTTAACCATACTATCAGTTTAGTTGATGAAGACAAAGCCATGCTCAATTTCTCTTATGAGGATAATTTGATGAAGCTTACAGAACAATTTGCAATCCATTCACTGATTTACAAATTGATTGGTCAAAAATTGGTTGAAATTCAGCTTACTTCAAAAAAATAAGCTGAAACTTGCCCCAATCTGCGTCTTAATCGCTTTTTTAGTTTTTTACAATTGGTGCATTAAGTGCCGTTAAACTGCAAATATGCTTGCGGCTTAATTGACATAATCATCAACTTTGAATGCTGAACTAAAAGAGAGTGTGACATAAGTCGGGAAAATTTGAGTGCTAACTCGAAATTACTCATAGCAAAGTATTTGCTATGAGTAATTCGCAGTTAGACGGAGAATTTTGACTTATGGAACACGTTTATCCGGAATAAAAGAGGGGCTGTGACAAAATTTAACTTTTGTCACAGCCCCTTTAGTTATAGCCAACTATTAATAATTATTAACTGTCTTATTTAACAGAAGGTGTGCCGAACCAATCGATACGTTCCTTAACAACATCTGTAATTGCTTGTGCACCGGGTGCGAGCAATTTACGTGGGTCGTATCCTTTACCTTCTTGATCTTTACCAGCTTCAATGTACTTACGTGTTGCAGCAGCAAATGCCAACTGACATTCAGTATTAACATTAACCTTTGAAACACCCATTGAGATAGCCTTTTGGATCTGTTCCTTAGGAATACCTGAACCACCATGTAATACAAGTGGAGTAGCAATCACGTCTGCAAGTTCTTGCAAACGGTCAAAGTGAAGTCCCTTCCAGTTTGCTGGATATTTGCCATGAATGTTACCAATTCCACATGCCAAGTAATCAACACCTGTAGCAGCGATCTTCTTTGCTTCTTCAACGTCAGCTAATTCACCTTCGCCGATGATCCCGTCTTCTTCGCCACCGATAGAACCAACTTCAGCTTCGACAGAAATGTTCTTAGCATGTGCCAATGAAACAATTTCCTTTGTCTTTTCCAAGTTTTCTTCGAAAGGAAGATCATGACCATCAAACATAACAGATGTGTAACCAACCTTGATACATTCCTTAGCAGCTTCGTAGTTCCCATGATCAAGATGCATCACAACTGGAACTGTGATTCCCATTGCCTTGATTTCTTGTTGAACCAAGTTAAGGCAAAGTTCATAACCGCCCATGTACTTAGCAGCGCCCATTGAAGTTTGCACCAAAATTGGTGTGTTTGTTTCTTGTGCAGCAGCTAAAATAGCACGAGTCCATTCCAAGTTATTGATATTAAATGCCCCAACTGCATAATGACCTTTGCGTGCAGCAGCAAAGATTTCGTTACCGTTTACGATTGACATAAAACAGCCTCCTAAATTATATTACTCTTTTGAGTACGTCTATATTCTAACACAAAACAGAGGCAATTCTTATCTTTATTTGAAAGTTTTTTCACTAGTTCCTTGAAAAAACTTTTATCTTTCCGTCATTAATTCAATTATTTTTTGCGTAATTTAGTGGGATCTACTAAAGGACAGCCAACATCATCACAATTATGGCAGCCTTGTGCCCCGCCATGCTTGAAAAACCGTGTATAAACAACATAACCGACACCTGAAAAAATAATAACTGCAAGTACAATCGTTGCAATCACAATAAATCACTCCCTTCTGTAACTTCTTTAATTTCATAAAGCTCGTTGCTTTTATCCCGCTTGAAGAATAAACCATACGCAAACAATGCTAAGATCAAAACAATCCATGCCACACCTACACCTGTGACTTTATGTTGCACTAATTCCGAAGTTTGGTAAATTAATGTAGCAATTAAATAGGCTAACCCGGTTTGATAAACTAATGCACGCAGTGTCCAACCCAAATCACCGTACTCTTTATGCATTGTGCCAATTGCTGCAAAACAAGGTGCACACAACAAGTTAAATGCTAGAAAAGCATAACCAGCCATCGGTGTGTAAGCCTGCTGTAAGATGTGCGTAAAAGAAGTCGCGCTGCCACCGCCAAAGGTAATCCGTAAAGTTCCGACACAATTCTCCTTAGCTATTAATCCTGCAATGACTGCCACAGTTGCGTGCCAATCACCAAAGCCTAATGGACTAAAGACCGGTGCCAGCGCCGAACCCAGATAACGCAGCATACTTTGATTTTCAGCGACCATCTGCATTCTGAAATTGAAACTGGAGAGGAACCAGATAATTACGCACGAAGCAAAGATAATGGTTCCAGCTTTACGTACAAAGCTTCGGGCGCGGTTTGAAACTTGTTTCATCACGTTGCTGAATTTAGGAAAATGATAAGCTGGCAGCTCCATAACAAAAGGTACTGGTGGACCGGCAAAAAGTGCTGTTTTTTTCAGGAAAATACCTGACCCAATCACCGCCAGCATTCCCAAAAAGTATGCTGAAGGTGCAACCCAACTTTGCTGCGGAAAGAAAGTCCCTGAAATCAGTGCAATTACCGTTAATTTTGCTGAACATGGCATAAAAGTTGTCAACATAATCGTCATTTTACGATCACGATCATTCTCAATCGTTCTTGTCGACATGATTCCTGGAACTCCACAACCAGTAGAAATTAACATTGGGATAAAAGATTTTCCAGAAAGATTGAACCGATGGAAGATGCGGTCCATCACAAAGGCAATTCTAGCCATGTACCCGCAATCCTCCAGAATTCCTAAGCACAAGAACAGCATCATAATTTGCGGTACAAAACCCAAGACTGAGCCTAAGCCCCCAATAATCCCATCGATGATCAATCCTTTCATCCAAGCAGCAACATGCCATGAATTCAAAAGCGTTGTTGCTGCATCTGGGATCCATTTTCCAAATAAGACATCATTCACCCAATCAGAACCCATTGTTCCAATCGTTTGAATCGAGAGGTAATAGACCAGCCACATCACAAAGATAAAAATTGGAAATGCCAACCAACGATTAGTAACCACCCGGTCGACTTTATCGCTTAGGCTCATGGTAAAGTCATCTTTTTCAATTACACACATCCCGGCCACTCTAGCAATATATTCATACCGTGCATTCACAATAATACTATCGCTACTGTCCGCAAAAAGCTTTTCCGCCGTGCTGATAATATTTTCAATATCTTCTCTTCTGGTTGCATCAAGTACAGTGTTTTCCCAGACCTCTTCGTCTCTTTCAAAAAATTTAATTGCGTACCAGCGCAGATCTTCTGGTGAAACAACCCCCGTTAAGTCCTTGGCAATCATCGCCAAGGCACTCTCTAAGCGTTCGTCATACTCTGGCACTGCATATGGAGTTGTTTGAGGATCAACATTTTCTGCAATTTTGCCCTTTAATTTGGCAATATTTGTATTTTTCAATGCACTAATTCCAATTACCGGAATACCAAGTAAGTAAGCTAACTTGTTAATGTTAATTCTTCTGCCTGAATTTTTAACTACATCAATCATATTGAGTGCCACAATCAGCGGTAATCCTGTTTCCATCAATTGCAAAGTTAAATAAAGATTTCGTTCAAGATTTGTCGCATCGACAACATCAACCACTAGATCAGGCTCTGCTTCAATTAAAAACTTACGTGTAATCAACTCCTCGCTAGTATACGGCGAAAGAGAATATGTACCTGGGAGATCTTGAATAATAACACTATTTTCTCCCCTTAAATAACCACTTTTGCTCTCAACAGTAACCCCAGGCCAATTGCCCACTGTTTGATGTGCGCCTGTCAAGCGATTAAAAAGAGTTGTTTTCCCCCCATTGGGATTTCCAGCTAAGGCAACAACTGTCATTGCTCCACCTCCGTTACCAGTACATAATCTGCTTCCTGCTTACGTAAACTCAACTTATACCCGCGTAATAGCAATTCCAGCGGATCACCTAGCGGAGCTGTTTGATTAATTTTCACCACAGTATTTTTTGTAAGTCCCATATCCAATAGGCGTTTTCTAATTCTTTTATCACCAACTACTTTGGCAACAATTGCTTCAGCACCCACTGCTACTGCAGAAAGTGCCTTATAATCTTGAGTGCCTGCCTCATCCAACTGTCGGACTACAATTAAAGCCGCCACTGAATGATTCAAGGCTAGTCTTTGACCGCGCAAGTAGATTACCATCCCGCTCTCACCTTGAGAAGTTGAAATCACAGTCAGATTAACACCTACTACCATTCCAATTTCATTAAGACGCCTTACAAAACGGGGATTGCCTAAAATATCTGTTACAATATATTTTCCTTTTTGGTTTACTCGTGCTAAGCTTTCCATGTTATTCACTTCCAAATAAATGAGAATATTTTCATTTACTTAAAATTAGCACACTTTTGATGCTTGTTCAATCTTTAATTTGTTAAACAGTTACGAGTTTGTAGTTCCAAGCACTTTTGTGGAAAAATTTTAAAGCTGCAGCAGACCTTAACGCCGCTAGATTTTTTTATACTATTATTCCGAATAAACCACAAAAGGGGCTGTGACAAAAGTTAAATTTTGTCACAGCCCCTCTTTCATTCCGGATAAACGTGCTTCATCAGTCAAAATCTTCCGTCTGACTTTCCAATTACTCATAGCAAAGTACTCGCTATGTTCGTAATTTCGAGTTAGTACTCAAATTTTACCGATTTCTGCGCATTTCCTAAATTTATTGTACTGCAAAGATTATCCTACCTTTAGCCTTAAATTATTCCTTTTTGTAAGAAGAAATCGGACCTAATTCAACAATGCGACCTGTGTTTGTGTATACAATCCATTCTGCGACATTAGTGACGTAGTCACCAATCCGCTCAAGATGTGTCCCTACCACTAAGTATTCAGATCCAACAGTTACAAATTCTGGATCGCTTTGCATTTCCTCGACTGCTAATCTTCTAACATCACGTAAATATTCATCACTTTCGGAGTCCAATTTAGCAACCTGGCGTGCATCTTCTTCATTATTATCAACATAAGCTTTGATAATCGCCACCAGCATCTGATGAACATGTTTGCTAAGCCCCACAAGTGTATCCTCAATCTCCTTGTTTCTTCTTTGATCACCAATTCGCATCGCCGCATGAGCAACACTAACTGCATGATCCCCGATTCTTTCAAGGTCTGAGCTTGCCTTTAAAATTGTAATTAGTACACGTAAATCACTCGCAACTGGTTGTTGTAGTGCAATGACCTGAGCTGTTTTTCTTTCAAGATAAATTTCACTTTCATTGATGCGATTATCATTCTCACCAACTTTGTTTGCAAGTTCTTTATCATGACTCTGAAAAACTTTAGTTGCATTTTCAATTGCTTGTGCAACTTCTCTGCCCATCTGTGCAAAATCTTCATGTAGATCACTAAGTTGTTCCTCTAAAATTTTTCGCATTTCTTTTCTCCTCCCGCTTAACCAAACCGTCCACTGATATAGTCGTCCGTTTCCTGACGCTCTGGATTCAAGAATAAGTTTTTCGTCTTACCTGCTTCAATCAGCTCACCGTTAAGAAAGAATGCGGTTTTATCAGAGATACGAGATGCCTGCTGCAGGTTATGCGTCACAATTACAATTGTATATTTATCACGGATCGTTAACAGCATATCTTCAATCAGTCCACTTGAAACAGGATCTAGGGCACTGGTCGGTTCGTCAAGTAAAACAACATCCGGTTGAACAGCTAAAACACGCGCGATACAAACACGTTGCTGTTGTCCACCTGAAAGTGAAAGCGCACTTTTGCGCAAATCATCTTTGACTTCATCCCAGACAGCTGCTTGTTTCAAACTTTGTTCAACTCGTTCATCAAGAATCTGCTTGTCTTTGACGCCCGCAATCCGCAGCCCATAAGTGACATTTTCATAAATTGAAAACGGAAATGGATTTGGTTGTTGAAAAACCATCCCAACTTTTTTCCGTAAATCAACTGTATCTGTCTTAGGACTATAAATATCCTGCCCATTGATCATAATGCTTCCAGTGATCTTAACTCCAGGGATCAGATCATTCATCCGGTTTAAAGTCCGCAGATAGGTTGACTTCCCGCAACCTGAAGGACCAATTAATGCATTGATCCCTTTATTTGGAAAAGAAAGAGTAATTCCCTTTAGAGCTTCCTTTTCACCATAGTAAAGATGTACATCCTTTGTTGTAATAAAATCGTCCATGCCTGCTCCTCCTAGCCGAAATTCCCGGAAATATAATCATTAGTCGCCGTAACCTTTGGCATTGTGAAAATATGCTTTGTTTTATCATATTCGAGAATATGTCCAAGATGGAAAAATGCTGTAAAGTCACTTATTCTAGAAGCTTGTTGCATATTATGGGTCACAATGATGATTGTATATCGCTTCTTCAGTTCCACAAGCGTCTCTTCAATCTTACTTGTTGAAATCGGATCCAAGGCACTTGCTGGCTCGTCAAGCAATAAAATATCGGGTTTCATTGCAATCGTCCGTGCAATACACAGCCGTTGTTGCTGTCCACCTGAGAGTGACCAAGCACTTTTATCAAGATCATCCTTAACTTCATCCCAAAGCGCAGCATCACGAAGGCTTTGTTCAACAATTTGATTAAGCTTATTTTTATTTTTTAACCCCTGCTCCTTCAAAGCAAAAGTAATATTTTCGCGAATCGACTTTGAGAAAGGATTTGGTCGTTGGAAAACCATTCCAATATGTTTACGCATTTCATAGACATTAATCTTTGAGGTATTAACATCTAAACCGCGATACATAATCTGCCCGTCAACTCTAGCTACATTATCGTTCATTCTATTAAGTGAACGCAAGTATGTTGATTTGCCAGAACCGGAAGCACCAATTAACGATGTGATTTTGTAACGTTCAAACTGCAAGTTTCCATCAAAAAGGGCATGGTTATTACCATAATAAACTTGCAAATTTTTAGTTTCAATCGCAATTTCGTGTTCTTGTGGCTCAAACTTAAGGATACTTTTTTCGTTAAAATCATACTTACCAATACTCATAATTAATCCTCCTACTTAGTAGCCGTCAACTTGCGGTAAAGACTATTTCCAAGGACACGTGCCAACAAGTTGAAAATTAAAACGGCAATTATCAAAACTGCGGAGGAGCCTGCTGAAACAGCAGCTGCATCGGGCATAACTCCTTCAGAGTTAATTTTCCAAATGTGAACTGCAAGTGTTTCTGCAGGGCGTAACAAATTAAGGGGACTAGCTGAATTAAATGGGTTCCAATTCCCAAAGTCAATGTTAGTCGCACTTTGACCAGCCGTATAAATCAGTGCAGCAGCTTCTCCAAAGACACGTCCGGCACCTAAAACCACACCCGTGATAATTCCAGGAAGTGCTTCCGGTAAAATAATTTTAGTAACAGTTCTCCATTTTGAAAGTCCTAAGGCCATCCCAGCCTCGCGTTGTAAATTTGGAACTGCTCGCAAAGACTCTTCAATATTTCTTGTCAGCAACGGTAGGTTGAAGAAAGTCAATGCAACCGCTCCAGAAAGAATTGAAAAGCCCATCTGAAATTGGACCACAAACAGCAAGAAGCCAAACAAACCAACTACAACTGAAGGTAAAGAACTTAAAACCTCAATTGACATTCTCACAACAGCTGTAAAAAAGTTTTTAGGCGCATACTCTGATAAAAAGATTCCAGCTCCTAACGAAATTGGAAATGAGATAATTAGTGTCAGCACTAAAAGATAAATTGAGTTAAATAATTGGACCCCAATTCCACCGCCACTTTCAAACGACTGCGAAGGAGCCGTCAAAAAATGCCACGAAATATGTGGAACACCAGCAATCAAAATTTTACCCAGCAACAACACTAGGATCAAAACCACCAGTGCTGCGATCACGCGAATAATTGTGATAGCAATATTATTTTGTAATTTTGTTCCCATATTAATCCATTCTCCCTTTACGTCCGATAAGGCGAACAACGATATTGAAAATCAGCGACATCAACAAGAGGATCAAGGCTAGTGACCAAAGAGCATTGTTTCCAACTGTCCCCATAACTGTATTGCCAATTCCCATTGTCAATACACTCGTTAAAGTCGATGCTGAAGACAGGAGGCCTTTTGGCATGATAGCAGCATTCCCGATCACCATTTGAACAGCCAAGGCTTCACCGAATGCACGTGCCATTCCAAAAATAATTGCAGTCAAAATTCCTGAAGTTGCCGACCGTAAGAGTACCTTGTAAATCGTCTGCCATCTCGTCGCCCCGAGTGCTAAAGAAGCTTCTTTATAATAACGTGGCACCGCGCGCAGACTGTCAACTGTCATTGATGTTACTGTGGGAAGAACCATGACAAATAAGACAAATGAACCAGAAAGAATTCCGTAGCCAGAACCACCAAAATGGGTTCTGACAAAAGGCACGATAACTGATAAACCAATAAATCCATAAACAACTGAGGGAATTCCCACCAGAAGTTCAATTACACTTTGCAGAATCTTCTCACCTTTTTTGGAAGAAACTTCTGTCATATACAAAGCTGTCCCGATTGCAAATGGAGTTGCAAAAATTACCGCCAAAATCGTAACTCCGAAGGAACCCGTAATCATTGGCAGTGCCCCTAATTGTGGTTTACCACTTGCGTCTGTGACAGTTGGATTCCAGTTTTTACCAGTCAAAAATTCCCATAAACTTGCTTTATTAACAGTGAAGGTTGCAATCCCTTTTGAAGCTACGAAAATAAAAATAGAGAGGACAATAGCTACGATTAAACCGATACATAAGTAAGTCAAACAGCGCCCCAGAATATCCTGTCTGGTCTCTTTCGAGGTGCTTTGAATTTTACTTTTGATAGGATCTTCCATTTGAAAAACACCTTTCTACCAAAATTTGGGAGTAAACAAGACTCATTTTGATCAGCCTGTTTGCCCCCATAAGTTATAATCTAACAATCAAGTTCATAATTGCTAGCTGAAATTCGTTTGTTGCTGGAGCCTCAAAGGTCCCAAACAAGTTTTTAAAAGTATATTTACAAAAATGAGACACCCTGATTTGAGTAAGGAAAACTTCGCTGAGCTTTTTCACTAAAGGATACCCCACTTAAGCCAATTACTTATCAGTAACTTTACCGTTTGCGTCCTTTTGAACCTTCATATTGCTAATAGAAATGTATCCAAGATCCTTAACCAAACTCTTTTGAACCTTTGATGAAGTCATATAGTTCAAGAAAGCCTTAGTAGTTGTATCTGGTTTGCCTTTTGTATACATATGTTCGTATGACCAGATTTTCCACTTGTTTGTTGTTACATTATCATCTGTTGGTGCAACTCCATCAATTGAAAGTGCTTGAACATCAGATTTAACATATGAAAATGCTAAGTAACTAATTGAACCTGGAGTTTGTGCAATCATCTTTTGAACAGTCCCATTAGAATCCTGCTCCTGAGATTTTGCAGCTGTTTCCCCATTCATAACTGCGCCTTCAAAAGTGGCACGTGTACCACTGCCTGAAGGACGGTTGATCAAAACAATTTTTTCATTCTTGCCGCCAACCTGGTTCCAGTTTGTGATCTTACCAGTAAAGATTTCACGTAATTGACTCATTTTGAGGTTCTTTACGCCAGCATCTTTGTTGACAACAGGGGTCATTCCAACAACAGCAACTTGATGATCTACAAGGTTTTCAGCTTTAATTCCACTTTGCTTTTCAGCAAAAATATCAGAGTTACCGATTGTTACGGCACCAGATTGAACTTGGCTCAAACCTGTACCGGAACCACCACCTTGAACGGTGATATTAACTTTAGAATTGTCCGCCTGGAAATTTTCAGCAGCTTTTTCAACTAATGGTTGTAAAGCTGTTGATCCTACGATTGTAATTTTTCCTGAAACTGCCTTGCTTGAAGTGGATGAGGACGATGAAGAACTGGAGTTTGAATTTCCACATCCTACAAGTAAAGCTGTACTTGCAATGATGACTGTAGCAATCTTGGTGAGATTTTTCATTTTTTAACTTCTTCCTTTCCTTGTTACAAGCTGTATTTTATATTGTTAATGTAAAGAATGAATACACCTTTTTGTAACGTTTGTGTAAAGAAAGAAAAAATTCTTATTTTCTTAAGAAAATAAGAATTTAATATCCATATTTGCTTGCCACTTCTTTGAATTTCTTTCATTATTACTTCACAAGTTCAAGCGATATGATTTTCTCTTAAAATTTGCGCGACTACTTTTTGAATCTGGGGTGTCTTATCCCATTCCGTAAAGTGTGTGAAATTTTCAGCTGGCATTTCAAAATGTTCATTAACATAATTTTCGTATTCGATAACACTTCCAGACCGCGGAATGTTCAACTGCAATATTCTAACCTCTTTAATCAATCCGCGTTGTGCTGCTAATTCTGCACGTCCATTTTGGGTGATATTTGAAATTTCAAAGTATTTGGTCCCGTCATTGCGTGTAATTTCCTCAATTAAAGTTAGTGTTTCATGACTCTTCATCTCTTCACCTTCCTTTTAGCCATTATAGAAAACATTCATTCATAGTGTCAATTAACCGCTTAAAGCAGTCAGATACCCTCGCTTTTTCAATTAATTGTCCAAAACTGCTTAGCTCGAAGGCCTGGTTGCATACTTTATGCAAAAGCAAAACCACCGCACGAATGCGGTGGTTGGCATAAGAGAGAAAGAGAATTGATTAGAAGGTAACTTTTGATTACCTTACTTCTAGATAATAGCGCTTTCTGGAAACGCTGTCAAGAATATTGTGGAATTTACTTTTTATTTTTCTTCTTTTCAACTTTCGTCTATACTAGATCTATTGATAAAATGTGAGGTTATTATTATGATTAATTCAAAACAGTTTACGCTTAGCATGTTACTTGGCTTCATTACACTTCTATTAAAGTGCCTTTTTTCACTATTCACTCATTATTCTGACGCAGTGGAGCTGCTAAATACAACTTTTACACTGTTGCAGACCTCATATTGGTTCCTTCCTCCACTGATATTACTGCTGACTTACTTTTTTATTAGCTTGTGTTACTACATCCTTTTTAGAATTGTAAATTTTTTTGTTCAACTCATGCGGTAGTCTTTCAAGTCTCTTGCTGAAGCCTAAGAGTATAGAACTCATTTAACCACAATAAAAAGCAAGGGGCTGTGACAAAAGTTAAATTTTGTCACAGCCCCGCTTTTATTTCGGATAAACGTGTTCCATAAGTCAAAATTCTCCGTCTAACTTCGAATTACTCATCGCAAAGTACTCGCTATGTTCGTAATTTCGAGTTAGCACTCAAATTTTCCCGACTTATGTCACACTCTCTTGCTTTTCACTTGCTAAGCTACAACTTAGCCTGTATTTTCGCCCTTATTCGGCTTCGCTAATCCCCAATTCTTTTTGGACAACAGCCGCAATTTTAGTCACATATTCGTGAACCTGTTCCTTTGTTTTAGCCTCTGCCATTACTCGCAGCAGCTCCTCTGTTCCACTAGGTCTAACTAATACACGTCCATCTGTCCCCATCTCATTTTCGACCTTTTGAATAACTGCTTGAACGGCTTCGTTTTCTAATGCGGCCTTTTTATCTTGCACTTTAACATTCACAAGTTCTTGTGGGTAGGTAGTAACCTCTGCAGCCAGCTCTGATAATTTTTTACCTGTTTGTTTAACAACATTCATCAGCTGTAAAGCTGTCAGCATTCCGTCTCCAGTTGTATTGAAATCCAAAAAGACAACATGCCCAGACTGTTCTCCTCCAAGGTTATAACCGTTTTTACGCATTTCCTCAACCACATAACGATCCCCAACCTGCGTTTTAACAGAATTAAGACCATGTGCCTCCATTGCTTTGTACAGCCCAATATTGCTCATTACAGTAGTTACAATCGTATCCTTCTTTAACCGCCCACGTTCACTGAGATATTTTCCACAGATGTACATAATCTTATCGCCATCAATAATATTACCTAACTCATCAACTGCAATACACCGATCACCATCACCATCAAATGCAACCCCTAGTTGTGCCCCTTGCTCAACAACAAAACGTGCTAAAGCTTCCGGATGAGTTGAACCGACATTTTTGTTGATATTTAGGCCATCTGGTTCTGTTGCAATGGTGGTAAAATCAATCCCAAGATCCGCAAAAAGCCTTGAAACTGCACCGCTGGTCGCTCCGTTAGCTCCATCAACTGCAACTTTTAACCCCTCCAAATCATCTGGAAGTGTTTGTTCTAAAAATTGCGTATATTTTAGGATTCCTTCACGATATTCACTGAGTGTTCCTAAACCCTTAGCTGCTGGTCGTGGTAAATCATCCTTTGAGCTTTCTAATAAAGCTTCAATTTCCTCTTCTTTTTCATCAGACAACTTAAAGCCATCGCCACCAAAAAATTTTATTCCATTATCTTCCACCGGATTATGCGATGCTGAGATCATCACTCCGGCATCTGCATCTTGAACCCGCACTAAATAAGCAACACCTGGGGTCGTAATAACCCCCAGCGAAAATACCTCAATTCCAACTGACAACAATCCCGCGATCAAAGCATGCTCCAGCATTTGACCAGAAATTCGGGTATCACGTGCGACCAAGACTCTCGCTGGTTTACCTTGATCTTCTGCATGCTTAGTTAAAACAAAGCCACCGCAGCGTCCCAGCTTAAAAGCCAGTTCTGGGCTAAGACTTTCATTTGCAATTCCTCTAACTCCATCAGTTCCAAAATATTTCATTAGTTTTAATCCTCGTTTCCACAACAAATTTAATTAATCACTTTCACTACTCGAAGTTGAAGTTGACGTTGTAGCCGAACTCGAAGTTGAGGTCGACGATGTCGTCGTTGATGATGTTTCACTGCTGCTACTTTCTACAGAACTAGACGTCGTACTACTCGCACTGCTGGCAGACGTCTCCTCGGTCTCGCTAGTCGATTCTCCAGTCGAAGAAGTTGCAGAGCTTGACGATTGGCTGGATGTCACATCAACTTTTACTTTAATACTTTGGGGTTGAATCGCAGAAATTCCACTCACCGGTGCTTGTAAACTAATTGTCTGTGTTTCCGAACTACTGACCCCAGAAACAGGGACCGGCACAGTTATTTTACTAACCTTATCCAGTGCACTTTTAGTTCCACTTAACGTGACCTCTTTAGTACTACTTGAAAAGCGGTAACTTTTTCCGCTAACCCCACTTCCACTCGCTGAAAAATCCAAACTTACTTTTTTGGTTGTTGTCGCACTATATACAGGTATTCGAATTCTTGCAGTTTGTGGCGTAATGACTACGTTCAAAATTTTACCCCTATTGTTCACAGCTTGCAACAGTACAGAACGACTAACGGTTGCTTTGGTATTGTTAGACAAATCTACTTCTGCAAGAACTTCCGCAATATCATTAACATCTTTTCGGGCCCCTGTCACACTGACGACTTGAGGGTCCGCGCTGACACGTCCGATCCCATAATTATCAGCAATTTTATCTTTATCATATTTAAACTGAACTGGGAAAGTCGCAGTTTTTCTCGAACTGATTGTTACCTTAATTGTTTTAGGGTTGATCGTATAATCTAATTCTTTATTCAACCCTGACTGCTTAAGTTTGACTTCGTGTGTTCCCGGTTTTAAATTACTAAGATCCGCATAGATTCTAAAATTACGTGTATTTGCTGTGGTCGTGACTAACGCACTTGGACCCGTGATTTTAACCTTCACTTTCGATGGATAGCCTGTCACAAAGTACTTATCATTGTTAACATCCAGTTGCAGTGAGACACTCATCGTTTCAGTATTGTTTGAAAGAATCGCAGACTCATCACTGTTACTTGAGTTATTTCTAGTCGTACTCAATTTGTCTGAATTGGCATACCCAAATAAAAACAGCGCCAAGACCAGCGCTACTATCTGATAAAAAAGGCGGCTTTCAATGAATTTATTGAAATTAAACTTCAATGCTTTCGCCCTCCCTTAAATAGTTCGGTAAAGAAACTGCTGACTGCACTCGCATTTTTCTTTGTCGCGGGTGCGATCAATTCCTTTTTCAGAAGCTTCAAATAATCTTCACGTGTCAAATCGCGCAACAACTCATTATTTTCCGTAACTGTGACTCCGCCAGTCTCCTCTGAAACCACAATTGTTAATGCATCTGTCACTTCACTAATTCCAACAGCTGCACGATGCCGTGTTCCCAATGCCTTCGGAATCAAATTACTTTCCGAAAGCGGTAAATAGGCAGCTGCGACTGCTATTTTGTTATTTTTAATAATAACTGCCCCGTCATGCAACGGTGTATTAGGAATAAAAATATTGATTAAAAGAGCGCCCGTAATTTCAGCATCTATCCCAATTCCGGTCTCAATATAGTCTTCAAGTCCGGTTTCCCTTTGAATAGTAATCAAAGCGCCAATTCTTCTTTTTGACATATACTGAATCGCTTGATCAAGTGCTTTGATCATTCGCAGCTCGTCTTCGTTTTGCTTTTTATTGTGCACAAAAAGTGATCCTCTGCCGAGATGCTCCAGACCACGCCTGATTTCAGGCTGAAAAATAATGATGATCGCGATAAATCCCCAATTGATAATCTGGTTCGTAATCCAAGAAACAGTCTGAAGGTCAAAAAACCAACTAACAAACTTGATTAAAACAATAATGATGACGCCCCTAAAAAGCTGAACCGCTTTTGTTCCGCGTAACAACATCATCAGTTTGTAAATCACGTACCACACAACTAAGATGTCTACTAAATTGACTAAGTGTTGCCACGAAAATAGGCTTTCCCAAGCAATGCCCATTCCTTTACCTCCTAATATATTTAAATTAATTATATCACGGATGATTTTAATTTACCGATGTCCTCTATAAAAGATTAAAAACTTCTCAAGCCTTTGATATTTTGTCTATTTCACCCAAAATTTTGTTACAATATATAGTAATAGAAATTGGGTGATATTCATGTCTTCAAAAAATCGGTGGCTTGTTCGAATCTCTTTTGCACTTTTCTTGGGCTATGTTTACTTTACAATCAGCTCTCGTGATGGAATTTATAGTTTCTTGTTTTTGAATACTATCTTGGGATACATTCCGCTCGAACTTGCATTGCAGATCAAACCCCGCCAAAACAATTTTGTTCTGTTCATACTAACCTTTTTGTGGATGCTTTTTTATCCAAATGCACCCTATGTTTTGACTGATCTCTTTCACTTAGCTATGCTCGATCCATATAATAGCGCAACTGGGCTGATGGAGTTCAATTTGCATCTGTGGTTAAATTTCACAAATTTAGTTGCCAGTGCTTTAGCTTGTTCACTCATGGGGCTTTGGAGTTTGGAACATGTTGCAAACTCTTTGCTGGCACACTTCAACATTTGGAACAGGCTTAATAAAAACATTTTAACGATTGCTTTGATTTTAATTTCCTCTGTTGGAATTTATATTGGTCGCTTTTTGCGTCTGCACACCGCTTATTTATTTTTAAATCCCCAGTGGGTTGTCCAGCAACTCTTGGAAATGTGGAATACGCGCATGTTGATCTTTGTAATTTTTATGACGATTATTCAAGTAATTATGTGGGTCACAGTCACAATCACGCGTGCTTCTCTTGATAGTAGCGAAGAAGCGATTAAAAAAGCTGCGCAACCCAAGGAATAATTCCAATCTTTTTGTCATACTCACACAAAACTTGCTAAACATTCAAACTAATACTTCAAGGAGAGTGTGACATAAGTCGGAAAAATTTGAGTGCTAACTA
>NZ_AZFQ01000043.1:0-7016 GCF_001435195.1 Liquorilactobacillus satsumensis DSM 16230 = JCM 12392 | reverse complement strand
CGGAGAATTTTGACTTATGGAACACGTTTATCCGGAATAAAAAAGGGGCTGTGACAGAAGTTAACTTTTGTCACAGCCCCCTTTCTAATAATTGCAGCTAAATGTATGTCATAAGTCAAAACCGCTCGTATTTCTTCAGCGCTTTAATCAGCAACAACACTTGCTCGCAGGTTCAAACTTTCTTCGTGATTAATGTACTGCTGCAAGTTGATCGCAGACTGGTGGGTTACATAACCCTGTTCAACCAGATACTGCAAAGCCAGTCTTTGCGCTGCAATTGATTTGAACCGCAACTTTCTGACCTGTTCTTGGTATTCTTGTTTTCCTAGTGAATCTAGACTCTTTTGTTTTTCAATTACACTGCGATACGTAATAATTAGATGGTAAAGTACTTCCCGGTTTAATTCTTTTTCATTGACTTCAGGATTTTTCAAATAAGCTGACAAAGAACTAATTGCAGCTTTGGCAAGCATTCTTTCTGCGTATCGAAATTCCGTTCCGTAATTTTCATCCCTTTTGATCCCCACCCAAAGGGAGAAAATTCGCCAGAAACGTCTAACAGACTCACTAACTGTGGGGAAAGGCCACTCTTGACGCAGCTTAGCTTTATGTTTAGCATTCCGTAATTGATTTTGTAAAGAACGATTGAACTTGAAATAGACTTTCTCACGAATCTGATTAGTATTATGCAAGCGTTCTAGCTCTGCCAGTTGCCCCTTCAAGGCGACTCTTTGCAATTTAATCTGATCAGCTGTCGCCGCATCACTTGCACTTTGTCCTTGTTCAACAGCTTCGAGCCGTTTAATCATGAATTGATATTCTAAAATTAGATGATAGACGGCTAATTGATTAGCTTGTCTACGCTGTTCTTCCAGACTACGAACAGCACTTTTTAAAATATACAATTTGGCACGTGTATTACTGATCTGCGCCATTTCAGGGGCATCACCGGCTTCATCATCGTCTTCATTAAACGGCTCCAACACCCCACGTGTTTTTAATTCAGTTGGGTCATGCACAATAAATGGCAACACAACGACAGCCACAACCATACTAAGAATAATAACACCCGCAGCAACAAATAATACAAGCGATCTCTCAGGAAATGGATCCCCTGTCGCAGTTTCCGTTGGAATAGTTAAAACTGCGGCCATCGTAATTGCACCTCTGACACCAGAGATTCCAGATAAAAAAGCAATTTTTAATCTTTTTTTAGCAGATATCCGCTGGTAATCACGCGTAAATAACTGATAACAATATGTCCAAACTACCCGAATCAAGAGGAGAATTCCCCACATCACAAAGACGAACAAAATTGCACTTAATGTATCAACATTCTCACTCTCAATAGTTCCACGCATCGCCACAGGCAATTCGACTCCTAGGATAGTGAACATGATCCCATTTAGTAAATAAATTAGAAGATCCCAAGTTCTTTCGCTAACTAAATTAATTTCAGGTTGAATACGGATAAATGAATATCTTTTTGAAGCAAAAATAACGCCCGCCACAACAACCGCAATAACACCTGATGCATGAAAAGTTTCTTCAGTCACGATGTAAATGATAAAGGGAACACAAAGTTGCAAGACAGTGTTGAAAACTACATCGTTAAAACCTTTAGTAATCAACCATTCAATCATGAAAATGACTAGACTAATTAACACGAATCCTAAAACAAGACCAAACATTCCAAAATAAAGCAGGTCGCCCACAGCAGTTGTTAAGGAAAAATATCCTGTGATTGCAACAGCCAACGCATATTTAAAACCAATTAGTCCACTTGCGTCGTTAATTAAACTTTCACCACTTACTAAGTGCAGAATTTTCGGGGGTAATTTAACCTGTTTTGAAATTGAATGCACTGCGACAGGATCAGTTGGGGCCAAAATTGCAGCCAGTGAAACCCCTACCGCAAGTGGCATGTTTGGGATCACTAAATGAATCAAATAGCCTCCAAGCAACATAGTGATAAAAACCAGAATAATTGCATTATTAAAGATTGCACCCTTTAACTTCCATAACTCCTCTTTGGGAAATTTACGGCCGTCATTATAAAGTAAAGGCGCAATAAACAATAATAAAAACCAGCTGGAATCTAAGTCAATTTTCAACTTAAATAACAGTGCACAACAGGTCCCTAGAAAGATCTGAATAAGGCTTACTGGAATAAATTTAAAATAATGATTGATCAAATTAGATAGTAAAACAAGTAAGACTAAGCCAATAACAGTCTCAATAATTGTCATCCAGCAGACACCTCCATGATTAATTATTACAAAAAAAGCTAAAAAAAAAAAGAACTTCGCTTAATCTCAAACCAAGTTCTTTGCCTAAATTACTTTTTTTCACCAATTATACGTACTTCTGTTTCCAACTCGACATCAAACAGGCGTTTAATGACCGCTTGCACATGTTTAATCACTGCCAAGTAATCACTAGCTGTTGCATTTCCACGATTAACAATAAAGCCCGCATGTTTCAAGGAAATTTGCGCACCGCCAACCTGATAACCTTGTAATCCTGCATCATGAATAAGTTTTCCCGTATAATGTCCCACAGGTCGTTTGAAAACACTTCCACAAGAAGGATACTCGAGCGGTTGTTTCGAAGCACGCAAAAAATTGAATTCATCCATTTTAGCACGAATTACTTTTTTTGACCCTGGTTCTAATTTAAAACGTGCCGCCAAAACGATCTCACCGCTTTGCTGAATACGACTGTGGCGATAACCAAAGTCCATCGCCTCATTAGAATATGTCTTAAATTCACCAGTACGTGTTAGAACGTCAACCGACTCTACACACTCGCAAACTTCCCCTCCATACGCGCCCGCATTCATGAAAATCGCACCGCCAACGCTTCCGGGGATTCCAGCTGCAAACTCAAGCCCAGCTAATCCAGCTTGATATGCGGATTCAGTCGTGTCAATCATTGCAGCCCCTGCGGCAGCTGTGAGCTCATTAGCTTCAACTTTAAGTGTTTTCATCTTATTTAAAATCAGAACTAATCCGCGAATGCCGCCATCTCTTACAATCAAATTACTTGCATTTCCAATCACTGTCAGTGGCAGCCCGATTTTATTGGCGGTTAAGACCATTGCTTTTATCTCAGCATAACTTCTCGGAAATGCGACTAGCTCAGCCGGTCCCCCAGTTTTGGTATTAGTATATTTCGCTAACGGTTCATTCACTAATACTTGGCTTTCAGAGAAAAATTCCGCAAAAGTTTCTTGTGCTTGTAACATCATATTCATCCTCGCATTCACTCATTCTGACTTAATTCTAACACTTTCAGCAGTCTTTGTTGGTAGTTTTTTTTAAAGACACCTGTTAAAATGAGTTACAGATAATTCATTAGGAACAAAGACATAAATTTTCGGTTAAGCAGACCCGCCACCCGTTAGTTTATTAACCAATTTACGCTATAGTTAGATATTAAAAAGGAGAATCAATTATGAACTTTGTTTCAATTGACTTTGAAACTGCAAATGCAAAAAGAAATAGCGCCTGTTCACTTGCATTAACAGTTGTTCGCAATGACCAGATTGTTGATGATCTATACTCATTAATCAATCCCCAAGCCCCTTTTCATTGGCGAAACACGCAAATCCATGGCTTAAGAACGCAAGATGTCGCTGAGGCCCCAACTTTTTCTGAACTGTGGCCCCATATCCTTCCCTTTTTTTCACCTGACAAATTAGTAGTTGCGCATAATGCACGTTTTGATTGCAGTGTTTTAAAACACAGTCTTGCACTTTATAACATCCCACAACCAAATTTTTTAGTACTTGATACCCTAGCAACTAGTCGCTCCTACTTCAAGGGCCTTCAAAATTACAAATTAAATACAATTTGCCAAAATCTTAATATCAAGCTTGAACACCATCATAATGCTTTGGATGATAGTCGGGCTTGTGCCGATATCCTTTTATATCAGCTTTCACATTTTGGTAATAATAATTTGAACTCCTTTATCAAATCGTTTTAACTTTGGAAACCTAAACAGCGACTATTGCAGTATGTCAATGTAACAATAACAAATCAAAAGGACCTAGAGCGAAACATTTACTTTACTCTAGGTCCTTATTTTTATACAAATTCGTATTTCAATAGCTAGGTATCTTCTTTTGTTCACGCCCTTTGCACAGTCAACAAAGCTTGTCATAGTCTCGCTGGCAAATTATTTTGTAGCTACTGAATTTAACGTCTAACGGCATTGAACTCTTTTTAAGATTTAGGATTGTTTAAATGTGCCAACTGACCCTGAAATTCTTCACCATATTTTTCGATATCTGTTAATTTAGGCGCAACTGTATAATCAGCAAACTCACCATGTTCTCCCTGGTCAAGTCCCACCAGTTCTTCTTTTTCATCAACCCGAATTTTAACAAACAGTTTCATGGCGACCACAATGATACATACAACGACCGTTACAAACACGATTGTAAAAAGTGTTCCAACTAACTGGACAAGCAATTGATGCCACCCACCGCCATAGAACAAACCATTTTGTGTTAAAGAAGAGTTTGCAGCTTTAGTTGCAAAAGCCCCAGTTAAGATAGAACCAACTATTCCTGAAACCCCATGGCATCCAAATGCATCGAGTGGATCATCATATTTCAATTTAGCCTTAATGTAAGTTATGAAACAGAAACTAACGAGGGTACTGCAAGCTCCAATCCAGAAAGCCCCTGCAGCGGTCACAAAACCTGCTGCTGGAGTAATTCCAACCAGTCCGCAAATTGTTCCGGTACAAACCCCTTCTAAAGTTGGCTTACCCACAATCAGCATGTCTAAAACCATCCAGATAACTAAAGCCGCAGCAGTTGCAACAGTTGTTGTCAGAAATGCTTGAACCGCGACTTCGTTCATTCCAAGAGCTGAACCGGCATTAAACCCATACCAACCGATCCACAGAATTGTTGTCCCCAACAATACCCAGGGCATATTGTAATGTTCTCTTTTTTTGTTAAAATCAATTCTTTTCCCAAGAAAAACTGAAAGTACAAGTGCAGTGATTCCTGCATTAATATGAACAACTGTCCCTCCAGCAAAATCCAAGACTCCATATGAAGCCAGCATCCCTTTGGCACTCCAGACAATATGTACCATTGGGTAATAAACAAGAATTGACCAAAAAACGATGAACAACAGTAAAAAGTTAAAGCGCATTCTCCCAACAATTGCACCCACAAATAATGCAGGAGTGATAATTGCAAACATCATTTGAAAAATAAGATAGGTTCCTACATTGATTCCAAGTTCCTTAGATTGAAGTGCAGCTAAATCAACACCGCTCAAAAAGAAATGCTTGACTTGCCCTATTATTCCGCCGATATCTCCATTAAAAGACAACTCATAACCAACTGCGGCGTACAAGACAACCGCTATTCCACAAATAAAAAAAACTGAAAGCATTGTATTGACAACATTTTTCTTTGAAACTAAGCCACCATAGAAAAAAGCCAACCCAGGTGTCATAAAGAAAACTAAAACGCTTGAAATAATCAAAAAAGTTGAATTTGCAGCGTTCATAAGATCCCTCCCTATTTAATGTCACAAATTGTAACATTCAAACTCTATACTTGTCTATAGTTTCCTTTACTTTAATTTAAGATCTTAATTATCAACGGAAAAATAGGACTAAAAGTAATAATATCTAACATAACATTTGTATTTACTTTAATTTGTTACTTTTTCTAGCGTATATAAACAAAAAAGAGAGTGTGACATAAGTGAAGTGCCTTACAAAACTTGGCTGCATAATTCAAAGTTAGACGAAGAATTTTGACTTATGGAACACGTTTATCCGTAATATAAACAAAAAAGGACAGAAGCTAATTGCTTCTGTCCTTCTCCTTATTACTTATAATACCGGTGATCGGGGTCGAACCGATACGCCCTCAACGGGCACTGGATTTTGAGTCCAGCGCGTCTGCCAATTCCGCCACACCGGCATAACAAACATTACTGATAAATTTTACTACAGTTAGCGCCTAAAAGCAACTAAAGGCGGTAACCGGATTTGAACCGGTGATGAAGGTTTTGCAGACCTCTGCCTTACCACTTGGCTATACCGCCAGTTAAAAGAACAAATCCCTAACTGGGTTAGCTGGATTCGAACCAGCGCATGAGGGAGTCAAAGTCCCTTGCCTTACCGCTTGGCTATAACCCAATTACAAAGGCGATAGGTGGGAATCGAACCCACGCGTGCCGGAGCCACAATCCGGTGCGTTAACCACTTCGCCACTATCGCCATAAATGGCAGGGGTAGTAGGACTTGAACCCACACTGACGGTTTTGGAGACCGTAGTTCTACCGTTAAACTATACCCCTATAATAAAAATGGAAGGGAGTGGATTCGAACCACCGAACCCGAAGGAGCGGATTTACAGTCCGCCGCGTTTAGCCAGACTTCGCTACCCTTCCATGGTGGCGCGGGACAGAATCGAACTGCCGACACATGGAGCTTCAATCCATTGCTCTACCGACTGAGCTACCGAGCCATCATAAATATTAAAATATAAAACGGTCCTAGACGGATTTGAACCGACGATCTCCTGCGTGACAGGCAGGCGTGTTAGACCCCTACACCATAGGACCGTGATACTATGGAGGATACAGGGCTCGAACCTGTGACCCTCTGCTTGTAAGGCAGACGCTCTCCCAACTGAGCTAATCCTCCAATATATGACCCGTACGGGATTTGAACCCATGTTACCGCCGTGAAAGGGCGGTGTCTTAACCACTTGACCAACGGGTCATCTTGCTACGGAGAGTAAGGGATTCGAACCCTTGAAACAGGTCATTACCCGTTTACATGATTTCCAATCATGCTCCTTCGGCCAACTCGGACAACTCTCCAGCAATGATGCAAAACTCCGGCAGGCGGGCTCGAACCGTCGACAACCTGATTAACAGTCAGGTGCTCTACCAACTGAGCTATGCCGGAATTAGATGCACGGCAACGACCTACCCTCGCAGGGGGCGATCCCCCAACTACTCTTGGCGCTA
>NZ_AZFQ01000042.1 GCF_001435195.1 Liquorilactobacillus satsumensis DSM 16230 = JCM 12392 | reverse complement strand
ATGAGTCGTGACAGGCTCGAACTGTCGACCCTCTGATTAAAAGTCAGATGCTCTACCGACTGAGCTAACGACTCGATGGAGGATACAGGGCTCGAACCTGTGACCCTCTGCTTGTAAGGCAGACGCTCTCCCAACTGAGCTAATCCTCCAACATCGCACGGCAACGACCTACCCTCGCAGGGGGCGATCCCCCAACTACTCTTGGCGCTAA
>NZ_AZFQ01000041.1 GCF_001435195.1 Liquorilactobacillus satsumensis DSM 16230 = JCM 12392 | reverse complement strand
GGGGCTTTGTTGTATGTTAACAGCAGCCTAACTCCTGCTGCAAATTCGGATTCAAGATTGCTTAACCGCACGCCTAAGAATCAGGAAGGACAGATTCCGAGTACCGAGAATCAAGGCGGTTATGAAATGCTTTTAGCGAACGATGTTGATAACTCAAATCCTGTGGTCCAGGCAGAACAGCTGAACTGGCTGTATTATATGATGAATATCGGAACTATTGCTGGCAATGA
>NZ_AZFQ01000007.1 GCF_001435195.1 Liquorilactobacillus satsumensis DSM 16230 = JCM 12392 | reverse complement strand
CATGCATCAACTACATAAAGTAAGCCAAAGAGAACCAAGTCTCTTTGGTTTTTCGTCGTCACAATCACTAATCGAATTATTAGTACAATGATCCGTTCAACAATCGTCCCAATGTATTACAAAGAATTACAAAGACTATTTTGTTAATTTTGCACCAGAACCCCTTAAAGGACTTTTTTCGTTTAACAAAATTAGCAGCACTTAATCTTATCCCGTGCATTAAATATCAAATTTATAATACTCACCTAAATAATATTGATGTCCTACATGAATTAGAATCTTATTTTGATCTGAGATTTCAGTTTCCATATAGAAAAAAGGTACTCCAATATTTATCTCCATTATTTTGGCAAGTTTAATGTCAGAAACACATAATTCCAAAGTTGTTTTTCCGGGATTGTCCGGGAAAATATTATATTTTTTCCCTAATAAATGGTATAGTGAATTTTCTAGATTCTCATTCAATAAAAATGCGAATCTTTTTTGGGAAAAATAATTATTTTCTAACATAATTGGTTTTTCGTTTGCCAATCTTTTTCTTCTAATCCAAATAGCTTGTTCACCATCGGCAAGTTTTAACTGCCTTTTTATCTCTGGTGTTGGTGTTATAATTTCTTTGTCCAACAAAATCGTTTTAGGTGTTAAGCCATTCTCAATACAACTGTCGGTAAATCCACGTACATACTCTATTTTTCTATTTACTTTTTTATAATTAACAAAAGTCCCAATTCCTTGTTGTCTAATCAAAACACCATTATCGACCAAACCATTGATAGCTTTTCTTACCGTTACTCGACTAACATTAAACATTTTTTGCAATTGCGTCTCAGTCGGTATCTTCTCGCCATGGCTAAATTTGCCAGAGTTTATACTGTTTTTTATATCATCTTGTATTTGTAGATAAAGTGGCCTTATTGAATTACTGTATTTCATTAAAACCTTCCCATTTCTTATAAAATCCTAATAACCAGCAAGTTTAGCCAGTTTATTTCAATTATAATAAACTGGCTGTCCTTAAGGAAGCCGCTGACAAATTTAATACTTCACGCCCAAACCAAATGATCCATTTAGCTGACAAATCTCAGCTGCAAATTCATGCGCTTTGACCATCGATTCTTCAATACCAACTTGTTTTGATAAATAAGCTACTAAAAAAGCTGTTATGAACGCATCCCCAGCTGCCATCGTGTCAACTGATTTCTCAATCGCTGTCGCCGCTTTTTCAAAAAAACGTTTACCATCGTATGCAATCGCTGCTTCTGACCCACGAGTAGCAAGCAAAACTTTATTGTTGCTTGTATAAACTTGCTGCAAAAAGCTTTTAACAGCTTCATCACTTTTGCCACTTAGTGAGAAAAAAACATATGCAACTTTATTAATTAGCATATCAACTTTCTCGTTAGTAAAATTATCAGAAAAATCATAAGACACCTTTAAATCTAGAGACTGCAATTTATCTAACAAATGATCAACTTGACCATAAAGTCCGATGTGGATCAAATCAAAGCTTTTTAAATAATCATCATCTGCGGCTGATAATTTTAATAAATTTTGAGCTGAAACTCCGCCTTTATTACTGCCAATGAAAATTCGATCATTATCTACAATTTTGACCTCAGAGTAACCATTTTCTCCCTCTTCAGTCCGGGCGTGGCTACTATCAATCTGCAATTTATCAATAACTTTTTTCAAGTAGCTACCTGCTTGATCAGAACCAAGAACTCCTAAAAAGCTCGCTTGCTGTCCAAGTTGCTTAGCAAAAACTGCGAAATTTAATGCGTTACCGCCAGGATACATCGTATATTTGTTAATATATTTATCAACTACTGCATCACCTAATCCCAAAACCTTCATACCAAAAGCCACCTTAATATTTAACTTTACCCATATAGCGTCTAACGTCTAGCGGATGCTGACGAACGTTTGCTAAAGCTTTTCGATACTGTGATAAAACACTATAAAATAAAACCGGATTGAAGTACTCGGCAACACTCTCATCAATTAAATCAAGTCCAAGTTCTTTTGCATCAATAACTTCAATCTTTTGGGCATAACGATCCAAAAATTTCTTTACTCTTTCATCTAAAGATCGTGTCCTGCCGATACTCAGCGTTAAAATAAACGGCAATTCTTTATCGGTCACTTCAAAGGGGCCATGGAAAAATTCAGCTGAATTTATTGGCACTGCATTCAACCACTGCATTTCCATTAACGAACAGATTGCAAATCCATATATCTGACCAAAAGTAGCTCCACTGCCAATTACATTAAATATCTTTTCACCTGCTCTTGCGTTTGCAAACGCCTTTGCCCTTTGTTGCACCAAATCTTCTGCATGGGCAACGATCGTATCAATTCTTTCCAATCCCTCTTTGAAGTTGCTGTAATTATTATAACCCTCAATTCTTTCGAACACTTCAACTGTTAAAGTCATAATAAGCGCCATCGGATTATTACTTACTTCCCGCTCGTTTCCCCAATCATATATATAACTATAATCTGCCGTCTCCAATAAATCAGCCTTTTCATTGAAGGTGAATCCGACCGTTTGGGCACCAGCTTTTTTGGCCATTTTTCCAGCATTAATAGTTTCTAACGTATTGCCGCTATGTGAGCATAAAATAACTAACGACTGCTTTCCCAACCTTTTAGGCGGAAATTTTACAAATTCATTGCTGGTAAACCACCCACTAGTTAAAGTCAGCGACTCATGCTCAAGTAAATAATTAGCTACATACATATCAACCAATGATCCGCCACAAGCAACAAAATAAATCTCTTTTAATTTTTTCTCACTGTTATCTACAATATTCTGGGCAATTGTTTCTTCTATCTTCATAAAGATCCCCCTATATTTATTAAAATCTAAAACTATTAAAAATTAATTTACTTCCCGTATTTGTCCTGTAATTGCTTTGCTTCATTAAACATTTTAGTATCTTCACCATTTTTTTGAAGCTGTGTTATAACTTTATTAACTCGTTTTTTCAGTTCATTATCTCCCTTGCGAATTCCAATATTATTGGTTTGTGCATCTTTTTTAACTGGAATTTTAACCTTAGCAATTGAGTATTTATCTGGAAATTTAGCAACATACTCAGTCGCAATTGCCTGCCCCACAACAATACCATCTAATTTTCCTTGAGATAATTCGGTTGACATGTTGGTAACTGCACTTTCTACAATTAAGTTGCTCTTTTTAAACCTTTTCTTTGCTTCTGTTTCCTGGGTACTGCTCTGCTGGACACCGATACTTTTACCAACCAGCGATTTAACTGAATCATATTTCTCAGCATTACCTTTTCTTACTAGTAAAACATCAGTTGCTTTATAATACGGTTTTGAGAAACTTATATATTTTTCACGCTGCTTAGTTACAGAGAGTCCAGCTATGATTAAATCGATCTTATTTCCTCGCAGGTCTGTAATCAACGAGGAAAATTCTTCATTTTGGATTTTTAATTTAACATGCAGTGCTTGGGCTATTTTTTTAGCAATCATCATATCATAACCGACAATCTGCTTCTGACCATCTTTAACGATTGGAAATTCGAAAGGTGCAAAGTCTGCCGAAGTCCCCACCACTAAGGTTCCCTTGTCTTGAATCTTTTTTACACTATTATCTTTGCTAGCGGACTTACTGCTAGAACAACTAGCAGCCAACACCATTAATCCTAAAAGCGAAATAACTAAAATTAATTTCTTGTATATTTTTTTCATCTCAATTTCTCCTCGTATTACATGTTGGTAGTTAAAAAGATCGTATTGCTTTGCTATAATTTCATTATTTTTCAGTCTGATTTTTTATCAGCTGAAATACTCGCTTATCTGCTTCAAAGGGCTTTTTATAGTACCTTGAAGCAGTTATTTCTTGACCTAAAAAGCCAGTATAATTGTATTTATTTAAAGTCTTAATCGCTGCAGCTAAGTCTTGTTCTCCATCCCCCCAAGCTAAATGACCTCCTGTTTTTCCACAATCCAAAAAATGAATATGCACAATTGAGGTGCCAAACGTGTTAAACCATTGTTCTAAAGTCTCACCGGCAACTGTTATCGCTGTAGTATCGATCATCGGCTTTAAGAAATCCGAGTTAACTTCGTGCAACATTTTTTTGGCATCTTCAATAGTCGTAACTATTTGTGACTCTTCCGGTCTAAGCGTTTCTAAGGCCAACGTAACATTTTGCCGCGCTGCAAATTCGGACAGTGAACTCAACATTTCTAAAGATCTTTGCCAAGCTTCACTTGCTGGCTCATTCAACAACCCAAAACCAGAATTAATTCCCATAATTTTTGCACCTAGCTCCGCAGTAATCCTAATTGCATTTTTAAAATATAGTTTGCTCTTTTGCCACTGCTCCAAATAAGGAGCAGCTATATTGTATTGATAAATAATAGATTCAGGAGTAAATACCGGTATTTTGATCTTATACTTTTTGGCTAAGGCAATAACTTTATTTAAGCTTTCGAAACTAGCCGTATCCAAATACAAATGGGGTGTTCCCCCCCACAACTCAACATTTTTAATTCCGATGTTATTTTGATAACTGAAAAAATCTTCTAAAGCATAAAATGGATAATGTATATTCATTCCTGCCAGATTATCCGTTTTAATCAAAAAAACATCTCCCTATTACAAGGCAACTCAATAATATGTATTAAGTCGTATTATATGATTTTAAAAACAATTTATACTATATCTTTAATATATGGAAAAATCAATGAGCTATTTCATTATTTTTTAATTTAGCAAAAGTTCAATTAAATATTCTTTTTTGCTAACGAAAAAGCCTAGCAAATCTTTCGGAACGCAACCAAAAGCCTAAAATAAATGGCTAGAAAAAAATAGCCTGCTAACTTTGATTGGTTGGTTCTGGTGCAAAAATTTTCAGGTAAACTTATTTTGAGTATAATTAGCCTAAAAAGCGAGGTAGCGATGAT
>NZ_AZFQ01000006.1:16345-43604 GCF_001435195.1 Liquorilactobacillus satsumensis DSM 16230 = JCM 12392 | reverse complement strand
CTATGTTCATAATTTCGAGTTAGCACTCAAATTTTCCCGACTTATGTCACACTCTCTTCCAAACTAAAATTAAATGTGTTGCGTTTGTCAGACCACTTTTAGTCAGTAATTCTCATTATTTACTACTGCTTTTTTGGGAGGCCTTGTTCGAAGAGCTTGTGGCACTTTTCAATGAAGAAGAAGCACTTTCCTCATTTTGTTGGTTTGAATCAGTTGTATTTAATTCAGGTGCATCAGATGTATAATCTGTAATGGTCGATTTGTTCCCATTTTGAGTCCAAAGGCTGGTTGATTTATTACCCAAGATTTGCTGGATCTTAGTAATTTCGCCAAAACTATTTTTATAGTTGTATGTTTTAGGATTGACGGGAGTAAATCCCTTTGGAACATAGAAACGCAACAAGTTCTTATTGTTGAGTGCATCAGAAAGTGAAAGTTCTTGACTGACCTGATCACCTGCTGCCGCTATCTTTGCCGCAACTGCAGCAGAAGGATGGGTAATCTGCTGACCGGTTTTGTTGTCATAGATATTGCCACTCACAACCGTGTAGTCAGGTGTCACGAAGTTTTCATTGCGAAAGGCCACGACTTGATCGTGACTGGAAGACAGAAGATCTGTGCCAAATTGAATATAAGACTTAGAGTTAATCCCTAACAAGTGCAAAATTGTGGGAAGAACATCAATTTCGCCACCATATTGATGCTGAACACCTGCATTTGTGACCCCAGGAATATGAATCATGAAGGGCACCCGTTGCATTTGGACATTGTCGAAGTCATTCCAAGTTGAAGCAGATTTACCTAATAATGGAGCAAGTTTCAAATTCCGGGAGTTTGAAATCCCATAATGATCACCATAGATTACAATCATTGAGTTATTATATAACCCGCTTTTTTTCAGATAGTCAAAAAATTCTTTGACTGACTGATCTAGGTAGTGTGCAGTTACAAAATAATTGTCAACAGAGTCGTCACCAGTGTTTGCCGCTTTAAAGCTGGTATTTTGCTTGTCGAGAGTATATGGAAAATGATTCGAAACAGTAATAAATTTAGCATAGAAAGGCTGTTGGAGTCTTTCTAAATACTTAACAGAATCATGAAAAAGCAACTTATCCTTTAAGCCATACTCAGTCAGATTATTAGCATTGGTATTAAAGTAACTGGCATCAAAGAAATACTGATAACCAAGATTTTTATAGACATTATCGCGATTCCAAAATGAACCCTTATTCCCATGGAAAACAGCGCTTGAATAACCGGCCTGTTGTTTTAGGATTGCAGGTGCACCTTCAAAGGTATTGTCAGTCCCAAGAGCAGAGAAAAGTGAACCTTGTTGCAGACCATAGATGCTGGTTTCAAGCATATTTTCCGCATCTGAGGTTTTACCTTGACCAACCTGATTGAAGAAATTATCAAAACTATAAGTGGAGTTACTATTGTAGAGGCTGTTTAAGAAAGGAGTAACCTCTTTGCCATCTAGTCGATAATTAATCAGAAATTGCTGGAAGCTTTCCAGATGGATTACAATTACATTGCGGCCCTTGGCTAGGCCGTACGTTTTAACATTTGGTGCCGCATAGTGTTTCTGCGTAAAAGCTAGAATTTTATTCAAGTCAGCACTGTTAGCTTCACTGCGAACCTGATTGTTTTTAGCAGTTTTGATACCATCATAAAAAGTAAAGGCATCAATCCCCAAATATTTGACCAAATAATTGCGATCAAAAGTACGACTCAGCAGTTGTGGACGATCAATTTCCCCAAGCGTTAAATTAAACAGCAAAAAAAAGAGGGAAAAAGAAGTTAATGCAACTGCTTGACGTGTCGGAATGGCATGTCTGTCGATCCGAATAAGCTTGGTGGTAAAACCAATTATCAGTAAGAACAAATCAGCAATGATAATAATATCTTGCGGTTTAAGAAGTGCAAAAGAACTGGTACTCAAGCCGTCGGAGACAGAAGAGTAGCCAAAGATCACGTTAATTGTCATGAAATCAGTAAACTCACGATAATAGATAACGTTAAATAAGAGCAAGACGGAATTGGCTATGTAGACTAGTAGCAAAACCGTGTAGGCTGGGACTGAGCGTTTGATGTACAAAGCACTACCAAATAAAAGTAAAGTTGTTGCAATTGGATTAAGCAAAAGCACCATATATTGATAAAAGCCTGTGACACCCAGATGAAAGTCGATCAGATAAACCAAAATCGTCTTTAACCAGAAAAGTAAAACCAGAAAAGTAAAAAAGCCCCAGCGTGTACTCAAAATATTTTTTAGTTTTAATAGGTACACGGTATTTGATCGTCCCTTCTGAAAATTTGAACTAACGACTTATTCTAAACCATTTGTCAAATTAACGTCAATTTACAGAGACGATATTATGAAAGATTTAGGAAGTTTATGAGGTTAAAACCAAAAATCAGCGAAGTAATGTTACAATTAAAAAGGATCTTTTTGAAGCGTTGATTCAAGCATGATTACAAAATAAGAATAATGGAGATACAAAATTTGAAGACAATTGAAATAACAAAACAAGCAGCACGTAAATATAGTGACGGCTATCCACGGTTGAACGTCCGTGATTTTGTTGAGCGCTATGCTGGAGCGGATGGCGAATTTATCCGTCTCGTCTGCGAAAAGTCATTTGTTGCTTATGCTTATTTGGCAAAACAGCGTAATAATGATGGTTGGATTTTAGCAACCAAGGAACAAGCTGTACCTAATCAGGAGTTTTTCCGCAAGTTGTTTACAATGGCGCAAATCAGGAGAAAGGCATTTTATTATCAAGCCGAAACAAATGCTTTTCGCTTTTTTAACGGTGCTGGAGATGGCTTAGGTGGAATTACGATTGATTATTACGCAGGTTATTATGTTTTTACCTTTGACAATAAGGGAATTTATTATCAGCGTGCAGAACTCTATCGCGCATTTGCCGAAGCTGTTCCAGATGCTAACGGAGTTTATGAAAAACTACAATTCAATGTCCAAAAAGATGCATTAAAAACGCAGCATGTCAGTGGACAGACAGCGCCGGAAAAACTTGAGATCCTGCAAGAAGGACTTCGGCTGCAAGTCGCTTTAAATGCAGGCATGCTGGAGGCTTCGTTAGACAAACGTGTCTTGATGAATGCACTTTTAGATGGGAGAGCTGCAGCCAAAATTGTTTTAAATCTTTTTAGCGATGATGGAGCGCTTAGTATAGCCGCGATGCGCGGCGGAGCGTTTAAAACTGTTAATGTTGATCTGACTGCTAAAGCAATGAAGCAAGCTGCTGAGAATTTTACTTTGAATGGAATTACTCCAGAAAAACAAGAGCTACGTGCTTTGGATGTTACTAGCTATTTGGATTATGCACAAAAGCATCATATTAAATATGACATGGTTATTATTGATCCACCTGTTTTCGTCCGCTCTAAACGTGGGACTTTTTCGCTGACGAAGGATTACCCTGCATTAATTGTTGCGGCACTCAAAACTGTTAAAAAGGGTGGGAGTTTAGTACTGACGGCAAATACACCTACCTTAACACTGAAGCAATTTAAAGTACTGCTAACGGATGTATTCAGGAAAACTGGGTGTTCTTTTGAACTGGGCGATATCTTTACTGCACCGGAAGACTTTGTCCTAAATAAGAAAGAACATGTGGGTTCTGCTTTTAAAAGCATTGTTGTGACTGTTGGTTAAGGATCGAATTATTCTAGTTAATCACAGCTTGTCTTAGGCAGAGACAAACTGTTATAATACGGTCTTGCAGAGAGAAAAATGAGAAATGAGGTTTGAAGTTATGTTAATTGCCTTGATCCCTGCAATCGCATGGGGTAGTGTTGGGCTTGTCAGTGGAAAGCTGGGTGGAAGTGCTAACCAGCAAACGCTGGGAATGACTTGGGGCGCACTATTATTTAGTTTGGTGACAACAATTATTTTTTGGAACAATGTGGTTGCACACAGTAGTTTAAAAGTTATTTTTGTAGGAATCATTTCTGGCCTTTTCTGGAGTTTGGGACAAAATCAGCAATTTCATTCAATGAAAGCAATTGGAATATCTAAAACAGTTCCGCTTTCGACAGGCTTGCAGCTGTTTTTTAATGCATTGGCCGGAGTCGTTGTTTTTCACGAGTGGAAAACGATTCATCAGATTTCAATTGGCACTATGGCTTTAGTGATCTTGATTGCGGGCGCCACATTGACTTCACTGAGAGATAGACGTGCACAGACTGCTACGGCTGGCTTGCAGGAAGATTGGAAAATAGGAACTCGGGCATTGGCACTTTCAACTTTAGGGTATGTAGGGTATGCGGTTGTTGTAAATTTAGCAAATGTCGATACTAAAGCAATGGTCTTACCACAAGCATTTGGAATGGTGATTGGAGCCAGTTTCTTTGCTTTTGGGAAAGATGCTTTTAAGAAGGAATCTTTTAAAAACATTGCGACCGGGTTTTTATGGGGTACAGGAAACATTTTTATGTTCCTAGCAATTCCGCTAGTTGGGCTAGCAATCAGCTATTCCTTTTCCCAGATGGGAATTATTATTTCTACTTTTGGCAGTATCTTATTTCTTGGGGAGCAGAAAACAAAACGAGAAATGATCTATATTACAATTGGTTCGTTTCTGATTATCGGCGGCGGAATTTTACTTTCAAATATTTAGGAGATCAATGTTTAAAGAAGCTTGCATGTTTGGTTGAGAAGTCATCAAGAGTTTGGGACAAAAGTCGCGAACTCTTTTTTTGAGAGTGCGACATAAGTCGTGAAAATTTTGAGTGCTAACTCGAAATTACGAACATAGCGAGTACTTTGCTATGAGTAATTCGAAGTTAGACGGAGAATTTTGACTTATGGAACACGTTTACCCGGGATAAAAAAGAGAGTGTGACATAAGTCGTGAAAATTTTGAGTGCTAACTCGAAATTACGAACATAGCGAGTACTTTGCTATGAGTAATTCGAAGTTAGACGGAGAATTTTGACTTATGGAACACGTTTATCCAGAATAAAAGCGGGGCTGTGCCAAAATTTAACTTTTGTCACAGTCCCTTTTTTGTGTCCTTTGTTTCCAAACAGCAAATGCTGAAACGCTTTTTGTCTCATTTTCTGATTTTTACTTGGGAAAGTGCTGAGGAACCGTGCCTTAAGCTGCGTACAGGTTTTTTGTTTGGCAGTAAGTTGCAGGTGCAGCACAGAGTAATAAGGCTTTATAAGCTATCTTTAAGTGTTTTTAAGGATAAATCATAAAATATCGTGAAAAAAGCGCACAAACTGCGAGTTTTATTGTATAATGAGAGCGGTTATATAAAAAGAATAAAAAGGAGAGTAAAGTGATGGCACATATTTCTTTTGACAGTTCCAACCTAACCAAGTTTGTTCAGAAAAATGAATTAGGAGAAATGCAAGCGCTTGTAACGGCTGTTGATGAAGAATTACGCAAAGGTACAGGAGCGGGAAATGATTTCCGTGGGTTCTTGAATTTGCCGGTTGACTATGATAAGGAAGAATTTGCGCGAATTAAGAAAGCTGCAAAGAAGATTCAGTCCGATTCTGATGTCCTAGTTGTAATCGGAATTGGCGGATCATACTTGGGGGCACGTGCAGCAATTGAATTTTTGCATCATACCTTTTTCAATTTGCTTCCAACCGAAAAACGGAATGCACCTCAGATTTTCTTTGCGGGAAATTCAATTAGTTCCTCTTATGTAGCTGATCTGTTAGAATTGATTGGCGATCGTGACTTTTCTGTAAATGTAATTTCGAAATCAGGGACAACTACTGAACCTTCGATTGCTTTTCGGATTTTTAAGGAAAAACTGCTTGCTAAGTATGGCAAAGAGGGTGCCAAGGAAAGAATCTATGCAACTACAGATCGTGCGCGTGGAGCATTGAAGACCGAGGCCGATGCAGAAGGATATGAATCTTTTGTCATCCCTGATGATGTGGGCGGCCGCTTCTCAGTGTTATCTCCTGTTGGTTTATTGCCAATCGCAGCTTCTGGTGCAGATGTTGATGCTTTGATGAAAGGCGCAGCAGACGCACGAACAGATTACACAGATGCTGATTTGACCAAAAACGAAGCATATCAGTATGCAGCTTTGCGTAATATTTTGTATCGCAAGGGCTACACTACTGAAATTCTGGAGAATTATGAACCATCACTACAGTACTTCTCTGAATGGTGGAAGCAATTGATGGGCGAATCTGAAGGTAAGGATCAAAAAGGAATTTATCCATCTTCTGCTAACTTTTCGACTGATCTGCACTCATTGGGGCAGTATATTCAAGAAGGCCGTCGTAACTTGATGGAAACTGTTGTTAAGGTGGGTAAACCCAATCATGATGTTACAATTCCTAAAGAAGAGGAAAATCTTGACGGTTTAGCCTATCTTGAAGGCAAGTCAATGGATTTTGTTAATACTAAGGCATTTCAAGGTGTAGTTTTAGCACATACAGATGGAAATGTGCCGAATATGATTGTTAATATCCCAGACCGCACTGCTTATACTTTAGGATATACAATCTACTTCTTTGAGATTGCAGTTGCTATTTCAGGTTACTTAAATGGAATTAATCCATTCAACCAACCAGGAGTTGAAGCTTACAAGCATAACATGTTTGCACTTTTAAATCGCCCTGGCTTTGAGGAGCTAAGTAAAGAATTAAATGCCCGTCTGGGTGATTAGTATTTAGATTAGGCACTATTAAAGAGATAAGGTTTATTTCTGATTCAGTTGGAAAATGTTTTTTCATTTTCTTGCTGAATCTTTTTTAATACATTTAAAAATTTTACAAGTTTGATCAATTAGGTTTCAAACAGAAAGTGCATTTAAAACGAAAAGTAAAACGTTTGATTTTTGGGGGGCAGTTGAATTCTGTGCTATTCTTTGTTTAGATAAGGGAAAGAAAGCATCCTTTATTTTGGCGGAGGCAGAGAATGAAAAATAAAAATATTATCGTCGAATCCCTGGCAGTTGCAGCTGCCGCGACTGGATTGGCAAGTGAGTATCTTTTCAAAAAGGCATTTGCACGCGTCGATTATGTGCCTGAGACATCGGACGCGAAGCAAAAATATGCAACAAAGTACTGGGAGTGCGTTGATTGGTTCAAAAAAAGGCCAAAGGAGCATTGGACCTTTGGAATTCCAGGAGAAACAGAACAGATGTCAGCTTATTATCTATCCGCTACAACAGAGTCGCAGCAGGTAGTCATCATTTCTCATGGATACAAGGGAAATGGTGAGACGATGGCAAACTATGCTAGAATGTTTTCTCAGATGGGCTTTAATGTATTGTTGCCAGATGATCGTGGTCATGGAGAAAGTGCAGGAAAGTACATCAGCTTTGGTTGGCTTGATCGTTTAGATTATTTAAAGTGGATTCAGAAAATAAATGCTAGGATTGGAGTAAACGCGCAAATTTTGCTGTTTGGCGTTAGCATGGGGGCCGCAACTGTTGCAATGCTAACAGGTGAAAGCTTGCCTCCACAGGTCAAATGTACAATTGCAGATTGCGGTTATTCCAGCATTGATGAAGAATTAACTTACCTGCTTAAACAACAGTTTCATCTACCACGTTATCCATTCTATCCGCTAGTTAGTACAATTAATCATCACCGCTTAGGGTATTATTTACATTCTGTGTCTACAACGGCACAATTAAAGAAGAACACAAAGCCGATTTTTTTTATTCATGGTGAAAAAGATGCTTACGTTCCAGTTAAAATGGCATATGAAAACTATTATGCAACGTCAGCCCCAAAAGAACTGTGGATTGTTAAAGATGCAACCCATGCAGAAAGTTTCTGGAAAGATCCAGAAAGTTATCAGCGACATCTTAACAAATTTTTAGAGAGATATTACTATGAGAATCCAAAAAATGGGGTGGAAAGCAATGAAGATTGAAGGACATACACATACAGAACTTTGTCCGCATGGGAGTCAGGAAAAAACGGAAGAAATGATTCAAAGAGCAATTGCACTTGGTTTTGAGAAATATTGTATTACAGAACACGCTCCACTACCCGTGGGCTTCAAACAAGTGTATCAAGGAAGTGCAGCTGGGATTGATGAAGCTTCACTCGCTTGGAATCAATTAGATGAATATTTCAAATTAGGTGAATATTTACAGCAAAAATATGGAGATGTGCTGGAGATTTCAGTAGGTTTTGAAGTAGACTACATTCCTGGATTTGAGAAACAGATTCGGGCTTTTTTGGATGAGTACGGACCACGCACACAGCAAAATATTCTGTCGGTCCATTTTATGCGAGGGAAGGATAATGATTTTTGGTGCTTAGATCTGGCTGCAAGTGAATTTGAACAAGGTTTTGATGCCTGGTTGTCTCAGCCTCAGGAACTTTATCGGCGATACTTTACTGAAGTTAGGGAATCTGTTGAAGCTGATTTGGGAAAATATCGGCCGCAAAGAATAGGACACATGAGCCTCATCAAAAAATACCAAGATTATTTTGGCTTTCCTGAAGATTTTGATGAGAAAACGCTGCGAATTGTGCGCCAAATTCTGACAAGTATAAAAAGGCAAGAAAGACAGTTGGATTTAAATACGGCCGGTTTGTATAAGTCTGATTGCAATGAGTTTTATCCCGGTGCCCAGATTTGCCGACTTGCCCGAGAGCAAGAAATTCCGTTAATCTATGGTTCCGACGCACATGCGGTTTCCGAAGTAGGACGGGGCTATCATCTTAAGAACGCACTTGTGGGACTTGACAAGCAGTAAATTAAAGAGTATTCTAACTTAAAATTAATAAATAACAAGTAAATAATAAAAAATAAAGATTATGATTAGAAGAGTAGCTGTTGACCGCTCGTTTAGAGAGTCCCTGTAGCTGAGAAAGGGATCGAAGTTAACCGTGAACCACATCTATGAATCAAAAGGCTGAAGATTCTTACTAGAATTGTGTAGGCTAAAACGAACAGTTCGTTATCGCTGTTGAAATTTTTCAACTTGAGGTTTGTTTCGTGAGGAACAAGCGAAGTGAGGTGGAACCGCGATAATTCGTCCTCTTAGCAATTGTGCTAAGAGGACTTTTTTTATTTGGCTTGAAGGGAGCTTGAGAAGATGCACAAGGTTAGTTTACCACTTGGAATGCGTGACGAATTTGGAATGCAGGCATATAAAAAACACCAGCTCGAAAAAATGCTGGAACAGTTACTGCAACAACATGATTTTATGAGAATTGATACGCCGCTACTCGAATATCAGGAAGTTTTTGCCGATTTTGATTTAAAGCAAAGAAGGGCGTATCACTTGGTCGATAATAATGAGGCAGTTGTTTTGCGCCCCGATTTGACACTCCCCATTGCGCGTTTTCTGGCGACAAATAATTTTGATTTGCCCCGCAAATTCTACTATGTTGGTGAGCGTTTCAAGATTGCCAAGTCGCTTTCCGGTAAGTATAATCAAATGACTCAAGCAGGGATTGAAATTGTCGGTTATACTTCGCTTAAAGCAGAACTGGAATGTTTTTTCCTAATAAATTGTTTGAGTCGGAAATTTTTGCAGGGGCGGGTTCGGATTGAATTGGGGGATGCCTGTTTTGCAGATGCTGTATTGGATAGTTTGACAAAAGATGCAGCTTTAAAAGCAGCAATTAAAAAGCAGCTTTATCAAAAGAATATCCCGCAATACCAAAAGATGATTGCTCCGTTTGTTACGGGAAAACAAGGGCAGTTTTTACAAAAATGGCCACGTCTTTTTGGTGATGAAGCGACAGTTTTGCAGCAGGTTTCTCAATTCGCACTTCCAGCAGCGGCACAACTGATTATAAACAAGCTTGAACGCGTCGCACACTGGCTGAAGCAATTACCGGAACAACCCGTTTCATTGGATTTGAGTGCTGCTCCTCCACAGACATACTATACTGGGATTACTTTCAAGGGCTTCAGTGATGATATTTCAGATTATCTTTTTAGTGGTGGAAGGTATGACCATTTGCTGGAAAGTTTTCAGAAAAAAGCGGAGCCGGCTGTTGGAATGGGGATTGACCTCGAATTATTAACAAAAGTTGCTGATTTCGACATCCCTAAGCCTAAAGCTGATTTGCTGTTTTTTGAACCTGAACAGTTAAGCGAAGTCGTCCAGATTTGTCAGCAGCATCCAAATTTGACGCTTTGCTTAGAGCGTGACTTGCAAAGTGCACAGCAAACAGCAGCCACTAAACATGTTAAATTATTTCGAATAGACAAGGAAGGGAAGATTAGCGATGCCACTTAAAATTGCTTTGACAAAAGGTAGAATTGAAAAACAAGTCATCGGCTTATTGGAATGCGCGGGCATAGACTGTACTATGCTGAAAAACAAACAACGCAAACTCATTATTAATTCAGCAGATGGAGAGTATTGTTTTATTCTTGCAAAGGGGCCGGATGTGACCACTTATCTGAATACTGGCACAGTTGATATTGGCATCGTGGGAAGTGATATCTTAACTGAGCATAATAATGAGCAATGTGAGCTGTTGGATCTTCAAAGTGGTAAGTGTCAGTTCGTGCTGGCCTCGACTGCCGATTTTGATTTTAACCGTCCAGGGCGCAAAGTGATCGGCACGAAATACCCCTTGATTACACAGCGCTATTTTGAATCATTAGGTCAGGATGTTGAAATTGTAAAAATTGAAGGTTCGGTTGAACTTGCCCCCTTAATTGGGTTAGCAGATGCTATTGTTGATATCACTGAGACGGGAACTACTTTGCGGGAAAATAATCTGGTGATTTATGACTACTTGGATCAGGTTTCAACTCGCTTAGTGGCAAATCGGATGTCATTGAAACAACATACAGCCGCAATCTTTGAATTTACCGACAGCTTACAACAGGCAATTACGACCAAGAAAAATGTCCAAAAGCAAATGGAGGAGAGCAAATGAGAATTTATCAGGAAAGTTTTACCAAGATGCAAGAAATTGTCAATGATTATACAGCTCAAACAACGGATTTTGAAATTGAGCAACGCGTGGCAGAGATCATAGCTAAGGTACGAGAAAATGGGGATGAAGCACTTAAAACTTATGAAGAAAAGTTTGATCACGTTAAGCTAGCCGAGTTTGCAGTTCCAAAAGAAAAAATGGTCAAAGCGCTAGCTGAAATCTCACCTGAGTTAAAACAGGCTTTACTTCTAGCAAAGAAAAATATCATTAGCTACCACAAAAGAGAATTAGAATATGGTTTTATTGATACAGACGTTCCTGGAATTACGCGTGGACAGAAGGTGACACCTTTGCAGCGCGTGGGACTCTATGTTCCGGGTGGCACGGCAGCCTATCCATCTACAATTTTAATGAGTGCTTTACCAGCCAAGATTGCAGGTGTTTCTCAGATCGTCATGGTGACCCCTCCTCAAAAAGAAGGAATTGCTGCACCTGTTTTAGCCGCGGCACAGCTTGCAGGTGTTGACACGATTTATCAGGTGGGGGGCGCACAGGCAATTGCGGCCTTAGCATATGGAACACAAAGCATTCAAGCAGTTAATAAGATTGTGGGTCCTGGAAATATTTACGTTGCGACAGCTAAAAAGCAAGTCTTTGGCCAAGTCGCAATCGACATGGTCGCAGGTCCGTCTGAGATTGGAATTCTAGCTGACAATAGTGCACAACCGGCACAAATCGCGGCTGATTTACTTTCTCAAGCTGAACACGATAAGCGGGCACGTGCAATTTTGATTACGGATGAGCTTGATTTTGCTCAAAAAGTTGACCAAGAAGTAGAAAAGCAAGTTAAGCTGCTTCCACGACGAGAGATCGCAGCCGCTTCAATTGCAGAACGCAGTTTTATTGCAGTTATGGATTCGATTCCTGAGATGTTTGCATTGATGAACAGTGTAGCGCCAGAACATTTGGAGGTGCAGCTCAAGGATCCAATGCAGTATCTCAGTTTAATTCAGAATGCAGGTTCAGTCTTTTTGGGTAAGTATGCTTCTGAACCATTGGGAGATTACGTTGCCGGGCCAAATCACATATTGCCGACTGGTGGGACAGCTAAGTTTTCTTCACCTTTAGGAGTTTATGATTTTGTGAAGAAAACCTCATTTATTCAATTTTCACAGGATGCCCTGGCACAGGACTTAGCTGCAATTACCACGTTGGCACGCGCTGAAGGATTAGAGGCACATGCACGTGCGGTTGAATCACGCTTCAAGAACTAAGATTATAGGGGGCAATTAGATGAGAACAGCAGAAATTACAAGAAAAACAGCCGAGACACAAATCAAGATCCAATTGAATTTAGACCAGCAGACTGGAATTAATATTAAGACAGGTGTGGGGTTCTTTGATCACATGCTGACCTTGTTTGCTAAGCACGGTCGGTTCGGGTTGGAAGTTGTTGCAAAGGGTGATTTGGAAGTTGATCCACATCATACTGTAGAAGACACGGGAATTGTTCTAGGTGAATGCTTTAAAAAAGCGCTGGGTGACAAGAAACAGATCGAACGCTTTGGGACTGCTTTTGTGCCGATGGATGAAACTTTAGGCCGAGTCTGTGTTGACCTGAGCGGACGTTCTTACCTTATTTTTAATGCCGAACTGACTAATCCACGCTTGGGGAGCTTTGAAACTGAGATTGTGGAAGATTTTTTCCAAGCGTTTGCTTTTAGTGCTGAAATGAATTTGCATGCAGAAATTCTGTATGGCAGAAATACGCATCATAAGATTGAGAGTTTATTCAAGGCTTCTGGGCGCGCGATGAGGCAGGCAGTTACAATTAATTCTGAAATTGAAGGAGTCAATTCAACTAAGGGTGTGATTTAGATGCTGACGATAATTGATTATGATGCTGGCAATACTTATAATGTCCAAAAAGCTTTTGATTTTCTAGGCGTAAAAACTGAATTAACCGCAGATCCAGAAAAAATATTGGCAAGTCACGGCTTAATTTTACCAGGCGTCGGCGCATTTGCACCAGCAATGCAAACTTTGCAAGCACGCGGTTTGGATAGCGTAATTAAGCAAGCAGTTGCAAAAGGAACTCCACTTTTGGGAATTTGTTTGGGGATGCAACTGCTGTTCGAGAGCTCAAGTGAATACGGGCAGCATGCAGGCCTGGCACTGATTCCAGGTAAGGTAATTGCTTTACCCGCAAAGAAGGGGTTTAAAATTCCACAGATGGGGTGGAATCAACACGAGTTACGGCAGTCAGATTCAGTGTTTGCCTATGTCGCACAAGAATATACGTATTTTGTACATTCATTTTACGCACAGTGTCCTAATGAATATCTTGTTTCTCAGGTCGAATATTCCGCACCGGTCCCGGCCATCGTACGTAACAAAAATGTCTATGGTTTTCAGTTTCATCCTGAAAAAAGCGGACAGGTTGGAATTAAACTTTTACGGACATTTGTAGAGGAGGTAGTTGAGGCATGATCATTCCTGCAATTGATTTGCAAGCGGGCAAAAGTGTTCGCCTTTACCAAGGGGATTTTAATAAGCAAACCTTAATCAATAATGATCCAGCAGCACAGGCCCGCGAGTTGGAAGCCGCAGGGGTTAAGTGCTTGCACCTGGTGGATCTTGACGGAGCTAAAAAAGGAGTTCCGCAAAATCAGACAACCATTGCTAAAATTAGGGCGGCTTTTAATGGAATTCTTGAAATTGGCGGTGGTGTGCGCGACTTGGACCGACTTTCACATTATTTGGAGTTAGGGATAGATCGGGTGATTATCGGTTCTGCAGCGTTACTTGATCCCCAATTTGTTAAGAAAGCGTTACAGCAGTTTGGACCGCAAAAAGTTGTGATTGGAGTTGATGGAACCGCGGGCTATGTTGCAGTGAACGGTTGGCTTGAAAATTCGAAGACGAAGATGAGCACTTTAATCCAGAAAATGCATGTGGCTGGAGCACAGCACTTTATTGTCACGGATGTGGCACGTGATGGGACACTCAGCGGACCAAATATTAAGTTGCTCCAGGCGCTCCAGACTACTTTCCCTAAGTGTAATATAATTGCATCCGGCGGAATTCGAAATGTTGCGGATGTCAGAGAATTAAAGCAGGCAGGACTGCAGGACATGATAGTTGGTAAGGCACTTTTTGAAGGCAGCTTGACGCTTGCAGAAGTTGCGGAGGTGAACGAAGATGCTGGCTAAGAGAATTATTCCGTGCCTAGACGTGGATGACGGACGGGTTAAAAAAGGGGTCAATTTTGTTAATTTAGTTGACGTTGGTGATCCTGCAGTGATTGCCGCTGAATATGAGCGTCAGGGAGCAGATGAACTGGTTTTCTTAGATATCACAGCAACTAATCAGAAGCGTGAGACAATGAAAGCTGTGGTTGAAAGAGTCTCACGGCAGGTTTTTATGCCGCTTACAGTAGGAGGCGGAATCACATCGGTTGCACAGATGCAAGAGCTTTTAAAGGCAGGTGCGGACAAGATTTCGTTGAACACGGCTGCGGTTGTTAATCCAAAGTTGATTACACAAGGTGCTGAAAAATTTGGGAGACAGTGTATTGTTGTGGCAATTGACGTTAAAATGGATCCAACGACTAAGCAGTATCAAGTTTTTACAGCCGGCGGGAAACATAACACGGGCTTAGATGCACTTAAGTGGGCAGAGCAGGCTGTAGCCTTAGGTGCAGGTGAACTGTTAGTGACGAGTATGGATAAGGATGGCACCAAATCTGGATTTGATACTGACCTATACCGTAAACTTAACGAACGCATTGATGTTCCGATCATTGCTTCGGGCGGAGCGGGCAGTCTAGCGGATTTTACCACCGTCTTTACCGCTGGAAAAGTTGATGCTGCCCTAGCCGCCTCGGTTTTTCATTATGGGGAATTAAGTATTCCTGCAGTCAAGCAGACCTTACACACAGCGGGGGTGAACGTTAGATGAAAACACCGGACTTTAGCAAAGGCCTTTTGACTAGTGTAGTAGTTGATGATCAAACCGGCGATGTTTTGATGGTAGCCTGGATGAATCGCGAAAGTTATCAAAAAACGCTTGCAACCGGACAAACTTGGTTTTGGTCGCGGTCACGCCAAGAACTTTGGCATAAAGGTGAGACCAGTGGAAACACGCAGGAAGTCAAAAGAATGTGGCTTGATTGCGATCAGGATACATTGTTGTTACGCGTTAAATCGGCAGGACCGGCGTGTCATACAGGAAAAAGAAGTTGCTTCTTTGAAGAGCTCGAATTGCGAAAGGGGAAATAAAAATGACAAAAGCGACAGAACAGGATCTTGACGAATTATACCAAGCAGTTTTAGAGAGGAAAGCCAACCCTAAAAAGGGTTCTTATACAGATTACCTGTTTACCAAAGGGTTAGATAAGATTCTGAAAAAGGTGGGAGAGGAATCGACTGAGGTAATTGTGGCTTCCAAGAACCCTGAACGCTCAGAATTAATTTACGAAACAGCCGATTTGCTCTATCACTTGATGGTACTTTTGGCTGAACAAGGTGTTTCGTATTCTGAAATCAAAGCTGAGTTGGCAAAAAGAGAAGGTCTTTTAAGCAAAACCAAAGACCGTCCTGAAATTAAAGATCTTTAACAAGGGAGATGACAGCATGAAAGAACAGGTTAAAGGGATTGAAAGCTATGTTCCTGAAGAACCGCTGACACAGGTTAAAAAACGATTGGGACTGAAGAAGTTGGTGCGACTCTCAGCAAATGAAAATCCGTTTGGGACCTCCAATGAAGTTAAAAACGCACTTTTGAATTGGAATTTCAGCGAAGGAAATCGTTATCCGGATGGAAATGCTACACAACTTAGACAAGCAATTGCAACAAAACTCGATGTCCAACCTGAAAATCTTGTTTTTGGGGTCGGTCTTGATGAAATCATCATGCTGCTTTCACATATTTTCCTTGAAAAAGGTGACGAAGTTCTGCTCACGAAACCAACTTTTTCAGAGTATGCACTTCATGCTGAAATTGAAGGCTGCAAGGTGGTAGAAGTGCCCTGTAACACAGAAACCGGTGGACATAGTTTTGCTGGCATGTTAGCCAAAATTACTGCCAAAACAAAAATAATCTGGTTGTGTAATCCTAATAATCCAACGGGTGTTTATGAAAAACCAGCAGCAATTGCAGATTTTGTTGCACAAGTTCCCGCTTATGTGTTGGTAGTAATTGATGAAGCCTATATTCACTATGTGACTGATACTAAAGCTCCCAGCTTTCTTCCGTTCTTGGACAAGTATCCTAATGCAGTTTTGATGCGGACTTTTTCGAAAGCTTACGGGCTAGCTAACTATCGGGTTGGATACGCTGTGATGGCGGCAAAATTAGCTGCCTATATGCAAGCTGTTCGATTACCGTATAATTTAAATGCACTTTCTCAAACAGCTGCACTTGCAGCTTTGAATGATCAGAAATTTGTGGCCGATTCAGTCCAAAAAACAGAGAGGGAAAGAAAAGCATGGGAAAAATTTTTGACTGCTGCGAATATTAAACATTTTCACAGCCAGGCAAACTTTATCTTTTTCAAATATCCTGATGCACCAGGACTTGCCGATATGTTGCTAAAAAATGGTTATCAGTTGCGGCGCGGTTTAGCAAAGGATTGGCTTCGATTGACAATTGGAACTGCAGCTGATGGAGAAAAAATCAGGGAATTAATTAAGACCCAAAAAAGAAGCTGAAGTTAACGAACGGGCTGCGAATTTTCTCGTTTCTCTGATACAATGGTGTAGAAGGATCTTAAACCAAATAGATGGGGTGAACGGGATGACTAAAATTCGTTATGGAATTGTAGGCACTAGTCCGCAGGGACAAAAATTTTTAGCTGCGCTTAAGCTGAGTGCTGATAGTAGGATTGTCGGAGTGGTAGATGGGTCGGAAGATCAAGCAGAAGGTAAAAAACTTGTAACTCAGTTTGGTGTTCCTAAGCTCTATACAAGCGCCACGGAATTGTTTGAAGATAAAGAAGTTGATGTGGTCTATCTGGCTGTAAAAAATGAAGATCATTATGAAAGCGCAAAGGAAGCTCTTAACAACGGGAAAAATGTTTTACTGGAAAAACCATTCACACGGCACAAAGTAGGTGCCAGCGAGTTATTTCAGTTAGCCTCTAAGAAGGGGCTCTTTATAATGGAAGCACAAAGTGCACTTTTCTTACCAATTATGCAAAAGGTTAGCGATTTGCTTTCAAAAGGAGCAATTGGAGACCTGCGATTTATTGAAGTGAAAGATAAATACGATGTTACAGCACAAGCAAGTTGGATCAAGAAGCTTTCCGCCGGTGGAGGAGCACTTTTTAATGGTGGAACTAACTTCTTGGGAATTATTCAGTACTTATGTGGACGCCAGTTTAGTGATTGGAGTGGATTTGAATACAATCAAGTCGGTGAGGCAGATACGAGGTGCAATCTCGCTTTGAAAAATGGAGATGTGTTAGTCAATGTGCTACTAACAACTGATTTTGAAATTGAAACTAAGTTGGTTCTCTATGGTACAGAAGGTAAAATCAAAATCCCTAACTACTGGTTTTCTGAAACTGCACTTTTAGAAAACCAGCAAGGAACAAAACGTTTCGTAATAGATGAACAGGAGAATGATCTTGTCTATGAAATCGCGCACATCAATCATTGCTTACAGGAAAATAAATTAACAAGTCCAATTGTAACCCCTGAGTTGACAATTCAGACATTGACAATTATTGAGTCGCTTTATCAAAAATGGTATCGTGATCCTTTGAATTAAGTTCGGGATGCAGCTTAGCAGCAAACAGCTAGCTAACGAAAAAAGCTGATGTTCAAAATGTGCTAAGTTTGTTTAAAGAGAAGACTGAGAGTGTGACATAAGTCGGGAAAATTTGAGTGCTAACTCGAAATTACGAACATCGTGAGTACTTGGCTATGAGTAATTCGAAGCTAGACGGAGAATTTTGACTTATGGAACACGTTTATCCGGAATAAAAGAGGGGCTGTGACAAAAGTTAACTTTTGTCACAGCCCCATTTATTATTGTTTATGCGAATAAACACTTTACTGAATCTAGCACAAACCAGCTAGTTAATGTTTTATTATAGGAAAACAGCTTTAAAAAGAGCTGCAGCACAAATTCCGCCCAGTAAGGGTGCTGCTACTGGGACCCAACTATATTCCCATTGCGAAGATCCCTTATGTTTAAGTGGTAAGAATTGATGTACTAAACGAGGACCCAAGTCGCGTGCTGGATTAAGTGCAGGTCCAGTTGGTCCGCCAAATGAAGCAACGATGACCATCACTAATAAACCAATTCCGATAAAGCCAGACATTTGGTTACCTTTGGCAAATGTGGGTGCATTTGAGATCCCTAACGCACCAAAAATCAGAACAAAAGTGCCGAAAAATTCATTGATAAAGCCGTTTACCTTACTTTTAGTAGCATCTGTAGTTGCAAATGTACCAAGCACTCGGTTTGTGTCTGTTGTAAGATCATAATGCGGTTTGAAACATGCGAATAAAATAAGTTGTCCAATAATTGCACCAACCAGCTGAACCAATATGTATGGAAGTACTTCTTTCCAAGGAAAAAGACCTGAAAATGCGAGCCCGACTGTTACCGCAGGGTTGATTTGATTACCTGAAATACTGCCGAACATTAATGCTGGAATCATGACTGCAAACCCATAACCGACTGCAATCACGATCCACCCACTATTACTACCTTTTGTCCGCTCAAGATCGACTGTTGCTACAGAACCGTTGCCTAGAATAACCATGATGGCAGTTCCGAAAAATTCAGCCGCGAGCCGCGTTGTTAATGAATAATCCATGTTGACCTCCTCTTATGCAAATACCTTATAAGCTTATCATAAAAAGGTAATATGTAAATATTAGAAAACGTTTTAATTTTAGAATATTAGTTGGCTTTTAGGGTGAAGTATCTTAAAATAAAAGCTAGTGATCGAAGGGGGCTCATAATTGTGATGATAAAGCCGATCGAGCAGATGTTTGTACACAGACAGGATCATTTTCTGATTCCTGCCGAAATGGTCGCAAATGTGCAGGAAGATAACAATTTGGATCATGCTTTTCTGGTGTTGACTAAGGTTAAATATGCAACAATTCCTGTTTTGGATAAAAAACAGCATTTTAAGGGATTATTATCGTTGCCAATGCTGACTGAAACAATGTTAGGGATGAATGGCATTGACCCAACCAGACTGGGTAGAAAAAAGGTTGCTGAAGTGATGCAAACGGATGTTACTACGATCAAGCTGCCGTATGATATCGAAGAAATTCTCCATCTTTTGGTGGATCAGCCTTTCTTGGTAGTCGTCAGTGATGAAGGATTGTTTACAGGAATTGTCACGCGCAGAGAAATTATGAAAGCAGTTAATTTTGTTGCGCATGATTTTGATAAATATTACGCTATTACTGCAAAGGAAGATCTTAAGTTGCAAAATTAAATTTTGCAGTGAAAAGATTCAAAATAAAGGAGGAAAATAGATGGCTAAGTTAGATGCAAAAGAAATTATTCGAACAATTGCTGAATCAAAGAAGAAGACCCCGGTAAAGGTATATGTGAAAGGGGACTTCAAAAAGCTTGAATTTCCAAAGAAAATTGAAGCTTACGTGGGCAAAAAAGCAGGGGTTTTGTTTGGAGATTGGAAGGAACTTAAACCATTTCTTGCTCAGCACAAAGGCGCGGAAATTACAGGATATCGTGTCGAAAACGATGGTCGTAATACTGGAGTGCCATTACTTGATACAAAGAAATTTAATGCACGAATTGAACCAGGTGCAATTATTCGTGATCAGGTAGTCATTGGAGACAATGCGGTGGTAATGATGGGAGCCGTAATTAATATTGGAGCCGAAGTCGGTGAAAATTCCATGATTGATATGGGCGCTATTTTAGGTGGACGTGCACTTGTGGGCAAAAATTGTCATATTGGTGCAGGCACTGTGCTGGCAGGTGTAGTTGAGCCGCCTTCTGCTAAACCAGTTGTTATTGAAGACAATGTTTTAATTGGAGCTAATGCCGTTGTTCTTGAAGGGGTACGTGTTGGTGCAGGTGCCGTTGTTGGTGCAGGCGCAGTTGTTACTCAAGATGTTGCGCCTAAGACGGTCGTTGTCGGGATTCCAGCCAAAAAGATTAAAGATGTGGCAGATGTAGCAGACGATAAAACTGAATTAGTGGCTGATTTGCGTAAAATATAAAATTTTTTGAAAACTTAGTTTTAATTTCTGATATGGGTTGTAGAATCCAAGCAAAGATTGTTGCCGGAGTGTGCAGGCACTGAATTCGCTTGGATCCTACGCCTTTTTTTAAGCTGTAAGTGAATTTAAGCATGCAATGGGTTATGATTAAAGAGAATAAAAATTAGCTGTAAAGTGGGATGAGACAGATGAGTTTGACAGAAAAAGAATTGATTGCGATTAGAAGAACATTGCATCAAATTCCTGAAATTGGCATGCTGGAATTTGAAACACAAGCTAAGCTACTGGAGATTATTGAGCGGCTGCCGCAGACATATCTTGAAATAAAAAAATGGAAAACAGCAATTTTAGTGCATGTTCGCGGTGCAAACCCAACTTATACAATTGGCTACCGCACTGACATTGATGGTCTTCCGGTGACCGAACAAACAGGGCTTTCATATGCATCCAGACATGCAGGCCGAATGCATGCTTGTGGGCATGATATTCATATGACCGTTGCGCTTGGAATTTTGAGTTATTTTGCTGAAGAACAACCGAAAGTTAATTTAACTTTTATTTTCCAACCAGCAGAAGAGAATGCAAGTGGGGGCAAGCAGCTATATGAAAGTGGAAGCTTGAACGAATGGATGCCAGATGAAATTTATGCATTTCACGATAATCCAGGATTGCCGACTGGAGCAATTGGATGCAGACAAGGGACACTTTTTGCTGGAACTTGTGAAATTCATGCGACATTTTTGGGGAAGAGTGGGCATGCAGCCTTTCCTCATCAAGCCAATGATATGGTGGTCGCCGGAGCACAGTTCGTAAATCAGATTCAGACAATTGTTAGCCGTAATGTTGATCCAATTCAAGCGGGTGTAGTAACTCTGGGACATTTTGCAGCTGGAACAACTGGTAACGTGATCTCTGGGAAAGCTCAGATTGACGGGACGATCAGAGCCCTGACACAGGGAAATAATGAACTAATTCAAAAAAGAGTAAGAAAAATTGCTGCCGGAGTTGCAGAGTCCTTTGACTGTGAGCTTAAGCTTGATCTGCATCAAGGAGGGTATTACCCGGTAGAGAACAATCAGCAGACAACTGCAGCTTTTATAGATTATATGAAAAAAGCGGCAAATGTCGATTTTATCGAGACATTGCCAGCTATGACGGGTGAAGATTTCGGCTTCTTGTTATCTAAAATTCCGGGAACAATGTTTTGGCTAGGGGTTGACAGTCCATACTCACTGCATTCCGAACATTTTGCACCTCAAGAAGGTGCGATTATCAAAGGAGTGTCAGCAATGATTGGTTACCTGAGTGAGCGGCAAAAAATGTTTGTAAAATAACGAAAAAAGCAGCTTAGAATGAGTTTATGGTGTTGTAGTGAGATTCAGTGGAGAGTTCTTGAGTTTAAAACCGGCTTGGTTAAGTTCTTTAAGATAAGCCGCAAGAAATGTCCGCTGAATGTTGAACTGCGCACCATTTTTTGTGTAAATAACAACTCTCAGACACAGGGACCCATTTGGACTTTCGATCGTGCCCAGCAGAGTAGGCCCTTGAGTGATCTCAGTGAATTTTGGAGCTAGGTCATGATTAACCTCTCTAATAATAGCTGACATCTTTTGGATATCAGAGCTGGGATCAAAGTAGATGTCAACTAAGGCACGCATATCATTGCGTGAGAGGTTGCTGACAATTGTAATATTACGATTAGGTACATAGTGCAGTGTCCCATCATAATCAGTGATCTGAGTGGTCCGTAGACCGATTGCACGAATAGTACCACTGATTTTGCCAATTTTAACCTCATCTCCGACATCAAATTGCTGTTCCAAAAGGATAAAAAAGCCTGTCACCACATCAGTGACAAATCCTTGGGCACCTAAACCTAAGGCAACACTTGCAATGCCGACACCTGCTAAAAGGGTTCCAACCGGGATGCCAATGGCTGACAAGATTGCATAGAAGTAAAAGAAAAGGACACAATAATGAAAAATATTCAATGAAAGTGTAAAAATTGTGTTCAGTCTGTTTGAACTAAGGTGATCACTACGGCGAGTCTTTTTGAAACCACGACGGATAATGATCTTGCCTAACCAATTGATGAGAAAGAAAAACAAAGATAATAATACAAGCGATAGGAATGTTGTTAGAATTTTTCCAAAGATATCCTCCCAATTAATTTTGGCGAGGTAAGTTGTCACAAGATTCGTTTGACGCGTAACTTGAGTTGCAATGTCTTGTGATGCGGTGATAATTAAATAAGATGGTTGCATGGTCTTGATCTCCTTTACTATCTTCTATAATAGCAAAAAAGCACACAGACTCCAGTTAAAATTAAATTTGATTTTATTTTTTAGTTATAAAAATACTATAATGGTTTTCTTTTAATTGCAGTTTATCAGCGTCAATGATATTCTAAAATAAAGCGAAAACGAGGAGGCGTAACTATGACAACACTAACTTTTGGACAGTTAGCTGGTTTGATCGCTGCTTTGGCGTTCTTGTTGCTGGTTGTTTTCCTGTGTGCAGTTTTAGCAAAAGTTGTGAAAACAATGAATGAAGTCAACGAAAGTGTCAAAGTACTTAAGACCGATGCTGATGGGATTGCGAAAGAAGTTGAAGCAATTCTAGCTAAATCGAACACTTTATTGGATGATGTGAATCACAAATCCAAAACAATTGATCCGCTTTTCCAGACGGTAGCCGATCTGAGCGAGAGTGTTTCGGATCTAAACAGCGCAAGTCGAGGTCTAGCTGAGAAAGTTACCACTTCAACACAAAATGCTGGCAAGACAGCAATGGCTTTCGGATTACTCAGAAAACTATATAGTTTGCGTAAGAAGAAAAAAGAATAACTAGTTAATTCAGGGGGGTTTGCAAGATGGTTAAGAAAACGTCACTTTTTGCAGCAGTCGCTGTCGGTGCCGCTGCTTATTTTGTCACAAAGAAAGTTTTTGACAAGCATCAAGACGAGATTCGCGAGAAAGTTAATGAAGCAACAAATGATAGTCGTGAAGCTGCTCTTAGGTACTACCAATATGCACGCGACTATTTCGGAGATGAAGAGGGGTTGCAAGGCACCTTTGAGGATTTGAAACAAAAAGTTGTTGATAAAGCGAATGATTTAAAGAAAGGCGAAAATTTCGACCAAGCATTATCGTCGCTTAAAGAGGCAACGGCAGAGCTAAAAAAACAATTTAAACAAGAAAAAGAAGATCTTTCAGAGACGACTACGGATTTTTTTGAAGGAGCCGATGAGCAAGAAGACGAGATCGTAATTGATGGGCGTTCTGCTTTTGGTGAAGCAAAAGAAGCTGCAGAGTTTGAAAAAGAGCATCCAACTGAGACTTTTTATCCACGGGAAAAATAATTAATATTAAAACACAGATTCAGCTAATTATAATTAAATTAAGTAAGCATAAAAAAACCAGACAATGTCCGGCTTTTTTTATATTCAATTAGTTTATGCAAGTGGCAACAGTTGCAGTTCCTTAGGTGTGTGTGTAAAGGCTTCTGCGCCATTTTCTGTAACGTAAACGCAATCTTCAATTCGTACACCTGCGACACCAGGAATATAAATGCCAGGTTCAATTGAAAAACACATCCCTGGCTGTAATTCCATTGAGTTTCCTTCCATTATGGATGGAAATTCATGCTCACTTTGACCCATTCCATGACCAAGACGATGAATGAAATATTCACCATAGCCGGCCTTGGTAATAATATCACGTGCAATTTTGTCAAGCTCTTCCGCGCGCATTCCAGGTTTAACAGCGGCTTGTGCAGTGAGCTGGGCTTCAAGGCAAACTCGATAAATTTCCTGTGATTTTTCACTTAGCTGTTTGCCAAAACCGACTGTGCGGCTGGCATCTGAGATATAGCCATCGAAAACCACTCCTAAATCGAACAACACAAGTTCGTTGGGCTTGATAAATTCTTTTTTGGGTACTCCATGTGGATCTGCAGCATTGGCACCGCTTTGAATAATTGTATCGAAGCTGGTGTGTGTGATCCCTTTTTTCTTTAATGCATATTCAATCTCAGCTGCAACATCCTGTTCAGTTCGTTTAGTACTAAGTGCTTTGAACCCAACTTCAAAAGCATAATCGGCCCATTTGCCGGCAATTTTAAGTTTTTCAATTTCAGCAGGTGTCTTTAAGAGCTGTTCTTGCTGAATAAGTGGTGTCAGATCACCGGTAAATGTTGCTGTTGGGAATTTTTGCTGTAATTCTTCAAAACGGCTCACGTTGAGATTCCCTTTTTCAATCGCCCAACGTGTCGGATTTTTTACTCTTGCCAAAATCTGATCCTTGATAATTGCAAAAGGGTCCTCGTGGTCTAAATAACCGTAAACAGGATATTGCCAGCCTGTTTCTTTGACTGCTTCGACTTCGAGCGCGGGTGCAAAGATAAAGGGATCTTGATCGGGAAAAATAAACAAGGCAAGTACTCGTTCAATTGGATCACTTGCAAAGCCGGTAAAGTATTGAATGTTTTTAAAATTACTGAGATAACCGACTTGATAGTGATGTTCGGCCAGCCACTGTTGAACTTTTTCAAAATGTGTCATCTAATCGCTTCCTTAATTTTAATAAACTAATTATAGCATAGCTTGTTCAGTGGTGACGCTCTCAATTTTTGTTGAAAAGTTAATGAAAAGAGCAGCCATACAGCATGAAACGCTTGCAAAAAGAGCAATGTTTTGCTAAATTAAAGGTTGTTAGTGAAAATTAAATGAAAATACGGAAGGAAAAACTATGGAAAAGAAAACAATCACAATTTATGACGTTGCACGTGAGGCAGCAGTTTCAATGGCAACCGTCTCGCGGGTTGTCAATGGTAATCCCAATGTTAAACCTGCGACCCGTAAGAAGGTTTTGGAAGTCATTGAACGTCTTGACTACCGCCCGAATGCAGTGGCGCGTGGGCTTGCAAGTAAGAAAACGACAACTGTAGGTGTGATCATCCCAGATGTTACGAATATTTATTTTTCGTCGCTTGCACGTGGAATTGATGATGTCGCGACTATGTACAAATACAACATTATTTTGGCCAACTCAGATAGCAATAGCCAAAAAGAACTTCAAGTGCTTAACACTTTACTTGCAAAACAAGTCGATGGAATTATTTATATGGGAAACAAGATCAGCGATGAATTACGCTCACAGTTAGATCATAGTAAAACACCTGTAATTTTGGCTGGTTCCGTTGATCCTAAAGAAGAACTTGGCAGCGTGCATATTGACTATGTGGCAGCGGTGGAGGAAGCGGTTGTTGATTTGATTAACCATGGCAACCAAAAAGTTGCATTCATTTCAGGACCGATGAATGAGGCCATCAATAGCGATTACCGGTTAAAGGGCTATAAGAATGCGTTAGCTAAAAAGAAAATTGAATATGATCCTGAACTTGTCTTTGAAACCGACTACAGCTATCGTGCAGGAGAGATTCTGTGGCCTGCAATTGTTTCTGCAGGAGCAACAGCTGCTTATGTTGGTGATGATGAACTGGCAGCCGGTGTGGTAAATGGTGCACAGGATGCGGGCGTGGCAGTTCCACAAAAGTTTGAGGTTATCACTAGCAACAACTCAAAAATTACCGAAATTGTGCGGCCAAAGTTATCTTCAATTACACAACCGCTGTATGATATTGGTGCTGTTTCAATGCGTTTCTTAACCAAGTTAATGAACAAAGAAGAAGTTATTGAAAAAGAAGTTGAGCTTCCTTATGGTTTGATCAAGCGGGCTTCTACAAAATAAACAAGAGGTGTAGTTTTGCGGAAATATTTAAAGATTAATGCAGATACCTTCCTTTTGTTGGCATTTTTGATAATGTTAGTTTTGTTCATCAGCTCTGCAATGACTTATCAGCAGCAGACAACTGTTCCATTTTTAGAAAAATATTTGGCCGGAAAGCCCTTCAATCACTTTTTGAACGGCTTTTCTTTTACGTATGCGACTGAGCAAGTCAGCATTGCAAAACTTGGTTATTTTAAGTTTGTTGAATTCTTTATCAGAAAGGCCGCCCACTTCACTAGTTATCTGTTTTTAGGCACTTTTCTATATATAGGTTTAAAGCCAAGATTAAACTCCTTGGCTTTGAGCATTTTTATAAGTGCTTTAACAGCAATTGGCTACGCAGCATTCGATGAATTTCATCAAATGTTGACAGGAGGAAGAACGCCGCTTTTTCAAGATGTTGCCTTAGATGGCTGTGGTGCTTTGGTGGGAATTCTGGTGCTTGGAATTTATTGGGCGCAGCGGCAAAAATGATTTTTCTGTTATTGCTTTAATGACGTTTTTTTGCTAATATTTAATGTGACTGAATTGTCGGTCTGATTAAAATTTCGGAAAGAGGTATTAGATATGTCAGGACATTCTAAATGGAATAACATCCAAGGCCGTAAAAATGCCCAAGATGCAAAGCGTGGAAAAATTTTTCAGAGACTATCGCGAGAAATCTACATGGCGGCAAAGAGTGGCGGTCCTGATCCCGATGCTAATCCGCAACTTCGATTGATGATCGATAAAGCCCGTGCAGCCAACATGCCCAAAGACAATATCAAGCGAGCACTTGATAAGTCTACCGGCAGTGATGGTGCCAACTATGAGGAAATAACTTATGAAGGATATGGCCCAGGTGGTGTTGCTGTGATGGTTGAAGCGTTAACTGACAACCGGAACAGAACTGCTTCTGCTGTGCGTGCTGATTTTACACGCAACGGCGGTAACCTTGGTGAGACCGGTTCTGTGAGTTTTATGTTTGATCGAAAGGGATATATTGCGATCGCACGTGAGGGACTGGATGTTGATGAAGATCAGATGTTTGAGGATGTTATTAATGCTGGGGGAGAAGATCTCCAGACTTCCGATGATGTTTTTGAGATTTATACAGATCCTAAGGATTTTGCAACTGTCAGAGATGAGTTGCAAAAGAAGTATGAACTTGATACAGCTGAGTTAACGATGATTCCTCAGAATTATGTGCCGATTCCGGAAGATAAAGTTGAGCAGTTCGAGCGTTTAATCGATAGACTCGAAGATGAAGATGATGTTTCAGAAGTTTACCATTCAGGTGAATTACCTGACTAGTTGAAATCCACGAAGTAAGTATCATCTTTGTTGAGATTGGCTATCAGGAAGCACCAAAGTTAAACGAGCTAAGAGGGGCTGTGACAAAAG
>NZ_AZFQ01000006.1:0-16291 GCF_001435195.1 Liquorilactobacillus satsumensis DSM 16230 = JCM 12392 | reverse complement strand
TTCGTAATTTCGAGTTAGTACTCAAATTTTCCCGACTTATGTCACACTCTCTTTTTAATTTTTGATTGCCCGAATTCCTCTGTGCAAGCAATTTTTGAATAATAATTTCAACAGCAAAAAGCAAATGATGCGGTGGTGTTTGGACTTTCTTTTACCAAATAGAAAATGTTGCTATAATAAAGAAAAAGTAATCACAGGGGGCCCATCAGGTGAAAAATAAAAAAACGGTTTTTTTCCTAGGAAGTATTAATATGGACATCATCCTACAGGTTGCACGTTTGCCTAAACCAGGGGAGACGATGGCGATGAAAGATTTAAAAACAGCCGGTGGAGGCAAGGGGGCTAATCAAGCTGTTGCCGCGGCACGTAGCGAAGCAGCAACTTCATTCATTGGACGAGTGGGTGCAGACAATTATGGTGAAACGATGCTCAAGTTACTACAAGATAACGGAGTGGATTGCAGTAACGTAAAAGTGGACCAGGCTGCAATTACGGGTCAGGCTTTTATTTTACTGCAAGATTCAGGACAAAATTCGATTATTATTAATGGTGGCGCAAATCAGTGCTTGCAACCACAAGACATTGTTGCTGCAAGTGAGCAGTTTCAACATGCAACTTTTGCAGTTTCTCAGTTTGAAGTTCCACTACAAAGAATTGAAGAATTTTTTAGGATTGCAAAAAAAGCAGGTGTCGCTACGATTCTTAATCCTGCACCAGCCAAAAAAGCATCTGCCAAGCTGCTGCAGCTAACCGATTTAATAGTACCAAACGAAGTTGAAGCGCAGGAACTGACGGGTGTGGTGATAAAGGATGAACAGACTGCTCGTCAGGCAGCACTTGAACTGGTCAACAAAGGCATTAAAAATGTTATTATTACACTTGGAAGCTTAGGAGCGTACTGCCAAACGCCTGCATTTACTGGATTAATACCGGCTTTCAAAGTTGAAGTTGTAGATACAACGGGAGCAGGAGATACCTTTATTGGAGCACTTAGTTCAGTTTTAGAACATGACTTTAGTAATATTGAAGAAGCTGTTCGGTATGCAAGTAAAGCAGCCTCTTTAGCTGTGCAACATTTAGGTGCGATCCCTTCTATTCCAACACGAAAACAAGTATTAGCAAAATAGTGAGCGTTTTTTAAAAGAGCTGTAACAAGTCTGGAATTGATCTCCAGGTTTATTACAGCTCTTTTTTGCGCTGTTTTTAACCAAGAGTTTATAAAAACAAGTATTTAAATCATTTTTGGTGACAACAATTGTTTTTACGTATTTATTCTTAGGAGGTGTTAAATTGTCTGTCGAAAAATTAAGTGATTTACTAGCAGTGTCATTAAAAAAAGAGGCCAGCGATATTTTCCTGTTGCCGGAAGCAAACCATTATGTGATCAAACTTAGTATTGCTGGGAGAATTCATTTTTTTGAAAGAATTGAGCAAGCGCTCGGAACGCAAATTATCAATAACTTAAAGTATCAAGCAAATATGATGCTGAGTGAGCATCGCAGACCACAGACAGGAGCGCTACTGATTGCAACGCATGTATATGGGCGAATTTCAAGTGTAGGCGACTTTACTGGCAGAGAGTCCCTGGTACTACGTTTAATTTATGAAAAGAAGATTGCAGGCAGATATTTCTTCCCAGAACAGTACCAAAAGATAGTGACAGGTGTTCAAAAAAAGGGTTTGATTTTATTGGCGGGGCCTGTGGGTGCAGGAAAAACTTCGACAATGTATCACGTTGCTCGTCAGTTGCAGCAACAAGTGATGTGTATTGAAGATCCAGTTGAAATTTACGAGCCGGCTTTTTTGCAGTTACAGGTTAACGAAAGAGCACAAATGACCTATGCTCGGCTGATTAAAGCGGCTTTGCGCCACAGACCCGATCTTTTTATTATTGGAGAAATCAGAGATGAAGAAACAGCTACTAATGTGATTAATGCAGCCTTAAGTGGCCATTCAGTTATCAGTACCGTACATGCAGTCAATGTTTATGGTGTGATTAGAAGGTTGCTGGCACTTGGGGTCAATTTAGAAGATCTCGCACAAACTTTGAAGTTAGTTTGTTATCAAAGAATGTTGCCAGTTGTTACTGGTGGCAATAAGGTGCTTTTCGATCAATTTCCTTTTAGCATCTCCGAATTTATCGAACACAATGGTAGTCAGGAAATGACAGAAAAATGGAGGGAAGATCTTGAAGAGTGTTTGGCTAAAAAGTGGATTACACGACAAACGTTTCAACGATATGTGGAAGGTTGATTTTAATAAGAGGTGGCCGGTCAAACAACAGCTGCTATTTTTTAAAACATTAGCTGACTTGTTGCATGCCGGTTTTTCACTACAGCAGGCGGTGGCAGATATTGTAATTTTGCTCCCGCAGCAAAAGAAAATATGTGACCGGATTGCGAACACCTTTGCACGTGGAGGAACATTTTGCGCTAGTTTAAAACATTTATTGGATAAAGAGACATTTAATCAACTCTATATTGCTGAAAGTTATGGGCTTTTGTACGAAAGTGTTAGGCAACTTAGTAATTTTTTAGAGCAAAAAGAGCAACAGCGCCAGCGCCTGCGGGCCGTGTTACTGTATCCGATTTTCTTACTGCTGTTAATCACGGTTTTAATTATTGCATTTCAAGTTTTTTTAAAACCAGAGCTGAGTGCTTTTCAGACTTCTAGTAACCTAAACTTGTCATCTTCAAATTATAGTTTTTTCGGATTGTTGGGAATTATCGGTGGAAGTTCACTGGGACTGCTGGTTGTTTATAAAAAATATTTTGGGTCGAAACACCATGGCTATTTACAACGTGTGGAGCAGCGCTGCCGTTTTCCTTTTTTGGGGGGTTTGTATCGGATGTATTGTTATTACTACATCTCCTTTAACTTAGCTTTGCTTTTAAAAAGTGGGTTAGATCTCAAAAAAATTTGTGTTTTCTTGAGTGAATTCGAGCATGAGACATTGTTATTTCATATGGGGGAAGAGTTAAAACAAGTTTTGAAAAAAGGACAGGAAATGGATCAGTTTATTAGTCATTATAGCTTTATTCCACAAGAGTTCACCTTATTTTTGAGCAAAGGGAATACGGTCGACGAATTGAGCAATGAATTAATGATTTACGCCCAAGCTGTATACGTGAAGCTGCTGCAGCGCATTGAACGGTTAATTGGATTAGTACAGCCACTTCTTTTTGTAGTAGTAGCGTTGTTGATTATTATAACTTATCTGAGTATGCTACTGCCGCTATATCAAAATCTTGGAGGGATGTATCAATGAAAAAAGTAAAAAAAGCAAAAGTTAAGGTTTATCAAGCATTTACTTTGGTAGAAATGTCAATCGTATTATTTATTATTGGAGTTTTAATTTTAATTATTTTACCGAACATCAGTAGCCAACGAGAACGTGCTCAAAATGTTGGCAACAGAGCACTTTCCGATGTAGTTCAAACGCAAGCCGATCTTTACCGAAATGAACATTCAGACAAACAAAATGTCACTTTAGATGAATTGAAAGAAGGAAGTTATCTAAGCAGTGGACAATACGAACAGGCCAAAAAAGCAGGAATTACAGTTGAGGAGTAGCAGACAAGCTGGCTTTACGTTGGTCGAAGCTGTCCTAGTTTTAGCGTTAAGTGCCTTTTTCGTGCTGCTTGCTTTGCGACCGGCAGGAACAATTACGGCGCGAGTTAAGGAAGAAATTTTTTGGCAGCAATTGAAGCATGCATGGCAGCGCGAGACAATTGTGGTACCACAGCATGGTGTTAAGGGATTTATCGAATTTAAAGCGCATGAAGTTGCTTTTTGGGAAGGAAATGTGGTTAAAACAGTAATAAAACTGCCCGAGACAATGGAGGTTCCTGCCTATCGCTTGATACGAATTAATGAAACGGGCAACGTGACCGCAAATACAATCATTGTTAAATCAACTTTATCCGCGTTGACCTATAAAATCGTAGTTCAGTTTGGATGGGGGAAGTATTATGTTAAGCAGTAGGAAGCTTTGCGCTTATCTGTTGGCTGAAACGTTGCTGGAGATGCTGATTGTCTGTACCCTATTAATCATTTTTTATGAAAATCAGCGGCAATTTACAATGTATGAAAAAAAAGAGTATTCAGTCTTAAAAGATTCGCAAAAAACGCTAAATATTAGTAAGAAACTACTTTTAGTCGGACAAGGCGGGCTCAGTAGTGATGAAAAAAGACTGCTTGATGTCTATTCTAAAACGCAGTTTAGGGAAAGTGAGCAATGATAAATAAAAAAAGAACGCGTGCGTTTTTATTAATTGAATATTTATTGGCCTTGGGATTAACAGCTTTTTTGCTCGGTACAATTAACATCGCATTTAAGACCTCATTGCGCATGAATGCAACGACAGAAAAGAGTGAACAGATCGAATGGGAACAGTTTGTGAATGTAATTTCTGCTGAAAATCTTGCCTTGCAGTTTATGAAAACCCAAGATAAGATTGTCTTTTTTTCGAGCCTTACAAAACAAAAAGAATATCGCTTAGTTTACTACAATGATTTGGTTAAAATGACAGGTGCAGATGGTGGTTACTTACCATTGCTTTATGACGTTTCCCAATTTGATGCAGTTTTCCATGATAATTTGCTGGTGATTGATGCCACGATGCAAAAAAGAAAATATCATTGTGAGATTGTGATGGGTAAAAAGGAGTGATTATATGCAAAAAAGTGTAAAAGCATATCTTCTTTCTTCCGGGACGCTATTAATTGTGGTGATTGGGTTGATTTTTAGTGGGCAACTTTTGTATTACCATCAGCGCTTATTGACACTTAGGAATACAGTTCATTATAATACAGCAATTACCTTACGAAATTTAGCTATTTCTAATGGTATCACCAATGAAAATGTTATTATTTATTCTGCGGGAACCGTGACGAAAAAAGAGCATCTGTTTGTTGTTAAATTAAGTTCTGGCGCTGAATTGGAACTTAATGATGCTCATTATTAACTGAATTATAAATTTTGATGTTTGAAATATCTGGTTGAATTCGTTAAACTGGTAGAGCAGTTTTAATTTGTGAGGTGTGGATTGTGAAAATAGAAAAAATAAGAGATGCTTATCAAAATTTTGATAAGACAATTTCCTTGTTGCAAACAGAACTGGGAACGTCATACTTGGACGCTTTAATTGAATCGGGTGATAATCTTTTAGATAATGGCCACGTGATGGTTGAGAACGAACGCCCTACCTTAGCAGTAAAAAAGCAGTTGGAAGAATATTATGAACGGATTTTGAAGGCTGCTTTAAGCAGTGAAGAGCTGAGGCAAGTGCTTCAGTTTGCATTGGTTAAAGCAAACCAGTACGACAGGATTCAAGCCAATCATCAAATGACCCCAGATGCAATTGGATTTTTAGTGGCTTATCTGATTGAACATATTACAGATAAGTCTCAAACTGAAAAGATACTAGATATCGCTGTTGGGACAGGCAATTTATTGACAACTATTTATAACCACTTAGCCCAAAATGGGTATGAAAAGCTAAAGCTTTATGGCGTTGATAATGACGATACGCTCTTGGCGATTGCAGGCATGAGTTCACAATTGCAAGGGATTACCGCACAATTTTACCATCAGGATGCAGTCACAGACTTGGTTATTCCTAAAATGGACATGGTAGTGAGTGATTTGCCGGTTGGTTATTATCCACAAGATAAGAATGTGGAAAATTTTGAAACCAAGGCGCAAAAGGGGCATTCATATGCGCATCATTTATTGATTGAACAAGCACTTTTGCAATTGAAACCTGGCGGGTATGCTTTCTTTTTGGTACCTCGCGGTCTCTTTGAAAGTGAAGAAGCCAAAGGATTGCTTAAAGTTATCCAAAAACAAGGTCATTTCCAAGGTTTATTGAACTTACCAGTCGAGTTATTTTCTTCGCAAAAAAGTCAAAAGGCTTTATTGTTGCTGCAAAGACGTGGCGGTGGAGCAAAACAAGCTGCGCCAGTGTTGTTAGGAGAGATACCTTCATTTAAAGAAGCAAGGGCATTTTCAACGTTTATTCAGCAAGTTGATGACTGGATCGTAAAAAACATTAAAAACTGAATAATTGGAGAGAAAATATTTATGAAAATTTTAGCTGTTAATGCCGGAAGTTCAACACTTAAGTGGAAATTATTCGAAATGCCACAAAAAACGGTGATAGCTCGAGGACAAGTTGAAAGAATTGGGTTAAGTGGTGCTAAAGAAACTACTATTTTTGGTTCGCAAAAAATAGATGAAGAATTCGAATGTGCCAATCATTTGCAGGCAGTTGAACGCTTGCTGAGTTTGTTAACAGAGTCCAAAATAGTAACAGATTTAAATGAAATAAAAGGAATTGGACATAGGTTCGTTAATGGTGGAACTGTGTTTGCACGTTCAACTGTGATCAATGATGCTGTTTTACAGGAAATGGAGAAGTTGAAGATCCTTGCGCCACTGCATAATCCTGCAAATATTATGGCTATTAAAGCATTTAGAGCGGAGCTGCCACAGGCATTAAGTGTAGCTGTTTTTGATACTGGGTTTCATCAAACAATGCCCAGAGAGAATCTTCTTTACGGTATCCCTTATGAGTATTATCAAAAGTACCATGTTCAAAAGTTTGGTGCACATGGAATCAGTTATCGTTTTATCTTAAAAGAGCTTTTGCGACTCTCACACGCAGAAAAAAGCAAAACTAATGCGATTCTTTTGCATTTAGGTTCTGGAGCATCTGTTTGTGCGGTTAAAGAAGGATTCTCGCTTGACACTAGCATGGGTTTTTCACCCGTCTCAGGAATTATGATGCAGACGCGTTCAGGCGATGTTGATCCATCGCTTTTGCTCTATTTGGAAGATCAGTTGGGCATCAGTACTACCGAAATTTTAAAAATTTTGAATGAAAAGTCTGGAATTTTAGGAGTTTCAGGTATTTCGCCAGATATGCGGGAAGTTTTTGCACAACGTCACGAAAATCCGCGCGCACAACTTGCAATTTCACTTTTTGTGAATCGAATAGTTAAGTATATTGGGGCATACGCTGCTGAATTAGGGCGAGTAGATGCGCTAGCTTTTGCCGGTGGAATTGGAGAAAATATTCCTGTCATTAGGAAGTTAATTTGTGAGCAGCTGGAAATTTTAGGGATTAAAATAGCAGCGACGCTTAATGATGAGACCAAAGCAAGTACTGCGCTGATTAGCACGGCAGATTCAAAAGTAGAAGTTTGGGTTATCCCAACGAATGAGGAATTAATGATCGCTGAAGATGTCTACAAATTGGCGGAAAAAGAGTAATTTTCAAATGAGTGAAGACAATTCATTGTAAAGTGAGATTGTTGAATTTTACTTCAACTTCGAAATACAGTAAACTTAATACTATTGGGCTAGACAATGTATACGAGAGTTGCCCAATAATTTGAGGAAAAGGTTTTGAATTTTATAATGAAGAAAGAGCACCAATTTTCACGTAGTTTGAAAAGTCGTCATGTTCAGTTAATTGCACTGGGAGGGACAATCGGGACTGGGCTTTTTTTAGGAGCAGGTAAAACAATTCATTTAGCCGGTCCATCAATTATATTTGCCTATCTGATTACAGGAATTATTTGTTTCTTATTAATGCGCTCTTTAGGTGAACTTTTACTTTCTGATTTAAACTCACATTCATTCATTGATTTTATTGCCAAATATTTGGGTGAAGAAATGGGGTTTGTTACCGGATGGACGTATTGGATATGTTGGGTCACGATTGCAATGGCAGATGTGACTGCTTCGGGACTTTATATTAAGTATTGGTTTCCAAATGTGCCCCAGTGGCTTCCAGGATTTATAATTCTAGTAGTGCTGTTAACGATGAACTTGATCACGGTTGGTCTCTTCGGGGAAGCAGAATTTTGGTTTGCTTTAATTAAAGTAGTAGCAATTGTCGTTTTGATAGTCACCGGAATAGTACTGGTACTGGTTAGGTTTAAAACCCCAACAGGGCATGCTAGTTTAGAGAATCTTTTCTCGTTTGGAGGACTTTTTCCAACTGGTGCACGAGGATTCTTTTCTTCTTTCCAGATGGTAACCTTTGGTTTTATTGGAATCGAGTTGATCGGGGTAACTGCGTCAGAAACTGAAAATCCCAAACAAGTTATTCCAAAGGCTATTAATGAAATTCCAGTGCGAGTTATTTTATTTTATGTAGGTTCGTTGGTGGCTTTAATGTGTATTTATCCCTGGGATAAGATCGTTGAAGATCAAAGTCCCTTTGTACAAGTTTTTCAAGGAATCGGAGTTACGGCTGCAGCTGGAATAATTAATTTTGTGGTGCTTACCGCGGCGGCTTCAGCTTGCAACAGCTCTTTGTTTAGTACTGGGAGAATGATCTTTTCACTTAACTATAAAAAGAATGGGAAGTTTGCTTCTAAGATGAGCAAACTTTCTCATAGGCAGGTTCCAGCCAACGGGTTGATTTTTTCTGCAATTGCGATTGGTATTGCTGTGCTAGCTAATTTTGTGTTTTCAAATACTGCGTTGTTTACGTTTATATCGAGTGTGGCAACTACCTGTTTCTTGTTTATTTGGGGGATGATCGTGTTGGCACATCTGCGATATCGCAAAATTGATTTTGAAAAGAGCGGACAACAGTTTAAGGCTCCTTTATATCCTTGGAGTGATTACGTAGTCCTTGCCTTTTTAGTTCTTGTAGCTGGCAGTATGCTCTTAGACAGCACGTCTATCTGGGCTTTAGCAGTTGCAGTTGTATGGTTGCTGGTTTTGTGGTTAGGGAAACACTTTAAATTCAACATTTAAAAATTAAATATTCTGAAAAGAAACGCTAATTTGTAGTACAGTAAAAGAGCTGAGAGGTAGACCATTCAATGGCAGCAGCTTTTAAAAATTAGGCGTTTCTTTTTTTAAACAGCAATAAGTTGTAAGATAAAACTGACTATTTAATGAGGAGCTCTTGCCGATGAAGTTTTTCACTGCGGATACGCATTTTTTTGATCACAACTTAAAGCAGGATCTACACTTTGCACAACGGAATTTTTTGACTGTTGCGGAAATGAATCAAACAATAATGGACAATTGGAATCGGATAGTCTCCGAAAATGATACAGTTTATCATCTTGGTGATATTGCTTTTTTACGTTCAAGCAAAGCAGAATATGCAAAGATGTTTACAATCTTGCAGCAGTTGCATGGTCATTTAGTTTTGATTAAGGGTAACCATGATACACGTGCATTTTTTAAATATCTCAGCAAAAATAATTATCTGCTTTCTGATCAATTGCCTAAATTTGTTTTTCATGATGTTGGTTGTATTTTAAAATTTGATCATTTTCAATTTTTCTTAACACATTACCCGCTTATGCTGGGAATTTCTAAAAACAGTATTAATCTGCATGGACATGTCCACCATTACAGTGTGAATTCAGCTGCTAATATTAACGTTGGGGTTGATTCTCCTGAACTTGCCTACCTGATTGCCAAAAGACCTTTTGGTACACCCATAAGTAGTAACGAGATTGTAACCATGGTTGCAGGTAAGAAAAAAGATTTTCAAAAAAGATGATTTTAGGAGGTAAGGATAACGATGCATGAAACAATTACGCTCTTGCATACGAATGATTTGCATTCGCACTTAGAAAATTGGCCTAAAATCAGGCGCTATTTGCTGCATGAAAAGCATAAAGAAAATAATGGAGCGGTTTTAACATTTGATTTAGGCGATGCAATGGATCGAGTGCATCCTCTGAGTGAAGCAACGGATGGCCAGATTAATATTGCTCTAATGAATAAGGTTGGGTATGATGCAGTTACAATTGGTAATAATGAGGGAATTGGCAATTCACATGCACAGCTCACACAATTGTATCGGCATGCAAATTTTACAGTGGTGCTTGATAACATTTTTGATGAAAAAACTGGTGAACGGCCTTCTTGGGTTCAAAAAGAAAAAATCATTACTACGACAAAAGGGACAAGAATTGGTATTTTAGCATGTACGGCTCCTTTTTCAGCAACTTATGCCATGAATAACTGGCGAGCGCTTCCCATCGATCAGGTCTTGCCTGAGTTGATAAAGCAATTAAGACCCAAAGTGGATGTTTTATTACTGTTATCGCATTTAGGAATCGATACTGATCGTGCACTAGCGAAAAAATATCCTGAATTGGACATAATTTTAGGTAGCCACACACATCACCTGTTAGAGCATGGAGAGCAAGTTAGAAAAACAATGCTTTGTGCGGCAGGAAAGTGGGGAAACTATGTTGGAAAGGTTACTCTGACACTTGATGAAGGTAAAATAACAACTTGTAAAGCAGCGGTTCAAAAGACGGAATTTTTACCAGAAGTTCAAGGTGATTTGGCAGAGATTGAAAATTACCAAAAAAGAGGAGCAGAACTTTTAAGTAAACGGACTGTTGCCAACTTGCCCCATGATTTTCCGGGTTCGTGGGTTGGAAAATCACCGTTAATGGAAATCAGTTTAAAGGCACTTGAACAGGTTACTAATACACAAGCAGCCATTTTAAATGGAGGGCTTTTTTTGGGTGATCTGCATCAAGGAAAATTGACTAGAGAACATCTGCACAGCATTTTACCGCATCCAATGAGGGTCGTGAATGTCCGCCTGAACGGATATAATTTGTGGCGTTTGATTCGAGAGATGGAGAAAAACCGCAATCATCTCCGCAATGCACATGTCAAAGGAAACGGATTTCGTGGTAAGGTTTTTGGAGAGATTATGTACGATGGAATCGAATACGATTCTTTTACGAAAAGTGTGACGTGGCATCATCAGATTATAGATCCTGGGCAGGACTATCAGATTGCCACGGTGGATAATTTTATCTATTGCCCTTTCTTCCCATCTTTAGAGATTGCGGGGCATCCGCACTATCTGGGTGATCGGTTTTTACGTGATATAGTTGGGGATTACTTTGCGGCTAAATATCCTGTATAATTAATGCTGACAGTTTAAAGGAGTGTGAACGATGGACAGCGAAAAAAAAGAGCGGCGCGAAGCTCAACTTGCAAAAAAAGCGGAAACACTCAAGGCCTATGCAAGTGATATAAAAATGCAAAGCAAGACAGAATTAACAATTGATGGACACCCGTATGTGCTTGTGAAAGATTTTAAAAATGCTTTTCAGATTGAACGGCTGGAGCAGCGCTTTAGTCAGATTTTAACTAAATATGATTATATTGTTGGTGATTGGGGCTATGATCAATTGAGATTGCATGGCTTTTACGCTAAAGAGTCTGAAAGAGGGCTCCCGTCTCAAAGAATTGATCATTTAGATGATTACTTGTATGAATATTGTAATTTTGGATGTGCATACTTTATATTGCAAAATCTTGCAGTAGTTAAACCTGCTAAGTCGCGGCGAAAGAAGCGTGGGGGAGCTGCAACTAAACATTCTAAGAACAAAAAAGCGATTGAAGGCAAACAAGCTAAGACAAAGCGACCTAATAAACCGAACAAACAAAACAAATCTAAAAAGCACCGCAATCCACGCGTTGAAACAGTAGAGAAAAAATTTGAGATTCATAAGCGTGTTGCTGCAAAGAAACCGAATGAAGTTGGAGTAGTTACACAAAAAAGTTCCAACAAACGTCATTTTACGATTAGACAAAAGGGTAAAACCCAAGTAAAAAAAGATTATCAGAGAAAAGGAAAACAAAATGAAAAAGTATAAAGGATATTTGATTGATTTAGATGGAACAATCTATCGCGGGAAAATGAAAATTCCAGCTGCTAAGCGATTTATTGAGCAACTACAAGCAAGAAAAAGAGAATTTTTATTCGTGACAAACAATAGTACTAAGTCACCAGAGGATGTGGTTGCTAACTTAGCAGATAATTTTGACATTCATGTCTTGCCAAGTAATGTATACACGACAGCAATTGCCACTGCAGATTATCTTGCTGAGCTTGATCCCAAGAAAAGAAGTGTTTACGCTATTGGAGAACTGGGTCTAAAAAACGCGTTGTTGGAACGTGGCTTTTCTTTTGCGGATGAAACTCCAGATTATGTGATAGTTGGGCTGGATTATGATGTCACTTATCGAAAATTCGAAAAGGCAACACTTGCCATTAAACGGGGTGCAAAGTTCATTGGGACGAATGCAGATACAAATTTGCCAAATGAGCGCGGACTGGTTCCAGGTGCGGGTTCCTTAATTGCATTAGTTGAGCGTGCAACACAGCAAAAAGCTACATATATTGGCAAGCCAGAGCCGATTATCATGAATAAAGCCTTGCAAAGAATTGGACTTGCCAAGGAAGATGTAATCATGGTGGGCGATAATTATATGACTGACATTAGCGCAGGGATTAACTGTGGTTTAGATACACTACTAGTTTATACAGGTGTTTCAACCAAAGCGCAGGTTGCACAAAAAAAGGTTGCACCAACTTATGAAATTGATTCGCTTGCTGATTGGAAATTTAAAGATGAATAAAGAACGGTTGCAATGGGCTTTGCAGCTAGTGTGTGTGTTCCTTTTTTTGATTTCATTTAGTATCGCCATCACTGTCAATTTTGTTCCTTTATATCATCTTTTTGTAGTGCAAATGCATTTAGGCCAACGCGCAGGAATGTCTGATGTTAAGCTACTCCATGAGTATCAGCGCGTTTTAGATTTCTTAAATTATCCGTGGATAAGTGAACTGCACTCAGCTTTTCAAATGTCCTATAATGGGTTGCAGCATTTTTACGATGTTAAGAATTTATTTATGTTCAATTATCTGATTCTTTTGTGTTCTGCGCCGCTTAGTTTCTTTTTCTTTAGGAAATTAAGGCGTTTAGGACAACAATGGCGCCTCATAGTCCCGTTTCAGTTTTTTATTTTGGGTGTTATCGGATTAACTGGAATGATGCTCCTTAATTTCAATAATTTTTTTATTTACTTCCACGAACTGTTGTTTAGAAATAACGATTGGGTATTTGATCCCAAGTTAGACCCCATTATTAATGTGTTGCCGGATACCTTTTTTCTAGCTTGTTTTGGTCTGTTCTTTACTCTTTTAATTATTTTTTTGGTATTAGGGATTTTTTGGGGAAAGCAAAGTCTTCGTAAAAATCGGTAAAAGCAGTCCTTGAATTAGCTTTAAGCTATTTTGCAGTGAGTTTGATGGATGTGCAGGAATGGAAATATAATTGGGAGTTAAAATAATAAAAACTCCAGTCAAAAAGCTGAGTAAAATCAGTTTTTCTGGCTGGAGTTTTTTAGTGATTAGAATTTTGTTAGTCTTTATCAGGTTGTTTGTTACCCTTGATGAATTTGTGCAGTACTCCAATCAGTGCTGGAATTAAAGAAACTAGAATAATTCCAATGACCACTAATGAGAAATGCTGTTTGACAATTGGAAAGTTTCCAAAAAAGTAACCTGCACCGCAACAAAGCGTCATCCAAGCAACTGCTCCAATTAAGCAATAGCGGAAAAAGTGACGAAAGGGCATCCCACTGCTACCAGCCACAAAAGGCGACATTGTTCTGATGATCGGCATGAAACGTGCCAGTGAAATGGCCATCCCACCATGTTTTTCAAAAAATGCTCTTGTTTTTTCGAGGTCCTCTTCTTTAATAAATCTTCCCAAAAATGAGTCTGGTTTGATTGTTTTACCAACTCTTTTGCCAATCATGAAGTTAAGGGAATCACCTAAGAGTGGGGCTAGGAGGAAGAGAAAAGCAAAAATCCAGATATTGAGATGATACTGAGAGTTTGCTGCCAAGGCGCAGGCTGCAAATAGTAATGAGTCGCCAGGAAGAAAAGGGAGAATAACCGCTCCAGTTTCGACAAAGATGATCAAGAATAGGAAAAGGTAAGTCCAATCTCCAAATGTATTTACTAAAGAAACCAGATGATTATCAACATGTAGAACAAAATCAATCAGAAAACTCATAACATTCTCCTTTATGTGCTGTTATTTGATTTTAGGGAACTTTTTAATTAATTGTGTACTGTGAGCCGGTTGCCGCAGATCAGGATTAAGATAGTGCATTGCACTATTAACGGCAATCGGTGCTTCACCAAAGCCAGTTGCGATCAAGTTAACTCTTCCAGCATAGTCGATGATGTCGCCTGCTGCATAGATTCCGGGAGTAGATGTTTGCATGTTGGGTGAAACCTGCAATAAATTATGCTGGGTCTCTAGGTTCCAGTCCTGCAAAATTTTGGTATCAGTCACAAAACCGTAGTTTACTAGTAAGTAATCGGCCCGTAATTGAGTGGTGCTGTCTTCCTTAACCTTTTTTAAGGTCACCTTAATTTTAGTATCTGCGCCTTTTTGAAGGTCAGTGATCAAATAAGGTGTATCAAAGATGGTCTGGGTTTCGTGTAATCTGGCCACGTTTGCTTCCAAGGCACGAAACTTTGATCTGCGATGGACAATGTGCAGTGTTTTGGCAAAGGGTGCAAGTTCAAGTGCCCAGTCGACGGCTGAATCCCCTCCGCCTGCAATCATAACATCTTTGTTAGCAAATTTTTGAGGATCTGAAATAGAATAGAGTAATTGCTGATTTTCAAAGCTGTTTGCATTGGGAAGTGCTAGTTTACGTGGTTGAAAAGCGCCAACACCTGTTGCAATAATAATTGTTCGGGAATACGTCGTTCTTAAATTAGTGACTAATTTAAAACCGCTAGCTGTTTTGGAAATTTCTTGGACCTTTTCGTTTAAAAAGATCTGTGGTGCAAACTGTTGAACTTGCTGTACTAATTCATTTATTAAAGCGTTGCCTTTGATTGAGCTAAACGCAGGGATATCATAAATCTTTTTAGCAGGAAAAAGGTTAGTTACCTGACCTCCAAGCTTGTCTAAACTTTCAATAATCTGGGTTTTTGCTTGGCGCATGCACGCATAGGTAGCCGCAAATAATCCAACTGGCCCACCTCCCACTACAGTAATATCATAGTAGTCTTCATTTGACATTGTGAAGCTCCTTTCACTTGTGTACACTAGGATAGGTTAGCATAATTAAGCTTCAAAATAAATATGTTGGAAAATTCTTCAACAATTATGTAGAATTAAAAGTGCAAATATAAAGGAGATGTTGTTATGAATTATCCGCAATTAGATCAAAATCCAGAAAATCCAGTGGTCGTTTTAAAGACTAATCATGGAGAGATCAAACTTGAACTTTTTCCTAAACTCGCACCAAAGACAGTTGAAAACTTTAGCAGCTTAGTAAAGCAAGGGTATTATAATGGGCAAATTTTCCATCGAGTAATTCCTGATTTTATGATTCAAGGTGGCGATCCCACAGGGACTGGTAGTGGTGGCGAAAGTATTTGGGGAAAAGCGTTTCCTGATGAGTTTTCCGCGCAACTCTTTAATCTGAGAGGGGCACTTTCAATGGCTAATGCCGGTCCTAATACAAATGGTAGTCAATTTTTCATTGTTCAGAGTCAAAATTTACCACAGCAGATGCTTCAGCAAATGAAGCAAGCCGGGTATCCCGATGAAATAATAACTGCATACCAAAAGGGAGGAACGCCTTGGCTGGATCACAGACATACAGTATTTGGCCAAGTCCGTGCAGGATTAGAGGTTGTCGATGAAATTGCTAAAGTTAAAACGAATGCTGATCGACCACTTGAGGATGTTTTAATTAAAGAAGCAGTCTTTGAGGAGGTATGATCCATAGCTGAGAAGCGAAGGAATTTACGATGGAATATAAAATTGGAATGGTGGTTTCTGGAAAAGTTACGGGAATCCAACCGTATGGTGCTTTTGTTTCCTTAGATGATCACACACAAGGTTTGATCCATATCTCTGAGTGTCGCCATGGGTTTGTAACCGATATCCATAAGTATTTAAAGACTGGTCAAAAGGTTAAGGTCATGATAATTGACATTGATGAATATACAAAGAAGATCAGTTTATCAGTGAGATGCTTAGAAAGAGATTTTGTACATCAACCAGAACCGTTTGTTCGGTGTGAACATAAGCACTATTGGACTAATCGGAAAGTCACAGAAGGTTTTACGCCTATTGCAGACAGATTAGACACTTGGATGCGGACTGCTTTAGCCGACATTAACAAAGATATTTGAATTTGAATTAAAATTTTTCTTGACCTGGGTCTATCTAGCTGGTAATATATTTCTTGTTGGTCGTATTTATTTTATGTGTTTTTTGGAGATGTAAAAGTTAAGTTTGCAGTATGCAATAAATTTTACGTTTCAAATTATTAAATAAAAAAAGTCTTGACTTAAGGCGTTAGATCAACTATCATATAGTAGTTGCGTTAAGCGACAAGGTAGACCTTTGAAAACTGAACAAAGTTTCGACAAATCAAATGTGTAGGGCTCTT
>NZ_AZFQ01000040.1 GCF_001435195.1 Liquorilactobacillus satsumensis DSM 16230 = JCM 12392 | reverse complement strand
TATTCCCAAGTTTCATTAATCTTTATTTTACGAAGCTTTCCACCGCTGGTGAAAGCCTGTTGGTCAACTTGAAAAGTATCATTGTATTTATTCGCTATATATTCCTTAAATTCACGTTCAAAACCATACTTATCTTTGCGCTTGCGATAAGCATGAAAACTAAATCTAACTCCTTGTGGGTCGATAAAATAGTCATCTTTAGGATGGTATTTCCAATTCATAACCTTGCGGTCATC
>NZ_AZFQ01000005.1 GCF_001435195.1 Liquorilactobacillus satsumensis DSM 16230 = JCM 12392 | reverse complement strand
AGGTAAAGTTAGGTTAAGTTATTAAGGGCGCATGGTGGATGCCTTGGTACTAGGAGCCGATGAAGGACGGGACTAACGCCGATATGCTCCGGGGAGCTGTAAGTAAGCTATGAGCCGGAGATTTCCGAATGGGGCAACCCAATAGTTTTAATCAACTATTACTGCTGATCGAATTCATAGATCAGTCAGAGGAACACGCAGGGAACTGAAACATCTAAGTACCTGCAGGAAGAGAAAGAAAAATCGATTCCCTCAGTAGCGGCGAGCGAACGGGGAACAGCCCAAACCAGAAAGCTTGCTTTCTGGGGTTGTAGGACTGAACATTTGAGTTACCAAAGTGGACGTTAACCGCATGACCTGGGAAGGTCAGCCAGAGAAGGTGAAAGCCCTGTAGGTAAAAGCGGCCACTCTCAGTTCAGGATCCTGAGTACGGCGGAACACGTGAAATTCCGTCGGAATCCGGGAGGACCATCTCCCAAGGCTAAATACTCCCTAGTGACCGATAGTGAACCAGTACCGTGAGGGAAAGGTGAAAAGCACCCCGGAAGGGGAGTGAAACAGTTCCTGAAACCATGTGCCTACAAGTAGTTAGAGCCCGTTAACGGGTGATAGCGTGCCTTTTGTAGAATGAACCGGCGAGTTATGTTTGTCTGCAAGGTTAAGCCGTCAAGGGTGGAGCCGTAGCGAAAGCGAGTCTGAAGAGGGCGTTTGAGTAGGCAGACATAGACCCGAAACCAGGTGACCTACCCATGTCCAGGTTGAAGGTGCGGTAAAACGCACTGGAGGACCGAACTCATGTATGTTGAAAAATGCTGAGATGAGGTGTGGGTAGCGGAGAAATTCCAAACGAACTTGGAGATAGCTGGTTCTCTCCGAAATAGCTTTAGGGCTAGCCTCGGAAATTAGGATCGTGGAGGTAGAGCACTGTTTGAACTAGGGGCCCGTCTTGGGTTACTGAATTCAGATAAACTCCGAATGCCACTGATCTTTATCCGGGAGTCAGACTGCGAGTGATAAGATCCGTAGTCGAAAGGGAAACAGCCCAGACCACCAATTAAGGTCCCTAAATATATGTTAAGTGGAAAAGGATGTGGAGTTGCACAGACAACTAGGATGTTGGCTCAGAAGCAGCCACCATTTAAAGAGTGCGTAATAGCTCACTAGTCGAGTGACCCTGCGCCGAAAATGTACCGGGGCTAAACATATTACCGAAATTGTGGATGCAACCGTGAGGTTGCGTGGTAGGAGAGCGTTCTAAGGGCGAAGAAGCCAGACCGGAAGGACTGGTGGAGCGCTTAGAAGTGAGAATGCCGGTATGAGTAGCGCAAGACAGGTGAGAATCCTGTCCACCGAATGACTAAGGTTTCCTGGGGAAGGCTCGTCCTCCCAGGGTTAGTCGGGACCTAAGCTGAGGCCGCAAGGCGTAGGCGATGGATAACAGGTTGAGATTCCTGTACTAGTTATATTTGTTTGAACGATGGAGGGACGCAGGAGGCTAAGAATGCACACTGATGGAAATGTGTGCCCAAGCAGCAAGTTTGGTTACGAGTTAAATGCTTGTAACTGAGGACAAGCTGTGACGGGGAGCGAAATTATAGTAGCGAAGATTCTGATGTCACACTGCCGAGAAAAGCTTCTAGTAAGAGTATAACTACCCGTACCGCAAACCGACACAGGTAGTCGAGGAGAGAATCCTCAGGTGAGCGAGAGAACTCTCGTTAAGGAACTCGGCAAAATGACCCCGTAACTTCGGGAGAAGGGGTGCTGAGCGTAAGCTCAGCCGCAGTGAATAGGCCCAGGCGACTGTTTATCAAAAACACAGGTTTCTGCAAAATCGTAAGATGACGTATAGGGGCTGACGCCTGCCCGGTGCTGGAAGGTTAAGAGGATGGGTTAGCTTCGGCGAAGCTCAGAATTGAAGCCCCAGTAAACGGCGGCCGTAACTATAACGGTCCTAAGGTAGCGAAATTCCTTGTCGGGTAAGTTCCGACCCGCACGAAAGGCGTAACGATCTGGGCACTGTCTCAACGAGAGACTCGGTGAAATTATAATACCCGTGAAGATGCGGGTTACCCGCGACAGGACGGAAAGACCCCATGGAGCTTTACTGTAGCTTGATATTGGGTGTTTGTACAACTTGTACAGGATAGGTAGGAGCCATAGAAGTCGGGACGCTAGTTTCGACAGAGGCATTGGTGGGATACTACCCTCGTTGTATGAACACTCTAACCCGCGCCACTAAGCGTGGCGGGAGACAGTGTCAGGTGGGCAGTTTGACTGGGGCGGTCGCCTCCTAAAAGGTAACGGAGGCGCCCAAAGGTTCCCTCAGAATGGTTGGAAATCATTCGCAGAGTGTAAAGGCACAAGGGAGCTTGACTGCGAGACAGACAAGTCGAGCAGGGACGAAAGTCGGGCTTAGTGATCCGGTGGTTCCGCATGGAAGGGCCATCGCTCAACGGATAAAAGCTACCCTGGGGATAACAGGCTTATCTCCCCCAAGAGTCCACATCGACGGGGAGGTTTGGCACCTCGATGTCGGCTCATCGCATCCTGGGGCTGTAGTCGGTCCCAAGGGTTGGGCTGTTCGCCCATTAAAGCGGTACGCGAGCTGGGTTCAGAACGTCGTGAGACAGTTCGGTCCCTATCCGTCGCGGGCGTAGGAAATTTGAGAGGATCTGTCCTTAGTACGAGAGGACCGGGATGGACACACCGCTGGTGTACCAGTTGTTCCGCCAGGAGCATCGCTGGGTAGCTACGTGTGGATGAGATAAACGCTGAAAGCATCTAAGTGCGAAACTCACCTCGAGATAAGATTTCCCATTTCTTCGGAAAGTAAGACCCCTGAGAGAAGATCAGGTAGATAGGTTGGAAGTGGAAGTACAGTGATGTATGGAGCGGACCAAAACTAATCGGTCGAGGACTTAACCAAAAGAAAAAA
>NZ_AZFQ01000039.1:62197-75450 GCF_001435195.1 Liquorilactobacillus satsumensis DSM 16230 = JCM 12392 | reverse complement strand
ACCGCACCAGACAATGTCTTTCCTGTATCACTATCTGTTTTGGTTAAGACCACTGAGCCTGTCTTTTCGGCATTCGTTGCCGAAACTGTGGCGACCTTAACTGTTGTTTGTAGTTCAACTGTGAAGTTCAATTTGGCATCGTTTAACTCATATCCTGCAGGAGCACTTGTTTCTTTAAAGTAGTAGTCCCCTGGTTTCAGCTCAGCAACTTTGATCTGTCCAGCTGCATCGGTGGTTAAGCCACTGGCAATTTTTGTACCATCTTTTTTGTAGAGATCAAAGACTGCGCCAGACAATGTCTTTCCTGTATCACTATCTGTTTTGGTTAAGACAACTGCACCCGTCTGCTTAACGTTAGCAGCTGAAACCGTCGCAACCTTAGTTGTGATCTGTAACTCAACTGTAAAGCTGAGCTTAGCATCATTTAATTCATACCCAGTTGGAGCCTTGGTTTCCTTAAAATAATAGTTACCTGGCTTCAAATTATCGACTTTAACCTGCCCATCTTTACCAGTCGTTAAGCCTGTTTTAATCAACTTGTCGTTACTATCGTAGAGACTAAAGATCGCGCCTGATAATACTTTACCGGTATCACCATCTGTTTTGGTTAAGACCACTGAACCAGTCTTTTCACTGTTTACCGCAGCTACCTTTGCAACTTTAGCAGTCGTTTGCAACTCAACGGTAAACCCGTAATGCGTGTCCTTATTAAAATCATAACCAGCTGGGGCTGCTGTTTCAGTGAAGTAATAATCACCAGGCTTTAATCCAGCATAAGAGATCTGCCCGTTGCTATCGGTCTTCAAATCACTAGCTACTTTTGTCCCATCTACTTTATACAAATCAAAAGTTGCACCCGGCAACGATTTATTAGTATCACCATCTGTTTTGGTCAAAACAACAGCACCTGTTTTTTCTGCATTATAGGCTTTAACAGTCTGTTGAATATTATCAGCGTTGACCGTAAATTTATGCTGTGTTTGATCTAAATCGTAGCCAGCTGGCGCAGTTTTCTCGACTATATAGTAATCACCGGCGTCTAATCCCGAATAGGTAACTTCTCCCTTATCATTAGATGTCAAACCACCTTTTACTAAGGAACCATCTTTCTTATAAAGATCAAAGGTTGCACCAGAAAGTGGTTTCGTAGTATCACTATCAGTTTTCTGAATAGTGACTTTGCCTTGTGTATTTTTTTCATTAATAGTTACGTTGCTGTTAGCGTCTGCGTTAGCATAACTAATCGTAATTTCCTTACCTTCAGCTAAATCTGAAGAAATCACATAACCATCGGGAGCACTCGTTTCAACCAGGATGTACTTACCAGACTTCAAGTTATTCCAACCTAATTTACCGTCAGTTCCTGTGGTACCACTACGGAGCAACTGCCCCTTTTTACCACTATTATCAGCGTAAAGTTCAAACCCAGCTCCTGCCAAAGCTTTTTTATTATCTGCATCAGTCTTATTAATTACTAAATTAGTATTCTTACCAGTTGCAGACCCGCCATTATTAACAATCTGTGTCTGGGAAGTTGTTGTCTGACTAGTCTCTTTTTCACCATTACCAGCAACTGTAACTGAATTACTGAGTGTATCGTTTGCCAGCCCAGAGTTAATCAGTGAACGATAATGAACTGAATAAGCGGACGTAATTTCATTTAAGAAGCTTATTTTCAATTCCTGCTTGCCAGTCAAAGCATCCGTTGTCAAATCGACTTTATAATCTTTATTAAGCTGAAGCGGGTTAGCAGTATCCTCAGTATAATTACCCTTTGCATCTACCTTAGTTGGATAAATCACAACTGATTTTTCATCAACAATCTGATTCTCAGAGGGAGTATCATCAACAACCACATCCTTAAGTTGCGATTGAGCCTTGTTGACCATAATATTCCAAATAGCATATGCAGAGTCAGTTGGATCTTGTTGTCCGCTCTTAGTTGCTAAACTACCACTATTCGGGACTGCGACACTTGCATTTAAATTGCTAGACTTAGAATCATTAGTATAGGTGGCGGTATTATTATAAGTTTTTTGATCAATTACTTTGCCCGCCAAACTAGTTTCGTAAACCAATACATATGCTTTAGTACTGCCCTCAGGTAAAGCAGCTGTGATTGTCTTAGAATCTTTATTATAGTTGATCGTAGCATTAGTTACTTCATTGCCCTTTGTGTAAGAACCGCTTGCATTGATAGTTGCTTCATATAATTTAGCACTACCATCAACATAGTCTTGATCACCTTTGATGGGATCAGTGATTGAAGCATTCTTTAGCGTTCGTTGATTGTAGTTACCCACTACAGTCCAAGTAATGTGTTTGTTGACAGCATTGTAACTACCAGACTTACTACCATCATTTTTAAAATTAGTCTGCGGTCCAAAATCCGCACTGCCATTGTTGGTATGATCTTTTCCATCTTTATCTTTCCAAGTAGCTGTGGCAGTATTGGTCCATTTACCGTTACTTGGTAACTTATTAGTCTCAAAACTGGTTTTGTATGATAATGTATACCAATCTTTAGCACTTGTTTTCAAGTTACCTAAGAATTCAATTTTAAATCCGTTACCATCCTTAGTAATCAGGTAATCTGTGCCAGCTTTATAAGTTGTATTAGTGTCTTTATTACGTAGTACAAATGAATCATAGTCAACCGTCAAACCTTCAGGAACTGGATCTGTCAGCGACCAGTTTGACATCTCCTGACGCGCCATGTTGATGTCAAAATTCCATTGTACAGTCTTGGCATTATAATCAACATTTCCTCGGCTTTTGGTCAATCCCTGTTGTCCGACAGTCTGATTACCAGAATCAGCTGTCTTGTCTCCTCCAGAAACAGAGTTACTAATTGTTTGATTTTTATCAATTGGGTCTGTCACCTGCGACTGATACGCGATTTTAACACCTTTGTCTAACCCGTTTGTAAAGGTAATTGTCATCTTTGATTTATCAGAATTATAACTAACTTTATACAAGGATGCATCTACTTGAGTGCCGTCTTCATATTTCAATGTAGGATCGCCACTGAACGCTTGCCCTGCTGACAATGTATCTGTCAGCGAAGTATTGGCCGGCAGCTTCTTTTCGCCATAATTATACTCAATGTGCCAATTATACTTTTGACTACCGTTGTTGTCTTGACCATCATATGTCTTATTTAAGAGTTTGCCATAATTAGCTGTCACGCTCGCCTTACCAGTTGAATCTTTCCCATTATTAGTTAATGTCGCAATATTAGTAAAATTAACACTGCCGCCGTCATCCGGTAACTTGCTGGCATCAATCTCACTTGTGTATTCAATCTTAAATGCTTGGTGTGTTTTAGCGTATTTGCCGATAAAAGTCACTTTTCCGTTTTTATCGACAGTATAGTCAGTTCCTGCAGTTAAAGGAGCCCCAGTAGCTGTCACATTACCCTTTAAATCAACTGTTAACGGATAAACAGCAGTGCTCTTTAAAGTGGTTGGTACATCTCCATTAGTACTTGTAGGCATTGGATCTGTAACTGTGGCGTTATCAAGTTCCTTCCCATTTGTATTAACAGTGACATCCCAAGTAATTCCAGTTGGGTTTTTAGAATTAGTTTCTCCTGTCAGTTTCCCGGCCTTAGCAATATCGTTTCCGCCTGTCGGGTTCACAACAATCTGCGTTTCGTGCGGGCCGTCTTTGGTTGGAATTGTGATTACCTGTTCTCCAGTTGTAGTGGAGCTACTTATGGTAGAAGTGTAATTAAAGGTTCCAGAGATGCTGTCATGGCTTTCAACCTCTTGGTTAAAAGTAAAGGTCACTTTTCCATCAGAAGAAATAGTATATGTTCCATAATCACCCAATTTCCCTGTACCAGGTTTATATTGTATCCCAGCAGGTAAATTAAAACTAAAGTAGTCTCCGGCTTTTAGTTTATAATTATCTTTTAAAGTATTTGGAATTGTCCACTTATAATCCAATTTAATATTGGTATCCGCTGTAACAGCACTAGAATCAACTGTTTTACCGTTTTGATCGGTAAATTCAATCTCAGCAGAGTCTATAATTGTCCCGTTGGAAGAATCTGGAAGGTATTTTGAAAGATCGTTACCTGTTGTTGCAGCCGCTAAGGTCTTAGTTGTTTTATTGGCTGCAGTTGAGCTCTCTTTAGCTGCAGATGATGCTGTGGCTTGACTACTTGCAGCAGATTGGCTTGAGCTACTTGAACTGCTTTTTATAACCGAAGAAGTCTTTGAAGAAGCAGAACTAGTTAATGCTGCAGACGATGAAGATGTCTGAGCAGAACTGGAAGAACTCGAACTTGATGTGCTAGCAGAGCTATTCGCAGTCTGCAGCGTTTCTGAGGTAATACTTTGACTATTCAAAGTAAATTTAAGTGTGCCGCTCGTATTACTTGTACTAGACTGAAAGGCCAGTTTAAGGATGGCATCACTATCAACCCCCGCGTTAACTGTCACGTCCAGCTGATTATCTTTGACAGTATATTGGCCAACTTCCTTATTATTTGTGTCTGTAAGCGTGGTTTCCTTGTCAGTATTTTTTAATACCAGCCCTTCATTCGAAGTAGCTTTCACTTTTGCTTGCGTTGTGGTGGATCCTGTATTCTTAGTATGTATCTTCAGTGCTAATGTTCCTTGTTGATTATCATCCTGTTTTGCATCAATTAATTTAACCGTGTCAGCATTCGTGGAAACTTGGTCATTGGCATCTATTTGAGCAATTGGTGTCAATAACTGTGCTAACAAGATCACTGCCATTATCACAGAGTATAACTTCTGAAACAATTTGTTCCTATTCATTTCTTTTCCCCTTTTTGAGTTTATTATAATATCCACTATTAATTCAGGTAAGCGGCCCAGCAAACATGTTTGTAGTAGATTAACAAGGAAATTATATATTTTTTAACTTTTACAGTCAATTAAAAGGGTATTATATGATACTTAAATCAGAAATTATAGTATTAAAACAAAAGGATGCTTCACATCTAACATTGAATTTTCAGTTTCTTATATTAACCTAAACTACCTAAAAAACAACAATTAAGCAGTAAGTCTTAATTGTTGTATACTAACAACATAACTAATGGAGAAAGGACCGCTGCATATGTATAAAATTGGTTTGGTTGGAGGTATGGGACCAGTCTCAACTGTCGATTATTATCAGAAGATCATTGCCGGCTTTCAGAGAAAAATGCCGCATGCCTGTCCGCCCATTGTCATTGATAGTTTAGATGTTTTTTCCCTGCTTAACCTTGAAGAAAATGGACGCAAAGCTGAATTAACTGCTCAATTGGCCGCAAGTATCACCAATCTAAAAAACGCAGGCGCCGATTTTGCGGTATTAACCGCTAATACACCACACCTTGTTTTTCCTGAATTAAAAAAATGTGCTAGCCTTCCGCTACTCAGCATTCTTGACCCAGTACAAAGGGCTATTACTTCCAAGCGCCAGCACACTGTTGGCTTGCTTGGAACCAAGATTACGATGGAAACAGACTTTTATGCTCAGAAAATGGCATCCGCTGATATCCGAGTAATCACCCCAAATTCCGAACAAATTGAACTTATCCATAAAATTATCACTAATGAGCTTGAACTTGGCGTTGTCACTCCAACCAGCAAGCAAAAAGTGCTGACCATTATCAATGCTATGCAGAATAAGTATCAGCTTGAGGGTTTAATTCTTGGTTGTACCGAACTTCCTTTAATGCTTAGTCAAAAAGATGTATCGTTGACACTTTATGACACCGTTGAACTGCATGTGAGGGCTATTTTAGAAACTGCACTTAATGAACAGTTTCCAGCATTCCAGTAAAGATAATTAAAAAAGCAGGTGTTGTGTAAGTCATCCCCTGCTTTTTAATAGCAGCAATCGTAAGCGCTATCTTTTAATCGATAACTGTTAATTCGAGTTTGAATTAACGTCTGCATAGGAGTAATTTAGAAGTGAATTAAGCGTTTTTCGTTGTCCAGTTTTTTTATGTAAGTGAAAAAGTGCACGTAGTCAGGTTTGAGATGGGAGAAGTGATTTCGTTGAAAAAGATCGGAAAAACTAGTCGAAATTACGCGCAGGCAGAACTTGCACAACTGTATCAGAAATTTGAGACGCAACCACATGGATTAACCAGCGCACAGGCAGCCGCTCGTTTGCAGCGCTTTGGCCCTAATACCATTCAACGTACTAAAAAGCAATCACAGTTTAAGCAATTTCTGAAGAATTTTACCAGTCTGATGGCAATTTTACTGTGGATCAGTGGATTGGTCGCAATTTTGACCAATACTATTGAACTGGGGATCGCCATTTGGTGTGTTAATTTAATCAATGGCTGTTTTAGCTACTACCAACAGCATGCCGCCCAAAAAGCAACAGATTCAATGTTAGCCATGCTACCAGTCTTTACGCAGGTTTACAGAGATGGTCAATTACAGCAGCTCAATGCGACAGAAATTGTCCCTGGAGATGTCTTCTCTATTCAAGCTGGAGACTCGGTGCCCGTTGATGCTCGTTTACTTTCTGCAACTACCTTCCAGGTAGATGAATCTGCACTGACAGGTGAGTCAGTTCCCGAGTCCAAAGATGTTCTTTACGAACCTGGTGAAGGTCAATTTGCAGAAACCAATATGATTTATGCCGGAACAGCTGCTGTCAGCGGTAAAGCGACCGCGCTCGTACTTGCAACTGGAATGCAGACTGAATTTGGTAAAATTGCTGCTTTGACTCACCAACAAAAAAAGACCCTCAGTCCGCTGCAGCGTGAATTAAACCGTCTAACTAAACAACTTTCATTAATTGCATTTTCGATTGGGATTGTTTTTTTCATCGCCGCACTGTTCTTCGTTCATTACACCGCAGCTAAAGCTTTTATTTTTGCGCTTGGCCTGGTTGTAGCATTCATCCCAGAAGGTCTCTTGCCCACGGTAACGCTCTCACTTGCACAAGGTGTCAAACGCATGGCCAAAAAGCATGCCCTCGTCAAAGAATTGAATAGTATTGAGACCCTTGGAGAGACTACCGTAATCTGTTCCGATAAAACCGGAACTCTGACACAGAATCAAATGACTATTACACATGTCTGGACCCCGCTCCATGACTATCAAGTAACTGGACAAGGTTATCAAATTAACGGAAAAATCATGCTGGATAACCAGCCGCTTGCCTCCGCGACAACCAGCGAGCTTGAGAAACTGCTGTTAACTGCCGCGCTTGATAATGACACCAAGCTAGAGCTTAATCAACAAGATCAAAGCAAAAACAAATTAATTGGGACACCGACAGAGGGTGCCTTATGCGCGTTAGTTGGCAAAGCTGGAATAAAGTTGCACACGCTCCAGCAAAAATATCCACGCTTAAAGGAATTTCCGTTTGATTCCAGGCGTAAACGGATGACCACTGTTCATCAAACAACAAATAAAACTTATCTTGTCTTAGTCAAGGGTGCATTGAGTGATTTGCTACCAAAATGTACACATCTTCAGTTCAAAGAACAAGCGATCCCCTTAGATGAGACACACAAACGCAAGATTAACACTGCTAACCAAGATTTTGCTGCGCAGGGCTTGCGTTCCTTAGGCTTTGCTTATAAGGAAATCTCACAAGACCAAGTAAATCTCAATGAATTAACATTAGATGCAGCAGAGAGCGGATTAACTTTTCTAGGATTAACTGCCATGACTGATCCGCCGCGCCCAGAGGCTTATAAAGCAGTTGAAATGTGCCGGCAAGCGCATATCAAGATTATTATGGTCACGGGTGACAGCCCACTGACTGCCAAATCCGTCGCCCAAAAGATTGGCATTACTGCTTCTGAACCAAGAATAGTTACCGGTGCGGAATTAGAAAAAATGTCTACTGACGAACTAAGTCACGCACTCAGTGGTGAAATCATTTTTGCTCGCGTGGCACCTGAACAAAAGTACCGGATCGTTTCAACGTTGCAAGACCAAGGTGAGATAGTAGCCGCGACTGGAGATGGAGTTAACGATGCGCCTGCATTGAAAAAAGCTGATATCGGAGTTGCAATGGGAAAAATGGGAACAGATGTTGCCAAGGATGCTGCCGATATCATTTTAACTGATGACAATTTTGCCTCAATTGTGGCTGCTGTTGAAGAAGGAAGAGCTGTATATAGTAATATTCAGAAGTTCTTACTGTACATCTTAAATTCAAATGTTCCAGAAGCAGTTCCGTCGCTCCTCTTTCTATTCAGCCGCGGAGCAATCCCACTTCCCCTCACAGTTATGCAAATCTTAACTGTCGATTTAGGAACGGACATGCTCCCTGCATTAGGTCTTGGTTCTGAAAGAGCCGAACCAAATGTTATGCAACAACCACCACGTGCTCGCGATGCGCATCTCTTGCGCCGCTCAATCATCTGGAAAGCTTTTGGTTGGTACGGGCTAGTTGCCAGTGCCGTTTCGGCTCTTGCCTACTTTTTTGTTAATATTCAGGCTGGATGGCCACAACAAGTACTAGCAGCAAGTGGTCCTATCTATAAAGAGGCTACAACTATGACCTTAGCCGCAATTGTCTTTTGCCAGATCGCTGCAGTTATGAATTGCCGAACACAAAAAGAATCAGTTTTTCGAATTGGGCTATTCAGTAATCATCAAATACTCATTGGAATCATTTTTGAAGTAGCCTTGCTCTCTATCCTGATCTATACCCCGATTCTACAAGAAGCTTTCAATACTGGAGCAATCGGTTGGCAAGAATGGTGCATGTTATTACTTATCCCAATTCCATTATTTCTAATCGAAGAACTGCGGAAAATGTTTAGTCGGAAATTCTTCAACTAACGTTTGATTTGCTCACGCTCTCTATACTTTGGGCCTAAAAAACAGGAGGAAAAACAATGGAAAAACACATCTTGTACACAACTGAAGCCGTTAACCAAGATGGTCTCAACGGTCAGTCATTTATTAAAACTGGTGGCTTAACAGTAACCGTTAGTAACCCCCTTAATAACAAACCGGGAACAAACCCCGAGCAATTACTAGGATTGTCCTTAAGTACTTGCATGAATGCAACCTTGCAGGCAATTGAACGTGAACACGGACTGGCACATACTGCAGAGGTCCGAGTAACTGTGACGTTAATTAAAGAAGAAAATTTTGCCTTTTTAGTTGTGGCCCGCGTCCGGATTCCAGGAGTACCTTTGAAGACTGCCACGAAGCTTGTTGCGTTGGCTAAAAAACGTTGCCCTGTTTCTAAATTGCTAAGTGGCAGCAGTTATTATCAGGTTCAGGTTGTAGAAGATTATTAAAGAAGAAGTGCCGACACTCAGCGTTTAGCCTCCGTCGACTAAGTCCTGAATTACAAAGTAACCTGAACTTGGTTACGCGTAAGACAGGTTTAGGCACAGGAGGTTGCGGGGTGGAACACGTTAAGAAGTGCGTAAAAAGGCGGGAGACCTTGAAGATTAGCGACAGGTAACGAGGTAACTGAACTTGTTACCGTTGTTACCTAAGCTAAGCATAAAGGGCTGCCTTTTGGAGCATGTTATGAAGAAGTGCCGACCAGCTCCGCTAGACTTTGAGCACTAACACCAAATTGCAAAATAGTCGGGTTATGACTATGCGCAATTTGTGCTTAGGCGCAAAAGCCTGGTGCTGGAAGCACGTTATGATAGAAGTGCCGACACTCAGCGTTTAGCCTCCGTCGACTAAGTCCTGAATTACAAAGTAACCTGAACTTGGTTACGCGTAAGACAGGCTTAGGCACAGGAGGTTGCGGGGTGGAACACGTTAAGAAGTGCGTAAAAAGGCGCTAGGTTTTTGGAACACGTTAAGATAGAAGTGCCGACCAGCTCCGCTAGACTACCAAATTGCAAAATGAGCGGATCTTAAGACTTAATGCATATCAAAAATAAAACAAAGCGGCTGCATCCAAAACTTTAGTTTGGGACTCAGCCGCTTTGTTTTATTTTGTTACTTTTGCATTATGTGTGCTCAGTGCTAAATCTTTGCACGCGCTACTTCATCACCTTTTCAAAAATCTGCACATCTTTTTTAACGTGAAAATTCGGCGAAACGAAAATTTTTGCCCAGCTGGTGCTTAGTTGTCGCATATTCTCTGAACTTATAAATTAGTGGATGCCATTTTTCGACATCAATGTGGGTGCTATCGTATAATAAGTCTTCCAGTACAAAAATAGCTTTAATTTGACATTCAACAATCGCAAAAGTTGCCCGCTTTGTAATTTGTAAAACCGTTGCTTCTAATTGTAATGGACATTCTTTAATTCTGACAGTCTCACCAGTTATTCCTGGTAACTTAGTAAAGTTGCCTAAACCAAATTTATCAGCACAATAGGTGTAGCCGGCCCTTTCTTTGTACCCCGGAATTTCGTGGGTCCCTGTGGTTTTCGCTACTTTTTCGACTTGCTGCCAATGCTCCCCGTCGGCAATATTAAAGGTTAAATTCGTTCCTTTAGCCAAATTCAAGTATCCTTGATTGTGCAATCCAATTCCAAAAACAATCGTCTGATCCAGCGTCCATGTAGAACTCAAAGGGGTTAAATTATCAATCCCTGTGTTAGGATTCTTGGTTGTCATTAAAACTACTGTGGCTCCATAATAAAAAGAGTCTTTAGTTAATTGTTTAAACATTACTCTCACCTCCAGAATAAGAGTATTATAAAAACAGTTCGATGTTTATCGAGATAACAAGGAGGGATCCCATGCCAGAATTACCAGACTTAACCGCCGTGACTAAACTGCTCGCAGATGAATCCAGAGTAGCATTGCTCAGCCTTTTATTGAGCGGACGTTTTCAGACTGTTCATGAATTAGCACATGCTGTCAAGATCACTGATCAAACCGCATCATATCATCTTAAAAGAATGCAGGCCTTAGAGTGGGTCAGTTCTTATAAACAGGGAAGATCTGTTTACTATCACTTGGCCAGCGAACAGCTTGCAGCCCTTTTGGAGAACCTTTTAAATATCAGCCCCCGAAAAAAGATAAACTCATTTAAAAAGAATCAAGCATTCAAAGAACTCAAAGCTGCTAGAAGTTGCTATTCACATCTAGCTGGCGCATTAGGTGTCAATTTCTTAGATTGTCTTTGTCAAAAAAATTTTGTTACTTTCCAACATGAGCAATTAGCATTAACACCCGCTGGTCAACTCTTCTTTAAAGATTTGGGGATCGATATTAACAAGTTGCCGTCAAAAGGTCCCTTGCTTAAACCTTGCTTAGATTGGACAGAACGCCGCTTCCACTTAGCTGGCACACTTGGCAGTGCATTTTTCAAAGAATGCCTACGTAGACAGTGGCTTAGATATACGCCAGCCAGTCGAGCAGTGACCTTAAGCTGGGATGGAAAATTATTTTTTGACAGCCTTAACAATCCACTAGTATAAAATACCTCTTAAGATTAATTGATAAAATGCCTGCAGTGCTTCTTTGAAACTTAGTCCTTCAGCTTTAAGATAAGCTCCATCTAGTAACTGGCGAATTTGCAATTGAATGGTACGTAATAACACCTTTTGTTCAGAAACTGTTAGCAACCTGACATTTTGGTTTTCAACCAAGAAATCAAAGACCATTTTTCCCAATTCATCAACAAAACGCTGCAACTTTTGCCATTGCTCCGGATACAGCCGCTCGAATTCCTGTGAGTAGTTCAAAATTTTGTCAAGATCGTACTTTTCAGGCAATTTGCTCAACTGAATCTGTAATAGGCGTGAAGATGATAGTTGCCTAGTTTCCTTTGGAACATGCCATCTTTTGAAAAGGTCATGAAAGAAGAAAGCCAGAGTTTTATCAATAATCTCTGCTTTCGTTGGAAACATTTTATAAAGGGTCCTTTTACTGATTCGAAGCCGTTGGGCTAATTCAGCAGTAGTAAAACAGGGACCTTTTTCTTCAAGTAAATGAAGAATAGTTTCATAAACTTTTCTGTTCGCTTCCATTTGATTTCGTCCTCATATCTTAATCTTATTTCTAATTAATTATCTAATTTTTGGATTATTCTAATAAAATGTTTAACATGTGCGCTAATTCAATTTTTAATTATTAGTTTAACAATGTAAAGCATATGTAACTGCCTTTTTGTAAAAAAAATGTAATTCTCAGGGGATTTTTCTAAATTTAGTGTAAGATAAGTTTGTAGCAACTTATTTTTTCAGAAGCATAACCCAATATAGGAGTGATTTATTTGACTGTTGAGTACGATAAAACAACGAGCATCACGAACTTAAGAGATATCGGAGGTTACACTGCTGCACAAGGACGTCTCAAGACAGGAGTCTTCTTTCGCAGCGGCGAGTTATGCAGCCTCACCAGTGCTGATGCAACTTTTTTGGAAAAGGATTTAAATCTGAAAAAAATCTATGATTTCAGACGCCCCGCGGAGATTGAAACTCGTCCAGATGTTGCCTTGCAAAACGTTGCTTATGAAAATATCAGTATCATCTCTTCACCTGGCCAAGCCAATCCGAGCCTCAAAAATATGGTTATCACAGATGATATCGAAAACTACATGCTCTCAGTTTACTCAGAACTCGTCTTAAGCCACTCAGCCCAAGACGGATATCACAAATTCTTAAATGAGCTTTTACACACACCACAACCGATCATCTTCCATTGCTTTGCAGGTAAAGATCGCACTGGATTTGCCGCTGCGTTATTATTAAAAATTGCGGGTGTCGGAACAGATGATATTTACGCTGATTATTTGAAAACTAATGAAGCCCGCAAAGCTGAAAATGCCCAAATTTTGCAGCAATTTGCGACCAAATTATCTGACACAAAACTAAAAGCGTTAGCTGTCTCCTTGAATGTCAAAGCAGAGTACCTGCAGTATGCCTTCAAATTAATCCGAGAAAAATTCGGTAATTTTGACAACTACCTTAAAGGTGGGCTTAATTTAGAAGACGGCTATGCCGAAAAGTTCAGACAGTTGTATCTCAGCTAATTTTTCTGCTTCAGCGCACGTTAAAAGACACATAGTTAACACCGAGCTAATGTTTGAAAACAACTCCCAGGATGTTAAACATGTGCTGACAGCAACTTGATTCGTTGCAGACATAACTCTAAATTTTCTTATTAGTAGATTTTTATGGGCCAATTACTTTTTAATATCGGCTACTTTAGTTGATTTTAGCAGAGGCGAGACCTTAAAAACACCTTGTTGAACTCATTTTATTTTTAAATTTTCTTATTTAAGAATAAAACCATACAAAAAAGTACAACACTTTCTGACTTAGACTGTTTAAACAAGCATTTGAAACATGGTAAAAACTAACTGAAATTTTAAAA
>NZ_AZFQ01000039.1:47271-62126 GCF_001435195.1 Liquorilactobacillus satsumensis DSM 16230 = JCM 12392 | reverse complement strand
TTTATCCGGAATAAAAAAGGGGCTGTGACAAAATTTAACTTTTGTCACAGCCCCTTCTTTTTTACGTACTATCAATATTTTTCGAGTTTATATTTCATCCATCATTTATTATTACCTAGTAGAATTCCAAGACATTTACCTTTTCCAATATGTCCAAAATGATTCAGTGTAAAAACCACGTAACCAGTGGTCTGTACTGAATCCAAGCTTAAATTATTTTAGCTACTACATGTGATAGTTTTTGATAGTTAATGTAGCGTTTGTGAAGCTGTTGTTTTCTTCTCGGTTACCTTATCTGTAGTCTGCAGTCCAATTCCCATAAACCCACTTATTAAGGAAAATACCGGGCACAACAAACTAAAAAACACGAAGGGCAAGTACTGAAGTGTCGCGACCCCGAGTGCGTTAGCGATAAATACACCGCCAACACCCCATGGAACCAAGTAATTCAAGACAGTGCCACCATCTTCCAAGACACGCCCTAAAGCAGAACTTTTTAAACCACCGTTATTAAAAGTCTGCTTAAATGAACGACCTGGAAGAATAATTGAGAGAAACTGTTCACCAACAAAAATGTTGATTCCGATGCAGGCTGCCAATGCCGCAACAATCAATTTACCATGGCTGTCTAATTTTTCGGCTAAGGGAGTCATTACGGCACTAATCAAGCCGAAATTAACCAACAGTCCCCCCAGCGATAATGTTAAAACAATTAATGCAACCGTTGGCATCATGCTGACAATTCCCCCGCGCGACAAAAGCAGATTAACTTCAGTATTAGCAGTCTTAGCCACAAACCCACCAGTAATAATTGTACTAGCCTTACGCATACTCAAGTTCGGTATCGTAAAAAACATCATTCCGGCAGACACAAAAACATTCATCAGCATCGTTGGAATGGCTGCCATTTTACATGCAGCACAGACAAATACCAAGACAATTGGAATCAGTGTTAAGAGTGAAATATTAAAATTACTGGAAAGTGCAGCGACTGTTGCATTAATTTTACCCATATTAGCCTGATTATGACCACTTCCTAAAACAGCAAAAGCAATAGTTGAAAGCCCCGCTGCTGGAAGTGTTGACCACAAAATCGTCTTCATGTGGTCAAATAAGTCGGTATCAACTACTGCAGCAGCAAGGTTATTGGTCTCTGACAGTGGTGAACACTTATCACCAAAGATCCCGCCTGCAATAATTGCACCTGCAACTAAAGCGGGTGCAAAATTCATAGTTACCCCGATACCAAAAAAAGCAATCCCGACCGTTGAGACAACTGTAAAGCAGCTGCCAACTGCCGCTCCAACTAATGAACACACCAGAAATACGGTTGGAAGGAACCATTGTGCGCTGATTGCTTTAAACCCAATTACCATTAAAGTTGGAATCGTTCCTGCTGCAATCCAAGTACTTATCATTGCACCAATCAGAATAAAAATTACAATAGGAATAATTCCCTTATCAATGCCATCTTTAATACTGGCATTAACCTCTTCCCACTGCAAACCTTTAAATCTGCCCCAGAAAATGGTCACTGTAATGGCTAATAAGACTGGAATTTGTGGTGACAATCCTAAGCCAATCACGCCGTATCCCAGAATTGCTAAAATCACGATCAAAACAATAATTGCTTCTCTTAAACTTAATTTTATTTTTTTCATTCCATTCAACCTCTTTTGTAATATATTTGTATATTTAGCAAAAGTAGTTGTTTAATAACGCACAATTCCTCCATTACTGGTTCTGATTCTATTCATCTTCTCAATTCCTTTCCAGTGAACAACAAAAAGCCGCCCCTATTGTATTATTAATCCAATAGGGGCGACTCTAGCCGTGGTACCACCCAATTTGTGCCTTAAAAAGACACCGCTCACTAGAATATAATGGATTCTAGTTATTAACCATCATCGCTGATCTTACGGTATTTCGCACACCTTATCCTGATTAGTTCGCAGCAACCACTAACTTCCTGACACCCAGATAAGGGACTACTTCATGTAAACCGACATTAAATATAAATATTAAAGATGATTATAGAACGTGGATGTCATAAAAACAAGTCCATTTTTATTTATGCAAGCTAAATTAGCAACCAACGTACTTTCACATAGATATCTTTTAATTCAACGCTGACTTTTGTTCTAAGAAAAGGCAAATGTTACTCTAACATAGAAAACTCACCGAATTGTAAATTTCCTTCCCACATTAGTACACTACTTTTCTTAGAGTAAAATACCAACGCTATAGTGAATAATCATGGTCAATATCCCAATCAGGAGGTTACGCAAAATCGCAATTTTTACCAACCCATTTCCAAGCTTGGCACTCAAATAACCAGTCAGTGAAACTGAAAGGCAGACAGCAAAAATTGTAGCCTGCCACATATAATTAGCGGGACTAAGTGTCATCGCAGCTAAAGGAAAAACTCCGCCAAGCATCGCAGAAATCAAGGAAGCAACTGCCGCATCCCACGGGTTCATATATTGTCCAAGTTTTAGATTGTACTTAACATCTGTGAGTGTTTCAAGCGGCTTTTTTTGCATTAATTCACGTGCAATTTCAATTGCTGTTTCATGTGTAACACCTTGTTCGTGATAATAGGCCGCCACTGTCTGAACTTCTTGTGCGTAATTTTGCTTAAGTAGTCTTTGTTCTTTCATAACCGCAGCTTTTTCGGTATCTTTTTGTGTGCTAACTGAAGCAAATTCACCGGAAGCCATCGAAAAAGCACATGCTAACAAATCCGCCAACCCTGCAATAAAAATTGTAAACCGATTACTGGTAGCCACCGCAACACTAAAAAGGACACCGACAACGGTTAAAATCCCATCATTTGAGCCTAATACCCCAGCTCTCAAAGTATTGAGCTTCTGTTCAAGCGTAGTATGTTCGTGTTTCTTATTCTTTATTTTAGTTAAACTTGCCATTTCTTTCATTTTTCTATCCCCCAATCCAAGTTCCGATTAGAAACGTGACCAGCATCGTTAAAATTCCTGAAATCAAATTACGCAGCACTCCTCTTTTCCAATTTGCATTTCCTAAAACTGCTGCACTGTACCCGGTAATCATCAATGCAATGGCAACTGCAATAAATGTTGCCAAAACCCGGATCTTCAGCGGAAAAAGTGAAATTGCTGCAAGCGGTAAAATAGAACCCAAAGGAAAAGAGATCATTGATGAAAATGCCGCAGCATAAGGGTTTGTCATCTCATTAATTTCGAAACCAAAACGAGCTCTAACAGTTGTCCCAAGCGCATCCTTGGTCATCATCTCTTGCGTAGCTTGCTGAGCCAACTGTGGACTAATTCCTTTATCTAAATAACCTTGTCTGATATAGTCAAATTCTTGCTCATAGTTAAGTGCTAATGCTGTCTTTTGCTGAATTGTTGCCTTTTTCTGGGCGTCCTTTTGTGCATTTACCGAAACATATTCCCCCATCGCCATTGATACTGTGCCTGCCAACATTCCCGCGATTCCTGACAGAAAAATTGCATAATTGTTCGCAGTTGCTCCTGCAACCCCAATTACAATCCCTGCAACAGATAGAATACCGTCATTTGCTCCCATGACCGAAGCACGCATCACATTGACACGCTCAGCTAAACTTTTCTTCGCTTGCATGTTGTTCCCTCTCCCTAGTTTAGAATTATTATAACCTAGTAATCATTATATTCTATTATGAGAAAAAAGTAAAACTTCATTGCATTAACCAGCGCAAAAATTTTTTTCTTAATAAATTCGCTAAAAATTAGGTTGGAACAAAAGTTGCAAACTTAACGCCTTTTATCCCATTCTCTAAAGTTTCTGAGACCTGCTAGTTTCATTATTTTTGATATAAAAAAAGATTCAGCTCAAAAGACCGAATTTAAGCGGTATTTGCACTGAATCCAAGTTTAATTTTTTTATGTTGTACTGGATGCTTGATTGCTTCGAACTCCAACCACTCAACTTAAAGCTGGGATTCGCAAATTAATCAGGTACTTTTTTAAATTTCTCCCCCACGTGCGCGTAACACCTCGCGCCCACGCGGAGATTCTACAAAAGCAGCTACTAATTTTTTTAACTCAGCGAGTGAGACATTGGCTCCAAAAACTGGGCTGCCAGGCTCTAACCTGATTCCTTGTTTCAGTTCGCCAGCATAGTAAGGATCAAAACCCAAAGCATCAATCAAAACTGCAACCCTTCCTAGCCCCTGCTTGTCATTTCCTACAAATGCAATTGCTTTACGTCCCTTGGCTCCACTTGGGCGTGTTTCGTCGTATAAGTCGTGATACCCCATATGGTTAAAGGCCTTAACAACTGTGCTGTTCTTCAAATACGCCTGGACTAACTCACTGGAAGACGTACGTGCATCGTTAAGCTTTGTCTCTTTGCCATCGACTTCCCACCAATAATTCATTGCATCTACCACTAATTTATTTGCTAACTGTTTGGGATCAAGCGTCTGGTATTTTCCAAGTGGAAGTGCCAGCACAATTAGTTCAGCTTGGGCAGCCACCGCAGCAGCAGATAAGGCACCCGCACCTGGAAGCAATACTTCGACCGTTAAAGCAATTTTGGCAGGATCGCCAGAACCTGCAATCAAAACCTGATATCCTGCCTTTAAGGCTAGTTGCCCCAAGACTGTGCCAAGTTTACCAGCTCCTAAAATTCCGATTGTCTTTTTCATTTTTCTGATCCTTCGCTTAATAACTTGCGCACCCGCGGGATAACTTCTTTAGCATATAATTCAATCATGTGCATGCGCGCTGGTGCGGACAGTTCACCGGCTCCATAAGCCAGCTCAACTCTTCCGACTCCTAATGTCCTAATCATTTCTGCTAATCTCTGTGCAACAGTTTCAGGGGAACCTACATAAAATGAACCACTTTTAACTTCATTTTCAAACTGTGCTCGCGACATAGGAACCCAACCGCGATCACGCCCAATTCGGACAAAACTCTTGCGTAAATGACGCCAGCCTAATTCAAACGCTTCTTCATCTGTATCTGCAATTAATCCGTGCGAATGAACAGCAATCGGATAGGCCGGTTGAGAAAACTTAGCAGCTGCTTTTTGGTAAAACTTAATATAAGGAACAAAACGCTGCGGTGTCCCGCCAATAATTGCCAGTGTAAGTGGGAATCCATATTTTGCCGCACGTACGACCGACTCTGGCGTGCCGCCAACTGCAATTCTAGTTGCTAAACTGCCTTTTTCTGTTTGCGGGTAAATAGCTGTTTCTTTTAAGGGCGCACGCGTTTTTCCAGACCACGAAACCGGTTTCTCAGTTTTGAGTTTCGCAAATAAGGCAACTTTTTCCTCAAAAAGCAAATCATAATCTTCTAAATTATATCCATAAAGAGGAAAAGACTCCGTAAAAGAGCCACGTCCCAGTACAACCTCAGCTCTTCCATTTGAAAGCGCATCTAAAGTTGCAAAGCGTTCATAAACACGGACTGGATCATCAGAACTTAGCACGGTTACTCCCGAGGCTAGAATAATGTTTTTTGTCTGCGTCGCAATCCCTGCTAGAACTGTCTCGGGACTCGAGATTGCGTATTCTGGACGATGATGCTCACCCAGTGCAATGACATCAAGGCCCAGTTGATCAGCTAGGACCCCTTCTGCGACAACCTGGCGAATTGCTGCGGCCTGTGTAAAGAGCTGACCTTCAGCAGTTGTAGGAATATCTCCAAAAGAATCAAGTCCAAAAATTAGTTTTTTTTGCGTTGTCATCTGCTTCCTCCTTTAACTACAAAAAATATTCTTACTTTTTGTAAGCTTTATTTTATCATAATAGTCTCTTTTAGAATTGTCAATCTTCAGGTCCATTCGTTAAAATCCAAATGATCTTTAACCAAATTGGCAATTATTCATTGTATATTTTTCACACTTTTTTCAAATTTATCCCTTAATGTATAAGCATAGTCTTGATTAAGACATCCACTCCCCCAAGAGACCATATCTTTATGATAGGATGTCCATCAGGCTACTAAAATTTATCTTTTCTACTCCCTTTTCTCCGCAGTTCCCCCCAAGACTGCGGAGTTTTTTTGGCTTCGTTCGTCATAATATTGGAATTTATCATGCTAAGTGCCTAAAATAAAAATGAGGTCAGAGTATCTTATGTTGCTTTTTTTGTAACAAGTGTTATAGTTATCTTATAAATTATTTACTTACAAAAAATAAGGAGCGATGTACATGTCAAAAACAATTGGTTTAATCGTCGGTAGTCTACGTAAGGGTTCTTTCACCCGTGCAGTCGCAGAACAAATGGTAGCAACTTTGCCAGCAGGTTACACCGTAAAAAATATTGAGATCGGTAACTTAGACCTCTATAATCAGGATCTGGATGATGAGGGGAGAGCCCCACAAAGCTGGCAAGATTTCCGGGCTGCTATGAAAACCGTTGATGCTGTTGTTTTCGCAACTCCAGAATACAACCGTTCTGTTCCTGGTGTACTTAAAAACGCACTTGATGTTGGTTCACGTCCTTATGGCGCAAGCGTTTGGGATCAGAAACCAGCAATTATTTTAAGTGTCTCCCCTGGTGCAATCAGCGGATTCGGTGCTAACCATCATTTGCGCCAATCATTGGTTTTCCTTAATATGCCAACGATTCAACAGCCTGAGCTTTATATTGGCAATGTGACTGCATTATTAGATGATAATTTGAAGATCAAAAATGAAGGTACTCTCAAGTTCCTTGCAGGTGCAATGGAAACATTCACCGATTTTATTGAACGTCTGTCATAAAATAAAAGAATAGCTTAAACGTAAAGTATCTTTACACCTTAGGTAAGACACCGAGGTGGGAGATGCTTTTTTTATTTAGATAGAAGTGCCGACAACCACCGTTCAACCGCCGTAGACTAAGTCCTGAATTACAAAGTAACCTGGGTTTGGTTACGCGTAAGGCAGGCTTAGGCGCAGCCAAAAATACCCGCAATAATCGCTCTGCAACCGAGCCTATTATTTGATTGTGAAAAAGGTGCAAAGTACAATGAGGTTGAACCACAATATAGAAAGGCAGGTCTCATCAATGACAAGAACAGGAAAAACAGCTACAACACCAGATTATTCATATCCAAAAACATTGTCTCAACTCAATCAGCTTTTAGCCGATCTTGCACAGTTAAAAAATAATGTACAACAAATTCATTGGTATATGCGTGGTCATAATTTCTTTAGTTTGCATCCTCTAATGGACGATTATTCAGATCAACTTGCAGAACAAACTGATACTCTTGGTGAACGAATTATTGCTCTGGGTGGTTCACCCTTTGCTACAATTAAAGAATTCGTTGAAAATACTGGTCTCCCTGATGAGAAAATTACTTTCGATGAATTTACACTTCCAGAATTAGTTAGTCGTTTGGTCAAACAGTTCCAATATCTCCGTGACCAGTATCAGCGGGGGATTGAAATTACAGATGCTGAAGGCGATTTTCCAACTCAAGACATTTTAAACGGATATAAAAGTGATGCAGATAAGATCATTTGGATGCTTAGTGCGTATTTAGATAAGGGACCACTAGATTAGGTCCCTCCCCTCTAATTTTTTTATTTTTACAGTTGCCATCGCAGCATCCCAAAAGGAGGGGCTGTGACAAAAGTTAACTTTTGTCACAGCCCCTCTTTTATTCCGGATAAACGTGTTCCATAAGTCAAAATCTTCCGTCTGACTTTCCAATTACTCATAGCAAAGTACTCGCTATGTTCGTAATTTCGAGTTAGCACTCAAATTTTCCCGACTTATGTCACACTCTCCCCTATTTTTATTCCGGATAAACGTATTTTATAAATCAAGGCTTGAATTGGAATTGCTGCGCCGACTTCCTAATTATCGACTCTTTTACGCTGATGTTGTAAATTGACTATTATAAAGATCTGCGTAAAATCCTTTTTTGGCCAGCAATGCTGCGTGATTTCCCGCTTCGATAATTGCCCCGTGATTCATCACAATAATTTTATCAGCATCACGAATTGTTGATAAGCGATGGGCGACAATGAAACTGGTTCTTCCTTTTAATAATTTGGCCATCGCTTTTTGAATCAGGATTTCAGTCCGCGTGTCAACTGAGCTAGTTGCTTCATCCAAAATTAGAATCTCTGGATCAGCTAAAAAGGCACGCGCAATTGTCAATAATTGCCGTTGACCCTGAGAAATATTGGAAGCTTCTTCATTTAGAATCGTCTGATACCCTTGAGGAAGTTGCCGAATAAAGGAATCTGCATGTGCTGCTTTTGCCGCTTGCAGCACTTCTTTTTCACGTGCTGTTTCACGCCCATACTTGATATTATCGTAAATTGTTCCTGTAAAAAGCCATGTATCTTGGAGAACCATCGCAAAGTGCGACCGCACCGCTTCTCTTGAAAGATTGCGTGTATCGCGCCCCGCTAACCGCAGTGTTCCGCCTTGAATATCATAAAAGCGTTCCAGCAAATTGACCAATGTTGTTTTTCCAGCACCAGTTGGTCCAACAATTGCAATCTTTTCACCCGTTGTAACTGCGAGATTTAGGTTTTTAAGCACTGGCTGTTTACTGTCATAACCAAAAGCAGCATCTTCGAACTCTATCTTATATTCAGTTTCAGCTTTATCTGGAATTGCAACATGCGTTTTTTGCATCTCTTCTTCATCCAGTACTTGAAAAATACGTTCGGCAGAAGCTACTGTAGCTTGAATCGTGTTTGCAATATTGGCAATCTGAGTAATTGGTTGTGTAAACTGATTAACATATTGTAAAAAAGCCTGCACATCCCCTAGCGATAGGTTTCCATGGGCAACTTTGATCCCACCAACAACCGCAACAAAAACATAGCCCAAATTCTTAACGAAGTTCATCACAGGCATAATCAAACCTGAAATAAACTGCGCTTTCCACGAAGATTTATAGTAAAGTTCATTTTGCTCATTGAACTTTTCCAAACTCTCTTCTTCTTTATTAAAAGTCTTGACCACCGTATGTCCTGCAAAATTTTCTTCTACTTGATCATTTAACAAGCCCAAACTCTGCTGTTGCTTAGCAAAATATTTCTGAGAACGGGGTGCAATCAAAGCTACAACTAAAATCCCTAACGGGACAGTTATACAGGCAATTAAAGTTAGTTGCCAACTGATCGTAAACATCATAATCAAGACTCCAACAAATGTCACAATGCTGGTTACCATTTGTGTAAGGCTTTGTTGCAAGGTTCCTGCAATGTTATCCATATCGTTAACAGCTCGTGACATAATATCACCATTAGAATGCGTATCGTAATAATTAATTGGCAAGCGTTGCATCTTATCTTTTAAATCTGCACGTAATTTAAAAACAATCTTTTGCGAAATGTTTGCCATAATTAGCTGTTGGAAAAAGCCGAGCAAGGCTGAAACTAGGTACATTCCTCCAACGGTCAGCAAAATTACTTTAATTTTGTCAAAATCAATCGGTAGTGCCCCCGTCCGCTTCGCTGGCTGCAATCGTTGATACTTTACTACCCCATTAAAAATCTCAGTAGTTGCTTCACCTAATACCTTGGGGGAGATAATCTGAAAAATAACTGAACCGATGGCGAAGATAAAGACAAGTGCTAGGAACCATTTCCAAGGAGCCATATATTTGCACAAACGCCAGGCAGTCTGCCAAAAATTTTTTGGCTTATCAACTGTTTTACCAATATTTCGTGCTGGTCCATGTTGCGGCATTAGAGTTCCTCCTCTCGTAGCTGAGAACGCATAATTTCCTGATAGGTTTGGTTTCCAGCCTTTAGTTGCTGATGAGTTCCTAATCCAACTACGCGTCCTGCGTCTAAGACTAGAATTTGGTCAGCTTGCGTCACAGTTGCTATTCTTTGCGCAACAATTATCACAATGCTCTTTTGCGTTTGGGGATCCGTCTTCATGGCTTGCCGTAACTGAGCATCAGTTTTAAAATCCAGTGCAGAAAAAGAGTCATCAAATACGTAGACCGCAGCCGGTTTAATTAATGCACGCGCAATTGCCAAACGTTGCTTTTGTCCACCCGAAAAATTAGCCCCATTTTGTTCAACTACCGCGTCGAGTCCTTTTTGTGTTTCCTTCACAAAATCCTTAGCTTGGGCTATCTCAAGTGCATGCCACATTTCTTGATCAGTCGCAGTTACTTTGCCAACTTGTAGGTTACTGCGAACAGTTCCTTTAAAAAGAACTGCTTTTTGTTGTACAAATGAAATCGCATTGCGCAAATCACGCTGACTGCACTTGGCAATTTCTTTTCCGTCAAGCAGAATCTGTCCGGTTTCTAGGTCATAAAGTCGTGGTAATAGATTAACAAGTGTCGACTTTCCTGAGCCTGTTCCACCCAAAATTGCAAGGGTCTGTCCCGATCTCAAATGAAAATTAACGTCTTGTAGCGCTTGATTTTCAGCATGATCATATCTAAAAGCAACCTTTTTAAACTCGAGGGTATGCGACTTTTGTACCGGTAATTTTTCCGGGTCAGCAATCTCAGTAATCGAAAAATCTGTGTCCAAGACCTCATTAATCCTAACTGCGGCGGCTTGAGCTCGGGGAATAAAGACAAAAATCATTGATAACATCATAAAACTAAATAAGATCATTGCCGCATACGTCATAAAGGACACCAAATTACCAACTTCCATCCTACTAGTAGCTATCAGTTTGCCCCCAATCCAGATAATTCCGATATTGGTCATATTAAGGATCAAAATCATTACTGGAAACATTAACGATACCAGACTAAATGCTTTGACGGCTGTCTGAGTGTACGCACGATTTACGTTTTTAAACCGCTCTTGCTCAAAATGATCCTGCCGAAAGGCGCGAATTACCCTGACTCCTGTCAAACCTTCACGAAAAACTAAATTAATGCCGTCAATTCTTTTTTGCAAACTCTTAAAAAGTGGCACCGCAAAGTACATAATACTAACAATTGCAATCATTAATACCGGAATAGAAACTAGAAATACCACTGTTAACTTTCTTTCACTAATAAATGCCATAATTCCCGCTCCCACAAGCATGATAGGGGCTTGAATCATCATTCGTAAAATCATAACCGTTACATTTTGAATCTGTAACACATCATTTGTAGTCCGTGTAATCAATGAAGAAGATCCCAAATGATCCATCTCAAAATTGCCAAAATACAAAACCTTGCGGAAAAGTTCGGCACGCAGCTTAGCTCCTAATTGTTGCGCCTGCGTAGAAGCAAAAAAAACATTCCCAGCCGCTGCCAGAACACCGATAAATGCTAACAAAAGCATCAGACTCCCGCTGCGCCAGATATATGCCGTATTTCCAATAGCTACTCCCCGATTAATCATGTCAGAGGTTATTGTGGGCAACTGCAAATCACAAAAGACTTGGATAATCATAAAAATTGCCGCCCCCAACACCGCGGCCGTTGATAATCTGTTTCTAGCCAATCTAAACATCTAGTCACTCCTTTTTTCCAAAAAATACATGTTGCTACTAACTCCATTTTCAAGCCAATCCAGCTGCAAAAAACATTGCTGCTTTAATTGTGCCAGCGTAATTGTTTTATTTGCTTGCTGTGCACGAAAATAATGACGCATTGTTCTGAAAAAAATACTGCAAATCAACTCTAACAGCGCATTAAATTCTTCGTAACCAGCAAGTTTTAAATTTTTCATCGTGGTAACTGCGTACAGTGCTTTTGCCAGTGCACGCTGTTGGGCACACTTTTCTCGTTGCTGTTGCTGGTAAAGACGATAATCATGCGCTTCTATCATTATTTAATAATACTGAGCGTTAGGCCCTGTAAGCACATCAACTAAACTTTGTTCAAAAAACAAGCGCGCACCTGCAAAAAGATCTCCCCGCTCCTGTATGAGAAGCTTAACGAATAGCTGATTACGTTTTTTTTGGAGCTTTTCTACAAAATAAAGATAACAATCCAACTTGTCTTCAAAGTATTGATAAAAACTTCCGCGTGCAATTCCGGCAGTTTTGATAATTTCATTGATTGAAGCATCTGCAAAACTCTTATACTCAAATTCTTTTTTAAGCGCCCTGAAAAGTTGCCGTTTCTTGGTAAGCTCTAACCGATAAAAGGTTGCTTTGGGCATCTTGGAACCTCCTTTTTTAAAGCTTTTAATCGTCAATTGCTGCAGGTGCGTGTTCTGTCGAGCATCTAAGGCAAGCGCGCTAATCATAGCCCTAAGTACGATCATAAAATGACCCCCTAAGTTTGATTTTTAGTCTAACTTTAGGGGGACGCTCACATTCATATGACAAGGTGTCATTATAAATGTTTTCCACACTCAAAACAATCAATCAGTCCTTTTCAACTACCAATCAATAATTTGCTATTTGTTGTACTACCCGCTGCACACTTGCTGCATAAGTGCTGCCAAACTTATTAAGGTGAATTAGCAAATAATATAAGCGGTATAAGTCTAAGCGTTTTTCGTAACCTTGAGCAAATGGAAGCAATTTTGCATAAGCCCGATAAAATTGTTCACTAAATCCACCAAAAACCGTCGTGACTCCTAGATCAAATTCACGATCGCCATAAAAAGCTGCCGGATCAATCAAGGCTGGGCGCCCGTCAGCAAGAAAAAGATAGTTGCCGCTCCATAAGTCACCATGCAGTAAAACCGGCTGGCTTGGATGATTCTGCAATAACTGTACGATCTGCGGCCTAACTTGTTTATAACGGGCGATTGCTCGCTGATCCCATAAACCCTTATCAGCAACAGCTGTTGCCAAAACATCCAATCTTTTTTCTACAAATAACTCGACCCAAGAATCTGTCCATGTATTGTCTAAAGTAATACTGGAACCGGAGTATGGTAAAGCATACCCGAACTTGCCATTTGGACTGTGCTGCATATGCAATTTTGCAACCAACTGACCTAATTCGGCTTGTGACCCACTTCCTTGTTCCAGATAATTCAAGATTAGATAGGCATCCCCCTGAATTTCTCCATGCGCAATGACTCGCGGTGCCAAAATACCAGCTTTTTTAAAGTCTTCTAACCCCGCGATCTCAGCAGCATAAAAAGAAGCGGTCGTCTGTGGTTGGACGAGTAAAAAAAAGTTTCCTGTTGCAGTCCTTAGGCGAAAAGCTTGGTTAACATCTCCACCTCCGACAGGCTGAACATCCAGAATCTCTTTTAAAGGTAGTGCTTGCAACCATTCCTTTTTCAAAATTGGTACCTCCCAATTAAAAATAAAAATCATCCAAAAATAATATTGACCTCATCCATTAATTATATTACTATCTGTTTGTAAACGGAATGTACTATCCCGCTACTTATATTCTATGCCTTTGCTGAACTCAGACTAATAATTTGCTTTTAAAAATTAGTTGGTCATATACTGAGGCTGGAATAAATATTCAAGGGAGGGTTTTAATAATGGCTTATAAAACTATTAATCCATATACAAATGAACTAGTTAAAGAATATCCCACAGCAACTTCTGCGGAGATTGAGGCAGCACTAGAAAAGGGCGATGCGCTCTATCACAAATGGCGCCAAGAACCAGCAGCAGGACGTGCTGCAAAGTTGCATGAAATTGCAGCCTTACTGCGCAAAAATGCTGAGGAGCTTGCTAAAGTGTTAGTTGTCGATATGGGCAAATTAATCAATGAGGCACGCGGCGAAGTTGAATTGTGTGCAATTATCGCAGACTATTTTGCAGATCACGGTGCTGAAATGCTCAAACCCACACCACTATCATCACAAGCTGGTGCTGCACGTATTGAAAAAGATGCGACCGGTGTTTTATTGATGGTTGAGCCGTGGAATTTTCCTTACTATCAAATCATGCGTGTTTTTGCTCCTAATTATATGGTCGGCAATCCCATGATTTTGAAGCATTCTTCTAATACCCCAAGTTCAGCTGTAGCATTCGAAAAAGTAGTTAATGAAGCTGGCGCACCTGCAGGAAGCCTGACCAACTTATTCCTAAGCCATGATCAGGTCACTGATGTCATTGCCGATGCACGAGTTCAAGGAGTAGCTCTAACAGGCTCAGAACAGGGTGGTAGTGTAGTTGCAGAAGCTGCTGGAAAGTATCTTAAAAAGTCTTCAATGGAGCTAGGCGGCAATGATGCTTTTGTAATTTTAGATGATGCAGATCTTGAACAGGTCTTAGAAGTTGCAAAACGTGCGCGTACGTATAATGCAGGACAAGTCTGCACTTCATCCAAGCGCTTTATTGTTGCAGATAATCTTTACGACGAATTCTTAAAACGCCTTGGTGAAGACTTTAAGCAACTCAAACCCGGTGATCCGCTTGATGAAAAAACAACCTTAGCTCCTCTTTCGACTGCGTCCGCAAAGAAGAAGATTCAAGCGCAAGTTGATGCTGCAATTAAGGCTGGTGCAACTCTTTATCAGGGTAATCAACCAATTGATCTGCCAGGACAATTCTTTGAACCAACTATTCTGACAGACATCACGCGTGACAACCCAGCCTACTATGAAGAAATGTTTGGACCAGTTGCACAAGTCTACCGAGTTTCAAGTGAGGCAGAAGCAATTGAACTTGCTAGCGATTCGCATTACGGTTTAGGCGGAATTGTCTTCTCAGGTGACGTAAAACGCGGTGAAAAAGTTGCTAGCCAGATTGAGACTGGGATGGTCTTTGTTAATACAGTGCTATACACTCTCCCAGAGCTCCCATTCGGCGGTATCAAACGTTCAGGTTATGGTCGTGAAATGAGCAGTCTGGGCTTAAATGCTTTTGTTAATGAAAAATTAATTGTGTCTGTCGCTAAACCAGACCTTGATAATGCTGCGGGTGCTTTATTTTAGAAGTGCTGACAACCACCGGTAGCCTTGAGCACTAACAACAAATTACAAAATAAACTTGGACAGCTTTGAACAACCTTAATTTATCACCAAAAATCAGC
>NZ_AZFQ01000039.1:39768-47261 GCF_001435195.1 Liquorilactobacillus satsumensis DSM 16230 = JCM 12392 | reverse complement strand
TTTATTCCGGATAAACGTGTTCCATAAGTCAAAATTCTCCGTCTAACTTCGAATTTTCCCGACTTATGTCACACTCTCCGCTATTTGTGTACATTTATGTTTCTGAAATCAGTGCTGCTCTTTAAGTACTATAACCTTTGCTTTATATCTCCCTGTCGCAGTTTTTTCTGGGTAAACCCCTTGAATTTCAGCCGCAAAACCTGGAAAGGCCGACATTGCACCTAAAAGGACTTCAAAATACGCAATCTCTTTTTCCTGCCATCGTTCCCCTGGAGCAACTACAAATATTCCTGGGGGGTAAGGTAAAGCTCCTTCTAACGCAACCCTTCCAACCGCATTTTCTAAGGGAATCAACTCGCAGTTATTGCGCACAAACTCTGCATCTGCTTTTGCGGGTGACAACACAAAATCTTGCAAATTGCGGCTTTCAAACAAAACTTTTTGCAAGGCGAATGTCTGATGTTGCCGATAGTAAAGTTGCATATTGCTGCAAAGTTTTTGCATTGTCCAGCCAGCATAAAACTTCTGATGCTCCTTAAATAACCGTGGTAAAACCTCCTCAACAGTTGCATTTGCTTGATATAACTTCTCAAATTCAAGCAATGCTGACAGTAAGCGAGCGAGTTTTGCCTGACTTTCTCCTGGGGTCAACAAAAATAACAACGAATTTAGATCAGCCTTAGCGCACATAATGCGTCTTTCAGTTAAAAATTGCTCTACAATCGGAGCAGGAATCCCATCCGTTTGATATTGTGCCGCAGCCACATCAACTCCTGGAGTTGTAATAATCAATTTCAGCGGATCTTGCAAAACCTGCCCATCAACGACCTCTCTAAACCCATGCCACTTAGCTTGAGCATTCAATTGCCATGCAGTACGCTGGGTTGCTAATTCCTCAGTTGGAATCTGCTCCCAGGGAATCCCATTAATTTTTGCAGGAACAAAAGGTTTGAAAAAATGTGCAGACTGTAAGAGTTGCTTGCGCCATTCAATGCCCAATCTCAGCGCCCTTTGCCATACCACTGCACTAAAATTATTTGCCGCAAGTGCTGCATTGACAGTCAGTGAGGCATAAATTGGATATGAATAACTGGTTGTCACGTATTTCAAATACGCATGGTTAAAGTGCTTATGATCAATGTAGCGTGGTTGTCCCTTAAGATGTCGGTCTTTCTTCAGAATCTGTGAAGCTTGGGCAAGCCCTGCCTGTTGTTTATGGATTGACTGTGTCACCAAAATACCTGGTGCTTGCGCTGACAGCTTCAGCGAAAAAGGCGAAAGTGGACGGAGCATGGGTAGAAATTGCTCATAACCACCCCACGCACAGTCAAACAAAATATAATCACAGAGATGACCAATTTTTTTAACAAGCCGCTGTGCATCATACAGCACACCGTCATATGTTTCTAATTGAATAACTGCCAATCTGAAAGGCCGCTGCTGAGTTGCCTTAGCATGTGCCACTTTCTTTACTTGTGCCCGCAATTGCTGTTCATCTAGCGCCCGTTCATCTATTTCTCCAATCGCTCCTAAAGCATTGCGATCTGTTGGTAAATAAATTGGAATTGCTCCAGTCTCAACCAAGGCACTATTGTACAATGATTTGTGATTATTGCGATCAAAAAGAACCAAATCACCTGCAGTCAGTGCGGCTGTTGCACAAATAGTATTTGCACAGGTCGTCCCATCCGTCACAAAATAGACCTTGTCTGCATGATAGGCACGGGCAGCCTGCTGCTGAGCTGCTAATGGTGACCCGCCATGCGTCAAAGTATCTCCTAACTCTGTAACAGTATCACTAACATCACTTAGAAAAAAATTTTCGCCCATGAAATCTTTAAAGACTTTACCAGCAGGGTGCAATGCATAAAATTGTCCATTATGATGTCCTGGTGTAGTAAAACTGACAGGATGCGCACGCGCGTAAGTGATCAGATCATTCAGAAACTGCGGCACATTTTCCTGCTCATAAGCTGCAGCTTTTCGGTTAATCTCAGCACGCATTTTGGCAGACTTAACTTGCGGCTTAACCCGAATCACTGGAACTGTCAGCCCGCTTGCAGCTAACTTCTTGGCAAAGACTGGCGGTAATGTTGCACGAGCAGAAATTACCACTGCTGCCAACTCAGCTGGCAGAGATGTATTGCTGAGCAGCTCGCTTTTCCAGCCGTCTGGAATAAACTTTTCCACCTCCGCTGTTGCCGCAATTTTTAAATTTTTCATGTGAATCTTCCTTTCACTCTAAGCCTGTTAGCTTATTTCCTTTTAAAACTCTTTTGCGCAACTACCTTAGCTGCGCGTATAATGGGGCTGCGCACTTTAAAATAAGCAGTGGAGATGAATTTTTATGTTCGCTAAACTCGAAAAATGGCAACGTAATCTAATTGTCCTTTGGTTAGGTTGCTTTATTGCCGGTGTGGGCTTCAGCGAGCTCGCACCTTTTTTATCCCTTTATGTTGAAGAACTCGGTAATTTTAATAAGGGTCAACTATCCTTATACAGCGGGGTCACCTATGCGATTACCTTCCTAGTAGTAGCAATTGTCTCTCCTCTTTGGGGCAGACTTGCTGATCGCAAAGGGCGTAAATTGATGCTGTTACGTTCATCATTAGGAATGGCAATTATTATCGGTGCCTGTGGCTTCGTTCATACTATCTGGGAATTGCTGATATTACGCTTTCTTGAAGGTCTGTGTGCCGGCTATATTCCCAATGCATCGGCTTTAATTGCTGCAGAATCACCGCGCGCTAAAAGCGGTGCAGCACTTGGAATATTAACAACCGGTTATGTTTCTGGAAACCTGATTGGTCCCGTACTAGGCGGTTTCCTCGCACAGGTTTTCTCTATTAGATTAACTTTTGTTTTAACCGGCTTTTTGTTGCTCATTGTTTTTGGCCTGAGCCTTTTTTTCGTACATGAAGATTTTGTGCCTGCTTCTCAAAAGAAAAAATTCCCACACCATTCTTTCCCACTTGCTCAATTTAAAAATCCATCCGCAATTATCGTTTTGTTACTTTCAACTATGATTATTCAGATGGGTAATAATTCCATCACTCCGATAATCAGTCTGTACGTCAAAGAACTTATGCATGGTGTAGGTCCAATCACGATTGCTGCAGGAATCATCGCCGCACTTCCTGGTGTCTCAACGCTGCTGACAGCCCCGCGACTCGGTGAGCTTGGTGACAGAAAGGGACATGGCAAAATTTTGCTGTTTGGGTTTGTCTTTGCTGTAATTATGTATCTTCCCCAAGGACTAATTGCTAGTGTCTGGACCCTGGGGATTTTACGTTTTATGATCGGCATTTCTGATGGAGCTCTCTTTCCAACAGTCCAAACTCTGCTCTCAAAAGATTCCCCCTCAAGTCTTGTAGGTACCATTTTTAGTTGGAACCAATCTTTCCAAGCGCTTGGAAGTATGTTTGGTTCTTTATTAGGCGGAGTGGTTTCAAACCTGTATGGTTACAGCGGAGTTTTCATTTTTACCGCCCTATCGCTCTTTTTCAACCTGATTCTAGCACTTATTTTCATCCCAGAATTACATTTTTCTGGTAAAAATAAACAAGTTTAATGTGAGCTGCTTGTTTGGCCCGCGAGATACTCCTTTAAAGCAGCACCTGTGCGTGAATTTGGAACAGCCATTGCAGCGCGCGGTTTACCACTATACATCAGTTCACCCCCATAAAGACCGGCACCCGGACCAAGATCAATTAGCCAGTCTGCTGCCATAATGACATCCAGATTATGTTCAATCAAAATCACCGAATTGCCTTGTGCAACCAATTCGTTAAAGAGCCGCAGCAATTTCGCAATATCCTTCATATGCAGTCCTGCGGTTGGTTCGTCAAAGAGATAGACCTGTCCTTGATGGTTGAGTTCAAAGGCGAGCTTTAACCGCTGTAGCTCTCCGCCAGAAAGCGTCGTCAATGGCTGTTCCAGCTTCAGATAAGCTAAACCAACACGTTCAAGCTGGGCTAATTTTTGACTGATTTCTGGCTCAGTTGCAAAAAAAGTGTGTGCTTCTTTAACGGAAAGATGCAAAACCTCTGCTATATTTTTACCATGATAACGATACCCCAGCGCCTCTTGATTATATCTTTTTCCGTTGCACAATTCGCAAAGCTGAACGACCGGATCCATGAATGCCATATTTGTGATTGTGACCCCTTTGCCCTTGCAGCGCGGGCAAGCACCCTTGCTGTTATAACTGAAAAGCTGGGTTGAAACCTGGTTGGCTTTACCAAAAAGCTTTCGGATGGCTGGCAGAATATTAAGATAAGTTACTGGCGTAGAACGAATATTAGTTCCGACGGGTGTTTGCGAAAAATCAACGTATGGCTGCTGCAATTTTTCCTTTACAGCAGCGACCAATGAGCTCTTACCTGAACCCGCAACCCCAGAAATCACCGTCATCACACCTAAAGGAATTGCTACACTAATTGCTTTGAGATTGTGCAACTTTGCATTCTTCAACTGCAGCATTTTAGTGGCCTCTCTGCTGCCAGTAAACTGCTTTTTTTGCTGCAACCATTTTGATGTTAAACAAGATGACGCTAGCATTTCCTGGAAGGTTCCGCAAAAAGTCAGCTGACCGCCTTGAGCGCCCGCCGCAGGTCCCAATTCGACCACATAATCTGCAAAAGCAATCACTGCCGGGTTGTGTTCAACAATAATAATCGTATTTCCTTTGTTTTTAAGCTTTCTCAAGGCCTTTTCAAGCAACTTGATATCATATGGATGGAGTCCTACGCTGGGTTCATCTAGGACATAAACCAGATCTGACAGCGAACTCGTCAGGTACTTTGCGATTTTGATTCTTTGTGCTTCACCCCCAGAAAGTGTCCCAGTTTGCCGTGCAAGCGTTAAATATCCCAAGCCAATATCAATCAACGACTGGATTTTAGTCTGTAACTGCCGGACTATTTCTGCCGCAAGCGGCTCTTTAATTGTCCCCAAAAAGCGCAGTAAAGCAACTAGATCAAGCTCGGTGACTGCAGCAATATTCTTTCCGTTAATTAAACATGCCAAAGCTTCTTTTCTGAGTCTTGCACCATGACATTCTGGACAGATTTGCTGTGTCACAATTTTTGCGAGTGCCTCTTGATGATGTTTGCCTTCTTTACTATATAAAATCGAGCGTTTAATTCGAGGCACGAGGCCTTCATATTTGGCAGATTTATACCAATCGGCTGGCGGATCTTTAAGCTTCTGCTGTGGGGCATGCATTAGCAATTCATATTCGTGTTTTGAATATTCTACAAGCGGCTTGTCATTGTCAAAAAGTCCACTATTAACGTATCTTTTCCAGCGCCACGTCTGCGGACCAAAACTAACAAATGTGATTGCACCTTCATTGAGTGATTTTTGCGGGTCAATCAATTGTTGTTCATCAACCTCATCAACGTATCCTAAACCTTGACAGCGTGGGCACATTCCCTGTGGCAGATTAAAAGAAAAACTGTCTGAGTAACCTGCAAAAGGTTTCCCAATCCGCGAATAAAGCAAACGCAGCAATGAATAGATTCCAGTATATGTGGCAACTGTTGAACGTGCATTTGCAGTTAACTTTTTTTGTTCAATCACAATTGCTACGGGCAGATTAGTAATCTCTTTAACGTGCGGTTGACCATATTTAGGCAAGTACTGCTGTGTAAAACTTGGAAAAGTCTCATTCAATTCCCGGCGTGAAAGTGCCGCCAACGTATCAAAGACCAGCGATGATTTGCCTGAACCGGATAATCCAACAAAAACGCTAATTTTTTTCTTAGGGATCTTAAGACTAACGTGGTGCAAATTGTTTTGTTGTGCATCATGAATCTCAATCGAACCATTTTCAAAAACATTCTGTTTGCCCACTAGTATTCCTCCACTTTGTCAGTTATAATTTCTCTGCAAAAAACGTTACTTTAAATTACAGGCTAGTTCTATAATAAAATGCAAACTGCTTTCGAACAAGTCAGACCCTATTTTCATTATTGCAGCAGTTTCCATTAGCTCCAATTTTTCGGATTTTTTCTATCTTAACAAAAAATAAAATTTATCATCACAAATAATTCATAATTTGGCAGTAGGATGATCTTGTAACCTGATAATATATCTTTTCCTTTCCCTAGTAAGAGTTAGCTGAATTTTTACTTCCCCTAAAGATTCACTGACTTTCGGATTGAAGATGCACGTTAATTTGCTCCCCCAAGCATTTTTTACAGAGCATCTTCATCGATGAAGGGGCCGCGTCAAAACTAAAATTTTGATGCGGTCCCTTTTTTGCTTATCATAGTAAATTTAATTAAAATCAAAAAAATGCCACCCGTTAACATTTCTGTTATACTTTGTTTGGTATATGAGCACCACATCTAGACACGTGTTTTACATATTCTTGAATACTAAACCACAACGTGTATAATTAGGTGTATAAAATTAATTTTGCATAAATCAGATTACGAACTAAGGAGCTTAACCAGCATGACAAAAGCCGTTAAAATATTGACCGATTCGTCAATTCAATTAACACCTGAAGAAATCGAAAAATACAAGATCGAAATCGTCCCGCTCTCTATTGAAATTGAGGGTAAAACCTATGTTGATGGCGTCGATATTACTCGAGCGGAATTAATCAATAAGTTGCACGCCAAAAAATTCCCCAAAACCAGCCAACCAGCTCTTGGAAAATTCGTTGAAGCTTACGATCGGCTTGGAGCAGACGGCAGTGAGGTGCTGGCAATTGTTCTTTCAGATGTTCTAAGTGGGACCTTTGAAACCGCACAGACGGCTGCTAAAATGACCACTACTAAGGTAACTGTAATCAATAGCAAATCAACTGATCGCGGTCTAGCATTTCAAGTTATCGCAGCCGCACAAGACCTTGAAGCTGGTAAAACAATTCCGGAAATACAACAACATTGCCGTGAAATTTTCAAAAGAACACGCGTGAATGTTCTGATTGATACCCTTGATTACCTCGTTAAAGGTGGTCGCGTTAGTCGTTTTGCCGGTGCCGTTACCAAGCTTATCAATTTGAAGGTAATCGTTGAACTTCGTGAAGAAAGTTTGGATGTTGTTGTTAAAGGCCGCAGCCGCAAAACCTTTATCAAATTCTGTGAAAAGCTAGCGGCCTATCATAAAGAAAAGAATCCGATTCAAGAACTTGCCCTTTCCCATGCTGATGCTGCTCAAGAGTTTTTAGAGCGGATTAAAAATATTCTCCTGCCAGCAGATGGCGTACAAGTTGACTGTCTTGAAAAATTGACGAGTCCCATTATCATGACCCATACTGGTCTTTATGCTGTCGGAATCATTACGCTTTCTGAAAAAACTGAACCTGCTGAAATTTAGCTGAGCAAGCCCAAAAGCTGCACAACCTTGACAGAAATTTCAGCCCTTAATTTTGTGATTTAATTAAAAATAGTCCTAATCAGGTTGGGGCTGTGACAAAATTTAACTTTTGTCACAGCCCCTCTTTTATTCCGGATAAACGTGTTCCATAAATCAAAATC
>NZ_AZFQ01000039.1:4410-39758 GCF_001435195.1 Liquorilactobacillus satsumensis DSM 16230 = JCM 12392 | reverse complement strand
CTCGCTATGTTCGTAATTTCGAGTTAGCACTCAAATTTTCCCGACTTATGTCACACCTCAGCTTTTTTGGGCCTAATTATGATATTTTACTAAATCAAATTAAAAAGATCGCTTAATTTAAACACTCAAAAGTTAGAATTTCCTTGCAAATCTAATTATAAATCGAACTCAAGTTGAAAATATGGTAAAGTAGATGTACTTATAATAACTATTTTATTTCATGGTTTGTCTAGTCTCTAATCGTCGTGGGGGAGGGTTTCTCTTTTCATACCACAATAAATATTTACTTAACATGGTTATTTAAGTATTCAATAATTAGCTCTGACTACATGTGAAAACACTTTTATCTGTGTAACTCAGTACACCCTTAGACTAGGTCCAAAAGACTTCAAATAAATTTGCGCTATTGCAGCAGCAACTTTCTTAAATTAGCCTGTCCGTGGAAAATGTCTGCTTTAGCACAAATTAAAAATTGAAAGCACTTTAAATAACCTGTTGCACTGCAGCTGACTTTCAGTTTAGACAAGAGTCTGCCGGTAAGTAAACCAGATCTTAGTGTTTAAATTTCACATGTGTTGAGCTGCTCAGAATTATAGCATCATACTGGAGGCTTACAAATCATGGACAACTATGTAATTTCGATATATGACAATAAGAAAAACGATGCCGGTCCCAAAGCCAAGCAAGACATTGACAAATTCTTAACTGAAAAAGATTTTAAAATCATCAAACTTAAATTCGACTTAAACGGCTCTCTTGTCAGCAAAATGAAAAAAATTAAATATGCACTTTGGGATATTCCGCGCGCCTTTAAAAATCGCAGGATGGATACCATCGTATTACAGTATCCGCTTTATTCCCTGGTGCTCATGAAACAGTTAATCAAAAATGCACGAAAGTACTCTAACGCCAAATTGCTGTTTGTAATTCATGATGTCGAGTCATTGCGCCTTTTTAAAAACAACGCAGCGTATGTTGCCGCCGAAATTGAACTTCTGAATGTGGCAGACGGATTAATTGTACATAATGATAAAATGCTGGCATGGTTAAAACAACATGGTGTTACTACGCAAATGGTTTCTTTGCAGATTTTCGATTACGATAATACTCAGGAACTACAGCGCAGTGAAACTTTTAAAAAAGATGTCTGTTTCGCGGGTAACTTAAAGAAAGCCAAGTTTCTTGAGAAAATGACTACTCAAAATGAAGTCGATATCTATGGTCCTAATCCCGCGAAAACTTATTCAAATGGATTAGTCTACAAAGGAATCTATTCTCCTGAAGAACTCCCCAAACATCTGACACAAAACTTTGGCCTAGTCTGGGATGGAACAGCACTTTCAGCTTGCAATGGTGTTTATGGTGAGTATATGAAGTTCAACAACCCACACAAGGCTTCACTTTATCTTAGTTCTGGCATCCCTGTGATCATCTGGAAACAAGCTGCTCTGGCAGACTTCATTGAAGCAAATGGTGTGGGTATCGCCTTGGAGAGTCTTGCAGACCTAGACCATGTCTTAGCTAGTATCTCAGCTTCTGAATATAAAGAGATGCGGCAAAATGCAATTAAAGTGGGCCAGAAAATGCGTACAGGTCACTTTACTAAAACTGCATTTAGTAAGTTTCACTTTTAAGGGGCGCATCGCAAAAACTGCAACTTTTAGATCCAATCCCAAGCACTGTATTTCAGTAACTTGGCTTGGATCTTTTTATTTGCACTTAAAATATAACTATCAGTTAAACAGCGTTAACATTTTCAGCGTAAACAAAAAGATTCAGTTCGAATACTATGATGCGTATCCACGCTGAATCTAACTAAGCCTAAGTCAATTTAAAGTGGCAAAGTTATGTCCAAAGAATTTTGAAACTATGATTTTTCCTGAATATTCAGCAATGCAATCAATTTTTTTGAATGCGTACTGTCAAATTTTCTGCCAAAATGGCACTGGCTCTTACTAATATCTGGAAAGTCTTGTTCATCTAACACCGCGGGATAACTCCCGTTTTTCTTTTGCCAATTGAGATAGCGATGATTATTTTTAACAATTCTTTTCCTAAATTCGGGAGAATTCACCAGAATTGTCTGCATCCAGAACTCATCGGAAAAGCATCCTGTTTGAAATATCCTTAATAAATTAGTATGCTTATTTAAATAATCCAAACAATATTCAATTGCGTCCCGTGGCAGATCTACCCAGTTGGGGCCGTTATAGATTTCCAGAGTTATGTTGTATTTTTTAAACTTGTTAATCCGTAACAACGTCTGTGCGCCAAGCAGAAGACGATGATATATTTTTCCGAATTTACTGCGCCGATTTATCTGATCGTAGTTAAAATAATATTTTTGCCATAAGATAACCGGCTCTCCTGACTTTTTAACCTCTCGTGATCTGTGATATTCCATGTAGATTCTATCATTGTCTTCGTAAAAAGCATGGATTTGATCTAAATTTGTGACAGGCCAATCTTGACCAGAGATAACATGGCAATATGTAACCTCTGGATTCTTTAATGCTTCTTGCATCAACAAAATTGCTGCCTGTGCAATGCTCCAACTTCCCCAATGAACATTCACCTTGGAAAAATACTTCACATTGTTTTCTTTGAGCCTTTCTTTATCTGCACTCGTTAACCCTAAACTTTTGTCAAAATGCACCAAAACAAGGAATTTTCTCTTCAACAAATTTGCCAACGCAATAATTTGAGAAACATCTTTGTGTGCTAATATCAGAACAGCCTGCATTACTGTTTCACCCTTTACATCAAGAATCTATTCAAAAACCTAAACTGAGCTTTAAAACACTGCAAACCTTGCTACTCAATTTTAAGCATTATTAACTTTCCTTATCAGTGTCAAACTTTAATTGCATAAAATAAGTCTTAAGCTCCGTTCTCTAATTATACTCTGAGTCCCTTGTCAGATTCAAAAAAGTTACCAAGTTACTTACTTAAATTTTAATTTGCCAATTTTGAAAGCGGTTTTCGACGTTTAAATAAAGTGGTTACAAAAATTTGATGGTTCTTAACAGAAAAGTCAAATCTCTATGTTAACCTTAATTTTAACTTTAGAAATGAGCATAACGCTATTATAGCACAGAGTTGCACCTCCCAACTGCAGCCGGGAAAATTACTTGTCCAACATTTTTTCGCTTGACGCTCATAGTTTCACCACATTAACTCATTTTGTCAAAATTTAGGAGTAATCATATGAAAAATGACTGTGTTAGTCTAATTCTTCCAATTTATAACATCAAAGAATCGTTTTTAAAAAAGTGCGTCACTTCTCTTATAAGCCAAACTTATTCTAACATTGAAATTATTCTGGTGGACGATGGTTCTACAAATAATTCCTATGAACTGTGCACAAACTATGCGCAAAAAGATCCGCGGATAAAAATTATCCGTCAAAAAAATTCAGGAGTATCTGTTGCGCGCAATCATGGTCTTAAAAAAGCTACCGGCGATTATATTTGTTTTGTTGACCCTGATGACTGGGTTGCAAAAAATTACGTCGGCGAACTCTTGCATGCCCTTCAAACATCGGATGCAGATTTTGTAATCTCAGATTGTTTTGTCCACTATCCTCACTCTGAAAAAGAAAATCGTTTTCTTAATATTCCAGAGGGTAATTTAACCGGTAAAGCTAAAAATCTCTTGTTATATCAACTAGTGGGCAAAAAGATCTGTGCCTATTATCCTCCAGAAATTGCTGCAGGAGTCCCATGGGCTAAGATGTTTAAGCGCAGTTTCATTGAAGCCAATCAGCTTTCCTTTATTCCAGGAATGAGAAGAATGCAGGATAATATTTTCTGCTTGTATGCGATTGAATGTGCTGCCAAGATACACTATCTTCCTCAAAAACTTTATTATTACAGAAAAGAAGAAGGCTCTGCTTCGTCAAAATATTCAACCCAAATTGTAGATAATTTTGAAAAATATTTTGATGAAACCTTTAAATTTTTATCTCTTTCTCAAAGAGAAGATATTATGTATCATGCCATGTATATGAAAGAACTAACTAGCTTTAACTCTTTTCTGTATCACTACTACTTTCACCCCCGAAACCCTAATAACTACTGGGAAAGCAAAAAAGCCTTGAATACTCTTTTGAACAAAAAAAGGTATCAAACGGCTTTGGGGAAGGTCAACTATAATTTGCTAAATACGCAGGAGAAGGTTTTTGTCTTCTGTTTAAAACATCGTTTATATTTAGCATTAAAAATTTTAGTGAGACTCAGAAATAAAAGTAAAAGCTAGGCAAGAAATTTGAAGAAGTGCGACACTCACTGGGAGCCTTTGAGCACTAACAACAAATTACGCATAGACGGGTTGTGTCTATGCGTAATTTGAGGTTAGGCACAGAAGGCTGGTGGGTGGAGCACGTTATAAAAGAAGTGCGTAAAAAGGCGAGAGGCCTTGAAGGATTAGCGACAGGTAACATGGGTGACTGGGCTTGTTGCCGTTGTTACCTGAGCTAAGCATAAAGGGCTGCCTTTTGGAGCACGTTATGTAGAAGTGCCGACACCCGGCGTTCAGCCTCCAATGACTAAGTCCGGCATTACAAAGTAACCCGGGCTTGGTTACGCGTAAGGCAGGCTTAGGAATCGGCGGTTGCTGGGTGGAGCACGTTAAATAGAAGTGCGTAAAAAGGCGGGAGGCCTTGAAGGATTAGCGACAGGTAACATGGGTGACTGGGCTTGTTGCCGTTGTTACCTGAGCTAAGCATAAAGGGCTGCCTTTTGGAGCACGTTATGTAGAAGTGCCGACACTCACCGTTAGCCTTTGAGCACGTTATGTAGAAGTACCATCAAACTCCACACCAACGCCCTACTACACTTTTTGCACAAAAAACAATCCTATAACGAGCAAACGACAGTCGTGCAATTATCCAATGACGACTTGTCTTGTTAGAACAACGGGCACTTGAAGTTTTGAGTAAGAAACTTCAGGTGTCCGTACTGCGTTTCATGACTATTATTTTGCTGTATATTTAAAAACCAGAGCAAATCGTTCCTTTTTACAAATTATTCAGTAGGCTAGTTACTTAACTTCTACAAATAATGCTTTCTTGCGCAGTTTTGGTGAATATTTCTTTAATTGCAGCTTCTCTGGCGTATTTCGCTTATTTTTACTTGTAATATAAAGACGTTCTCCAGTTTCGACACATTCTAAGAGTATATTTGTTCGCATGTTTTCTCCTCCATATTAAATAGTAATAATTACTCTTTATAAAATAACAATGAAAAGTTACTTTGTCAACTACAGTTAAAAAGGCCTTTACAAAGTTGCCAAAAGCGCGTATCTTTTAAATAGTAATCATTATCATTTAATTACAGGGAGGTGTCACACTTTGGCTGTTCCTAAGAGAAAAACATCGAAAAGTAAAAAAAATTCACGGCGTGCCTCCAAAAAAATTTCACTTCCAAGCATCCACCTAGATAAGACCACTGGAGAGTATGTCCGCAATCATCATGTTTCGCAGCAGGGTTATTACAACGGCAAAAAAGTTCTATAAGGAGAAAAAATATGGCAAAAAAATCAAAAATCGCTAAGGAACAAAAAATCGAAGCAATGGTACAAAAATACGCGCAACGCCGGCAAGAACTACGCAAAAATCATGACTATCAAGCTCTTAGCAAGCTTCCACGCAACGCTTCGCCTACCAGAATCCATCGCCGCGACTTGCTTGATGGCAGACCACATGCCTATCTGCGTCAATTTGGAATGTCACGTATCAGGTTTCGAGAACTAGCACATCAGGGACTGCTCCCAGGTGTGCGCAAGGCAAGTTGGTAGGTGGTGTGTAAATTGACAACTAAACCTAACGTTAGCAGTGCCTATCGCCAGTTAAAAAGTCCTAACATTAAAACCCGCAAACGTGCACTTGCTCTTATTAAAGAAAGTAAAAAAAACAAGAAACAACGAACTGTTTAATCAAAATAATATAAAAATTTTCATTTATGTTCATCCCTATTTGTCGATCACAGTAGAGAGTGTGACATAAGTCAGGAAAATTTTGAGTGCTAACTCGAAATTACGAACATCGCGAGTACTTTGCTATGAGTAATTCGAAGTTAGATGGAGAATTTTGACTTATGTCACACGTTTATCCGGAATAAAAGAGGGGCTGTGCCAAAATTTAACTTTTGGCACAGCTCCTCTTTTAGTTTGGCGTGTAATGTTCGGCAGCAGCGCCACAAAATTGCCGATTTATTTGGAAAAACACCCTGATAGTACTTAAAGAGGCAGGCTAAGTATTCTTGGATAAAACAAAAATTCAGTTCAGAGCTGAACCTAATCAGTACTCTGAACTGAAACTAATTCGAATTTATTTCAATTTAGGTAACGCTATTTTACTTAATCAAAAATTCATTATTTTTCAATTCAATCTGCTGATCACACCGTTGTGCAACCATTGATTCATGCGTAACTATGATAACACATTTATTTTGCTCATGTGCCACTGCTTTAAACAAATCCAACACCTCAAAGGTATTTTGTTCATCCAAATTACCAGTTGGTTCATCTGCAACTACTAATTTAGCATCACAACACATTGTTCGCGCAATAGCGACCCTTTGCTGCTGACCACCAGACAGCCGTCCGACTTTTTTCTTAGCCATTTCTTTGTTAATTCCGATCTTTTCAAGCACCTCAAACACATAATCTTTATCATGTACATGTTCTGCTTTAGTAATCGCCATGGCCGTCAAAATATTCTCAAGTGCGGACATATAGGGAAATAGGTTGTAAGATTGGAAAACCATTGAAACATCATGATTACGATAGTTTGTTAATCCAATTTTGGATAGTGGAACCCCCTGAAATTCAATTGTACCTGCACGCGGTTTATCTAGTCCACCTAACAATGAAAGAAAAGTTGTTTTGCCAGAGCCACTGCTACCAATAATCGCGTACAGTTTTCCTTCTTTAAATTCTAAATTAACATTGTCAAATAATTTATGCTCTTTTTTATCATACCAATATGCAACATTTTTTGTTTTTAGCATTTTTTCCACTTCCTCCAAACAAGATTAAGAAATCAAGATTTTCTTTGGCTGCAGTCTCAATATCCCGATTGACCCGATTAAAATTGCCAGGAGGATGATTGCTAATCCAAATGCTCCTAGCTGTACTAACGAAACAACACTGATACTGGTTGAGAGTTTCTGAAGTTGCTGCGATGATGCCTGAGTGGATTGCTGTTGTCCTCCACCGCCATTATTTGCCATCTGGGCACCGCCGCCGCCAGGTTGCCCATTTTGACTGTTGCCTGTTGTGGTATTTGTTGTTGTACTTGTAGTCGTTGTCGTTTGATTAACCAACTGCTTGCCCACGGCATCACCCACAAATTTGCCACCTGCTCCGGCAACTGCAATTGAGACTACCATAATCATTACCATTTCAGCAAAAAACTGCGCAATTACTTTCCAACGTTTTTCACCTAATGAAAGCAGCACACCAATTTCGTAGCGTCGTTCGCGAATCATTAAAACTACGATCAGAGTTAAGATAATTGTGCCTGCTACACTAACAAGGATCACAATCTTCTGAGCAAAAGATTTAACATTATTAAGCGGTGTAAGTAATGAGCGGTATGTGCTGTCATCTTTTGTCAAAGAAAGTTTTGAAGTGTTGATTGACTTCTTGGCAGCAGTTATGAATGCTGCAGCTTTTGATGGATTGCTGATTGTATAAGTAACTGATTCTGCAGACGTTGTCCCTTTAATAGAATTTACCAATGCATAGGAACTGTAGATTGTATTTGAAGGATCCGTCTGTCCCATGCCGCCTGTTTGACTACTTGTCGAACTTGACTTGTAAATCCCGACAACTTTAAATTTATGAATGTTTTTATCTGTATCTTTAACTGTGATTGTGTCTCCGACTGAAATGCTATTTTGCTTAGCTAATTCTGTCTCAATTACAACATTGTTTGTGCCTGCATCTGAAGCATTTATTCCACGACCACTTTTGATTTTACTTGTACCAGAGGTAAACGAACTAACCTGGCTCGTGGAAGTAACACCTGAAAGAGAAATATCGCCCTGACTGCTACTGCTGCTGCTTGATTTTCCTCCCGGGCCGCTCATCTGATTTGATTGGCTGCTGCTTGAGGTTTTAATAGCGTCAAATGACTTTGCATTTACACTTGTAGAATTAGTGATGTTGTATGCTTTCACATAATCAGAATTACCGATCTTTTTAGCCGTTTTAACACTCACACTAGCAAGACTCAGTGTTGGATTTTTACTTTTTTGCTGCCGGAGTTTCTTAAATGCATTGCTCCTATTTGCTGATAATGTAACTGTGGCACCCGAACTCTTTTTAGCATTATTCACCGCTGTTGTTGCCGCATTTTGAATAATTATTCCAGCAAGTACAAAAAGTAGAATTGCTGAAAGCACCAGTATCAAAAGAATTGTTCGGCCTTTTTTACCCTTAACATTTAAAAAAGCCCTATAAAAAAAGTTCATAACACTGCCTCCAATATTAATAAAATATAAAACTACCTTTTCAATAATACAGAGATAATATCCCCAATTTATGAAGATACTCGGAAGTTTTATCTACTTAATATCGATCACAGTGTTATGAACCAAACTAGCAGTCTAAATGCTCTACTAGTATAAGTTTTTTAAATAATCATTATTTACTGGTTATTTGTTCTATAGTCCAAATTTTCTTAAACTGGTTAGCATCTTTATTTATCTTGCTTCGGATTCAAAATCGCATTCTGTCTAATAACGGACATCCTGCGCTTCCTAAGAAAGAGTGGCACTTTCTCAATCCGGACATCACTGAATTCCAAACCAAACCATTCCATCGGCGTCGTACTATGATTTTGCAAAAAAATGCGTCCAGAAATTAGGAAATGCCGCCAAGGTTCAATCTGGGTATTAGGTGACAGCATTTCTTGAATAAGGATAAAGCAAAAATCACCAACGATTCGATGCTTAAGTGTTGTATACTCTTGTGGCTGTTCATCAATAATTCCTTCAGACATCAGCTCTTGTACGACTTGCCGCAGATAAAGATTGACCGTATGATCAACTTTAAAACCTAAGAAAAGCTGTAAATTGACAATGTTACGCGTGCCCATCATATCTACAGTGTAGTAACTCGTGTATGGTTCGTCTGTGGTATTCACCGAAACAAACCAGTAGACTTGCGCCCGTTTAGGCTGCTTATCAAGAATTGAATATAGAATCTCCCGCTTGATTGAGTAATCGCCCTTAACCTTTGCCAGCATTACTAGGTTGCTCATAAACATTGGAATGCTCTCATCTTGTGAAAGTTTAATCAGCTGCTTACGATAGTCCAGCAGCGAAACCGTTTCTGATTCATCGGTCACATCTGCACGAACACGATTACCGAAGTACCAAACGACCATGACAGCTAGGATTATGCAGGTCAAAATAACAGTAATAAAGCCACCATGCATAAATTTCACGACACTTGAAATAAAGAAAACCATTTCGATTGCTAGGAAACCAGCGGCAAACATAATCGTCACACTATGTGGGATACGGTCCTTGATATAGAAGGTCAAGAGGATTGTGGTCATTAACATTGTTAGTGTAATCGCCAGTCCATAAGCGGCTTCCATATGTTCTGAGCTACCAAAGTACAAGACAATTAATGTAGTGGTAACACATAGTAACCAATTGACAATCGGAATATAGATTTGACCACGCGAAAGATTGGGATGCATAACATCAAAACGCGGCAAAATCTTTAGCCCAATCGCCTCTTCAACTAAAGTAAAAGAACCGGTGATTAATGCCTGAGAAGCAATAATTGCAGCTAAAGTTGCAAGCACTACTCCAGCAACACGGTAGCTTTGCGGCAGCATATCAAAAAAGGGATTAACATTGCTAACTGTCACATGCCCACTGATCTGCTTTAGCATCCAGGCACCTTGCCCAAAGTAATTTAAAATCAAACTGCCAAAAACAAATGGCCAGGTTAAGTAAATATTACGTCTACCCACATGTCCCATATCAGAATACAGCGCTTCTGCACCAGTTGTCGCTAGAAAAACACTGCCAAGAATGAAGATTCCCACCGGATTATCGTGGGAAAAAAGTAGCGCAATCCCGTATGTTGGTGACAGTGCCCGTAAGACACTCCAATCATTCATCAGATTTGCAACACCAAAAACTGTTAAAAAGCCAAACCAAATTACCATGACTGGTCCAAAAGCTTTACCAATGAAATTTGTTCCAAACTTTTGAATCAAAAATAGGACCAGTAAAATCACCAACGTCCACAAAATGACTTCGCTTTGATCAGATAGCAGCACTTCGGACCCAATTTTAACTCCTTTGAGACCTTCAATCGCACTTGTGACCGTCACAGCGGGTGTAAGTGTCCCGTCAGCCAACAAAGCTGCCCCACCTACCAAAGCTGGTAAAATTAACCAGACGCCCTTTTGACGCACTAATGCATACAATGCAAAAATACCACCTTCACCACGATTTGATGCGCGTAAAGCAATTCCCACATACTTAACCGTTGTAATCAGCATTAGGGTCCAAAAAATCAACGAAAGGCTCCCCAAAACATAGTCTGCTGTAACTTTCTTCAATCCACCTGCATCGCTCACAAGTGCATTCATTACATAAAGAGGAGATGTTCCAATGTCCCCATAAACAATTCCCAGTGTAATCAATGGTCCCAACAAGTATTTACGCTTCATCTTCACTACTGCACACCCTCACTTATAACAAATTAATTTCTACTTTTTTTAGTCTTCTTTCTCGTACATCTAAAAAGCAAGCTCAATGAAACTGCCGCAACTCCGGTAAGCAAGAATCCCTTTCCTGAAAACTGGCTTCCTCCAATATAAAGCATCGCAATAAGGGTCGTCAGTACAATCACGGTCATGCCAATCCACTGGCTGCGTGAAAAGGCTTCGCCATCACGTTTCTCCCTTTTAGTAATTAAAGGCAACAGCATTCCTAATCCAATTAGAACACCAATGGCAATCAAATTAATCAGCAGTTCATGCCACCATAACTTACTAAAAGCAGGTACATCCTGTGGGGCAATTCCAAACACCGTCGCAACCGCTGTAACTGTCAAGGCCCAAAGACCGATCCACCATGCCAAGCGGTCATTTTTAATAAAAACATATGCTGCTGGATAGACTGCACTGTTTTTGCGGACCCGCATAAAAGCATAGAAGATCCAACAGGTCACTCCTGGAGAAATAATTCCATTCAAGTTCAGTAGCCAATTAAAAATATCATTCATATTTGGTAAGAAAACACCTAAAAAAAGTATGAACCCTGACAACAGGCAAGTTAAAAGATAGCCATTAATTGGCAAACCGGCATGATTTGTTCTCCGTAAAAAACGTGGCATAAATTTTTCCCCAGTGTCTGAGATCAGCATCCGGGTCATTGCATCCAATAAAACTGCTAATAAGGCTGCTAAATAAATTACTTCAGTCCAGGCAAAAAGGTACATGAAAAGATTTCCAACATGATACTGTCTCCCTAATGCCTGAAAAGCATAATAAGAGCCGTTCATTTTAAGATCGTACGGCAAATGATGGGCATTAAAAAAGATTCCCAGTGAAAAAGAACCGAAAATAGTTAAAAAAGCTGTCATCACAACCAGCATAATCATGGATTTAGGAAATTCACGTTGTGGGTGCTTCATTTTTGTCACAAATGGTGCGATCAGTTCGCATCCATTAACTGCATAAATTAAAAGTCCCAGTGTGGTCAGATACTTTAAATCAAACTTAGGAATAATTGCCCCTAGATTAAATGGTTGCGTTGCAATCTTTCCACCTACAGCAAGAGAACCGAGCGCCATCATAACAAAAAGCACTGTCATGCCAAACATTGCAATTCCACCAAGCGAACTCAGTAGTTCCAAGGAATGCTTAAAGCGTGATTGGATTACCACAAAAAACACAAAGACAAGTAACGTCCAGAAAGCAAAATGGCTGTTCGACATCGTCTCCTGAAATTTATTATTTCCATTCAAAGCCCATCCAAGACCGACAACGACTGAATTAGCGGTATCGACAACATACGGAATCGAAGCTGCCCAATAAGTCCAAGCCGTAAAATACCCAAGAAATTCGCCATTCGTTCCTCTGATCCAAGAACTAAGCCCACCGCCTTCTTTGCTAAAGATTGAACCCAATTGCCCAACCATTAAAGAATACGGAATCACATATAAAAATAGCATCAAGACCCAAGAAGTGATCACACCCATTCCCTGATTCTTAAAATTATAAATCAGGTCATCAAAGCCAATCACTGTCACAAAGCTCATTAGCGCCAGTACAGGCCAACTAATAAAATACTTTGAATGCTTCTCACCCAACTCCCCTGTTTCCAATTCTCTCCTCCAAAGTTCAGCTAACCAATATGTAAAAGTAAAATCTACTCGCTTAGCATAGCACATCGCAAAAAATACGCAACTTACTCAGGCATGAGAAAGTTCCAACAAACGTGCGCGTAATTTTTCGTCCGCTGCAAACAGATATAGCCCTTTCCGTGCCCTGGTCAATAAAACATTCAAGGCATTCAGCATCAGCTGCTCTTTCAACTGCCGCAACTGTTCACTAGAAGCTGCCAACTGTTTGAGTCCATTAAAAGCAGCCTGATCTTCATAGCGTGCTGGATCCAGAGCGATGCAATCTTTGGACTGATTATAACGGACGCTTGGCCCTAGGATTATCCCGGCATAATTGAGATCAAACCCTTGAATTGTGTAAACAGAGCCAACTTCTGCCAGTGTTTCTCTTCTTTCTGCCCATGGCAGCTTGGTGTTTGGTTTACTTCGATCCCAACGAATTTTTAGATTCCCTGCCGTAATAAAATAATCTTTGCCATCTAAACGGTATGGGTAATCATAGGTGGCAAGCAAGCGGCTGAGACCTTCCGTGCGCTCATGTTTTTGGATCAGCTGATACATCTTGCGTGCATCATCCATGATACGGAAGTCAAATCTCTGTTTATGTGGCATCACCATAATTCGCCTTTGTACAAAAGCGGCAAGCCATCCTTGAACATCAGCCGCCGCTTGAACCCTGAACTGTGTAGTCAGCTTGAAAGTCTTTACTGTAGCTTGTCCGGTTAACTGTGCAAGCTTTTCTGGTGTCCAGTAACTCTTCCCTTTTAGGACTTGCTTAGGATCAAAGACTAAGATCACTATTCGACTAGCTTTGATGATCTCCTCAAGCTGGTTGTCCTGTTCAAAATGATTATAACGATCCTTTTTGGTTAAAAGCAGATGTGCTTCATCTACCAAAGTAATATCTGCCAGATGCTCTTTTTTTCGCATTTGATTAATAAAGGTCGTCGGTCGGGTAAAATTCTTTTGCAAAAGAACTGCAGTGTTCGCCGCCATATTTTTATAGAGTTTGAGCATCTCAGGATGATTTACCAATAAATAGTTCTCTGTTCCAAAAAGCTGAGAATCTTGGAGATGCTTAGCACGCTCCTGAATCTGAGTAAAAAGAGAGCTCATGACGAGACTCTTACCAGTGCCCGCATTGCCCTCAATTATAAAAATCCGTTTTTCTGCTGTACTTGCAGACTGTTCACAAAAATACAAGATTTGAGTTACTAGCGCTTGTTGCTCCTGTGTCAATGTGTGTATTGGTGCAATCCGCTTGACCGCTTCATTATGTTCAATCTTGGTACTCATTAGCTTAACCCTCTCATTGCCACTAAAACTGATTCTAAAGCCACTTTTCGTCTACTATGACTCGTTTTCTTGGAGAGCCGCAACGAAGCGACGCTCATAATTATCCACATAAAATTTCGCAAGTGAGTCCTTCAAAGTTGCAGGAGTGAAATTGTCTTTGTGTTGTGCAAGTAAGGTAATCTTTTCTGCTAAAGCTGCAGGCGTCATAGCGGTCAAATACCCGTTAACCCCATCAATGATAATATCTGCTGGACCAGTAGGACAATCATATGAAATACTAGGTACTCCACGTGAAATTGCCTCTAAAATAACCATCGGAAATCCTTCATAATTGGAAGAAAGCAACAGCGCATCCATTTCCTTGAGCTGTTGCCACGGATTGGTAACCCAGCCCTTCAAGTTAAAAGTGCCCCTAAAATCGCCTTGGTGCTGTTTTAAATAGGCTTGCAGGCGTTCAAAATCGACCCCAGCACCATAGAAATCCATCGTAAAAGGTTGCTGTAACAGTTTTAAGGCTGCCAACATCCCTGCAAGATTTTTTTGTTTTTCCAGTTCAATCCGCCCAATATAGCCTAAATGCAACCGCTGCGGATCACGTTCGACCACTTCCTGATGGCGTTCGATGGGATTATAGATCACAAAGATGTGCTCTGCCGGAACTCCGAGACGTTCAAGCTGCTGCTTAATCCCTGTACTGATCGCCAAGTGATAATCTGCGTACTTTAAAAGCTTGGGCTTGACCGTTTCTTCATCAAACAGTGAAAAATGAATCCAAGAATAAATTTTATATGTTTTGCTAAAGAGTCTCCGTGCCAACCATGCAAGATAAAGTGGTTTGCTACTCAAACAGATAATTTTCGTTCCTTGAAAACGGCGTAATACCTGCAAAGTTCGCAATAGCGCCGCAATTTTACCGCACCGTTGACTGCCCGTAATCTTTTCAGAAAAAGCACTAAACCATTCGGAATTATCCGTACCAGCAGTAAAAAAAGCCTGACAGTCATAGGACTGTGCGATTTTCTCTGAAGTCAGTACCTTGGTCAAAACTGTCTCTGTTCCCCCATGACCGGAAAGATATGGCACTAAAAATAAAATCTTCTCTCTCATGCTCGTTAGTTCCTCCTCAGTTTTTCTCCCCGATACATACGAATGTAGAATTTTGGAAAATACTTTGCTAAGAAAAGGGCCATCCGGTATTTTCGGCTGAGCCAACGATTAGTACAACGAATTTCAGCAGAAAACTTAGAATTCAATAAAGACCGCTGCTGCTTACTGTTCCAGTCCGCATCGTACTTAATATGATGATGTACAACATGTAAGATCGTCCGACTGACAAAGGCCGCAAACATTCGCTGATCTAACGTGCCATACTGCTGTAGCCGCAGCTTAACTTTGTTGAGATAATCCAAAGCACGCTGATCAATTGTGCTATCGTAACTTGTTGTGGTTGTATTGTCGTGCTTGAAAAGCACATATAATGGCTGTTGAACATATGCAATTTCATTAGGTTTCAGCTTCAGTAGATAGTCAAAAACAAATAAACTATCTTCAAAAAAGTTGCCGTTCTCTAATTTCTGCGCACCTAGTACATCTCGGATAAACATTTTACCCCAAAGACCGACATCCATTTCCTGATTCTGGGCCAGATAACAGGCAAGCATCTGTTTTTGATCATGAGCCCCTTCTAGAATTGATTTGTCTTCAACTTCATCATGATCTTTAAAGCGTTTGATAATCCCCCCAACTGCAAACTTTTTTCCTTGTAACTGCAGCGCTTGATGCAATTTTTCGACTGCACCTGGTAAGAGAAGATCATCACTGTCAACGAACATAATGTACTTGCCACTTGCATGTTCCAAGCCATGATTGCGTGCTGCTGCTTGTTTTTGATTACTCTGCTGCAACAACAATAAGTGGGCATTTTGTTTTTGCCTTTTTTTAACCAGCGCAACCGTTTGATCAACAGATCCATCGTCGACGATGATTAGCTCAGTCTCAAAAGATGTATTTTGAGACTGAACTGCAGCTATACTCTTTTCAACGTAAGCTGCAGAATTATAGGTCGGCATAATAATACTAACTTCAACTGACATTTAGACACTCCCCAAAACGTCTACTGGTGTGGTCCAAGTCAAAACATCCGCTTTGCTCAGCCCTTTAACTCTCTGAAAACATGCGGTTCCCCCAACAGTCCCAAACTTGCTTTCAAAATAAAACACAATTGTTTTTTTAAATTCAGAATTGGCATAGCCGCTCCATTTACTGATAATTATAAGCCGCCTATGCCTGCAGCTGACTCTTAGTCTTCAAGCCAAATGGTTGCTTCCAGTAGCTAAGATCGGCCAATGCACCTAGAAATACAACATTGAAAGCGAGTTCCAATAAGTGCTGATCGATTACGGAACTTAGAATCATCAAAGTCATTCCAATCACTAATGAATAAGCATGTGCTTTAAAGAAACGGTGATTGATTAACAATAACAAACCAACTAATGCAAGGAACGTCAACAAACCTTCCATCATTAATACCCGAATAAAAGAGGAATCTATGTAGAAGTATTGGAACGGTGTTTTATGCACCCCGCCATTTCCCATTTGATAAACATATTGCCCGAAAAAGGGAATATTATAGTTCTGAAAAGCAAGATGCCCGTATGTCAGACGTCCTGAAAGGACCTTATTGGCAATTTCAAAGAAACGATTATTTGGGATAAAAGTATACGCTAAGAAAATATTAATAAAGACAAAGAGTGCTAAGATAACAGCTGTTAATTTACTTCCAAGGTACTCTAACAGCCGCACTACATATTTATAAAAAAGAGCAATTAGGAGAATTAGCAACATTAGATAAAAATCAAGCCGTGTATCTGTAACTGCGTAGATAAAAATTGTAATTGCTAAACAAGAAACATATTCAACAAGTTTGAAATGGAACCTTCTCAGCATCGCATAGGCCAGCAGCAGATAAAAAGCACGCGCTGCCAGATCAGTTGGGTAGATTGTCCCAAGCGCATATCTAATTGTGGCTTCCATATAACGACCGTACGTTAAATTATCAATAACCCCAAGTAATGAGGCAGCAATTGTTACCAGTAAAAAACTACCAATCGTTACTAAAAATGTCTTGATGATCCGTTCAAAGCGAACATCCTTTGCGCCAAGAATAAACAAATAGTAGTAGAAGTAGAAAAGCTCTCCCGAATTTTTACAGATTTGCCAAAAAATAATTCCAACTAAGGCAAAAATAATCAGTTTCTCTCTTTCCCAACCATCAAAAACAGCTACTTTAGCAATCACCAGTACAGCAGAAAATTCAATAATGTAATATGCAATTGGTCCCACAAGAGTACTCAACTGACCAAACATTGTACTGGTAACAAAACTAGCTAAAAGATAAACCACAAAAGAAAAGAGATATAGTTGCTCGGAAAAAGAACTTTGCTGCAGTGCAGATAATCCATTTACTTGGGCATCCAGTTTTCTTTTTATTATATTAGACATATTTCCCACCTTATTTACGTGCTCTGAAATCTTTAAGAATCACACGAATCTTTTTTAGAATTGTCGGACGCAACAGCAAAAGTGCAACTGTATAGATTACAGCCCCAATCACCGCCTGCAACAACATTGTTCCCACAGAAAATCTCTGGATACTATTGATCTTAAATACAACTAGAAACATTACAACCCCAGCAATCAGATATTTAGGAAGATTTATAAACAGTTCTCGATAATTGACCTGATTACGAATCTTCCATAACTGATAAAATGTAACTGCTAACTCAGATAAGACAGTCGCTAAAACTGCCCCTTGTAGTCCCAGAAGATAGATCAACGGTACATTGGCGATCATATTAACAATTGCTCCCATAATAACTGAGGTTGAGTAACTCTTGATCTGATTAGTCGGCAGCATATACTGTTGCCCGATAACATTGCTCCAACCAATTAGTAGAATTACCGCAGACTCTAACATCATTGCATAGCCAACAGGCTTAAACTCAGCCCCGTAAAACCAAGGAGCAAACTTAATCGCTAAGGCCGCCAACCCAAACGTTAATGGAACAGTCAGACAAGACACAAAGTCAAAGGACTCGCTTAAGTAATATTTGACACGCTTGTTATCACCCTTAGAAAAAGCATTGGCAACATGTGGCAGCATTACAGTTCCAGTGGCCGTTGCCAAGGAAAGAATCAGTTTAACAATGTTATCAGAACGATCAAAGAATCCTGAATAATCCGATCCAATCATCAATCCAAGCATTGTCTTATTAAGTACTAGATACACTTGAATCGCAATCTGTGGCACAAAAAGAATAACAGCCGGTCTTAGATGCCTGAGGATATTCAATTCGCTCCAGTCAATTGCCACCAAAGTCTTTCTCAGATAAGGCCATAAGGTTAGGTTTCCAAATAAGATTGAACCGCCCAGAATCAAAATATACGTTCCAGTATCGCTTGCACTCTTAACAAAAGTAAAAATCAGAATGACCGATAAAACCTTCACAAACGTATTCCGAATTACAGTCTTTTTAAAATCTTCAAGTCCCATAAAGAGCCATGAGATATCGACCCCCGCAGCAATAATATAAACCGACTGCAGCAACATGTAACTGCGATACTTATGATAGAAAAGTAAGAAAAGTAAAAAGGCGCCATAGGCGAGTACAACCGTCACGATCTTCAGAATTGCTACTTCCCAAAAGGTTTGCGAAAGCTTCTTCCGATCATCGCGCACAAAAGCTACCTCGCGGTTACCATAAAGACCGATTCCAATACTTCCAATTAACACAAAATACTGAATCAAAGAATTGGTAAACGAGTTGATCCCGACCCCGCTTTTACCTAGAACACGTGTAATATATGGACTAGTAATCAGCGGTAACACCATTGCCAGCACTTGATAACCGGCATTATAAAAATAATTACGAAAAACTTTCATTTAATCACCAAATTCAGATTTAACAACATTTAAAGCCGCACTAATAACTTGGTCCATATCATAATAGCGATACTGACCTAAGCGGCCGCCAAAAATCACATTTCCAGCTGTCTTATCGGCTAATTCCTTATATTGTTTGTAAAGTGCATTGTTCTCTTTGTTATTAACTGGATAATAAGGTTCATCCCCACGATGCCAGTTTTTAGGATATTCTCGTGTGATGATCGTCTTGCCTTTGTCACCCTTGCCAAATTCGAAGTGCTTATGTTCGATAATCCGTGTATAAGGTGTCTGTGCATCAGTATAGTTAACAACTGCATTACCTTGATAGTTATCAACATCAAGTTCTTCTGATTCGAATTTCAAGCTCCGATACTCAAGTTCACCTAATGAATACGCAAAATATTCGTCAATCATCCCAGTAAAGATAATATGATCATATTTTTTAAGATAATCATCCTTTGCGGCAAAGAAGTCTACTCCGACTTGCACGGAAATAGCATCACTCGCCAACATCTTTTCAACAATTTGAGTATATCCTCCAATTGGAATTCCTTGATAGTTGTCATTAAAGTAATTGTTATCATAGGTTAACCTAACTGGCAGCCGCCGGATAATAAAAGCCGGCAGATCCTTAGTTGAATGACCCCATTGCTTTTCTGTATAACCCTTAATCAACTTTTCATAAATATCAGTTCCAACTAGCGAAATTGCCTGTTCTTCAAGATTTTCAGGCCGCTTGCCATTTAAAAGCGACCGCTGCTCCTCAATCTTTGCCTGCGCCTCTTGCGGCGTAACGACACCCCAGAGTTTATTGAAAGTATTCATATTGAACGGTAAATTATAAATTTCACCATGATAATTTGCAACTGGGCTGTTTGTATAGCGATTGAAAGTTGCAAAATGATTTACATAATCCCAAATTTTTTGATTGGAGGTATGGAAAATATGTGCGCCATACTGATGAACTTGAATGCCATCAATTTCTTTTGTATAGATATTTCCCGCAATGTGATTACGTCTTTCAATCACGTCAACCTGATGACCTCTTTTAGCTGCTTCATACGCAAAAGTGGCTCCAAAAAGGCCTGCTCCAACTACTAAGTATTTTGACATTCTGCTAAACCTCCATTTTTGAGTGTTGTTCACGGTTTGCAACTTTTTCCTCAAGTTGCGCAAATGCATGTTTAATATACTCGCCGGCACGCATTTTTTTACCAATCAAAACTGCATTCTTCTTCATTTCTAGATACTGCTTCGGTGACACCTGATCTAACAGCTCATCAAGCTCTGCCAAGCTATTAACTGCTAGTCCGACTCGATGCTTGACCACAAACTCAGCAACTGCCGCTTGTTGCCACACGATTACTGGAATACCTGAACTCAAATATAACGATGTCTTGTGCGGATTATTGTATTTCATATACTCCCCGAACACCCCATCGCAACTGTCAATCTGTGAGCCATCCCATACCAAGCCGAAGTTTTGTTCCAAATGCTGTGTCAGCTCATCTGGAGCATATTGCCCACAGTATGCGACGTTTCGTGCAAAATCTGGTAGTGGATTTGGCCCAAAGACATAAAACTTGGTCTTGCCGGTTAACTTAGCCAAAAATTTTGACTTATAAAGGTTACCCGCAAAACAAACTGATTTAACATACGGAACCGCTGGCTGAAACTGTTGCGGATTATCGTAATCAAAGATTTCAAGATCAACCATCGCAGTAGTCACGCCATGTTCCTTGAGCCACGCGCGCATGTAATGGTTATGTACGATTAAGCCATCCGCTAAGTTGAAAAAATTTAACTCTTTTTTTTCAGACTCCTGATTATCGCAATAAAAGCGCAATGATTCCACATCGTGAATCACAAACAATAAGCGTGCATTTGTGTATTTTCTAATACAAGCAATGATCTTTTTGGTTAAGAACTTTGAGTAGAGTGGATACTGCAACACAATTATTTCAGCTTCCAAATGCTTGAAAGTTCTAGGAACGGTTGTCAAGGAATAGCCAATCCGGTCCATTTTTTTCTTTGGAATATCCAGTATCACAGATTCAAAATTCTGCTCCCCCAAAAAGTAGACAATGTCATCCTTCGCCTTACTCCCCGCAGTATTATGTCCCTTGTCTTGGACAGACACTATCAGTTTACTCATTTGTAATCTTTCTCCCATCACCAATAATGCTTTCTAAATTTTCAAAATAATTCTCACTGTAAAATTTGTTAATGCTGGAAACAACTGTCTGTGGCTCCAGCTGATTGCGGCTCAATTGCTTAAAAGCAGCCACCAGCTCTGTCAGATTACCAGTCTCATAACTATAACCGTTGACACCTTCTACCAAAACATCGTCATATCCATCAAAACGTGAAGTCACAGCTGGAATCCCCCTAGCCGCCGCTTCCAATAAAACCATCGGCAGCCCTTCATACTTCGAAGTCAAAACAACTGCCGCCGGAACAACTGCTAAATTATTCCAGGGAGCTTTGACCCAACCATGCCATTTCAACGCAGCGCTAATTCCCAGCTGCGCTGCATAAGCTTGACACGCAGCGAGATCCGCACCGGTACCATAAAGATCCAAGCGAACCTTATTATTCTTTTGATACTCTGCAACTGCTGTCAATAATTCCCGAATATTTTTTTGCCCTTCAAAAATGATCCGCCCCACATAGACCAGATTCAAACTTGTATCCTTTGCTTGAACATCCTGTGTAATGACTTGCTGATGTTCGATTGGATTATAGACCAGCTTGATTTTCTCTGGAGCAACCCCCAATTCAAGCAGTTGATTCTTGATTACTGTGCTGATTGCCCAATGAGTATCTGCATACAATAGATTATGCGGATCAAACATCTTTTGATTAAGCAGTGAAAAATGAATCCATGAAATTATCTCAAAATGCCGCCGCAAGGCTCTGCGTAGCCAGTAAGCCAGCTTTATCGTATTTGCACCTAATACCACACACTTATCATTGTCGTGTATCTGCGTTAGTGCTTTTAGAAAAAACAGTAACTTGGAAACCCGTCCGCTGCGTGCCAATGTCTTAACAACTACGCGCCGATCAAGTGCAGCCATCCAAGCTTTTTCATGCGGTTCATTCGGCAAATATAAAACAACTTCATTCTTTTGACAAAGAAAGTTAAGTACTTTTATCAAAACTGTCTCAGTTCCGCCTGTACCGGACAGTGCAAAGCATAGAAAATTAATCTTCATAGGTTAACATTCACCTCATAAATACAGCAACTGCATAAGTAGCGGTTTGAGTCAACAAACCTGTTTACATGGCAAGTCAGAGAATCCTAAAACTCCCATACCACCACTGAGTAACATTTTACCAGTATAACTGCAAAAGTAAAATATAATTAAAAAAGAGCACCCCCTTTTTCATATAACTTAACTGAAAAATAAGATGCTCGCTTAATTTACTTGTGATTATTCGTATTCTACTGAGAAGTCAGCTTATAGAACTTGCGCAGCAGGCGGTTATAGTAGAACTCCGCTAGCTTTAAAAGCGATCTTCCCTGTTGTAATTTGAACTCTGCGCGTACAACCTTAACGTTGTACTTTGCAAACTTATTCTTGGCATACAGCTCACTGTATTTATCGAGAATCAGCGAAAAAGCACGAATACCTTGTGACACATTTTTGGTAATACTATCTGCCGAAATGAACTGTTCAATTAAGACTTCTGGGCAATACACAATCGGATATTTTTGGATCAGACGCAACATTAAATCCCAATCTTGCAACCGCGGCAGACTTTCATCAAATAAATTGTTTTTAAAGCAGCTGCTTGTACCCACAATCGTTTGAGTACTTGCAAAATTAATCTGGAGCAAATTGCTGAGCGTCACATCCACCGCTGAAAATTCATCTACTGGAGTCTTGGCAATTAACTTGTCATTTTCATATGTCGCCATTTGACATAAGCAAATCGCTGCAGTCGGTTCCTCTTCAAGGATCGCCACCTGTTTTGCAAGCTTGTCCGGCAGCCACTTGTCATCGCTGTCTTGAAAAGCGAGGTACTTGCCAGTCGCCAACTTAACTCCAACATTTCTCGCATGGTTAGCACCGCTATTTTGGAGCAGTTTATGATAACTAACCTTTTGGGCAATTGCCTGCTCCGTAATAAACCTTTGGACAACTGCTTCGGTCTGATCTTTTGAGCCATCATCAATAATCAACAACTCCCAGTCCGTATACGTCTGCTCCATAATACTTTTAAGAGAAGCAATAATTGTTTTTTGCCTATTATAGGTGGGCATGATGATACTGACCGTCTGTTTGCCCATCCAATCACTCCTTTTTTAAGAACTCAGTCTTTATAGTATAGATCTCTAGTATAGACCTTCGCCGCAACATCCTTGATCTGAGGTTCCATTCGATTTGCTACAATTAAATCACACTTTTCCTTGAAATCCTGCAAATTACTTGTAACTGGCAACCCGGCAAACTTTTCTTCTTTATAAGTCGGTTCAAAAATTAAAATCTTAAAACCCTTTTGCCTCAATATTGTGATAATATCTTGAATCGACGACTGGCGGTAATTATCAGAATCTGCCTTCATTGTCAGCCGGTAGACACCCACCAACTGCGGTTTGTAGCTGGCAATATGGTCTGCAATATACTTTTTCCGTGTATCATTGGCCTCTACGATCGCCTTAATAATCGTGGAAGGAACATCTTTGAAGTTCGCCAACAACTGCTTTGTATCCTTTGGAAGACAGTACCCGCCATATCCAAAGGAAGGATTATTATAGTAATCACCGATTCGAGGATCCAGACTAACACCGTCAATAATTTGCTGCGTTTGCAAGCCATGGACTTCCGCATAAGTATCAAGCTCATTGAAATATGCAACGCGCATCGCAAGGTACGTGTTAGAAAAAAGTTTGACAGATTCAGCTTCAGAATTATTTACAAACAGTGTGGGAATCACCTTTTTAACCGCTCCTTGTTGCAAAAGTTCTGCAAACTTTACGGCTTGTGGACTGTCGCTGCCCACAATTATACGCGAAGGATAAAGATTATCATATAAAGCCTTCCCTTCACGTAAAAATTCAGGCGCAAAGAAAATCTGATTAATTTTTTGTTGCTGTTTAATCTTCTCAGTAAATCCGACTGGAACAGTTGATTTCACTACAATCGTTGCTTGTGGAGCAATTGTCACAACCTCATCAATTACCTGCTCAACTTTTGAAGTATCAAAATGGTTCTTTTCCTCATCATAATTCGTAGGCGTCGCAACGATCACATAGTCCGCCTGTGTAAATGCTTCTGTGGGAGAAAGTGTGGCCTTTAAATTCAACTTTTTTTCCGTGAAAAACTTGGTAATATATTCGTCCACAATTGGTGAACGTCTTTCATTAATCGCCGCTACTTTTTCTGGAATTATATCTAATGCGCGGACTTCGTTGTGCTGGGCGAGCAGCGTGGCCAATGAGAGCCCCACATATCCAGTTCCTGCAACTGCTATCTTCATCAAAATTTCATTCCTCCATTTTTGAAAAGTGTAAACTAACCTAAGAGCAATAAAAGATCCGCTAAAGACCTGCGTAAAAACTTTTCTTTCTTAGGCAGTGCTTTTCTGATTAACCGCCAGCGTGCAGCCATCCTACCATTCAAACCATCAGCTATGATGTCAATTACTTTTTTGTTAGCAGGATCCATCTGTGAGTAAAAAAGTGTGCGTAAATGGTTTACTTGTGTAACAGCTAGGGAGTCACGTTTCCAACTTTTATCATACAATTTGATTTTAACTGCCTTCTTAAGGGCTTGCTTGCTTTCAGCAGATTTGTTTTTGGAAAAAATTCCCTTTTTTAAAGCAATAAAGAAGTCTACCCCGCCAATCTGATTATTTTCATGCTGCCGATAAAGCATTAAAGGTTCAGTAAAATAATACATTTCACCTAATGCTGACGCAATTAATGCAACCCACTGATCATGAATCATCACCTTATTCAAGTCTGCCTGACACGCAAGCTTTTTCAAGTTATCATCAATCATTGTTGTACATCCAGTCACATTGTTAAAGAAGACAATCGTAGCGAGATCATGTTTTTGCTCATCATAATTGAGCTCGCCCAATAGGTTAAGTTTGCGATCCACAGCCTTATAGTTAGTGTGTACCAGATGCGGCTTTTGTGGAGTCCGTGCATGCATCTCTTCCATTTTTTCAAGCGTGGCAGCAATTTTCTGGGGAAGCCAAAAGTCATCTTGATCACAGAACATATAGTAATCCGCCTGTGCATTCTCCAACAAACTAAAGAAAGAACGCGTTACCCCCACATTTTCTACCTGTTCTTCATTAATAAACCTAATTCTCGCATCTTCAGCTGCATATTTTTTTATGAGTGCAACTGTCCCATCATTAGAACCATCATCTCTAATAAATAGCTTCCAATCAGAAAAAGTTTGTTTTTTGATTGAATCAATTTGTTCGCCTAAGTATTTCTCACCATTATAGGTTGATAGTAAAATGGCAACTTTTGTCAAAAGAATTCCTCCTAGCACCAGTCAGACCCTGCAACCACTAATTTTTCAAAGGATTACACTGGATTTAAAAATCACGATCCTTAATTAAACAGTAGTTGAAGACAGTCTATAACATAACAAGTCATTAAAAATGAATATTCATAATAATCGGTAACATCCTGAGGTTCGAGCTTACACTTAGAATCCTATCTACTCAGCTCATTTCAACTTTTAGCGATGCCGCCGATTACCAATCACCACTAATGCAATGCCGCCCTTTTTTCGAGCGGTTTCCACCAGTCTTGTTCTTTTAGATACCAGTCGATTGTTTGTTTAATTCCCTGAGCAAAGGTGTATTCTGGTTTCCATCCCAACTCGGTTTCGATCTTTGTTGGGTCAATGGCGTACCGCCTATCATGTCCTAAGCGATCAGGCACATATTCAATTAGGCTTTCATCCTTACCTAACTGGTCAATAATCAAATGTACGATCTCGTTATTTGAATGTTCATTATGCCCACCGACATTGTATACTTCACCACTGCGGCCCTGTTGGAGTACAAGATCGATTGCACTGCAATGATCCGCTACATATAACCAATCGCGCACATTTTTTCCATCTCCATAGATTGGCAATTTCTTTCCCGCTAACGCGTGCGCAATCATTAATGGAATCAGTTTTTCTGGAAATTGAAACGGTCCGTAATTATTGGAACAGCGTGTAATATTTACGTTAAGTCCATATGTTTCGTAGTAGGATCTGACCAGCAGATCAGCCGCAGCTTTACTTGCAGAATAGGGCGAATTTGGCGCTAAAGCAGTCTTTTCTGTAAAATAACCGGTTGCGCCTAAGGACCCGTAGACTTCATCTGTTGAAACTTGTAAAAATTTTTTTAATCCTTTTTGCTTGGCAACATCCAATAAGTTCAATGTCCCTTGTACATTTGTTTCAACGAACACATTTGGATGCAGGATAGAACGGTCAACGTGGCTTTCAGCAGCAAAATTAACAATTGTATCAAGTTGATATTCTTCTACCAAGTGTGTCACCAGTTCACGATTGTTAATATTGCCTTTGACAAATGTATAACGTTGATCGGCCGCGATATCTGAAAGATTGTGAATATTTCCCGCGTAAGTCAAAAGATCCAGATTAACTACCCGACAATCCTGATACTTGCCTAAAAAATAGTGAATGAAATTGCTTCCAATAAATCCGGCACCACCGGTTACAAGAATGTTCATCCTACTTAGCCTCCCGATAATTAAAATTCAGATCTACATCCCGTAAGTATGGATGCTTTTTATCTTTATCAGACAGAATCAGTCGTTCTTTAGGCATCGGCCAAGCAATTCCTAGGTCTGGATCATCAAAGGCAATTCCTGCATCTGCTTGCGGTGCATAATATCCATCAACCTTGTAAGCAACATTGACATTTGGGGTCAGGGTTACAAAACCATGCGCAAATCCCTGAGGTACCAATAGTTGACGCTGATTAAATTGACTAAGCAAGTAGCCCTCCCATTGAGCATAAGTCGGTGAGCCCTTGCGCAAATCAACCAAGACATCATAGATCACACCAGTCAGCACACGTAACAATTTTGTCTGAGCATAAGGTGCTTTTTGATAATGCATACCACGCAAGACTCCTGGTTCAGCAGACAACGATTGATTATCTTGGATGAAGTTGTAATCAATGCCAGCTTCTTTGAATTTATTTTCAGTATACGTTTCAGTAAAGAAACCGCGATGATCTCCAAAAACTGCTGTTTCTACCAATTTTACATCTTGCAATTTTGTTTCAATGACTTTCATCTTTATTCCGTCCCCTTCTTTGCCAACCGTAACAGATATTGACCATAATCATTTTTGCGCATAGCTAGGCCCAAGCTTTCCAGCTTTTCCCGCGAAATATATCCCTTACGAAAAGCTAATTCCTCAAGACAAGCAATCTTTAAGTTCTGCCTTTTTTGAATCGTTGCGATAAAGCTTGCCGCCTGCAAGAGCGCATCGTGTGTTCCCGTGTCCAGCCAAGCATACCCTCTCCCCATCAGTTGAACGTCAAGTTTGCCTTCTTTCAAGTACGTGTTGTTGATGTCCGTGATTTCTAATTCGCCACGTGCAGAAGGTTGCAATCCCTTGGCGATCTCAATCACATCGTTATCATAAAAATACAGTCCGGTAACAGCGTAATTACTTCTGGGATGAGTAGGCTTTTCTTCTATAGAAAGTGCCTTCATTTTATCGTCAAAAGTCACTACCCCGAATCGCTCCGGGTCATTTACATGATACCCAAAAATCGTTGCGCCGTCATGTTTGTTTGCCGCTTGTACCAAAAGCTGTGTCAAACCGCTGCCGTAATAAATATTGTCTCCCAAAATTAAACACACTGAGTCTGCGCCAATAAAGTCTTCACCCAGAATAAAAGCCTCGGCCAATCCGTTTGGTTTCGGTTGTACCAGATAAGTTAAATTAACCCCAAAATCTGAACCATCCCCTAAAAGTGCCTGAAAACTGGCACAATCTCGTGCAGTCGTGATTAACAAAATATCACGAATTCCTGCCAACATTAAGGTTGAAAGTGGATAATAGATCATTGGTTTATCATAGACCGGAACCAGCTGCTTAGAAATCCCTCTGGTAATTGGATAAAGACGTGTACCGCTCCCGCCAGCTAAAATAATGCCTTTCATGCAACTTCTCCTTTCCGTACTCCCTAGAACCTGCCATCTAATAAGTTACTACTCAAATGTGAATATTTAGAGCAGATACTGTAAAAAAAATGTTACAGTAAAAATTACATAATTAACAAATTCATTCAACTAAAAAGCCCCTGTTTCTAGACACGACGTCTCAAACAGAAGCTTCATTTATTAAGCTTTATCACTCAAACCAAATTTTCTCAACAAAAACTTAGTGATTTTTCGGAACCAATGCTGCCTGCCAATAAACATTACCGGCATTTCTTTGAAACTGATTTGATTTTTCTCAAACCAGACATCCAGCAACACTTCACTGACAAAACCATAAATCCGTTTTTCATATTCAGAATACTCTGAAATATCGACCCGGTTTTCCACCTCAGCCAAAACTGCTAACAGCCACTTAGTATAGTCGTCAAAGATAGCTGCACGTGTAATCAGCATATTGAACATATGTACCTTATTCCGATGCAAAACCTTGTCAAAGACAGGAAGGTAATCCGGAAATTTTTCGCTGATCACATCTCTAGCAGCCGCCAAGCCCTCGATATGGTGTGCATGCTTATAATGCGACCAAGAGCTTTCAATATAATAGTTCCTCCTTGTCGGCAAAACCGCATCATAGCTCTTTAGAATCTGTTCAAGTCTTTCAGCTGTCAACACATCATTAAGCTTTTGCGTCGTTGAACTGAAAAAATGCCTTTTGCCATTCGAAAAGTAGCGGCGATAGTGCACCAGACCCTTAACGTCTGCGCGACGATTCTTCCAAGCCCAATATTGGGCAGTCAGTTCACAGTAATTTGCATTTTTTTGTGCAATATTGTCACCTGTATTGTCACGTTCAAATCCTGCAAAATTTTCCGGGTTAGTACCTACTTGCACCGGAATATAGATCTTTTCATCTGGCAACTTGACCTTCTTATGACTAACAACATATACTTCTGCTTTCAATCGGATCCCACTTTCTTGGTATAATACTTATTTTCAGCCGACCTTTTCAATAAGCCCCGTCACCCTTAAAAATCGCGACGATGTTCTTGAACAAGATTTTAATATCAAACAAAAATGAGGCGTGATCCACATAATACAACTCGTACTTGCACCTTTCAGGATATTCAATGTTGCTTCTCCCAGAAGCTTGCCAGTAACCCATCGCACCCGGCGTCACTGAAAGAAATTTTTTGACTTGATCCCCATATTCCTTCAATTCTTCTGTAATAATTGGGCGCGGTCCGATTAGCGTCATCTCACCTTTGAAAATATTAATAAACTGCGGTAACTCATCAATTGATGACTTACGCAAAAGTCTTCCTAACCTGGTAATTCTTGGATCCATCTCCGCTGGTAATTTATAGCTGTTTTCAACATAGAGTTTATATAGCTGCTTATCACACTTAAGCTTTTCATCAGCGCCTACGATCATGGAACGAAATTTGTAAATGTAAAACTTTTTCCCGTTCTTTCCCACGCGCTCTTGCTTGTAGAATAACGGACCCTTATTTTTGCCAAAGCGATAGACAATAAGCATCACTATGAATAAGGGAAGCATTAGCAACAGAGCAAGCGATGAGATTATAATATCCAGTACTCTCTTACTGAATAAATAAACGCTTTTTCCCCCCAGCTTATTAGCTTCATGAGCCATTTTATTCTCCTCTATCATATAAATACAATTACTAAATTAAAGATTTACTTTTTTTGAGCGCTCAAAAAGCCCTCCAACAAAATTGTACATATGACGTATTATAATACGAATGCGTGATTTTAGCAATTTACAGCCTAAAAATAGCATTCCATTATCTGCATTAATTTGCTAAACTAGACCAGGAGCCTCACACACCCCGCTTAATCCTGTAAAACTTCAAATTGGAGATGATTGTTTGCTTAATTCTAAACACGCCTACCTCATTATGGCAAGCGGGAATATTCCGCAACTTAAAATTCTGCTGTCTGTACTAGATGATCCCAGAAATGATCTCTATCTTCATTTGGATCTTAAAGCCACTGGTTTCGTTGAAAAAGAACTCGCCGCGTGCTGCAGTTTTGCAACCCTTTATTTTCAACCCCGAGAAAAAATTACTTGGGGAGCTAGTTCTCAAGCAATGATGGAAATGAAACTTCTCAAAGCCGCGACACCGCGGCAATACAGTTATTATCATCTCTTGTCAGGCCTTGACCTGCCTTTGAAAGATCAAGATTACCTGCATGCCTTTTTCGCCAAAAATGCAGGTCAAGAATTCGTTGAATGCAGTGATTATCAGCGTGACCATGATAAAACCCGCTACTATTTACGTTTTCAGCAGTATCACCTGCTGCAACAATTCATTGGAAAGAAAAAGAACCTCCTGAAATATCTTGACTTTGGTTCGTGCTTTCTCCAAAAAACACTTGGCATCAACCGTACCAAAAAATCCAAGATGACCTTTAAGTCCGGTGCTAATTGGTTCAGCATTTCAAATGATTTTGCACAATATTTAATGACACAGTTCGAACCGATCATGCACTTCTTAAAATTTACATATTGTGCTGATGAAGTCTTTCTTGCAACTTGGTTATATAATTCAAAATTCTCAAAAAACATCTATCCTGCCCAGGGAATCTATCAAGCCAATTTACGTATTTATCGCTGGGAAAACCACAATCCCAGCTATGTAACCTTAAAGGAAGCACAAGACTATGTTGCCTCACCCTTTCTATTTGCTCGAAAGTTTGACTTATCTAAAAATGAAGATGCAATTACATACTTGCGTACTCATCTAAGCACTCGCAACAAGCTTTAAACTAACATTGTCCTTAAAAATACAGCAGGGGCTGTGACAAAATTTAACTTTTGTCACAGCCCCTCTTTTATTCCGGATAAATGTGTTCCATAAGTCAAAATTCTCCGTCTAACTTCGAGTTAGCACTCAAATTTTCCCGACTTATGTCACACTCTCCTTATTTTATTTTGTAAGATCCACCTATACTTCCGGCCTACTCTGTGTTCGGAGCGTTGTAACCTGAGGTCCTTGAGAAATACATTTCAACGCCAATACCTCGCCGGTTTCAAAATGTGCTTTCAAAGCTTGCGCAAATTCAGCGGCAGCTGGATGTGCCACAAGTGTCATGACCGTTGGACCCGCACCACTCAAGTATGTTCCATACGTTTGATATTCATGTGCTAGCGCGCGCACCTGTGCGAGTTGCGGTACTAATTTTCGCCGATACGTTTCATGAAACTGATCACTTTCCAAGAGCACTTTCACCTTATCCAGTTGCTTTGCCAGCAACGCTGCTGTCAAAGCATTAGCAACGCTACTGGCAGCAACAGCTTTTTTAAACGGCAGCCTGCGTGGCAACACTTTCCTGCTTTCAACGGTTAAAAGCGGATCAGCTGGCACATAGGCTACTAAGCTTACATCTGGAAAATCAGCTTTAATGCTGAGCGCCTGTTCTGCAATATAAGTTGAAATAACCAAGCCGCCCATGACTGCTGGTGCAACATTATCAGGATGCCCTTCAATTTGCGCAGCAAACTGTACCTTTTCTGCTGTCGTTAACTGCAGTCCCGCCAGCTGATCCGCCAATTCAATCCCTGCTACAATGGCTGAGGAACTACTGCCCAGCCCACGTGCCAGTGGAATATCTGAAAGGACTTTAATTCGGTACGGATGCAGTGTCGGCACCAACTTTAAAGCAGTCTGGACAATCAGATTTCTTTCATCATGATAAATTTTGCCCATGTGGTGAACTAATTCCCATTTTGAAGTTTTTTCTTCTACTATAAGTGTCAAATAACGATCCACCGCTATTCCAAGTGAATCAAACCCTGGTCCAAGGTTTGCACTCGTTGCGGGAACCTTGATCTTCAAAGCCATCCGCGTTCTTCCTACTCTCTTAATTAGTTTTCTAAAATTTTATAGGCTGCTAACACACTGATTTCTTCTAAGTCGGCAATTCCCGCAAGAATTGCACGCAGCTGCAGCTCTGAAATCTGATGCGTTGTCATTACTACACGTGCATTTTCTTCATCCAATTCACTCTGAATAATCAAATGAAAACTCGCATTTACTTCAGACATTATTTTAGTAATTTTTAGCATCTGGCCTGGACGATCCTTAACCTTTAATGAAATGTAGTACGGATAATAAATGTCCTGCTCACGCGCTGATTGGCCTTCTTGCGAAAATTCATTAAACCTGCTGCCTGTAGTCTTCATTACAATATCTTTAGTAACCGCAATAATATCACTGAGCACACTATTAGCAGTCGGCAGTTCTCCTGCTCCGGGTCCATAAAACATCGTCTCACCAACGGCTGCGCCGGTAACTAAAACTGCATTATTTTCGTTTTGGACTGCAGCTAGCGGCTGATCTGCAGGAATCAGTACCGGTCCGACAGAAACACTGATCCGTTTATCAATTAGCTTTGCAATCCCGACCAGCTTAATCTTATAACCCAATTCAGCCGCCTGCTTGATATCTTTAAGGTCGATTCCGCGAATTCCCGTAATCTTGATATCATCAAGAGTTACATTCATTCCAAACGCAAATTGTGTCAGGATAATCATCTTATATGCTGCATCGATTCCCTCTACATCATTCGTAGGATCCGCTTCTGCAAACCCTAGTTGCTGTGCAGATTTCAACGCCGCCTCGAATGGCAAATTATTTTGATTCATTTGTGTGAGAATGTAATTTGTGGTTCCATTAACGATCCCTTTGACTTCAATGATTCGATCAGCTGCAAAGGAACTTACGATTGTTCTTAAAATGGGAATTCCGCCTGCAACACTCGCTTCGTAGAAAAGATCACAGTGATTTTCGCCTGCCAGTTCTGCCAATTCAGAACCATGCGTCGCAATCAAATCTTTATTTGCAGTAATAATATGCTTTCCTGCTCGCAAAAGACGCTCGATATAATCTTTTGCAAGCTTTACAGTTCCCATTACTTCAACTACGATCTGAATATCCTGATCATTAATCAACTCGTTTACATCATCAGTGACAGTGATCCCAGAAAGATCCAAGTTTCTCTTTTTTTCAATATCATGCACAACAACTTTTTTAACAACCAGCTGGCGGCCAGTAATACTTGAAATCTTCTTTTGATGATCTCTTAATAACCGCAACACGCCGCTTCCAACTGTTCCCAACCCTAAAATCCCGATATTTATGGCCTGCATATAAGCTCCTCCAGTTTATTTATTGAAACCATTCTATCATAGAATTCTAATTTTTCGGTCATTAACTGCAAAAAAGGCATGACTTTCTAATCTTTGTGTTAATTTCAGCAACTTCAGCGACTTTTTTTAAGGACTGTTGTGTTTTTTTGATTTATGGTATTCTTCTTGTAAGTGAGAGTTAGCTAATAGTCAAGGAGGAGAGAGTATCACATATGAAAATACTTTATCGTAGCACCCGCGGCAAAGACACAGAAGCGGTATCTGCATCGCAGGCAATTTTACAAGGCCTGAGTCCCGATGGTGGATTGTACGTTCCAACTGCGCTTCCTAAAGTTGATTTTTCCTTGGATGAGCTGCCACAATTGGGCTACCAGGAACTAGCCTATCGCATTTTGAAACTATTTTTTAATGATTTTACTGAAAGTGAACTGCGCTCTTGCATTACAGCTGCTTATGGCAAAAATTTTGACACTCCAAAAATCGCCCCGCTTTCTTATTATGACGGAAAGGGTTATCTAGAACTTTTCCATGGCCCTACAATTGCTTTTAAAGACATTGCGCTCCAACTTTTACCACACTTAATGACCACGGCTGCAGCTAAACACACTGGGAGCAAGGAAATCGTTATTTTGACGGCTACGTCCGGAGATACCGGTAAAGCAGCAATGGCTGGTTTTGCAGATGTGCCGCATACTAAAATTATCGTTTTCTACCCTAAACATGGTGTTAGTTATATTCAAGAACAGCAAATGCTAACGCAGCAAGGAAAAAACACCTTTGTTTTCGGGGTGAACGGTAATTTTGATGCTGCGCAGACAAACGTCAAAAAACTTTTTAACGATTCTCAGTTAACTCACGAATTAGCAGAAAATGGCTATCAATTCTCTTCTGCCAATTCCATCAATATTGGTCGGCTGTTCCCTCAAGTTGTTTATTACTTTTATGCGTATGGTCAATTGTTGCACGCTGGCAAGATCCAGCCCGGTGAAAAAATAAACTTCAGCGTTCCAACTGGAAATTTTGGTAACATCTTAGCTGGTTTTTACGCCAAACAACTTGGATTACCGCTTAATAAGCTATTATGTGCTTCTAACAAAAATAATGTTTTAACCAAATTTTTCAATACTGGACTTTATGACAAAAATCGTCCTTTTTATGTAACTTCTTCTCCTTCAATGGATATCCTCATCTCGAGCAATTTAGAACGGCTGCTTTTTTATCTAACTGGATCCGACCCTACCAAAACAGCCGCTTTTATGAAAGAGCTTGAAGAAAAGGGAAGCTACACCATTACCACACAAATGCGTACACACTTAGACTCGTTCTATGCTAACTTTGCCAGTGAAGATAAAACTGCTGCCGAGATTGCACGGCTCTTTGCTAGTGATCAGGTTGCCCTCGATCCACATACAGCTGTTGCTTCGCGTGTTGCCAAAGTATTCCAGGAGACTACACAGGATCAGCATTTTACGGTAGTGGTCTCCACCGCAAGTCCTTACAAGTTTGCCCAAGCTGTTCTCGTTGGTTTGCATGACCCTAATGCTTTCATTCCAGGCTTAGAAGCCGTTGAAGCACTTCAAAAAAGAATTGGGGTTCCCTTGCCGCCAACGATTGCACGTCTTTTTAAGGCACCTGTCCGTACCAAAAAGATTGTGGAACCTCAGGAAATGGAAACTGCTGTTAAGGAGATTCTTTCCATTAAATAGGGCTTTCCTTTCCCCTGACAGGTTGAAAAATGTGTCAAAAGCAGTATTATGTTATATTATATTACGTAGAGCAGCTTGGAGGGATTCACATGGATGAGATTGATTTAAAAATAGTATCTACTTTGCAAAAAGACGCACGGATTTCCTTAAAAAAATTGGCTGATATTTGTTTTATTTCTGCCCCTGCAGTTTCAACCCGTTTATCGCACCTTGAAGAACGCGGAATTATCAATAACTATCAGACCGCAATTGATTACAAGGTCCTTGGTTTTCCTATTAAAGCATATGTTAGCTTACGCTTGTCGCCAACAGATAAAGAAGCTTTTTATCCTTATATCAAGTCAGTTGGTAATGTAATTTCTTGCGACTGTGTAACAGGAAGCTACTCGCAAATTATTACTTGTTACTTTAAGTCAACTAAGTCTTTGGATAATTTTATTAATGATATTCAACGCTTCGGTGAAACGAAAACACAAATTGTCTTTTCTACCAGCGTTGATCCACGACCGCTTGAACTCAATCCCGGGAAAAATTATTTTTAATTTGAAGCTGGACAGCAAAGGTGCCAACAGGCAGTGCTTACCTGCCGTGGATTAAATAATAAAATTATGTATAATTCAAGTTTAGCTATAACACATCATCAATTTAAACTGTCAGCTGCATGCTCAGTAAATAAAA
>NZ_AZFQ01000039.1:0-4336 GCF_001435195.1 Liquorilactobacillus satsumensis DSM 16230 = JCM 12392 | reverse complement strand
CGTTTATCCGAAATAAAAGAGGGGCTGTGACAAAAGTTAACTTTTGTCACAGCCCCAAATCTTTTTAAGACTATTTATTTGAACTTATTTTGCTTCTTTTACTTGTTTCCACATTCCTAAGATTATTCCGGAAACAATTGCACCGATTACGACTGCAAAGATGTATCCAAACGCATTTGTAGCAAGTGGCGTTACCCATAAACCACCATGAGGAGCTGGGACACTGACATGCCAGAACTGTGTCAATCCACCAGCAATCGCAGATCCTACGATACATGATCCAATAACTCGTAATGGATCAGCTGTGGCAAACGGAATTGCACCTTCGGTAATGAAGGAGAAACCTAGAACCCAGTTGGTAATTCCTGCTTTACGCTCGTCATCTGTAAACTTCTTTGGCCAAAATGCTGTGGCAATCGCTGTCGCAAATGGTGGGATCATTCCACCAGCCATTACAGCTGCCATCAAATTACCATTGTTAGTTGAAGTGAAGGCTGCAACCGCGAAGACATAAGCAGCTTTGTTGAAAGGACCGCCCATATCGATTGACATCATTCCACCAAGTACAATTCCTAAGAGAACTGCATTACCAGTTCCCATATGATTCAAGAATGCTGTTACCCAAGTATTAATAATTGCAAAGATTGGGTTGACGATAAAGAACATAATCAAAGCGACTAACAGCAAGCCAAAAATTGGGTAAAGCAACATTGGCTTCATACCTTCAAGTGACTTAGGCAGTTTAGTGAATACCTTCTTCAAAAAGATTGTCAAATAACCTGCAATGAAACCTGCTGCAATTCCGCCTAAGAAACCTGCTGCACTTTTAGCATTTGTCATCACATTCGCTGTATATGCACCACCAAAAGAACCGCTATAGACAGTTGCCATGAAGCCGCCGACAAAACCAGGCATCAATGCGGGACGATCACCGATTGATTCAGCAATATATCCAGCTAGCACTGGAATCATGAAAGCAAAGGCCAAACTACCAGCATTGTTTAGGAAGATAAAACCAGTTGACTTTGGTCCGCCAAGATATTGTTCGATCACGAACGAAAGTGCCATTAAGATCCCACCACCAACAACAAAAGGCAGCATATGAGAAATCCCGTTCATCAGATCTTTATAGATCTTACTACCGATTGAGCCAGTTGCATCATCCTCTTCTTCTGCTGCAGCTGCATCTGCATGATAAACAGGTGCATCTGCATTAACTGCCTTAGTGATTAATTCTTCAGGCTTTTTGATTCCATCAACCACTGGACGGTTAATTAAGTGTTTGCCATTAAAACGTGCCATTTCGACTTTCTTATCAGCAGCAATAATAACACCAGCCGCACGTTGAATTTCGTCAGCAGTTAATAAATGCTTGACCCCTTCAGATCCATTGGTTTCAACCTTAATGTCAACTCCCATTGCTTCAGCTTGTTTTTTCAAAGCCTCTTCAGCCATGTAAGTATGTGCAATTCCGGTTGGGCAAGCTGTAACGGCAACTACATACGGCCGATCAGATGAAGCAGGCGCTGCTGCTTGTTGTTGTTCTTTCTTTTCTTCAGCCTGATCTTTTTCCTCTTTTTGCGCCTGTGCATCTGCAAAAAGTTGATGAACTTCATCTGGTGTCTGAGCCTGTTTCAACTTAGCAACTAAAGTTGGGTCAATTAAAAGACCGGATAAAGTTGCCAAAGCTTGCAAGTGAGTATTGTTAGCACCTTCTGGAGCAGCAATCATAAAGAATAAATGAACAGGATTACCGTCTAAGGCATCATAATCAACACCCTTTTCACTTTTAGCAAACAAGACTGTTGCTCGTTGAACTGCCTTATCTTTAGCATGCGGCATTGCAATGCCATCACCAATTCCGGTAGTTGATTGTTTTTCACGCGCAACGATATCCTTTTTGTAAAGATCTTCGTCGTTGATAACACCTGTTACAAAATACTGATGTACCATCTCACTAATTGCTTCTTCTTTCGTTGAAGCCTTGAGATCCATGATCATTGCATCTTTCAATAACAATTCACGAATATCCACTGAGAACACTTCCCTTTTTAATTATTTTTAATTTTTATAACTTTCTACCTTGATTTCTGGAAGAATTTCGTCAATCTTTTTGCGATCAGCTAAATCTTCTGAGAAGGCCGTTGCGCTCCCACACGCTAACCCATAATGGAAACTTTCAAGCGGATCCTTCGTGGCTGCAAATGTCCCAACAAATCCCCCGATCATGGAATCGCCAGCACCTACAGAGTTAATTACTGTTCCTTTAGGAGCCGCACTGTAGTACACCTCATTCGGCGTGATTAACAGGCCGCCATCACCTGCCATCGAGATTAGAACATGCTGCGCTCCCAAGTCTAATAACTTTTTACCATAAGTCACAATGTCGTCCATTCCATTGAACTTAACACCGAAAAGCTCAGCCAGCTCGTGGTGATTAGGTTTTACAACCAAAGGATGTTCCTTGAGCGCTTTCATCAGGCTTTCGCCAGTGGTATCGATTACGAACTCAGCACCCTTTGCACGGATGATCTTGATCAGGTCAAAGTAAAAGTTCTCATTCAAACTTGGAGCAAGACTTCCTGATAGGATAACAACGTCTCCTTTGGCAAGCTTGTCAAATTCTTTTTCAAACGCTTGAACTTCATTTTCACTGATTTGTGGGCCCTTGCCGTTAATCTCAGTTTCATTTTGAGCCTTAACCTTAACGTTGATTCTTGTATCATCAGCAATTTGGGTAAAACTTGTCTTTAGCTTCTTTGCCTTCAGTGATTCTTCAACAAAACGGCCCGTAAACCCACCTAAAAAGCCAAGTGCAATATTTTCATGACCAAGTTCGCGCAAGATACGTGAAACGTTGATGCCTTTGCCTCCGGGTAATTTAGTGTCATAATCCATTCGATTGACCTCACCTAGAGTAAGTTCTTGCAATTGAACAATGTAATCAATGGAAGGATTGACTGTTACCGTGTAAATCATATTGAAACCTCCTGAATGTTTGTTTGGTTACTGTATTGATCGAGAACCTGCCGTGGTAATTTATTCGTAATAATCGCCGCGTCGGCAATCTCTGCAACTTTGACGAAGGAAATCTGGTCAAACTTGGACTCATCTACCAGCACATAAGCCCTCTCACCTTGTGCAATCGCTGTTTGTTTCACCGCGGCCTCATCAGGATCGGGTGTGGTATACCCATACTGCAGATGTACTCCATTCATTCCCAAAAAGACTTTGTCAAAACGATACTGCTGCAGTTTTTTTACAGTTTCGACCCCAATAATCGCCTTGGTTGTATTCTTTAACTCTCCACCAACCAGAATCGTGCGAATATTTTGATCCGCAAGAGCTGATGCGTGCATCACGCCATTAGTGACAACAACTAGATTTTTGCCAGCATGCAGAAAACTGATCATTGCAAGTGTTGAAGTCCCAGCGTCAAGATAGATAACATCACCATCTTGGACTAGACTTGCGGCAAGTTTCGCAATTCCACTTTTTTGTTGCGTATTTTTGGAAAATTTGCCGCTCATATCAAGTTCCTGCTGTAGAGAATGTTTAAGCTTGGCCCCGCCATGAAAACGCAAGAGCAGCCCCTTCTCTTCTAAGACCTGTAAATCGCGTCGTGCCGATGATTCTGAGCACTCAACAGATTCACAAATATCCTGCAGTCTTACAATTCCTTTTTCTTCAAGCATCGCTAATATCATCTGTTGTCGTTCTTCTGCAAGCACTTACACTACCTCCAAAAAATATATTAACACCCTAATCACTAAAAAGCAATCAAAAAAATGCAAAAAAACTCATAATCAGCCACGAAATTAAGTATTTGTGACTGCTTTTGACCGATTGCACGCAAATATTTCAATTAAGCGCTACCATTATGCCCCAAAATAAACTTAAGCTGTCAGCTATGTTATGTAGAAGTGCGCAAAAAGGCGTTAGGTTTTGAGGCTTAGCGTTGGATCACGGTGGTAACTGCACTTGTTACGGTGTGATCCATGCTAAACACAAAAACCTGCCTTTTGGAGTACGTTATGAAGAAGTGCCGACAACCTGCGTTCAGCCTCCGTTGACTAAGTCCTAAATTACAAAGTAACCGGGGCTTGGTTACGCGTAATTTAGGCTTAGGCACAGGAGGTTGCGGGGTGGAGCACGTTAATAGAAGTGTGCAAAAAGGCGGGAGACCTTGAAGATTAGCGACAGGTAACGAGGTAACTGAACTTGTTACCGTTGTTACCTAAGCTAAGCATAAAGGGCTGCCTTTTGGAGCACGTTAAGATAGAAGTGCCGACAACCACCGTTAGCCTTTGAGCACTAACAACAAATTACAAAATAG
>NZ_AZFQ01000038.1 GCF_001435195.1 Liquorilactobacillus satsumensis DSM 16230 = JCM 12392 | reverse complement strand
GTTGCCGAAACTGTAGCGACCTTAACTGTTGTTTGTAGTTCAACTGTGAAGTTCAATTTGGCATCGTTTAACTCGTAACCTGCAGGAGCACTTGTTTCCTTGAAGTAGTAGTCTCCTGATTTCAGACTGCCTACTTTGACCTGTCCAGCTGCATCGGTGGTTAAGCCACTGGCAACTTTTGTACCATCTGCTTTGTACAGATCAAACGTTGCCCCAGCAAGTGCCTTTCCAGTATCTCCATCAGTCTTGGTCAGAACAACTGAACCTGTTTTTTCTGCATTGGTTGCCGAAACTGTAGCGACCTTA
>NZ_AZFQ01000037.1 GCF_001435195.1 Liquorilactobacillus satsumensis DSM 16230 = JCM 12392 | reverse complement strand
GGTTACTTCTGCGCAAGGAAGCCCAGGGCTTTTTTTAGGATTTCGTTCTCCTCAGACAGGGAAGCCAGCCGCTTTTCCATCGCTTTAATTTCGTCTGGCGATTTACCGGATTGAGTTTTGGCTTGGCCCTGGATCCACTTATGAACGGTTGAATAGCCAATGCCATATTCTCTGGCCAGTTGGGCGGCTGATTCGCCTTGTTTATATAGGTTGATGATGTTTTGTTTGAATTCTTTGTCGTAACGAGTTGGCATGTAAAAATTCCTT
>NZ_AZFQ01000036.1:277474-317162 GCF_001435195.1 Liquorilactobacillus satsumensis DSM 16230 = JCM 12392 | reverse complement strand
TTCGTAATTTCGAGTTAGCACTCAAATTTTCCCGACTTATGTCACACTCTCTTTTTAATTAATTACGCAAGTTTATAGTCAATTTTTTGCATTAACTAATCCAGTCAAATTTAGTGCTTCGGATCATTCACTGCATCAGAAACTGCTTTCTTTATTTTGCTGCAACTTTGTAATCGCCTCAACAGTTGGAGTTACGAAAAGAGTCTGCTGTCCCTCATAAATTACGAATCCAGGTTTAGCCCCGTTCGGTTTGTGAACTTTACGCACTGCAACATAATCAACAGGGACATTTGCTGCGGAACGTGATTTTGAATAATAAGCTGCAAGTGTTGCAGCCTCCAGTAAAGTTTGCGTGCTCGGACTGGAGCTGTGTACAATCACATGGGAGCCATGGATATTTTTAGCATGCAACCAAAAATCATTTTTGTGTGCAATTTTGAGTGTTAAACGGTCATTTTGCAGATTATTTTTGCCGACAGAGATTTTTGTATGATCGCTTGCATAGAACACTGCAGGGCTGCTAGGCTTGTTTTTACGCACCTTGCCGTTTTTGTTCCGTTTTTGCGCTTTGAGATAGCCTTGTTGCTGTAACTCCACCTTGATATCTTGCAAGTCTTGCGGCTCAGCTAATTCCAACTGGGTTTCAAGCTCTTCAAGATATGTGAGTTCCTTTTTTGTTAGGGCGATCTGAGTCGTGACATATGCAACCGCATTCTTTAATTTCTGATATTTTTTAAAATATTTTTGTGCATTTTGTGAGGGTGAGAGTTGTTTAGAAAGTGAAATGGTCATTTTCTGTTCATTATCATAAAAATTAGGTAATTCAATTCTGTCCATTCCCCGTGAGACACGATTGAGATAGGTGGTCAACAATTCGCCCTTGATCCTGAATTGATCAGCTTTTTGTGTGGCATCCAAAGTTTGCTGCAGTTTTTTCAATTTTTTACGATTTTTTTGGAGATTAAGTCGTACAACGTGAAAAAGTTGAGCACCTTGTTGCTGCACCCGATCTGTGGTTGCTTTATCCCGATAATACAAATCAAGCAATTTGCTGAGCGTATCAGGTTGTTGCACCTTCGAAGTTGCATAGGGTAGAAAAGAGAAGAATTTCTTTTTGCCAGCTGGAACGATCACAGGGTGTGGTTTCTCGGTATAGGCTAAAGTCTTACCCCAAGCCTGTTGCGGGTTAGCTGCACCGGCGTGTAATTGATCCGCAAAATAAAGTGCGTGCTCGCGGGCAAAACCTTGATAAGTTTGCTGTAACTGTGCGGCTAGAATTTCGCGGTTGGGATATTGCTGGAGCAGTTGGAGATATTTTTCAGTGTGATCAGTGAACGGATTTAGTTTATCTTGTTTAGGTGCAGCAAGATATTGTGCTCCTGGTAATAAAGTGCGATATCGGTTTTGTCCGGGTCCAACATGCTTGATAGTATCGATAATTTTACCGGCAGTTTGATCAATTAGAATTACATTGCTATATCTGCCCATAATTTCGATACTTAATTGCAAAGGCAGCAGATCTCCCAGCTCATTACGGGTGGAGAAGCCTAAATAAACCACCCGATCGTTATCACGCTGCTTGATTTCTGTTAAGAGTGCACCTTCCAAGTATTTACGCAACGTCATCGTAAAATTGGTGGGAACTGGTGGGTTATTATAAGGAACGGTCGTGATCTGTAAGCGGGCATAGCTTGGATGTGCAGATAATAAAAGCGGATAGTTATGCCGCTGTGCACGGATTGTCAGGATTACCTCATTTGGGAAAGGCTGCGAGATTTTTGTGACACGCCCGCTAATTAATTGTGATTCAAGTTCATGCACCATTGCACGAGTAAAAAGGCCATCAAAAGGCATGAAGTCCAACTCTCTTTCATAACAAGATTTGCTGTCTACAATTGTACCTTTATTACTATAAATGCGCAAAGTACGTGCTGGATAAGAGCTTTGTCTTTTTAAACAAGACTTTTTTATTGCGAGTAAGACCATAATGGGCAATAATAAGATTGTTGTTTGCATAATACATATTAAGCGATCTATGGAGAAGGGGCTGTTATAGTGAAATCTTGTATGGAAAGTCTGCTGGAGCTTGAACGTCAATATCATGAACATCTCGTAAAATTGACCCGCAAGACTGGTCTAACCTTTGCGGAATGGCAATTGCTGGTCAACATTGAGCATCAAATTGACACTCAGGAAAAACTTTCTGCACTGATGAATCTGAATGTTTCAACGCTCAGCCGGCAATTAGGGCGCCTTTTGGCAAAAGAATTTGTGACTAAAGTTCCAGCTGACGGTAAACAGGGACGGCGCTATTTCATTTATGCAGCAACTGCGCAGGGTGAAAAAGCAATTGAACAGTTGGAAGAAGAATTCCATAAATTTGATGAAAATCTTTTTAGACATTGGGCACAAGAAGAACAGAACTTGTTGCAAATTTTACTGAATAGACTGAATAAAAGTATGGAACGTCTGGAATAAAGGCAGTACAACCGCTGTTCTAGCTGAATATTTAGAATTATGGTATGATACTCGATGTAAGAAAATGCAAAGAAGTGGGTGCACATTTAATGAAAATCGCTGTTGTTACAGACAGTACGGCATATTTGTCGCAAAAACAGATCGCTGAAAATGAGATCTACGTGATTCCAATTCCTGTAATTATTGATGGTCAGGTTTATCATGAAGGTCAAGATATTACGACTGAAGATTTCTATCAAAAGCTCAAAACAACTACTACATTTCCGAGCACCTCGCAACCGTCAATTGGAGAATTGATTAACTTTTACGAAAGTTTGGGAAAAAAGGGATACGATGCGGTTATCAGCGTTCACTTAGCAAGTACTATTTCAGGCTTTGTGCAGACTCTCAAGGGGATCGCACCTGAGATAAAGGGAATTGAAGTTCATCCTTTTGATTCGCAAATTACAGTGATGCTGATGGGAAATATGGTTATTGCTGCAGCCCGAATGGCTAAAGCTGGTGCCAGTGTCACAGAGATTTTGCAAAAGCTGGAAGAATTGCGCACCACAACAAACGAATGTTTTATTGTAGATGATTTGCAAAATCTTGTGCGGGGGGGAAGATTATCAAATGCAACGGCTTTGATCGGCAGTGTCCTTAAGATTAAACCATTATTGACATTTGAACGTCAGACCCACAAAATTGTCGCCTTTGATAAAGTACGCTCAATGAAACGTGCAATGAAGCGTGTTGAGCGCATTTTTGCAAACGCCCAGCAGCAGGTTGACTATCCGCTCAGGTTAATTGTGATTCATGGCAATGATGAGGCTGCAGCGCTTCTTTGGCAGCAAGAATTAGCTGAGAAATATCCGCAGTATCAGGTTGACTTGAGTTATTTTGGACCGGTTGTCGGCGCTCATTTAGGTGAAAAAGCATTGGCATTAGCTTGGATGAGAGATATTGATAAGTAATGTTTTAATTTAAGCAGCAATTATTTTAATATTTTTCACAAGGCTGGGGCGAAGATAGTTTGTTCCCAGCCTTCAATATCTAGGATTCAAACTTTCAGGGAGATGGAGAAAGTGAAAAAACCAGAGTTAGGATTAAAAGCAAGCAGCAGTGAGCGACAGCTTGCAGACAGACTGAAATATCGGCCAACGGTTTTCGAATTCTTTACCAGTGAAGCTGATTTCACAAAAGAAGGGCTTAAAAGATTAGCGTATGCACTTGAATTAGTTAAAAATGAGGCAACGAGTAGAATTGTCCTGCATCATCCAATGCGTTATAAGGGCGAATTTACCGAACTTGTAGCGCCTCAAAAAACTTTCCCAGAACTGTGCCGGTTTATCCGGCAGAGCACTGAAGATCTGCTGCAGCTTTCTTTTGATTATGATGTGCAAACTCTTTTGCACGGATCTTACGCGCGCCATACACAAAAGATGATTGCTTTGTATCCGTCGCTAGCACAAGCACGTGCGCATGTTTATGCTACTTTGGATAACTATGCTGAACTTGGAAAAGATCATATCATGTTCGAAAATTCCTTTTCACCCATTTTCTATTATGGCGAAGAAGAAGAAGATCGTTATATTGCAGCTCGCGGTTATCGCCTTGCCTTTGACGTCAGTCATTGCTTCATTCGGGCTCACGGTTCTAACCAGGCTTTAACTGCATCGTTGCAACGTTTAAAAAAGCAGGTCGTTCATTATCATTTGGTAGATTCTTTCGGGAAAAAACATGATAGTTTAGAGCTTGGCAAAGGAGCAATTGCTTGGGAAAAAGTGTTGCCGTGTTTAAACCCAGCTGCTAGCAGCATTTATGAGGTCCAGTTGCGTGACGAAAATGATGCGCGTGAACAGGTTGCTAGTTATCACTATCTGATGAAAATCTATGACAAATTGAACGAACCGAATTCAATAAATTAAGTTTGGTTTAAAAAATGTTCCAATTCTTTCTTCAGCTTTCATCCAGTATATAATTTAAAGTAACGAAACACTGGATTAATTTAACGAAAAAGCGCATTTAATGTGACTAAGGAGATGAAAATTTGAACAAATTCCTTAATATGGTTGTCGGCGGTCTCGGACTCTTATATGTTCTCAATGACACTTATTTTAGAATAATGATCAAGTTATATCGTCAACAAGGTTATTCAATTCAAACAGCCGAAAAAATTGCAAATATTGCAGATATCTTTAATTTGATCATTACTCTGACCATCTTTTTAGTTATCTTTGGAACACTTGCTGTTTTTAGCAATATGATTTACTTTATGCAGGGGGGATTTATATTTAAGATTTTTTTCAACTGTGTCACAATGTTAATGCCTTTTTTATATGTTAATAACCTTTGGTTCATCCTCTATGAGCTGTTCTTTTGCCTCCTTTTCTGGAACTATTTACGATTGTTAAAAAAGAGCGAACTTGATTTGCATAGAGAACACGTATTTTCGCGTCACCAAAGAGATAATACCTAAAAACGAATAGTAAACTAGGCAACTAAGTTGTAAAATGAGACTATACTACAGGTAGTTAGTCAAAAGGAGAAAAGTTAGGTGAAAACAGTTAAGGAAATTTTAAGCTGGATTCTTCCGATTGTAATTGGTATTTTAATTGCTTTACTCGTCCGCCAATTCTGGTTTGGCATGGTTAAAGTTGACGGAACTTCAATGGCTCCCAATTTGCAAAATAATGAGCGTGTCATGTTGCTGAAAGAGGCAAGCATCAAACATAATACGGTCATTGTTTTTAATGCTAAGGGAGTTGATACCAACAATCCAACAGTTAAGAATGATACAAAATACGTCAAACGAGTTATTGGATTACCAGGCGATAAGATTGAATATCGTAATAATGGCAACGTTTATGTGAACGGTAAATATCTCTCACAGGGGTATATTACTGCAGATCAGCGTAAAACCGGGACACTTACACTTGCGTTAAAAGAAGCAGACGGGGTCAGGTTAGGGACAAATCAAACGTTCACGGTACCTAAGAATAAGTATTTTGTGCTTGGTGATAATCGACGAAATTCAAATGATAGTCGTTATTATGGGTTTGTACCTAAGAGCAAGATCGATGGGGTCGTTAAAGTTGTTTTCTGGAATTCAAAAGCTAAGTTGATTAATTCATATTCAGGTTCTAATTAATCAAAATAAATTAGGATCAACGCAAGTTAATTGTGTTGATCTTTTTTTCTTTTTCAAAAAAGATTTAAACGCATGATGACATATGAGGCACATTTTTATTTTAAAGCAATTAATGAACGAATTAAGTGGTTTAGACGCAAATAAAGCCGTTAAAATGAAGAGACGTTAATTTTTTCTTTTAAGTCCACTTTCGATAATATATATTATGTAAACTAGGAAAAACAAGAAATCGGATAAAGCCGTCAAATTCGACTACCTCTCTTCAGGCTAATTAGTTGCTGATTTAGGCGCAAAAAGCACTGTTAAAACAATGTTTTTACGGATAAAAAGAAATTCTAAAAGGAAAAATAAAATTCAAGAAAATAAAATAAGTGCAAAAAAATTCAGCCACATGAATTTATAAGCAGCAAAAACAATTGAATTTACTGATTGAATTTTGACGACTTATTTTTGATTTTCATGCTAAAACCATTAATTTAGCGATTTATTCAATGAATTTGACTGGTTTACGTGTATAAAACTTGCTATGGATTGATTAATTATTGCTAGTTAAGTTGGCTTTAAATCAGTATTTGTTAGTGTTTTTAGAATGCTTAAATTGCGTTTATAAACAAATGTTCGACCAATTTCGTGCAATTTTTATTCTTAATACATCTCTCGGTATTTATAGTTCAAAACAGCCTTTATCCGTTTATTAATTTTACGTCGACTATCATCATTATTAACATGTTGAACTTTATTAATTACAAAGTGATTGGTAAATTTAAAACCATTGTCAAATGTGAATGATTGAACAATTTGTTTTACACGTTCACCAAATAATCCCATAAATTGATCCAAGACCTTACAAACGGCTTTTCCAGTTTGTGATTCGGCTTTTAAAACAATATAATAACGAGTTTTCCGTTCACAAAACGTCACAAAGACTTGCTTATAGCCCATTTTTGGTAAAACACAGTCAACTTCCCAATGTCCAAAAACTTTGCGCTTATCAACGCCTACAGGACGTTCTTCGATTGAATGTTTAAGTGGACGAACAAGCTGTTTTTCTTTTTGTTTCGCCCTTTTCTTCTCAGCTTTTAACTCAGCTGCTCTCTTTTCTTTAGCACTCATTTCAGCCACACGTTGTGATCTTCCCCGACAATATTTATGGCGATAGTGTAAATTAGATTCAAATTTGAACATTTGAATCTCTTTGCTGTTTTTTATTTTTGAACAAATAATTATGATATTATCTGGCTTAAGATTGTTAAAAAGCTGTAGTATTCAATTATTAGTAAATTTTCTTTTTATATACATAGAAAACTATGTTTACAGGCTCTGAGCTGAACTTTCTCAATTTTTTTAAATCAATTAAGTATTCCGGAAGCAGCGAGTATCCCTTCCCCTTTTGTAGAATGTCCAATATGTTTGCGAAAGAGTTAATTTCAAGATACTTTTTACCATGGGCAATTTTGTAGTTCTTTAATGATTCTTTTCTAAAAGGACATTCTAGGTCACTATTAACTATTGGGGGTAAACCTTTGGCGACAGGTAAGTCTTCAGAACACAAATAATAGGAGGTTAGATTTCTTATTTCTTTCCTATAACCTTGAGAAGATTTAAGTTCTTTAAAACTATAAATGGTTTTATAATTATGCTTCAATGCTTCATCAGAAATCTCACAAGTTTTTTTAATAACAATTTTATCTGTTTCTATATTAAGCATGTTTTCTTGATTCATAGCATAGTTTAATAGCAGTTCGGATGTTAGTATGTTATTTTTTTCTTGGTGAAAGTCCTCCTGCAGTTTTTCCAATCGATTCAAAGTATCAATGGCAAACTTGTACATTTCTTTTCCTTGTGGTGTTGGTTTAACCCCATTGTAACTACGAACAAAAAAAGATGAGTTAAACGTACTCTCGATAATTTTTAATCGCTCAGTTATATTTGATTGAGCATAACCAAGACTTTTAGCGCTCTTATTAAGTGACTGTGTTTCAAAAATTGATGTGAATATTTTTAAGTCGTTAAAATTCATATTCCCTCCAGCTATCATTTAATATGATAAGTATATCAAAATATAGTATTATGCAGGAAAAAAATATCATAATACAATATACTCATGATATGAAAGGAGTGTTTATATGGATGCAATGAGGTACGATATTACCCTACCTGCTGATTATGATATGAATATCATTAGAAATAGAGTTAGAGATAACGGTCACTTGATGGATGGTTTTAATGGATTATTGTTTAAAGCATTTCTTATTTCTGAAAGATCTCAAGGAGAACTCTCAAATAGTTATAGTCCACTATATGTTTGGAAAGATTCAGAAGGAATGAATAAGTTTATTTTTAACGGATTTTTTGACAATATTTTACAATCGTTTGGTTGGCAAAATATTGAAATTGGGATAACTACAGTAGTTAAGCTAGAAGAAAATTTTAAAAAAAGTAAATATGTCATTGAGAAAACTGATGACATTTTACCAGGAGATACATTGCAGAATACTAATTTAAATGCTACTTTAAGTGACACAGAATCAGGTAAGCTGGTCATATATAATCCTGATAAATGGAAAAAAGTTACTTTTTCTTTTTCTGAAGCAAGACCTAAAAAGGAAAATAATATCAGATGTTTTGAAGTTTTGCATATTTCAACACAGTAATTAGAAACATTCAAGAAACTAATTTATTTTATAATGCAGCTATTTCTTTTCTGGAATAGTTGCATTTTTGATTGATGAAACTTTGTTCACTAAAATAATATCGTCAGCAGTTACTCGAATTCCAGCATCAACATAGCGACCATTTGGAATAGCATAATTTTCAACTACTGGATTAATTAACTTTACGGTTGAATTGAACGGAAAGTCCTTTTCCTCTGTTTCGGCTGGTAAGATAACTGTAAAAGAATCATGTTGCAGCTTAGATAAAATATCATAACGTCGATCTTTAATTTCACCAGTTGGTTCACCATCTTCACCCAAGATCAATGACGGAGATTTTTTATCCAAAAATTTTAATTTTCCTAATGATTTTTCTTCATCAATTTCAATACCATTGCGCAATTTTAAGATCTTAACCATACTACTTGTCCCCCTTTTGCTTTAATGTTTTCGGCAGTTAATTTCCATGAGGCAATTGCTTCATCACCTGTTGAACGTCCAGTCGGTTCAAGTCTTGGATTAGCCAATTCAACCTCAGTGTCAGTTTCAAAAGTTTTTGAACCAGCTCTTGTTGGAATCTGAACTTCAATTAATTCGGCTTGTTTCTCTGATAAAAGATTATTAATCTCCAAATTCCTGAATAGCCAGTTCTGTTATTGAACCAATAGTTTCAGCTAAATAGTTATAATTTCTTTTCTTTTTGATTAAACCATACGACAATTCAGTGTCTGTATTTATAGTAGTCAAGGTTTTTATATTATTCTTTTTCTCATCCATAATAATTTTAGGCAATATGCCAAGTTGATTATCACTTAAAATATCTGGGATTAATAGCTGATTTGAACAAATATAATGTGTCTTCAATTTATTTAATAAATCTTGTTGTTGTAAAGTCCTCATAAAAACCTGATAACTTAAACAAGTTTTATCCCCATATACTACAGGATAATTTAAAACATCACTGAGACTAACTGCTTTTTTCTGCAAAAGTTCATGACCATTTAAAGCTACGATAATGATTTCATCTTTGCCGATCTTCTCAAATTCTAGTTCTTGGGACAAATCGTTATACTTTCCACAAAAAGCGCAATCAAGTTCATCATTTTGAACTAAGGCGCTTAGTCTGGCGGTATTCCCTAGTTCAAAAGTTACGTTCATTTTTGGTCTGTAAGTTTTCATCCACCCAATTATTCTGGGTAATAATTGTTTAGATAACGGTTCAATTATTCCAATTCGGACTTCTCCTATTTGTTCAGTTTCAATTTCTCGCGATACTGAACATACACTTTTCCAGTGATTAAGTAAGTCATCTACTTCCTTATAGAAGAGTGAACCTTCTTTTGTTAAAGTGGCCTTCCAACCTCTAAGAAATAAAGCAAATCCTACAGCTTCCTCTATCTTTTTTATATGTTTAGTAACATTCGACTGCGAATATCCTAAAAATTCTGCAGCCGCAGAAAAACTCTTTTTTTCTACCACTGCTTTAAAAGTTATCAACTCAGTTATATCCATTAGATTTTCATTCCTTTTTAGACTAATTATAGATACAATTATGAATTATCATTATGGAAAAGTCTAGGATAAAATGAATATAACCAATTAAGGAGGAAACTATATGCCATTCGTTAAAATTTTTCATGGAGCAAAACTTGATGAAAGAACCACTGAAAGTGTTAATAAAATTATTCATGCAGCCTTAGAAAAACACTTTTTTATTCCCCAAGACGATACCTTTCAGCTTTGGATTTCGACTAATTCAAAAATAAATTACATCGATAACGATTATCTTCTAAGTAAGGCTAAAAGAAATGAGAACTTTGTCTATATTGAAATTTTCTGTGGTCCTGGTCGCAAAGTTGAACAAAAACAAGAATTGTACAACACAATCGCTAAAAGAATCGGGGAAGAAACGATTATAACCCCACAAAATATTTTTATTTTGTTGAATGAAGTTCCAGTAGAGAATTGGTCTTTCGGGGAAGGCAAAGCACAAATGTTGAAATAATTTTATAAACGCCACAAAGAAGGAGATAAATTAAATGGTAAATAAGCCAATCACAGAAAAACTGAGTCCCAAGTTTAAAGACTTTACACCAGATTTATCAAGTTACACAGATAATATTTTGTTTAAAGAAGTTTGGCTAGACGAGAAACTAGACTCTAAAACTAGAAGTATCGTAACACTCACAATTTTAGCAACGCTAGGTAACACTGAGCAAATGCCCTTTCACTTAGAAATAGCTTACAAAAACGGAGTTACAAAAGACGAATTATCAGCTTTGTGCACTCACTTAGCCTTTTATATTGGCTGGCCACAAGCAATGGCCTTGTTAAATAAGATTATTCTTTAATAATTAACTTGTTTGAAAAAATAATTATCAAACAAAAAAAGCACTGGGTAGATAAGAGATACTTTTTTTTAAATTAATACATTAAATAAAGGTGGTCTTCAGAAAGTATGTTGAGTTCTGAAGGCCACCTTTAAATAATTGAAGGACTATTTGTATATTATAGACCCTGTCTTATAAAATAAATAACAGCTAATTATTAGCAATCAATATTATCCACTATTTTTTTCAGTTCCATTTGGATAGACATAGGAAGTTTCTCTAAGGTGAAATGATTATAGACTTCTTTATCCTTAAGAATCCTTTTTTGTGCATGGTTTCTAATTTTATATTTCTTGGTAAATCACTAAAATATGCAGTTAATTCAACATCATCGATTGAATTAACTGTGCGGTCATTTTTTTCAATTTTTGAGTTTTAAAAAAAAATATCAAGAGCTTCAAAAATTGTTGATTTTCCAGCATCATTTATACCAACAAAAGTTGTAAAATCTGTAAAATTAATTTTTTTATCTTTATAACCTCGAAAATTCTTAATTCCAAACTTAACTAATCTCATATTTAAGCTCCTTTTTTATTAAGACATTAATTTTTATCATTAATAACTCTTTTTAGCAGTTTGAGTAGAAATCCATAGGTTATGTATTTAAAAAATCATTATGGGTATTCTAGCGAACTTTTCTTGAATAATGAATTGAAGAATGTTTCTGTGTTCATTTTAAAAAATTTCTTCTAGGTGTGATTTCAATTCATAAATGTATTTTTCATTTTCGTCTAGAGGTGGTAGAAATTCTTAGAACTCAAAAATACGAGGTGCTTGAACTATAAAATAATTTTAGTTAGTTTAAATAAAATTAATATTTCGAGAAGCCGAGTTAAATTTTAACCTAACTCCTCTCTATTTGGTATGAATGTGTTCCATAAGTCAGAATCTTCTGTCTGCCTCGAATTACCTATAGTAAAGCACTTACCTACTAGATCAATTGAAGCAGCATAATTTTAAACGGTTGGATTATTAAATTGGATGGGAAACCTTGTTTATCTAACACAGCTATATGCTAACATACACTTTAAAAATATAGATTATTGATTTCTCGTTGATTTTCTGTTGATGACAAATCAACGAAATATTGTAATTGCCATGTTTGTGTTCTTTTAGCCGATTTATTTAAGTTATCCACCCAACTCGGATAAACACGCAGTGCCATTTTTCCTTTGCTTGTGTTGTTAAAATTTTTTGCTCAATTAAGACTTTTTTCGGAAAAATAAATTGTCCGCTATGTAACCCATCTTGAATAGTTATAACTAATTTATCTCTTGTATTCTGCTGCTCAAAAGGTTCATTTTTATTAATGTTATTTTTTTGCCAAAAAACTACAAAATAGCCTTGTTTTAGAGGAGTTTTTTTGGTTAGTCGACTTTTGAAAGACAGATCTTTTAAATTAAAGTTAAAGGCTTCATATTTTTGATTGAAGGTTTCTAATTCAACGTTTGATATAGGAAACATTTCTTGAATCAAGGATAAAGATTTGTAAAATTGTTGTGGCAAAATAATTCCTCCAGTATCAATGATTTTAAAGTTTATCACATTGTTTAGCCCCTTTTCAGAGATCTATTGACTTAATAGTTTCTTAATTTATCATCAATAATCATTTTGACAAGTAGCCATAATGCAGCTGTCGTTTTTGGATATAACACCTGACTTAAAAGAGAGCAGTCGTTGAAGAGATGCAAACAATTTGCCTAGAACCCTAACATTTGTAAGCTGAGATAAACAAGTTGAAAACTTTAAGATTAGAGCAACTTTGTACAATTTAATTTTTGTTTCTTGCTGTTTAATTAAAACATAGTAAATAAAGGAGCTGTTTTAAAAGTGCAAACAAAATGTGTTCTAGTAATTAATTCTGACCTACCTATAGGTCTAAGTGCAAATACCGCCGCAATTTTAGGATGTTCTTTGGGAACCCTACATCCTGAAATTAATGGAAAACAATTAACGGATGCTGAGAATGGAATTTACCCAGGAATTGTGCAAATCCCACTACCGGTCTTAGAGGCAAGTTCTTCTAGGATTAGTGAAATGCAAAAAGAAGTTTTGAATCTTGAACAAATAGAGGTGCTTTCCTTTGTTGATTGTGCCCAACAAGCAAAAAATTACCTGGAATATGCAACACAGTTGAGGCAATCAAAACATGAACAACTACAATTTTTAGGAATTTGTTTATATGGTCAAGCTAAATTAGTCAATCATTTTACTGGGGATTTACCTATCTTGAAGTAACTTGCAATTTAAATTTTTTGGGTGAAACGCCGGTATATTGTTTAAATAGCCTATCAAAATGACTTTCATCATAAAAGCCATTTTGGTAGGCTATTTCTGCCATTGAAGAATTATTTTTTTGGATTAAATCCTTTTGAGCATTGTTAACGCGGCAGTTTACTAAATACTTGGCGGGTGAAAGATGATAATTACTTTTAAAGAGGCGAATAAAATGATACTTGCTTATTCCTGATAAATCGGCTAACTCATTTATCTTTAACGGAAATTGATAGTTTTCACTCATATAACTCACTGTTTTTGTTAAACGACTATCTATTTGTGTACTAAACGGTGGAACCTGTGGATTTTGTAAAAACGTTGAAAATTCTGACTTTAAAAGGTCAACTTTTTCCTTTTCAGAAAGCTCATGACTTTTAGTGATGATTTTAAATAGTTGTAAAATTTTTTTAGTTTGTAAATTGGTTAATTTAACCGTTTGTGGACATGGTTGTCTTAAGAAAATTTTCTTTTCAATGAATAACATTTGGTATCGCCACTTAAAAACATTTAAAGGTTGACACCAATGAACATAGTTTGTAGGCATCACTATTAATGTATTTTTACATAAAGTTTCAGTCTGATCAACATGTGCAATGCAACTACCTTCTTCAATAATTCCGATAGATACACGATCATGAAATTGAAGTCTAGCTGTCTGCAAAACGTTACTACATTTTTTTAGTATGGTTGAGCCATTTGAAGTGGCTTGGATGTATTGAATAGACATTGTAAAATTCCTCCGCTGTAACAAGCAACTATCAATGGTTTTAAACTTTCTTTAAGCTAAGATATGAATTTTTTTATAATGCAATTATTTTGTTGAGAACATCTTTATTGAGGTTTAATTATATCACAAATAATTCTAAATAGTTTTCTGTATAAGTAATATAAAACAATGAAATCAAAAATAAACAATAACATCAGAGAAAAGCAGATAGACACAATACTTTTATGAAACTGCTTAACGCTAATTCTTTTATAATTTGACCACTTAAGTTGCCTTTTTCATTATGGATTTGTTGTTGGTTTATTTGAGTCAGACTTTGCAGCGCTTTTCTTATCAACTAAAATAATATCATCAATAAGTTACTCGAATTTCAGTATTAATATAATTTCCATAATGACGGTGATTTTTTATCTAGAAACTTCAATTTACCTAATGATTTTTCTTCATCAATAATAATACCATTGCGCAATTTTAAGATCTTAACCATACTACTTGTCCCCCTTCTTCTTGATATTTTCGGCTGTTAATTTCCACGATGCGATTGCTTCGTCACCTGTTGAACGACAAGTAGGTTCAAGTTAGCGATTTATTCAATAAATTTGGCTAATTTAACGTGTATAAAGCTTGCTATATTGCTAGTTAAGTTGGCTTTAAATATTGATTTCTCCAATAATTCCATAAATAATCGATTTGACCACGGACAAATACTGTTAAATGTTCGTTCTGCATGCCCTAGATACCGCTTTTTGACGAAATAAAATAACCATCATTAAACTGAAAACATGCAACTAAACTTTTTTTATGAAAGATATTACATATGCTTTTTTAAAAAATTCAGTGCTAGTTTTTCCCAAATTGATATATTTTTTTCTAAACCATTTGGCATAGAATTATAATTTGCTAAAGATAGTCCATGCTGTCCGTTTTCAAAAATATGAAGCTCATAATTAAGGCCAAGATCACTTAGCTTTTTAGCAAAATTTAACAGTTGTCCTGTGTATATCATTTCATCATCTGAGGTTCCCCACAAAAAAATTGGCGGAACATGGTTTGTAATGTGACTTATTGGACTTGCTGTTTCTAATTGTGTTACTGTAGCTTTTTTGCCTATACCCGCTTCCAATGCTTTAGGTAGAAAAGACTTCTTTTTCATATTTACTAATGGCAAAATTTTTTCACGATCTTTATCTACTTTAAGCATTTTTTCCTGGTACACAAAATCTAATAATGGATAACCTAGTACCACCGCATCAGGCCGTAACATGTTACTGGATATACCAATTTTTTTAGATAAGTAAGTTTCTTGCCATTCGGTTGCTAAAGAACCACAAACTGCCCCACCAGCTGAAAATCCTAAAATCGCAATTTTATGGGGATCAATATTCCATTCTAGAGCACGTGTACGGACAGTCGCTATCATTTTTGATAGATCAAACAAAGGGGTGGGATAACTACCGTCTCCAATTGATTTGGTTGTGTAATTCAACACAAATACTTGATAACCTTGATTTAAAAAATAAAATGCGACTGGTTCTTGTTCTCTGGAAGTAATTCGTACAAACCCTCCTCCCCCACAAATAATAATTGCTGGGTGCTTTCTTTTTAATTCAATGTCAGTTGAATTTTCCATTAAATAAGCACAATAACTAGCCTTTGAGCCGTCGGACCACAAAAATTTTTTTTCTAGTTTCAAATTTATTCCTCCTGCTGAATATGTGATATTTGATTTTCTTTTCTTCTCAAATTATACTAAGTTAAATTTCAACAACAAGTACGCAGATTAATTAAACCAAGTACAAAAAAACATACTAAAGGATGTTGACAGTGGAATATAAAACCAATAAACATTATGAAAATTTCATGGAAAGCCTCAAAAATTTTCAAGGGGATACCAATTGCCCAGTATTTCGAACATTATCAATGTTACAGGGAAAGTGGACATTACGAGTTATCTTTTTCTTGATGGAGAATAATAGTTTACGTTTTGGTGAAATAAAGAGGAAACTGCCAAATGTGACAAACACTATGCTTACTGCTACCTTAAAGGAACTGGAATCAGATGAAATTATTTTACGCACGCAATTTAATGAAATTCCACCACGGGTTGAGTATTCATTAACAGAAAAAGGGAATACTCTTGTGCCCATTTTTGTTGAGTTAGGTAAATGGGAGAAGAAATATAACGCTTAAAGTTTTCAATTCTTTTGAATATGTATAGTTAAACGTTTTTTGTAATTTAAAAATTTTTGAAGTGACAATTATCACCTCTTTAAATTCACTTGAATTCATGATTAGTACCTTTTTTCTTTCAAAGCCTGTTGAACAGCATAATATTGATGAATATGAAATAGAAGTTTTCCGCACTCTTTGATATTAATCCATTCAAAATAGTTGTCCTTATTGTTGTTTAGCTTATTGCAATTATTATTAGCATTGGTATAATGAACTCGCATTTTACTATTGACAGTATTTATCAATTTCAAAGGAAAAAATTATAATGTCAACTCAACAATACACAACTGTTTTTATTGATCGTGATGGAACTATTGGTGGCAATGGACATTTCCAATCGCTACAAGATTTTAAATTGTTTTCTTATACGTTAGAGGCAATTGAAAAATTGAAAAAAAATAATATTAAAGTATTTGGTCTCTCAAATCAAACACATATTGAAGATGGTAAAATTAATTATTATGATTTTTTCAATTCCATTATTTCGATAGGCTTTGACGATGCTTTTATTTGTCCCCATTCAGAAAAGACTAATTGTAATTGTAGAAAACCCAAAAAAGGTTTAATCAATCAAGCTCATGCAAAATATAATTTTGAAAATAGTAAGTCCGTTATCATTGGTGACCGATATTCATCCGACATAAAACTTGCCTTTGATTGTGGTATGCTTGGCATTCATGTTGGAACAGGGATTCAAGAATCAAGTGCTTGGGTTAATAGTGGTAATAATGTCAACAGAATTATTAATGTTAGAACGCTTAAAGATGCTGTCGATTACATTGTCAAATAGCCAATAACTATTAATGTGAATTTAGCTCCCCTGCCCGTTCATTAAAAGCATCTAATCTCAGGACTATATGGATACACAAAATAAGCTATTATTCCATGGATGAAGCTATTGATGTGATTGTAGACAACTACAGTTTTATTTTCACCTAACTTCATTTGAAAAGCTTTGCTAGTAGTGTTGGACTGCTAATTTTTTAGTTGGTCCAATTTTACTTGGATAATTTCTTGATCATTCAAAAAAATCACCTCATCATATTTGATAAAGTGATTGTACCGTGTCAGAGCACACAGTTATAGCCGGTCTGTTGTTACGTGCTTACCATCTAACTACTTAAGTCCTGCTTCTACTAGCATTAATTTTGCAGAAAAAGGTTACGTTAAACGTCATAAATTCTAAAAAAATAGCTCTGAGAAATCAGGTTTCAATTTCTCAGAGCTGCTTTTCACTTTTGTATTTTTAGAAAGAACTTTTTATTTAATCAAAATCAACGTTGTTTGGAAAATGTGCAAGACGCGTCCCATCTTCTCCTAATTCTTCTTCAATACGTAACAATTGATTATACTTTTCTACCCGTTCCGAACGTGCTGGTGCACCAGCTTTTAATTCAGCAGAATTAGTTGCAACTGTAAAATCAGCCACAAACGTATCTCCAGTTTCACCGGATCGATGAGAAATCATTGTCGTATAGCCGTTTTTTCTGGCTAGTCTAATTGCTTCAAGTGTTTCTGTAACGGTTCCAATTTGATTGAGTTTGATTAAAATGGAATTTGCCATACCATTTTCAATAGCTTTTTTAATCAATCCAGGATTCGTGCAGACAGGATCATCGGCGACAATTTGTATTTGGCTTCCGTATTGCTTAGTAAATGTAATAAAATTATCCCAATCATCTTCGCTGTATGGATCTTCAATAGAAATGATCTCTGGAAATTTTTTAAATAAACTTGCATAATATTTGCCCAGTTCGGCTGGAGAGTAAGTTTTTCCTTCAAAATCATAATTTTTAGTATCTTTGTTATAAAAATATGAAGCTGCAGCATCAAATGCAATTGCAATTTCTTTCCCAGGAGTATACCTAGCTTTAATTATTGCTGTATGCAACATCGTTAAAGCATCTTCAGAAGATTTTAAATCTGGCGCAAAGCCACCTTCATCTCCCAAACCAGTTGTGTAACCAGCTTTTTCAATAACTTTTTTTAAAGTGTGATAGGTATTAACAATTTTTTCAAAGCCATCTCGAAAACTGCTGCGTTCGACAGGAGTAATCATAAATTCCTGAATATCTATGCCATTATCAGCATGTTCACCGCCATTAATGACATTATGAAATGTCTGCGGAAGTTCAAGATCTGTCCCTCCTAAATAACGATAAAGTGGTTGATGCGTGACTTGAGCTGCTGCTCTAGCTGTAGCCATAGAAACTCCCAGAATTGCATTAGCACCTAACTTTTCCTTGTTCGGTGTACCATCCAATTTAATCATAATTTTATCTATATGTGCTTGATTAAAAGGGTTCAAACCATGTAAAGCTTGATTAATTTGATTATTAACATTAGAAACAGCTTTATGAACACCCTTTCCGCCTAAACGCGTTTCGTTGTCACGAAGTTCAACAGCTTCTTTTTCTCCTGTTGATGCTCCAGAGGGAACTTCAGCGCGTCCTATAACACCATTGCTGAGAATAACATCCGCCTCAACAGTAGGATTGCCGCGAGAATCAAAAATCTCACGTGCTTTGATTTGATCAATGTAAACAGACATTTAAATCTCCTCCTCAAATTTTTTCTTCATATTGGGAGGTAATGAAAAGACACCTACCCCCTTAATAATGAAGGTAGGTGTCATCAATCTTTCGATAGTTATACGCGAACACCATCACGTTTATTTCATCGTCATTGTCACACTTAAATAATAAAATGTCAACAATTTATACAAATGTAAATTATTCTCACTTTTTAATTATGGCTGCTTTAATTTTTCATAAATTCGAATACCAGAATCCTAAAATCCCGCTTGGTTATATGTTTTTTATTATTCATTATCATGATCGGCTTACGATCAAAATCGAACTTTACCTCAGGAATAACCGTCCTGACTGCAGACTGAGACGATAATTATTTATTCTTGATACTTGCTTAGTAATGTCGTTAATAATGGCTGCACTTTCTGGGTGAAATGACCATCATTACGCAAAATCAAGGTACCGCCTAAATGATCAAATAAGATTTTCCCCTGCTTTTCATTACAATTAAACGGATCATTGAATGAATTAAAAATGTAAAACTCATTTGAATTTCTCTTAATTGTCTCCCAGTCATAAGAATCCTTTAAAGTTGTATGGTGCATACCATTAGGCTGACTGTATCCAGCAATGAGATAGACGGCCTTAACTGGGGTCGTCAGCTGTTCTAGCAAAGCAAAAATAAGATTTGTGCCAGCTGAATGCCCGATTAAAATGGTGTTTTGATCAATTACAAAATTCATTTCCTTAATTTTAGCCAACGTGTCGACTAGAGGTTCTTGATCAAGCTTAGGTAAGTCAGCTACAGTTGCCGTAATTCCGCTATCATTTAAACTATGGGCAAGATTTTGATACCAGAATTTGTTAGCTGTTGCATGCGGTGCTGTTCCGTGAAAAATAATTGCGTTCATTAAAAGTTCCTCCATTATAATAGGTTCAATATTGTATCAAAAAGCAGGTGTAAATATTAAGTGTGTCCAAAATTTTGGTTATCTTCTTGAATGATTTTATAAGCTCGTTTTAGCTGCTGTTCGTATGGTTGAATCCCATAATATCTCAACTGTTCTTTTGCTTGCTTGAAGTTGAATAGTTGAATGAGTTCTACTTCTTTAATACTGTATTTTTAGCATAAAATCCATGTTTGTCACCTTAGTATCCAGAACACGTAGTTAGAAGTTTTCTTTGCTTTTAGGACTATTTTCTTTACCCCAATCTGCCATCATTTTTAAAATAGGAATCAAGCTTTTTCCTTTCTCATTAAGCTTGTATTCAACTTTAGGTGGAATTTGGTTGTATGATTTTCGTTCGATTAATTGGTCAGACTGCAATTCTTTAAGGATCTGACTTAACATTTTATGAGTAATAGAGGGAAGTTCCTTTTTTAACTCGCCATAACGTAGCACCTGTTTGCTAAACAATTTATATAAGACCAACCATTTCCAACGTCCTCCGGCAACAGATAATGTATAAGATATTGAACAATTACCTTCATCCTTTGACCATTTTTTCATATTACTTTCCTTTTTGACAGTATATTACTTTTAAGTGCATACTTACTTTTAATATCAATAGAGTATACCATAATTAATAATCAAGTTATGAAAGGTTGACTTTTTGTATGTGGAGAATATATATTTTAGCCCTAATTAGTTTCCTGATAGGATCCTCACAATTTATTACATCAGGTTTTCTAGATCAAATAGCGGCAGCAATGAGAATATCGATTGCCACTGCTGGGCAGTTTACAACAGCCTATGCACTAGTTTACGCTATCGTTACACCAATAGTTACTTCCTTAACTGCTAAAATTGATAGGAAGAAAATAATTTTATGCTCATTTGGAGTTTTTATACTTGGAAACATTCTTTCTTATTTTTCTTCAAGCGTGGGAATATTTACAATTTCTAGAATAATTGTTGCTTCTGGAGCAGGAATATCCGTTGTGATTGCTTTGACCATTGCTAGCCAAATTGCACCAATCGGGAAAAAAGCAAGTTCCATTGCAATCGTCACAATTGGTTTTACAATTGCACTAATTATTGGTGTTCCTATCGGAAGACTGTTGTCAAGCACGTTTGGATGGCGGAGTGTTTTTTTAATCATTTCACTGTTAAGTATAATTGCGGTTTTTATAATAATCGTATTTATACCTAAAGTCCAAAATGATCAAAATACATCAATCAAAGAACAATTGAAACTGTTTAAAAATCCAAGAGTAATAATGGGCTTAATGATTACTCTTTTTTGGTTAAGTGGTTATGCCCTCGTTTACGTTTATATATCTCCCTTTTTGACAAAAGGATTAAAACTTTCTGCAAATCTGGTGGTGTTAGCTCTTTTTGTGTTCAGAATCGCGTGTTTAGTAGGATCAAAAATAGGTGGGTATTGTGCTGATAGATATGGAGTAATAAATACTTTATTAGTAAGTATGGTATGTGACATTGTGTCACTATCATTCTTAACAATATCCATAAATTCTGCAATATATATTTTTATCTTTCTCTTCTTTTGGTCGGCAACTGTCTGGAGTGTTCAACCCGCTCAACTAGCTAATTTAGCTTCACTAATTCCTTCACAAACAAGCATGATCCTTGGTTTAAATCAATCTGTTAGTCAAATGTCGATGGCAATAGGTTCTGTTTTAGGCGGTGTCATAATTTCGTTTTCCCCAATGACTTCTTTGGCATGGTTGGGCAACATTGGTGTACTAGGTTCAATTATCTGTGTTCTTTTTTTAAAAAGAAAACTTGTCACTGATAAATTTTGATTTACACAAAGAACAGCGCAGAAGAATTCAGTTTCTTATTTGCGGTGCTTTTTTATATGATAGGTTAAAACTATTAATAAAATTGTTGGTCTAGGGTTTTACATTCTTACAGCATCTTGAGCTCAACGCCTGCAATATTTCAGACATCTTCATTGCTGTCCGATAGTTTCGCACAGTAATTGACTGATAGATAGGCTTTTTAACGATGCGCGCCAATGCAGTTTTAGAATAGTCTGGATGAGCCGGCCCGGGTCTGCGGAAATAAAGAGCATGTGTTCCTTTCCAGACGCGATCTACACCTTCACGAACTACTAATTCTTCCAGGAGCTCATCGGGGGTGACAGCAATTGGAAATAAAATTTCATATCGATAGTCACGATCCTTAAATTTCACACCAAATGTATCAGGCTTTTCTGCAATGATTGCTTGATACAATGATGCATTAAGCACGAGGACTTGAATCAGTTCACTGTCGAGTACAAACTTTTGGGCTAGTAACTGCTCGATTTTTGTGCGGACCTTCTCTTTTGGCAAAGATGACAGTAAGGCAATGTTACCACTTTGAATGTACGTCCTAACCTGCTCAAAGCCTGCAGCAGTTAAAGCGGCGCGTAAAGCGATCATTTTGATTTTATTTTTACCGCCGACATTGATGCCGCGAAGATAAATCACGTATGGTTCCACTGATCTTCTCCCCCTTCACAATCATCTAGGTTTCATTTTATTAAGCATAGCATGGATCAGCGCCTTATTTCCAAAAAATAATTTCAGGACTGTCCATGCTTAAAAGCTGTTAATTTTAAAAAAATTGATATATCACTTGGAGTAGTAGCCCCCTTAAATTTTAAGGTGTCTTGCCTTCAGTCTACTGCTGGAACACTGGGGTTTATTTAACTAGCTTATATAAAAAAAGCAGCCTGCTAAACAGCGCTGCTCTAAAAAAGTGCTTAATCTAATTATTAGTCAGTAGTTCTAACAGCCATTTGTTAATACGGTGCTTATTAATAGTTTCCCACCTGACTAATTTTTTAGTCTCGGTAGTGATTATTATAAAGTAGAACACCTGAAGTAATGAATGCGACTGTAAGCCCACAAATAATGGCAATCCAAATATTTTTCGGGATTACTAACATGAATAAAAGGCTAAAGACTAAAAATTCTAGTACAAAATAAACTGTTAATCTTTTCTTCGAGATCTTGGGTTTATCTTCAATTGCAGCAGTTACCCTTTGTGATAGGATTGAAAGGGAAACGACACCCAGCATAAAGCTTGCCCATAAAGGATTTTGAGCATTAACCGTGCCCCAAACATTTTTGAAAGACTCATAAATTAAAACTAGCAGAATAAAAGAATTTTCAATTAAAAATGCTGTTTTAAAATTTTTTAGTAACTGCCCTTTGAGTCTTTCATCTTCAACTTTCTTCACGCTCAAACTCCTCCTCATTTAACCAAAAAACTTCATCCAGTGTCTTATCAAGCGCATAGCAGATTCTCAAGCAAAGAATAATTGTCGGATTGTACTCTCCTTTTTCAATCAAGCTCATTGTCTGCCGGGTCACACCTGCAGCAAAAGAGAGCTCTTTTTGAGACAGACCTGCTTCAACTCTAAAGATTTTCACTTTATTTTTAAGCACCTTTTAATGACACCTTCTTAGGTAATGTATATATTGCTTAAGTAAATTATATATTACATAAAAGGCCAAGTAAAGTCCAAATCTTGGTTAACTAGCTTCAAAAAATGAAAGTTGCTTTTTCCCTTTTAAATATCGTAGGGATTGCTGAACTAGGTTCCTGTGCAGAAGTAGCAGGAAAGAGATAGCAAAACTGCTTTACGCTAGTCAGTTAACTAGTGAAAAGCAGAATGTATTTTTGCTAGTATTTTTGCAACAGGAAGTTAATTCCAGTGAACCCGATTTTAGATGCCAAATATATTTTGATTATGTTATAGTAAGATTATTTTTAAAAAATACTAATAATAAGAGGTGCTGTGATGGAATGGAATACCGAAACTTATGATCATAAACACGATTTTGTTTTCAAATATGGAGAAAAGTTATTGGATTACCTGCCAGCGCATTCAAATAAAGTATTAGATGTTGGTTGTGGGACTGGAGAACTGACTGCTCAAATTGCAGCAAAAGGTTGCGAAGTTAAGGGAATTGATCAATCTAATAATATGATCCAAAAAGCTCGTTTGAATTTTCCAAAACTGGATTTTGTGCAGGGTGATATTTTAAACATGTCCTTGGAAAAAGGTGAATTTGATACTGTGTTTTCAAACGCTGTCTTCCACTGGATTAAAGATCAGCAAAAATTGGCTGAAAAAATACAACAAGTGCTGCAACCTGGTGGCTACCTAATTTGTGAATTTGGGGCGCAAGGAAACATTAACATCATTAGTCAGGCTTTTAGCGCTGAATTGAAATTATTGGGAAAAACTTACCGCTCGCCCTTCTATTTTCCAAGTGTGTCAGCATATACGACGCTGTTAAGTCAAAATAATTTTGAGATCGTAACTGCTGATGCTTTTTCACGTCCGACTTTTTTGAAAGGTGGTTATTCTGGTTTACGCAACTGGGTTCAACAGTTTTTTGCTGCGGATTTGGCAAAACTAGATGATGCTACAATGGTGCTTGACCATTTGGAAGAACGTTTAAAATCTGATCTTTGGAAAGAGGATCATTGGGAAGCTGATTATCGTCGTATTCGTGTGGTGGCAAAAAGTGTACGCTAAGTGACTTTTGTTTTTTTTATTTGTGTTATTAAAATTTGTGTTAGTACGCAGATTTTAATAACACAGCGTATCTTTTGCAATTGGAATAAACAGCAAGGGGCTGTGACAAAATTTAACTTTTGTCACAACCCCTCTTTTATTCCGTATAAACGTGTTCCATAAGTCAAAATTCTTCGTCTGACTTTCCAATTACTCATAGCAAAGTACTCGCTATGTTCGTAATTTCGAGTTAGCACTCAAATTTTCCCGACTTATGTCACACTCTCTTTTATTGTTTTAGTAATAAAAAGCTAGTTGCTTATGGTATTTCTACCTTGTTTCAACTAGTAGGACTGCAATCTAGTTGCTTTGTTGCTTATTTTTCAAGTGTTTAATTGCTTGTTGCAACAAAATTTTTTGGACAGCATTAGGATGTTGATTTGCCGCGATCTGCAAACCATTATTAAACTCAATCATTAGATGCCACTGGTGACCTGTAACAATTTCTTTAGGTGCAGCTTCCGGTAGAAAGACACCTAATTTAACGCGCATCCCAGCATCAGTTTGAGTCAACTGATGCATCCCAATCAACTTAGTATCAATATTCAAAGATTTCAAAAATGTTTTCCCAATCATGATTAAGTCAACATTTGGGTCCGGCTTAATTGGAGCTACACTGGCATTACTTGGGCGTAAGTCTAAATAAGATGGTTCTTGGTACATTCCAAAAGTTTCAATGATTGTTTGTACACCTTTTCGATTAGCGTCAAAATAATAATGCTCAGGATGAATTATTGAGGGCAAATACAAGTTATTCTTTTTAACTAGTAATTGGTTAAACAACATAAATTGAAGTAGTGAAATATTATGGGTCTCCACTTCAACAATTCCTGCTTGTAAATTTTGATTAGCTTGTGAATTCTCAGCAATTTCGCGCCACATTTTATTACTTTTTTCAATTTCTGGTGCAAAAAGAGACAATGTTTTTGCTTTGCCAATTGCTTCTCGAGTTTCAGCCAAGGCTATTTTAGCATCAGCTAATGGTAGGTGCAAAAGTTCAGCTGTTGTTAATGGCCTTCCCTTCAGTGTAATGCTAATATTTTTTTTATTGAAGACTTTAAAAACGTGATGATAACGTTCGAGTTCAACTTCACGTATTTTAGCTGCTGTCACAATTTTTCCAGCAACTTTAAATGTAATCCTATAATTGCTCATCCTAATTTCCCTCCACTATATTTGTATTCTTAGAAAGTTACCGATTTTTCTTTTATCAGTCCTCTTTGCGTTTTAACAAACTGGACAGATAAATAAACAGTAAAGCCACTAATCCAACGAGTGATAGCACTAAGAAATTAGTCTGCATAGTTGTCACTGAACCATGAATATAAAGATTATTGGTAAACATCTCCATACTAAATCTCATAGGTGTCCAGTTATAGACCCATTGTCTAAATAATGGTGACAACATTTCAGGTGCATAACTGATTGTTCCAGCTGATAGTAGCCAAATCACAATAATTAAGGGCCAACCAGCAAAGCCCAACCAGTTTAAGACACATGTTTGGAGCAGATAGAAAATGAAGACATTGAAGACTAATAACCCTAAGAAACTTGGTACATCTGGAATTGGTAATCCAAAAACTATTGCGGAAAAGAAGTAGATGGATAGGCTAGCGATGATTGTCAGTACTCCGCCAGTCAGAATTTGGCTGTTGATTAGTGACAAACTAAATTTATGATGTTCGCTATGTTTTTTGTGTTCGCGCCATAACAACATTGAACCAATTAATGAGCTAATCCAAGCGAGCACAACAATAATCATTGGTGCCATTCCACTAATGCTTTTTTCGGGAATTTTATTTTTTATTTTCGTTTGAACTTTGACGGGATTACTAAGCGTTTGCCATTCTGAGCTGTTCATTGCGATTCCATTTTGCTGAATAGCAGTTTGTATTTTTTTAGCGATTCCTTGATTTAATCCTGCTACAAGTCTTGGGAGCGCATTTGTTAATACTTGAGCTGCTTGAGCATTCATTCCCTGATTGATAATTACTTTTATTTTTCCTGCTTGTGGCAAATTAGCCAAAGCTTTTTTTGCAAAGTCCCTTTGTGCTTTGATCTGTGGTACTTGGGCAGTTCCTTGATTTGGGATTTTATTTAATTTTTCTTGGATAATTAATCCTTTAAGATAGCTTTGCTGCAAAGAAAGTTGATTATCAAAATTTTTGTCAATTACTAATGCGGCATAATATTTTTTAGCAGCAAAACCCTTATTTAAAGCAGTGTAACTGGCAACTTGAATAAATTTAATTTGCGAATCTGAACTGCTAAACTTATTTTTGAGTTGCTTAACGATAGTTTTACTAGCCTGCTTGTCCGCTTGATTGACAAGTGCGACAGGTAACTCTTTCACTTTTATTGAATTCCTAGATGCAATTTGAGCAAAAGAAAAGAAACCTACAACTACAACCAGGACTACGGCATAAAGCCAAAAACTTTTACTTTTTAGTATTTTCCACATATTGTTCTCCTTAATCAAAATACAACAGCATGTTGTCTTATTGTGTTCTACGTTGTAGATTATACAAGGAGCAATTTAATTTTAGCGCAACATATCACTCACTTATGTTGAAAAGGGAGATTCTAAAATGGAAAATAGAAGAGAAAGAACAAAAGAAACCAAACAAACAATTGTGAATGCCTTTATTGAATTGCTAGACAGCAAAGATGCACTTCACATTAGCGTAATTGAGATCACCAAAAAAGCTCACGTTGATCGTGGGACTTTTTACCGTTACTTTGAAAATAAACAAGCTTTAGTTGAAGATTGTGAGGAAAACTTTCTTGATAAACTATATTTTGTCCATAGAAACTTGCTTTCTGAAGCCCAGAAAATGGAAAATTATTCAGATATGTCTAATTTTATCGAACAAATTTTAGCAATAATCGAAACTAATATCCAAATGGTAAATGCCCTGCTAAATAAGACGGGCAATATCTCCTTTCAAGAAAAACTACGAGAATTTTTAATGGAGCAAAATATAGTTACCTTGAAACAACTAACTAAGCATGAAATTCCAGAAAAGCAGACGACTTTGTTAGCAAATTATGCTAGTTCTGCGATTTTAGGAATTATCAAGTTTTGGAGCAGTAACTATCAGGGATACACAAGAAAAGATATCGTTTCCTTTATAAATAATGTTACTGTCAATGGGATACTTAGATTTATTAAATAAGCCAAGTTTGAGTGCTTGGCACAGTTCATCCTCTCTTATAACACTTCCCCATTCAAGCTCAGACATTAGCATTTAACAGCCGCATGGTTATCTTTACGACATTGCTGCCTAATGATTGATAAAGCTTACGGTCACCGATAATATAAAATTCTTCTTTTGCTCGAGTTACAGCCACATTCATCATATTTGGTTTAGTAACTGCCCAATTGGCCGCTCCAACACTACTATTATCAGCTCCTAAAACAAAGTAAACAACTTTAGCTTCTTTGCCTTGAAAAGTATGCACAGTTCCCACATTGATGGGCTTATTTTCCTGATTTCTTTTCACAAAACCAATCTGGTCCAGGATTTTAACTAATTGACGGGCCACATTTCTAAATGGTGTGATTACAAAAATATCATTTTCAGGTACGGACATGCCATGAGTTCTTTTTGAAATTTCGCGTTTGAGAAATTCGGCTTGTTCTTGCACAAATTTATCATTCGCGGTTCCTGGAATATTAAACCATTGGGCCTGCCCTTCTTTTTCTGATTTACCCTGGACCATTAAGTCGTGATAGGATAATTTATTTGAAATTTGAAACATTGGGTTTGATGAACGGCGATGAACCCATAACGGGATTCCGATCCAGGTGTCCGGATCCTTTTGAAAGCCGTACTGACTTGCCGCATCCACTAATGATTGCACTGAAGTAGCCGCTGAAATGAATTTTTCAGTGACTGCATAATTTTTTGCAATTAGATTTAATACATTTGAATCTAGTGTTAGCACAGGTTCAATTTGAGCAGGATCGCCAACAACTAATACTCGTTTACTGCGATAAATAGCGCCGACACTGGCTTGTGGAACAGCCTGCCCTGCTTCATCAACAAAAAGATTGGCAAGAGTATCAGTTCCGAGATGCTTGAACATGCGGTTAAAACTCGCAAAAGTGGTCCCGATAATCGGAATAGCAAAGTTAATCCAATCCCAAGCAATCTTAATCAATTTTTCTCCGTTTTCTTTGGCAAGGTATTTATTTTGATTACGCCAGATTATGACCGCTGATTGCAGGTGATTTACATTTTCATAAAGAAATTGTTTTCTAACTGCAAGAGACTGAATAAACAAATTACTTTGGGCAATTCTATATGTCCGATCAAACCAGAAATTACTCTTTTGCAGGTTAGCATACGAAGTTCCAAAGTCAATTATATTTATGTCCTGATTAACAGCGATTAGTTTTTCGATTGCTCTGATATGCTGGTTTAAGTGTTCAATTTTATTTTTCTCTTCAGCAAACCAAAGCTGATAAGTCTGTTGAGCTTGATTAATTGTCTTTTGAGCAAAAGTAAGTGCTTGCTGATTAGCAGCCATTACCTTAGCAGTATCAGCTTGTTGGTCTAAGAGTTGCTTTCTACTGTGAGTTACCTTTACAAAAGTAGCTTGCGTTTTATCCAGATTATTCAAAAATACAGTGGCTTCTACTGACTTAAACATTTTCTTGAACCAAAACAGACTTGGTTTTTGTAACTTAAGCACCTCAAAAGCGTGTTGCAATTCTATTTTTTCAGTATCAAGCTTTTTCAATTGATTATTCAGCGCCGTTGTTTTTTGTTCAAGTTCATGTTGTTCTGTTTTGAGACTTTCAATTTCAAGCTGTTTTTGATGGACCTTGGTATGTAACTGATCTTGTTTAAGCTTTTTTTCATGAATAAATTTATTTTGGAGTTTAATCTTTTTTAACTTCAACTGTGGCAGTGGTTTAATTTTTTCAAAAAAGGCCTGGGTTTTGGCACGTCTGTTTTTCAACTGACAATACTGACTTTTAAAATCAGCATATGCATTGGGCTGAGATTTAAAATCAGGCTGCTTTAAATTTTGCACCATCAGTTCTATCTTATTTAGCAAAGAATTCAGGTTCTTTGCTTTTCCGCCTTCAAGTGAAAATAGCCCCCATGTTAATTTGCCAACACGCGGTTTAACCGTTATTTTTTTAACTTTTTTGGAGGCCTGTTGTTCCCAATGTTCCTTGATCTCCGAATTTGAAAGCTGTTTGAAATAATCAACATCCATTAGTTCTGAAAGAAACTGAGAAAGCTCAATTTTTTCAATTTGTGGTAATTCAGCAACAATGTTTTGAACTGCCCCATTATTTGAACTGGCGACAATGATTGCTTTATTGGCAATTTCTGGCGGTAAAGCAGCAATTTTGTATGCATCATTATAGCGTAATGTGCCCTTTAAGGAGTGCTTGGAATAGTTACAAATTACCGCTGCTTGTTGTACAATTAGCTCCGCGAAAATTTCTTTTAAGAGAGTAGTTTTCCCTGTTCCAGGAGGACCGTTGATACTGCGCAGATCATTTTTATCATTTAAAGCTAAATTAACAGCAATTTGTTGCATAAATGCTAACGGATGATCAGGATTACTTGGGAAACGACCAAGAGGATAATTTTTAGGTTGCAAAATTTCTGTCAGAAGCTCAGGATTAAAGGCCGCTGAGTTTTTGTTACTATCCAAATTCTTGCGTTTACCCGCAAAGCCTTGAAAATAGTGATACAGATTATTTGTATTAATAGCTAGTGCCTGTTTTAGATCATCGATAAAAAATGAATGGAGATTAGCTTCTGTATTTTCAATATTTTTCACAAACGCATAGCGTGCATTGGCAAATGTAAACTGATATTTTTTGAATAGTTCTTCAAAGGTTTGATTAAAGTCACCATCTGCGAATTTTTTTGCCAGCAAATCTCTTAAACTTTCTTCTTCCTTCGAAAAATCGCTGGGTAATTTACCTTTAAGCCTAATGGCCCCGCTGATTGTTAAAAAGAATTTTTCTGACAAGAAATTCAAGTCTTTATCAAAGTAAATTGCAAATGTAAATTTTTCAGAAGATACGACTTCTTCATTAGTCGCAGCAATCTGATATTTTTGCCGTAATTTCTCTACAATTTCTTGAAAAGGAAAAATTTCGCAATAAACCGCTATTCCAGCTTTTTGAAACAATTTATCAGAAATATGCAGTTTTTCTTGCTGTTGCTGCATAAATTTAGTGAAATATGTTTTAAAATCCGGAATATTTTGTTCAAATTGGCGATATTGCGGCTCTTTTTTCTGGATACTTCCTTCAGTCAACTGTTCAATTGCGATCCATGCTCGCAGTATATTGTTTTTTTGATTAATCAATTCAGGCAGGCCACACATTCTTAAAATTTTATTTCATTATAGCATTATCAGTTCAACTTTAAAATTTCAAGGCTTTACGCAAATTGTATCTAAAACATGTTATTACCAGCAGTACACAGCATTGGTAATAGCTGAGATTTTGTGTAATTAATAAAAAGGCGAGTGGATCTGCTTTTTGGTGCACGTTTCAGCACTAGCTGTTGGGAAAGCAAGTACATCAAAAAAGAGCTGGGCCAAAAGTGAAATTTTAGTCTAGCTCTTTTACTTATTCCGGATAAACGTGTTCCATAAGTCAAAATATTTCGTCTAACCTCGAACTTTGCCGACTTATGGAACACTCTTCTTACAGTATTTTTAAATGGTGGTCTCGCTTTTCTTAATGAAGAAGTGCCAGATCACGTATGCAATGCCCCAGGTTACCAAAAAGGCAATCACTAGGCCGTAACCTAACCAACTAAAATCTATATTCTGAATCCAGGACCAGATTCTGCCTTGCGTGTGTGCCATACTCGTAATAACCTGAATTAACTCGATTGCTCCGATCAAAAACGCCGCAATCACAGAAATTGTGGTAACTGTTAAGTTATAGTATGCTTTCCTGACTGGAGTATCAAAAGCCCAAGTATAAGCCCCTGACATCATCACGGAATCAGTAGTATCCATGAGATTCATTCCAGCGGCAAATAAAATTGGCAACGCAATGATTCCAATTGTGGGCACGCCGGATTGGGCCGTACTTGCAGATAAAGCAATCAAGGCAATTTCGGTTGCGGTATCAAAACCTAAGCCAAAGAGAAAACCGATTGGATACATCTGCCATGAATGATTGATGCATTTAAAGAACGGTTTTAAAATCCTTGCTAAGAATCCACGAGCCATCAAAATTTTATTAAGCTGATCTTCATTAACTGCTCCTGCCTTCATCGCTTTTAACGAACGGTAAAGACTAATTAAAAGCAAAAAATTGAAAACAGCGATAAGAATTAAAAAGCTTCCTGAAACTAAAGATCCAATTCTGCCACCAACTGCTTCTAAAAAAGGCAGCCTTATTTTAGCCCACTTGACTGAAATGCTTACTAAAATTGCCATCAAAAAAACCACCGTAGAGTGACCTAAAGAAAAATAGAACCCGACTCCGTAAGACTGCTTATCTTGATGAACTAATTTGCGGACTGTATTATCAATTGCAGCAATATGATCTGCATCAAATGCATGCCGTAAACCTAACGAATAAGCTAACAAACCTAAACCCCAAAAACTGGAATGCTGTGCAGCTGCTGTGAACAAAAGCATAATTCCAAGCAAGTGGAGTCCTAGACTAGCAGAATAATATGGCAAAGAACCATAAATAATTTTTTTCTTCAAAATAATTAAACCCCCATTGAACTTCTTAAAAAAGTATATAAGAGTTCCGGCGATTCAACTTCAACTTATAGTATGAGCAAAAAAGCTTACCATTTGATAATACGCTTAGATACACTATTACTTACTGTGCAAAACTAAGCCAAGACCAGCCTCTTAAATTGAAGAATGCCAATAAAAAGCTCGCAACAATTTGATTGCCTACGAGCTTTTTTACCATAAATTTGCTTTTCTCACACCTAGGTCCTAGAACTTGCCCTACTATGCAGCGCAAGATTTGGGACCAGTTTGCGTACAATAACGAAAACAGCAAATCCGAGTAACCCCCCAAGTGTGTTTTGGAGCAAATCATTGATATCAAAAAGGCGACGTTCAAAATAACCAGCGGACAGCAATAATTGTGAAGTTTCGATAGTTAATGAGGTTAAAAATGAAATAGTTAACATGTTTTTAAAAGTTGCTTTATTTTCCCAGAGGAGTGCAACGAAAAGTGTCAATGGAATCAACATCACTAGGTTGCCTACAATAGTGTATTGTGAAGCTGCAGTATAGATTGTCTTGTACATCTCTAAGGGATGCCATTCAATACTATTAAAATAACCGAATCCATGAGCGGCTCGCAACATGCGCAGGTAAGTCCAAGGCGTATAAATGTTAATGCTGATAGTCAATTGAGCAAGACAGGTCAAGTAAAAGTAAAATAAACTTTTCAAGATATTGCGGGTGTTTATTTTAGGAAATGAGGTGTTTGTCCAATGAAGAAAGACGCCCAGCAGGAGAAAAGATCCCAATTTAAATGGAGTAAGCGTTAAAATAGGTAAATAAAGTTGTGAGTTAATTAGCATCATTTTCACCTTCCTCAATTATTTGTTAACTTCAGGATACGTGTAATCCGTGAATAAAGTGTTTCTAAAAGATGAATATATTTACTTTTTGTTATAAATTATTCTAAAGAGTTTTACTTTTTCTTATGAATAAGATTATTAAAATCTGCATTGACTGCCGCACTTATAAAATTACGCTTCTTTATTCTGGCAATTGTTGCCACACAAAAGGGGCTGAGCCAAAAGTGAAATTTTAACCCAGCTCCTCTACTTGTTACGGATAAACGTGTTCCATAAGTCAAAATTTTCCGTCTAACCGCGAATTACTTGTGATGTTCGTAATTTCTTGTTAGTACTCAAATTTTACCGACTTTATGTCACACTCTCTAAACAGTCGGCAACCATTGCTGACTTAAAAATTCAATTAGTTTTACGCGATTGCTTGTATTAAAGGCTTCATCGAAAATGATAACTTTAAAGTTAAATAAGACATTTTGCTGGCTTTTTATGCTAGGACACTTCAGCCATAACCGCCCTGAAGCGCTGTTTTATTTCGAGCTCGTTAGCAGCCGTTATATGAGTGAAACTGAGACGCACATGATTAGATTGCACTCCGAATAAGAAATCAGGCAATACAAGGAGTTTATGCGCTAAGAATAGATTGTAAGCAGAGCTTGGAAGCTTTTGGCGGACATTTAAATGAACCCAAATATTACTGCCCGCTGTAGGTAATTTATACGAAATTAGCTTTTGCGCAACAAGCGGTGCCAAAGCTCTGAGCAGATGTTTCTTTTGTTCCTCAAGGTTGTGCAATTGTGCTTGAACTAACTGTGAGAGTTGCACTGGTTGCAAAAGTTGTGTCGCGGCTAACTGCGAGAGCACACTAATTCCAGCTTCCATCTGCTGACGAATTTCCGCCAAACGCGCCACGATTGCTGGCGGTGCAATTAACCAACCGATGCGTGTTCCTGGTCCGGTCAGCGATGAAAGTGAACCAACATAAAGTACATTACTGGGATCTAGCTCTTTTAAGGTGGTCACCGGTTGTTGGGTGACTGCATTACTAAGTCCTAAGGGATCATCTTCCACAATTGGCAAATTTAGTTGCCGGCAGCATTCAACTAATTTTTTTCGTGCACCTAGCGGCATACTGCGTGTAGTTGGGTTTTGACCGGTCGGGTTGACAAATAAAAACCGCAGATGATGTTTATAGTAAAGCTGCTGCAGCACGTCTAATTCCAAGCCGCCGCTTTCTTTGAGTGGCACTCCAAATACGCGAATTCCAGCGGCTTGAAAAAGTGATAACTGATAAAAATATGACGGTGATTCCACCGCAATTGCATCTCCATAAGACAATAAACCTTGAGTAATCAGATAAAAAGCCTGTTGTGCACCTGATGTGACCAAAATTTGTGCCGCTGCAAGCTGTTGTTTCAAGAATGGTGTCAGCTGAGTAATCAACTGCTGCTTTAATGCAAGTGTCCCACTCACAGCATCCGTATTTTCCTGCACAATTAAATCATTGACTGTCATGGAAGGGAAAGTCAGTGCTAAGTTAGGAATGCTGATACTTGAATAGGATAAGTTGATTATGCCTGGTTGCCGTTGTAGTTGGCGCAACCGCACCGTAAAATTCTCCGGATCGCCTAGGCGGCTGGTAGTCATATATCTTTGCCAATTGACACCTTGAGTTAATACCCCCCACTTTCCAGAATTAATCCACGTACCGCTGCCTAACTTGCGGACAAGAATTCCACGACTGACTAATTCGCTGAATGCACGTTGGATCGTAGAACGGTTAATACCTAGAGCTTTTGCTAAATCACGTTCAACCGGCAGCCGGTCTCCTGGCAGCAGCTCCCCTTTTTCAATCCCCTTAGTAATCAGTTTAATTAGTTTTAGATAAACAGCTTGCGATCCCTCAGGTAATTTCCACTGCATTAGTAATCCTCCTCAAAATTAATTGGTTGGTATAAATATATTCCAATTGGTGGTTTAAGTTATGCTCACAATACCATAAGCTAGAATAAATTTTCAATTAAAATTGGAGGAGAAACACATGGTAAAGACAGGTACAACTCTCGTTAAACGCGGAATGGCGCAAATGCAAAAAGGCGGCGTAATTATGGACGTTGTCAACGTTGAACAAGCAAGAATTGCCGAGGAAGCAGGAGCAGTCGCTGTCATGGCACTCGAACGTGTCCCCTCGGATATTCGCGCCGCTGGTGGCGTTGCCCGGATGTCTGATCCAGCTATGGTTGAAGCAATTATGAAAGCCGTGACTGTGCCAGTAATGGCCAAAGCCCGCATCGGACATCTGGCGGAAGCTCGTATTTTAGAAGCAATTGGGGTTGACTATATCGATGAAAGTGAAGTCTTGACTCCTGCCGATGACACGTACCATATTAATAAAAATGAATTTCAGGTTCCATTTGTCTGTGGTTGCCGTGATTTAGGCGAGGCTTTACGCCGTATTGATGAGGGCGCAGCGATGCTCAGAACTAAAGGAGAACCCGGCACAGGTAATATTGTTGAAGCTGTGCGGCATATGGAAAAGGTCAATGAACAGATTACTCAAGTTCAAGCTGCTACACACAATCAGTTAGTAATGCTTGCACGTAATTTACAAGCTCCGTACGAACTAGTTAAGGAAGTTCACGACAACGGCAAGCTGCCAGTCATTAATTTTGCCGCAGGTGGAGTAGCAACTCCTGCTGACGCCGCATTAATGATGAACCTTGGGGCAGAAGGAATCTTCGTTGGTTCAGGAATTTTTCATTCTGAAAATCCAGCCAAGTTTGCTAAAGCCATTGTGACTGCAACGGCCCATCCTACCGACTATGCTTTAATTGCAGAGCTTTCTAAAAATCTAGGTTCACCAATGAGAGGAATTGAAATTTCCACGCTTTCTGCTGAACAAAAAATGGCTAATCGCGGAATCTAGGAGGCAAAAAGATGGTAATCGGAGTATTAGCACTACAAGGTGCAGTCAGCGAACACGTTGCGCTACTTAAACGCTGCAATGTTCAAACTAAACTGATTAAGGAACCGGCTGATTTGCAAGGGATTAAAGGCATTGTGCTTCCAGGTGGAGAAAGCACCACCATGCATAAATTATTGGTGCGTGAACGGTTGCTGGCACCATTAAAGAATTTAGTGCAGCATAATTTTCCAGTTTTTGGAACCTGTGCAGGATTGGTTTTACTAACACAACCTGAAACTTTCAACAGCTTTGACGGAGAAGTAATCCGCAACGGTTTTGGACGTCAGCGCGAAAGCTTCGAGTCCGCAATTGAAGTTGCAGGTTTCACAGACCCTTTTCCAGGTGTCTTTATTCGAGCGCCTTATCTCAAAAAGGTTGGTACAGATGTAAAAGTTTTGGCAACTTTAGCTGCAAATCGCATTGTCGCGGCTAGACAAAAGAATATTTTGGTAACCGCATTTCACCCGGAATTAACTTTAGATACCAGATTTCATGAACTATTTGTTAACCAAGTAGTACCAATGAGTAAATTTGTGGCTAATTAAGCGCTGAGTAATTCGAAGTTAGACGGAGAATTTTGACTTATGGAACACGTTTATCCGGAATAAAAGAGGGGCTGTGACAAAATTTAACTTTTGTCACAGCCCCTTGTAGTTTTTAACGGATAAATGTGCTTCAAATAGTTAGAGCGCGATGCAGTAAAAAGCAACTGTTGTTAACGTTCAACGAATTGCAAGAATCTTTGATCCCAGATGCCTTCGTAAAATGCAATGGTCTTCGCTGCGCTTAAATAGGCATTGGCAAAAGTGGCTGTACTTTTGGGCACCATTTGAATTTTATAGCCCAACCCATGTGCCATTTTAACCGTTGTATCTACACAATACTCGGTTTGTGCCCCACAGATTTCTAGACTTTTAACATGTAATTTGTCCAAAGTTATTTTCAAGTTAGTGCCATAAAAAGAATTAGCGTGGGTTTTTTGAATATAAAAATCGTTACTTTGATTATTTAATTCACTTACAAGCTTCCAAGACCAAGTTCCATTGATTAATTCCGCATCATTATGCTGGATAAAGATGACTGGTTTATGAGCCTGGTGATATAAAGCGATGCTTTGATTGATCTTTTTTAGATAGCTGGGTAAGTTGTCCAGCTGAATCGGTTCCTTACAAACACCATTTTGGAGATCGATCACTAATAGAACATCTGCTAACATTGAACTGGTTCCTCCCTTGATTCTTTTACCTTTTAAATTGTCATTATAGCGCTTTTTAACGGTTCTTTTTGATTTTGGCCTTTAATTTAGCATAAAATTGCTTTTTATTTTGTAAAAATTCAATGTGTTCTTGAATTTTGGCCTGCTCAGTATATAAGATTTGTTCCTGCTGTTCCAAAATCGCGATTCTTTCCTGAATTGTACCAGTTCCCTGTGCGCGCAACTGCGAATATTCAATAATTTTTGCAAGCGGCATTCCAGTGGCCTTGGCACGTTTAATAAATTTAATCCAGCGTAAATCGTTAGCTGTAAAGCACCGATAGTTGTTTGCATCACGCTTGGGGTTCAGGAGTCCCAACTTTTCGTAATAGCGTAAAGTTGGGATTGAAAAACCAGTCAGCTTAGAGATCGTTGATATTTTGTATGTTTTAGTCAGCCTAGGCACCTTCTTTAAAAAAATAGTCATGTGACTTGCTATAAAGTTTACTTGATAGTTTATAGTAACTTTATCATATCAAAGGAGGAATTAGTTTGAATAAATACGAAAATGGTTTAAAAATTCGCGAAGCAGTCATCGGAAAAAAAGCAAGTCAATTGGTATCAGCAAGTTTAGCTGACATTGCCCCTGTCTTGGATCAAAAAACGCTATTAGCATTTGATGAAGCCCAAAGACGAGGCGTCTTAGACTTGAAGCAAAGGGAAATGATTACAATTACTACATTATTGACACAAGGAGATACCGCAAAGCAACTTAGAATTCACATTCAAGGAGCCTTAAATGTTGGCTTAACACGTGCAGAAATAGTTGAAACTTTCATTCACTGTTTACCTTATGTTGGTTTTCCAAGAGTTTTAAATGCGATTGCTGTGGCAAAGGAAGTCTTTAATAAAAACTAAATGTATCGAAAAGTAAATGTGACAGCCATCAGATTTTCGAGGTTAATGATGAATCGTAGCATGCGATCACACGGTGCAATTTATCATTAATGTGTCCGAATCTGAGTGACTGTCACATTTTTTACCTAGTACTATTTGGTCTGTGGGCTGATTTTTCGAGAACATACGTCTAACTGTCTGCGTAATGGTGTCACGTGGCACATTATCTTCTTTATGTAGCACTTATCCCTGCCCTGTTTATTAACTTGAAAAATAACAATATACTTAAGGTAAAGGGAGGTTATTGAACAATGCTGATTTGGTCTTCGTATTGGTTGTTACCATTATTGTTTATGTTCCATGATTTTGAAGAATTAACTTTAGTTCCTAGTTGGCTTGAAAAACATAGCCCAAATATTCACGGTCGAATGCTATTTGGTGGCATTAAGCGTGCAGATATCTTGGCGCTTGGAATTTGGGAGGAATTTTGTATTTACCTGTTGTTATCTGCAACGGCCGCTTGGTTTAATTATCCTTTGTTAATTGTCGCCGCGACTATTCCATATTTGGCTCATTTAATGCTGCATTTAGTGTTTTCAATCGTCAAACGTGGCTATGTCCCTGGAGTCGCAACCGCACTGCTTGAATTGCTCCCCACAATTGCATATTTAACTGCTTTGATCAAGCTAACGCATTCTCCTGCTTGGCAATGGGTTCTTATTATTCTAATTGTAGCTGTTCTTTTTGTTGTTAATCTCGGCTGGATCCACTGGGGAATGGCTGTAATGGGACAGCGTTTAGCGCATAAGTAACAGCCACACCTTTCAATGTAAATTGAGGGCACTTAGAGTGGCTTGTAAAAAAATATTTTAGTCCCTAGGTATTTTTTTTATTAATACTTCTTATTCCTTCAGTTCATCTGAGGCTTTAAGATAGCGATCGTATCTGGCTATCTTAGCGTCAATTGCCGCCATTGATTTTTGAAGTTTTCGTGTTTGCTCTAGAATGTTTTGTTGATGCTCAACTAACATTTGCCGTCTTGTAAGAATCGTTTTAGTGTTGAACCTCATTTGAGAAAATTTCTTAATTTTACTAATGGGCATACCTGTTTGTCTGATATTTAATAAAAAAGTTAACCATTCAAGATCTTGTTGAGTGTAAATTCGATATCCCTTTGAGTCTCGTTTGATTTGGGGAATCAGCTCTTCTTTCTCGTAATAACGTAATGTGTACTTACTGAGACCAGTTAAACGACTAGTTTCAGTGATTGAATAATTCATAAAAACCTCCTTGCGTTATAGTGCACTCTAAGCTATATGATAAGTTCATCGAACAGTCGTTGAGTTTCATGACTGATTTTACTCATATTGTAGCGTTTTGCGAAAAAGAAAGGAAGATCAATTTGCATAGTAAGAAACATTTTAATTTCTTACGGCTGTTATTATACATTGCTGGTTTGAATATTTTGGCTTTAGGTACGGTGTTATTTACTTGTGGTAAATTAGGGGTCAGTGCCTTAGTATCCGTCCCCCAAGTTCTGTCACTTTTTTTACCAATTACTTTAGGTCAAGCAACTACACTAATTTTTATAGTTTTTGTTCTAATTGAGCTTTTTTTATTGCACAAAATTGAATGGCAAATCGTTTTTCAATTACTTGTGGCAATTGTATTTGGCTGGATTGTTGATTTTTATGGTTTAAGAATTGGTTTAACGAGTGTTGTTTTACCCGTTTGGTGGGAACAAATTCTAGTAACCTTATTAGCAATTGTTTTTACTTCAGTTGGAGTCTTTATGATGATTAAAGCTAATTTTATTCTGAATCCACCAGATGGTGTCGTTAATGTGATTTGCACAAAGTTAAGTGCAACGTTTGGAAGCGCGAAACTTGGTTTTGACTTAACAATGATTATTATTTCAATTTGTTTGAGCTTAATATTCAGTAGTCATATTACTGCGATTGGTAGTGGGACTCTTTTAGCTGTGTTATTAGTGGGACCACTAGTTAATTTTTGGGAATATTTTTTTGGAATTTGGAAAACAAAATTTTCAGCGAATAACTGAAAATTAATTCCGTTAGCTAGATAACTAAGACTAATAAAGGGGCTGTGACAAAAGTTAAAC
>NZ_AZFQ01000036.1:252422-277410 GCF_001435195.1 Liquorilactobacillus satsumensis DSM 16230 = JCM 12392 | reverse complement strand
CTATGTTCGTAATTTCGAGTTAGCATTCAAATTTTCCCGACTTATGTCACACTCTCTTTTTTTACATCTTCCAAATTTAACATGCTTTCCGTGGTCATTACAATTATAAATGGTGGCACTGGCAATCCCATATTCGCTAGTAAGATCAGTGACCGATGTCCCGCTTTCATATAGCTGGACGATCATCTTCTTGAACTCGACAGAATATCTTATTCTACTGCTCATAAGACACGATCCTCTCTCTAGTAGAAATTCTACTAAATCGTGTCTACACTTTCATCCTAGGTCCACACCATCTGTACAAAACAAGGTAAATGGTTTATAATGACCACGTGGTCATTGGAAGGAACGTTTATATGTACTCGAATCTATTTAACGAAATTGACGATAACAAGAAAAGCAAAATTATCAATGTAAGTATTGTAGAATTTGCACAATTTGGTTTTGCAAATAGTTCTACTAATAGGATTGTTAAAGAAGCTGGAATAAGTAAGGGAAGTTTGTTTCAGTACTTTAAGAACAAAGAAGATTTGTACTTCTTTATCTTAGATTATGCCATTGAAAAATTAGTATCTGATTTGGAAGTACGCTCTAAAAATCTGTCTAGTGATTTGTTTGAAAGAATTGTTGATTACTCTAAATTAGAGTTTGAGTGGTACATTGAAAATCCGAATGCGTACAAAGTAATTGTTAATGCTTTTACAAAAAAGAATACCGATATTTCTAGAAAAGTTGAAGCAAAATACAGCAATACTGGCGAAAGTATTTACCACAAGTTAATTGAAGAAACATATATGAAAGAACTTGCTTTGGATAAGAAAACTATTGACTTAATCAAATGGTTCTTAAAAGGTTTCAATGCGGAGTTTATTTATAAAGTAGAAAGCCAAGATACTATAGACATAGAACAATTGAAGCATAAATATGTAGAAGTTGTTACAAAATACTTGGAAATTTTGAGAGTTGGTATTTCTAATTATACAAGAGGTAACTTATGATTTTTAATATTCAAGAAGAAACAATAAAAGTTGATGCTATGGAAATGGACTATATTGTGTTTGGAAATGGTACGAAACCCTTAGTTGTATTACCAGGTTTAGGAGATGGATTAAAAACCGTAAAAGGACAATCTATTCCTCTTGCTATTTTCTACAAAAAATACTTAAAAAAATTCAGAATATATGCCTTTAGTCGAAGAGTAAAATTACCACAAAACTATACGACAAGAGAAATGGCTAGAGATCAAAAGATTGTTCTTAATAAATTAGGACTTGATAAATTCTACCTTATGGGGATTTCACAAGGTGGAATGATTGCTCAACATCTAGCAATTGAATATCCAGATGGTATAGAGAAACTTATACTCGCTGTCACAACATCAAAGCCGACTAAGGAGGTTCGTAATCGAATACCAAAATGGATACAATTTGCAACGTTAAATGATTATAAATCATTGTTGATTGATGCTTTTGAAAACATGTACACAAATAAGAAACTTAAACTATACAGACCTTTTTATTCTTTAATAAGTAAAGCGAGTAAACCGAAAGATTTTAATCGATTCATTATTCAGGCTAAATCTTGCTTGTCGCATGATACTACAGATGAACTTCAAGAAATCAAAACGCCTACTTTAATTGTTGGCGCGGTTGAAGACAAAATAGTTGGATATGATATATCAATAGAAATGGCGACTAGAATTAAAAATAGTAAGTTTATTTCCTTTGAAAAATATGGACATGCGGTTTATGAGGAATGTAAAGACTTCAATACTAAGATAATTGACTTTTTATTGGAATAATTACTCATACAAGAAATTAGGATTTCATAGTGATAGCGAATATTTCGATTGCACTCGTGGGTAAATAGAGGACCTACTTTTTTTCAATTCTTCTACGGCGACGAGTGTCATTGATAAAAATCCTGGAATCCCTCCATCTCCAAGGTAGCCTGCACTCAAATGTAACATAGGGCTTGTCTTTTTCCCTAAGAAAATTGTGAATTTATATTCTTGCAAAGGAACTTGAATATTTTTATTAGTAAATTCAGTTAATTCAACTTCGATCTGTTGCGCTTGTTGAAGCAGCGTCTCATCATGCATAAAATTAATTTCTGCTGCTTTAGTATTATCTATAATTTTGGTGCTATACTAACTTCATACATTAAAAACGGGGAGAAATAATCATAATGCATCTATTACCCATGACAGAAATTGAATTTCAGCATTATCTATCAACCGCTATTAAAGAATACGCAAAAAACAAAATAGATGCTGGCACATGGACCAATGAAAATGCATTTAAAAATGCCAATGCCAGCTTCAAAGAATTACTCCCAGCAGGGATAAAGACCGCCAATACTTTCTTTTACTCAATTACGTTTCAAGCTGATACTGTTGGATATATTTGGTTTGCCAGCTACCGAGATAACCCTTTAATGGCATTCATCTATGATTTTAAAATTTACGACAATTTTCAAAACAAGGGTTTTGGTTCCAAAGCTCTACAATTAACAACTCAGGAAGCCAAATTAAAAGGTTTTAGTTCAATAGCCTTACATGTATTTGGAAGTAACAAAAGAGCTATCCATGTTTACGAAAAAAATGGCTTTACTACAACTGATATAACTATGCAAAAAAAACTCTAATTCAGAGTTTTTTTATTACAGGGATATCAAATCAATGTTTACGTCAACATCGCTCTTCAAAGTAACGCTGCATCAACTTTTACAGATACTATAAAATAGTCGCCCAGCTGTCATTTATGGTAAAATGTTGCTTTTTAAATTTTTCTGCAAAAGGTGCTAAGACATGTTTTGAAAAATACGAACGGCGTTTAATTTTTGGTAAAGTACTTAAGTCTGCATATCTTTGAGCAGTTAAAATTTTTAAGAGCATCTTTATCATCCCTTTCTCCATTTTGAAGTTTAAACCGTTACGTTGCATGATGGTCAAGGGGCAAAGACTGCAATTGGCAAATTTTGAGTTGATAATCTGCTAAATATGTAGCATCATTGCAAAATGTTTAAGTACGACAGGCAATTAAAGTTGCTTTGGCCTATCTTTGAAGTATCATTGAGTTGTTAATATTACTGTAGTAAGGAGAAAAAAATGCGTACAATAAATGCGATCGAAAGTAGTCAAAAACACTTTGAATATTGCCCATTAGATACGACACTTGGTATTTTATCCGGAAAATGGAAGTCAATTATCATTTGCAGGCTGATGTCTGCTTCATTACACTTTAGTGAGTTACACAAAGAAATTCCGAGGTGTTCTAAGCGAATGCTGGCACTGCAATTGTCTGAACTGCAAGAAGATCAAATCATCAAGCGTCAGGTCACAGCAACTTTTCACACAGAATACTCTTTGACAGCATGGGGTCAGAGTTTAGCGCCACTGGTGACTGCATTGAATTCTTGGGGCCGCCATTATCTCAAAGAAAATGCTGGTAAAATTGCAGGCAACAATAACTTAGATTGCTAATGCTGACTATCGCTTGCGTTTTCATGGTTCAGACAGCCGTGGTGCCAGGCTTTTGAACTACAGCTAAGGCTTTCTGTTCGGTTGTTGGCTCAACTTCAATGTAATTAGAAGTGCCAGTAAGAAACCAAAAGCTGCCAAAATAGTAATTGATTTGAAACCAGTGAATTTTAATAACAAGCCGCCAAGCAGCGAACCTAACGTTAGGCCTAGATATAGAAAAGAACTGTTAATTGACATGACAGTTGCTCGATTTGAAGGCACCACGTTGACAATATAGGCTTGCAGTGCAGTTACTCCAAAGCCTTGAGTCAGAGCTAACAGGATTAAAGCCAGCAGCAAAATTCCTAAGTTATTTCCCCAAAAAGCAATTACTAGCATAACGAGTAAGGAAACCCCACCATTTGTGAGAACACTCCTTTTTTTACCAAGATAATTCATGACTTTTCCCCCCAAAAAACTAGCACAGAAATTGGATAGACCGTAAGCAATAAAGATGTAACCTGTCGTGGCAGTATTAAACTTAAAAGTGTCAACAATAAATGTTCCCAAAAAAGTATAAACACTATAAAAGCCAAACATCCAAAATAGGGTAATTAGCAATGCAGGAACTGCATTCGGCGTACTTAAGACCGTACTGAAACTATTAAAATAACCAATATTTTTGGGATGCTGTATTACAGATAAATTTTTAGGAATAGTAAAAAATAAAACCAGTATGCAAACCAGTGTCAGGAGTGCAGAGCCCCAAAAAGCCATATGCCAATCGCTTAGTTGTGAAAGGGTCGTTCCTAACGGTACCCCGATTGCGATTGACAGGGATAAGGCAGACATGACAATTCCGACAGCCTGATTCAATTGTTTCCCCGAAAAAAAGTCACCGATAAAAGCCCAAACATTTGGTAAAAAAATTGACGCTCCAATCCCTGCGAGTGCACGATACATGTAAAACAACGCCAACTTATTCGCTAACGCACATAAAAGTGTTCCGGTTAAAAAAATCAGAATTCCTGTCATTAAAAGCAAGCGCTTATTTACACGATCGCCTAAAGGACCAAAGAATGGAGCTCCCAGTGCGTAACAAAATGCATAGATGGTAACACTCGCGGAGGTCTCTGCTACGGACGCTTTAAACTCGTGGGTAATCGTTGGTAAAAGTGGTGAAATAATAAAAGAATCAGCCCCGATAACAAAAACTCCAAAAAATAGTCCGATGATTATAAATACCGCAATTTGTGAATTTGCTGCTCTATGTGATCTCAATGTTAGCGCTCCTTGATTAATTAGTTTTTTGTCCAATCTTAAGGGATTTCTCTCTAGCTGGGATCATAGAACTAACTGGAGTGACAAACAAGTGAACAAAAGTATACCTGTTGTCAAATTAAGGCAAACTTACTAAGTGGAAATTGACAGTATTAGGTTACTTATTCAACATTATTTGGCATATCCACCAAAGTAATTAGGGATTATAAAAAAGCTCAACTTTAAAGAGTAAGCTTGCATTCTCTTCAAAGCTGAGCTTTAACTATACTTATCCCTATTCCAATGATTCTTGCCTTTGCTGTAATTCCACTAATAACAGCTACTCTCCGATTGCAACGATTTCTACTTTGATTCTGTCCGGATCTTCAAAGTAAAGCGCATAATGCTTTTTTCCGCCCGCATAGGGATACCGAGCAGCATAAAGTTCATTATAATTAAGTGACCCTAGTTCTTTTTTAATTCGAGTAATTAGTTGCTTGTCTGCAACAGAAAATGCCAAGTGATTTAGTCCAACATGAGTTCTACGGTAACCAGCGCTTAATTTTTGGGCATCAGTTTGTACAAAAACTAAGTAACTGTACGGCTTTTTGATGTAGCTGATCCCCTGCTCCCATACTTGGTAGTGTTGATATCCCAAGTGCTTGAGTAGCAACCAATCCCAAAATTTCCGCGAGGCAGCAAGATTACTAACATTGATTTCGAGATGATTAAGCAAGCCTGTAGTTTCCAAATTAGTCAAACTCCTCTCAATTTACGTATCATTAGCTCATAAATATAATTTACGCTAATTACAAACTTGTTTTATTTTTATTAGTCCATTCAGTCCGCAGAATCCCGTACTTGATAGAATCCCAATATTTGCCTTGCCAATAGCGGACTTGGCGGATTTCTGCTTCTTTCTTTAGGTTTAGACTTTCAGCAAGGGCAATCATCCGGTAATTGCCTGACCACGTTGTCAATCCAAGATGTGGCAGCGTACTTTGCTTAAATAGCTCAGTGATCCACTGGGTTAGAGCTTGCCGCCCGATTCCCTGCTGCCAGTTTGCTTGTTGATAAATACTTATTCCGACTTCCAGCCACTTTTCTAAGGGTTCGTCTGCATAATATGCAAAAACCATCCCCACCATTTGATTATTGTTCCAAATCACTTTGCGCAACGGATTATTCAGATACACGTTCTTCTGGCTGCTATCAATAAAAGTGTCTTTTGAGGGCAGCTTATCATGAAAATACGGACCATTCCATTTGGTCCATTCTGCATGCGGATTACTGAACGCTAATTCCCAAAAGTCAGTCAGTTCGTCTTGCTGAAGTTCTTTTAAAATAATTTGCATTCTTAGTTCCCCTAACAATTCTAAAAGGTCTGAATCTAGAACAATGAAGTCAGCAACCTTTCCTGCTGTTAAAGTGCCATATTCAGCATCAATCTGACATAGTTTAGCAGCATTGACTGTTGAGCATCAGTAGGCTTCAACCGGGGTCATCCCTAATTTAGTCAACAATTCAAATTCACACGCGTTTTATCATAACCATTAAAAGGACTGCCTGCATCTGTTCCACTGGTGAACTTGGCTCCTTGTTGATATGCAACACTGAGGTTCTCAAAGGTATCTGCTAGAGTATCGGCAGCTTTTTTCAATTCTCATTCAGGTAAAACCCCTTTGCCATACTATAGAATCAAAGTCTCTGCTAGTAAAATTGGTGTTAAATAAGTATTGGGTTCCAACATTAATTCGATTTCTTCATCATTAACATAAAAACCATGTTCGATCGAATCTATACCATCGAATAAATTAAAATTGAAAAAGGTTTTAGTTCCCATGTTAAATTTCTCGGATAGCATCATCCTTATGCAGGAAAGTTTAGCATGCTTTTAAACAAATATATAGTTTTAACTGGGATCTTTTGAAAAACATTCGAACAGCACACACTTCAAATTGAAGTCTCATGACCAGGCAAGGCTGGTTGATTTAAAAAAATACGTACGGCATTCAAAGCAAGGTCATATCTTCCAGCTTGGCAGTGTTGTTCTCCGCCGGTTTTTTCTGTAAAAATTTTGGTTGTTAATGATCTGGCGGATCTTAACTCTGCTTGTTCCAATGCTAAATCCTGAAATGGAACATACTGATCTTTACTTCCAGCTAAAAGTAGCACATCTGCAGTCACTTTTTTGCCCAACCCACTAACATTATGCAAGGCAATCTGTTTTAATAAAGAACAGAGAGTTTTTGTACCGGTGTTTTCAAATCCTTTATTAAGCTTAAATTTCAAATCCGCGTTCGTTTGGATAAAGGGCTTGAGGAGTTTTTCCACGCTAGTTTCATTTCCTTGTTCTAAAGCACTTCTTAAGCGTTCTTTTGTTTCGCTAGGTAAACCATTCAAAAAGACATTCAGACCATCATAGAAGAAGTCAAAGCAGATTACCTGTTTAATTCTTTTTTCGTATGCAGCTGCCCTAATAACAAAATAGCCGCCCCAAGACACACCGAGGGCATCCACTTCTTGAAGTTCAAAATAGTCTAAAAGTTGCGTCACAGCTTTTTCCATATACGGTGTAAAGAGAATTCCATTATCAATTAAGGCTCTTCCCTGACCGGGACCATCAAACAAAATCAAATTATAGTCGGTGCCTTTAAAAAAGTCAGTCACTGCTAAAATTTTTTCCATAAAACTATCAAAGCCATTAATAATTAACAGCGTTTTATGTGCACCAGGATTAACGACAACCTTCAGAGCCGGAAGATAGGAATTCTCATATGGAACTTTGTATTCAACATAATTAAGCCCTGGATGACTGCGGTAAAAATTGTTTAAATAACGATGGACAGTCACTTTTTTCCTAGAATCATGCTTATTTAAATAAAATTGTGCCAGCGCGAAGTAAGCACAGGCAAGTGCAAAATCTGCTTGACGCTCTCGTTTTTCACCTACCGTCTGCCATGCTGAAAACCAGCTTTCTTCATCTTGAATTTGTGGAATAACGACCTTTAAATCCTGTTTGACTTTAGGATTATCATGAAGACCATTTAATTGCCTATTAATTTGTAAGTTCATCTGTTGCTGCCCTTTAAGATATTCAAAAAACATTTTTGTTCCTCCATTCTTGTGATATCTGCAGTTTAACTGGCAAATAACACGGCAGCAACAGTCATCATTTTTAAAAGTGTCCATAAAAGGACATTTGGACCTAGATTGACCATTATTGGATATAAAAAGGAGAATTGTTTTGGTAGAAGATCTTAGAAAATTTAAAACAAAACGCAATCTTGAGCAAGCCTTCATTAAATTATTAAAGACAAAGGACTTTGCTAAAATTACAATCGGAGACATTTGCAAAGTGGCATTCACCAGCAGATCAACTTTTTATTTACACTATTTAGATAAGTTTGATTTACTAGAAAAAGTATTCAATAAACAGGTTGAAGACTTCGAACTGATTGTTAAAAAACGGCTTAAGTCTTTGATGACATTGAACTGGAAGATGTCAATTGAACAATTCTATGCTGAATTAATCGCACACAAAGAATCTATTCTTGTTTTATTTCAGATCAACGTACCGCAGTATAATTTGCAAAATGAATTTAAACGAGTTATTGAAAGCTATCTAAGAGCATACTTTACACAGCATGAACTATCCCTAGAGGTCGATGTAGACTTGGCGACCCAAATTGCCGCGGGTGTTATTTTTGAAATTTTAAATTGGACTTTTGAGCATGGAATTGACAACCGCGCGCTAAAATTTGCCGAAAAAATGAGAGTTGTATTGATTGAAGATTGAAAATACTAATTGCTTTTTGCTAAATCCGGTTAAGCACAACCAAAATATCCTTGGGTTCAGTCAATTACTACTGCGGAGGCTTCCTGATCTTCTGCCTGCTAACCTAAGCAGCTTTGGCAAGAGCAGCTCAAGTTATCGCTGTTATTCACAATCAACGCCTTTTCATTGCTAAAATAACATCTAGCAGATCTAATCCTAAAATTTATGTGTGGAGTCTGTCTGATTTCCCATCCAGCCAGGTAAATATTCTTTTGTTGGTCTCTCAACCCCTATTTTTACTGCGCGTACAACGACCGCCTCCCTCATCAATACTTTAATTAAATATTTATTTAATTGCGAGCTATTTTTTTAAAAGTATCCGTTTGTTTATTTAAAAATAATGATATCATTATAATATTACGAATACTGGAAAATTAAGGAGGAAGCTGGCAATGCTATTAAATAATCGCTGGACTTGGGGCAGATAATTATATTGGGGAATTATCTTGTTCCTGCTTTTTTGGTGGCTAAACATGTTCATTTATGATGCCTCTAACACTACTAAAGCGATCGTTAATGTTGTTTTAGCGCTTGTGGCTTTATTAGTTGCATTCAGAGGACTTAAGTCATTTAAGTTGATTAACACAAAGTTGCTTTTTACTAGAAATTTAGGAATTTGGGGCATCCTTGCAGTTGCCATTTTTATTATCATAATGAGTGTGGAGAATGTTCCCTTAAATATTATTACTGTTATTAACTCAAAGAATTTCTTGTTAGACACAATGATAGCCCTGTCTGCGGCAATTTTTGAGGAATCAATTTGTCGTGGTTTAATTCTATCTGCTTTTCTGGGGCTATTTATCTATGAGAGTTCTTCTTATAAGTTTACTAAAGCAGCTGTGTGGTCAGCTGTATTATTTGGCAGCATGCATCTGATCAATTTGTTTGGAGAAAGTCCGCGAGCTACCTTGCAACAGATGCTGTACGCGTTTGCTACCGGCGTTTTTTTGGCAGCATTGCGCATCACAACTAACTGTTTGTTGTGGGTAATTTTATTACATTTTATTTTAGACTGGGGACCCCTGATTGCCGCTTCAAACAATAGCGTTGGTATGAGCTGGAGTTTGTTATTTGTACTTTTTACCCCGCTTCTTGTCACAAGCCTTATTTATCTGATTTATGTGGATCGTCAGTTGTCATTAAAAGAGACATAAAAATGAAAAAAATAAGGGCCCAGGACAAAAGTGAAGTGCACCAAAAGGCAGTTGGCGCGAATTAACCCTATAAGTCAGACAAACCAATTTTGGAATTATCCGCCTCACGCTGTTAATTCGCGCCAACTAAACGCCTTTTGTCCTATTCTCTTAGCTTTATCCTAAAATACGTGAATTACCATGATTAAAGTTTGAGCGCTTTACTGGTTTTGCAAAAATAATTTTCAATCATTTTAACGGGTCGTGTAACCCCCATTAGCGAAAATAGTCTGGCCGTTAATCCACCAACCAGCAGTAGTTAAGAACTTTATGATTGGAACAATGTCTTCAATCTTTGTTAGTTGGTCTCCCATTGCTTGCGCTTTATGGAATGAAGTAGACTCTTTTGTCTCTTGACTATAGAAAAAAGGTGTATCCATTGGTCCTGGCGCAATTGTATTAACGGTTATTTGTCGTGCAAGAAGCTCATTAGAAAAAATCAGATTTTTTGTGAATTCAACGGCTGCAGGATACAAAACGCTAAACCAGCGCATTGAACTACTAAAAAAGCAAGAAAGAAAAATCAGAAAAGACCTGACACAGCAAAAAAACTATCTCGAAAAAATTCAAAATAAGATCCAGACACTCGAAAAACAAAAAAATTGTAAGTAATTAGTTGTTTGTCTTTTTACTAAGTCAGAATTGTAAGTCTGACTACTTTTTCACTCCTATCTCGCGTACTAAACAAACGGCCTTGCATCCCAACCATTAATAATGGCTGAAATTCCCAACAAAAATTGGTGTTCCTCATCAAACTGTTCGCTTTGTAAGGAATCCATGAATTCTTTTAAAATTGGCAGTTTTTGCTTAGAATTCTGCAAATTTGCTGTATCAATGACACCACCATTTTCGGGTTCAATTGCTTCAGCCCAAACAAAGCCTAACGTATAAACGGCCAAACTCTTAACTAGAAAGATAGTAGTCGGTTGAATCTTCATTCCCTTTTCAACTAGAAAAGTCAGAAAACTTCCAACTAATTGGAATTGCCGCGCGGTTACAAGCGGATGCGTTGACATTAGTGGCAAAACATTAGGATGCTGCAACAATGTTCGCCGAAAATGCGACATCAACTCAATCAGTATTTTTTGCCAATTTAAATTGGCAGCGAGCTTCAATTCATTAAGCGCCAGTGATTTGTTCCAAATAAATTCAACAAGGCCATCAAACAAATTCCCCTGATTTGGAAAATAGCGGTATACAGCCATGGGAGAAACGTGCAGTTCACGCCCTAATTTACGCATCGTAAAAGATGTAATTCCGTCACGATCAATTAAAGCTAATGAGATCTGCAAAATGTATTCGCGGCTTAAGGTTTCCTTTAGCGGTTTATCAACCATTAGTGATCGCCTGCTTTCAGTGGTTTTAATTTAAATCCGAGCAACGCTAATAAAACAAAAAGTGAAGTAATGATTATCAAAATAATGAGGTTGGTTTTAATCATTGAAAGGTTACCATGATCAAGACTGATTTTTTTTATCGCTGACAGGGCCCAATAAGCAGGATCGAACCAAGCTAATTTTTGCGCCCAATCCGGAAATGAATTGGTTGGCGATAAGCTACCACCCAACCCGGCCATTAAGACACCTAAAAAGTTTGAAAGCATTAGCGCAAATGATGCTGAATCAGTCCAACTCACTAGCAAAATACCAAAAAATGTTAAGCAAGCGGAAAAAATGATGAGTGTAACGGCTAATGCCAGCCAGCTACCATTAGGACTGAAATTAAAAAGAACACTGCTGAGCAGCACTACAGCTATCAATTGTAACAATTGAATGATATACGCAATAATCGCTTTTCCGGTAATAATTTCTGGCAAAGAAGTTATTGAAACTTGAAGCCGGTCCCAAGTGTTATAGGTCGCTTCATTAAAAAAGTTCTGAATAATCAGTTGGACAGAAAAGAACGAGAATAAAACGGCCAATCCTGGAACAACTTGTTCCGAGCCGTTAGCAGCATGATATCCTTGCACTAACAGTTGGGCCTTAGCAGCTGGAAGCATAAAAGGTGCCATTACAATTGGAATTAAAATCATAATAATTTGGACAGACGGCTCAGCCAACTGTAAATGCATGTTTAAGCGCGTGACCGCCGATATTTGTCTAAGCTTCATGGGAGATGCCTCCTTTTATTAAACCACGATATGCAGATTCCAGATTAGAATGTGAAAGCTTGATTTCCTGCAATTGATAATTTTGAATTTCATTGTCAGTTAAGGCACTTTTTAAAATCATAGCCACTGGGAAGTTGGCTGGAGCGGTCTTGTATTCCAAACAATTCCCCTTTCTTTTCCAGCCTGCAATGGTGGGAAGTTTTCCTTGGAACCAGAGTTCAATTGCCGGATGTGCATACTGTTGGATAATTTTTTCTTTAGATCCGATTGCTTCGATTTTACCATGATTCAAGAAAACAATTTTGGCATTCAAATCCTCAATTTCTTGCAAATAATGGGTTGTATAAATAACGGTAATTCCTTGCTGACTGAGCCTTTTAACTGCATTTAGAATCTTATCACGTGACGTGACATCAGCTCCGACAGTTGGCTCATCTAAAAAAACAATTTTGGCATTATTCATCAGTGCGATAGCCGAATGCAAACGCCTTTTTTGACCACCGCTCAAGTCTGCAGCAAGCTGTTTCTTAATTGAAGTTAATGCAAAAGTAGCTAATAAGTCAGAAGTCTTTTGGTTTACTTCAGTTTGATTTAAACCATTTATGAAACCAAAATTCTTTAAATTTTGAACCACGGTTAGTTGTGGGTAAAGAGCTAATTGTTGTGGTGCCAATCCTAAAAGCGCATTAGTATTCCGTCTCTGTTGTCCAAGCTGTCGTCCTAACAAATACACCTCTCCATAGTCTTGTTTAATTAAACCCGTCATAATTTTAATTAAAGTTGACTTTCCAGCCCCATTAGGACCTAATAATCCAATAATTTCTCCACTGTTAATAACCAAATTAATATCTTTCAGAATGGTTCTATTTTTAAATTTTTTTCCGACATGTACTAATTCAATTGCTTTTGGCATTTTGAACTCTCCTTTTTGTTTACAACGTAAACTACATTTACATTGTAAACAAATGACTGCTAAAGTCAAGTTAAAATAACGCATTTAACAGTAAATCAAGTGTATGTAAAACTGCTAACATTGCAAAGAAGCTACTATCGAAGAACGCAAAACAAACTAAGAGAGACAAAATCAAAAATTAACTTTCGACTTAGTCTCTCTTAGTTTTATATTTTTGCTGATATCTATTCTGGAGCTAACAGCTGTCACGTCAAATTATTACAGGCCTAATCATTCTTTAAAGTTGTCCGCCCAGCTAAGACGCGTTGTTTAAGACGTGTACATTCCGCTAAATCAAGATATCTTAGTTTGATTCGTCGACGTATTCGTCCTGCTTTAACAAAGTGTTCAAAATGACCCCATTGGTGCCGCTCTAAGTAATAAGTGGTTTTTAATTTCACAGATTGAATTTTATTAAACGGACAGAGTGTTTCTATCCGGGAAATACCAGCTACAGTCACAGTGTGCAAGCTGTTCTTATCAAGCGCCGCGGTTTGAATATCAGCGGTCCAAAAAGAGATTGCCACAAAAAGAGCCAGCAGACCGATTACTATTATTCCCCACACAAGGTTGAAAAAGTAAATTGCAGCAGCACCCAAAATTAATAATGCGAGTAGACGGAAACGGGCAAATAAAAACCAGTGGGACTTTTTAGAATTCGGTACAAGCGCTGTCGGTTGCCACTCCGGCAGCAGTTTTTGTAACATTTGCCAAACTTCTTTGTCCCGAATAATTGGAAGTAGATAAAAGGTATTGTCGTTAACATCCTCTTTTTTATTATCACCTTGCCCAGCTGCTAAAATAACTTCCACAGTTTGTAATCCTAAGAGGCGCCGTAACAGTGATTGCCGCAACTGGAGCGCTTGGATCCGTTGAATTGGGATGCTAACCCGCCGCCGCGTAAAAAGTCCTCTTTCAATAATTAAATGATCATCTGTCCGCCAAACAAAGAAGCGAAAATAACGCAAGAAGTTACGGGTTAAGACTACAATAAACAAAATAAACAAGATTAACAGGATCAAAAGAGCAATCATTAATATCCCACCGGCAACAATTTCATTGAGGCGCGTCTCCACCCATTTTTGAAAAGCCAAACTTCCTGCTTCACTGTAGATGCCCAACATTGCCAGCAAAACTGAAACCAAATTAAGATCTGTAAAAGTAAAGACAAATAAATCATTTACAGAGACTTGGTAAAGCGTGGTTTGCACGGAAGCCTTCGCAGCCGGTAATTCCGCACCGTGGTTACGCTTTTTTTCAAGTTCACGATAGATGAATTCAGGAACAGCTTCCAGCACAACGTCATCTTTGCCACCCCGGCTTCCTGCAGTTTCAATCGTTAACTTTGCAACTTTAAAAGGTTTAAATAGAAACCAAACTTCACGGTGAACTGCTTGAATTCGCTCATAAGGAATATCTATCTGATGTTTAAAAATAAAGCCATAATGCATCAGTAAATGTTTTTCATTGAGCACAAAACGATAAGATAGCCAGTGATAGTAGGCTTGCGCAACTGCTAATAAAAGAAAAATAAGAAGTCCTAAGACAAGCAGTTTAGGATTTGAAATGTTTTTGAAAACAACTAATACTAGTAAAACAATCCAAGCACGAAGATTGTGGACCGTGCGCTGCAACAGCATTAAAGCGCTGAAATGTCGCATGTTAGACATCTTCGCGCACCGCCTTGACCAAATGCAAAATTTGATTGCGCAACTTGAAAGCCTCATCGCTGCTCAGACCTGCAATCTGATGCTCGGTAGCAGCAGTATACACAACTAGTGACATCAATTTCTGTTGACGCAGTAAAGGTCCTTGTCGCGTTTCAACATGTTGAATGCGGACGAGCGGCACAAAAACTGTCTGACGGAAAAAGAAACCCTTCTGAAAAGCCAATTCTTCACTATTTATTTCATAGCGATGAAAGGCATAGCGATATGGAATTAGCAGCAAAGCCCCCACTAAATTCACGACGATCAAAGCTAGAACAGCAAATCCAGCAGTATATAACCAACTGGGGTTCCAAAATTTAAAGGCTAAGCACCAAACCAAGGCTGTAAGCACTAGCGAAATGCAAAAATCAAGCAGTGCACGCAAAAACCAAACCACTTTGATTTGGAGTGGTAGGAGGTTGCGCAGTAACGGATATGTATTCATAAATTATTAGTCCAACTTTCTATAAACTCTTTTTAGGATAACAAATCAACCTATTCTTGACAAGGGGACGCTGTCTTTTGAAAAGCGATGCTAATAATAAAGGGGGCTGTGACAAAAGTTAAATTTTGTCACAGCCCCTCTTTTATTCCGGATAAACGTGTTCCATAAGTCAAAATTCTCCGATTTAACTCCGTGATTTTACGTTAATGCTCAAATTTTAACAACTTATGCCATCTCCGCATAATTTTCTTTTCTTAAACATAATAATAGCAAAAAGAAAACTACTAAGCAGCAGCCTAGAATGACATAGGTCCACTGCTGCCAGATATTGATGAAGAAACCAAAAATGAAGGAACCAATTGGCTGCACCCCATCAAAGAATAGGAATGTCACCCCAAAGATTCTGCCTAAAAAGGCCACATCAGTTTCATTTTGGATAAAAGTCGTAATACTTCCGAAAAAACGTGCTTGAAAAAAGCCATAGACCAAGGCAATTGTCATCCAAGTATAGACAGAAAGAAAGGTTCCACAAATCACCAGTACAATTCCATAAAAAAGCTGTTCCCTATAAATAATCTGCGGAGTTACCGTTCTTTTTTGCAAAGCTAATGCTAGACCGCCTAGTAACCCTCCACTCGCTGAGACGGTGAGAAATAAACTGTAATTTGTCGCATGACCTCCAAAAAAGTGCTGTCCAATATAAGGTGCTGTTAGTAAAAAGCCGGCCAGACAAAAGTTGAAAATCCCCATTGCGAGCATATATAACAGCAGATTAGGATGGTGTTTAATATACTTGAAGCCAACCCACGTACTTTTAAGAATCGATTCTTGACCTGCTTTATTTAGCGCGGGGCTAAAAGAGTATGGAATTAACAGATTTAATAAGAGCGCAAAAAAATAGGACAATGCATTAATTAGCAAAAAGCCGCTAAAATCAATTCCTTTAATTGCTAATAAGAGTCCTCCCACTAGCGGGGCAAGGATATTTGCAAAATTAAAAACAGTGTTTGCGAGTGCATTAAATGTCTGTAACCTTGTCTTAGCAATCACTTCAGGAGTGATCGCTTTGGCTGCCGGATAATTCAATGCAAGCATTAAATTCAAGACAAACGTAATGATAATTAGCAACCAGGTTTGCGGGGTGGTGTTATCTACAAAAAAACTGCCCAGCAAACAAATTGCAGCTGAGATAAGATCTGTCCAAATTAATACACCTTTGCGATTATGTTGATCGACTAATAGCCCTACTAAAAAATCTCCTAAAAGAAAAGCAAATCCGCCTAAGCCTTCGATCAGCCCTAACAACTTCGTACTTCCAGTTACTTGCACAATTAACCAATTAAGCCCTAAAACATAAATCGCTGACCCTAGCTGCGAAGCAAACGGGCTCAGCATCAATGGGAAATATGGATTTTTAAGTTTATTTATCATAACTATTAATTATACATTATTCTTGCAAAAGATTCAACATCAGTGAATTTTCGGCCCTAGACAAACTCGTAAAGGCGTAACTTTTTTAACGCTAATACTTGAAAAAGTGAGCGGCATAAAATAAAAATTGGTGCTTCTTACATAACAACAGTTTGTGTCCCGCATCATTTAGAATAGCAAGTGCTATATTGCTAAAACTATTCGATAACCTAACTTGATCTTCGTACCCGACAATGTTGTCTCTTTTACCAAGCAAAAAGAGTGTGGGAACTGCAATTTGGATTTTTTTTAAAGCGGGTTCTACGGATAGACGATAGTATTTATAATTTTGACACTGTAAACTTTGCCAAAAATGTAAATCAACCTCTTTAGTTGCATAATCTAAGCTGCGTAGATGTTGATACCATACATCTGCAGCTCTCTTTTTTGAGGTAAAGTGATTTTGCTGAATTCCTGCCAATTTTCGTTGATTTACAGCAGCGATTACTACAGGACACACTAAAAAAAGACCCTTTATGTTATTTTCAAAATAGGTGGTAATTCCTAATGCTAAATAACCTGCATATGAATAGCCACACAGATAAAAAGGTTCACTAACCAGTCTTTTAAGTGCAAGAAGCAGTAAGTGTAGCAGATAATCGCTACTTGGATGCGGTTGATAAAATGCTGAACTTGCACCTGTCCCTGGAATGTCGAGATAAATCCGTTGAAATTTCTGTAGACAAGGGATGCGTTCAAAACAAGTTTTCATTAACGTGTGATTCAAGCACAGCACCACCACAGGACGCCCGCTGCCAATTACTTCATAGTTAATAAGCTTGTCACAGATTCTTAACTTCATCCGACACTAAAGCCTCCGCCTACTTTTTAATTTATTATTGAGCTGTTTAAGTTTTTCATTCATATCTTTAGTCACGAGGAAAAACTTGCCGATTGTTACTACGTATGAAATCAGATAAATAATAGTGGTACTACTGATAATTTGTACAAACTCCACTTGCGTCCCGAAAACAAAATCCAGCAAAATGATGAATACAACTACTCCTAAATAATACAGAATTAAAGAACTCAGGAAGTTCAAAGACGATATTTTAAAAATAAAGGTGCTAATCCCGATAAAACAGGACACAATAAAGACAAAGAGCACGTCTTTGCGTGAAACAGACGCGCCGCCGTTTACAAAAACCAAGCTTAAATAGACGACCGCCCCGATACCAAGGCCGTTAAAAATATGTCTAAACCAGTGCATAATCTTTGAAATTTGAACCAATTTAATTAAAGATTGCCAAGTTGCGCAACATCGCATGCAGATTCATGGCATCCCATGGCATGTGTTCTGCGATTGTTAAGCCCACCAGCTCACTAGCTTGCGTAAGTTCTTCAAAGAACTGACCAACTTCTGATAAAGTCATGCTGCCGACCGCTGCGCCAAATTGAGAAATATCTGCATGTGGGTTAGCGGGCAAAATAGATCGATAGTCTGCGGGTGTCAAAACATCCAGATCAAAATGCACAGCAACTTTACTGAAATGATGCTGCTTGAGCCACTTAGTCACTGCCGCATTGTCTTGACGTAATTTTTCTGGAGTTAAAAATGCAATCTGCAATCGTTTAACTGCTTGATCCATCGGGCGCAAATCTTGAGCTTTTAAGCCTGCATAGAGTACCTGCTGCGGCTGCAATGGGTGTGCAGTTTGTTTCGCCAATTTTGTATTATCCAGACCTAGAAGATTCGTCACTACCATTTCATGAGCATGTTTAGATTCCTTGGAACTGGAAATATCAGGGTGTGCATCTAACCAGATTACACCGAGATCATCTTGGTAACGTTCGCTTAAATAATCAAAGGGTGCATGTGAAGTTGCACAATCACCACCTAAGGTGATAACTCTCTTGGGTTGCTTTAATGCGAGAATTTGTTTTGTCTCAACGAATTGTGCCACCAAAGCGTCTTCTTGGAAAACAGCGCCACGATCATTGCCAGTCACAGTAAAATTTTCCTTTACTCCAATTTTGAAGGTTTCACCTTTAATATCAGGAACGATTGCTGCTAATATTTTTGATCCCCAAAAATAATTAGGGTTCTCGCCGCCTTGCCACTGCGGCATTTCTAATTTAATGGTGTTAGTCATAAAAACACTCCTTTTCGTTGTGCTTAAATTTAAATTATAACAATCCTGCACTTAACTCATTGATCAGTGTACTAACTGGTTTTTCTTCAACGATGCTCCCAACACCAGTATTAACTGGAATAATCCCTTGTTCCACTTTTCCCAGCAGCATTGCAGGTCGAACTCCGCCTAAGCGCTTAACTTCTTGACTGAGATCTACTTTATTAGTGGGATCATTGAAAAGCTTATTCAAACGATCTGCAGCTAAAGTTTTAAGTGAACGTTCCCGCTCAAAAACAAATTCAAGGTCATCAGAATCTGCAGCAACAATTAAATCCTTGACTGCTTGACTAGCTGGGGATTCTGGCGTAACGATAAATCTAGTACCGACATAAATTCCATCAGCTCCTAAATCAGTTGCAGCTTTAGCCTCTTTAGCTGTATTTATACCGCCTGCGATCAATAACGGAACATGGAGGCAACGTTTGAATTCAGCCAAGGTAGCAAAGGTCCCAAAAGCGCGCCTAGGAAAAATACCGCCCGCATCAATTCCTGTCGCTACCAAAATGTCCGCGCCAGCTTCTTCAGCTGCACGCAAATTTGCAAGCGAAATCATCTCTGAACGATGAATGATGATCCCATTATGTTGTTTAATCTGTTCAAACACTTTTCGATTATAAGAGCCAACTGTCACAAAGTATTTGACTCGTTCTGCAAATGCCATTTTTAATAATGCAGCACTATAGGGATTGAGGTCTTGTTCAGGAGTGCTAGGCATTAAGAGATTTAAGCCAAAAGAATGTGTTGTGATTTGGCGCAATTTTTGAATTTCCGCCTGCATTAAACTCGCGGTTTGGCCTGGGTCTGATGTGATTGTAGTTTGGCCTGCATTTGGGCCTAAAACACCTAAACCTCCGGCATTTGCAACTGCACCCACAAATTGTGCATTGGTGATCCAAGACATCGGTGCTTGAATAAGCGGATATTTAGTCTTGAGAATTTGTAGCACTTGTTGTTTCATGTAGTAACATCTCCTCTTAATTGCTAATAATTTTGGGTTAACGACATTCCATCAATATTTTTCCATTACTACTTCCACTTTCAAGGAATGCATATGCTTTTTGGCCCTCTGATAACGGAAAACATTGGGGTTCATTGATTACAATTTTTTGACTAATAAAATAGGATGCTAGTCGCTCAAATCTTGACTGCCTTTCGCTTCGACTAGACAGGTAATCCCACAGATCACCTGTCAAAATACTTTTGGAATGCTCAAGTAGCGCTAAAGGGTCAACTTTAGTTGGATTCCCTCCTGCCATCCCAAAGAAGACCACCTGCCCTTTGTGTTTGGCAAGTGCAAGGCTTTGCTTTAATGTGCTACCCACACCATCAAAAACTGTTGCAAATGTATCGCAGAGTTGTTCAGCCCACTGATCCGTCCGCAGATAGACGTGGCTTGCCCCTTGTTTGAAAGCCAATTCCTGTTTTTTCCTTGTAGAGGTTACTCCTGAGACTTGAATTCCATCTGCGGTAAGCATTTGTAAAAGAATTTGTCCCACTCCGCCGCTAATTCCTTGAATAAAGGCACGTTCACCTGGCTGGCTTTGCGCCAAATCATGTGCTAAAAAATCTGCTGTTAAGCCTTGTAAACCGATTGCTGCCGCGAGTTTATCATCAATTTCTGGCGGAACCTTGATGACATGGGTAAGTGGCACGGCAACTAGTTCAGCATTAGCTAATGGAACATCTACAAAAAGAATCCGTTCACCACATTTAAGTTCAGTCACATTTTCCCCCAGCTTGACAATTGTCCCTAGTCCTTCATAACCATTAATATAAGGTAGATGCGGTTCGAGATGATAATTGCCTTTGCGTCGATAAATATCCGCGAAGTTCAAACCGATATACTTCATCTTCACTAAAACCTCATCAGCCGTGATCTGAGGAACAGGCAAGTCCCCATACTGTAAAACTGAATTATCTCCAAAATGATCGAAATACAAGGCTTTCATCTCGTATTACTCCCTTAAAAAGTATTTTACCTTAACGCATTCAAAGTCATTTGACATTCCATAGAAAGCGTCCAATTGCTTGATCAACCTGTTTATTTTCATGCAACTGACTGTGCTGTCCCTTTTTTCCCTTAATTTCAATCTCTGTATAGCGCTTATACCGACCTTGCAGCAGATATTTCAACGAACGTGCAGAAACTTCTGAGACATCTCCGTCAGAATTAGTCCCATCTTCTAAATTCCCAAAAATATTCAAGATTTGCACTTGATTAGCTGGAAAATTATTGCGCTGTTTTAAAAGATAGCGGTAATTTCGGTTTTGAATTTTAGGGCTGCCGTCAGCTAAAAAGTAGTTTTTGTTTGGCTGATCATCCATTCCAATAATACCATCAAAATGTCCTGCAAGATTGACTTGTTTATGTAAGCGCGGTAATTTTTGAACGCTCCCATATTTTAGCTGATAATAGATTGTCGTCAGATTTCCCATTGAATGTGACACAGTATTATACTGGCGAATATGATAGGCTTTTTGCAGGGCTAAAATTACGTGATAGAACCATTCACGTGTGACCTGATAATTGCCATTTCGATTGTCCTTCATCACAATTTGAACCAGCGGGCGCCGTGTATTCGCAGGCCAATCACCTGAAAGCTCAACATGTCCATTTGCTAACACAGTCGCAGTTAACACTTTTTTAGCCCCTTGATTCCTTTGTGCATAGTTAATCATACTGTTAGTTGACTTCGCACTTGCACCCCATCCATGTAGATACAGCGTTGGGATGCTATTTGAACGGTTTCCAGTCCGAAGATGTGTTTGCGACTTGATTATTAAAAAAAGCATGCTGATAATCGCTGCGGCTACTAAGCAAGTCAGAAAAATTAACCATTTATGCCTCTGCATCATTTTCATTTATTTCTCCCCCATTATTTCAGACCCCAATAGCTGAGCATGTATCCACATACTCCAAGGATAAAAAGACTGGTTACATTTACTATTAGAAATAATTTTAAATAGTTTTTATCTTCTTGAAGTTTGTTTAAACGATATTGTTTATAGGCTAACAGATTAGCTAGTGATGCAACTAAAGTACCCAAACCACCGATATTAACCCCTAAGAATAAGGAATAGACGTGCCTTGTATAAGGTGCTAGCAAAATTGCGGCCGGAACATTGCTGATAATCTGACTAAGTCCCAGGCCAGTAAAATAAACGCCTTCTTTGTGCTGACCAATTTGCTGCAGCCAGTCTCTAACAGCAGAATTGCGCCCGATGTCTCCCGCAGTTATAAAAAAACAAATAAATGTCAATAATAATGCATAATCAAGCTTACTAAATAAGTGTTTGTCAATCACAAGTGTCAAAAACAAAGTTGCACCAAGCATTATCCACAAAGGAATAACAGCAAAAATTCCTAAAATAACCAGGATGCTGACTAAAACAGTAAGGCTTGCCTTGCCCAACTGAATTTTCGGAGAAGTAAATTCAGCTGGCTTTAGTGGAATAGGATTAAAAGATAGTGACCAGAACCATAAAACAAGTATGCTAGCCAGAGTAATTGGACCTGCCATTTTAAAAAAAGTTAGTGCATCAATTCGATAATACGCAAGCAAATACAGATTTTGTGGATTCCCGATCGGAGTAACTAGGCTCCCCAAATTAGCTGCTGCATTAATTAGTACTATAGGCAGTGCAAGTGGGATTTTCACTTTTCTTGCAATTAGCGCTAATAAAGGAACAATTGTAATAATACCTACATCGTTTGTCAAAAACATCGAACCTACAAAAGTAATGCTAATTAATAACTGGATGAGCTGTCGTTGATTTCTTACTTTTCGAACTAAAATAAGTGCACCATAGTCAAGCAGCTTTAACCGTTGATAAACTTGCACAAGCAGCATTAATGCGGTTAACGAAATAATTGTCTGCCAACTAATATCGCTACTTTGTGGTTTGCTAATTAGCAAGCTTAATAGCATCGCCCCAAAAGACAGCCACAAAAGCCGATCTTTGATGATTTTATTTAAAACTTCCACAAAAAGTCTCCTAAAATAAGTTATTTTAGCTGCTGGCTATCCTAGCTAACACTCAAGCAGCTTTAAGTTAAGACACACCATTATTTTAGTTACTTGCGTGTGTCTGACCTATGTAAAAAAACTTCAGCAAAGATCTTTGGAAAAGCGCTTCAAGAGTGCAGAAAATGGCGTTAAAACCAACATGTTAACGAATGATAAACATGCAATTTTCAACAAGCTTGAACACTTTTCATTAACTTAAAGTTTAATACGAGAAGTAGTATAGCATACTGCAGTAATTGGCTGTTACTCTTTAGAAACGAGACTTGTTTATAAAATAAAAAGCAACCTCTTCTTGCTTTAGGTTGCATTCTACTCCACACTATCTTGTAGATTTTTATCAAAACGTTTTTTTAAAGAAAATCATTTTTCGAATGTTAAGTTCCATGATTAAAATCGAAAGAACAATTAAAGTCCCACCCAACAACAAATTATCAGTGAATGGTTCAAATTCTACAAGACTGGTATATTTTAAACCGCCTGCCTGCAGTTGATATCCCAGAAATTTAATAATTCCTGCGCTACATTCAATGCGAAAATCAGCGCAGGTCATTTTCCGGATTGCCTTTGAAAAAAGAGATAGATTAAAGCATTGAAAATGGCCCCCGCAGTGTATTTAAGTCAGTTGGTAGATTTGTGCGTAATACCTGCTTAATAAAAATATAATTAGTTCGCCAGATAATTGCCGTTAACAATAAAATAAAATTTCCCTTTCCTCTAGTTAGCTTCAGCACAAATATCAACATTCCTTCGTGAAAGTTAGCTCTTTTCCAGTTTTCTATATTTTTTTGGTTACTGTCAGTCGTAAAGTTCGCTAAAAGGATCATCATTTGCAGTTTTGTTGCGGTGATATTCAATCTGGGTAGCGATTTTATCAGCCTGTGCGGTGCTGCAAATGTCTGCAACAAAAGCAAGTACCATATCAATGCCAGCGGAAACACCTGAGGATGAATAAAGATTGCCATCTTTAACCCAACGTGCCTTTTTGATCCAAAGAACCTGCTTATTTTGAGCTGTTGCCCATTTGAAAGCACGTTTATTTGAAGTGGCCTGTTTGTGATCTAAAAGTCCTGTTTTAGCAAGTAAAGCAGATCCAGTGCAGACCGTTAAAACTGAAGTTGCCTGTTCAGCAATTTCCTTGATCTTATCTAAAAATAGCGGCTCGTTAACCAATTTTCGCGTTCCCGGTCCTCCAGGGAGCAAAAAAACACCAGCCGCATGAATTTCTTCAAGTGGAAGTGTCTCAATAAAGAGTGTTTTATAGGTGCCCACTTTACCTCCATTTAAAGAAAAATAACGCAAATTAACGCCTTTAAGATGTAACAAAACCTCGACTGGGCCGAAAACATCAAGCGGTTCAAACCCTGGGAATAACAAGACATTAACATCCATTTTCATGTTCCTCCTTAATTAACGTTCATCATTGATATGCAACTCTTTTAAAATCCGGAGTGAGCGTCCCATCTTCTTTGATGGTTAACAATAAGAATTCAGCTCTATTTTCCAATCTATGACAAGCAGGTCGATCAAAAGGCATTCCGACAGAGCCGATATTTAAGACCAGTCGTTCATCTGCTTGGTTGTAATTGTAGTCTTTCTCCAACTTTTTAGCATTACTGCAAGCATGCAGATCAACGTAACGCATGGTTGGATGGTGAATATGGGCATAAATAGCCACATCACAAGGTTGCCGGTTATCTGCAAAAAGTGCAGCAAGTGCTTGGTTATCTGCTCTGACAGAAAGAGAATCTCCATAATTATGCGTGGGCAGATTGTGTGAAAGTCCAAAATAAACTCCGTTGACTCTTTTTTCCAGGTGTAGTGGCCAGGCTGCAATTGCTTGGCGTGTCTTAGTATAACTCGTTAATCTGTGTGCTATTTTTTGTTCACATTTAGCAATTTGATCATGATTAGCTTGACAGTTCAAAAAGAAATCGTCCCAATTTCCTCTTATTTTCACTGTTGGATTAATCACTTGCATCTTATCCCAGAGTGCCTGTGCCCCATCTCCCGGACCAAATAAATCTCCCAAAAACCAATACTCTGTGGCACCAAGCTGTTTTGAGGAAGCATAAAATGCATTGAGCGCTGCTAAATTGCCATGAACGTCTGAGAAAAGTGCAATTTTTGTTGCCATGATATCTACCTGATTTCATACTAGTTTTTTAAAATTATGAACTTCAGAAAAATTTGCTTCGATTTAGGCGGTTACTTAGGTAATTATAAAATAATTGTGTGTTAAGCAGCAAGTGTGCACAGCAAGCAAGGGCTCGTACGTTCTCCAACACAACATCTCAAAAAATAAGAATTTTAAAGGGGTGCCATAGGACGATCAATTTGAGCTTAGACGAAAAGATCTAATGATGACCCGTGTTTCTTGCGCACAAA
>NZ_AZFQ01000036.1:241325-252322 GCF_001435195.1 Liquorilactobacillus satsumensis DSM 16230 = JCM 12392 | reverse complement strand
TACTCATAGCAAAGTACTCACGATGTTCGTAATTTCGAGTTAGTACTCAAATTTTCACGACTTATGTCACATTCTCTGCGGGTTCAGTGATCTTTATTGAATGCTAGTCCAGCGATCACTGAAGTTTTTTAATACCAGCCGTAAGCTTCCCAGTGTGCTTTAGCTGCTACCCACGAACCATAGCGTGACGAAACGTACTGGTTTGCAACTTTTTCCTGATTAGCTGCTGACAGATCACCATTCAGGTAGCTGATTGTCAACTGGTACTTACCATAATATTGTCCATTTTGAGCTGTATATGAACCACCGGATTCCTTTTGTGCAATCCATTCCTTAGCCGCTTCTTCAGCACTTGAAGTTGAAGTGGTAGTACTTGAAGAAGTTGTTGAACTTGAAGTACTTGAGGTATTAGACGAACTTGTATTGGTAGTACTTGAACTCGTCGTGGATGCTGTATTCGTTGTTGAAGCTGTGTTGCCGGTTGATGCTGTATTAGCAGTCCGATAAACATTGATACTTCTGCCTGCTCGATAACCATAATGGTATCCATAACCACGTTGTTGAGAATTTCCATTGTAATGAGCGACTGCTGGTTGACGATTTGCTCCAGGATTTTGTTGCACGCCATCAGCGTTGGCTGACCCGACTTTAAGTGCCAAAATACTTGTTGTTGCCAAAGCTACGACAGTAAGCTGTTTTTTGAATCTCATATAAATGTTTTCCTCCTAAAATTTGTGTTGTGACTTAATCAACTATGTCGCCAAGTATGCACTAACAATGTCTCAAAGCCATTTTATTGAGGTTACTAATTACTTAAGATTCTACAATATTGTCAAACTAATGTAACATTGTAATAACAAATACTTTTTTTATAAAACTTTTTTTCAACTGATTTTCCCCATTAAATAAGGCTTTTAAACCGATAAATAAGGAAAACATTAGTAATTCAAATAATTAAGAATGTAAAAATCAGCGTTTCTTTACTACTACTCCGGCATTTAGCATAATTAATAACTTTGTTTATAGCTTTATTTATTTCTAAAGCAGCTTACGCTACTAACCATAAAGCTGATTCAAACAGGTTGCAAAACGTTCTACTTCGGAAAGTGTATTATGCGGACCCATTGAGATTCGAAGATAACGTTTGCTTTCAGCTGCCGTTAGTCCTAAAGCTTGTAAGGTCCGGTCCGGCCGCGGGTCACGGATACTACAAGCACTGACGGTTGAAAAGCAAAAACCAAGCTGTCCCATCCTTGTGACAGCCTCTTGCGCTTGTGTCTGCGGTAAAATAAGACCACAGATTCCGGGATAATCTCCCGCAATTACTCGAATTTGCGGCGAAACGAGTTCTTTAAGCTTTTTTCTAAGGGTTGTCACGACTGCATAAGACTGCTGCACTTTTGAAAATTCAGCTTGTAGTGCAGTTGCCATACTGACAATTCCTGGAACGTCCAATGTTCCTGGCAAAAAACCATTTTGTTGAAACACGTTGTTAAAACGTGTGTTTACTGGCATATTAGGATTCAAAAATAGTAAGCCACTGCTTTTGGGACCGTTAAACTTGTGAGCGCTGCAGCTAAATCCAGCCAAGCCAGCAAAGGACATTGGAATTTTTGTAACTGCCTGCACAGCATCCACAAATAGTGGTACCTGCTGTGCACCAGTTATTTTTTTTAAAGCCGAAATGTCCTGGCAAATTCCAGTCACTGAATTCACTGCTTGGATAACTACTAGAGCAGTTTGAGCAGAAAGCCGCCCCCTCAATCCAGCAGGTGTGATCTTGCCGCGTTTATTTACAGGAAGCATTTTTACTTTGAAGCCCTTTTCAGTTACTAACTTATCTAGAATCTGGAAAACAGAAGAATGTTCTAGCGGACTGACTAAAATTTCCCTTTTCTGACTATTAACAGAGCTCAAACTTTCAATCCCAAGCTGGTTGCTCTCTGTCCCACCACTTGTAAAAATAAACCCCGCTGCGGGAAGTTTGAATAACGTGGCAATTTGTTGTTGTGCTTGCATAATCAATGTATTGCTTTGTGTCCCAAATAAATGCAGACTTTCACTATTACCATAAAAATTTTCTGCCACTTCATCATACGCCTCAAGTGCAGCTTTACTCATTTTTGTAGTTGCGGCATTGTCAAAATAAATCATTTTTTCTCCTAACTAAGAGTTAACATTTTATCCAAGGCTTTTTTAGCCCAAAAGGCCGTCTGATCATCAACTTTGATGATATTTAACGCGGCTGGATCTTGCAACAAATTATCCAGTGTAAATGCTAAGTGCGGCAAATCAATCCGATTCATTAATACACAAGAGCAAGCAATCGGATTTAACAACATTATTTTTTTATCAGTGAACCGCCGCTGCAATCTTCGCACTAAATTATTGTCGGTCCCTACGGCAATTCTTGCTCCTGCAGGTGCTTGCGTTAGATAGCGAATAATTGCCGCCGTTGAACCCACTTCATCGGCCGCAGCAACAACAGCATGTGAACACTCAGGGTGAACAATAATTTTAATATCTGAGTAATGTGCTCGTAAATTAGCAATTTGCCCTGGCGTAAATTGCTGATGGACAGAACAATAACCGTCCCATAAAATCACTTTAACCGCTGCAGGTTTTTGCGCTATTAAAGTTTCAGTCAGCGGATTCCAGACACCCAGTTCTCCTGGACTAACTCCCAGTTGCAGGGCAGTATTTCTACCTAAATGCTGGTCGGGAAGAAAAAATAAATGCTTGCTGTGCCGCAATGCCCAGGCAACTATTTGAGGGGCGTTGCCGGATGTCACAACAATTCCGTTCTTTTGGCCCACGAAACTTTTAATTGCCGCACTGGAATTAACATACGTTAACGGCATAATATCGGGGCCGTATTTTTTTTCCAAATAATTCCATGCCTTGGTTACTTGAAAACTGTTAGCCATGTCTGCAAGTGAGCAACCTGCACTTGGGTCAGGCAAAATAACTTGTTGTTTATCCTCCGTCAAAATATCAGCCGTCTCGGCCATAAAATGGACGCCGCAAAAAACGATCTTCTTTGCTTCCTTATTGGTTGCAGCAATTTGTGCCAGTTTCAGTGAATCTCCAGTTGCATCTGCAAACTGTACGATTTCATCCTTTTGATAATGATGCGCGACCAGAAAAAGATCTTTACCAAAATGCTTTTTAATTTTGTAAATCCGTTCTATCTGTTGTTGTGGATCTTCAGTATAGTAATGTTCTAGTTTCTTTTTTTCTGCAAGTTTTGTGAAATTCATGCTTTAACCACCCCATCCAAGACAAAGCTGATATCTAATGGCTTGACTTCGTTGGTAAGGAAGCCCAGTGAAATGAAGTCAACCCCGCAGCCACGATAAGCCGCAATATTGGTTAAATCGATTCCACCTGAAGCCTCGGTACTAATTTGTGCTGGAACTAACTTAACCCATTGTCTAATAGTTTCAGGTCTTTGGTTATCAAACATAATCGTATCTACCCTGCTTTTCACCGCACTTTCGAGCTGCTCCTTAGTTTCGATCTCAACTTCTACTTTCGTTAATGGGCCAGCATTTTGCGTTGCCAAGGCCAATGCTTTTCGGATTCCACCCTTTGCTGCTAAATGATTATCCTTAAGCATTAGACCAGCAGAAAGATCAAAACGATGATTGCATCCACCGCCAATTCTGACGGCATACTTATCAAATAATCTTAATCCAGGGGCTGTTTTACGAGTATCAGTAAGCCTAATACTAGGATCGTTAAGACGTTCAAGCGCATTTTGGGTGGCAGTTGCGATCCCGCTCATACGCTGCATCAGGTTCAAGATCACGCGTTCCCCTGCCAAAATTGTCGTGGCCTTACCATTGATCCGGCCGCAAACAGTCCCTGCAGCAACTTGTTTACCATCCGGAAGAAATGGTTGATAGCTCGCACCACCTAATAAATCACAAACAATTTGCGGAATTTCTTGGCCACAAAGTATCCCGGCCTGTTTAACTACCACAGAACCACTAACACCCTCATTTTCTTTAAATAAAAAAGCACTTGCATCTCCAAAAGAAAGATCCTCACGCAAAAAAGCAGCAATTTTTTCCTGTGCTATTAAATGATTCATCTGTCAGTTACTCTCCTTCAATATAATTTGCGCCAAGACTTCTAGGCTGTGCAAGAGCAGAATTTGCAATCAATTCAGCACATACGCATAAATTTGCAATTGACAACTCTTGTGCTGACAGCTGTTCTGGTCGCAAATTCTGATAGTTAAAGCGCGCTAACCAATTCAAAAATTCTTTGAGTGTTTCTTTTGTACGGACAACTCCGATAGATTTCCAAGCCATTTCTAGCAGCTGCGTTTGTTCAGGCAAATGGGGGATAATTTTTGGTTCAGCCGGCTGTGTTTTAACTGCGACTGTCTGATCAGTTTTCATTGCACTTGTACTAATTGTCGCAGCCGCCTTGTGGGCACTCACTAAACAATCCAATAAGGAGTTACTTGCTAGACGATTTGCACCATGGACTCCATTGCAGGCCACTTCCCCAATCGCAAAAAGTCGTTTGAGCGAAGTTTGTGCATTTAAATCCGTTTTAATTCCTCCCATACAAAAATGGGCGCCAGGTTTAATTGGAATCAGTGCGGTTTCTTCAAAGTTAATCCGATGTTTGTCGAGATTTCGACTGACACCTGGAAATTTTTTACGAAAGTCTTTAATGGCCGAGATATCAAGAAAAAGCTGATGTCCCTTTTGTTGCCAAGCTTTTAACTGCCGCGTAACTACATCCCTTGGAGCAAGATCTTTTTGTGGAAAGTCTTGCATGATGTGCGTTCCGTTTTCATCGACCAAAATTGCACCTGCCCCACGGATAGCTTCAGTAATTAGCCCGTAGCATTTACCATTTTTAGTTAGTAGTGTCGGGTGAAATTGAACATATGCCATGTCTGCAAGTTTTACCCCATTTCTCTGGGCTAAAGCAATCCCATCGCCGGTGATAGTAGCATCATTAGTGGTCAAAGGATACAGATGTCCAAGGCCACCGGTTGCAAGCACTGTAAAGTCAGCATATTCTGGTCTTAGTTGTCCCTGTGCATCCCTGAGCATGACACCCCTGCACTCACCATTTGCGATTAGTAGATCAACAACCGTTGTATTTTCTTTCCACTCAACATTTTGAATCATTCCTTGAACAAACTGTGTGAGTGCATGCCCAGTCTGATCACCTTGAGCATGTAAAATGCGATGACAGCTGTGGGCCCCTTCCAGTCCAAATGCTAATTCTCCATTTGACGTTTTATCGAAGGGCATTCCCTGCGCTAGAAGTTCCTTGACCAATACTGGACCGGTAGTAACTAACTGTGAAACTGCTGCAGCGTTATTGTGATACTTGCCTGCTTTTAGAGTATCATCTGCATGTTGTGCGGCAGAATCTCCTGTAGCAACTGCAACTGCAATTCCGCCTTGTGCAAGCATTGAGTTGCTATCCCCCCGGGTTTTCTTAGTGACTAAAGTTACAGCACAATCAGCTGGAAGATGAGCTGCCAAGTAACTTCCTGCTAAACCTGCACCAACGATTACGACTTTTTTCATTCTTGCTAGATCCTCTCAATTTGTAATTAAAGTGATTATGGCTTAAAAAGCAGCAGGTGTCAAGACACCCTCTGGTAAACAATCTTATTCTGTGCCTCATACTTGCGAATTGCTCACTAATTACTAAAACTCCCTGTTTAGAGTGGTTGACAGCTTCTTAAAAAAAGGATACATTTTTGATATACTTTTTAACGTCTATTTGGAAAGATTAGTCCTAATATTTTAGGAGGGGGATTTTATGTGAACGCACAACTCACTCCCAAAGCAGCGTTCCAAGAAACTTTACCAACAGTTTTTGGTTATCTTGGCATCGGAATCGCTTTTGGGGTTGTCGGACAAGCCGCAGGGCTTAGCACCTTGGAAATTTTGTTAATGTCACTCTTGACATACGGCGGTTCAGTTCAATTTGTAATCATCAGTATGTTGCTTGGACATAGCGCTCTTTTGCCGATGCTTCTTTCAACTTTTTTAATTAACTCCAGAATGATTTTGATGAGCATGACAATTGCACCCTATTTTAAAAATGAATCTCTCTTTAAAAATCTTTGGATTGGCTCGCTACTCACGGACGAAACATTTGCGCTAGGTATGAATAAGACCAACTCAACTGCTGGTCAACTAAATTTTGCATGGTTTAATACCAGTAATCTAATTGCTTATTTTGCTTGGGCAGTTGCTTCTTTATTGGGAGCTTTTCTAGGTAACTTTGTGGCTTCTCCCCAAGAGCTAGGTTTGGATTTTGCTTTGGTTGCGATGTTTATTGGCTTACTTTATTTGCAAATTATCAGTGATCAGGTTTTGCAAGTTAGCTTGCAGTTGGCAGTTGTGACTTTTGTGCTAGTGTTAACATACTTAGGCTTAATTTTTATCCCTGCTAATATTTTAATTCTGGTCATCACACTCTTAGGGTGCGGATTTGGAGTGATTATTAAACATGCCTTCTTTTAACTTTGTCTTTATAACTATCTTAGGGTGCGGTGTTGTCACATGGCTCTCACGTGTTATCCCTTTTATTCTCTTAAAAAAATTCAAAATGTCCCGCACTTTAACAGAATTTCTAAGTTTTGTACCACTTGCAATTATGGCTGCACTTTGGTTTGAAAGTTTGTTTGTACAACGATTGGGTCATTTTCCGCAAATTAACTTAGGCAATCTGCTGGCGTCTGTGCCAACCGTTTTGAGCGCATTTCTTTCTAAAAATTTGCTGGTAATTGTGGTAGTCGGAATTATTTCGCTGGCAGCAATTCGATTTTTCCTAAGTGTTTAACTAAAAGCTTTCCGAGCGCTAATCAGCCGAACAGACTTTAACAAATAAACTAGATAATGTGGTGATTAATAATGGTGAAAAGATATAATAGTGAAAAAATTAAGCAGTTAGTTTTCAAAATTTACCAAGCATATGGTTTTTCGAATGAAGATAGCGAAAAAGTTGCCGCTACTCTACTCTATACAGATCTGCACGGGATTGAATCCCACGGAGTGCAACGCTTGGCGATGTATGATCATTTCATTCAAAATGGTAAAATTCGAGTACAAAGTAAACCAGAAATCATTAAGGAAACAGATGTCAGTGCAGTCGTTGATGCTCATTTTGGGTTGGGGCAACTAAATGGAATTTACAGTATGGAAGTTGCAATCCAAAAGGCAAAAGAACATGGCGTCGGAATCGTGACTACAAAAAACTCTGGTCACTATGGAATTGCAGGTTTCTATGCCAACTTAGCTGCAACCGCAGGATTGATCGGGATGTCATCCACGAATTCGCGTCCGGCAATGGTACCGACTCATGCAATGAAGGCTTTTATCGGCACAAATCCAATCGGCTTTGCAATGCCAGCTAAACCGCACCCTTTTATTTTCGATGCAGCTACAAGTACGGTTCCTCAAGGCAAAATTGAGGTGTATCGCAAACTTGAAAAAGATCTTCCTGCATTTTGGGTTGCCAAAAATGGGACCGAACCGGTGACTTCACATACTGATAAAAAAGATCTTGATTTATTGCGTGACCCAGATGCTAATGTCGCACTCACTCCCTTAGGTGGAGTCGCTGAAGAAACCGGCAGCCATAAAGGATTTGGCCTTGGAATTATCGTCGAAATTTTTACTTCAATTTTGTCTTTGGGCAACATTTCAACAGAGATCAGTCCAGAAAATCTCGAAGTCGGTCCTTGTCAAAGCTTCGTGGCAATTGATCCAGCTATTTTCGGTGACAAGGAACAAATCATTGAGCGTTTTTCTGCGTACCTGCAAGATATTCGGCATTTGCCTGCAGTTCCAGGTAAAACAATCTATGTCCATGGTGACAAAGAAGCTTTGGCTTATGAAAACGCGAAGAAATATGGGATTGAAATCGATGATCGCACATTAGAAGAAATCACTGCAATTGCAAAACGTTTGCATGTTTCCACTAGTGAATATCTAAATTAAAATACTATCTCTACTCCAGTTTTTTCTAGTAAAATATCCGTCCAAAAAAGCCTGACAAAGCTAGGATTTCACATCCTGCTGCTCAGGCTTTTTTGCGGTTTAAAGACTGTGGTGTTAGCAATTATTTATTGCTGCACTTTTAGTTAAAGACTAGCTTAGTTAATGCTTTAGCAATTCCGTCCTCGTCGTTAGAGGCCGTCACATAGGTCGCATGCTGCTTTACAGCGGCGGTCGCATTCCCCATTGCAACTGCTTGATCAGCATAATCAAACATCGGAAGATCATTTCTTTCGTCACCAAAAACTAAAATTTCTGCTGGGTTCAATGATAAGCTTTCCGCTAATTTAGCTAAAGCACGTCCCTTATTTGCTTGCTGATTCATAATTTCTAAAAAATTAGCAGCTGTTCGAACCACATAAGTGTTAGCGCCAAACTCCATGCGAATCCCTGCTTCATGCTGATCTAAAACAGTCGTCTCACCGACAAAAACGGCTTTGACAATTGAAAATTCGGCTGGTAAATCATCCGGTTTTCGGATCAAAAGACCCGCTTGATTTTCCCATGCTTGCACAACGGTCATTCGATTAACATCTTGATTACTTGTATAAATGACACTGTTTCGATCCAAAACATTATATTGCAAACGATAATTGTGTGCATAAATGTCGACTTGGCGATAAATTTCATTTGTAAGGCCAAGCTCAGCAATGATATGGCCATTACCTGATTCAATGATACTGCCATTATAAGTAATCGCATATTGCTGATCTGGACGAATAGCCAGTTCATTTAAAAACGGTCGTACTCCTGCTAAAGGTCTACCAGAACACAGCACAACTTTAATTCCAGCTGCGAGTGCTTGTGACAGGCTATCTCTTGTCGACTGCAGCATAAAGCCGTGAGAGTTTAATAAAGTATCATCAATATCAAGTGCAATTAATTTAATAGCCATCTACTTCAACTCGCTTTACGTTATTTTATGTCTGCGCTTACATGATAACCGATTAACCTTGTTGTTTTCAAGTGCAGGCCTCCTAAATTGAATTTATGTTAATTATTGCGTTATACAATTCAATTCTAAAGAAGAATTTACTGCTTGAAATCACCCGTTTTAATTAGATCTTTAATATCTTTTATCTTTTTAGGATCGTTGTTAAAGCGTTATGTAAGTTGATATTTATCGTAATTGCAATATGCAAATCATCGGCAGAAAAAGTTCTCAAAAAATTAGTTGTTGTTTATGGGTCAAGGTTAAAGATTTACCAACACCGTTTTGAATAATACGATAGCTTGCTAATTTTAATTAAGATACAAAAAGTTTCTTATTGACATTTGCCTTTTAACTGGTTAAGCTAACAGACGTAGCATTAAGATACAAAAAGTTTCTTATTCAGAAGGAGATTTTAAAGATGAAAAAAACAAAAACCAAAATTCCAACAGCAGTTATGACAACTGCTTGGATTCTCGTCTTTGGAGCATTAGCACCGTTATTAGATTCAACTATGATCAATATTGCATTGCATAGTTTAGTCAAGGATTTGAATAGTTCCGTTGAAACAGTGCAGTGGACAATTACCTGTTATGTTTTGGCGACCGGAATTGCCGTTCCATTTTCAAGCTGGCTACTAAATAAATTTGATGGAAAACTTGTATTTTTAACTGGTGAAATTCTCTTCGCAGGTGGTTCGTTTTTAGCAGCAATTTCTCCAACGATTAGTTCTTTAATTGCTGCTCGATTAGTTCAAGGATTCGCAGGCGGACTCATCATGCCTTTGCTGACAACGCTACTAGTGCAGACGACCGATTCTGCATTAATGGGTCAAATGATGGCTACTGTGGGGCTGCCAATAATCTTGGGCCCATTAGTTGGTCCGATTATCGGAGGTATTATTATTAAATATCTTTCGTGGCATTGGATCTTTTGGGTTAATCTTCCGATTGCGGTGCTTTCAATTCTATTGATTATTTGGAAAATGCCGAGTTTTCCTGCACAAAATAAAAATGCAAAGATGGACTTGCTTGGAATTATACTACTTGCCTCAGCCACAACCACCATGATCTATGGAATTGTTAAAGCAGCTCATAGTGGAGATTTCACTAACCAGACTACGCTTTTATTTGTAGGAATTGGCTTAGTACTGATGGTGTGCTACCTTACTTGGGCAGCCTACCTCAAGGAAAAAGCCGTCTTGCCATTAAAACTTTTTACCCACCACTCTTTTAGTGGCTCTGTCAGTGGTCTCTTTATTGCGGGAACAGTTTTAAACGGTGCAATGTTGTTACTACCTTTATTTTTTCAAGATATTCGTTCAATGACTGTGATGGCAGCCGGTCTTGCTTTAATTCCACAGGGAGTCGGTATGCTAATTTCACGTCCTTTAACAGGAAAATTAACTGATTATATCGGCGCCAAATATGTAGTCCTAGCTAGTTTATTCATCACCTTTTGTGGAACCATTCCATTTAACTGGATTGATGGACAGACTTCCGCTTGGATTATCGCATTAGTTCTTTTCATACGCGGAATCGGTGCCGGTGGAATTCTCATGCCTTTAATGGCGGATTCTTATACCGGGGTGGCCCAGGCGCAAGTTCCAGCAGCCTCAATCGGTGCGCGCACAATTCAAAATATTGGAAGTGCTTTTGGATCAGCTTTAATTGCTACTGTAGTAACTGCCCATGCTAATAATAATGTGGCAGCTTTCAAAGAAAAGCTGGCTGCGGGAAAATTTCAAGTTGCCCCTGACCAGCTGCAAACTTTCGCGCAACATCAACTAATGTTAATTAAAGTGCAATCTTTTCAATTTGGATTTATGGTTATTGCGGTTGCTGCCTTGTTGATTATTTTACCAACCCTGCTGCTGACTAATAAAATGCCAAAAGATAAATGAGCATAATATTTGTATCTGCAGTAAATAAGAGAGTGTGACATAAGTCGGGAAATTTTTGAGTGCTAACTCGAAATTACGAACATAGCGAGTACTTTGCTATGAGTAATTCGAAATC
>NZ_AZFQ01000036.1:179482-241315 GCF_001435195.1 Liquorilactobacillus satsumensis DSM 16230 = JCM 12392 | reverse complement strand
CTTATGGAACCCGTTTATCCGGAATAAAAGAGGGGCTGTGACAAAATTTAACTTTTGTCACAGCTCCTTTTTTTATTTCAGCTAACCACAATTCGATTATTACACCGCAAGCTGTCAGCTCAAGCTTTAAACAGCGGCAGTTTTTGTAAGAATTGAATATCAGAACGTTTGGCGGCATCACCTTCTGCCAGAATTGCCACGCGTGCAACAACGTTTGCCTCTATTTTATGCAACAATTTTTCGGCAGCCGCAATCGAACCTCCACTGCTGATGACGTCATCAATAATCACAACTTTTTTGCCTTTTAACAATGCAGCATCGTTTCCGTCAATTACTAACTGTTGCTGAGCGCTGGTTGTAATTGCATTAACCGGAACACTGATTGGTACTTTCATATAATCCTTAATACTTTTGCGCAATACTACATAGCGTGGTTTTTTTAAGAAATGACAAACTTCTTGTGCCAGCGGGATTCCTTTGCTTTCCATCGTAACTAAATAATCAAAGTCAAAATCTATTTTTGCAGCTAGTTTTTCGGCAGCATAATGTGTTAACTCTGCATCACCTAATAAAACAAAAGAAGCAATTGCAAGCTCCTCGTTGAGCTTCATGATTGGTAACTGACGCGTTACCCTACCAATCTTTAATTCATAAAATTTTTGCATTTCTATACCCCCAAGCCTAATAATGGTAAGCCAAACTTCAATACTGCTCCAGTGACCAACCCAGCAAAAGGATCAAAAATTGCCGTGACAACTAAGGTAATTGCTGCAACTGAGACCCCCGAGCCTGTCATTGCTGTGGCAGCATTTTCGGGAAAAATAACGACCGCTCCTAAAATAAATAAGAAACCTGCAATTGAAGTACTGGGAACATAACGACCAATTTTAGGAAGCCAGCCTGCAAATAGAATAATAGCCATAATTAACATCATCATAATCCCTGCAATGACAGGTTCAGGTGCACTTGCAGTCGCAGAAATGATTGTTTCGACAGGCGCTCCGCCTAATAAACTAGTTCCCATATCAGCGATCGCCTGCGTACTTGTCAGTAAATTCAAGTTAACCGGATTAGGTTTAACCCCCGTCATCTGTCCTGTAATTAAACCATAAGAGATATTTGCTCCAATATTTAAACATGCCAGACCCAAGGCGCCGCGCAAAATTCGCAGGTTAAATTGTGGGCGTAAAAAATTGAATTTTCGCGCAGTGACGTATGACGGAAGCTCTGCACGATACTGTTCTACTTTAACTGCGTAAAGACTTGAAAGAATCACTGAAATAGTGATTGTCCATACCAGATCCTTAGTAATTAAATATGTAATTGCCGCTAATCCAATTGAAATCCAGCCTACAGTACGTTGCTTTTTCGTCATTTCAATTGCAATCTTGGCAAGCATCAAGCCGACTCCAGCCATCATTCCTGCCATAATATTATTGCCTAAGTAGGAAACAATCTTAGTCAAAGTTCCAGTAAATCCAATGACCACCATGATTAATGAACCGCCAAAGATAATTGAAGTCCGCTCTCTGATATCTTTCCCTAGATTCCCAGTCAAGGCCAGTGACTCAGCTTGAAAAGAAAGTGGTGCTACTGAACCATAAAATCCATTGACTGCAGAAGCAAATACGAATGAAAAAGTCGTTGGAAAAACTGCAAAACCTAGTCCCATTGCCATAATACCTTGCGGAATCCCGTTTAAAACAACTCCGAGAGCCGCCATTAAATCAGCTAAAAAATGCATGCTACTTCTCCTTATAATAAACATTCTATGAATTTATCACAGAATAGTTCGTATTTATGAATAATTTTAGTATAAATACAACAATATAGCAATACTTAGTTTAAATATTAGGAACAATAGTTTAAAAATATTTATGCTGGTTAACCCTGATAATTTTCTATTCATACTTAGCAGTAGCTAAAAAGGTGGCAACCAGCAGAGCGAGCTGTTTACGCTGCACCATGCTATTACCACCTTAATTTAAGCAAAATTAGACTAAGAAATGCATTAATGTGCCACTCTCCCACAAAATATAAAAGCCTAGCCCAACATAAACAAGCGCTGTGATATATCCTCCCCATTTCTCCAGTAAGATTGCAATCAGTGGAAGTCGGCTTAAAAACAAGCCTAACCACCAAAACAAAGAAAGCATTACTAAAAAAGTCAGCATGACCGTTAAACTACCAGCTAGCGACAATTGTGCAAAAAGTGGAACATAAATACCGAGATTGTCTGCCCCGCAAGTCGCGATTGTGATTGCTGCAACACTTAAACTAAGACTGCTTTTAGTTTGAAGTTGTTTAGTTACAGCAGCATCACTCCCGTTTTCTCCGAAAAACCAAAGTTTTACTCCCATAAACATCGGAATTAGTCCTAACAGACCTAATACCCAAGTCGCAGGAACCAATTTTAACAAATTTGCCAAACAGAAACTAACCAGCACCAAAACTGCTGTTCCCAGCAAATCCCCCCAATAAACTGCCCAATGAGATTGCTTACCAATCGTTCCAAAAATAAGCATTAAAATAATCACATAGTCAATACTCGTTGAAAGATAGGCCGTAATTCCAGTCAAAATATTTTGCAGCATCTAAGCTCCTCCAAACTAATCATATTGTTTTTCATATGATATCATTAACATATGAAATAATCAACATATTAAATTTGAAGACTATTCTATTAAACACATGTTGTTGCTACTGCTGCAATTTTTCTTGGAGATTTATCATTTCTAAGACCCCTAACGCACATTCGCTCCCTTTATTCCCTGCCTTTCCACCTGCACGGTTAAGAGCCTGTTCCAGATTATCAGTTGTCAAAACTCCAAACATTACAGGAACTGGTCCATGCAGTGAAACTGCTGCCAAACCCGAAGCTGTTTCTGAACAAACATAATCATAATGGGAGGTTTCACCGCGTACCACCGCGCCAAGCGCAATAATACCTGCAACTCGCTGACTCTCACTTAAAAGTCTTACCACACGCGGCAATTCAAAAGCTCCGGGAACCCAAATAACAAGCAAATCTGCTGCATTTACCCCTGCTTGTAGCAAAGTCTGCTGCGCACCTGCCAGGAGTTTTTGCGTCACTAACTCATTGAATTTTGCGACTACAATCCCAATTTTTCGATTCTTTCCAGCGAAGGCTCCTAGATATTCATTCATTTAATCGACCTCCTTAAGTAGATGATTCATCTTATGCTTCTTGGTTATGAGATATTGTTGATTTTCAGGCTGGGCCGGAACTTCAAGCGCAACTCGTTGCGTAACCTTAATTCCCAGTGCTTCAAGCTGTTCAATCTTATCAGGATTATTGGTCAATAATGCAACTTCTGCAACTTTTTTCTGATGCAAAATTGCTGCTGCAATGCCGTAATTTCTTTCATCAGGAGCAAAGCCCAGCTCAAGATTAGCCTCAACAGTATCGCGCCCCGCCTTTTGCTGGAGATGATAGGCTTTTAACTTATTTGCGAGTCCAATTCCACGACCTTCTTGCCGTAAATAAAGAACTGCCCCTTTTCCCACAGCTGCAATCTTTTTCAATGCAACTTCCAATTGTTCACCACAATCACACCGTTTCGATCCGAAGAGATCACCTGTCAGACATTCTGAGTGCAGACGTAATAACAGCGGTACATGTGGTTGAATTTCTCCTTGAAATAGGAGCAGTGTCGGTTCTTGACCATCGTGGGTATCAAAAGCTTCTAAAGTGAAATCTCCATAGCGAGTTGGCAGCTTTACTTTAGTAATTGAGCTGGCAACCTCAAAATTTTGCAGATAGCGATACTTTTTAAGGTCGTCCAGCGATAGTAACGGCATCTGAACACCCTCGGCAAATGATTTTAATTCTTTGCGGCGTGCCATTGTACCATCTTTTTTAATAATTTCAGTAATGTAAGCAACCGGCTGTGCTCCAGCTAACTTAGCTAGGTCGACCGCGGCCTCAGTATGTCCATCGCGTTCAAGCACCCCCCGTTCTCGAGCAATTAGCGGGAAAACATGTCCTGGATGATAAAAAGCGGTTGCTTTTGCGTGCGGATTTGCCAACTGACTGATTGTATCGGCACGATCGAAAGCAGAAATCCCTGTACTCGTGGTTTTAGCATCGGTACTAACTGTGAAAGCTGTCCCGAAAGCATCTGTTGCATTTGTTACCATTGGTTGGAGGCCAAGTCGGTCCGCCACCGCTTTACTCATTGGAACACATAACAACCCACGAGCCTTAGTGATCATTGTATTCACAGCCTGAGGCGTTACAAATTCGGCGAGGCCGACCATATCGCCTTCTCCTTCACGATCTGTAGCATCAGTTACAATCACCAAACCGCCCTTTTTCAAAACTGCTAATGCATTCTTCACCCGTGTGATAACTTCATTTTGCTTCATAACTGAACACCTTCCTGTTTTAAAATGTATTTTCCGAGAATATCCACTTCGATATTTACAAAATCACCCACAGCTAAAGCGCCAAGGTTGGTATTTTTTAGTGTGAAAGGAATCAAGCTAACGCTAAAGGTCTGCTTTGTAACTGCACAGACGGTCAAACTGACACCATTAACAGCAAGTGAACCTTTTTCAACAACGTAGCGCCAATACCAGGACGGGAGTCGAAACGTTAAAATAACCGCGTTTTGATCCGAAATACGTTCACAGACCTGTGTCTTAGTGTCTACATGCCCTGTTACAAAATGACCCGCTAATCTCGTGGTTGGAAGCAATGCTAATTCAAGGTTAACCGTCCCACCAACTTGAATTTTCGCTAAATTAGTACGGCGAAGGGTCTCTGGCATCACATCTACTGTAAAACCTTGCGGCACCAAAGCAGAAACTGTTAAGCAGATCCCATCAACAGCAATACTATCGCCTAGTTGGCTGTGATTATTTTGTGTCAAGTTTGTCTGAATAGTAATCCTTGCTGCTTCAGCCTGACGCTCAATGGCTACAATCTGTCCACTCCCTGTAATAATTCCGGTAAACATTTCAATTCCTCCTTAATTCAAAACGCGTATCTTGTGCTAATTGCTTGCGGTCGACAAGCTGATACTGGGCTAATCTGTGAGCTGAAGTTCCAAAAACTGCTGGCAAGCCCCCGCCACCGTAGATCACCGGTGCAACATAAACTACCAAATGTTCAACGACATCGGCGGCAATAAAGTCTGCTTGTATTCGACTGCCACCTTCAACCAGCAAGGACTGAATCCCTTTGTCTGCTAATAAGTTAAGAATTTGCTTGGGCTTCCAGTCAGACTTAGTGTGCACCTCGACACCTGCTGGCCATTTTCGTTGTGTTTGCCTACGACTAAGCAATAAGATCGGGGCCTTAGCTTTGAAAAGACGTGCTCGTAAATCGATTTCATCCGCATCATTGACCAAAATGATGCGTAAAGGTTCAAATTCCGGAACCGTTTGCCGCACTGTCAACAAAGGATCGTCAACTTTGAATGTATGTTCGCCAATTAAAATTGCTTGGTTGCTACGCCGCAGCAGCTGACTATCTGCATAAGCTTTCTCTCCCGTTAAAATACTGCGAACACCTGCGTTGGCATTAATTTTGCCATCAAGACTCATCGCATATTTAAGTGTTACTAATGGTCGATGTTGCTCATAAAAGAAGTTATAGGCCGCATTCAAGCCACCTGTCTGACCTAAAATTTGAACTGCAATCCCCGCCGCTGTCAAAATTGCAATTCCTTTGCCGGCCACAAGTGGATTAGGATCACGTTGGCCGATGACGACGCGGCTAATTCCGGCCTTAACAAGTGTGCGGGCACACGGCGGTGTTTTCCCAAAATGACTGCAAGGTTCCAAAGTGACATACATGGTTGCACCTTGGGCATCTGTGCTTTTAGCTAAGTTTTTTAGCGCATCTATTTCAGCATGCCGGCCACCAAAGTGATGATGATAGCCAGTTGCAAGTACTTTTTGGTCTTTGACAATGACTGCACCTACAAGTGGATTTGTCCAAGTACTTCCCGTTCCCTTTTGCGCGTTTTGCAATGCTAGCTGCATGAATTTTGTTGTTTTAATTTGATTCACCCCACAAAAAAAGCCCCGCAACAAGATGCGGGGCAAAGATTTGAAAGCTAAATAAGATCTCAATTGAGCCAGGTTATTCCAAAAAGGACTCTTGAAATAATTCCCTTTTCTTAGTCATGAAAAAATGACAGTCACGCATTCTTCAATGACAGCCAAAATTCAAACTTGACTTATGCCTGCCTAAAAATTCGTGCCTTTTCTGTCACATATTTCACAGAAACGAAACTTATTAAGTGTTTTCTTCTACCATCCAGACTTTACTGTCGGTCCCAGACTCACACTGGGTCCACCGCTAAACGCGGGTCACGGACTTCAACTCAAAGTTGTCACCGTCGGTCGGGAATTTCACCCTGCCCCGAAGAAATCTATTCAGTTGTCATTTTAAGTGTAACGCACGCTTTTTTTAGATACAAGTCTTTTTTGAATGCAGCGTGATCACGTTTAAAAATTAGCTCAGGCCCAAGTCAATCAAATTTGAGGACTAACGCGCAATTACAAATGTCGTGTGCACTTTACATCAGTAACTCGAGTTTTGACGAAGAAGTTTGACTTATAAAACATGGTTATCCAGAATAAAATAACGGGGTTGAGTCAAAGTTTCACTTTTACCCCAATCTCGCTTAATTTGCTTGCATTAAATTATAAAAACAAAAAAAGTTGTACGAATTGCTATTTAAGCGTTCCCAAATAGTCTGTTCGCGTTAATTCGTAATGCGGATGCTGCAATCCTGTCGGTTGATAATATTGAAAACCTTTGAAGACGAACCCAAGTTTGAGTATTATTTTCTTTGATCCTTGATTTTCTGGATGGTGCCGGGCAACTAATTTGACGGCATTTAACTCTTCAAAAGCGTAGTTAACGACTCTGCGAGCAACTTCCGTCCCGATTCCCTGCCCCCAAAAAGCAGGCAGCAAGTGATATCCAAGTTCATAGCTTCCCGTGGTTCCTTCCATTCTTAAACCGCAAACTCCAACAAATTCATTTGTCGCTTTCAAAAATAGCGGCCAATACTGGACATTATGCAGCTCCATGCTCTTAATTTCTGTCGCTAAACGTTGCTTAATTTCTGCAGGCGAAAAGGCTCCGTTTTTATGAATGAACTTAGTTACCTCTGCGTTGCCCCATAATTGAGTGGCTAGTTCAGCTTGACTATTATCCCATTGCTTAAACCCAATTCGCTGTGTTTCAATCAAATAACTCATATTCCTACCTCCACCAGATTTTATCATTATACTGCTAAATCACTATTTTTGCTGAATAACTTGCAACTAAGCCCAAAAGGCACGCACAAGAGATACAGTATTGTCAATTTCCCAGTTAGCAATTCTGATTGTTGTTGTATTTTTAATAAGAACCATTTTATTTGTCGTTTTTTCTTAGTTAAACGTTACTGCTAAACAAATAATAAATGGGTTTTATCCCAACCGTTTAAATTGATTGCACATTTTTCATACCAGGCTTTCACTCACTCTTTTAATTTAGCAGCAAAAATAGCTAATCCGTAAGCAAAACTTGCATTAATGTCTTCTTTCATTTTAAAGGAGTCATTCGTTTCTAATAATAAAAAGCCATGCATATAGCTGCGCCATGCTCTGATAAAATGAATCATTTCCTTTTGTGACAATCCACTTTTTGCCAGCACTTTGGAAAGCAATGCAATCATTTTGGTAGATTCAGCACTCGCACCTGCGTGTTGACTCCAGACACCAACTTGTTGGATTAAACGGTATTGATTAGGATAGCATTTAAAAAATTTGCGGTACTCATTCGATAACGCCAACAATGCCTCCTTGCTTTGCAGTCCCACCACTGACTCCAGCAGATTCTGCGATAGTTTTGCCAAACAGTTTTTAGCAGTGAGTTCGAGAAGTTCGTTTAGACTTTCAACGTGATTATAAAGAGAAGGTGGTTTAATTCCTAAAAGGACTGAAACATTTTTTAATGTGACTGCTTTTAACCCTTCTTTGTCCAAAAGTGTTAGTGCAGCTTTAATAATTGCATCTTGATCTATTCCTTTTTTCACTTCAAACTTTCCTTTCAGCAGCTTTAATTGCTTTTTGCAGCATTTTTTCAGGTTTCAATAACATTTCCCCATGTCCGACCGCCAGTACTGCCGGATGCAGTTGAGCAATCTTCTTTGCACTTGCAAGCGCAATTGCTGGACTCCACGTTGCCAGCCCTGGGAACGGGAAGCGCAACTTAAGAACCCCTGCCACTGCAATTCCGCCTTGAGTTTGCAAGGCATCGCCTGCAACTATTATTTTTGTAGCAGTTTCCAAAAAAGAAACTGAGCCCGGTGTATGACCGGGAGTTGCAACTACTTTTAGTCCATTAATCAATTCACGGTCTGTAAACGTAAAATCTACTTGAATTTGCTGCTTAGAAAATCCGCCTTTAATCTTACGCTGTGCTTCTCCAGCCTGCAGTGCAAAATTCCCCTTTAAAAACGCTGAATCTCTTTTGGAAATTCCAACTTTTGCATGGGGAAAGGCTTTTCGAAATGCTGGTACTCCATTAACATGATCGCCATGCGCGTGTGTCAGTAAAAGCATTGCGACTTTTTGATGGCTGTCACGGGCGAGTTTTTGAATCGTTGATACGAAAGAAGAAACTCCCATATCAATTACAATTAATCCTGAATTCGTTTCAAAAAGATAACAGTTAATCGGAAATAAATGCGGCAAAAAAGTAAGTTGATAAAGGTGCTGCATTTTTTTGATTTTCATCTTCCTGACCTCCTTTAACTAACTCTATTAGTATTATAACTAATCATATTAGTTAAGTCCAAAAAAATGCTTGGGGTTTTCATAATCTAAAATTTTCGGCGAACATCTTTTTGGTTAGAGGCTCTTAACCAATAAATCAAAATAATAAAAACTGACACCGAGGAAACTAAAGGTATCACAAAAGTAACCGCAAGTGAAATCAAACCGAAAACAACCAACCATAACCGTGTTTTGTTCGTTTCATAGCACTCTGTTCTTTGTACTGGGCTGACACGTGCTAATGAAACTTGACCTAATATATATAAACCCAAAACTGATAAGACATATATTAACAGGTAACAAACACTTGGAGCAGTAGCACTAGGATACCTCCCATGCCAAGCAGTCACCAATGGCAATAGGCTGATTGGTAAAAGAAGTCCAATATTTGACCATAGTAGAACTTTATCAACTACTTTGACTGGAGTAATAATCATGTGGTGACTAATCCAAAAACTAGCCACAAATAAAAAACTAAGTAAGTAGGCTGACAAGGTAGCAAAAAAGCTCGGTTTGATTAGTTCACTCCAAGCACCTGTCGCAGGCACCTTCAACTCGAGGACCATAATAGTAATAATAATTGCAAAAATTCCATCACTGAAAGCTTCTAAGCGACTTTTTGACATGGTTTTCACTTCCCTTTTACACACTAATTAGTGTAAACAAATTACTTACTTAAAAAAATAATTAAGACAGCTTTTAAAGATTTGCGGTTGATCAAGTGGCAAATTATGCCCCGCGGAATCTAAAACCAGTAGATTGCAATTTACAAAAGTCAATGACAACTTAGACTGTTCGCGAAAACCGACAATTTGATCATGCCGTCCCAGTAACAAAAAAGTTGGAATCTGCGTCTGCCATTTCTTAATATTTTCTTCATCATTCAACTGGTAAGCCTTAAAATCATCCCGTTGCAGTTGCTCAATAAACTGAAAATCACACTGCTGAAGTCCGCTGGCAATCTCTTTTTGATATTTCTGCCAGCTTAAATCATTAATAACAACATTCATTTCTTTATAATCGGCATAGTCTGTTGCATTAGTCGGCTTAATTTCAGCCAAGGTCAAATTAAGATGTTTTTCAGTAATTCTTTTATTTGCATTCGCAGTGATAACTGGACAAGTCAAAAACAACCCTTTAACTTGCTGCGCACAACGATAGGCAATCCCTAAAGCCAGATATCCGCCATAAGAATGACCACAAAGGTAAAAGTCCTTAATTCCCAGACTATCCAAAAATCGCGTGATGACAGTACATAAATAATCTCCACTCGGAAGCGGTTCTGAAAATGAGCTGCTCTTTCCCATTCCTGGAAGATCAAGGTAGATCTGCTGGTATTTTTTTGAATCAAAATATTCTGCGTAGTTTTCTTTCATAAAATTCAAATCTAAGCATAAGCCGTGTAAAAAGACAACCGGTATTCCTGTTCCACGAATCTCGTAGTGGATTGAAAAATTATCGATTTTCTGTTGCATCTGGGGGGCCTCCAAATTTACTAAATTGTTTTTTTTATACCTTCTCAGCTTTAATCTTAATTCAATTTATTGCTAATTACACTTGAATTTGACTTTAAGAAAGATCAGGTGCTAAAATAATGCGGTACAATTCTGATAGCGAAATTTATTTCGTCATGATACTAGAATGGATCCCATCTAGGCAAGAATGCTTGTTTAGGTGGGCTTTTTATTGTTTTAATTAATTTAAAGGGAGCGAATCATCAGCATGGAAAAAATAAAGTTTAATTTGAATTGGGAGATTTTTCTAATTGCCGGCAATCTGCGCCTAGCAATTATTGTTATTCCGCCATTGAGTACTTATATTATGCAAGCCTTTAAACTTTCTGCTACTGAAATGGGGATCTTAACCACTATTCCGCTGGTTTGTTTTGGAATATTTTCAGTGTTAGCACCTTTAGTAATTCACCGACTGGGAACACAAGGCTCGTTACTGCTATCTTTGACACTATTACTGGTTGCAAATTTCGTGCGGATCTACTCCTTGCCGTTGCTTTTTTTGGGAACTGCACTTGTAGGAACAGCAATTACGCTCTTAAATGTTCTAATCCCCACCATCATTATGGAACGCGCCCCGGAAAAAGCTAGTATTTTAAATGGCCTTTACATTGCGGCACTTAGTCTCTGGGCTGCATTAATTGGTTACTCCGCAGCCTTTTTAGCCAAAAATATTGGTTGGCAAGCAGTCATTCAGTTAGTCTCACTTCCGCCAGTTGTCGCGCTTTGCGGCTGGTTCCTGCTTCCTAAAAAAATAAGCAACGCTCAAGTCAACGATCACCACGCGCCAATGCCCCAGAAAAAGAGTCTCAAACAGTTGCTTGTTAAACAACCACGAGTGCTAATTCTCGCATTTTTCATGGGAATGCAATCTTTTATTTTTTATGGATTAGTAGCTTGGTTACCCAGTATTTTGAGTAATTTAAAACTTTCCGTTTTAGCAGTTGGCGGGCTTTTTGCACTTTTTCAATTCAGTGGAATTCCAATTTCGTATCTTATTCCGCGCCTTAAGACCTCAAGACGCACATTGCAAACGGTACTGATTTTTTTGCTCAGTGGGTACCTCATTGGCTTAGGCTTGTTGCTGCTTGGCAAGCCTTCACTGCTGCTATTAACAAGCGCCGTGATTTGCTTAGGCTTGACAACTGCTGCAATTTTCTCGTTGTCTTTGAGCCTCATTACAACACTCGCACATTCTGCACGCGAAGCGAGTGCAATCGGCGGGATTGTCCAATCAATCGGCTACCTCATCGCTTGTTTGAGTCCAACTTTGTTAGGACAACTTAAAACTAGCGTTGGTAATTGGGAAGTTGCGCTAGTGGTCTTGTTACTGCTTGCCTGTTGTACATTCCTAGTGGGCCTGCTTTTTGTCAGTTCAGCAGATCCAAAAGCACAGTAGTTTTTGCAGTTATTTTAAAAGCTAACTCGTTGTGCCTAGTCCCAAAACTCGGCTGTTAAGGCTGCTTGATCAGTCAAAATATTCTTTGAACTTGCGCCGTCCCTTAGCGGTCAACGCAACCGCTCGACTATCTTCAACTGGAAAATAAAGCCACGCATGCACAAACATAAATCGTAACAACTGCCTGCCGAGCGCACCTTTTAGATGCCGCTTGTTTTCACTCCAGTCAGGACACGTTGCCAGAATCATTGTGTCTTGTAGTTCGAATGCTGCAAAACTAATATTAAATTTTTGAGCAAGCTGGAGACTGCCATGGCTTGTAATCACTAACCCCGAAGCAGTATTAGTAATCCATTTCTTTTGCAGCAGCTGCTGTAGTAAATTCACGCCAAGCTCGCCTGCTAAATGGTCATAGCAAACCCGTGCTTGTTTCAGGCGTAAATAAACCTTATTTTGAGTAAAAGAAAGGATTTCCTTTCGTGGGGCGAGCACCAGCATTGTTTCTATGAGAGCCGCAACTTGAGCATTTTTAAGTCTATAATAATGAAATTTGCCCTTCACTGTGCAAATTACCCAAGCGGCTTTAAGAAACTTGCCTAAATGAAATGAGACAGTATTATTCTTCAAATCCGTTTTTTGCGTAATTTCATTAACAGTATGGAAGCGATTATCCAGCAAAAAAAGTAATATTTTTGTCCGTTGCGCATTACTTAGCAAATATGCTACCTGATTAAGATTGGGTTCTTTGATATCATTTCCTTCTTTCCAAGCTTATCTCGAAAGCATTCGAGATATTCTAATGATAAATTATAATTATTGACAAATAGCTAGGAGGAACGTTATGAAAAAGACAATAATTTTTGATGCTTATGGGACCCTAATTGATCTAAATGCTGTCACAGACCAGTTTTCCAACAAGTTAGGTTCCTTAACAAAAGATTTTAATGATCTCTGGCGAAAAAAGCAATTAGAATACGCGTGGCTTATTTCGCAACAAGATCCCACATTCTACCTGAATTTTTGGGATTTAACGAAGAAAGCGCTCGACTATACTTTTGAGTTCTTTAATATTAAAGATTCTCATTTACGACAAGAAATGCTGCTCTCTTATCAAATTGCGCCTTTGTTTCCTGACACGCTTAAAGTATTGCAAAAATTAACAGCTGAAAATAAAAAAATTGTAATTTTAACAAACGCAACTCCCGAAATGATCACTCCCATTTTGCAAAAGACGGGCATCGATCAATTCATTAGTAACATTTTTTCGGCTGACACAGTCAAAAAATATAAACCAACGGCAAGTGTCTATGGTTTAATTGCCGCTAAAGAAGAGGCGCGTAATTACACATTTGTCTCTTCCAATGCTTGGGATATTTACGGCGCCACTAGTTATGGCTTTAACACAACTTGGATTAATAGAACCAGAGCGCCTTTTGAAAATTTACCATTTGCGCCTGTCACCGAGGTTGATTCATTGGAGCAGTTACTTCGTTAACCTCTCATTCACCAACGATGTGCAACGCGCAAACTAAGGAGAGTGTGACATAAGTCGGGAAAATTTTGAGTGCTAACTCGAAATTACGAACATAGCGAGTACTTTGCTATGAGTAATTCGCAGTTAGACGGAGAATTTTGACTTATGGAACACGTTTATCCGGAATAAAAGAGGGGCGGTGACAAAATTTAACTTTTGTCACCGCCCCCTGTTCAAAATTTTCTAGTTAATAGAACCATAACTGTTTCGTCAACTACCTGTAACTCAGCTTTCAAAGCCTAATTCAGTAAGGTTCCAATTAACAGACAACCACCAAAAATAATTGCAAAAATCAAGAATCGGACTATCTGCCGCTTCTTTTTTGTTTTAGCTGCTGCTGCATTATCAAGGCGGCTAATTAACTTCGAAAAGTAGACTGTTGAAACGATGTTTAGCATAATAACCAAACTGATCAAAACTGTGGTTGGCAAAGACAGCTCCCCCAGCCAACTCTGGGCACAAACCACTAGTATTAAGAGCGAATTGGTAATAGAGACTGTCATTTGAATTTTCTTCATTGCATTCAAATCAGTTTTTTCCTTAAGATCTTTCACCATTTTAGAATCCTCCAATAAAATATTGTCTAAGGATAAATGATATAAAGAAGCTAACCGAATCAAACTATCAATGTCAGGAAATGAATGTCCATTTTCCCAATTAGAAATTGACTTTTGCGAAACAAAGATTTCTGCAGCAACCTGTGCTTGTGTCAACTTTAATTTTTTTCGCTCACTCTTTAAGATTTGATTGATTTCCATTTATCCTCACCTTTAATTTTAGTTTCATTTTGAACTGGCTACTATCCAAGATAGTTCATAATAACCTAAAAGACGATAGAAAGATCTTACTAAAGTTAAGCTGACACCATTTTTACACTCAAACTTTCTATTCTATGCTAGACCAGTGACCCCAAAAAGTAGCCGCTAAAAATTAAGAGCCCACCACCTAAGTAACTAAACAGCAAGTAGCTGGTCCCGGTGTGGACATGCTGGTTATTGAATAAACCAAGGACTTCCGTATTTAAAGTTGAAAAAGTTGTAAAACCGCCTACTATACCTGTTCCTAAAAATGCAAAAGAAACTTGAGTCAGATGCAAGCCAAAGATAAACCCGAGTAAAAAGGCCCCGCTTAAGTTAATCAAAAATGTCGCCAGCGGCCAGTTCTGACGATAACGCCGTTTAACGTTTCTGGTCACTTCAAAACGTAATAACGATCCAATCGCTGAGCCTAATCCAACTAAATAAATCATCGCTGCCGCCTCCTAACCAACTTTTTTCCTAGACTGGTTCCGCAAAAAGCTCCACAATAAGCACAAAGCAGCCCGCCTAAAATGCTGATTACCAAGTATAGCACCGCTTCTCCTGTGGTGTGTTGGAGAATCATCTTTAAGAGATCAAGATTATAGCTGGAAAATGTTGTGTAAGAACCGATTAATCCAGTTCCTAGACCGATTGTTAACCATTCTGAAAAATTCTTAAAGGTCAAAAAGAAATAAGTCAGACAAGCCAATAAAAAACATCCACTTAAATTAACTACGACTGTTCCACTAAAACCTAACCACGTTGTAAAAAAATAGCGTAAACACCCGCCTCCAAAAGCAAAGCAGATGACACTAACATCATTTTTTAAATTCTCTTTCATTCTTTCTCCCACCCCGATAGCTTGTTCTTCAAAATAATTGCTTGCTTCTTATCAGTTAATAACTGATTGCTTCATTGCTAATCCCCCTCAGGTTTATTTGCTTGCAAGAGAGACAAAAAAAGACACCTACCCCCATGCAAGCAGGTAGGTGTTATCAATCTTTCGATAGTTATCCGCGAACACCATCACGTTTTATTACCATTTATTATGCAGGTTAAAAATTTAAATGTCAATGTCATTAAGTAGTGGTTGCTACGCATAAACCGCTTCAGCAAGTTGCAAAAAGTTCCGCATGATTTGTTGGCCCACTGCATGCTCAGTCATAATTGATTCAGGATGAAATTGCAGCCCATAAACCTGCTTAACATCGTCTGCAATTGCCATAATGCTACCATCTTGACTTTCGGCCGTGATTTTTAGAGCCGAAGCGAGGCTATTGCGCTCAAGTACCAAAGAATGATACCGTGCCCCAGTGAAGCTTTCAGGACAACCCGCAAAAAGATTATCCGGGTGAGTTAAATGAATCGATGATGATTTCCCATGCATCAGTTGTTTAGCGTGAACAACCTTGGTGCCATAGACTTCGCCGATTGCTTGGTGACCTAAGCAAATTCCTAAGATCGGAATGTGTCCAATGAAGGCACGCAGGTAATTTTCCATCTGCCCTGCATCCTGTGGGCGCCCCGGTCCGGGTGAGAAAATTAGGCTTTGTGGTTTGCGTTCCTTTAACTGCGCAACGGTCAACTCGTCGTTTTTGATTACTTTAACAGTTTCGTTAGTTAAAGTCCCGACCATTTGATACAAATTATAGGTAAAACTATCGTAATTATCAATCAAATAATGCATCGACTGCTACCTCCTCAGTGGTATTTACTGCTGCAAGTGCCTTTTTCACAGCAGCTGCTTTATTATTGAATTCTTGATATTCATGTTTCGCGACACTGTCCGCTACAATTCCTGCACCTGAATGGACCACTAAATGTTCCGCTTTGCGATAAGCCAGCCTGATTCCAATACACATATCCAAATCCCCATCGAATCCCAAATAACCAAGACAGCCGCCGTAAAGACCCCGTTTACGTTTCTCAAGCTGTGCAATGATCTGCATCGCAGAAATTTTGGGAGCACCCGAAAGTGTTCCTGCGGGTAGCACTGCTTTAACAATCTCAGTTGCAGTTGTTTTGGGTGCAACAGTACTCTCAATCGTTGAACCTAAATGCATCACGTTGGCAAATTTTAAGAGTTTGCGTACTCCAGTTACCTGAACAGTGCCAAATTTACTGACCCGCCCCAAATCGTTTCTTCCCAGATCAATCAGCATGTTATGCTCTGAAAGTTCCTTGGGATCGTGATATAACTCTTGTGCAAAAGCTGCATCCTGGGCAGCTGTTGCACCGCGTCTGCGTGTTCCAGCTAATGGATATGCGAACAGTTGCTGTCCGTTTTTGCCAACCAAAGTTTCTGGCGAGGCTCCGACCACTTCAAAATCTGCATGCTGAAAATAGAATTCATATGGTGAAGGGCAATCAGTGAAAAGCCGCGGAGCAACTGCTAATAAGGAGCCTCGCATGCTTGTTTCCTGCATATTCGAGAGAATTAACTGGAAAATATCTCCATCTTTAATCCTGCGTCGCACCTCTTCGACATGCTGTTCGAATTCTGCTAAAGAAAAATGCATTTTAAGTTTTCCCATTGAAAAAGTTGGTAAATCCGAATCTAGGTGTAAATGCAAGATTTTTTCTTTCAAAGTACGTAAATCTTCAAGAACTGCGCGATACTTTGTGGGAGTGATCTGCGTTGAGACTATTCGACTTAGCGTAATTTCTTTTTTGCGGTGATCATAGACAATCACTTGATCTAATAATAATAGGTCTGCATCTGGGAGTTCGAGTGGATCGGTCACATCTGCAAAATGAGCAGAGGTGGCAGTCTTAGCATAATCATAACTAAAATAACCGGCCAGACCGCCAAGAAAGGGAGGTAACTCTGGAATGTGCGGTGTTTGGTATTTGGCTAAGACCTGCTCAAGGACTTTTGAAAAAGGCACCTCATGCTTAACCTGCTGTCCTTTCGGGGTATTAATTGTCACCATTTCAGCATGCATTTGATAACTTCTTTGCGGAGAAATCCCCAAGTATGTGTACTTTTCATCTTTTTCAGTCGTACGCGTCAATAAAAAACATGGCACATGTTCCTTTCTGAAACTATTAATTACTTGGATTGCTGCAAAAGACTCCATCTTAAACTGGATTGTCACCGGAACAGCTGGAAAATCGTGATACTTCTCTAATTCTGCAATCATCTTAGACACACCTTTCTATATTTTGAGCATAAAAAAAGTCCTTAGGAATGCTTTAGCATTCTTAAGGACGAATATTTTCGCGGTACCACCTTAATTTGACACCAATCCAACAGTCGTTGACTAAATAAGACTATTAAAACTGGTAATCACACTCTTAGCGAAGTGCCAACACACTCCCGACAACTGACGTATGTCTGACGTCTTTCCGTACTCACACTTGTTTTCGGAAAAGCCCTCTGCGGTCCATTTAACTGCCTGCGTTCGGTCACACTCCCAGCTTCGGTGACTCTCTTAACGTGCACAACAATCTTGATCTCCGCATCAACGGTTTAAGATTACTATTAAAATATCATTATTAAAATTATTAGTTGTAGTCTACACCAGAATTTCCGTTCTGTAAATATCTAATTAAAAACAAGGTCGTAAAATTTTCAAAAAATTGAAAACCAACTTTTTTTCACAATAGTTTTCATTAATTTGCAAAAACTTGTTTCTTTATCTTATTTTTCAGTGTACAATTTTAACAGATTGCTTATAAAAAATTTAAAAATACTTATTGTTTTTTAACCTGTAAACTATGCTTGAGGTGAACGACTTGCAAAAATCAACAACTTTGTCTCCTAAAACCGTCACATTTCTGAGTGTTATGCTGATGATTTTCACATCAACTTTTGCTTTTGATAATACTTCAATTGCTTATTACACTATGGGCTATGCTGGAATCGTCTGGTACATCTTGGCAGCACTCTTATTTTTCGTACCATCTTCACTGATGTTTGCCGAATTTGGAGCCGCCTTTCATAACGAACCTGGTGGTGTTTATGCTTGGCTTGAAAATTCCTTGGGCATCAAATGGGCCTTTATTGGCGGATTTGTCTGGATTGCATCCTGGATTATTTTAATTGTTTCCACCGTTTCAAAAATATGGATTATGCTTTCAACTACCTTATCCGGCGCAGACCAAACCAGTACCTGGCATTTTGGAAACCTGGACTCAACTACTACCTTGGGCCTGATTAGCATTCTCTTTTTTTGCTTTGTAACTTTCATTTCGACCAAAGGAATTGAAAAAATTGTGCACCTGGCTTCAATTGGCGGTCTAGCGGCAGTTGCTATCACACTTTTCTTTTTTGCTGCAAGCCTGTTTGTCCTATGTCTTAATCATTTTCAATTAGCAGAACCGATTTCATTACCTAAAAGCCTGCTGGTTTCACCACGCAAAAGTTATCAGTCAGTTAGCCAGACGGTCTCATTTGTTATTTTTGCAGTTTATGCTTTTGCGGGCATTGAAGCTCTCGGTGGTGTTTCTGATCGTATGAAAAATGCAAAGCGTAATTTTGCATTTGCAATGGCTCTCGGTGCGATCTTAATTACCGTTATTTATGCCCTCTTTATTTTCATGTGGGGAGCTTCTGCCAATTGGACAAAAACTTTTACTGCTTCTTCAGTTAATCTTGGGAATACAACCTACGTGCTGATGAGTAATCTTGGGCGCACTATGGCACTTTCGTTAGGTTTAAAATCGGCGGCACCGGCCTTTAGTTTTTGGTGTGCCCGTTTTGCAGCATTAATGATGTTACTGAGCTATTGTGGTTCTTTTTTCGTAATTGCCTTTATGCCAATCAAGTCATTTATTCTTGGTACTCCTAAAAAATTGTGGCCAGCTTTTTTGACAAAGCTAAATCATTTTCAGATGCCTGCAAATGCAATGTGGGCACAAGCCTTGCTTGTCAGTATCCTTTTAGCTTTGACTTCATTTGGCGGCAAAAGTGCGGTAAGTTTTTATAATGTCTTAACTTTGATGGATAATATTTCTTCTACCCTGCCCTATCTATTTTTAGTCACGGCCTTTGCTTTCTTCAAAGCTAAATATTCATTTAATGAAACCGAGATTGTTTTTTTCAAGCATCAATGGAGTACCTTAATCGTCGTTTGTTTGACAGATGCACTCTTACTTGTGGGAGTTGGCGCAACAGTTATTTCTGCGGTTAGTGCACACCAATACTGGGACCTTTTCTTAGAAATTATTGGACCGTTGTTGTTTGGTCTGATTGGTTATACTCTTTACCGGTTGTACCGCACCAAGGTGAAACATTCCCAAGCTTAAACGAGCGGAACTTTAAAACAGACATTTTTAAAATCAATACTTATACAAACGGCGAACTACTTTGGTCAATTGCAGACTTCCTAGTAGTTCGCCGTTTATCTTTAACTGATGGCGTTAACTTTAATGTTGAATAAAACTATAACCTACGCCAATATGAGTCTGAATATACTTCGGTGAGTTTGCGGTTGGTTCTAGCGCCTTCCTTAACCCAGCAATTGCTACACGTAGCGAAGTCGTATCATCTAATGGCTTATCCTGCCAGAGAACACGCATTAGATAGCCATGTGTCAGCACTTTAGCTGTGTTGGCAGCCAACAGGCATAGTAATTTATAATTTGTCTCCGTTAAAGCCAAGGGTTTGGCATTCAGATAGGCAGTTCTGCCTAAAAAATCAATTTTTAGAGCGCCATTCACGTAACTGCGCTGTTGTGCAGCACTATCTGCAACTACTTGCCTGCGTCTCAATGCAACTCGAATACGCGCCAGCATCTCATTAACGGAAAAGGGCTTAACTAGATAATCGTCTGCCCCTTCATCAAGTGCACTAATCTTATCTTCTTCTTCACTGTGTGCTGAAATCACAATTATTGGAGTCTGATTAATTGCTCGGACCTGTTTGATGACTTCAATTCCATCCATGTCAGGCAATCCTAAATCAAGTAAAATTACCTCTGGTTGAAAAAGTGAGAAAACACTTAACGCATCATTCCCTGTTTTACTCCACTCATACACATAATGATTGGCTTTTAAAGTCATTGTAATCAATCTGCCAACCTCATGATCATCTTCTACAGCAAGTATGCGAATTTTACTCATCTTTGTCCCTCCATAATGGTAATGTGAAAAAGAAACGGACTCCCTTTGGTTGCACATTCTCGACTTCTAAGCGCCCTCCACAAGCCGCTATTATCGATTTGCAAAGCGCCAACCCGATCCCCATTCCTTTGCGACCAGCATAGATGGAATTTCCTGAATAAAACAATTCAAAAATCTTAGTCATCGCCTGTTCATCAATATGCGGTCCATCATTGTAAATACTAATCTGCGCACGTCCATTGGCGGTCGAATTAGCTGTCAGAATAATTTTAGAACCGGTTGGCGTATATTGAATTGCATTATTAATGATATTTATGAGTACTTGGGTGATTAACTGTCCATCCGTATCTAATATCAACATCTGCGATTCAATTTTAGTCTCAAGGGTGTGTTTTACAGCATTCGCACTCAAATGACTGAGTGCTGCTTGGAAAATATCTTCTACTAGTTCTGGTCTGCGTTTAACCTTGAGACTTCCTTCATCAACCTTGGTCATCGCCAGTAGATTTTCAACCAGATTGATTAACCAGGTAGCATCATTATAAATCGAATGGTATAGCTCTTTTCGCTGCGTCTCTTCTAACTCATATTCACTATGCAGTAAAATATCAGCATTCCCAGAAATCGTAGTCAAAGGTGTGCGCAAATCATGCGAGATCCCGCGTAACAAATTAGCTCGCAATTTTTCCTGTCGTGCCAGCGCTTCGCCTTCGTTTTTTTGCTTAAGATTTTTAATTCTTAAAACAGCCTGTTCGCATTCATCACAGATAGAATAGGCTAAATCCAGTGTAAAGGAATCCGGATGCACACTTTTTTTAAGACCTAATGAAACAACTGCCAATGCATAACGCGGTTCTTCCGGATCATTAAGCGGAAGGTGCAGATAGTCTGCTTTGGGCAAAGTATCTGTCCCAAACCCTGCTCTTTTGCGATTACGCAATACCCACAATACGATTGCCTGTTCGGCCGTGGTAATGGTTGTTGCCTGGTTGTCTTTGCCATCTCCAAAAAAATGTGGCATACTCAAATTTTCTTGATTACCGGGAAAAATACAAACTGGACACTTTAAAAGTTCACGCAGTTGTTCCCCTGTCACCTGATAGATTTCTGCAAGACTAGGGGAGCGTTGCAGGAGCCGATTTGTTTTTAGTAATATTTCAGTACGATACGCTCTTTGGGCATCTAAAATGCCTTGTTTTCTAAGCTTTGTAGTCCACGAACTACTCAAAAAGGCGACTAAAAACATGACTACAAAAGTCAAAAGATTATTGGGGCTGCTCTGAAAAGAAGCAAGTGGTTGCGTAAACAGAAAATCATAGAGTAACAGCATTGCAAACGAGTAAAAGAGCGAATACCGTTTACCATGAGTCACAAGCGCATTTATCATGACTCCCAGAATATAAAGCAACACAATATTAACGTCATTGGACCCGATTTCCTTTAAAAGAAGTCCGAGAAAACTACATCCCGTTAAAATCGCAAAAGTTTTCAATAGATCTGAAAGGTTGGCAACTTGATTAAGGGATACACTAAAAAGCTTTTTTCTTTTTTTTCGGTGCTTCTTTTCTGTAATCACAAACTTATCAATTTCAGGAATCAGTGTATTGAGCTGTTCAACTATGTCCTCGCGCCATAGCTCTTCTAGCCAAGTTGTCTGACTGGCACCCAAGACAATTTTCGAAATTTCTTTTTCCTTGGCGTATTCTGCAATCAGCTCTCCTTTTTGCGCACCATACAAGGTTGCTACTTTTGCGCCTAAAAGTTCCGCCAAGCGAATGTTTTCAGTTAATTGCTGACTATGCGCTGTTTCATCCTGATCGTCACTAATATATATTCCACTTAATTCACAACTAAAAGCATGCGCCAATTGCGCTGCTGTTCGAATCACTCGCCGATTACTAGGTGCACCTGAGATACAAACTAAAAGGCGCTCGCTTGCTTTTTTTCTATGAGCAAGTCTCATTGTCATTTTACGCAGTGCTAGTTCACGCAGGTACGTCAGATTATTCATTTTGAAAAAATTATTTAAGGCTTTACGTGCATGCACAGTTGAATAGATCTTGCCCAGCTGCAGTCGCATTGTCAAATCTTTAGGTTCCAAATCAACAAGTTTGATCTCATCGGCATTATCAAAAATATAATCCGGAACGGTCTCAGTCACAGCTACATGCAACAAATTATCAATAACGCTGTTTAAACTCTCTAAATGCTGCACATTCAAAGTTGAATAAACATTGATCCCTGCATTAAGAAGTTCCGCAATGTCTTGATACCTTTTTGAATGTTTTTGATCGTCTACATTAGAATGTGCAAGTTCATCAACTAAAATGAAAGTTGGTTTTCTTTTAAGCGCAGCTTCCAAATCAAATTCATTAACTTGAAGTCCTTGATGCTGCACACGTTTTGGAGGAAGCTGTTCCAAACCCTCTGCTAGCTGTGCTGTCTCTGGGCGGTCATGCGGTTCCAAGTAGCCGATTACAACATCATAACCCTCATTTTTGAGTTCGCGTGCTTCTTCTAGCATTGCAAAAGTTTTTCCGACACCTGCAGCATAGCCAAAGAAGATCTTTAGCCTTCCTCTTTTGCCGCGCTCTTTAGCTTGGGTTTTCTTAATTTGTGCTAAAAGATTCTGCGTACTTGAATCTTCCTGCATGAACACCACCTCCCTTAAACTCAAGCCTACCACAGCTTGTCTGAAAAATAAAAATTAGCTCTTTATTTTATCAAGCGCCAAGTTGACCTGTAAAACATTGACCCTTGCCGCTCCCAAAATTCCTCCTGTTTTCTGAGAGGTGTACTTGGAAATTACTTTCTGAACTGTTTTAGCTGAAAGCGAGCGTGCACGTGCAATTCGTTCGACTTGATAAGCCGCGGCTTGTGGTGAAATCTCTGGATCTAGACCGCTGCCAGAAGTTGTCACTAACTCCGCAGGAACATTTTTTTGATTATTTAAAGCTCCAATGACTGCAGCACGTTGCTTAACTTGGGTCCGTAATTCCGTGCTGGTTTGTGAGAGATTTGAAATTGTTCCATAAGCTACGCGTCCTTGAGTGCTCTTAAAACTCGTAGTATCTAAAATCATATTTCGGCCCCAGAGGTATTTCTTCGCTGTAAAAGGTTGTGCTAAAAGCTCAGAGCCAACCTTTTGCCCCTTAGAATTAGTAATTAAACTCCCATTGGCTTGCTTATTAAAAAACAGCTGCCCCAAAAGTGTAACTAGTAACGTATAGCATACACACAATACAACCACTGTTAGTAAGATTCCTACAGAATCCTTAAGTGCTCGTCTCATTTGTAATCCTCTCCTTTTATAAAAGTCCTAGCAGTAAAGAAACACACAGATCAATGGCTTTAATGGCGATAAAAGGAATCACCAGTCCACCAATCCCATAGACAAGCAGATTATGATTCAATAACTGTTTTGCAGCTACTTCGCGATATTTAACTCCTTTGAGTGCTAGTGGAATTAATGCGACAATGATCAGTGCATTAAAGATTAAAGCTGACAGAATTGCACTTGTAGGACTGCTGAGTCGCATAATATTTAGTACCTGCAATTGTGGGTAGAGATTCATAAAGATTGCAGGAATAATCGCAAAATATTTTGAAATATCGTTGGCAATCGAAAAAGTTGTTAAACTGCCGCGTGTCATTAACAGCTGCTTGCCAATCTTCACAATTTCAAGCAACTTTGTGGGTGATGAATCAAGATCAACCATGTTGCCAGCTTCCTTAGCCGCCTGAGTTCCTGAGTTCATCGCAACTGCTACGTCAGCTTGCGCCAAAGCAGGCGCATCGTTAGTTCCGTCACCCGTCATGGCAACTAAATGACCTTTGGCCTGAAATTCACGGATTGTTTTTAATTTGCTTTCTGGTGTAGCTTGTGCCAAAAAGTCATCAACACCGGCTTCTGCAGCGATTGCAGCTGCGGTAACAGGATTATCACCGGTAATCATAATTGTTTGAATCCCCATCTTCCTTAAATCTGCAAATTTTTCTTTAACACCCTTTTTTATAATATCTTTAAGATAGATCACACCGTAGACTTCATGATCGCGCGTCACAACTAAAGGTGTCCCACCTTTTTTAGAAATATCTTCAACGACCTGTTTACAAGCAGTGCTATACTTTTGACCAGCAGCTTGGACATATTGAGCCACATTGTCTGCCGCACCTTTACGAATCTCAATCCCCGCATAATCGACGCCACTCATTTTTGTTTGAGCTGTAAATGGAACAAACTTGAAATGCTGATCGTTGATTGTTCGACCCCGCAAACCATAAAGTTTTTTAGCCAAAACAACAATTGAACGACCTTCAGGAGTTTCATCGGCTAAAGATGCCAGTTGTGCGATATCTGCGACTTCACTTTCCGCATGACCATCAACCGGGATAAATTCAGCTGCACGTCTATTTCCTAGCGTTATTGTTCCTGTCTTATCTAACAGGAGAACATCAACATCTCCAGCTGCTTCAATCGCACGTCCACTCATTGCTAATACATTCGCCTGATTTAAGCGACTCATCCCTGCAATTCCGATTGCAGAAAGCAAAGCACCGATGGTTGTGGGTGCCAAACACACGAGCAAGGCTACCAACCAGATAATCGAAATCGGATTTTTCACCCCTAAAATAGAGGCTGATAATGCTGAATAGGTAAACAAGGAAGCCGTTACCAGCAAGAAAATGAGTGAAAGTGCCACCAGTAATATCTCAAGTGCAATCTCATTGGGTGTCTTTTTCCGATTGGCACCTTCAACCATGCCGATCATCTTATCGAGAAAGCTTTTCCCAGGTTCTTGCGTGACCTTAATAATTAACCAATCCGATAACACTGTAGTTCCGCCAGTTACAGCAGAACGATCCCCGCCGGCTTCCCGAATCACAGGTGCGGATTCTCCTGTAATTGCGCTCTCATCAACAGAAGCTGCTCCTTCAATCACTTCTCCATCTGCCGGAATTTGTTCGTTTGCATTAACTAAAATATAATCATTTTTAACTAAAGAAGCACTGTCGGCATCAACTGTTTTTTTGTGAGTTATCCCATCCACTTTATGGGCCACAACATTTTTACGTGCTGCTTTTAAGGACTCAGCCTGTGCTTTGCCGCGTCCTTCTGCGACTGCTTCTGCAAAATTTGAAAATAAACACGTTAACCACAAGATCACTGCCACTGAGAAAATAAAACCACTCGTTACAATCCCATCTTTAATATTGAAAAGCGAGTATCCGAGGAGCAATGTAGTCAACAATGCAGAAATATAGACAAGAAACATGACCGGATTTTTAATTTCATCACGTGGAGCAAGTTTTAAAAACGATTCCTTTAAAGCTGCAATTAACATTGATTTATCAAGCATTTTATTTTTTCCTTTTTGTTCTTCCATGAGGATTCCCCCTTAACTAATGACTCGCCAGAAAATCAGCTATTGGTCCCAGAGCCAGGGCTGGAAAGAAGCTCAAGACTCCAATAATAAGAATTACGATTAGTAAAAGGACCACAAAAACTGTATTTGTAGTCGACAAAGTTCCGCTAGTAGTGGCTGTCATCTTTTGCTGTGCCATTCTCCCGGCAATTACCAATAAAGCTATGATTGGCAAGAAACGCGCTAATAGCATTACCAGGCCCAATGCAATATTAAAAGTCGTGGTGTTAGCACTAAAGCCACCGAAAGCAGATCCATTATTTCCCCCAGCTGACGAAAATGCGTAGAGAAACTCAGAAAATCCATGTGCCCCAGCATTTGTTAAGCTCTTAACAGTATCTGGGAAAACGGCGGTGATGCCACTTCCTATCAAAATTGCCAAAGGAGTTGCTAAACAAGCTAAAACTGCCATCCGCATTTCTTTTGGTCCAATCTTCTTCCCTAAATATTCTGGGGTCCGACCTACCATCAAACTGGCAATGAAAACCGTTAAAATCACAAATCCTAGCATGCCGTACAAACCAGAGCCCACACCACCAAAAGCAACTTCACCAATTTGCATCAGCATCATTGCAATCATTCCACCGATTGCTGAAAAGCTATCCAAGGAAGCATTTACAGACCCTGTACTAGTTGCTGTCGTTATTACTGACCATAATGACGAAAGTGTCACTCCAAAACGTGTTTCTTTTCCTTCCAGATTAAGGTTGCCAATATGTGCCAGCGAAATCCCCTTTTGTTCTGCCAAGCCATTAATAACTAAGGCAGTAGCTAACAGCACAAACATTGTTACAAAAATTGTGATTCCTTCCTTTTTCTTTTTCAAGGAATATCCAAAAGTAAAACAAAGTGCCATTGGCAGCAATAGCATCGCAGTAATCTGGACCAGATTTGAAAGCGGATTGGGATTCTCAAAAGGATGGGCCGAATTAGCACCTAAAACCCCACCACCATTGGTTCCAAGTTGCTTAATGGCAACTTGACTGGCCTGCGCATAAAGCGGCACTTCTTCTCGAGTCACAATTGTTGCGTTTGTGATTTTCTTGCCATTGACTGTAACTACTTTATTCTTTTCATCAATGTGCGCGTTCATGATTGGAGCCCCGTCTTGATTAACTGCCACCGGCTGTACCAATTCAACTGTGCGTGACCCACTTAAGGTCTGAGGAACTCCCGTTGACACTAATACTAGGGAAATTACGAAACTCAAAGGCAGTAAAACATATAATAAAATCCGGATAATATCTTTCCAGAAATTACCAATCAACTTCACAGAGGTGCGCTTGAGCCCTCTGATTAAAGCAAATAGCACTGCAATCCCGACGGCAGCAGAAATGAAATTCTGTACCGTTAATCCAACTATTTGCGAAAAGTTGGATAAGGCAAATTCGCCAGAATAACTTTGCCAATTCGTGTTGGTCACAAATGAGGCTGCTGTGTTAAAGGCTAAAGACCATGACATGCCCGCAAAATGCTGCGAATTTAATGGTAAGTAATTCTGAAATTTCAATACTAACATTAAAAAGATAAAACCGATCGCTGAAAAACTTAGCAGATTGAGTGTATATTTTTTCCAATCCATTTCCGCTTGATCAATCCGAAACCAACGATAGATTTTACCTTCGACAGGAGCCAAGAACTTTGTCATAAAAGTCTTTTCCCCCAATACTAACTTACTCATAAAAATTCCCAGCGGAATCGCTAGCACTAATGGCAATATTAAATATGGCAAATACTGTAATAACATCTTCATCTGTCTTCCTCCTTCAACAGCACGTAACCAAGATAGATAAATAAACCAAGTGTTACAAGTACGGTTGTGAAAATAATCATCTTCATCTTCTCCTTTATTATTTTCTATCACGTAATATAACAAATTTACTGTTAAAGCAGTGTTAATCTTCCACCTCAGATGTTAATTCCGTGTTAAAGCACTGCTGGTCAAAAAAGCGAGCGGGACAAAAGGCATTTAGTTGGCAGAAATTAACAGCGTCAGGCGGATAATTCAGGGATTAGATTGTTTGGTTTACGGGGTTAAGTGCAGCCAACTGTCTTTTGGTACACATTTCAGCACTAGCTGTTTAGAAATCAAGAACACAAAAAAGGGGCCGTGACAAAAGTTAAATTTTGTCACAGCCTCTTTTTTATTCCGGATCGAAGTGTTCCATAAGTCAAAATTTTCCGTCTAACTTCGAATTACTCATAGCAAATTACTCGCTATGTTCATAATTTCGAGTTAGCATTCAAATTTTCCCGACTTATGTCACACTCTCTTTAATTTATCTATAGTTTACTAATATTAATTAACATTAACATGGTTCAGCTCTTTTGGAAGTTTTCCTGCATCTCTTAATGTGCCATGAGCAACTTGACTTTGAGCTAGTTGATTAGTCATTCCTTGAGTATAATCATCTTCTTCAATGATATACCGTGGACGGTGCTTGGTCTCAACAAAGATCTTACCAATGTAAGTTCCTACAATACTAATTGTAATCAACTGGAAACCTCCGAGAAACCAGAGCGACATCATTACAGATGCCCATCCCGAGACTGTGTGGCTCGTTAAAAAGGAATATAAGACCCATAATAAGCATAATCCGCTGAGTGTACTGATCACGATTCCCAAGTAAAGCATGATTTTAATGGGAACAATAGTAAACGATGTGATTCCATTAATCGCAAAGTTCAACATCTTCTTCAAAGGATAGTGGCTTACTCCTGCATAACGCTCTTTGCGGGCATAATATACTTTGGTATTCTTAAATCCTAACTTAGGGATGATTCCTCGAATAAAGAGATTTTCCTCTCGATATTCAAGAAGTGCTTTAACTGCACGTTGAGACATTAGCCGATAATCAGCGTGATTAGGGACAAGCTCAACCCCCATCTTCTTCATCATCCAGTAAAAGAACAAGGCCGTGTTTCGCTTAAACTTGGAATCTGTATCACGATTATTACGGACCGCGTATACAATGTCATTACCGGCATGATAACAATCTACCATTTCATAGATTTTTTCAACATCATCTTGCAAATCAACGTCAATTGTGATCACCATATCTGACCAAGGAAGAGCTTTTTTTAACCCTGCCATCAGTGCATTCTGATGTCCGAAGTTTCTACTGAACTTGATTCCAGTATATTTGGGAGACTTGTGTTCAAGTTCTTTGATCATTTGCCAAGTTGCATCAACACTTCCATCATTAACAAAAAGAATCTTACTGTCTGCTGCAATTTTTCCCTGTGCAATCAATTTATCCAGAATTTCTCCCAGCAATTTAGCAGCTTCCGCAAGTACATCTTCTTCGTTGTAACATGGCGAAACAATTGTTAATCTGTTACCCATAGAAGTTGACCTCCTATTCACTAGTGTGTGTTTAAGTCCTCGTTAAAAATGATAAATTAGCTTTTATACGAACCACTTTAATCCAGTTTATAGAGTGTGCCACTTTGGCCACCCATCGAACCGCCAAAGGAACTTGTCTGCGAATTACTTGAAGTCTTCCCGTTCTTGCCAGGTTGACCCTGTTTCATGTTTTTACGACCACCCATCTGGTTGCCCTTCATGCCTTGAGGCGCTTTTCCACTAGGCCGCTTTCCTCCTTTTCCAGGTGTGCCTTGTTTCATTGCAGTATTACTCTTTCCAGTTGTCGTTTGCTGTGTTGAACTGCTATTCGAGTATTCACTTGATTTTACCTTGGTCCCATACTTTTTAACCCAGCGCACAAGTGCACTATTCGTAGTTTTCCCAGAGAGATAGAAGTACTTAACTTTGCCTTCTTTAACCAGTTTCTTGAACTGTGCCAATGAAATTGCATTGTCAGTTCCATTATAACCTCCAATGGTCATGACTGCTTTTTTGGTCTTGATAATATATGGAGCCGCAGTATTTGAATCCATCGTCGCAAATAAATATTTTGCTCCGTTGTTATGCTTTTCAAGATACTTGATCATTTTTGTATTAGCCTGCTCGCTGCCTAAACCACCGCTTGCTCCGCCTGAACTACTTAACAAGTCAGGTCCGGCTGAAGGAATTGCATCAGAAGCCCCCGCCAAAGTAGGAGTCAACGCCCAAAAACCAGGTGCAAGTGAGAGAAAAACAGTCGCTACAGCGGCACATACCATACTTTTAAGCGTATTTCGGTAAAAGAAGACTGCTAGTAACGATGCAGCAGCTGTCCCGGCCACAATAATCCAGCTTAGCCATGGATAATAACTGTATGCATACCATGCCTGTAAAATCCCAGTCAACCAAAAGCTTGCAGCTAGAAGATAAAGTTGCCACTGTGGTTTGCTAGTTCTTAAGGCGCCCACAAAAGTTGCTACGCCAATTCCAGCTAAAGCAGCTAACGGTGGGGCCACCATTACCATGTAATAAGGATGGAAGAAGCTTGCAATACTGAAAAATGCACCAACTGGCACTAACCAACCAGCCCAATAGAAGAGCTGTTGCTGTTTTTTAGTTGTTTGCCACCATCTGCGTTGCTTTTTAATTTCATAAAGGAAAGTTGCAATTAACCCCATTAAAGCCAATGGGAACATCCAACTAACCTGCTGACCTAACGCCTTTTGTAATAATCTAAATGGCCCAGCGGATCCAACATTAAAGATATTACTGCCGCCACCACCGCCGCCGTTTTGACCCATTTTACCGGTCTGTCCGCCAGCAGTGCCCGCCTTTTTATTACCAGTCATTCCCTTAGGAGCAGTCATTTTTTTGCTTCCAGTTGGCCGTGTACCATTCATTTTACCTGCATGATTGCCCTTCTTGCTTGAACCACCCATGCCACTAAAACGACCACCAGTTCCAGAAGTTTGTCCCAAGAGCCGCTGACTTCCATTATAACCAAAAGCTAAGTTCAAGACTGAGTTAGTAGAAGAACTTCCGATATATGGACGTTTGCTGGTACTTGTTGAATCAACTGCCAGCGGCCACAGTAATGTGAAGACCACCAAGGCAGCTGTTGCAGCAACTAGGTGCATAATTTTTTTCTTCCACCCTGCAGTTGATGCAATCCAGTAGAAAAAGTACATTGCTGGTAAAACCATAAAAGCCTGCAGCATTTTAATGTTAAAAGCAACCCCGATTAATGCAAATGAGACTGCCACTAACCACGCTCGCTGCTTGCTCACAGCCACCTGCAGCAGATAACCTGCCAGCAAGAGGAAGAAAACTAAAGTTGCATCCATATTATTTGTCCGTGATACAGCTACCACAATGGGTGTAATCGTCATAAAAAACGCACCCATATTAGCAGCTAATCTCCCAAAATATGGTTTAATCATCTTGTATATTAATGCTACAGAGCCGATTCCGAAAAGAACTGAAGACAAAACAATGCTCCAGCCGTGAAGACCGAATATTTTAACACAGATAACCATGAACCACAGTGCAACAGGTGGCTTATCAACTGTGATAAAACTGGCTGGATCAAAACTGGCATACCAGAAATTTTTCCAGCTCTCACTCATACTTACAATTGCTGCTGTATAAAAATTATTTGAATATCCGGCTGTCCAAATGCTCCAGCCATATAGAAAAGCAGCTAAAATTAAAATACCGACTAACCAATAGTCCCAACGCTTTATTCGCTCTCTTATCATAAATTATCACCCTATTACCTGTATTTTTAGTGCGATACCTCCAAACTTATAATTCAAGGGTAGCTGTTAAATTTGAACTTTCTATGAAGTTAAGATTATTAAACTTTGTAATTTATTCAAAGAACAAATGCTGTTATAACAACATTTTTGTAAGATTTATTAACAATTGCCAGTTCTTAAATCCGTCCTTTACAATTAAAACGTTTACATAAAAATTGTTAATCTTGTAAACCATCCTTCAATCCACATCAGATTTACTTCACTTTATTTCACAACAAAAAAGCCCTTCGTTATCAGCATTGCTACTAAATAATGACGAGGGTATCCTATGACTTAAAGCGTTTTGATTTAATTGACTGCATGCGTTGGTGCAAACAAATTAAAATTTACAACTCAATTAAGAAAAGTGCTCTGCTACTTATCAATTGAGTTACGCAAACCCTTTAATGCCAACCGTAACATCAAAGGGGCAATTAAGGTAGCAATTACAATCACGAAAATAATATCAACGTATAACGCTCTTTCAAGCAAATGCGCATTAAACCCAATTTGGGCTGTAATCAATGCCATTTCACCGCGGGCAATCATCCCAGTACCAACAACGCGACCACTTCTCCGATCAAAACCGGCCCAAATAGAACCCAGTTCACCGCCAAGCCATTTTGTAATGACAGCGAGAACTGTCATTACAAAAATAAAAGGCAATGCTGTGATAAAGTTGTTAAACGAAACGCTCAGACCAATGCTTACAAAAAAAACAGGAACAAAAACTGCATTGCTAATCGGTTCGATATTAGGATCAACAATCTTTTTTGCAGATGTTTGCCCAATCGCAATTCCGGCAAAAAAAGCCCCAATTGCTCCCGATAAGCCAACTAATTCAGCTAAATATGCCATTGACAGACAAATAATCATTGCACAAATTGTGCGCCCCGTAGGTATCAGTAATTTATTACTCAAATACATAATACCTGGTGCGATCCACCGCACAAGAAAAACGACCCCCGCAAAGAAAAGTCCTTGGAAAACCAGTTGAATCAATAAATTGTTGGTACCTCCATGGCTGCTAGTCCCGCTATTTGTTCCAACCAATGCAATCATCAGACTCAAAAGAAGCACACCCAAAATATCATCAGCAACCGCAGCGCCTAAGACCGTCGCTCCCTCTTTTCCATTAAGTGCCTTGAATTCTCGCAAAACAACTACTGAGATACTCACAGAAGTCGCCGAAAAAACAACGCCAATAAAGAGTGCCTCTTGAAAATAGTAACCGAATAAAAGACTGGTTGCTCCCATAACTACGACTGGAAGTATTACTCCCGAAACCGCCACAGAAAGTGCCGGCTTCAAATATTTTTTCAATTGTTGCAGATCACTTTCAATTCCGGCCATAAACATCAGTAAGATCACACCAATTTCAGCAAATTGCGTAATTGATTCTGACGGGTGGATTAAATTTAAAACTCCAGGACCGAGTACAATTCCAATTAACAATTGACCCAAGACTGCCGGAATTCCACAACGTGCAGTTAGGTGCCCTGCTAGAGTAGTACCTGCCAAAATTAAAACTAATGTACCAATAAAAGACATTAAAGCAACCCCGTTCATGAATAAATTAAAAAATTAACTTAATTTTACCATGCCAAAGCACTGCATACTACTTTAAAGAATGATTCAAAAAGATAAATAAATCCTATAAAATAAAAGTTTTGGAAGACGTCTTAGCAACGTATCAATTTTATAGAAGATACTTCTTAAGCTGCTTGAGATTTTTCATTCGTTTCTGCTCACTTTGATCTTCTGCGTTAAAGTTAACCAGTTTAAAATCTTTTAAACCTAGTTTACCGAATACTCCAATTTTAAGCATTTTTCCAAGGGGATTACGATAATGCCAACTATAGATAAATTGCGGTGTGCCACAGGCAGTTAAAACCCGAATTTTAGTTTTCGGATCTAAAATTAAGTGCTTGCCTGCAAGTTTTTTGACTTGCCCTTTGCAAAAAACTTTGTCAATAAATCCTTTGGTCATTGCCGGCATGATCTCCCACCAAAGCGGAAAAATAAAAATAATTTCATCTGCTACCCGTAAGCGTTGCAAATAATTCATACTCTGCGTGTCAACGTATTCTTTTGTCCGCCAGTTAAGTAATCCTTGGCGATCAAGCACCGGATTATATCTATCTTTTTGAAGATCAATGACATCTACACTATGTCCGCTTCTTTGCAACATTTCAATCGCATTCTGAGCAATTGCAGCTGAATAGGAACGCTTATGCGGAATGTTTTCACTTGACTCTAACATATAGGGATGATCAAGGACTAATGTAATGTGCATATTAATTCTCCTTTATCTTTTATATTCCTTGGAATATAATATACATTAACAGGCTTAAAGCTGAAAGTCAATTTATATTCGGAGGAATATATATGTCGAAATTAAATCCCTTACTGCAACAAATTGACAGCGAATTGCATCGCTATCTTGCATTTGACGATACTAAGAAAGTTCAAGAACATCTTGCACAAGTCGCTCCTGCTGCAGCCAAGCACATTGTTAGCAAAATTTCAATTACGGAACTGGATGTTCTACAAGCAATTTCTTGTGCTTCTTCTTTGAGAATCAAGGAATTAGTTACGACAACCTACTTTCCACAAGGAACCGTTTCGAAGATCGTTAACCGCTTAGTTAAAAAAAAGCTAGTAAAAAAATATCATCAACCCAACAATAAAAAAGATGTTTATCTGAAGCTAACCGAACATGGTTGCTTAGTTGCAGACTTGCACGAACAGTACCACACCCAGAAAAATCAGCAATTGAATCAGCTCGGAGCAACTTTTAATAATACAGACTTAATCAGATTAGCCCAAATATTACATGAGATTAATGAGTTACGTGAGAAATAAAAATTAGCGTGCTGATCTCTATATTTTACAGAATTTAACCATTTGAAAAGAAGTTTCCTCCTCTTTTATAATTTTAAAAATTCTAATAACTACTGTGCAAATTAAGCTTAAAGATAGGTGCATATTACTTACGCATTTAAATCAGCAATTGCTTAGAAGTGCAGAAAAAGAATAATTTTCTGTACCAAAGTGAATGTATGCGCTTAAAAAAATGCTAAAATATTATTTGAAGGGGAGGTGTATTAGATGTCACAAGCTGAAAGATTGGTCGCAATTACAGCCTTATTGAAAAAAAGGGGAAAGCTGAGTACTCGTTTTATTGCACAATATTTTAATGTTTCCAGAGATACTGCACGGCGAGATATTGTGAAGCTTGTCTCAACTGGCAGAGCTAAACGGATGCATGGGGGAATTTTTGCCTATAGTGTAAGCAGTGTACCCGAATATCTAGCACGCACACACATTTTATCTCCTATTAAGGCTGAAATGGCAAAATTAGCATTGCAGGAAATTCAGATGGCTGGAGCTTATTTTATTGCCGCTTCAACTACTCTAGTACAGATGTGTGAACAAATTCAGCAACAAGGTGCAACTGTGGTCACAAATTCAATTGACAATGCGGTGGCCTTAACGCAAAGCGGAGTTGTTAAAATTGAACTTCTAGGGGGAACTGTTGACAAGCGCAACCGGTACACCTGCTCACTTTCTACACTCTCAGAACTTGGATACTTTTCTTTTGCAAAAGTGTTTATCGGTACTTCAGGAGTCACCCCGGAAGGCTTTTACTTATCCAACAAAGATGATGCAGTCGTGATTAGACATGTTGTCGCACACGCACGTCATATCATTGCAGTTGCCGAACAATACAAATTCAACTCAAAAAAAGCTGCTTATAAAATTTGTTCCTGCAAAAAAATAGATACTTTAATTACAGATAGCAGCTTAAAAGAGCCCCAAAGAAACTGGTTTAATAAAAATATTAAAATCGTGATCGCAAAGGAGGAACAGGATGATTAAGCATATTTTTCTAGACATGGATAACACCTTGCTAAATTCAGCAGGAGAGCTTTCAAAGGGGAATATCAGCATGATTAAACATTGCGGAATTCCGGTGACACTTGTGACCGCACGTCCCCCTGCAGCCATGCGAACCACGATTTCACAACTAGCACTTGTTGATGAACAAGTTGCATTTAATGGAGGATTAATCTTTAAAATGACCGGCTCCACCTACGAAACGCTCTTTAGTAAAGGAATAGCGTTTAAAACTGTTACTCAGATTTTAGCAACTGTGCAAAAAGCGTTTCCTGAAACGTCCGCCAGCTGGTTTACACTACAAGACTGGTTTACAGAAAAAAAGAGCCAAGCGATCATTCGTGAGGCCAACATCACGCATCAAAAGCCGGTTATGATGCCATTCAATGAATTAACACAGTTAACCAAAACGACGATCTATAAAATTATGCTGATCAGCCCCACCCCTGCTGATACCGAAATACTTGAGAAATATCTGCAAACCCTGCACTTCCCAGGAATTACAGTCACACGTTCAAATCGAAATTATCTGGAAATCACTAACGAAGAAATTTCAAAACGTAATGGAATTTTGTATCTCAAGAAAAGAAATGGGTTGGTTAAACACGAACTGGCTGCTTTTGGCGATGGACGTAATGATATGACCATGTTTGATGTGGTTGGAACCGCTATCGCAATGGCAAATGCTGAGCCAACGGTCAAAAAGGCTGCAGACTACGTGACCCGTTCTAATGACGCTGATGGTGTTGGTTATGGAATTCAAAAAATTTTAGCCAAAAATTCTCATTAAAATAAAGCGCAGACCTATTTTAAATAAACTCCCAGCACACTTAGAGGCTATTTGTGTACCCGTTTTTTTCTAAAGTGCATCAGTTCGCTCCGAACTTTTCCATGCAAACGCTGAAACATTAAATATTGTTGCCGGATGCGCTTGATTCGTTGATAACGTTCCGGATTTTTTTGATAGAATTGTTGATGATAATTTTCCGCAGGCCAAAAAGTTCCGGCAGCTTCAATTGCAGTCACAATTGGTTTTCGATAACGTCCAGACGCCGCTAAGCGTTGCTTGGATTCTGTCGCAATTTTTCTTTGAGTTTCATCTTTTACAAAAATCACCGGACGATAATTACTGCCGCGATCTTCAAACTGCCCAAGTGCATCAGTAGGGTCCGTTATTTTCCAATAAAGTTCTACGAGTTCAGCGTAACTTATGATTCGCGTATCAAAAATAATTTCAACCGCTTCAACATGACCGCTAGTCCCGCTGACTACCTGTTCGTATGTCGGTTTTTTTAGTGTGCCTCCAGTATACCCTGATAAGACAGAAATAATGCCGCGTCTAGTTTCAAACGGCTCCACCATACACCAAAAACACCCTCCTGCAAAAATAGCTCGTTCTTGAAACGCCAGATCTTTTGCGGCATGTTTAGTTAGATCAAAGTGCCTTGCTTTTGCTGCATTGCCCGTGAGTTTGGCATAAAAATCAGCCACATCAGGTGTTAAGTTATTTCTAATCGCCAGTGGTCGTAACTTGTATTCAAGTTGTGCGAGTTCTCTTTCTGGCTTGTCTTGATTTGAAAGCTGTTCTTTGGTCTCCACTAATAGTGAGCGTTCCCATTTACGGGTGGCAGGATTTAATATTAAATTATAAAGATCTGCGAGTATTTCTTTTTCTTGTTTCTCCATTGTCCTCACTCCCTTCCAGCACAACAAATGATTGCTTAATGTTTAGCTTTTCTGCTTGCAGTATACCGCAAAAAATACTTTAGGATAAACGTCTTGCTTAGAAGCTACGTTCAGTAATTTTTTAAGAACCTAACTACCGGTTGAACCTGGTATGATATCCTTGACCGGAACTTAGTCCATCCTTTTGCCATTTTAGTTGTACATTACTAGTTGACAAAAAAACACTCCCGCAATATGATTAACAAAAGTAATTAACTTTGTTAACTATATTTTGTGGGAGTGACATAACATGGAAAGAATCAGTCAAATTTTTTCGGAACTATACGACAAAGTTCTCATTAAATACCAAAATAGTCCCGCGCGCAGTACTGCATTTCCTGAGATGTCTGCCAATGATGAACATTACATCGATCTTTTATATACATTGAAGAATGCCACTGGGACCAGTTTTGCAATTGCTGCAAAGATCTCAAAACCAGCGGCAACTAGAATTATTCAGCGTTTCATTGCTGCTGGTTATCTAACCAAACATCCTTCAAAGCAAGATAAGCGGATCTCCTACCTTACTTTAACCAAGGCTGTCCGGAACCATTGCAGAAAAAATTATCAACTCTTTGACAGTGTCTTTCTTGAATGTACCGCTGCACTTACAAAGGAAGAGCAAGCCCAACTTCAACTACTCCTGCGTAAAATCAACCAAAAGATTTGAGTGAACAGCAGATGAAACAAAAGAAAATTGAACAACGTGGTCTCCTTGCTGGAATTATGGTTAACCTGCTAATGAGTATTGCAGGGATGACAGTTTTTTATTTGACACAAATCGAGGCACTGTTTGTTGATGCCTATTTTACAATCATTACTCTACTCTCAGGAATTGTTTCGTTTTTCATCTCAAAATTCAGTGAAAAAACAAGTCAGCGTTTTCCACAAGGTTTCTTTGTTCTAGAGCCGCTTTACTCCCTTTTTCAAGCTGCATTGACATTAACACTACTTGCAAGTTCCTTACTTAGCGTTACCCAAAAAGCCCTTGTTTACTTCACTACCGGACAAGGAACTGTGATGCAAGTCGGACCGGTAATTCCTTATGAAATCGTGATGGTGTCACTTTCTTGGGGACTTTCTTGGTACTATAGTAAACAAAACAGATTAATCAATCATACCAGCACAATGCTTTCCGCTGAGTCAAAAAGTACGTTAATTGATGGTATTATGTCAGCCGGAATTGGAGTTGTTGCTTGTGTACTGTTGTTTATTAAAGAACATTCTAGTCTGGGCTTTTTGCTTTATACAGGGGACTTTTTTGTTACATTAACACTAATTCTCCTCACAGTCAGGATTCCTTTGCATATCATGAAAAACTGCTTTATCGAGATCAGCGGCGGTACGTTGACGAACAAAAACCTGCAACAAACAATTAATGCTTGCGTTCAGACACATCTCTTACCCAACTTTCCCATTAAACAGTGTTTAATTTATAAAACGGGAATGTCCCTGCGTGTCCATGTCCAATTAAGCAGTCAGCTCCACACTATCAACAACGAGAGCTTGCAGCACCAAAAAAAATTGATCCTAAAAGAACTTTCTGCACATTTTGCTTTTATCAAACTTGAAATTTGTGTCGCATAACCCAACACAATTAATCATGAGAAGCTTGACGGTCCGCAAATTTTTGCAAAATCCGGTGCGTCTCAACTTGAAGCGCTTGTTCTTCTATCCTTTTAAGGACTGGCTGAGCAGTTGCCTTTTCAGGATGTAACCGAAGATATTTTTGAACTCGTCCAGCTACTTTTTGCTTAAGCTCAGCTTTCCCATTCTTTAAAGCAGTGCCAGCTTGTCTTGCATTAGAAGTTGAAAGTACAGACCAATTTCCCGGTAGCAAAAAAGTGACTGTCGTTGCTTTAAGGTGATGATTGTTGGTAATTCCTGCAAAAAGAACTTGCATTAATTTACTAGTGTAATGGTACTCCGACTGAGCTGTTATTCTTAGTGCGCTTTTTTGCCTATATGACCGTAGTCTAACCTTGATGCCGTCCGAATAAAGCAAACTTTTTTGCTTTTTTTGCGGACCTTTTGCAGTCACATAGATCTGCTTTTTTGTTTTACCACTGCCAAGATTTCGATAAATTAAGACCTGATTTGAACCAGGAAATGAGACTATTGGATAAATTTTGACAGTGTGTTTTTTTGTAACTAGCTTAGTTCCCCAATGAAATTGCGTATCCATTAATAAATAGGATTGACTGCCTAAAAGAGTAATTGTTAACAGTGCAAGGTATCCTCCGCGTCCAGGAAACTTAGCCCTAATACTTAGTAAGATGATTCCGACCAGACAAATAGCACTGAGAATAAGAATCATACTTTCTATCCCTCCAGTTCTTTTTTAAATCTTTTTGACACATCATGGTACGACAGGAACCATGCTGGTACCACTGCAATTGCAGTAATAACCACCGACCAGATAAACGCCATCTGATATGCAATCGCTTGATTCGCAACAGTTGGTACCACAAAACTTAGACGATTCTGAATCACTGTTGCCAAAATTGCCGAACCGAATGCGCCACCAACATTTTGCAGCATTCGGGTGGCAGTGGTTGCTTCTGAAATCTGGGTGCTTGGAATACCGCTGTAAGAATCTGCCATTACTGGAATCTCAATTCCTCCTTGAGCAATCCCGCGGAAGAAAAGCACAAACCAAATTAGGTACTTACTCGTTGCAGCGTTAAAATAAATAAACGGCCAGGTACTTAAAACCGCCAACACAAGCGATCCTATGACAATCCAGCGTGCTCCAAACCGATCAGTCAACTTTCCAATTTGGCTTCGCGAAACAAGCAACCCAACTCCTTGTGACATTAAATATGTGCCCGACCAAACTACGCTTAACCCCTGAATGTTCTGGAGATAAAGCGGTAATAAAAACATGGCACCATTGACGGTAATTCCCGACATCAATAAGATAATTGATGCGCCTGAAAAATTTCGTGACTTAAAAAGGTCCAGACTAATTAAAGCCCGCTGTGGAAATTTTTTCGCATAAAAAAGGTATGCTGCGAGTAGATCGACACCCATAAAACTTGGTAATAAGACCTTAAGTGTAGCTAGATTTCCAGTGCTGCTGAATTTTACAATCCCTAAAATTAAACAAGAAAACATTCCGCCTAAAAGAAAAAATCCACACCAGTCGAAATTCTTTTTAGTCTTTGTAACCGGAAAGCTGGGCATCAGCCAACCAATTAAAACAAACGAAAGGATTACGATTGGTACATTAATATAGAAAATCCAGTGCCAATTCAATCGGTCAATTAGATAACCACCGATCGTGGGACCTAAAATTGGAATCAAAACTACTGGTAAGCCGACGATTGCCATTAAGCTACCTAAACTTTTCCCACCAGCCGCACGTACAATTAACGTCGATACTAAAGAGATAACAATCCCCGAACCAGCTCCTTGAATTAAACGTCCACCAATCAAAACTCCAATATTAGTTGCTATTCCAGAAATCAGCGAACCTGCTAAGAAAATCAACATGCCAACTAAATAAAGCTTTTTCCCGTTAAATCTATCTGCGGCCCAACCGGTAAAAAGGACAATCACGCCCAGAGCCAGAACATAGCCAGTGGTTACCCACTGTACTATGTCGACAGAACTGTTTAAATCATTCATAATAGTGTTAAGTGCAACGTTAGTCATTGTCGTATCGAGCATTGGTGCAACCGCACCTAATACAAGTACAAAAGCAACTTTAGCGATGTTGCGCCTGTTACCCTTTTCATTCATCAAAACAGACCTCACTCTCTTATTAAGGTACCCGGGTTCCTAAAAAGATAGTACCCCCTTAAGTTTAAAAAGGCAAGAAAGAGTTTTAAAGATGACCCTGCAAAAACAAACCAGCCGCCATGGAAAACAGCTTGAAATGGCAATTTTAACAACTGTTTGGGAACAAATAAATAAAGTTGGCTATCAAGAATTAACTATTAAAGAAGTGGCCCAGCTGGCTCACACAAATACAAACACTGTTTATCGTCATTGGCAGAATAAAGCTGTATTAGTACTTGCCGCATGCGCACAATTTGGCCCCAAACCCAAAAATACAGCTTTCCAGTATTGGAAAGCTGCGAGATGACGAGAGTGTGACATAAGTTAAATTTTGTCACAGTCCCTCTTTTATTCCGGATAAACGTGTGCTCTAAACCAAAATTTTCAACATATGCCCAGTTTTGCCTTTTTTACCATCCAATTTTTTCGTTTGTTTGTGGCAATTCAACTTGATTTTGCTCAACTGCACTGAATGCATCATCTAAGACTGCTAGTGCTTGATCAAGCTGTGCTCGTGTGATTACCAAAGGTGGTTGAAACCTGAGAATATTGCCAGCAAGTGTAATCAAAACAACACCATGAGCAAAGGCATAATAGATGACCTTAGTTGCAGTTTCGTTGTCTGGTTCTTTTGTCTTTTGATCTTTAACAAGTTCAATTCCGCCATTTAACCCCCACATCCGTACATCACCAATTGCTGGGTGCCTTTGTTGCATCTCTAAGAAACGTTTTTTTACATATTCACCATCAGAAGCAGACTTCTCAACCAAATGGTCAGCTTCAATGACGTTTAACGTTGCTAATGACGCTGCTGCACAAACTGGGTTCCCAGAAGTTGTAAAGCAATGTGCTGGTGTCCCTAGCGCATCAATAATTTCTTTTTTACCGATCACAGCACTTAATGGCAGCCCTGCAGCTAGAGATTTACCAACGGAGATTAAGTCTGGTTCAATATCCTTAAATTGCTGAATACTCCACATTTTGCCTGTCCGCCCCAGCCCTTGATTAACTTCATCCACTGCAAAAAGAATCCCGTTTTCGTGACAGAAGTTATAGACCAGCTGCATATACTCTTCAGGTGCCTTGACAATTCCTCCGTCACCTTGAATCGGCTCAATTAATACGCAGGCAGTCTCATCTGCAGGGAGAAAAGATTCAAATGGCCGTTTAAACTCAGCAAAAAAACGCAAAGCAACTTCGTGTTCGCTTTCACCCGGTAATCTGCGATAAAGATCCGGATATGGCACATGAACTACTCCTGGAAGCATCGGTCCAATCTGGCGTGTCATATTAAGGCTCACACCTGAGAGCGTCTCGGAGCCATAGGTTGAACCATGATATGCACCCATATAAGAAACCAGATACTGACGCCCTGTGTAAGCCCGCGCAAATTTGATAATGGCATCGTTCGCATCTGAACCAGAGTTACCAAATGTCACCATTTTAGGTGATTTGCCTGGTGCAATTTCTGCTAATTTCTGGGCAAGTTCAATCTCTGGCACATGATGAAAATACGCAGGAGTATAATGAATCAACTTCTGCGCCTGTGTTGTAATTGCTTTGACAACTCTTTCATCAGTGTGACCTACATTAATTGCTGATGCGCTCGCTAACAAATCTAAGTAGTGATTGCCGTCAACATCTACTAAAGTCGCACCATGTGCATGGTCAATTACTAAATCATAGTAGTTGATTCGCGCAGAACGCGCAAAATACTTCTTTTCTTTTGCAATTAATTTTCTAGCTTTTTCCAGATCTGCCATCTCTGCAACCCCTCATTTTCTTCTTGAACCGCTTGGATATGTTATGTATAGCAAGCAAACTACAGATTCAAAACAGTTTTAATTTACATTAAAGATTGCATGTAGTTTAACGTATCTAACATTAAATTGTCAACACTTATTTCTAATCCATTATTAACGCGATCTACATACCAGCTCAAACCATTAAAAATTTATAACCAAATTTTTTTATTGTAACGATTAATTATTTTGGATGACTTACATATTAAATAAAACTAAAGACCGCTTGTCGCATCTCTGTCAGCAACTGTACTTTTGATGCGGTTTTTGCTTACTCATTTTGCTGAGAAATATGTAAATTTATGCAACGTCTCTTAAAATTATCTAAAAATTTCTGAAAGATCATAGATTAGTCTAATTTGACTCGCATAGTTACAAGTAGCGTAAGCATTTATTTACAATCTTATAGTTGATGGGAGTCTCCAAAATGACCACTTTTATTAACAAAAAACAGTCTACTTTATTAAAGAAAATTATGCTTCAGTTAATTTTCCTTGCATTATCCTATCTCAGCGTATATATCTTTTCTTCCAAAGGATACTTTTACGGCGGCGGCGATATCAAATTCCACCTCTCGCGGATCACCGAACTCACAAATGCAATTCAGAATCATAATAATTTATTAGCACCTTTTAGTTTTTCATCTTTTCGGAATGTAGGAGCTGTTTCCCAACAGTTCTATCCCAATATAACATTACTGCCATTTGCACTCTTGCGGATTGTATTCCCGCATCCCTTACTTGCTTTTTATATTGGCATCATTATCTATACATATTTAGGGTTTATCGTTGGTTACTATGCGATGATGCGTTTTACTGGCAATAACGTGTTGCAATCGGTTTGTTTTGCCGTTTTATTCAACTTTTCTGTCTACCATCTGACTGATATCTTTAATCGTTTTGATATTGGAGAATGGATTGCGCTGAGTTTTTTTCCGCTGGCTTTCTTAGGCGCATATGAATTGTTTTTCCGCAATTGGCACTCCTGGTATCTTGCGGCAATCGGACTAACCTTAATAGCTTACAGTCATGTTTTATCCACGTTGCTTGCACTTTCAGTCTGTTTCCTTTTTGTTATTATTGCCTGCTACTGCAAAACAGGTGATTTACATGCTCGTGCCAAAGCAGCCCTAAAAGCTAGTCTGCTCACACTTGGCATGACCCTGTTTGAAATCGTTCCGATGATTGTTTTAAGTGTTCAAAACAAGATTCATTTTCCTAGAAAGTATAACCTCTTGCGCAGCCCTGGCGGCAAGCTGCCTGATATTTTCAGTTTTATTGGTTTGTGCCTTAAAAATCAGCTAAATATGAGTTTGGGAATTTTTGTACTCCTCATAATCATTGCTGGTGTTATTTATTGGAAAAAAATGCCCAAACTCTATCAAGTCAGCTTGGGACTAACAATTTTATTTACAGTTGTAACTACAACTATCTTTCCTTGGGGTCTGTTCCAGCACACCCCCGTTGCGGTTATTCAGTTTCCATGGCGCTTACTTGGAATTGCTGCATTTTTTATGGCACTTACAGGGTCATGGCTGTTAGAATATTTATGTACTACACCATTTTTCAGCAGACTTAACTTCGAATGGATTGTTTGCGTTGCAATCTTGATTGCCGCTTTTCCAGGCCTATGCGCCGCCTATAGTAGCCACGCTTATGAAGTTCAAACTTATCAGTTTATTAAACATGCTAAAGAAGAAAATACGCACGCCCGTTTTATTTTGCCCGGCAAATATTATTATAGTTATTTTTCAAATATGAATAACACTGCAGCGCATACGGACTATTATCCACAAAAAGCGTATGCGCAGCGCTACTCAATTCTGCACAATTTGATCTACAAAGCAGACGGCTCAACACAAAGAATGCCGCCGTTTAACTTTACGCATAATCATCTCTCTTTTAAGCTCTACAGTTCAAAGAAACAACTGATGAATCTTCCGCTACTACACTATTTTGGTGATTACTATGAACTAAGTGTTAATGGACATGTCCAGCAAATTCGGCAGTCAACGCGGGGAACTTTTCTAGTAAATGTTGCTAAAGGCAAAAATACCATTAAGATCACGCTCAAAAATAAACCTTATCGGACAGTACTTCAGCTATTTGCCTTGGTTCTATGGCTCTTGACTTGCTTTTTGCTTTTTAAGTACAAACATACACATAAAAATTTAATTAGTTAAAGAGGTTTTTTTAATGTCTCAGGGGGAGTTGCACAAAACTCACTTTTTTTTCAAATGTCTGCTTGTTATTACACTTTTTTTGTTGATTCAATTGGGAAATGGCAAGCTTTCGCGCGCATCAAATGAAAGCAATCTAATCGCAGCAGACAATCAGCACATTACACTCACTTCAGCTAAAGTTCGAAAAATCGATAATGCTGTTTCGCGGGCAAAAGTTTGGGGAACGCTTTTAATCACCGCCAGTGGTTCAAAAAAAATAACTTATCGGACTTACGGCTATGCAGACTATCAGCATAAGGTGCGAAATACTGTAACTGAATTATATCCTTTATCGTCGCTGCAAAAAGCCTACACTGCTTTTATGATCGAACGCTTGGTTTCTGCCGGCAAAATTCGGCTCGATGAAAATATCTCTGCTTTTTATCCTCAGATCAAATACGCACACCAGATTACGATTCGTGAGCTATTAAATCACACTTCTGGGATTCAAATGGCAGAACCTGAGCCACGAGAAGTACTTCATGGCGATCAAGCCGCACTTAATTGGACAATTACACATTTGACTTCTACAGGCATTCACAAATGGAATTACAGTAATGCCAACTACACCTTATTGGCAGGAGTCATTACTCAGATAACAAAGCGCCCCTTCAGTACGGATTTAAATTCTGAGATTATTCAACCCTTGAATTTGAGAGAGACTTATATCTGGGATCAGTTACCAACCAGGAGCTTAGTCCCGGATTCTTATACTGCTACTAAGACTCCCCTCGCACCGTTCATGGGCACGCGGCCATTACTGTCTTCTGAACTTGGCTGTGGCAATCTTTATTCAAGTATTACTAATTACTATACTTTTATCAATGCTTTACAATCACAAAAGCTATTGAATCACGCACAGTTTGTTCAGCTAATGGGCACACATGCTGGCTATTCAGGCGGAATTTACTACTCCTCATTTTTTCATCATGCTGAGGGCGCTGACATGAATTATCATACTTTCTACTATGGAACCAGTCAAAACAAGTTGACCATTATCTTTTTTACTAATCGCTGTGCTTCAATGACCACTGGAAACGAATTAATCAAAACCATTCACGACATTGTATTGTCGTAATTGCCGAACGGTTCAAGCTAAACAAAGACAAAAAGAGTGTTCCATAAGCCAAAACTTCTTGTTAGACAGAAGATTTTGACTTATGGAACACGTTTATCCGGAATAAGTAGCGGGGTTGTGCTGAAATTTCACTTTTGGTGCAGCCTTCTTTGAAAAATTTGATACTCAGATTAATTTATTTTTTTATACTTAAATTCATTGACTAAGGCTAGTAATTGCGCAGCGATTTGCGACAATTCAGCTGAAACTGTGACAAATTCTTGCATTGTCTCCTTTTGCTGTCTGCCAGCTTCGCTAATCTTATTAGTATTAGCTGCAATTCCAGCTGCAAAGGAAGTGATATGCGCGATTTCCCCTACTATGCTGTCCATTTTTGCATGTAGTTGTAAAATTTCGCGCGCAAGTCTAGCTAAATGCTGCGAGGTTTCATTTGATTTGTCTGAAATTTGTGTAAACGAGGCACTTGTCTGATTAATTAATGTAATTCCTGTAGCCACACTGGTTGCACCTGCGATCGTCTTTGCGACTGACAGTGCCGCATCTTTTTGAATCTTAGTAACAACTTCAGCTACTTCAAGTGTTGCTTGCCCAGTTTGTTCCGAAAGTTTGCGAATTTCATCTGAAACAACTGTAAATCCTTGGCCCTGCGTATTTTCTGATCGCGCTGCTTCAATGGACGCGTTTAAAGCCAGCAGGTTTGTTTGTTTTGAAATTCCATTGATCAAAGTCATAACTTGATCGATTGCTTTTGCTTTTTCATTTAAACCAGCTGCTAATTGCTGTAGTTCAGTACTATTTTGTTTAATTCTGTCCATTTGTGCAATTGTATTCTTAACAACTGTATTCCCAGCCTGTGATAGACGCTTTGTTTTGTTAGCTTGATGTGCAGCAGTCTCAATATGAGTACTAATTGCTTTAAATTGCAGCGACATTTGTCCAAGATCCTCATTTGCTTGCTGTGTTAATACAGATTGCTGCGTTACGCTCTCGTTGGCCTCTGCAAGCTGAGTTGCGCTCTGGACAGTCGCAGCTTGAGCTTTTTGAGAACCCTCAATTAATTCCTGCGAATTAAGGGTTATTTTTTGGCTAGTGCTGGCGACATTGCCAATTAATCTTTGCAATTGTGCCACCATTCCATTAAAATCATGAGCCAGTTGGCCTAACTCATCATGCGCCGTAATTTCCAATGGCTTCAATGAAAGATCACCTTGGGCAACCTTTTCAACATGTCTACCGATTTTTTTAATTGGGATAGTTAGCCGGCGCACAAAGAACATTGTGATCATTGCAGCCAACAACGGCAAAATAACACTCAGCAAAATTACAAATTTATTCATTTCCCAAGTTCTAGCGCTGACAATTCCACCATCAAAATCAATCGCATTGATTGCAATGACCGCGCCTTTCCCAGAATTCTGCGACATTCCTGGCATTGAAGCCATTGAAGTAGATTGTGTGCGATAGACCGGCGCATATCCTGTAATGACCCGCCGGCCCCTAAGCTCATAGATTCCTGTGTAATATGTTTTGCCACTTTTGATTTGTCTTAGTGCTGCAGCTGAAAGCTTGAATTGTGTTCCTCTTTTAAAACCCAATTGACGTGCATGTTGATCTGCAACTATTAGCTTTCCTTGAGTATCCAGAATATAAGCTTCCGCAAAAATTTTTTTATGCTGCACAATCCAGTCTACCTGTTTTTCAAGCTTACTCTGATTCTCGAGCTTACCAGCCTTAACTTGCATTAGGTACTCAGGAGTTTCAATTCCCGTTGTGATACTGGCACACCCAGTAAGTTCTACGCCAGCTGATTTCAACGTTTCTCGATAGCTGAAAAAATAATTTGTAATTCCAAGAACTGCTACGCTAAAAAAAACGATTGCTGTCACGCTTAGAGTCATCTTTTTAGTAATGCTCATCCAATTTTCCTCCATTCAAAGCTGCCCTTATACTTCTAATCGGATTGAATGAGCTTTCAGTTAAGTAAGAATTAAAAGTTTAATTTACCAAAAAAGCTTGCTTGTTTGATTCCCGCAGATTCTTGAGAATTCAAACAAACAAGCTTTTTATTAACTAATATTTTCTTTAAAGCAAATATTTTTGATCAAAGACATTATCTTGAGACGTCAAAATCTTAGGTCCTGTTGCAGTAATTGCAAGTGTGTGTTCAAATTGAGCGGCTAAACTGCGATCAGCGGAAACATAGTACTCCCAGTCAATTTTGGGCATAACTTTTGTCTCAATGTGACTCGAACCGCCCGCATTGACCATTGGCTCAATCGTAATCACCATTCCTGCACGCAATCGCAGACCATGGTGCGGACGCCCATAATGAAAAATATCAGGTTCCTCATGCACGGATGGCCCAATTCCATGGCCGATCAATTCACGCACATCACCCATGTGTGCTTGATTTTCCACATAATTTTGAATAGCGTACCCAATATCACCGACTCGATTACCAACTTGTGCCTGTTCAATTCCCAAGTAAAGCGCCTTATGGGTCACAGCAAGCAAACGCTCAATTTCTGGCGTGGATTCACCCACAACATAGGTCCAAGCTGAATCACTCTGATAACCTTGCCAATTAACGCAAAAGTCAACAGTTACCACGTCATGGTTTTTTAACTTCAAGCCCTTACGCGGAATTGCATGCGCCACCTCATCATTAATACTAATGCAAGTCGCATATTTATAGCCATCCACCCCTTTTTCCGAAGCAGTCGCACCATGTGCTTGAATAAAGTTATCAACTAATTGTTCAATCTCCCATGTGTCCATTCCGACAACAATTTTATCACGCAGCATCCGATGCGCTGCGGCTAGAATGGCACCTGACTTGTTCATTCCAGCAATTTCACGTGCCGATTTTAAAGTAATCATGTAACTAAAAAACTCCCTTCCCAAATTACCAATGAATCTATCCTACCACTTTTAGTAATTTTCAACAGCCCAATCTTCTTAGAAAAACTATCACTAACTTGCTGGTTTCTTAAATTAATGATCAACTTGAATTGATTGCAGGCTCGTAATAAATTCCTGTGCAACCCTGCGATATCCTAATTCTTCGTTGATCTTTTTTAAAAGTGGCTGATTATGCGTTTCAATTTTTCCAGTCTGAACATTTTTTTGATACAGCTCCATGTAAGGAAAATTTTGTGCTGCTGCTTTTTTGAGCTCGATTTCGCCATCATACGGAACTCGGCGAAAATCAACTTCAGTAATTCCCTCAGCAGTCACTGTCAATAACAAATAACTTGCACTCCGATTTTGCATTAACCGCGTCCGTGAAAAAAAGATTTCTCCTACAGAACCGGGATTCAAAATTAGCTGGCCTTGTTGTGTATATCTCCAAATGGGTGTATGTGTATGCCCATATAATGCCACATCGACCTTAGGATCAAGAGTTAGCTGGTCAAAATTGGCCTGCGGTTGTGTTGGCTGCAAAGCCGGTCCATAGTTTTTAGTAGGTAGATTATGTGTCAATGAAAAAATTCTGTTATAGCGCTGCTTTTGTGCTGTGAGGGGGAGTTTTAATAAACGTTGATTCCAGTACGAGCCTAAGTGTTCATACTCATATTTTGCAAGCATTACAAAATAGACATCGCTCGGATCATTTATATTAAAAACCTTTTTAGTTAGCACTTCATTATAGCTTGCTTCCCAGTTTCCCATTAAAAACTGTGTCGTATTTTGTTGCGCAAGGAGTTCAAAACATTCCTTTGAGTTTGCCCCTCCAAAACCGATATCTCCCAGTGACCAAAATTCAGCAGCTTTTTGTTCCAGTGCATCTCGAATTACAGCTTTCAATGCGGTTGCATTCCCGTGACTATCTGAAACGATTGCGATGCGTGAGTTCATCCTCAATTCCCCCAAACTCTTTATTAATTACTAATTTTGTACTGCGCACAAACCACTAGCTGAGTATAACATAAGTGCGACTAGTAAATCGAAGTGCCGACAAGCACCGTTAGCCTTTGAGCACGTTAAGATAGAAGTGCGTAAAGAGGCGTTAGGTTTTGAGGCTTAGAGTTGGATCACGGTGGTAACTGAACTTGTTACCGGTGTGATTCACTCTAAACACAGAAACCTGCCTTTTGGAGCACGTTAAAAGAAGTGCCGACACTCAGCGTTTAACCATCGCAGGCTAAGCCTTGAATTACAAAGTAACCTGATCTTGGTTACGCGTAATTTAGGCTTAGACACAGGAGGTTGCTGGTGGAGCACGTTAAAAGAAGTGCCGACAAACACCGTTAGCCTTTGAGTGCTAACAACAAATTACAAAATAGAGGGGCTGTGACAAAATTTAACCTTTGTCACAGCCCCTCTTTTATTCCGTCTGACTTCGAATTACTCATAGCAAAGTACTCGCTATGTTCGTAATTTCGAGTTAGCACACAAATTTTCTCGACTTATGTCACACTCTCGTAACCTTATTTTATTTTTGCTTTTTTTCTGTCTCTTTGAACTTCTCTTCATCGTCCATTTTATCCTTCAACGGATAAGTTAACCGAATAAGGCTTGGAATGATCGTTGGAATTGCAAATACCAAAATAATGAGACCGATGATCACAACCAGTGCAACTTGAATTAATGTCAACACACCTGATGGAATCAGTGCGGCAAAGGTCCCACTCAAAATTACAGCTGCTGAGATTACAACAGTTCCAATCACAGCTGAGGCCCGCACAATTCTGATAATTGGTGTCCCTGTAAAATTACCAAATTCGCGGTACTTCATCATTAAGAAGATACTGTAATCCACCCCTAAGGCAATCAGCATAATAAAGCCAAAGAATGGTGTATTCCAAGTTAGCATGCTCTGTCCAAGAAAAGCACTGCTGATTAGCTTCGTGATACTTAGGGACATCACATAAGCTAATAAGAGTGTCCCTAGGATATATAGTGGCTGCAACACTGAGCGCGTGATAACCATTAATGCAATCAAGATCCCGATTAACATAATAGTTGCAGTTCTCAAGAAATCATTTGATGCAGTTTGCTGCAAGTCATGAGTAGTCGAAGTCTGTCCTCCGATTGCGACCGTCGCACCAGCAAGTGCAGTGCCTTTCAATGATTTTTGAGCCTGGTCTTGAATAGTTGAAATCTTGTTCATCGCACTTTCAGAACTTGGATTTTCATCCAGAACAATCGTGATCTTCGTTGCATTGTAATTGCCAGACATATAAGCTTGCAAACTTTGTTTATAGGTCTTACCCTGCAAAACGCTCTTAGGAACATAATACGTTTTAGAAGCCGCAGAATTTTTCAAGCCTGTCAGATAACTATTGGCTGAACCAACACCTTGATTAATTTTCTGCGTTCCGTTGCTTGCAGTGCTGAGCCCGTTTCTAAGGGTTTGCATCTGGCCCACTAATCCTTGCAAAGAATTATACATCGTTTGTTGCCCACTATTGACGGTTGTCAATCCAGCGGTCAACTCACTCTGTTTTTCTGCTAACTGCTGATTGCCAGCAGCTAACTGTGCTGTCCCATTAGTCAGAGTTCCTGAATTTGAAGCCAGCTTATTTGCACCTGCAGTTACACTAGCAACACCGCTAGTATACTGACTTAACTGACTAGCCATCTCGTCTGTGCCAGAGCTCAATTGACTAAGCCCACTGGCAACTTGTTGTGAACCACTGGTGAGTCCTGTTTGCCCAGTACTTCCATTAAGTGCACTTTTAATCTGTTGCATTCCCTGAACAGCTGAACTCAATTTATCCAATGCCTGCATTGAAGCCGTGTTTGCTTGGATTGAACTAGCCGCCAGCTGATTGAGATTAGACAATTGTGATAATTGTGAACTAAGAGCATTTAATTGGTTCAATTCAGTGTTTAAGCTGTTTCCGGCTGTAGTAAGAGCACTAAGATCATTTTTCAAACTCGAAGCGGCGGTCGTTGCACCACTTAATTGCTGTACATTAGACTTTGCAATCGAACTCATTACAGTGGTTAAGGCAGCTTTTTGCTGTGTGTTTAATGCCGTTCCAGTCTGTGCAATTGCAGCAAAAATTTCATTTAACATTTTCTGCTGTGTAGCTGCATCCGAATTGCTGCTTGCTAGACTCGTTAACGCAGTCTGCAGCGTTTGCGCATCATTTTGCGCCTTTGTACTCGAACTCGTCAATGCCGTTGCAGTTGTTTTTATACCGCTAATATCCGGTAAATTGGTGCTACCGGTTGATTTTTCAAGTTGGGCCATTGCACTATTCAACTCGCCTAACTTGCTTTTTAGCTCCTGAATCTGTGCCGTATTGCCTGTCCCTGTAGCTGCGTTAACTTTACTTTGCAATTGTGCTAATCCGGCTGCTACTTGTTGCGAACCGCTTTGCAGCTTCGCGACACTACTATTAAGTGTCCCCACACCTGTCGTTATCTGGGACTGCTTGCTGTTCAAAGTATTGAGTGCGTTGTTGAGCGTATTAATTCCACTGGTATAAGTCGTGGTTCCTTGCTGCAATGCAGACGCCCCATTAGCAAGTGTCGTTGCACCACTACTTAACTGTTGACTCCCGGACTTAAGTGTTGCCGTCCCACTAGCCAACTGTTTTGCACCCGTAACACCCTGTTGCAAGTTTGCATTTCCTAGTTGCTGGTTGGCACTATTCAACCCAGTTCCAATTTGGTTTAACCCACTACTTGCAGATTTCATACCGTTAGTAACTGTCTTTAGCTGTTTAGTAACGTACAAGCTACTAATTTCAGAACCGCCTGGTTGTGTTACAGATGCAACTGTTTTTACACCAGCAATTTTCTTAAGCCTGCGTGTTAGCGCGTCAATCTCCTTCAAGTCTTTCTCATTGTTTAAAGGATGATTGGTTTTAATATACAGTGTTGAAGGCTCAGCTGTCCCTTTAGAAAAATGTTTCTGGACTACTTTAAAGCCCTTTTTAGCTGGAATCGAATCGTTTAATTCTGCAAGCGTATCATAGTTAAGCTCATTATGATATGTCGCAAGAAACGGAACCCCAATTACTAAGACAAGCGCGATTGCAATGAATGGATGCCTAACCGCTCGCGTGGAAATCCCGTGCCACAAACGACTACTACTGCCGCTACCAAAGTTCTTAGTCGGCCAAAAAAGACGCCGCCCTAAAATCCACATAAAAAATGGGTTGAGCGTCAATAAAACTAGTAGCAAAACTGCTACGGCCACTGCAACTCCCACTGCTGAACGATAAACAGAAAAATTGGCTAATCCTAATGCTGTAAAGCCAATCAAAACTGATGAACCACTATATAGGATCGTGCGTCCTGCAATCCGCAACGCATTCCTAGTGGCCGTAATCACGTCTTTTTCGCGACTAAGTTCTTCTTTATATTGATCAAACAGCAGAATATTGTAATCCGTTCCTATCCCAAATAAAACCACAACCATAAAGACTTGGGTGAAATTTGAAAGCGGAAAGTTAAATTTCTCAACAAGGTTCATCACAACACTTAACGAAATAATGAAAGATACCCCGACCGAAAGCAATGAAACAAGTGGCGTAATTGGCGACCGGAAAACCAAAGTTAAGATAATGAAAATAAAAATCACAGTGATTAACTCAGTCTTCTTTAAGCCTTGTTCTGTCTCTTGAATAAAATCATCATTCAAGATGTCGCTGCCTGTAACATAAGTTTTAACACCTTGGGTTTTAGCCCCAGAAGTGATCAACGTCTTCATTTTCTTAACGGTTTGTTGTTTGTCGACCATCAATTGTAACAATTCGGTTGACTTATCCTTCGAGATCAACTGTTTCTTGGTAGCAGCATTGTCATTAGCTGCTGTCACATCTTTGATCCCATACTTTTGCTTGCTAGTCTTAAAATGACTGACAGTTTGTTTAATTCTGTTCTTTTGTGCTGTTGTCAATGGCGAACTGCCATTATTAAAGACCACAACTACTTGACGCGTATTTCCCTGATCACGTCCCCAATTGTCTTGAATTACCTGTGCAACTTGGCTCTTAGCACTACTTGGCAGTTTCATCTGCCCCTTGTCACGCACTAACTGCCCCACATTAGGTAATAAAATAACTGCAGCACACATTATAAGAAGCCAGACAACTGCTTGAATTATGAACTGTTTTTTACTCCCTCTCATCTCGTGACTTCTCTCCCTTAAAATTTTTAGATTGCTGTCAAAATGTAGTACAACGTCGTGACATCTTTACAACAATGTGTTTAAATGATACTAATATGTTAGAATAAAGAAAGCTATTTTTCAACCAACAGCTAACCAACAGGTGTTTTTAAATCAACATTATTACTTAAATCGTTGAATTTATGCTAAAAAAGGAGCAAGTTCTAATGGCGGGAACAAAAAATAATCGACGTGTACAGATGACTAAACTCATAATTCAAAGCAGTTTAATTGATTTGCTACAAGAAAAAACATTGAATGCAATTACAGTAACCGAATTATGCAAAATTGCAGATGTCAATCGGGCTACATTTTACGCCCATTATCAGGATATTCCTGATTGTATGCATGAGATGGAGCAGGAAACGACTGAAAAATTACTGACCATTATTAATCGACGCACTAGTCCAGATTCTTTAAAAAATGTTTTGACCAGTATTTTAGAAGTCGTCAAAAAACGCTCAGCAGTCTCACTTTTTGTGCTGACAAACGATCCAGAATTCTTAACACAGTTTCTAACAAACGCTAAAAATGAGATTCTAAAAAATGACCACGAAATCAAGACATTCCCTTTTAAAAATAAAACCGAAGAACACTACATGTTTGAATATTGCTTAAATGGAATTATCGGCGCCGTTCGCTATTGGTTAAAAACCGGTCTCAAAGAATCACCCGAAGAGCTTGCAAGCTACATCGATAAATGGGTCTATGGTGATGAACAATTGCATTTTCGCAGCGTTGTTTTACGTGGAAAAGATTAACTACACCATCATTGTGGACGAAACACATCTTATCCAAAAATTGCTAGTCATCAAAAAAAATGCTCCAAGCAACTGATTAAATTCAGGTTTGCTTGGAGCAGTTCTTTTTACGCCTTGCTGCTAATCTATCCGATTGAAAACAACGTATTGACTCTTAAGCGAGATTTTACTAACTGTGTAACCATACGTCAGTAGTTCCTTTTTGTAACTCAAAAAGGAATGGTCCAATTCGATCCCCGCTATTTTTTTAATCTTCGCAAAGCTCAACTTAATCTCTGGTTCCCTTTTATTGCGAAAGTATGCCCACAAAGTATCATATTTGCTCATATTCTCGATCCTCTCCATTAACCTAAAGGAATTTGGGGAAATCAACTAGCCTGTGTCTCATACCTGGTACTTTCTTATCTTAATGGCCATGTTTTTGCCCACGCATCACATGATCTGCATGTTCAATCATTTCATTAATAACATCTAAAATATGGGGATCATCTAGGCGATAATAGTTCGCCTTGCCAACTCTATGTGCACTGACCAGTTGGTGCTGCCGTAAAAGCGCTAATTGATGCGAAATTACTGACTGCTCAATTTGCAGTAAATGCCCGATTTCTCCCACATTTAATTCTTTTTGTTCTAATACATTCAGCATTTGAAGCCGAATTGGATTGCTTAACAGCTTAAAGATCCTTTTAGATTCGGCCAAATGGCGCTCATCAATCAATTGGACCTCAGTTTGGACGTGTTCTTTTCTCTTCACGTAGAAATAACGCCTCCTCACTTATAACGTGGTCTACTGAGCTTCAGTTGCTTAATAGCGCTTAAGCTCTGCGTCCCAATCTAACTACATGCTATCACATAACCGCATATTTGCCTGCTTTTTCTTTTAAAAACAATCCAAAATTAGCAAATTTGAAATTCAAAGCGTAAAAACAGCTAAGCTGCAAACGAAATTATTTCTCCTCTTGAGAGGATTTTTGACCGCCTTTTCTTTTGGTCAAGTTGTTAACTCTTTTTGCCTGTTTAAAATACTTGGTAAATAAGCGGCTTTCTGTCCCCCAATGATAAAAGAACAGGGAAACTACTATCACGACCAGAAAATCAAAAGGATACGGAATAATCCCCAATCCGTTAAAATCCTTGCTGCCAATGAACGAAATCAAGGTTAAGAATGCAAGGTAGAAAATCATCCAGAGACTTCCTGCAATTTGTTTTTTAGTCTTAAACCAATCAGTTTTCCATTCATAATAAATATAAAATGGAAGCCCAATCAAAATCACCTGAATCGTAGTCGGCCACATTGCCCAGTAAACTGCTAGTGAAGAAAGTACAAAGGCTAAAGGTGCCATAAATTTTAAGTTAGAATTTTTAACTGGTCGATTAAACTCCGGTGCCATTTTACGGAAGGAAACGACTGTCACCGGACCTGTTAAATAGGCAATCAGTGTCGCTGTGGAAATTACACTTGCAAGTGTTCCCCATGAACGGAAAATCGAAACGAGCACCATACTCAACAGTGAATTTGTGACAATTGCTACTCGTGGAATTCCAAGGTTTTTATCAACTTTCCCAAGAAAATGTGGAAGATGCTTATTGTCGATCATCGCAGCCAGCGCACGCCCAGTTGAAGCTACAAACGAAACGCCAGTTCCAAAGGGTGACACAAAAGCATCCATGTACAACAAGACAGATAACCAATGAATTCCCAAGAGAATTGCTAAATCGGCAAATGGTGAATTAAAATTGATGCCGCTCCAACCTGCTTTGGCAATTGTTTGCGGTTCTAAGGCAGTAATAAAGACCGCCTGTAATAAAATATAAATTACAGCACTGATTAACAATGAAAAAACGATACCTCTTCGAATATTCATCTTAGGGTTTTCGATTTCACTGCCCATATTAATGACCGTTTGAAATGCATTAAACGAGAAAATAATCCCTGAAACAGTTGTTGCTCTAAAGATTGCCGAAGACCCATACGGCATAAATTCATGCAGGTTAGTTCCAAAATTTTCAGGATGAAAGCTTGAAAGAAAGAGCATTAGAATCGTCAGCACAGGAATCCCAATCTTGAAAATTGAAATAAAGCTTGTGAATCTAGTCAACAAAGAAACTGACCAGTAATTAAACAAAGTAAAGATAATGATAAACAGAAAAACTACGAGCAGCCCTGTAGTAGTGATTGTGCCATTCTTAATAAAAGAATGGGTAAAACTTGCCCAACTCCATGGCCACGATCCCATATATTGAACAGCCGCAACTGCTTCAATTGGGATTAAAGTAATTAAAGAAATCCAGTTCGCCCAGGAGGCGATGAAACCCAATAAAGAACCGTGTGTATATTGTGCATACTTGCTCATTCCACCTGATTCTGGCAGCATCGTTCCCAGCTCGATATAGTTATACGCGATTACACCAATAATCACGGCACCTACGAACCATGAAATAATCGCAGCCGGGCCTGCGACTTTAGTTGCTTCCCATGATCCAAAAAGCCAGCCTGAGCCGATTAACGACCCGAGTCCAAGCATCACAAGGCTAAACAAACTGATTTTCTTACTTTTTGCGTTAATAAAATACTCACTCCTTTAAAAATTGACAATACACGTTTAAGTATAACACAATCTCTAAAGACCTCATGATGGTAGTTAATTCAGGCGTGCTAAAGCGGTAGAAACTGCTGCTGCGGTCGTTGCAGGCACAAGCAAAATTAACTTATCACCGGGTTGAATTATTAAATCCCCTTTACCTAATAATTCATTTCCGTTGCGCACCACTCTGGTTAAAATTACCTGTGTTGGCCACGGAATCTCCTTAACTTCCCGATCAGTAAAACTGCCTGCAGGTGAGACACTAAGTTCAACGCGTTGCAACTGAGGCTTTTCTCGTTCCTTTAAAACGGTGTTCAATCCAATTCTGGCAGCTAGTGACTCATATATAGGTGCCCCACCTAAAAGATCAACGAAGAGGTAGGCAATCAAAGAAACAAATGCCAGCGGCAAAAGGTGTGCAAGCGAACCGACCATTTCAGCAATTAATAAAATTGCAGTGAAAGGCGCTTTACTGATACAAGCAAAATAGCCTGCTAAAGAAAAAATAATGATATTAGGCAGATAAACTGCTGGCAAAAGCTGCAAATTAACTGCACTCCTGCCGACTGCCAGCCCGATGATTGCTCCAAGGGTCAGAATTGGCAAGAAAATTCCACCCGGACTTCCGGAACCAAACGAAACAGCTGAGAGCACAAAGCGCACTAAAAAAAGCAGCAAAATAATTTGCAAATTGCTGTTACTTAGTGGCAACCCTTTGATTAAATTTTCTCCGCCTCCTAATAAGGTCGGTGCCCAGATTCCAAGTGGTAAGATGGCAACAAACATTACAATCGACTGCCATTTGCGTGGAATCCAACGCAAAAAGCGATAAAAAATTCCGGTATTCAAGGTCACTTGCTGGTAAATAGTCCCTAAACCGCCAAGCAAAAGTCCCAATAATACTAAGATCCAATAATAACGTAGTGGGAAACTTGCACTGTAGTGAATCGCAAGTACCGGTTCAAGTCCAAAAAAGTGATCTGTCACCAAATCAGCAGCTAAAGCACCGCTCAAAGCCTCAATCCATAACAAAACTGAAAAGCTATGCGCCACTTCTTCAAGGATAAACATTGTCCCGGCTAAAGGTGCACCAAACGCCGCAGAAAGTCCTGCGGCTGCCCCAGTTGCCACTAAGAGGCGCCAGTCAGCCTTAGACACTTTAATTTTTTCTGCATAAATCTGTCCAACTGCAGCACCGAGTTGCACAGAAGGCCCCTCACGTCCAAGGAATCCACCAGTCCCGAGCGCTAAGCTGCCAGCAATGAACTTGCTGATTAAAACAGAAACCGGATTCAGTTGCAGGCGATCTACTAATTGCAATTCAACTTCTGGTATTCCTGAGCCCATAATATGTTTTTCATGGGTGATAAACAATCCAATTATCCAGGTTAAACATAGCAGTCCAAAGACTACCAGACATGCATCATAAACCGAAGTTCCAGCTAAATGATAGCAGAATTTCCAAAAAACTAGGAGTTCGCTAATCGTGTAACGAAAAGCACTCACAACCAAGCCAACTAAACTTCCAACGATAACTCCGCGAAAAACCGCCCTAATTCTAATCAAATCTCTTTCTTTCATAATTATGTATTTATCTCCTGTAAAAACTATTACATCTTAATCCAATTAAAACACAAAAAAATAAAATACCTGCTCCAATGCAGCTACTTTATCTTCTATTCGTCCTTTTTTTCCTGTGCTAATCCCTCATGCAGCGCTTCGCGGCCTTCATTCATAATGAAATAGCATAAAAATAAAGCTGCTGTCGCATCCAGCCACCACCAGTTAAATAATGCTGTAAACAAGGTCCCGATTAGCACAGTTGCAGCCATATACGCGCAGGTAATATTACACATCCCATCCTCAATTAAGGCTTTCGAATGCAAAGCTTTGCCTAGACTTCTTTTTTTGTGTACTAAAAAAGGCATTAAGAACACCGCAGAAACCGCCAGCCCGATTCCCATCAGACTATCTTGCGCCCCTTGATGTGCAGTTAAATCATAAATTGAAATACTAAAAATATAAATTCCAAGCAATAGCAGCACACTGCCAACCACTAAAGATGACCGACGCTCTGCAATTTTTATGTCACTTTCAGTCATTCCCGCAACTTCCGCTTTGTGTAACCGCCAAATCAATGTCAATCCGGCAATAATTTCAAGCAGACTATCAAGCCCAAAAGCAATCAAGAGAATGGAACCGGCCCTTATTCCTGAATAAAGGGCCACTAAAAATTCAAGAAACATCCAGCCCACTGAAAAATATTCAGTTCGCAAACTTTTTTGTAGTAATTTACTGTAACTAGTTTTTACTTGCATGTTCAGACCTTCTTACCGCTGACACGACAGCTTTGCATGTTTTTTATTTCATATGTGCATATTAGCATTAAAATTACTTACAGTAAATCAGGGCAGGCTTTAGCTTTGGGTTTAATATTTACAGCAACTTGAGCTTATGCGTAAAGTCAAAAAGGTCGGTTGCATATTCTTGGGGATTTTCCCAAGCAGTAAAATGACCACCAGATGACAACTTAGTCCAGTGAATCAGATTAAAGTGAGCTGCTACCCAGTCCTTGGGCGGTAACAAAAGGTCTGCCGGAAGTCGACATACTCCCGTCGGTACGGCAAGTTTTCCCAATGATTTAAGCTGGTGGGCATTCTCATAGTAAAGTCTGCCTGCAGTTGCACTTGAATTTCCGAGCCAATAAAGCATGACATTCGTTAAAAGCTCATCAAGTTTCCACGTTGTCTGACTATCGCTCCAAGCATGAAATTTTTCTAACAACCAAGCGGCCAACCCGGCAGGTGAATCTGCTAAGGCAAATGCGAGTGTCTGCGGCTTAGTTGCTTGCAAATTCATGAATGCAGCTTCCGTACGCAACCACGTCTGAACCTTTTTTTGATAAACGCGTAAATCTGCTTGATCATCTGGCTGCGGAGTTAAAAGTTCCCTAATAATGCCAACATCATTTAGATAAAGACCTAGCAAGTTAGCCGGGTTATCAGCTGCCAAATAACGTGAAATACTTGAACCAAGATCTCCACCTGCTGCAATAAATTTTGAATATCCTAGTTCTTCAGTCATCAGTCTCTGCCACAATGCTGCAATTGTAGCATTGTTAATTGCGGGAACGGCCGCCGGATAATTAGAAAAACCAAATCCAGGTAAAGAAGGAATCACCACGTCAAAGGAAAACTCCTGTCCGTCTGCAAACCTTCTCTTTTTGGTCAAAAGCGGCAATACTTTAGTGTAGCGTAAGAAACTATCCGGCCATCCATGTGTTAAGATGATCGGGATCGAGTTTGAACTTGCACCACGTTCATAAATAAAATGTACTCTAAAATCACCCAGAACCGCCTGAAAATTCTTGAAGCGGTTAAGTTTGACTTCCTGTTGCTGCCACCTAAACTCAGTACTCCAATAACTGATCAGTTTCTGAAAATAGTCACCACTCATGCCCTGATCCCAGTCAGACATCTCTAATGCCGCTGGAAGCATGGTTTGCCGGAGCCTTTTTTTGAGAAAAACAAGTTGCTCTCCTCCGATTTTAATTGTTAATGGTTCAATTGTCATTCCAATCCCCCCAATTTCTGCTAAGATGCTGCAACTATTTCGGCAAGTACTTTTTCTGAATATTGTGTCCTTGTTGCTTAAAGGACTTGCCCCACCATAATTTATCATTTTTTCAGGAATATTTTTAAAGGTGATCGGCGACTTTGCATCTAGGAGCAGACTCAACGTTTCAAGCTGGTTACCTTGGAAAGCAAAATAATTTGAGCGCTAGTCATCTCCAGTATAGACTTGTACTCCTGTGGCAATGCCTTGCCAAATACTTAAAGTGTCCAATTCGTTTGCTAAGCATGCCTTGATTCGTAGCGAACTTAACCTCTATTATAAGATTTATGTTAACCTTAGCATAAGAATTTTTCACTAGCAAAAGATGCGCTTAAAGAGGTCTTGTGACTTTTTTAGTTAATTATTATAATAACCAATGTTAAAGCTTTAGTTGCAATCATCATACTTGATAAAAAAATCACATAAACCTATAATGATCACTGTTCCTAAATTAACGAGGTGAATATCATGTTTCAAATTTCTAAACCGCATGCTCCATTTGGTGCAATTGTTGCCAAAACACTTTGGTATGGTTTAATTGCTGGAATGATTTCCGGAATGGTCAAAATTGGTTGGGAAACATTGCTCCCACCACGAACTCTAGCCCGAAACGCCACAAATCCACCGCAGCATTTACTTGAACAGCTTGGGATGTCGCATGCAACAACGCATGCATTTGTGTATTATTCTACCGATCAGAAGGACTTCTATGTTGCTCTTATTATTCATTTCGCCTTCTCAATCGTTTTTGCAGCCCTATTCCTATTTCTCGCGCAGTACTGGAGTAAAGTTACACTCTGGCAAGGTGCAGCTTATGGGATTGCTGTCTGGGTAGCTTTTCATCTGATTATTATGCCTGCAATGGGGACTGTGCCCGCAGCGTGGAACCAGCCATTTGATGAACATTTTTCTGAGTTCTTTGGTCACATCGTCTGGGCTTGGTCAATTTATGCAGTCGGTTATTTTTTGGCCGCAAAAGACAAAAAACATACTCTTGAAAATCTCTGAGGAGATAGTTACTAAAAATTAAGGGGCTGTGACAAAAGTTAAA
>NZ_AZFQ01000036.1:143829-179429 GCF_001435195.1 Liquorilactobacillus satsumensis DSM 16230 = JCM 12392 | reverse complement strand
AATTTCGAGTTAGTACTCAAATTTTCCCAACTTATGTCACACTCTCTCTTTTATTCCGGATAAACGTGTTCCATAAATCAAAATTCTCCGTCTAACTTCAAATTACTCATCGCAAAGTACTCGCTATCTTCGTAATTTCGAGTTAGTACTCAAATTTTCCCAACTTATGTCACACTCTCTTAATTTTTACAGATAAACGTTTTTCACAGCCTTTCAGGCCGAGTCCAAAATTAAATTAATTACTTAGAGTTTTTTCAAAGTAAATCAGATCGTAAGCGACATCGAACTTCTGCAAAGCATTTTTTTCGACTCTCACGTAGTGAAAACCATTTTTTTGCAGTACCTTTTGAGAAGCCACATTCATTGCTGCACAAACACCTATGATCTGCTTTAAAGCATAAGTCCTTTTTCCATAAGCAAGAAGCAACTGCAAGGCCTCTGTTCCATATCCCATTCCCCAGTACTCCTCAGCAATTCCATAGGCAACCTCACCTGTTTTAGCATTTTGATTTACGACCAACTGACAATTTCCAATCAACTCTCCGTTTTGCAGATAAATGCCAAAAAAATTGCCGCTTTGGTTGTGCCTTGCAATAAAAGCCTGGGTAGTTTTTAGATCAGTAAATGGTCCATGTTTAGTAAATCTGCTCAAATTAGGATTCTTAAAAATTGCATATTCTTGCGGCGCTAAACTTACTGGTAAAAAATCTAATCTAATACGTTCCTTACTCTCATTACTAACCATGCTAAAAACCTCTGATAGTGAATTCCAGTATTTTTATCGTCTTATTCAAGTTCTAATAACTGGTTAACTTCTGACACTAAATAATTGGGCTTTTCCTTTTGTAAAAGTGCCAGATCATGTGCCCCCCAAGTCACACCGCAGGTTTGTACATTTGCTGCCTTTCCCATCTGCAAATCATAGATTGCATCCCCGATCATGACGCTTTCTCTTTCATTGAGTTGAAACCCCTCAAGTAAATTTAAAATTCCATCTGGAGCGGGTTTAAAGTGTGCTACCTGATCAGAACCGCAAACACTCTTAAAGTATGGTGCGATTGCGAGGCGTTCCAAGTTGCGTTGCAAAGCCACTGAATGTTTGCTTGAAACCACAAAAAGCGTTCGCCCGTCGTTAAAAAGTTGGTGTAAAACATTTTCCATCTGGGGGAACAATGAGATGCTGTTCATTTCCAGATCTTTATAGTAGCTGCGAAAAGTATCCAGCAACTCGGCAAAGCTTTCGTCTGAAAAATCTCGATCTGCCATTTTTTTAAATGAAACTTCAATTGGGATCCCCATATAGTATTGTACAGTGGCAGCCGTCGGTTCTTTCAAATTAAAGTCTCTAAAAGCAGCTTGAGTCGCAAGTACAGCTGTTTTGCCTGAGTCAGCCAAAGTGCCGTCAAAATCAAAGATAAAGTTTTGCATGGTTATTTCCTCTCCGGATAAGATTAAATGTTCAGTTAAGTATAATACAAAATTCTTCCTAACGAAACTTACAGTTAGTTAGTATTGGTCAAGCGGTGCAAGACAACTTTTTGCGCCCCTACATTTTTAATAAAAGTTTCATCATGTTCACTCAGCAGCATAGTAGGTTGCTTTTGCGCAATTAACTGCTCAAGTTGTTCACGATTAAAAACATCGAGATAGTTTAAGGGTTCATCCCACAGAAACAATTCAGCTGGCGTAAGTAAAGACTTGGCTAATTCAACCCGTTTTCTTTGCCCCATACTCATTTTTTCAAGTGGACTCTCAAAGACCTTCCGGTTGATACCTAACTTGTGCAAAGTATTCAACAATTGACCATACTCCAGCTTCCATTTATCTGCAAATTCCACCAGCGTACCTGTGTTGTTCTCAAATTTTTGCTGCAGATAACTAAGTTTTAATTTTTGCGGCCGCATAACTTCTCCAGAACTTGTGCCTGCAAAATCCCCCAGCAAGTAATGCATCAAAGAAGACTTTCCAACCCCATTTACTCCCATTAGAGCTAGACATTGTCCCTGATGCAGCTCAAAATTCAATGGTTGAAACAAAGCCTGATCTGCATAGAAAAGTTGAAACTGCTCAACGCGTAACAAAACTTGATGATGCTGCGGTCTAAAATTTAACGAAAGTGGTTCAACTTTTTCAATATTCTGTAATAAATTTTCCTTTGCAGCTGCCTTTTCTTCCATCCTATGAACGAGCAACTTAGCACGTTTCATTGTTCTGGCAGCCCGTGCCCCAATGAATCCTGTATCCAAAATTGCACCGCTTCCCTTTTGGGTAGGGGAACCATATTTATCCCTTTCACGTCCCTGCGCCCACTCAGCTTTTTGCAGGGCCGTTTGTCTAAGCCGCGTGCTTTCTTTTTTTAATTTAATATTTTCCTGTTGTGCATGTTCATCACATCGTCTTTTTTCTTCCTCGTAAGTCGCAAAATTACCTTGATATAAAACCGGCTGCTGTTTTTCGAGAGCCAAAATGTGATCTGCTATCCCATTCATAAACTCGCGATCATGACTAATCACAATCATGCCCTGCTTTTTTTGCTGCAGATAGTGCATCACCTGTTTACGAGCAGCCAGATCTAAATGATTGGTTGGTTCATCGATCAGTGGATAAGCTAGTTCGTGCGTAAACAGTAATGCCAGCAAGACCTTAGTCTGCTCACCACCAGAAAGACTCGCAAAACTCCGCTCTAAAATTCCAGGGTCGACTGCTAACAAATTCAATTCTCTTTCCAGCTTCCATTCTTCCGCAACTGTAGATTCTTTTAAAATCTGAGTGACTGTTTGCTGTTGCTTCATAATTTTTTGCGGAAAATAATTGAATTTTAACTGCTGTTTTATTTTACCTTGATACGGATACACCCCTTGCAACAACTTTAAAAAAGTCGTTTTACCGCGTCCGTTACGTCCGATTAACCCTAGTTTCCAACTGGCATCTAACGTTAAGGAAACATCCTTAAATAGCGGTTGGAGCTGTTCGTCAAAACCAAAAGTTAAATTTTTAATTTCAATCCTAGTCATTGCATTCATTCCTCCGATATAAGCTGCGCTAGTAACTATTTTGCTGGCGATCGCAATCAGATTTCATGCCTTGACTTACTCAATTTGGGCTTTTTTTAAATACTTAGATTACAAAAACACATCTGTTTGATTTTTTGTGCACACAAAAAGACCCTGTCATTGAGAAAAACCAATTCTGAAAATCTGCAAACTATCACCCTAAAAGAGCATTAATCATCATTTGCATTTTCAAAGAATGGCTTAATTTCTCAACGTCAGGATCCCTCTTTTCTACTTTATAGTCGTATCTTAGCATACTTCGTCCCAGAAAAACAATTCAATCTGCATCCAATTCGGACTGTATCTTCAAAACCCGCTTACAAAGCAAAAGATGCCCGTTCATCAAGCCAGTCGTACTGCAGAAATTGTTTCAGCTTTTTGTTAACTGGAATCCAAAGCCCATTTTTGAGTAGATCCAGCATCGTCTCAGCAAAAATACGATCTTTTTTAGCTGCCTGGGGTTCCTTAATTAATAAAATGTGGTCAGTTTCAGTTTTACAAATCACTTGTCCTTTTTTAAAACCGATTATTTTAACAGAGACAATTTCAGTTAGTTTTTCTGCTGCAATCTTTTTTTCAGTATTATTATCTGGGTGTATTTCACTCTTTTTTTTCATATTTTCGATCTTCTTTCATCAAAAGCTTATTCTCATTTTCCTGCAACAAGCATTGCACTGCAATCACTTTTACTATTGCTTATGATAAAAGAAAGATTTGAATTTCCTTTGAATAAAAACTAAGGTGTTTACTAAGAAAAATGCAAATTTTAACTATTTCTCAACTAACAATTGGCACAAGCTTCATAAGCTTAACAGTGCTCACCTTGCTATTACAGGGGCTGCAGGTAACACTTCCATGTATTTCAGAAAGCGATTACATTAAAAGTCGTAAAAAACCCAACCAGGCAAATCCTAGTAATAAGATCCCATTGACTGCTCCAATAACTGCACTTAATGCTACCTGGAAATGAGTTGCCATGGGATACGCAAAAATCAATACCAGCAGCATCAACCCGGCCAGGCCAAAAAGTGCACTGTCATCAAAAACAAATTTAAGCCCAATAAAATGTACCGCCACCACTAGGGAAACCCACACCACAACTTGATCTGCTTTATGCAAATAAAATAATACTAACGCGCCTACCAGCGCCAAGCTTAACTCTGCCACAAAGAACACCAAGTACCACTGAAAATTACGATTACTGTTAAGTGCTGAAGCTGCGTGCCAGTGCTGATAACTCAAGTAACCGCCAACTATTCCGGTTATTAAACCCAATACAGCGCCACTTCCAAGCCAGGCTCTCCAAGCTGCTGGCGGAGCTTCTTGCGCCCAGCCAAACCAAACGAAACTAAACCATCCAAAAACAGCAGCGTACATTAAATGATCACGTAAATTATCCATGGTCACACCACCTTTGTGAGACTGGTTCCCAGCAAAAAGTGTACATTTTAAAAGAATTACATTAAAGAGATTTTGCCAGCAACTGTTCAATTGCAGGAATCATTTTCTGCGGAGTTGTTGTGGGAGCAAAACGTTCAAGTACATGTCCATTAGCGTCAACTAAAAATTTGGTGAAATTCCATTTGATTGCCCGCGTCAACTTGCCAGTTTGGTGACTTGTAAGGTAATCAAAAAGCGGTAATGCATTCTTACCGTTTACATCATGAATCTGATGCATTGGAAAGGTTACCCCATAAGTTGTGCGGCACTGTTGCGCAGCCGCTTGACTGTCACTGAGTTCTTGATGGAATTGATTAGATGGAAAACCTAGCACGACCAGCCCTTGCGCACGATAACGTTCATAAATTCGTTCCAATTCCTTGAATTGGGGAGCTAGTCCGCACTTTGTCGCAGTATTGACAATTAACATTGGATGATTTTCATATTTTCTTAAAGAATAGGTTTCCCCATTTTCAAGGGTAACGTCATAATCATAAACAGACATGTGAATCTCCTCTTTTCTGGTTACTTTTGTACACTTTAAATATATCATCACAACAGCGCCTGTCCAACAAACCTGCTTTTATCGCTTTGCTGGACCTCCCATTAAAATTAAGCAAGATACTTGCGTAACCGTAACATGTCACGTAGTCTGAGTTTGTTTTCGATAATCGGTTCCTGATAATTTCTAGTAAAGAAATCAGGATCAACTCCAACAACCCGGAATCCACATTTTTGATACAAAGCTAATTGTTGAAAACTGGTGGTCCCTGTACCAATTTCAACAACTTGGTATCCCTTATGCTGTGCCCATTGCAAGGCAGCTTTTACTAGGTGAGTTCCAACTCCTTGCCCTTGAAAGCGAGCAGCCACGGCGATATTAACCAGCTCTACAGTCTCGGGCCGAGTTGCTAAAAGAATAAAAACGCCTATCAATTCGTGTCCGCGACGTGCTTCAAAACAAGTACTGCGTTCAAGATAGGCAGCGACAATCTTTTTTGAAGGATCAGCGGTTAATAAAAGTTGATAATGTGCTGGGGTAGGCCGCTTAAAAATTCTGATTTCCAGCTCTCTGATTTCCATATAAGTCGCTCTTTTCTTAGTATTATTATTCAATTTCCATGTGAAGCATTTGCGGATCCTGTGCAAGATAATCAAGCAAGTCATTTAACTCCTGTTTACTGTAGACTGCCACATGCAACCGAACTTTAAAATAATTCTCCTCATAATAAAGGGTGTCAAAATTTACATCCGCATAACCTTGCTGCAACAGGCGTGACTGTAGTTGCGAAATTGCAGTTAATTTTCCACGGTAACTAATAAAAAGATTGCGTCCGGTTTTACCGTGAATCTTATGCTGATCCAGATGCGAAATAATAACTTGTGTCAATAAAACACAACTCGTGGCAACTGCTCCTACTAGATACATCCCCGCTCCAATAGTCAATCCAACGCCCGCTGCCACCCACAAACCAGTTGCAGTTGTCAATCCGTCAATAATCTTGTGTTTCGTGAGAATTGCACCAGCCCCGATAAAACCAATTCCACTAACAACTTGTGCCGCAATTCTGGAGGGATCTAGCGAAACCCCCGCAATTTGAGTGACGTCAAAAAATGCATACTTTGAAACAAGCATAAATAAAGCCGAACCTATTGTAACTAACATATGTGTTCTGACACCTGCGGACTTTAGCTTGCTTCTACGTTCATAGCCAATCATTCCGCCGCAAAGGCCTGCAAAGATCAATCTCAGGCACAATTCGATCTGCTGGTTGCCAAGCAATTCAGCACTCACATTAGACACCTCCTCGCTGTTCTTTATTTTAAATTATACCGAAAAATTAAAATATTACGAACGCAGCAGCTCTTCTTCAGCTAGGGACATCTTTGTTTTGGTGATAAACACTCAGTCGAATACAACTTTTCAGAATATGTTACAATTAAAGATGGTTATTTTCACAGCCAATTTTCAAAACGGAGGTTTTATTTATTAGAGTCGATAACGAAATTCCTAAACAAAAAGTAGCAGTCTCGGAAAAAAGGATTAAGCGCTTGAAGATCATGAGCAAGTTTGCAATTCTAACTTGCTCCCTAATGTATATTTCCTACATTCCTCAGATTATCCAAAATTTTTCAGGCTCCCCTGTTTCTCCCATTCAACCTGCTGTTGCAACTTTGAATGCTACACTATGGGTCTGCTACGGCTGGTTTAAGACTTATAAAGATTGGCCAGTTATTATTTCAAATCTACCCGGCATCATTTTTGGATTTGTTACGCTTATCACAATTTATCTTCATTAAAAATAGAAGTTGATCATCTCACTAAATAAAGGGGCTGTGACAAAATTTAACTTTTGTCACGGTCCCTCTTTTATTCCGGATAAACGTGTTCCAAAAGGGATCAGCCACTCTTTTGGCTTTTTGTTTTAAAAAATAGAACTTGTTTAAAATTTTAACTACGCGAAGCTGTGGTCAGATTCGAACATCCCAACTTACGCTGATACCCTTTATTATTCTAAAGCAAATGTGCTTGGCGCAGTAACTCCTCAAAGTAAGTGTCCTGATACTTCTTAAGACCAAGATTTAACAACAACTTTGGGATAGGCAGCTTTAACTCTGATAGTTTCTTACGATCATTTAAATAATAAACTGCTTTTAGCAATTCACGGATATCATAACTGGAAGCAAACACTTCCGGAACTCCCCGATCGACGTTAAGCAGTGTATAAACGGCCTCCATGGCAGTCCGCACAGAATACTCGGTTGTGAAAACTGTATCGCGCTGTGTTTCCGCAAAATTACCGATAAATGCTAAGTTAACTGAGTCTTGTGGGACTACTTGCGGTCTGTCACCTGGTTGACGCACCATAAAATACGCTGTAATAAATGGCATATAGGTGGGAACCACATTACAAGCTTCGCGGGCATACCGCGCAAGCTTGGTTTCAGGAACACCTAAATGATATAGTAATTCCTGTGCAATCTCCTCGCCTGAACAATCCACAATTTTTTTATGCACATAATTGCCGAGGGTGTCTGAATAAAGACCATAGATCCAAACGGTGGTCTGTTCAGGTGTTTGTTTCTTAAAATGGGGCTGACGGTGAACTGCAAAACTTAACAGCCAGTTGGAATCCTTGATCGTTACAATCCCACCAGTAACAATTTTTCCAGTATGAATTTCCCGATGTGTTAATCTTTCAATATAAGGTTCTATCTCAGCATTCTTTAGAGTCATAGTTGCAGAAGTAAACCAACTTTTTGGCGGTAAATTTTTGCAAAAAACTGCTGGCTTTCCGAATGCTGTTGATTGTGCTGCAAGGTTTTGCCATAACTTCCAACTACCGCCTAATTCATGCGTCGGCGGTGCCAGTGTTTGATGATCACCATGGGTTGTACTCTCAGTAATTGAGCCGTTTGTAACAAAGACCAAGTCATTTTCCGACAGCGGAACTTCTTGCTGACTGCCAGCGTGCTGCAGTTGCAGTTTCTTTGCAATCTTTTTGTGTTCTTCAAATTCAACAAGAATATTAGTGACTGTGGTCTCATATTGAAAATCGACTCCCTTTTTTTGCAAATAAGTAACTAAGGGCAGAACCAGTGATTCATACTGGTTGTAACGCGTGAATTTCAACGCAGTAAAATCAGGCAGACCTTTAATATGATGAATAAACCGCAGCACGTAACGCCGCATTTCAACCACAGAATGCCATTTTTCAAAGGCAAACATTGTACACCAATAGTACCAGAAATTAGATTCAAAAAATTCAGACGAGAAAAACTCTTCAATTGTCTGCGTTCCTAGCTGTTCTTCGGGAACCAGAACTAGTTTGATTAATTCATTTGCCGCTTTTCCGAGTGTAAAATCTCCGTCATCTGGGATCTGTTGACCACGATTATAAATCATCCTGCAATTGGAAGAGTTAGGATCTTCCTTATTCAGCCAATAAAATTCATCCAGCACTGAGGCCCCCGGCTCTTCTAACGAAGGAATCAAACGATATAAATCCCAAAGACATTCGAAATGGTTTTCCATCTCTCTTCCGCCACGAATAATAAAGCCGACCTGTGGATCAAGGGTGCCATCGAGCGACCCGCCTGCCATAGGCAATTCTTCTAAGATATGAATTTTTTGGCCATCCATCTGACCGTCACGTATTAAGAAAGCAGCTGCTGCTAAAGATGCTAGCCCAGCTCCTACAAGATAAGCACTTTTTTGCTCAACATTCTTGGGTTTTTGCGGATGTGCGAATGCTTCATAATTTCCACTTGAGTAATACATACCATTAACCCCTTTCAAAACGACAAACGCTGTCGACAGCAAATACAAGCAGACAAAGCCAGTAGTACAATTCACAGCTTAAGTTGCAAGTTTTTCAATGTCTGCCACACTTCTTTTTCAGCGTACCAGCTTCAGTAGCAAAAGTTAACTAAAGCGCGCGGGGTATTAGGCGATAAATTCTGAATGCTAACTTAAAATAACAAACATTATTCAGCTTCAACTATAAGTAATTCGAAGTTAACTCCCATACTTTGATTGCTAGACAACGTTTATCCGCAATCGCAGAAATCCACTTAAATATTGCTTTTTTATCAATTATCTTAGGCTCACTTTATTTTGTTGCTGGACTCAATCCGCCTAGCAAGAACTCAACGGCTTCTTGACTGGCTTCTTCCACATCTAGTGGCAGTTCCAATAGAAGATATGGGACCAAATAACTGAACACAACACTGATTACATACCGGAAGATTCTGACTGCTGGCCACGCAACCAACTGGCCCTGCTTTTGATAATATTCCAACACCTGCCCCATCTGTTTAATCAGCTTTGGCTTAATTTCGGCTTCTAGTGCTTGGACTAATTCGGTATTATGCAGTAACTCTTGAGCAAAAATCTTTAATTGCAGTTTATTTTCTTTTGCAAACTGCATTCTGTTTTGTACAACATGCCTTAGAAATTCTTCAAGTGAAGGATAGCTGGTGCTTGAAATCATCGTTACAAACTCACTTGCGGCTGTGGGAATCACAGATTGTGCAAAAGGTTTTAAGATGGCTGCTAATATGCCCTCCTTGGTTTTAAATTGTTTATAGACTGTTCCTTCAGAGACGCCTGCTTTTTTAGCAATATCACTGGTACTGGTACGATCAAATCCCTGTTCTGAAAATAGAACAAGACTTGCTTTTAAAACTTCTTTTTGCTTCGCTGATAACGCCGTATCTGCCAAAGCGTGCGTAAAAAGTACATTAACGCTATTAATTGCCATTTTTTCCTCCTATATTTGACGGTATTTGCGAAGTGCCAGCTGGTTTAAAACTAGAAAGATTACTACAAAGATCAAAAGAATTCCCAGGTTAGGAGCAATTTGCGCAAAACTGACACCCTTTTCAACCACATTCGCCAAAGATTGCCCACCGTAATATAACGGCATCAAATGGGCAAACATTCTCAATGGCGCTGACATCTGCGCAACCGGAATGATTCCTGAAAAGAAAATCTGTGGAATCACGATTAATGGAATAAATTGTACCATTTGAAACTCCGATGAAGCAAAGCTTGAAACGAATAACCCCAGAGCTAGCGCAACAAACGCCAGCAAAATATTTACCAGCAAAACATTCCACAGACTGCCCAGAATTTGTACTTTGAAAACAAAGATACTAAATAATACAATGACAACTGTCTGGCACAGTGCAAAAATCCCAAAGCCTAGTAAGTACCCACCGATCAACTCACTGCGTCTAACCGGCGTAGCTAACAAACGTTCTAATGTGCCGCTGGTGCGTTCACGCAACAGTGAAATTCCGGAAATCAAAAAGACAAAGAAGAAGACAACAAAACCTATCATGATCGGTAAAAGTGTCTCAAAAAAAGTTGAAGAGCTGCTGCCATAAAGATAATTCGTTTTAAGTTGATATTGAGCACTCTTTGTTTGGTTACTGGAACTTGTCTGCGACTGTGGGTGGTTTACATTGAGCTGTTGCTGCAAACGCTGTATCATTATTGCTTGTTTTTTTAGCTGCCTCTTAGTTTCTGCTGCACGCAATTTGATTTGAGCTGACTGGAAACTTTGCTTAATGCGCGCCGTCTTACTTTGGTCACTGTTTTGGAGCGTTAACGTTAATTTGTTTCCATTTTGCGTCAAAAATCCAGCATAATTATACTTTTTTATTAATGTTTGTGCGTCTTTGTCAGCAGTTACTTTATGGATTTTTAAATGTTTGCCCTTAAGTTCCTGGACAAGCGCATCATCAACATTTCTAACTGCTAGTGATGTGGTTTGTTGTTTGTTAGACTGAAACAGGAAATAAAACAACGATAAAATTACAAGCGGTGCTAGAAACATTAAGGCGAGTGTCCGTCTATCCCGTAGCATTTCAGTGATAACTCTTTTAGCCATTGCTATTATGCGCATCTTGCATCCTCCCTGCCTTTAAAAAAACTTCCTCAATTGTCTTGACCCGATATTCTGCAACGAGCCCTGCTGGACTGCCCTGGGCAATTGCTTCTCCTTGACGAATCAACAAGAGTTGGTCAGCTTGGAGTGCATCATCCATCACATGGGTTGTTAATAAAATCGTCTTTCCTTCAGCGGCAAGATGATGTAATTCTTTCCAAATTTGCTGGCGCAGCTCTGGATCGATGCCAACTGTAGGTTCGTCTAAAATCAAGATCCGTGGATCCGCAATTAGGGCAAGTGCTAATGATAATCGCCGCTTCATTCCTCCTGAAAAATACTGAACCGCCCTATCTAAATGGGAGTTAAGCTTTACAACCCCAGCAGCATAGGTGATCCGCGCACCTAACCTCGCCTTGGGAACTCCTTGCATCGCGCCGAAGAAAGTCAGATTTTCTCGCGCTGTTAAGGTTCCGTAAAGAGCATCTGTTTGTGCCATAAATCCAATTTCAGATAACATCTGGCGATTAGGCATTTGATTGCCTAACACAGTCACAGTCCCTTTCTGCGGCTTAAGCATCCCCATAATTGAGCTAATCAAAGTTGTTTTCCCCGAACCGCTAGGCCCCAACAAAGCTAAGATTTCACCAGCTTTGATCTTTAAATTGATTTGCTTCAATACCACAGTTTTGCCATAACCTTGTCTTAAATTTAAAACTTCAATAACTTTAGTCATAAGTTCCTCCTTTTTATAATAAGTGAGCACTCACTTATTATTATAAGAAAGAATTGCTATTTTGCAAGTCATCCACTTAATTAGGTTTAATGATCGTTAATTTAAATATATTTATAACATAAAAGCACCTCTCAAACTTGGTCTGCGTGCCCAAGTCTTGTGAGGTGCTTCAGCGATGCTGCACTTGTTTTTTTCTAGTTTACTCGTTAAGTTAAAGCTTGCAAATTAATGTGAGTCAGCCATAAATCCTCGCTGCAAGATTTCCATATACATTCGGGCATGAGTAATCACTGGTTCTAGGTCCGCAATTTGTGCCGTTGGATGTTCCTTAATAAAGTCTCTTGCCTCTTGTGTTATGACTTCTTCAAGTGCAGTGATTGCTTTTTCAACTACCGGAAGCGGAAGATCCGCGCGCACAGGAAGTTTTTTGAGTACTGGTTCGATCACTTGATCCAAAGCTACTTTTGTATTCTTGGCATATAGTTGTGCAATTTCTGTACGTAGTTTTGCTGGTAACGAACTGCTGAGTGCATAAGCATTCAGTAAAAGCCGAAAATCTTCCGGATATTTTAATTGCAATTGAATCTTGTATTTAGTCGCCCTAACAACCATTTCAACAAGATCCTTGGAATCAGTCCAGACGGAATAATCTGCTGCCTGGCTGACACGTGAAATTGAAGAACGCAATGTTTCCAAATAAAGATTGGCTTTATTTTTGTAATAGTGAAAAAGCGTCCCTTTTGAAACATTTGCCGCTTGCGCAATTTCATCAGTTTTGGTCTCCCGGTAACCTGAACGCGCAAAAATCCGAAGTGCGCTTTCCATAATTCTCTTAATTTTTTCAGGATCTTTAGAACTTCTGCGTGGAGCTGCCATTTAAACCATCCTTTTTTGCTTTTCTAAATATCAAGTATACTCTGATTGGTTAACCGTGAACATTAATTTTCTACTAGATCTCTGCTTGCATATAATAAATAACTCAGCAGCCACAAACCAAGTGCTAAGCACAAAAACAGGAGAACATTTCCCCAATGAATGGCTTCTAATGGCACTCGATTTACCCATCCATATGGTGTTACTCTTTTTGCCCATTGAGGTAAATTCAACAAATTTCCAAAATACATTGAAAAAAGTCCGTAGATCGGCAGAATCCAAACAATTTTTTGCCAGCGTGGTAAAAGAGCAACACATAAGGTTGTAATGCCTGAGATGACAAGCAAAATCGGTAAATAACCTGCAAAAGCTCTGAAAAAACGCCCTAGCGACACGACATCATTAGTATTAACACCCGCGAGTCCCATCCCCAACAACGCTAAGAAAAGACATGCTGCTTGGTAAAAAAGTGCTACTATGACATAACTGAAAAAGAGTTTAAAGCGTGAGACACTTCTTGCATGCACCTGCTCTAGCCATCCACGTTGCTCGTCATTATTGATCTTTAGCAGTGTAATTTGAGCTGGAATGGTTGCGATTACTGCAAAGATGACCGACAAGGTAGCAGCAAAATTCAAGATTAAATTTCGATTACCGGCCTCAACTGCAGCCGTCCCCATTAATTTAGCAATCGCTGGATTGGTCTTGATTAAATTGCCGATATTTCCGAAGATTGAACCATAACTAATTCCTAAAACAAATGAACTGCACAACCAAATCACCAAACTAGTCCGCTCCAAACGCAACACGAGACTGAAGGGATTTGCTAAAAAGAACGAAGCAGTTTTTCGCCCGGGTCTTGAGGGCAGCAATCCACTTGTTACATCTCGGTGTGTATTCATGATCAAAGCAACTGCTCCAAAAACGATTGTTAAAAACAGCATATAATCGACTGGCAACCAATCATTACTACTATAAACTGCTAGTTTTTCAATCAATCCAAAAACTGTAAACCACGTGTAGTCTGGATTCTTAACGTCTGTTAACATCCGGGCAATGAAAAATAAACCTAACACCAAATAACTCAGGCTCGTTGCCCCGCGTGCGTTACTTGCAAGCTGCGCCATGAGCAATGCTAGCGTACCAAACAGCATTCCAAAGACTGCTAAAGCGAGCCCAAAAAGCCAGCTTCCTAAGCTATTAGCACCTGTCATCTGTGCAAATTCAAGTGAACCGGCCGCCAAAATACCCACAATTAAGTTAATTAGTATCAATTCAAGGACTGTCGCTGTTAAAGGACTCAACTGACCAACAGCATGTGCCCGAATTAGTTCCAATGTCCCATTATCTTCCTCAGCGCGCGTATTTTTCACTGCAAAATAAATGTTCATTATGGCAAAAAACAGACCCATGAAAACCACCATTTCACTTGCATATATAATGGCAGCAGTATATGGCTCTTTGGCTGTAAAAGGGCCAAATAATGCGACCATTGCAGGTGTTTTAAGCGTTGTTGCGATTGCTGTGATTGCCTTGTGCGTCCCATAAAGATTATCAAACTTAGCTGCTGCGCCTCCCATCAATCCAACGATTGCAATCAACCAACCAACAATTAGCAGCCAATCTCGCCGCAAATAAAAAAGTAAAAGATACCCCGTTTGTTTGAACCTGCTATTCTCCATGACGGTCTTCCTCCTTTTTTTGATAATAGCGTAAAAACAAATCTTCTAAAGTCGGTGGTGTGCTTTGAAGTGTCTTGATTTCATAAGTGGCTAATTGCGCCATCACTGACCCAATTTGTTCCGAATCGACTGCAAAGGTTGCCCGATTTTCATTTTGCGCGGATAACTCTTGTTTGAAATGATGGACCCCTGGCAATTGAGCAACCTGTCCAAGTGGTAATTTTGTCACAACTGTAATCATAGTCCGTGTCAGATGACGCATCTCAGCCAATGTACCTGTTTCGATAATTTGCCCGTCCCGAATAATCCCAATTCGGTCGCACATTTTTTCAACCTCGGAAAGAATATGACTTGATAATAAAATACTTTTCCCTTGCTGCTTAAGTTGCAAAACATTTCGTTGGAAAACTTCCTCCATCAGCGGATCCAGTCCACTGGTCGGTTCATCAAAAATGTAAAAAGCTGCATCTGTCGAAAATGCTGCTATTAATGCAACTTTTTGCCGATTGCCTTTGGAGTAGGTCCGGGCTTTTTTAGTAGGATCTAACTCAAATTGTTTGATCAGTTCATCGGTTTTAACCGTGTGCTTTTGTTGATTTAGTTTTAAAAACAAATCAATAATTTCACCACCGCTTAAGTTAGGCCAAAGATAAACATCCCCCGGGACATAAGCAAGTTTTTTATGAACACCAACGGCTTCTCGCCACACATCTTGCCCAAATATTTTGGCTTGACCGCCTGAAGCACGTAAAATACCTAAAAGAATTCTAATCGTGGTCGATTTCCCCGCACCATTAGGTCCAATAAACCCAAATACCTCTCCTTTTTTAATCTCAAATGTAATCTTTTTCAGTGCTTTGAATTTCCCAAAATTTTTCTGCAACTTTGAAACTTCGAGTACATTTTCTTCCATTGTTAATCTCCCCTTTTAGAATTCTCAGCTAACTAGCGCTTTAAAAGTGCGACTTATGCTTGGTTGCTGCTACAAGTAGAGTATATTCCCCATTGACTTATTAGTCAATGACTGGCTAGTCAATACAAAAAATAAAAAAAACTTAAGCCAAGTTGCTGTTTTGGCTTAAGCTTTTAGTCTTGTTGCAAGCTTCGAATTAAAGAATTTCGATCTTTAGTTCGCTCACCTTAAATGTTAGCGCACGGACCAAACTGGTTTTGGCTTAACTTGTAGCCGCACGATAACGTTAGATAGACCTTATTTAATATTCTTTAACTTCCAAGTAAAAAAGTTTAAAAAGAGGTTGAAATCAGTCTGGCTGCAACTACTAATTCATTTAGATTACTAGTTTAATTAGTCTAATCGGTGTATTTTAGGCACTACGCTTTTTCCGTAACTGCCTTGCGAATTAACACTGCCACCTGCCGTGCAATATCTGCATCCCAAGAACACAGGGCATATGCTGTAGGCCACATTTTCCCCATATCAAGTAACGCACTATCATTAAAGCCTAGCGTGCTGTAACGCGCTTTAAATTTGGTTGCTGGTTGAAAAAAGAGGACAACTTTTCCTTCCTGATTAGCATAGGCCGGCATACCATACCATGTTTTAGGCTGCAACTGGGGTGCATTTTGCTGTACAAGCTCATGTAACTGAGCAGCCAAATATGCCTCATCTTCTGGCATCGCAGCAATCTTTTCCAGCAGGTCCGCCAACGGATTCTTTTTCTGACTTGCATCACGACGCAATTCCTGTGCACGTTCCTTCATCGCCTGTTTTTCAAATTCTGAGAACCCTTGCTTTGACATTGCAACGCACCTTCTTCATCTTTTTAAACTGATTTTACCTGATTTTTATTTTTCTGTCAGTTCTGGAAACCAAATCTTTATTTCTTGAGCTGCGCTTTGAGCTTCATCTGAACTGTGGACCACATTTCTTAGATTACCGTCAGCCCACTCGCACCCAAAATCTGCACGAATTGTGCCTGGAGCAGCCGCCAGCGGTTCTGTTGCACCTGCCATTCGGTGAAAAGCCGCAATTATATTAATTCCTTCGGCAACTACTGCTACGAGGGGGCCTTCCATCATGTAAGCACAGATATCTTTGAAATATGGTTTATCAACCTTTTGGGCGTAGTGTGCGCGTAATTTTTCTTGCGTTGCGGTGGTCACTTTTAAGGCGATAATCTGGTAACCCTTGCGTTCAATGCGTGTCAAAATTTCACCGATGTGCCTTTGTGCAACTCCATCAGGTTTGATTAAAATTAACGTTCTCTCCTTCTCCATTTTTACGCCTCCGACTTTTCTGCAAAACTTATAATTCTTAGCAAAAATTGCTGTTTCTGAAAATTCTCAAACTAACCAAAAAGTTCCCTGACTTTAACGCCATTCAGCAAAAGATTATTTTCACCATCGCCATTAACTACAAGTATAGGGCGAATTCATGAAAATTACACTTAAGACTCCGACAAAAAGAAAGAGAACTATTGGAAATCATTTTTAGTATCTGAATTTAAGATAGTGTGCAAACCTCAACTATCATTTTAATGTTGCGCTAATTTTTGAATCAAAATTTAAGCCAGATCTAAGCAAGTTCATCCAATTTTTTAAGATGTTTTGCCGTAATTTGTTTAACCTTTTCAACTCGCCGAATATATTTTTCTTGTGCCAAAAAATCAGTTGTCATCCAAACCCTGACAATCTCTAAAGCAATCGCGGGTCCGATAATTTTACCACCTAAACACAAAACATTACTGTCATTATGCTGCCGTGCTAGTTTAGCACAAAAAGGATCTTGGCAGACCACCGCGTCAATCCCATAAATCCGATTGGCGATCATTGCACTCCCATAGCCAACACCGTCGATAAAGATTCCGCGGGTGTCTTTATTTTGTGCAACTTTTAAAGCTGCCGGATAAACATAATCGGACAAATCAACAGAATCGCTCGTAAAAGGACCTAAATCGTCAACTTCATGCCCCATTGAGGTTAATAATGCACTTACCTCTTTTTTTAAAGCTACACCTGCATGATCGCTTGCTAACACAATTTTCACTGAAATCGCTCCTCTTGTCGTAATAAAAAATATGTTTATATTGCAATAACACGTTTTAATTATAACTCATTTTTTAACCCTCGCGGAAAAAGTCCAGCATTAACTTCTTAAATAATTCGATGACGATACAGCAACACAACAACCCATCCAATCAAAAAAAGTGTAATGCCAACAATCACAACCCATGCTAAGCGCAGGTGCATCAATGGCAAATCAACATTCATCCCGTAAAAACCAGTAATAATTGTTGGAATCGCCAAGACTACCGACCAAATCGTCAAAATCTTCATGATACTGTTCAGGTTATTGCTGAGGATTGTATCGAACGTCGCAATCAGCTGAGTCACAATTTCAGCTTCCATTTCAACTAACTGTTGCACCTGATTAGCTTCAATTTGAGCATCAACCAAAAATTCGTCCTCATTTTCATGAAATGTTCTGCCAAAGTACTTGTTTTTTAAATTCTGCAGCATCACATAATTATTATGAGTAGAGCTGGTAAAATAAATTAAACTTTTTCTTAGGTTGGCCAAACCAATCAAATGCTTATTTTCAGCACGACTGCTCAAAAGATCATTTAATTCTTTTCTGCGGCGTCTGATTTCATGAGTTGGTAAAGAAAAGGCATCGCTCAGATGTTTGAGTAACTTTAACACTGTTAAATTTACGTTTGCGTATTCTTTTTCAACAATATCTTTCTGAAAAATACTTTCGACTTTAGCATTTGTGGAATGTGTCAAGGTAATCAAAAGACTCCCTTTTAACAAAATTACAGCCGGAATTGTCAAATACCCTTGTTGCGTACTATAAGGCAGATGGTAAATAAATAATTGCGATTTTGATTTTTTATCATAATCATAATTTGAAGGTTCATCAATATCCATTGCATAATCCATGACATCCTGTGTCAGACCATACTTAGACTGCAAAATTGCAGCATCTGCTGGTTGTGCTTCCTTAACATTCAACCAAGTCTTAAATGAGCCAATATCGATTGGTTTGATCTCGATCATTCCTATCCCTCCCTTAGACAGCTAAACGTGATCTTTGGATAAAATCCAAATAAAAAGAGAGTGTGACATAAATCGCTAAAATTTGAGCACTAACAATAAATTACGAATATATCAAGTAATTTGCTATGAGTAATCCAAGGTTAGACAGAAATTTTTGACTTATGGAACACGTTTATCCGGAACAAGTAAAGAAGCCAGGCTAAAATTTAATTTTTGGCCCAGCCCCTCAACCCTATTCATTTTATATGGACAGTCCCCAAACTGTCAATTGCATCTCTAACAAACTAGCAACTGTATAACTTGCGCACCGCTGTAACAACACTAAAAGAATTGTTTGTATAATGCAATTTAAAAATCCAGTAATGCAATTATGTTTGATTAGCCTCCTCAGTTGCAAAGAACCTTAACATGGCTAGATTTGTTGTTCGACTTTCACTCCACTCCCAATGTGCAACATTGAAAACATGTCCAAGATGTGGCCCATCCTCTTGCGTCCATAACTTGGTTTGATAAGGGGCCCCAGTTTCATTTAAAGTAGCGATCAATAACTCAGTCTGCCACCAGAAACTATCATTTTCACCTCCAATCACTAAAATTGGAGGAAGTTTCAAACCGCTGCAGGCTTTTGAAAAATCAATAAAAGGCGCAATTTCTGGAGCTTGCTTTTCAAAAAGTTCAAGTTGCAGATCCGCAGTTTTGCTCATTAACCCCTTTCCTTCAGCAAGACGCGTTGGTTCCATCACCCCATTAATTAATGCAATTTTTGTAAATTCAAAGTTCACGGGTGTCAGCGCAAAAATCCGTTGTAGTTTTGTGCTGGCTTGCAGACAAGCCGCCAGTCCTGCAAGATGTGCTCCCGCAGAGTCTCCCACTAGATAAACCTTGTTAAGATTACAATCCTTTTGCGGTCCAAAATGTTCAAGCCAGTGCAGACTTGCAAAGATGTCTGCCATCATTTGTTTTAAACCGACTTCAGGAAATAAACGATAACTCATCGCCATTACCGCATAGCCTTGCGCAGCTAGAAAGCGGCAGTAATTCTCATTGAGACGCCGATTGCCATACATCCAGCCACCGCCATGAATATCAATAATAGTGGGTAATGGCTTCAAGCTCTCGCTTTTTTGCGGAAAATAAAGATTCAAGGTCTGCAACGTACTGCCATGCGCAATATAAGAGTAGCCCGTCTCGGCGAAGGCACCTTTGGGTTTCTCCTGTTCAAAAATCCGTTCTTGATCTTTTTGGGCAGTCTGAGCCCAGCTTTGCCGCAACTGTTCAAGTGGTGTCATCTTAAAAGCGTCCTCCCTTACTGCTTGTCACCATCAAGATAATTAATTTTGATTTCTTTATCAAGTGAAGCATGCACTGTGCAGTACTTGATCACGGATTTAATAAATGCATGCTGCTGCTTTTCATCCAATTGTGAAACAACATTGAACTTAATACTGATCTGGTCAAGCTTTGAGGTCTTATCAGAAAAACGGCGTACTCTCCCTTTGATTTCAGTCTCAAATTTTTCTAAGCCAATTTCGGGATGACGGCTGTTAATATCGGCGGCTGTTATAGAAAGGCACCCTCCCAAAGCACTTAACAAATATTCAACTGGATTTGGCCCTGCATCAGTTCCTTTGAGACTAAGCGGTTCGTCCGCCAAAAAAGTATGCTCGCGTACCTGAACTTTGACTTGTGCACCAATCTTGCGTAATTCTGTTTCTACTTTATAAGCCATTTGCTTTCCTCCTGCATTTAATTTGCTGTTTGCGTTCTCAACTAACATTAACTATCACTTTGAGTTTATTATAGACAGCTTCGCTTCAATTCTGTGAAATAATGCTCAATTTGGCAAGATGGCAATTTTTGAATTAGGTAACTCGTTTATACAAAATAGAAAAGGGGCTGTGACAAAAGTTACATTTTGTCACAGCCCCTACTTTATTCCGGATAAACGTGTTCCATAAGTCAAAATCTTCCGTCTGACTTTCCAATTACTCATAGCAAAGTACCCGCTATGTTCGTAATTTCGAGTTAGTACTCAAATTTTACCGACTTATGTCACACTCTCTAAATCTGGTATTAATATGGATTTGAAAACAGCTTACCTGAACTAAACCAACAATCCCAGCTATTCCGCTAATTAATACCAATTATTAGCCTTCCAGTGCTGCATTGCTTTTTCCCAAGAACCATACCTACTTGCAACGTATTCATTAGCAACTTTTTCTTGGTTAGCAGCTGAAAAGTCGCCCTTTAGATAACTTTGATCTAATTGGTATTTGCCAATATATTTGCCATTACGTGCGCTATAGTCACCACCAGATTCATGTTGCACAATATAGGCACGTGCTTGAGCCTCATTTGAGCTTTCCGCCGCTGTGGTCGTTGTCGTCGCATTGGTAGTATATGCAGCTGCTGCTTGTGCAGTTGAAGTTGCGGGAGTAGTTGCGTCATTAACTGCAGTCGTCTTCGTAATAGCTGTCGTTCCCGCAGACCCGGTTTGCTTTAAGGGAACCATCAGCTGTTGTCCCACTAAAATAAGATCAGGATTCTGCAACTGATTAGCTTGGACAATCGCAGCCGTCGATGAACCATACTTTTCAGCAAGTTCAGATACAGTATCTCCTTGCACAACTGAAAGTGTTTTAGTCGCGTTTTGTGCTGTCGTCGTTGTTCCAAGTTTTTCGGCTAGCACTTGCGCAAAATACTGTGCTCCCTGTTGTTCACTCGTAGTCGTCTGGTTGGTATTAGCCTGTTGCACCGCATTTATTACACTTGTATCAATTCCCACTCCGTCTTCCCCCGTAAACTTTATCTGTTTTGATTATAGCAATAAAAATCAAGTTTGCACTAATTAATTTTGCTTTTCTTCAAAGTCTGTAAAAAAACTTTCCATAATAGTTAAAGTTCCCTGGTTTAAATCAAGCCGTGCCTGCAAACCATATGGCAGTGCCATGCGGGGATACGCGTGGCCAAAATTCAAATTAACCATCAGCGGCAGTCCAAATTCCTGTGTCACTTCGAGCAGGATCGTTTTATACTCTCTAAAAAAACGCTCATTTTGAGGTTTTCCTAGTAAAATACCTTTAAGCTTTGCAAAAATACCTTGAGCTTTCAATGCACACAACATTTTTCTAAAAAGCTGCGGTTCGGGACACTCTTCACTCGTTTCAATGAATAATAATTTGTCCTGCCATTCAGCTGCTTGCGGAAAAATTTTGAATTTTGTTGCAACCTGAACTTCATCAGGATAACGCCCAACCTGCAACAGATCATAAAAGCTGTCAAGGCATCCTCCTAATAGCTGACCAGTAACAATCCCATGCCCACGTAATACCAGATAACCTGCTTCTTCAAGATGCTCTTTTCGTGGTGTTCCAATTGCTGCAGGTGAAAAATCAGTGCGTTCTTCATACCAGATGGGACTGGAGACAATTTTTCTTGTAGCCGGATTTTCAAAAAATGACCTAAAGATTCGTGCGGTATATGGCAGCATTGCCACATCTAATTCCGCAAGATCATTCAGCAAATTAGGCCCGTAGAAGCTCACCATTCCGAGTTGATAAAAAAGCAAATGGTTAACCGTTGAATCAGAAAAACCCGTAAAAAACTTGGGCTTTTCCCTGACCGCATGTATAAATTCCTGATCTTCTAATAAAAAAGGTAAGAGCCTGTATGTATCATCTCCACCGATCGCGCAAATTATTCCAGCGATAGTATCGTCCAAAAATGCCGACTTAAGATCTGCAGCGCGTTTTGCTGGATGTTCTTTCAAATAGGTCAAGCCTTTTAAAGCATGGGGCATGATTACCGGTTCTAATCCCAGAGCCTGTAAACGCTGCAGGCCCAGATTGAGTTCATGCCGGACAAATTTTTCACCTAAAATTCCGCTAGAAAGACTTACGATTGCAACTTTGTCTCCTTTTTTCAAACGTCTGGGTTTAATCATCTTATCTCACGCACCTCCTCGAAAATAAACTCTTTTACCACTTTGGACATCGACTAAAAATTCCCAACAACCTAACTTGAACAGCACTCCAACTTACCGCCTAATCAGAAGCGGTCCTAAGTGTAGCTCAGTCACAAAAAAGGTGATTGAGAATTCAGGAATTACTCTAATTTCTTAATTTGACTTATAATACTTTTTAGCTGTTAAGCCGAGTCGCTTGCCTAAGTTTAATCAGACCTGGTAAAGTCAGCATCACACCGAAGCTTATTAAGTAAAGAATTGCTAAAAAGCCCATCGTAACAAACAATGAAAAGTGATCCATTAAAATACCGATGACAACTGATGAAAATCCACCGACTGCACGTCCAACGTTCATAATAATATTATTCGCAGTTGATCTGATTTCAGTCGGATATAGTAAGCTGATGACTGCTCCATAGCCGCCAAACATTCCATTTGAAAAGAAGCCAACAACTGCCCCGATCAGCACTAATTGAAAGGTAGACTGCGCAAGCACCAACGCAAAAGTCACACAGGCAGATGCGGGGAGGAAAATACCAAAGGCAAGTCGTGGTCCAAAACGATCAAATAAGCTTCCAAAAACGACCATTCCCAAACACATTCCAATAATAGTGGCGATCATCCACAATGAAGACCCTGAAACACTGAGACCTTGTTTTTGCTGCACGATTACGGGCAACCAGTTCATTAGACCAAAGTAACCTGCAATTTGGACAATTGTCATGACCATTAAACTTGCTGTCTGCAGTGCAATCTTTGGTGTTGCAAATAAATGCTTGAGTGAAACTTTCTCTTTTTTTGCAGCCACAGCCTTGTGAGCTGCAACAAAATCTTCACTTTCATGTAAGTGGCGCCGTACGAAATAAGTCAGTAACACAGGTACAACCCCTAAAAGGAAAAGTGTGTTCCAACCATATTGTGGAATTACGTAGGCCGCTGCCAAAGCAGCAATGATTGCGCCCAACTGCCCTCCAATGGCGGCAACCGATGTCATTCGGCCCACATGGCGTTGTTCAAAGCTTTCGGCAATCAACGCAATTCCAACACCATACTCACCACCAGCTCCAATCCCTGCAAAAAATCGCAGGAGATAGATCTGGGTCAGGTTATCCGCAAAATACATCATCCCGGTTGCAAAAGCAAAAATAAAGATCGTATATGAAAATGTCCGCACACGCCCAAAACGATCTCCTAAAATACCAAAAAGTGCGCCACCGACCAACATCCCTAGATTGGTAATTGAACCAATCATCCCGGCTGCTGCACTTGAAAGATGCAAACTTGCAATAATTGGTGCAAGCGCAAAGGATAAAAACATAATATCCATATTTTCAAGTGAAAAACCAGCTGAAGTTGATGCGATGACCCACTTTTGTTCACTACTAAACCGACCTTGTGCCGAGTTTTTTGACTGTTCCATTATCCGATTCCTCCAAAATGGATGATCTCTGCCATCCTTTATTTTGCTAATGCCTTACACGATTATTCCACAGTCCTTCTAAAAATGCAAACCTAAAAAAAGTGTGTGCTAAGTTGCTAAAGTTTGCGTACTAACACAAAATCACGTACATCGCAGAGTCGATAATGTTTGCCTAAGCAACCGCAGGAAGTTTTAAAAGCTCCAAGATCACTGCTTTTAAACCTTATTTTTTTAGATACTCTTCTTTAGAAAATTCTGTTTCTTCATATCTTCCCTTACCACCATAGAAACGATTGTATCTTTGCTTAAAGTGCCGGAAGAGATAGATTGAAAAAGCTTTGATAAAGCAATAAATAGGAATCCCAAAAACAACTCCGACTAATCCTAATAGATCTCCCATCACCAATAAGACCAACAAGACGGTAATCATATGCAACTGCAGATTGTCTCCCATAATGCGTGGAACCACCAATTGACCATGCAGAAACTGAATAATAAACCACACTAATGTAAATTTAACGGCTAGCCAAAGTGACCCTTGAAACGCAATAATCAATCCTGGTAAAAAAGCTGCAAAAGATCCTACGTAGGGCACGATACTTAAGATTCCTGCGGCAAGTGCCAATACACCTGAGTAATGCAAACCGATCAATAAAAAACTTGGCCAGTATAACAATCCTAGAATCGCTGAAGCAATAATTTGTCCTTTAAGGTATCCTCCAATTTGCTGATCCACAATTTTACCGAATTCCGTAAAGTCACGCCGGAAAACAGGCGGAACTAACCGTCGAACTGAAGTAAAGAACTTTTCTTTGTCTCTTAACAGGAAAAAAGCAATAATTGGACCAACCACAATTGTCAACAACATTGTCGAGAGGGCTGAAAAAACACCACTAAAACCATGAACACCACTTTGAAAATATTTTTGTGCAAAACTACTAATTTTCATGCCGGAAAGATCAACATCTGATAGCATTTGCTCTAGTTCTTTCGTATATGGTAATGTTGCTGTCAGATGATCAACATTACGTTGAAAGCCGCGCATGATTTGCGGCAAATGACGTACAAGATCAAGCGTCTGTGTTCTGGCAGCAATTATTAACTCAATGCCGCCAAAAACCAGTAATCCTAAGATTAATAAATAGATTACAGTAATGATCCAAGTTCTCTTCAAAAAACGCTCAAGTCTGACAACCAATGGATTGATTAAATAAAACAAAATAAGTCCAAAAATAACCGGTGGTAAAATAATAGTTAATGTCATTGTTAATGGTTTAAAAATAAAATCAACTTTGCTATATAAAAAAATTACTGCTCCAAGCATACCAAGTACCAGTAATGTAAAAACCAGATTACGACCGCCTAGAAAGCGAATCCATCTGCTTTCTTTATCCATAAAAAAACCCCCAAACACCAAATTATGATACAAAAGTTCGTAACTTTAGTATACAGAATGTTTGCTGTTTGGAGTAGTAAATGGCTTTCAGCTAAATTTTTCGTTATTTAAAGATTAGCTCCAACTCAAATTTTCAGAGCCCTCTTTACAAAGAAACTCGCTGTTTACCACTTTTTTATTGCAGCAGCCTGTCCTGCTCATGTGCAAGTGCAGCTTGCCCCAACAAGTTAAGGTAATTAAATGGTTTATCGAAATGTGGTTGAAAAAGCATGTCTACCTGAGCTAAGTCTGCGATTGTATTTTGATTTTGGATACAAACTGACAGCAAATTGGCAGCCTGAGAAATGTCATGTTTGCTTAAAAAGGAGCCGCCTAGAATCCGCAAAGTCTGTGGATCATAAACTAACGACATCAGAATTTTCTCAGTAGTCGGCATAAATTCTGGTCGATAATTATCTTCCAAAAATACTTGAGCCACTTCAATTCCTTGTTCTTTAGCAGCGGCGACAGTTAATCCTGTAGAGCAAAGTGCGGTTCCAAAAAGAGCTAGTCCCGATGTCGCTTGTGTTCCCAAACTGCGAATTCGAGGTGCAAACAAATTCTGCCCTACTAGTCTTCCTTGTCGAATCGCATTCGTTGCAAGTGGGATATAGGCAGGTTTACCTGTTGGGTTGAAATGAATTGCAGCACTGTCACCCGCAGCAAAAACGGCTGGGTCAGAGCTTTGCTGATATTCATTAGTAATGATCGCGCCATTCGGAAGCATTGCTACCTGACCTGCAAGTAATGCTGTATTCGGTTTAAAACCAATACACAAAATCGCTAAGTCAACTGCAAATTCATTTTGATCAGTTTTGAGCAACAACTCACCGTTTTGCTCTTTAAATTCGATGACATTTTGTCCTAATGCAAGCTCAATTCCGCGTTCAAGAAAGATTTGTTCTACTTTGGTCGTGAATGGTTCATCAAAATACTTGGGCATAATCCGCTCTTGGGCATCTACTAAGGTGACAGCATGCCCTTTTAAGTTATACGCTTCTGCAAGTTCTACCCCGATATAGCCCGCTCCAATCACAGCGATTCTCTCAGCTTGTGGAGCTCTTTTGAATAATTCCTGCGCATGTTCCCAATTTTTGCAAAGAACTACCTTTGAGCTCTCAATTCCACGGATAGGTGGAATTACAGGCCATGAACCAGTAGTCATTACAATTTTGTCGTATTCTTCTTCCCAGACCTCATTGTTTTGAAGATTCTTGACCTGTAATGTATGCTTAGCGGTATCGATAGCCGTAACATCATGCTGCGTAAAAATTTCTGCTCCTAGCGCGCGTAATTCCTGTGGGTTTGAATAGAACAAACCAGCTGGATCAGTAATCTGCCCTCCTAGATAAAGAGCGATGCCACAGGAAAGAAAGGAAATTTCCTCATTACGTTCAAACACTCTGACCTGGGTATCTGGATGTTCTTTCAAGATCTCCTTTACAACATACGTTCCTGCGTGCGTACAACCTACTACGGCAACTTTTTTCATAATGAACTCCTCCATTTTAAAGATGGCTGGGTGGCTTGCTCAATAACAAACATACGTTAATTTAAATATTACACAATCTATTTCTTTTGGCAAGCATAATGATAGCGCTTTAATTAAATTTAACAAAGTACACTGATTAGCCACTTTTACTGTACTTGAAGCATTTTACTCTCAGCAGATGTTCCTTAAATGATACAATAATACTGAAAGGATGTGGCTCAGGGACTGATTGAAAGGAGAAGGACAATGGGGATATTCAACAATAATAAAATCCAGGGTATCCTTGCAGACCGTGGACTTGATGAGGTTAGTGAAGAAACTTCTGCACAGATTGAAGCCATTTTAGGTGGACTTCAAAGACACGGGCTCTTGCGAGAAAATACCCACGTTGATTTTAACGACAAAAGTAACGAGATCAAAATCGAATTCCTGCGTGCACTTGTTGAACAAAATTGGATCCTAGTTGCTCAAAATGAACAAATAATTGCCTGTCTCAAAGAAATCAAAGATTCTGTGAACTCCTCCGCAAATCGCTTTTCGGACTAGCTAGCTTATTAATAATTCGCAAGTTCTGCGGATTACGGCTAGTGACGATTAAATTATAGCTTATTAAATAAAACTAAGAGAGTGTGACATAAGTTGGAAAAATTTGAGTGCTAATTCGAAGTTAAACGGAGAATTTTGACTTATGGAACACGTTTATCCAGAATAAAAGAGGGGCTGTGACAAAATTTTACTTTTGTCACAGTCCCTTAGTTCCCCAATTAGAGATTTAATACTTTTTACTAAACCCTTTTTATTATTTTTGCAACTCCAAGTATTAAAGCCGCTATCGTTGTGAGACATGCCACACTAAAGCACGCCACGCTGCCAACCAACACTGCTTGAAAAGACAATCCCCAGGAAAGTCCTAGGAGCATAACCCCCATACTTAACAGTGCTACAACAGATACGACTAAGAAGACATTCTGTGCTGAAGACATGCGAAAGGCACCCCTTTCTTTTGAATAATGAGCGCTCAAAAATCAGTGAACGACAACTTCTATCCGCGTCGTAAATAATAATAGGCGGCTTATAAAACACCTAAAGTGAAGGGACTGCATTTAACGAGTTTGAATGTACCACGTTTTGTCACCCTCCACTCTAAAAATTATAGCAGAATAGTGACTAACTGTCTCTAGTCATGTCCGCATAAAAAGAAAAACGTAACCTAAGAATTAACTTTTGAAAAGTACTCTGCTTAACTCTAAAGTAAAACTAAAGGACTGGATCAAATGTAAATCTTGACCCAGTCCCGCTTGCGGCTGACAGTGTGTTGCTGGTTTTTAACTCTGTGGAAATACTTGACGAAAAACGTTGTCAAGGTGTAACAGTTGGATTTCCAAACATGCCAGCCTTTAAGGAGTACTATAACTCCGATTGTTTTCTTAAATCTTCCTTCCACACTACAGGTGGCTGTTCAACTATGGTGGAGTTATATTCTCCTTACACTCTTAATTATATGTAAACGCTTCCCAAAGTCAAGAAAAAAACTCTCGCACCCAAAGCAAGCTTCAATTACTTTGGTGCAGAGTTTTAGTTACGCTTAATCTCTTTTTTTCGCGCCAAAAACCAATCCAACCCTAACCAGCTAATTCCAACTATTGTAATCAAAAAGCCAACTAGACTTCCTGGTGCAACATAACGTAAAGTTATTTTAGCCGCTCCTTGAGGCAAGTTTACCGCTAGAAATGAGCCTAGAGCCTGTTTAGTCTTTAATTTCTTCCCATTACTTGTGATACTCCAGCCTGTATCAAAGGGAATATTAAAGACGACTGTACTACGGTTACCCTCTGTTTGAATGTGACCCCTCAAACGTGAACTGCCGGATCTATGTTCTAATAGAAGTTTTCTTTTTTGAAGAACCGTTATTCCTTGCGAATAAGTGTGTTGGTTTAAGACCCGCAAGTGATTAGCGGTCAGTTCATTTTGCGAAGACGCTCCTAAGCGAAATTCATAGACCTGAGAGTTTCCAACTTTTCTTAATTTTTTGAGTTGCTGCTGCTCATGTCCATTTTCGTCGTAATACTTCTGAGCATAATAAAGGGTTCCTGCAGCCGGGGTGCTCAGTTTTACAAGGTAGTCTTTCCCCTTCAGCTGCTTAACAGCAAGGATCTTCGTTTTTTGAAAAAGTTGCTTGGAACTTGGCAGTAGCGTGTGCCAAACTTTTTCCTGATTGTCGAAAGCATTATGACTTTGATAGACTATTTTTTGTGCCGCTGCAGTTGTTAAAAGTCCATTTCCAAGGGCATTGTTGTTTTTTTCTGTTCGCATTCCATTGTTAGTTGCCTTTAAATAATAGCGAACATTTAGTAATGAATCTGAGAAAGTTGTCCCACCGACAGCACTAATTCGGCGCACATTTTTACTATAATACCCCATACTAGTAAAAAAGTGGCGCGTTTGTTTGTTCAACGTAGAACTATAAAGTGTCAAGCCTTCATATCCCAGCAATAGCCCATCATTGTACCCATTGTATTCTTCTTTGTAGGCCTGTTTGAAAAAGCTTCCTTGACCCACTATCCGGTAACTTGGGATTTCTTTTTGGTCAGTAATGGTAACAGCTTTTTCAGCTGCATAGTATTCTTTTTCATAATTAACTTGATTTCCAAAATCCATTCCTGCCATACTGCCATAAAGATTAGCGGCTAGAGCACATGGAGTTAGCAATAACAGCACTAACTTGCGCCATTTCTCTGTCAAACATATTAAAGAAACTGTGACAATTGCAATCCCAACTAACGAAAGTACAATCCAAAAGATATCTGTCCGCGTAAGTAAAATATCTAAGACTAGTAAGCTCGCAAAAACTCCGGCAACTAGGCTGGTGCTTGCCTTATCAAATTTTTTATGGACTTGCCACTGTCGTGCTGCTAAGGTAATGGTGAAAAAAATTAAAAAAATGGCATTGCGGTATGGAAAGCCGGCTGGGCGATTCATTAAATGCCAAATGGTATTCAAAGGACGCAGCCAAAGTGAGAGAAAAAAGAAACCAGCTAGAAGAAAAGCCGCAATTTTCTCCCGCTTATCTCGTGTACGTTCAAAAAAATAAAGAACTGCAAGAATCACCACTAAACTTCCCACAAAGACACTGGGAGCATGATCCAAGCGCTGTAAGTATGAACTGCCTGAAATTCCCATTTGTTTAAAAAAACTGACTCCAAATTCTGGTGTCGGCAAGAACCAACTAGCCTTGATTCCTGTCTTATCTGTCTTTTGCATTCCCAAAAAGGTAGGCAATAATAGACAGCACGCCAATAAGACAATCTGCACCATTGTTTTGAGATAAGTTTTAATAACTTGATAACTTGCAGCCCAAGTGCGTTCTTTACGCCATAATAAGTAACAGAGGTAACACCCTGTAAATAACACTGTCATGTAGCCTAAATAATAATTGCAGAAAATTGTGACTGTCAAACTAAATAAAAACAAGCGGCGTTTACCATGTGTTACCATGTTTTTCATTCCAAGTGCAACCAATGGAAGCCACACAAGTGCATCAAGCCACATAATATTGTAAAAATTCATGGCTACAAAACCATTTAATGCATACACAACTGCGAAAAGCCAAGTTTGCCGGGTCTGCTGCCAAGCATTTCTTAAGTAATATGTAAAAGTTAGTCCCATTGCACTAATCTTAAGTAAAATAATGAGTTCAACTGCCACTGGCATCTGTTCTGGTCGAAACAAAAGACTAACTAAATTGAAAGGACTGATCAGATAGTAAGCAGCCACTGGGAAAAAATTATCTCCTAATCCTAAAGAAAAACTATAAATGCTTAACTGCCCACTAAGCAGTTGCCTACGCATTTCTGTCAAAAATGGAACATATTGGGTCCCTAGATCACTGACCAAAAGATTATTGTTACCAAAAGGAAAGATACCTTTAGTCGCCCAAACTAAGATGACCAATAAGGGCGGAATTAAGGCCGCCAATACATACGTGCTTTTGGAACTTTTCTTTCGTATACCAACATTTTGCATCAAAACACCCTCGGAATCGTGTTATTTGTAGAGCCACATGTCATTTTACATTCTAAATATTATTAATTTTTATAAAAAAAGTTAAGAATTTAAAAAGATTGTATCATAACAGAGTATGTCAGCTAAAATTGCCACGTTTCTTTCTGAAATCTCAATTCGTAATTCTAAGCATTTTTTTCGGCAAATTTAAGCATTTCTTCCGTCTGTTTATTAAGTAACGGTGGTAACTGCGAGAAAGGAAAATACTCAAGTGCAAGTGTTTCGTTGGTTTTAGTCTCTAACAAGTTTCCACCTACAGGCTTGGTTAAAAATAACTGTGTAATTGTCTGTGCAACATCGCCATTCGGATACGCGACTGTCCCCTCATCAAAAGTTGCTAATAACCTCACTACCTCAACTTCCAACCCACTATCTTCTTTAACTTCGCGTACGCACGCCTGCGCATATGTTTCACCATATTCAAGAAAACCACCAGGCAAACTCCAATTATGGGTATCTGCTCGTAAATTCAACAACACTTCATGTTCAGCATTGAGGACTACGCCGGCTGCTGTATTTAAGATAATTGGCGTATGCCCGACCAAGCCTCTGATCATCTTAATATAATCCGCCATTTTCTAATCTCCCTTCCAAAAAGTAGTTGCCACATCCTTGGGTATCAGCGATTTCTAACGCCTTTTCCCCTACTCTTTTTCAGAAACGGCTACAGGAACTTCGCGCAAACGAAACATAAAGAAACCGCCTAAAAGAAAGAGCACTGCTAAACTTGCAATTCCCATCTGTGACCGCCCAGTCAGTTGTGTAGTTACCGAAAACAAGACTGGACCTAAAACAGCTGAAAACTTACCGAAAATATTATAAAAGCCAAAAAATTCGTTAGCCTGTTTTTTGGGAATGATTCGCGCAAAATAAGACCTGCTTAATGCTTGAATTCCTCCTTGTGAAGAACCCACTAAGATTCCTAAAATCCAAAAGTCAAGAACCGTTTTCATGAACAATGCATATACACAGATGAAAAGATAAACAGTAATTGCGATTAGCAACATGATGCGAGTCCCGTAACGCTGTGCCAATCTTCCATAGATTAAAGTACACGGAAAAGCAACAATATTCAAAACTAGTAAAACCACCAACAGTGTACTCGTGCTCACGCCCATGTCAACTCCGAACGCGGTTGCCATCGTAATGATCGTATCCACCCCATCAATAAAAAAGAAATAAGCGAGCATAAACCCCAAAACTTGTTTGTAATGGCGAATTTTCCGCAAGGTTGCCAACATTCTTTGGCAGCTTTCTTTTAAAGCGGATTTTGGGTGAGGCAAACCGTAGTGTTGTTCTACATTACGCAGCATTGGTAGCGAAAACAGAAACCACCAAAGTGTAGTAAGCATAAATACAATTCTGATAGCCTGGGGCGCAGACGTCAACCCAAAAGTTGAAGTTGTAATCAACAACATTGCAACTACAAAAAGTGACGCACTGCCGATGTACCCAATGCCAAAACCATAAGATGAGACTAAATCATTGCGTTCATTACGTGTCACATCAGTGATAAAAGCGTCATAAAATAGATTAGCGGCCTGATAACCTATATGTGAGAACGTATAAATAACTAGTAACCACTGCCATTGATTTGTGGGTACGAAAAATAAAGCAGCTGTCATCAGCAAACCAATGAATAGTGAATACCGAAAAAAACGTTTCTTATTGCCTAAATAATCACCCAAGGCGCCTAAAAAAGGGGCGAGTAACGAAACAATCAGGGTTGAAAAAGAACTCACATAGCCCCAATAGGCTGTCGTGTCATGGGCTGAAACTCCTGCATTTCCCGCAACAAACTTAAAATAGACGGGTAAGATTGCAGTTACAATAATTAATGAATATGCGGAGTTAGCACAATCATACAGAATCCAACTTTTCTCTTCTTTAGTAAACTTCAAAATTTTCTTCCTCTCTTCATAAGAACTGGCTTACCTTTAATTCTACAGAAAAAAGAAAATTTAAGGTTTCAACATAGTAAAAATTGTGTCAAACTTCTGTAAAGGACATTTACCGAGCTTGCCTTCTAAAAGAACAATTAACATGCAAACTCACTCATTGAGTTATCCACTACTTGAAGTATACTTGATAAGTGTATATAGTTTAAAATATATGCTAAAAATCAGGAGAAAACTCTTCAAGATCACATTTTAGCTGATCTTAGAACTTGGGCTGCTGTCTGGCTGCCAGCGCTCTTTTTCTTAATAAATGAAAGGAACTAGGCAATGAAATTCTTTAAAAATAAGACTTTTTTCCCATTAGTCGCTTTTTGTGTGCCGATGTTGTTATTACTACTACTTTACTCAAATGGTCAAATTTTTCCTTTTGGCAGCCGCTCTGTTGCCAACGAAGACCTCATCAACCAATATGCAGCCACTTTGACGTACTTTAGAAACAACATCTTTCATCCAGAAAATTTATTATATTCATTTCAGCTTTCGCTGGGAGGAAATTTTTTTGCTGTGTTTACATATTACCTTTCTTCACCACTTAACTTGATATCGCTCTTATTTCCCCAAAAAGACATCCTTGCGTTTTTTACCTTAAACATGATTTTTAATATTGGGATGATGGGCCTGACGATGTATCTATTTTTAACAAAATCAATTTGGCTCAATCGGCAGTCTGCAGATTCATTTAAAAATAACGGTACCCAGCAATTTATCACCATTGCGTTGAGCACCTCTTTTGCTTTGACCAACTTCTTTTTAACTTATGCAAACTGCGTAATGTGGTTCAACGCAATTAGCCTGTTCCCACTTGTATTACTTGGTCTGGATCGTCTGCTCAATTGTAATCGACCGCACCTTTACTGGCCTTTTCTCGTTCTTTTATTATTAACCAATTATTACATGGGCATTATCACGGTTCTCTTTTTAATTCTCGTGACGCTCTTATGGATCGCACAGGCATTCCTGCTTGAAAAAAAAGCACTTAAGTCAGTTTTTCTAACTAGTGTGCGTGTCTTTGGCTATACCTTGCTTTCGCTGTTATCTTCTTTAGTTGTCTTTATCCCGAGCTGGCTTGCACAACAGCACGTTTCGCAAGCCCCCGTTAAATATGACTATACTCCTATCTATAAGTCACTTGACGTGCTTGCCGCGCTTTTCCCAGGAACAAGTGTTGGTAGTGCGCCACTCATTTATTCCAGCTTACTTGTACCATTGCTGGTAATTGCCTTCTTCTTTACTAAAAAAATCGGTTCCATTGAAAAAAATATTACCGGTATTTTCCTGCTCTTTATCTTCATCTCAACTTGGTTAAGTACTTTCTACATGTTTTGGCACGGTTTCACAATGCCGAACGGTTATTTTCAGCGTGAAAGTTTTGTGGTAGTTTTTGTGCTGGTCTGTATTGCCTATCGCGCCCTCAAACTCCAAAAATTTGAAGGCAATAGTCATCCGTTGCGCAAATCTTTCTGGGTGCTGACCGGAATTTTGTTCTTTAGTTCATATTTTACTGGATATTTTAATGGCAATATTATCTTATTGACCCTAATCTTCTTACTTTTAGACGTCTTCTTATTAGAGCTCTTTTTCAAACGGAGAAAGTTGTCGCGTTTAGTTCCACTCCTGCTTCTTTTATTAGTGAGCTACGATATTTATGCTGCCAACACCAAGCTTTCGCTAAGCCTCGCTAAAAAAGCGGCGAACTATCCTGCTTTTTCAAGAGTTGTCGCACAAAGCACGCCGGTTTTCAACAAACTCAATTCATTAGATCATGGATTTTTCAGAGTAGCTACAACTTACCAGCTAAATCCGAATGATCCGTTAGAATTCAATTATCGTGGCATGCAAAACTACCTATCACAACAGCCAACTCGATTGACCAACTTCTTATCAGCAGCAGGTTATTTTCAAAAACACAGTTGGCTGCGCTGGAGCTCATATAATAACGGCTCAACTTTAGCGATGGATAGTTTCTTGGGGATTAAGTATGTCGTCGCAAACAACAATCAGAATTTTCAAACCGACATTAAAGCTTCTAAAAGTCTGACAGCGACTAACCCTTTGCGACCACTCTTTTTAAACGATGTTCTCTTCAAACAAAATGCTTTTACCGTTTACCAAAATAAATTGGCTTTCCCATTAGCGTTCAAAACAACGGCTGCAGCCTTTGCATTTGACTTTCACTACAGTACAATGAACAATCCTTTTGCGTTCCAGAACCAAGTTTTTAAAGCGCTTGGTTCTAGTAAAGATCTTTATCAAACACAACAAATTACACGAGCTACAACCCCCAATCAGCTTGACCTACAGTTGAACACAAATTCTGCTGGAAATCTTTATCTATACGTTCCGTCAGCCCAAGAAATGAATCCACCTACTCAGGTAAAAATTTACTGCAATGGAAAATTCATTACAACTGCTTTTGGTGGCAGTCTGTTTGGAGAAAATGGTGTAATTTCTTTAGGCCGCTTTTCCCAAAATACGCCGATAAAGATCAGCTTAACTGGAGGAAATATTGCTGCACAATTCACGCAGACACCTTTTGTAGCTGTCGAAAATCAAACGGCATTTACTGCTCTTAGAAAAAAAGTAGTCGCAAATAGTGGGCTCAAAGCAATTCAACAACAAGGAACAACGATCTCATTTAAAACTACTAAAAGTTTTAATGGTGGTCCAGTAATGTTATCTTTACCATACGATCAGGGCTGGTCAGCAACAGTTGATGGTCATCCTGTTGGAACAAAAAAAGCCCTTAAAACACTTACTGGGCTCGAAGTTCCTCAAGGTAATCACCACATTGTTCTCCACTATCGTGTTCCTGGATTAAGAGGCAGTTTGCTGATTTCACTGCTATCTTTGTTGCTGCTGTGCCTGCTTTTAACCTCCACGTTTTGGCATAATTGGAAAAAGAAATTGATTAATTAGGTACTGTGTGTCGGTACTTCTTCTTTAACGTGCTCCTCCCAGCAACCTCCTATGCCTAAGCCTGCATTACGCGTAACCAAAACCAGGTTACTTTGTAATGCAGGACTTAGTCTACGGTGGTTGAACGCTGTGTGTTGGCACTTCTTTCTTAACA
>NZ_AZFQ01000036.1:134628-143819 GCF_001435195.1 Liquorilactobacillus satsumensis DSM 16230 = JCM 12392 | reverse complement strand
CACCAGCCTTTTGCGCCTAACCGCAAATTACGCATAGACACAGCCCGTCTATTTTGCAATTTGATGTTAGTGCTCAAAGTCTAACGGTGCTTGTCGGCACTTCTTCTTAACGTGCTCCTCCCAGCAACCTCCTATGCCTAAGCCTGTATTACGCGTAACCAAAACCAGGTTACTTTGTAATGCAGGACTTAGTCTACGGTGGTTGAGCACTGTGTGTCGGCACTTCTTTCTTAACATGCTCCAAAAGGCAGGTTTCCGTATTTAGAGTGAATCACGGTGGTAACAAGTTCAGTTATCACCGTGATTCACTCTAAGTCTCAAAACCTAACGCCTTTTTGCACAATTCTTTTTAGTGACGCTTATGCTTCATAAATGTTACAAAATGAAGCATCGATGCTAGTAAAATGAAAAAAATCACAGTAAAGGAAAGATAGTTGAACCAAAAATTATCTAACGGAATAAAAGAAGCACAGGCTTTTTGCAGCAACATTGTTATTAATGCCATTACAGCAACCATGAAAAATAACTCAAAATATCGTTTCACCGTTTGGTCATCCCTTCTTCGAATCCGATTTATCTTATGCCCTAAATCCAAGCATTCTTTCTTTTTCTTAGGCGTTAATGTTTCCATTCCCCAAGTTCCTGTTACCACTGCTTCGCCTATTTTAATCACACCTGCAGCACTCATTACTTTGTCACAGAGCCGTAAAGATGCATCTGTAACACCGCAAATCATATTTTCAAAGCTGCTGGTATAACAATTGGTCAGGCTAATATAGTGTTTATTCTTAAAACTTGCGGGATGCATTGTGCCTGTGTGGTCAAATCTGACAAGACGTTGCCGCAGACAATCAAAAAGATTCTTCAGCCTACCGCTTAAGCTTCCCCAATAAGTTGGAGCAGCTAGTACCCAAACATCACTTTCACGCATTTTGCTTTCAATCAAATCCAGTTCGGGATTGGCAGTTCCCGGAACATCTGCTTTAAGCGCAAAATCTTCCAAGTAAATCACCTCAGTTGTGTTGTCAGTTGCAATTCCTTGGAAAACCGCCGCCAACATTTTCGCAGTCACACCGTCTTTTCGCTGTGCACCAAGAATTCCTAACACTTTCATCTTAAATCTGCCTGCTTTCTTAACTTGCTTATCAAAAGAGCTTTATTTCGAAAAAAGTACATAAAGAAAAGCATCATGAAAATCCGCTTCTTCACGTAAATAATCGTGTAAACAACATTCGCGTTTAAATCCTGCACGCGTAGCCACTTTTTGACTTTTTTTGTTTCTGCTATCGGTAATCAATTCAAGACGATGCAGTTCCAACTCAGAAAAAGCCACCTCAATAACTTTAGTGAGCGCTTGCGTCATAAATCCTTTTCCCTGGTATTTTTGACCCAACCAGTACCCAACTTGCCCGCGCGCATTTTGCATACTGATTTCATGGATATCAATTGTCCCCGCCGGAGTATCAGCGACACACAGGGTTGCGGACCATAACTTGCCCTCTTGAATCTGACCTAAAGAATATAGAATAAAAGCTTCTTCATCTGCAGGTGATAAAGTTGTTTTAGCCCATGGCAACCAGCGCTGCAGTTCTTTTTGATCATGAGCAATCAACGAGTAAAGCTGGTGTGCATCACTTGTTGCCGGTACTCGCAGTGTCAGGACATCGTTGATACGATAACTCTGTTTCATCTTTATCCACTCCTCCATCAGGGGTACAGGGGTATGTACTAAACCTATCTGCTTTTAACCCTCTAACAATAAAATTTACCATAAATAGCTAAGCAAACCAACTTGGAAAAATTTTCGGTCCCTTTACTGTAGGAATAAATTGCAGCCGCATCGGAGTATGCTATAAATCGGTAAAATCTGAGTACTACCTTATGAATTACGAAGAGCATGTTTTTTTGAGAAAACCCGACTGGCAAAATTAAAAGGAGCATGCACTAGCAGTGTAAAAGTGCTCATCTGCCGGCATTCCTCCCTTAAGTTTAGCTCATTAAGCTTGATTAATTTTTAACATTTCAATTAATTGCTTGCAAACGTCAACACTAATTTTCCAACGACATGTTGTGCCTGCTGGAAACGCTGCAAGTTTTCAACATTAAAAGGTGCAACTGCCGCAATTTCAAGGTAGAGTTCATCCGTTGCTAATTGGTGTAGGACAGCTGCAAGATCTTCCCCGTTTGATTTCATGAAGAAGTGTTCCACACGTGGATCATCCGCATCCGCCACAGTAGAAATCAACTTACCTGTTGATTTAAGGACTGTCAAAGATTTTTGTAGAACACTGCCGCCGATTGGATCAACAATTCTGTCAAATAATGGAACTTTTTTGGTGAAATCTTCTTTACGATAATCAATAACTCGAAGACGTGTATCAAAATTACGTAAAAAGCCTACGCCTTGCCCACTCGCAGTTGTATACAGATCATGAATTCCATGATGCTTAGCGAATTGTAAAACGGCAAAACCAATACTTCCTGCCCCTCCATGGACCAACACGCTTTGACCCGGGTGCAATTCCAAAACCTTTTCAGTTAATTGATAAGCAGTCTGAACACCTAAAGCAGCTGCAGCAGCTAGTTCATAGCTAACAGTCGCCGGAATCTGCGCTAATTGAGATTGACCAACTGCAACGTACTCTGCATACGAACGCAGATGTGGACTCGCAGCCACTCTGTCGCCAACCTTAAATGCTTGAACCTTATCGCCAACTGCAACAACTTCCCCAGCAACTGAGGAACCGGTAACTATTGGCGGTTGCTGATCTTTCCCCATTAAACCCTGACGAAACTTGACATCATACGGATCAATGGCAACAGCATGCTGTTTAACTAAGACCTGCTTAGGCTTAATCTTTGGACGTGGAGTCTCAACTTCTTCAAAGACATCGACCGCTCCATAATCTCTAATCTGAATTGCAAACATGTATAATCACATTCCTTTCATAAACGTTCCTAACTGTCCAAGACTTCATTCTCCTTCATTATAACGGTTACGAACACTTAATTCACTTTCAAAAGCTCTTACATCAATAGCGTCACTTTTGTGGACACTTCCCCTTGAAAAAACGAACGTATGTTTGTATAATTGAAACATTAGAAAGTGAGGAACAACCTATGGACTATACCAATGAACCCCATGGCATTTTCTTCATGATTGACAGCAAATCATTTTATGCAAGTGTTGAAAGTGTGGAGCGCGGGGAGAATCCATTAGAAGCGGTGCTAGTTGTCATGTCAGAACAGGAAAATACAAATGGTGGGCTGGTGCTGTCTGCTTCTCCACAAGCTAAGCAGATTTTTGGAATCAGTAATGTTGATCGGCGCCGTGATCTACCTGACGATTCGCGGTTAACGGTTGTTCCACCACGAATGAATCTCTACATTCGCAAGAGCCTGGCTATCAAAAACATCTTTACTCATTTTGCCTCGGAAGAAGATGTTTATCAGTATTCAATTGACGAAGCAATTTTGGATGTTACCCATTCATGGAAATTATTTGGCACTTCACCGCTCAAAGTTGCTCAAAAAATTCAAGACACAGTTAGACAGCAAACCGGTATCTACACTAGTGTGGGCATTGGGGAAAATCCTGTTCAAGCTAAGTTAGCTCTCGACTTGTTTGCTAAACATGCTCCGCAATTAATTGGCGAGCTAAACTATCCTAACTTTGCAGAAAAATTGTGGCCTTGTACAGAACTTGCATATGTCTGGAGTATTGGCAAACGAACTGCCCAGCATCTTGAACGGCTCGGAATCCACAGCATCGGAGAGCTCGCACATTTTAATCCTTTTGTTTTAAAAAAAGAACTGGGCATTATTGGTACTCAACTTTTCGCTTTAGCATGGGGGATCGATCGCACCTGTCTTCGTAAAAAGAAAATACCGCACAATCAAAGCTTAGGCAACTCGCAGGTACTGCCGCATGATTACTGTAAGCAAGCAGAAATTGAGATAGTCATTAAAGAAATTGGTCAGCAAGTTGCTGCCCGACTGCGGCACCGGAACAGGCAGACCGGCTGTATCCGTCTTGGAATTGGTTTTGCACTCAGTGCAGCAACCCAAGATCATAGTGGGTTTGCTCATGAATTAAGTATCCCACCTACTGATGAGACTCAGGTATTGAATACTCAACTGCTTTACCTCTTTCGCAGCTTTTGGCAAGGTGAGCCTGTTAGACATGTTAGCGTCGCCTTTAGCAAACTGAGTTATGGCAGCGGTAATCAGCTGAATTTTTTTGAAGATTATCAAGTGCAAACTAAAAAGATTACCTTTAACCGTTTAATCGATCAAGTTCGTGACCGTTACGGAATTGGGACACTGATGTATGCAAATAGCTTACTTAAAGGAGGAACATTTATTCAACGCAATAATTTAGTTGGGGGGCATAACGGTGGTAACACATTTGAATAGTCCACAAAAAGAAGCGGCTTTAATCGTCGAACGTTTGCAAAAGTACTTTAAACCTTATGTTCAGGCGCGCTACACTATTCTCGTGGTCAATAATACTTATGGACATTCATACAACTTTTTTTTCAATGTTTTGCGTCCGCAACAGCTTACTCGTTCAATTCCACTACGACGGATTACGACCTACCACCTAGAATATTTGGAAGAACTAATTAAGTACATTCACTCTTTAACAGCCTTGACAATTACCTTTAAAAAATTTGGGACTGCACGTTGGCCTAGTAATTTCAAAAGAATCACATTTAACTAGCCGTCCGTTCCTAGTGCAACTTCCTAGACATTGCTATTACTGGCTAACACCAACTAAAAAGTTGTCCATTACAAAAAAATTACATCATTTATTTTATTTATATTCAACATTATTCTCGCTTTTCGTATTATTATAGTAAAGGGATCGCATTTTAAAAAAGCAGACTTAAATTCACGATAAAAATGCCGATATCCTAAGTTAAAGGGAATGATGACATTGGACAGCTATAAAATGATAAACGTAAATAAGGTATTAAAAGACTTCTATTTAGTCTGTCAACCAGTCGTCAGGGTTCACCATACCCTAATTCTAGATGACGTGGTCGACTACGAAATATTGATCCGTTCAAAGGTCAGTGAACGGTTTCCATATAAAGAATTCAAGTTGCTGACCGCCCATGAAGACACTAATGCAAAGTTTCTTCACTGGTTCGAGCAAAAAATAATTGATATTCTCAATGACTTTAACTCTTATCGCTTCGATATTAATATTGATCCGCAGCAGCTCAGTTTTTTCTCTACGTGGCGCTTCTTTAAAAGAATGGCCCTTTTCCATCAAAACCTTGCTGTTGAAATTACTGAAGCAATTCCATTAGAATCCAAAAGTACTAAGATGCAAAATGACTTGCCGACACTTTATCTCCACCGTCTTAAAAAAATGGGGTTTACCACGGTCATTGATGATATTGACAGTGGTCAAAATACCTTGAAGCTGGTTACAGACAATCTACATAATATTGATCGTATTAAGCTTTCACTTCTGGCTTTTAAGGAACTTGACAGTTCAGTTTTGCTGTCCTTTTTAAAATCTTGGCATCAACTAGCCGACTGCTATCATCTTGAACTTGTAATTGAAGGAATTGACAACATTGAAGACGTGGCAGCATTAGTAGACAATGATTTTCTTATCCAACAGGGCTTTTATTGGCAAAAACCGGAAGTTATTACATTAAATAAAAGTTAAGCAATTGCGCTTATGACTGCTTTAGTTTTCGGACAGGTTTCGTTTCTTGGTAAAGCTTTGTTACTTTTCTTTCCATAATGTAGTATTTAGTGTGAATTTTAATCAATGATAATCTTTTCTTTACTCAATAATAACCAAAATAATTTTTAACCGGTATTTTGTCTTGTATAATGAAATAAAAATTACACACACTACTGCCGCTTATTGAGAAAGAAGGTAACTAATGTTAAAAACAGGTGATCTAGTTTTTGTAACTGCCACTGCAGATGAACTTGCCAAAACAATCGGAGCAAGTACGCAACTTAATAAGGGAAAAAACAACTTACCAAGTTATTCGCATGTCGGCTTGATAGAGGTCACGGACCATGGGGAAAAATTTGTGCTGCATGCTACTTCAAAAGGCGGTTGTATTCGTGAAACCTTATCCGGTTTTAAAAAACGTGTAGCAGAGCACTGCGACTTTTATCGTCTTTCTCCACGTTATCATTTTGATCCTTCTACGGTGCTTCGTGCAGCTTATTCTTTACTAGGTTCTCCTTACAACTTCAGTTTTGCGCCAACTGCTCCAGGCTTTTACTGTGCAGATTTTATTTATACTATCTTTCCGACTGGTATCTTTAGCCTAATCCCAATGACTTTTGGACCAAATCATACAGTACTTCCCTTCTGGCATGACTATTACCAAAAACTAGCAGTTAAAATTCCAGTTGCTGAGCCGGGAATCAATCCAAATGAAATGCTGCACCAAGTAGAAATGTTTACGGTTTTTGAGTAATGTAAACTTAAACCTGATCTGCTGTTGAAAATAATGTCTAGCTTGGAAAACTACGTGTCGGCAGTCAAAAGATATGCCGCAAGAGGCATTTAACATCGTAAAGCATAACAAAAGGGAGCTATGACAAAAGTTAAATTTTGTCGCAGCTCCTCTTTTATTCTGGATAAACGTGTTCCATAAGTCAAAGTTCTCCGTCTAACTTCGAATTACTCATCGCAAAGTACTTGCTATGTTCGTAATTTCGAGTTAGCACTCGAATTTCCCCGACTTATGTCACACTCTCTTTAGTTTACTTTATAGTCTATTAGTTAGTATGTTGCCCGTGCTTACCTTAATTCTTCTCCAGAATTCAAATCATAAGTATGCCACTGTCCGTCTTCTTCGAGTACTGAACCACCCTTAACTTGGATTCCATTAGACCTGAAGTAGAGTTTCTGTCCTCTAATTGTTTGTTTGCCTGTAACGGCTACTCCATCAGCACCAAGGTATAACCATGAACCATCAGCTAATTCACCAAAATCATTTTTAACTTGAGTTCCATCTGCGTTAAAGTACATTGTCTGTCCGTTGATGACCTGTTTACCTGTAACGGCCACACCATTTCCATCTAAGTATAACCATGAGCCATTTGCTAATTCTTTAAAGTCATTCTTGACTTGTTTGCCATCTGCGTTGAAGTACAAAGTTTTTCCGTTAATAACTTGTTCGCCCGTAACAGCTACCCCGTCGCTGTTCAGATATAACCATGAACCATCGGCTAACTGCTTAAAGTCATTTTTGACTTGACGACCGTCTGCGTTGAAGTACAAGGTTTTTCCGTTAATAACTTGTTTGCCTGTAACAGCTACACCATCGCCATTCAGGTATACCCATGAACCGTCGGCTAATTGCTTGAAGTCATTTTTGACTTGACGACCGTCTGCGTTAAAGTACAAGGTTTTTCCATTAATAACTTGTTCGCCTGTAACAGCTACACCATCGCCATCGGCTAACTGCTTAAAGTCATTCTTGACTTGTTTGCCGTCTGCGTTGAAATACAAAGTTTTTCCGTTAATAACTTGTTTGCCTTTAACGGCTACCCCGTCGCCATTCAGGTATAACCATGAACCGTCAGCTAACTGCTTAAAGTCGTTCTTGACTTGTTTGCCGTCTGCATTGAAATACAAAGTTTTTCCGTTAATAACTTGTTCGCCCGTAACAGCTACACCATCGCCATTCAAGTATAACCATGAACCGTCGGCTAACTGCTTAAAGTCATTCTTGACTTGTTTGCCGTCTGCGTTGAAATACAAAGTTTTTCCATTAATAACTTGTTTGCCTGTAACGGCTACACCATCGCTGTTCAGATATAACCATGAACCGTCAGCTAACTGCTTAAAGTCGTTCTTGACTTGTTTGCCATCTGCGTTAAAGTACAAGGTTTTTCCGTTAATAACTTGTTCGCCTATAACAGCTACCCCGTCGCTGTTCAGGTATAACCATGAACCATCGGCTAATTCTCCAAAGTCATTCTTGACTTGACGACCGTCAGCATTGAAATACATCGTTTGCCCATTGATATTCTGCTTACCAGTAACCGCTACTCCGTTTTCATCAAGATACAACCACGAGCCATCTGGTAGTTCTCCAAATGAATTAACAACCATGTTGCCAGTTATTCCATCAAAATATCTTAACTTTCCATCACTGTCTTTAGCAGCATTTCCTTTAACCTGAATTCCGTCAGTATCAAAGTACTGGGTCACAGTCTGTCCGTTGACCGCTGTAATTTGGGTCAATCCCTTTGCCATCGTGCCATCTTTGAAGAAATATCTCCAATTGCCATTAGAATCTTGATAATATTGATCTAGAATCTGTTTTCCGGACTTGCTGTAATAATATTCTTTAGTACCATCAGCAAAATAGGCATCCTGTAATTCAATCCCATTTGGCAAGAAATAGTAATTATAACCATTTATTTTATCTGCACCTGTTACCATGTACCCATTATTATCAAAATAATACCAGTTGTCGCCATCTTGAATAAAAGTATTTTTGGCTTGGTAACCACTCGTTGAATAAAATTTTGTTCTGTTCTTACTGTCAACTACAAAACCTGTACTTGCTTTTTTTCCTTGTAATTGTTTAGGTAGAAAACTATTATTGCTGGAGACACTGAAGTACTTATTCGTTGCCCAGTCTTTCAAAACATACCATGCTCCACGACCTTGAATATTAGAGCCATTGAAATATTTAGCTGACCATTCAGTGATTTTTTCATTGGGATTCATGGGTTGTCCGGTTGAGATTTGCTTGGTTTCAAACAAATCTGGATAAAGCTGTTTAATTCTATCTAAGAATGCGCCCCCATACATTGCCTGATATTGACCACCGCCAACAGTATGAGAATCATAGAGCGTATTATTAATAACTGAATCTTGGTTGGATACTCCAGAGCCATTTGTGCGTACAGCAGTTACAATCTCTTCACCTGGAAGATTATAGATTTGATCTGGAACCCAGTCGTTAATTGCCTGAATTCCTTGGGCATGCAATGCTTTGATGGCGCTCAGAAGTTGTGCAACCGTCCCATATTTAGTTGGTGTATTATAACCAACATCATAGCGATCAGTAAATGCATACCCATTTTGAACAACAGAGTCTAAGAAGCTAGCATCTGTGCTTGAGCGGTATTGCGGTGCTAACTCAAAACTCGTAATGCCTAAGTCCTTAAACAGCTGTGCATTCTGT
>NZ_AZFQ01000036.1:120311-134618 GCF_001435195.1 Liquorilactobacillus satsumensis DSM 16230 = JCM 12392 | reverse complement strand
TCCGCTGTTTGTGTCGGCATTGCTTGAAAATTCGAAAATCCTTCAAAAATCACTTGCGAATCTAAAGCTGCATTAGAATGATAAGTTTTCCCGTCTGTTGAAGTAGCAGTGCTGCTGGCAGTGCGCGCATCTTGGGTACTGCTTGCTCCCACTGGAACCCAGGCGGCTAAGTAACCCGAAACCTGCGGATCACTGACTCCAAAAATCGAATCGCGCTTGAAGATTAACTGCCCTAAGTCGTTGGTGTACACTACCGGGGCCCCATCATCAGCAGAATAAACCTTTAGGCCTTCTTTAGTAGTCAGCAAAAGTGCGCGATAGGCTTGGTTTCGATGGGCTGCTCCCATGTTAACAACAACTTGATCACTCTGACTTAACTTCAAGTCTGGATTATTGCTTAAGACGACTGCCATTCCTTGAGTCCGTGTATTAGCATCACCGGTGGAGCTGGCAGATAGCGCATCTTTGCCGTAACGTACCGAAGTTAATACTCCACGATAACTGCTACTAGCCATGCTGTTGTCCCCTTGTACATATTGAATTCCCATATTCTGACCACCAGAAACATACTTGACTCTGGCTTTTAACAAGGCTGTTAATGCATCGTAATATGGAGAATGAGTTGCCATATATTGACCATCATCAGTAAACAAATCACCATAATAGACCCGGGGAACTGTATCTTTATTCGTTAATAAAAGTGCATAAGACGAGGGAATGTTGTATGCGGTATACTTTTTATCAGCCTGCAACTCATCTTGATTGTAGATCTTAAAGGCTTGTGCAATTTCAGCTGAAGTGACCGTTAAGCCATCTGAATCAGGATTAATTTTGTCTTTAATAATCTGTGCAATAACAGTCTGAACTTCACTATCATGTGCGCGAATAAAGGAATAGTTAGGTTGTGCAACATTTTCAGTTGAATTATCGCCAGTTCTATTAACCAAACTGTATGTTAATTCTGGTTCTAAACCACTTCTCTCATTGGTTGGCATATTTAGTGAGTATTTGACTGCCAAATGACTATGAAAATCCATTGTTAATTGGTTATTTCCATGTTCTTTAACATAATCAGCATCACTGCTCTCCCAATCCTCTAAAATTGACAAATGGTTATTCGCATTTGAATCACTTTGATTGGTTCCATATGCATCCTTAAAATAGTCACTCGCAATTTGCAGTAAATCGGCATCAACATTATCGACTGCATCGACGCGATAACCATCAAAGTTAGCACTTGAGTCATTGCCAGCAATAGTTCCGATATTCATCATATAATACAGCCAGTTCAGCTGTTCTGCCTGGACCACAGGATTTGAGTTATCAACATCGTTCGCTAAAAGCATTTCATAACCGCCTTGATTCTCGGTACTCGGAATCTGTCCTTCCTGATTCTTAGGCGTGCGGTTAAGCAATCTTGAATCCGAATTTGCAGCAGGAGTTAGGCTGCTGTTAACATACAACAAAGCCCCGCCTTGCAGATGATCGGTCCCTTTTGATTCACTTTTAATATTCCAATTAGGCTGTGCATCTACAAACTGTGTGATTTCAGTTTTTAGCCAATCAGTATTCCCCGCTAAGCTAATCTTTTTTTCGATATTTGCCTGAGCTGACAGAGCCTCATTAGTCAAAAAGGCCTGTGTGCTGGTGTTGGAAAGGCTGACACTATCTTCCAATAACCCCGCCTTTTGCATATATTCCAAATATGCCAATTGTGTATTCTTATCAGGCCACCACGTCATCAACAGTGGTCTAAAGTCGGTTGTTGTTGAAGCCGTCCAAGTCGTACCATTTTTAAGAATATCTTTTGGCCGATACCAACTTTCAGCTGTTAGATATCCATCAACTTGTGTGAAACTATCTGTAGTTGTCGAATATGCAGCATTGTGCTGATTTCCAATATTAACCAAGCCATTAGTATATTGCTTATCATTTGAAGCCAGCGCACCAGTATCCTTATCAAAATAAAGTACTTGTCCATTAATAACAGCAGTAAAATTCTTTTTTACTTGCCCATCATCCCCCACAAAATAGGTTTTCCCATCAATACTTTTAATGTGAGTATCACTAGCAGAAAGGCTTTTAGTTTGCGTTGCAGTTGTTTGTGTCTGATCATTCGTAGTTTGCTTAGTTGTGTCCTGTGTTTGACCAGTTGTATTCTGTGTCGCAGCTGTCTTTGTTTGATCATTCGTGTTTTGCTTAGTTGTGTCCTGTGTTTGACCAGTTGTATTCTGCGTTGCAGTTGTTTGTGCCTGATCATTCGTGTTTTGCTTAGTTGTGTCCTGTGTTTGACCAGTTGTATTCTGCGTTGCAGTTGTTTGTGTCTGATCATTTGTAGTTTGCTTAGTTGTGTCCTGTGTTTGACCAGTTGTATTCTGCGTTGCAGCTGTTTGTGTCTGATCATTCGTAGTTTGCTTAGTTGTAGCCTGTGTTTGGCCAGTTGTATTCTGCGCCGCAGCTGCCTGTGCCTGATCATTCGTAGTTTGCTTAGTTGTAGCCTGTGTCTGATCATTTGTAGTTTGCTTAGTTGTGTCCTGTGTCTGGCCAGTTGTATTCTGCGTTGCAGCTGCCTGTGCCTGATCATTCGTAGTTTGCTTAGTTGTGTCCTGTGTTTGACCAGTTGTATTCTGCGTTGCAGTTGTTTGTGCCTGATCATTTGTAGTTTGCTTAGTTGTAGCCTGCGTTGTTACTTGAGCTTGCTTAGTTCCTAAGACTGAATCAGCTTTGATATGTGCACCAAATGTACAATTGAGTCCCAATCCCAATGCAAGTGCAACTTCAACCGTGACTAAATATCTTTCAGACTTACCTAATCTAGATTTTCGTGTATCTATTCTATTCATATTTTTAATTTGCCCCCAAGTTATATGGCTAAACACGTGTAAAATGCTCCATAAAAAGTGCTAAACGTTTGACATGTTGTTCGATAGTTAATACAACGTTTAATAAGTTATCACGAAGGTAATAAATTGTCAATTTTTAAAATAAAACATTGTAATATAAAATCGGCCTTTTTACATCACCAAAAAAGCGCTTTATAAATTCAAAACGCTTTTTTTTAAAAAATAAATTAATTATTTTTTTGTGATTATCTAAATTATATTTTGAAATAATTTTTCAAAAGTTTTCTAAAAAAATAAAAAAAAGCCCCATTTTGACCACTTATTCCGCTAATAACGAAATAATTGATCAAAATGGAGCATAAGATAGTTCTTCGGTAATTAGAATTTGAAATAAAATACTAAAATACCACTTTGAATATAATCACAAAAATTAGATATTTACTCTGAAAACAAAAATCACAGCGTATTCGTTACTCACTCAAATTTTGTAAAAGGCCAGCAAACAAACCGCTTTTTTAAATATAATTTATTTTACATTTAGTGAAACCGACTTAAAAGCTCAGTTTTCATTCTGCAAAACGTTTACCATACTATTCGTTTCAATATTCTTTTTGATAATCTACAACATTGCGCAAATGTGTCCCTGCGAAATACCTGCGTAAATTATCAACAAACAGCGGATACAACGCCACTCTAAAATGCTGCATTAATCCAGAAATATGAGGAGTCGCAATAACTTGCGGCGAACGCCACAATGCTGATGAAGCTGGTAAAGGTTCTTGTTCAAAAACATCCAGATATGCGCTGCGTAGATAACCTGTCGCCAGCATTTTCTGCAGATCACTAGTCACAACCGTAGTGCCGCGACCAACATTGATGAAAGTATAACCAGACGTAAACTTCTGCAGGTGTTTTTCATCAAAGAAATGTGTAGTTGCTCCCGTCCCCGGTAAAATATTAATGACATAATCAGTAACCAAAAGCTCATCTTCCGCTGCAAACTGTTGCATAGTAATCACATCATCAAAAAGGGCACTTAAATGGTCGTCAGACCCATGCCGATTAATTCCCGTAACATGCATTCCAAAGAAACGGCAATAACGTGCAATTTCTTGCCCAATATGTCCAGTCCCAAAAATGATTACTCTTTGACTCGCAGTCTCCAAAACAGCTGGTTCAATCCACTGGCCTGGTTCTTTGATTACCGGTCGTAATCCTCGGTTTTCAATCAGCAGATAGGCGCTTACTGTTTCTGCAATATAGCGCGAATGCAACCCAGAAGCATTCGTAAGTGTAATTCCCAAACCTTCCAGCTGCCGTAATGGAAAATAATCCACCCCTGCAGACTTTGCCTGAATCCATTGTAATTGCTCATTCTTCAAAATAGTCGCTGCCAAATCTGCCTTCCAACCAAGAATAATTTCTGCATCACGACAATCTGCTGGATCTGTAGTAAAAGTTGCAGTTGGAAACTCACTTTTAAGTTGCTGCAACTGTTCTGTCTTAGGTTCAACCAATAACAAAACTTTTGTCATTTTTAACCCTCCCGTCTTACTTTAAATTGCATAACACAACTAACAAAGCTGAATTCATTTGCAAATAACAATTTTACCAATTGTACGGTTAGTTTCAACTAAAGCATGCGCCTGTCGCAAATTAGCAGCAGATAAGGTTTTAAATACTTTCGTCACCGTACTTTCGAGAACTCCTTCATCAAGTAGATCAGCAACTTTTTCTAAGATCTTATGTTGGCTGCTCATTTCTGGTAAATGATAAAAAGATTTGGTAAACATCCACTCCCACAAAAATGTCACACTCTTTGCTTTCAAAAGTCCTAAATCAAGCGGCTTCTTATTCCCAGTAATCGAAACAATTTTACCCAAGGGTTTAATCATTTTGGCCATTTCTTCCCAATGACCGTCAATATCATTAAGTTCTAGAATGTAATCAACGGAATCATGTCCAGCAGCGTTAAGTTCAGTAACCAAATTTTTACGATGATTAAGAGTCTCATCTGCCCCGTGTGACAGTGTCCATTTAATCGTCTCCGGGCGTGAAGCAGTCGCGATTACATGCAATCCAACCCAATGAGCCAACTGAGTTGCAATTGAACCAACTCCTCCAGCACCATTAATAATTAAAATTGTTTTTCCCTGGTTGCTGTGCTTGTCTTGCTTGATTGCGAGTCGCTCAAAAAGTGCTTCCCAAGCCGTTAATGCCGTCACTGGCAGAGCCGCAATTTGTGCCACCGAAAGCGTATGCGGTGCGTGTCCCACAAGACGCTCATCAACCACTTGATAGTCTGCATTGCAGCCAGGACGATCTAAAGCGCCCGCGTAAAAGACGCGCTCTCCCTTTGCAAACATTGCAACGTCTTTGCCACAGTCTTCGACTATTCCAACAGCATCCCATCCAAGAATCCGCGGTTTTTCTAAAGTTTCTTTCCCAGTAGCACGCATGCGAACCTCCAATGGATTGATGGCAACCGCCTCAATCTTTATTAATAAATCCCTTCCAGTCGCTTGAGGTTTAATAGTTTCAAATTCAAAGAGACTCCGTTCGGCAGTCACTGGCAAATGCTGCTGAAAACCAATTGCTTTCATCATTTCTGGCATCCTCAACACTCCTTTATTAATTATTATCATTGTCGCACCCTCTTGAACTGAAGTGCAACTTTTCTCACTCGAAACCAGTGCTAATTTTGATCACGGTGCATTCTATTCACTGACAGTTTAAAAGGAAAACGTTGATTTAAGTAAAAAGAACGTAATAAAGGAATCCGCGGGACAAGCAAAAGTGCAAGTACAGTAAAGAAGACCCGATAACCAATTGCTGCAAGCGTTGCCCCAAATTCTCCCCAAAGTGGCAGCAAAGCTTGGTGCAATGCAGGTGCAATCCTCACCAGCATTGCCTCGCATAAATGAGCACATAAAACAATTAAAGAAAGTCGTCCGTAGGTTTCAAGCATCCCTAACTTTCCGCCTTGAACAGTTGAAAGACTCTCAAGCCATTTTGAAAAACGCATGATTGCAAAACTACCACCAATTCCTCCTAATACAGCAGCTAAAGGTCGATCAGCGTATGCCGTATTAAGGTAGAAAAAACCAGAGTGCACTGAAAACGCCCATAAAAATGTTCCTCCGACCGCCCACAAGCTGCTTTTATCCATCAATGTAAACTGCTTAATTGTGAAACCAGCCGCATAAAAGACTTGACTGACAAGTGCAGCAGGAAGTGACCACGGTAACGGTAAATGTAAAATACCACCAAGATAGAAACCGAGCACACATTCGCTAATCGCTAGTAACCAAATAAAAGTCAGTTTATTTTTGAACCTTCCGCATACTTTAAATGCTAAATTGAATAAGAGATCGCCCAAATACATTGCCACCAAAAACCAGATTGCTCCGATTGCTGGAATTGTAACTCCTGCTGCCCCCATCTCAGGTGGCAAAGCTAATGGGGTTCCTAATCCATACATTGCCGCAAAAACCATTTGATGTGTTTCCATTGTTGCTGCAAAAATCCAATTACGTGGATCATGAATTGCAAACCACGAAATTCCAACCATAATTAAGCAAGTACCTATATACGGTAATAACAGATTATGATTTATTTTGTTAAAAAGGACTTTCCACTTTCGTTCCTTGAATAAATAACCCGATAGCACAAAGAAAATTGGTACATGGACAGCAAAAATCATTCGTGCCACCGGAGAAAATGTAAAACCAAACAAAGTATGGCCTGCAACAATCATCAACATCGCTAACCCCCGCGCGATATCGATCCATTCAATTCTTTTCACTCCCAAAATCTCCCCTAAAATATTTAGTTTTTAGTCTTGGTTTTCTAATCCAAAAAGCTCAGTTTGCGCTGGTCGTGTCCGTGCTAAGATCTTCCCTTGGCGAATACTCAACAAAACTTCTGCATGCTGATTGAGCACATGATAAAAATCATCGCCATTCAACAGGATACAATTGGCCGGTAATCCAACCTTTATACCGTAACGTGCGTTCACGTGAAGGGTACGCGCAGCATTGTAAGTAATATAATTAAAAGATTGCTGCAGTTGTTCATATCCCATCAATTGTCCTGCATAAACACCCATTTGCAGTGGGTCCAGCATATTACCGTTGCCTAGTGGATTCCACGGATCCTGCACATCATCTTCCCCAAAAGAGACGTTGATTCCAGCAGCTGTTAATTCTTTAATCCGGGTTAATCCCCGGCGCTTAGGATATGTGTCAAACCGTCCCCCAAGGTGAATATTGACTAGAGGATTTGCCACAAAATTCATTTGTGCTAGTTTGAGTAAGCGAAATAACTTATAAGTATATGCATCATTGTAAGAACCCATTGCAGTGGTATGACTGGCGGTCACATGATCCTTAAGTCCACTTTCATATGCAAGCGTTGCCAGAACTTCTAAGTTCCTCGTCCCTGGGTCATCAATTTCATCACAGTGAACATCAACTAAGACATCATACTTTTCAGCCAAACTAATTAGATATTTCAATGAATCGGCGCCATAAAACCGATTAAATTCATAATGCGGAATTCCACCAACCACATCGGCCCCTTCTTTAAGTGCCTGTGCTAATAATTCTTTGCCTTGGGGAAAAGAGAGAATCCCCTCTTGCGGAAAAGCTACCAGCTGTAATTCAACCACATCTTTTAATTCTGCACGCAACTCCAGCAAGGCCTGTAAAGCAATTAAATGCGGATCAGTAGTATCAACATGGCTTCGAACATACTGAACACCATATTTAAGCTGCTGCAAAATTGTTTTTTTAGCTCGTTGCTTAACATCTTGAAGCGTTAATTCTTTTTTGCGTTCTGACCAAATCCGAATCCCATCAAATAGGGTTCCTGTTTGATTCCATTCGGGCTGTCCTGCTGTCAGGGTAGCATCCAAATGGATATGCGAATCAATAAAGGGTGGCAGCAACAGTTTGCCTTGGCCTTCGATGACTTCTTCATTTTCCTGAGCCACTAAAGAAGCCGCAATCTCAACAAACTTGCCTTTTTGAATCCGCACGCTCTGTAATTCCTGACGATTATCAATATGTACATTTCTAATCAGCATTTTTTTGCTTTCTCCTTCGCTCCCAAAGTTTCATCAAACCATAATAAATCACACCGCTAAACACCATATCGATAAATGTCGCTCCAATTGTAGTACTTAAAAAAGTTAATTGACGTAATAAAAAGAAAAGAGCAGCTCCGCAGGCCCACGCTAAGATTGCAAACCAATTAACCCCGAAGTGATACCAGTACTTGCCGCCACGAATTGTTAGTTCTGCAACTTGATATTGTCTTTGACTACGACAATAAAAATCAACAATAATCACACTAATGATCGGTCCCAGCACCATTCCAATATAATCCAAAAAGACAATAAAAGCTGTCAAGAAGCTCCCCAAAATCATTGGCACAAACGTTACAAGCGTTGCCAGTGCTGCGACAATCCATAATGATGCTTTCAGACTTAAGCGTGGAAAAATATTTGAAAGTGCCGAACCGGCAGCCATCAGATTCACCGCATTAGCCGTCATGCTAGTTAGAATAATAACCACAAGCGCTAGCAATCCCAAACCTAATTTACTGGCAATTGTACTTGGATCTGAGTTATTTGGATCGTATGCTCCCGTGGCAATTGCAATACTGATTGTAGCGATCAACCCAATAAATGCAAACCAAAGTACCCCCAGCAAAGCACCCAGAAAAGGCATTGCGGTTGCAGAAGATTTTTTAGCAGTAAAGCGTGTAAAATCAGCTCCAGCTGTTACCCATGCCAGATTAAATGCTGCGACTGTATCCACGGCAACTCCACTGTTCATTTTAAGTCCTGCTGGTACTTGCCATGCAGAAATCTGCTGTAATGAGACTGTTTGAAAAACCACAATTGATTCCCAGATAACAAAAATAAAAACTAGGACAATTCCAACCCGTTCAATCAGCTGAACCGAGCGCGAGCCACTTGCAATACTGATAATATGTAAAATACTCATGACAACAATTCCAATAAACATTCCCCGCGCACCGCCAGCATGCCCATAAAGCGGCCAGCCCCATAGATCATGCAACAGATAACTGACTGAAGTTGCAGCAATAAAGGTATTAACCGCAGTCCAACCAATAAACTGTGTGAAATTAACAAGCGAAGGCAGATAGCTGCCGCGAATTCCAAATGATGCACGACTAATCCCCATTGTCGAAACACCCGTTTTATAGCCAATAAACCCTACCAATGATAAAAATATATATGAAAGAACTGATGAAAAAAGCAATACTTTGATTGCCAGCGCAAAACCACAAGCGGCTAGAACTCCACCAATATACCAAGTCCCATTGTTGGCATTTGCCCCAACCCAAGTCGCAAACATATCCCATGCAGATGTCCTGCGTTGCTCAAGTGGAATGCTCAAATTTGTTTCTTTGTCACGTTTCACTAAACTTTCCCCCTTAAATGTTCTAATCCACATTATATTATACTTTAGGAACAGCGAATATAATTGATTTTAATTTTTTGCTTTCCATTGAAATAGTGGTTTAGAAACAGTAAAAATAAATTGTCACGCTAAAGACGCTAAAAATCTCTGCATACTAAGAGAGTGTGACATAAGTCGGGAAAATTTGAGTGCTAACTCGAAATTACGAACATAGCGAGTACTTTGCGATGAGTAATTCGAAGTTAGACGGAGGATTTTGACTTATGGAACACGTTTATTCGGAATAAAAGAGGGGCTGTGACAAAAGTTAACTTTTGTCACAGCCCCATAATATTCAAAATTCTTAGTTATTATCATTTTTACTAGAAAAACCAATGGCCTGTTCAATCGAGATACTGCTCACACTATTGCATGCTAATATCTTATTCTTCGTTCATCAATGAATGCTTTTTACCATAGACAAAGTAGATCACCATTCCAATTAAGAACCAAACTGCAAAGCGAACCCATGTCTCCCAATTAAGACCTGCAATCAAAACTAAACAGAAAACAATCGCAATCACAGGTGTTACTGGAACCCCTGGTGCACGGAAACCACGGTGCAATTCTGGATGTGACTTGCGCATCCAAAGAATTCCTGCAGAAACAAGAATAAATGCAGTTAGAGTTCCAATATTTACCAACTCAGCCAAGATATTCAAGTTAATGAATCCACCAGCAAGTGCCGTTACAATTCCAAAAAACCAAGTTCCTTTAAAAGGTGTCCGATAGCGTTCATGTACCTCACCAAAGAATTTAGGAAAAAGCCCATCACGCGACATGGAATAAGTGATCCGTGATTGTCCATATAGTTGAACCAAAATTACGGTTGTCATCCCTAAAATTGCACCAATACTTACGATAATCGACAACCATGTCTGACCTGTTTCGTGCAAAACTGCTAGAATTGGAGCGTTTAAATATTTCGCAAAAACCGTATATTTAACTACACCAGTCATAATCAATGTCATGATGATATAAAGGATTGTTGAAATCAAAAGCGAAAGTAGAATTCCACGCGGTAAAGTCTTGCTTGGATTAACAGTTTCCTCAGCACTAGAAGCAACTGAATCAAAGCCAATAAAAGAAAAGAAAACAATCGATGCAGCCGGAATTATTCCTGCGGCAGTCCCATGATTGAACGAATACCAACCAAAAGGTGAAAATGGCGTCCAATTATGCGGCTTAACAAACCAGAAAGTACAAACAATGAATAGAATAATTACAGCGAGTTTAACAACTACCATCGTATCATTAACGCGCTTTGTTTGATTAATTCCAACAGAAATGATCCATGTAATTACTAAGACAATTAAAAAAGCTGGGAGATTAAAGAGTGTATGCACCCCAACAGTTGTCCCTGCGGCAGCTGTCAGTACAGTCGGAATGTGGATCCCCATATTCGTCAATAAGTTGACAAAATATCCCGACCACCCAACTGAAACGGTCGCTGCACCTAGTGCATACTCCAAAATAAGATCCCAACCAATGATAAAGGCAATCACTTCGCCAAATGCCAAGTAGGAATAGGTATATGCCGAACCGGCAACCGGAGCAATTGAGGCAAATTCTGCATAACAAAGACCGGCGAAGCCGCAACAAATCGCTGCAATTAAGAAAGATAATGACAACGCAGGCCCAGCAGTTAGCGCCCCTTTCCCAGTTAACACGAAAATTCCAGTACCAATAATTGCACCAATGCCTAGGAAAGTTAGATCTACCGTATGTAATGTTCTCCTTAATGGAGTTGCATGTGCGGTCAATTCCTCGACACTCTTTTTTCTAAAAATACTACTCATAGTAACATCACCCTCCATCAGTGTGCTCATAATTCTATAATCGTTTTTTAATTTAGTCAAATATCAGCTTCATTTTCTGTAACATTTTATAACATGAACAGTCAGTAAAGTCTCCCAAAACTTCAGTTTATAAACCAGAAATACCTTTTACACGACTTTTATTTTTTAAAACCGCTGTTAAATTTTCGAAAGCAAACATTTTGGTAAATTTCAAATAACTATAAATAAACTGTTTTTTTCTAAGATGAATTAATTTCACCTATATGATGCTTGTTACTCATGTTAAAAGAAGTGCCGACCAGCTCCGCAAGCCATTGAGCACTAACATCAAATTGAAAAATAGGCGGACTGTGACTAGGTTTGGTTAGCTTATGAATCTTGTTTATCCGCAATCAAAAAAGGCTTGAGCAAACTTTAACGCTTACCCAACCCTTGATCTTATCTTAATATTGTCAGTACTAATATAACTCCAATACCAGTTCTTTTGTTCTTATTTATAAATTACTCAAAATCATTCGATTTCAGGCTCACTTGCAATTTTTAAAGGACGTCCATGTCCAAATCTACCGACTACACCAGAAACCAGTGCCAAAAAGAGATCATCTGCAAAAGTATTAACCCGATTCTGCTTTGTGTCAGTATCCAAGTTTTTGGCCCAGCCAACCTTAATCTTATCGCCGTAACCAAAGTTGGTGTTTCCAAGTGACCCATATAATTGAGAAACTGCAATTGCGAGGGTTTCGTCAACACCGAACTGTCCGAGATCATTTTCAACAATCTGCTGGTAAGGTTCAGGTAATTTTTTTTCGGATGCTAAATTATCAAGAATAAATCCAGTTGCCAGCAAGTTCAAGACCTCACGTTTTTTTAGAACATTGGGTAATTCCTTGCCAAAATCCTCTGGCTTCAGCTTGGGAAAATATTGGTGTTGCAACTCATACACGGCCTCACCAATCGTTTTTCGATTAATATTTCTCTTCTTCATTTCTTTTAACACAAAATTATATAATTCTTGATCCGGGTACTCCATATTCCTTGTTGCAACCAATTCTCTCACCTCATCTAACAATCTTACTTCACTATTTTTGATTCAAGGTAGTGGCTGCTCACAGCAACGCTTCCTTTAAAGCACTCCTACCAGTTGAACTACAAAAATCACCACTTGCATATAAAAACTGTACTCAGTTTGCTGCCCCAGCTAAGCTTGCAGACTGCAAATTAGTTCAGCATAATTACCAAGCGGTAATTTAAGCTTAACACGACCGCAGCTTAAAATAAAAGAAAATTCCTGAGATTTAAACGTGATCTCCCTTGCAAAAATCATTCTGCAACAAACCAATTATACCGCTCAAACTTGTGTGCTGACTGTTGCTTTCAGCATATTACTTGACGTTTCTTTTAATTATGCTGTATAGCTAAACTTAGATGTGAAATAAGGCACAATCACTTTGAAAGGTGGACAAAGCTATGCCAAAAGAAAAAATTCGCGTTATTCAATATGGCTGTGGGAAAATGGCGATCACTATCATCCGTTATCTATTGGCGAATAATGTTGAAATTGTGGGTGCAATTGATAATAATCCTCACCTCATCGGCAAAGATCTTAGTGAAATTGCTGGTTTGGAGCAAGCAACAGGAATTAAAATTTCAGCAGATGCTGACGAAGTTTTAGAGTCCTGTGCAGCAGACGTTGCAATTGTTACAATTTCTAGCTATCTAAACGAAATGTACCCTTTCTTTGAAAAATGTCTCGTACACGGTGTAAATGTTATTTCTACCTGTGAAGAAGCTATCTATCCTTGGAATACCGCTCCGCGTGAAACGAATCGCTTGGATCGTCTAGCTAAGGAAAATGGAGTGACAATTACCGGCAGCGGAATGCAGGATATCTTTTGGAACAACTTATTGTATACGGTTGCAGGCGGAAGCCACCAAATTACCCAAATCGAAGGAAGTGTCAGCTACAATGTTGAAGATTACGGCATTGCACTTGCACAAGCCCATGGAGTAGGATATTCACTTGAAAAATTTGAACAAAAAATTGCTCACAGCCAGAGTCTTCCTTCCTATGTATGGAACTCCGGAGAAGCAATTTGTGCAAAATTTCATTGGACTATTAAAAAAATCAGTCAAAAGAGCGTACCAGTAACCTTGACTAAGGATATTTATTCCAAAACGCTTGAAAAAGAGATTACAGCTGGTAATGCTATCGGAATGTCCGCTGTTGTCACAATCGAAACTTATCAAGGAATTAAGTTAATCCTCCAATGTATCGGAAAAGTTTATCGCCCTGAAGATGGAGATCTTTGTGCTTGGAAAATTACTGGGGAACCCAATGTTTCTTTTCATGTCGATAAACCAGATACAGTCGCGCATACTTGTGCAACTATCGTTAACCGTCTTCCAAATATTATTGAAGCCCCTGCTGGATTTTACACAGCCGAAAAAATCACAGACTTGCAATATCCAACTTATCCGTTGGAAATGTATTTGCATTAAGACTGGTATGCAAAATACCTTACTAGTTTGATATTTTCAAGCAACTTCTCCTTATTTTTAACATCAAGCAGCACTTGTGGTTGACATCTTTGATTTTTCCCGCGTTAATATCCTTGTAAGCAGCTGCAGCACTTACAAAAAAACACGGAGGAGCGTATAACATGGCTAAAACATGGGTTAAATCTAGTATTGGAGCAATCACGATTGAAGCAGACGGCAGTGAACGCAAAAGAACGTTTAACAACATTAGAGCAGATGCTGCGGATGAAAAGATTGCAACCTTCGGAAATATTCTAAGCACCTTGACAGGGCAGCCTACTAGTCAAGTTCAGTTGACTAGTGTCAACAGCGTCGGTTAAAGCAAAACTAAGGGGGAGCTAAAATGAAACAGCTTGATTTGGTCTTTAATGTCGCCGGTACCAAAACAAAAAGCCATTTTCGTTTGAACTATGCCAACACTGCTTTAGATAAAGAAACAGTTCAAAAAGCAATGGACGACCTCTCTGCCCTTTCCATCTTCGTCAATAAAGATGGAGCATCACTTTATGGAACACCAGTTTCAGCAAAATACGTTGAATCAGTAGAAACTCCAATTATTGAAGCCGCATAACTGCAATAACTAGTTAGCTTAAGTTACAATTCAAGTTAAATAAAGGGGCTGTGACAAAAGTTAAT
>NZ_AZFQ01000036.1:107186-120235 GCF_001435195.1 Liquorilactobacillus satsumensis DSM 16230 = JCM 12392 | reverse complement strand
AGTACTCAAATTTTCCCGACTTATGTCACACTCTCTCTTTTATTCCGGATAAACGTTTTCCATAAGTCAAAATTCTCCATCTAACTTCGAATTACTCATAGCAAAGTACCCGCTCTGTTCGTAATTTCGAGTTAGCACTCAAATTTTCCTGACTTATGTCACACTCTCCTTATTTTTGTCTCAAAAGCTGCGAAGTAAGCTTTCCAACCGCGCTCACTTTTTGGCTTTAAACTCTAAACATGAAATTAAAGCTAATCTTGCACTTTTTCTTGCTCCGAGTAATGCGGCCGCAGATCTTTTGAATTAACCACTAAACTTTTTTGTCTTCTTTTAACAACTCGCTTTTTCCCGCTATTTTTAGCAACATACAAAGCTTCATCCGCGTCCTTAACCGCTAATCTAATACTAGTTGTCTCGCGTGCATCAGAAAGTCCACCAGAAAATGAAATCTTCAACTGTTGTCCATCCTCTGTCACAAAATTCTGATGATTAAATTCATTCTTAAACTGTTCGATGCGCTCAAAAACATCATCGATTTCCATATTTTCAATCAGTACGAAGAATTCTTCACCACCAAAACGGAATAACTTAATCCGTTTTCCAGTCTCATTTTGAACATATTTGCGCCATTTTCTCAATTCGGTTGCAAAAAACTTTAAAACTGCATTCCCCTCAGTATGACCATAGGTGTCATTAATTAACTTAAAATTATCAATGTCGAGCATTAAGGCAATATATGCAAGACTCCCTCGTTCATCTATGCGGTCAAGTTCACGTCTAAACTGACGGTAATTTCTCATTCCGGTCTATTTATCGTGAGATTCCTCATAGACAAGCCGAGCAATCCGTTTGCGCTTGAGATCTACCTCGCGCAAAAGCAGGAACGTCAAAAAAAAGATTAAACAAGTTCCTAACGCAATCCACACAACATCATTTTTATCATAAAATTCTGACAAAATATCAACATTTTTTTGACCTAGACGATGAATGGGAATCACATTCGCAAGCATCAAGATTATAAAATACTGCAGCAAATCCTGAAATAACAACCGGCGCTTAATAACATGCATTCCCACCAAAGTTACATAGATACTAACTAATCCTAAGACTAAAGATAAGATACTGTCTCTTCCACTAAAAAAAAGATAAAGGTTGGTTATGACTGGTGTCGTCAAAATCAACAGACCTGCATATTTGCGAGAAAGCATAAAAGCAGAAACACCCAAAGTATATTGAAAACAGATCATTCCCACCAGTTTGTCTGAAATGAAGATTACAAGAAGCTCCTGTACAATATACAGCATAAAGACCGCGACAGTTTTTGTTCTTTGACTAACCTTTGTCAGCAACTCGCTTTCATTATACACATACATTCCATAAATGAAGCCTGTTACTAACAGTGGCATTAGAATGCTTAAAAAAAAGATCCGATTCATTTTAGTCTCCTTGAAGATCGCCAACACTTATACAGACGCAGACGCAATTCTTCAGTTATAAACACGTAGCAGAGCATTATTATAAGCTCATATCTCCACAGCGTCCGCAACAATCAAATAAGTTTCAGAAAAGTAGCCGTGCAAAAATAGCTTCTTACTCAAAACACCTGCTCACTGTTTAGCTGTTTCAAATAAGAAACCAAAAGAATTATAGCAATGGCCACACCTAATGATGAATAAAGTATATCATTTATTAATTCTTATATCTACATTTTATTAATTAATAGTAATATGTTTAATTCTAATTTAAAAAATTGCTGATATTTTCCCTTTATTAACCATTTTTGTACCGCTTGAATTTAGCTGATTACGCTATCAAAGTCAAAAATGAGTTAAAAATTAATCATTTTTCCAAATTATAAAAATTACCTAATTGTTCCATACGCATAGTATTTGCCATTTTATACTATGAAAGTCAAATTTCAACACTCCAATTTGCTTTAGCCTTTTTTCAACGCAAAAAAATCCAGTTCACCAGCCTGACTTTAATCAGCACTTTGAACTGAACCTATTTATAAATTATTTTGGCCTCGGATACCGCATGCTTATTATACTAAAACATACTCCGGTTCATTTACTTGCGCACAACATCGATGACAACATCACCTGCTTGACTGCTTTGTCCCAGATCTTGGTGTAATTGAAAATGTGCCACAGCTTCCATATTGGTAATAATTACCATTGTCTCGGTCGCTTTGTCTGCCATTTTGACTGCAGTCCAATCAACCTCGGCTAATAAGGTTGCTGGTGTGACCCGCTGTCCTTGTACAACATGAATCTCAAAAGGCTTTCCTTTAAGTTCTACTGTATCGACACCAAGATGCACCAAAATTTCAAAACCGGCATCTGAGGTAATTCCTAAAGCATGTTTCGTAGAAAAGATTGTCGAAATCACTCCTGAAACAGGAGCATAGACTTCATTTGCTGTCGGCGTAATTACATAACCATCTCCTAGTTCCTTTTGAGCAAAAACCTGATCAACCGCCTGTTCAATGCCTTGGACTTTTCCGGCAGTTACTGCCCTGAGAGTTTCAGTGTCGCCGCTTTTTACACTCACTTGGTTATCAGCGGCGGCGTCCGCCATAGCATTGCGTGCTAATTGCGGTTGTTGTGCAAGTCTATCTTTCGGAATGCCCCAGAAATAAGTGATCACAAATCCACCGGCATACGCTGCTAACAATCCCAAAACATAGGCCCACCAGTATCCATTCGCAATTAATGGAATTAGTGGCAACCCCGAAGGACCGATTGCAATTGCACCCACATGTCCGATCCAGCCGATTACGGCTCCACCGATTCCTCCGCCTAAGCAGGCTGTAATAAAAGGACGCCCTAATGGAAGGGTGACACCATAAATTAACGGTTCCCCAATCCCTAAAATTCCAACCGGCAAAGCACCTTTGATCATTTCAGTAAGCTCTTTATCATGCCGCAGCCGGATCCAAAGCGCAAAGGCCGCTCCAACTTGCCCGCCACCTGCCATTGCTAGAATTGGTAGTAAGGGCGTGTTTCCGAGTTGTTGGATCATCTGAACATGAATTGGTGTTAGAATTTGATGCAACCCCAGCATCACCATTGGTAGAAATGCCACTCCCAAAACAAAACCGGAAAAGGCACCCCCGACATTCAAGACCCATTTCAAACTCCCGACTAAGCCATCTGAAACAAATCCTGCAAGCGGCATAATTACAAAAATTTCTGCTAAACCTAAAACTAAGAGTGCAATCATTGGAGTGATAATAATGTCAATTGCATCAGGAATAATTTTGTGCAACCTTTTTTCAAGCATTGATAAGAGCCACACAGCGAAAATCACTCCAATGATCCCACCTTGGCCCGCAACCAATGCCTGACCGGTAAACAGGTTTTTAATTGGAGCATCTGGTGTCATCCCAGTCAACAATGTAACTGCACCCGTTACCCCGCCGAGGGTTGGGGTTGCTCCCCACACACGGGCCGCATTAATCCCAGTATAAATTACGAGATACGTAAACATCCCATTTTTAATCACATTCAAAACAAGCACAATCTGGGTCCACTCCGAACCGCTAATTGTTTTCGAGGTCATTAAGTTAGTCAAAATGGCAGCAATTCCGGCAATTAGCCCGGACCCCACAAAAGCTGGAATCATTGGTACGAAAATATTTGAAATATCTTTTAAAATCGCCTTTAGTTTGGAAGGCTTTTGGCGCGCCTTTGTCTGGGCTTTAACTTGCGCTGCTTTTTCAACAACCGTGCTCTTTCCATCCGTCCTCTTTTTTTCTGGAAATTGTTCACCAAGCTCAACTCCTGCAATTTCTGCCATCGCGGATGCAACTTTATTTACTTTTCCAGGACCAATCACAATTTGAAGCTGTTCGTCATTAACAACGCCTAGAACACCCGGAACTTTTTTAAGCGCTTCCAAATCAAGTAGGCTCGGATCCTTTATATTCATTCTGACTCGCGTCATGCAATTATTAAAGGAACTGACATTCTCAGGTCCACCAACATTTTGATAAATTGCCGCAGCAATCTTGTTTGCATCAAAGCCTTTGCTACCCATTATGATCCCCTCCTAGTCCTTTTCATTTACGGCCCTTTTCACAAATCCTGCCTTTTGGGCTAACTTCTGCTTTGCTTTTTCTTTTGAACACTTAGTAAGCAGCATTACAAGTGCAACCTTAACTTGCCCATCGGCTTGCTCAAAGTAATGCGCCGCAGTGTGATAGTCAACTCCACAAGCATCCATGATAATACGTTTGCTGCGTTCAACTAATTTAGCATTTGTTGGGAGCACATCAACCATTAAATTATTATAAACTTTGCCAATTCCGACCATAGAGAGTGTCGACAGCATATTCAAGGTCATTTTTTGAGCCGTACCAGCTTTCAGTCTGGTAGACCCCGTCAGAAATTCTGGGCCGCAGTCAATTTCGATCGCGATTTGTGCAAACTGTGAGATTTGTGCTGGTCGATTGCATGCCAACGAGATCGTTGCCGCACCAACTTCTCTGGCATAATTCAAGCCGCCAATTACATACGGGGTGCGACCACTAGCTGCAATTCCTACAACAGCATCTGCAGCTGTCAACTGAATTTTCTTCAAGTCTTGGCTTGCGAGCTCAAGTGAATCCTCAGCACCTTCCACTGCTTTAGTCATCGCTTGCGGACCACCAGCAATTAAACCCACCACTTGCGTTGCTGCTACCCCAAAGGTCGGGACGCACTCTGCAGCATCCAAGACACCCAACCGTCCGCTCGTTCCAGCTCCTAGGTAAATCAACCTTCCTTTTTGGTTGAAAGCATTAATGATTGCTGCCACCGCCTGCTCAATTTGAGGTAGCTGTTTTTGTACGCAACCAGCGACCGTCTGATCTTCAGCATTCATTCTGCGACAAGCTTCTGCAAGTGAAAATTCATCCAAATTCATTGTATGCGGATTACGTTGTTCTGTTACCAGTTCATCAAGATCAATTCGTGTCATTTTAGTTCCTCCCTTTCAACCGCCGCACGCAACTCAAAGCGTTCACCAGCTCCAAGCTGATTCAAAAGTGTGAGTTCCTGCGGCAACACTTGCCCAACTACATTGACCCTTTCATCTGCGGGTAAAGCAATTCGACAAAGCTGAATTTCCCCCATATACCGTTGATATTTTTCATTGTCGAGCGTAACAGCCCCTTGAGTGCGCGGATAGCTTGGCTCCGCAACAATCTGCGGCACTCCCAGCTGCCGCGAATCTGCACAACGAATTACTGCGGCGGCAGGATCCAACCGATTTTGGTGAAGCCCTAAAACGTATTTGAAATAACGACTGCGGCTTTCAATCGGCTTAATATGCAATAAAATGATTTTTTGCTTAAGATATAAGGCAAACTGCGCTTGTGTAACAGTTGTAATCTCTGGATCGCCCAGATAAACTGTTGAAACTCCCATTTTCGCCAATGCCAGCACAGCCGCTAATGGATGCCACTTGCGGTGTTCTTCCAGCGTAGGTAATCCAGCAAAAAGCGGTCCCCTTAGACGCCCATCTCCAGGAACAAAAGCTTGAACATGAATTCCTAAAGAACGCAGCCAGTGATTGCGTTTGCTAAACCAAGTTGCAGCAAGTCCTGTTTCAGGTCGAGGGTAGTAGTTATGCCACGCCTCAAGTTTTGAAAAATCAACCTTGGCTTGTTTTAAATGTGCCACATCTTCAAGCGTCAAAGTACTGGCATTTAAGGCTACAAGCGCAAGCTCTTGGGTTAAATTAATAATTACTGATAATGGCAGTTTCTCATCTAAGCGTAAGCCTGTAATCCCAAATTTTCGTAGTTGCTTAGGATTTGTGACTGATAACCCAATGCGCTCCAGCGAATCAGCAGCAATATCGACGACCAATTGCAGTTGATTCTCGCGTGCAATTGCAGCTAATTGTAATAATCTTTCTCGATAGACTGCGACTTGATCTTCTGGCAAGTGAATTGATGTAAAAATACCACTAAATCCCTGTGCTGCCATTCTTTTAATATAAATATTAGCCTCAGAATCAAGTTCTTTGTCCAAATAAAATGAAAAACCGTAGTTCACGGAATCCCTCCTTTTTGAAGTCCCCTCTCCGCGCTTGCCTGATCGTAGAATAGCATGCGCCTTCAACTAATGCAATATAATTTCCTTTTTAAAGCTTAAACAAGCAAAATATAGAAATTTTGTTTCTTTTAATAAAAAAAAGAGCCGTCCTTGGCAAAGAAAACAAAGTTACATTTACCTGTGGTCAGCCGCAGTTAGCCTATTTTAGATCTCGACTACGTTCAATTCTGTTAATGTTTTGTTGCGTGGCCTTAAGATTAGCAGAGACAGTCTCATAGTATTTTGACACGTACCGAAACAACAACAGATCCCCCACAAAAAGTTGCATTAAAACAGAGGTTGTAGCCCCTGGGCGAATGGCAGATTCGCCAATATTTTTAGTTAGGAGCACAACTTCTGCCAATTGGGCAGCAGTTGAAGCGGCATTAGAAGTCAGTAGCACTGTAGGCAGATTCTTTTCATGTCCGAGTCTTAACAATTCAATCACTTCTCTTGTTTCACCGCTATTTGAAACACAAAACAGCAATGTATTATCTTTAGCTGCCGCTAAACACGTTACAGCCATCCGTAAATCACTGTTTTGGAGAGTTGGCAGTCCAATTCTATTAAATTTTTGGTACATATCTTGCACTGGTAAAGCAGACGCCACCAACCCAAAGAGCTGAACCGAAGAAGCCGTATGTAATAAATCAACAACTTTTTCAATCAGTTGCAGATCCAATTCTTTTTTGGTCAATTCCAAAGCACTTGTAAGATGAGTCTCTAATTTATTCATAATTAACTGTGCATCTTCTCCTGGTGCAATCTCACGATAGCCATCGGTGGCAATACTATGCTGAATTGCAGAAAGTGCGAGTTTTAATTCACCATAACCGTTTAAACCTATTTTACGGCAAAAACGCACAATTGTAGCCGCACTAACCTGAGCCGTTAGCGCAAGAGATTGAACTGACATTTCAACCACTTGTTGCGGCTGTTCCTGAATAAAAGCAGCTAGCTGCGCCTCTTTTTTACTAAAACTTGGTGTCATACTATGAATGACAATCAAAATATTCTCCACGAAGGACACCTCCAATTTATTTTTATTATGGCTGAGAGTCCCTTAAATAACAAGTATAAGTACGACCAGTGCCACTAGACTTTGAGCCTAACATCAAATTGCAAAATAGTTAAGAGGCTGTGACAAAAGTTAACTTTTGTCACAACCCCTATTTTATTCCGGATAAACGTGTACCATAAGTCAAAATCTTCCGTCTAACTTCGAATTACTCATAGCAAAGTACTCGCTATCTTCGTAATTTCGAGTTAGCACTCAAATTTTCCCGACTTATGTCACACTCTCTTAAAAAAAGCAAAACCAAGAAATAGGTCAAAAAATCATGATTTGACCTATCCCTTGGTTTTGCTAGTGCGACATTCATATAATAAAGCGACGCCTATTTTTTAAAAATCTGCGGATCAACAAAATCTGTCTGATCAACTGAAATTTCTTTAACAATCTCCTGTCCCCAATAAAGATATCTATTTTCAACTCCGATTTCACCAGCAGTCGAAAGCGTAATGATATTGTAGCCAACTACATCACTTACCTCATGTTTTTTGTAACTCCGACAATCAATGTGATAGGCGGTCGACTCAGCTACAGCATTTATTATTCCAGCAGTAGCATAGGTTGTAGGAAAATGGATGTGCCCCGCAAAAATCCCCTTAACATTTCCTTTTTGACAAGCATCTAATAACTCTGCTCCATTTTGAAGAACACTGAAACGCATATACCGTAATGATGCGCCCGCAATTGGATGATGCATAAAGATCAGTGCTGGTCGTTTGGCATGTTCAGCTAAATTCTTTTCAAGCCACGCTAATTGTTTCTTATCAAGATAGCCCTGCTCAATATTCCCAAAAGTAGTATCAAGAAAGTAATTATCTACACCATCGATAGTTACTTTGTAATAATATTTTTCTTGCGCTTCTTTATGCAAAAAGCCCTCATAAAAAGCCGCTGTTCGGTCATGATTTCCTAGTAATACACAGATCGAAACGCCCAGTTCCTGCTCTTTTGCATGCAAGATTTCCTGCAATCGAACATAGTCACTTGCTTTGCCTTCGTGGATAAGATCACCTGTTAAGACAATTAAATCTGGTTTAGTATCCATTTTTTTCAAGTCACCAAAAACTAAGCTTAATTTGTTGTACGGATTCAGTTGCTGATTAAAAGAAGGTTTTTCGCCATCTGGAGTCAGATGAGTATCAGAAATTTGAATAATTGTTTTGTCTTTCATTGTAGACCGTCCTCTCTAACTCTCAAGGTTATTCTTGCCTTTATGATCAAATAGCAGAATTTTATCTTCTGCCAATGAGGCATATACGATGTCACCAATCTTGAAGTTGTTGTTGGTAATGATTGCTTTAAGTACTTGCTTTTCCTCAAGTTTCAAGGTCAATTGCTGGTAACGCCCATAATCAATGACCGCTTCAACTTGAGCGGGTAACTCGCTAGCAGATTCTTGTTTGCACTTTACAACTACATGCTCCGGTCTAATTCCAAGATATAATTGACCGCTTGGAACAGACAACTTGGCAAGCCTTGCTGAATTGGTAAGCACAGGATATTCAGCATATACCAATTGAGTTGTTTGAACATCAACTTCTAAAATATTAATTTGTGGCGTCCCCACAAATTGAGCTACAAATAAATTAGCTGGATGATTGTAGATATTATCCGGCGTATCAATCATCTGAATCTTGCCATCATTAATAATTGCAATGCGATCACCTAACGCCATTGCTTCCAACTGATCATGTGTAACATACACAATCGTTTGCTGATTTTCTTCGTGTAATGTTTGAATCTCATCACGTGCTTTTTCACGTAACTGCACATCAATATTCGAAAGCGGCTCATCCAATAGAAAAATCTTACTTTGCTTAGCCATGCCTCTTCCCAGTGCAACTCGCTGCTTTTGTCCCCCAGAAAGTTCGCCCGGCAAGCGATCCTGATACTCCGTTAAGTTAAGTGTTTCTAAAATTTTTGCAAGTCTTTGCTGACGTTCTTCTTTTTTGACTTTGTGTACTTTAAGTGCATACTCTAAATTCTGATAAACAGTCATATTAGGATACAGAGCATAGTCTTGAAAAACCATTGCAAGATTGCGTTCCATACTTGAAATCTTTTCAGCATCTTGTCCGTCTATTAAAATCTGACCACTGCTTGGTTTTTCTAATCCTGCAATCATGCGTAAAGTAGTTGACTTGCCGCAGCCCGAAGGCCCTAATAAAACTAAGAATTCACCATTCTTAATCTGGAGATCCATTTTGCTGATGACATTCGTTTTTTTATATTTTTTTGTAACCTCTTTTAATTCTAAAGCTACCTCGTTACTCATAGTTAACCACCTTATTTTAATCCTGAGCTGCTGATACTATTTAAAATATACCGCTGAAAAATTAAATAAATCAGCAACGGTACAATAATCATAATTGTTGACAATGCCATCGCCAACGGAAAGTTAGTGCCACCCTCACTTGAAATGTAGTTTTGTAATGCTAGTGGCAGTGTAAAGCTACTTTTATCTTTCAAAATCAAAGTTGGCCACACGTACTCATTCCAGGAATTAATAAAGAAGATCGCTCCGATACTAATAATACTTGGGCGTAAAATTGGCACCACAATGTCTTTTAAAATCTTGTAAGAGGGAATTCCATCAATGTGTACCGCTTCAATCAAGCTACTTGGAATTTTGTCCATGGCTTTCAGAAACAACATGATTCCCGTGGCATCACACAACTGGGGTAAAGCAACCCCTAAAGCAGAATTCAATAAATTGGCTTTAGAAATTACTAAGTAGTTTGGGATCATGACTACGGTAAAGGGGACAAAGATCGTAGAGACAAAAATGAAATAAAGCCATTTCTTCCCTTTGAATGTAAAATATTTAAAGGCATAGGCAGCCAGCAATCCAGTAACGATCTTTCCAAGCGTAACCAGCGTTGCCATGAAAAAAGTATTCCAAATTAAGCGCAGCAGATCAACCTGTTTACCCAAGGTTGAATAGTTACTAAAAGTCGGATGCAACGGAATTATTTGCAACATTGAGTGATATGAATCTTGCAGAGTTTTAAAGGAGTTGGAGACCATAAAAACAACCGGCAATAATAAGACTAAACAGATAATTATCAATAAAATATGCCAGCTGCTTCCTTTAACTTTATTCATAACGATCAGCCCTCCCTTCAACAAACTTTATTTCTAAATAAAGCAGAACTAGAAAAATCAAAAAAGTAATGACCGCAAGTGCAGAAGCATTGCCTGTCTTGTATAACACAAAAGCATTCAAATATGTGTGGTACAAAACATTAGAGGACCCATAGTAAGGGCCACCTTGTGTGATGACACTAATTGGAGTGAAGACGTATTGCAGTCCTTGTACAATTGTTAAAATCAAGACATAAAAAGCAATACTTTTGTTTAACGGCAGCACAATATCCCAGATCATTCTCCATTTTGGAATACTGTCCATCTTTGTTGCATCAATAATATTTTGGGGTACACTTCCGAGTCCCGTCAGTAGCAAAACAAAATTATAACCAAAGACTTTCCAGTTTGTCATTAAACATAACACGACAATGGCCATCGCTCCCGAATTAGTCCAGTTGGGCAAACTGACTCCCAGTTGCCTCATAAAAAAAGCGATTGGCCCCGAGACAGGATTCATGATCCACGAAAAAAGCATTGCTCCGACTACCAGTGAGAATAGACTGGGAATAAAAAAGATAATTTTATAGGAAGACTGCATTTTACCAATAAAAAATTTGACTACAATTGAAATAAAATATGGAATCAAGAAGTTTAGCACCAGTAATAAAACAATATAAAAAACCGTGTTTAACAGTACCTTCTGATTAACTGGGTCAGTAAAGATACTGATATAGTTCTCTAAACCCACAAAATCTTTTGTCGGTGCAATCAAGTTCCAGTCAAAAAAACTCAGATAAAGTGTGTAAATTATTGGAATTATCATAAAAACCAACAGTATGATCGCTGTTGGCGCAAGATAAGCAAATGTTAAAAACTTATTTTTTTTACTACTTCTGCTGTTCATTAATCTTCTCCTGTGCTGCTTTTAACGTAGTTTGTACGTTACTTCCAGATAAGATTTTATCGCGGGTATCAATCATTGTCTGTTCAGCTTGCAAACCGTTCTTGGGAAACGAAGTCCAAGGAACTGCCGTCTTAATTTGACTAGCTGCAGGCTTTAACATTGGATTTTCACTCAAATAACTCTTAAATGCTTGCGAGGACATCGCACTTGCTGTTGGTGGTAAATAACCAGTCCCTTTACTCCATGTAACCAATGAACTGTTCTGATACAGATATTTTTCAAATGTCCATGCTGCTTTTTGCTGCTCGGTTTTTTGAGCGGTGATTGCAAGCATTGATCCCCCAACCGGAACAGTCGCCTTATGACCGGCGAAGTGTGGTGATGTAATTGCTTCAACATCAAAGTTGGCACTTTTTTTAATATGTGATGCTTGTGCAACAGTTGTGTAGGCAATTGCCACTTTTCCATTCACAAAATCATCAATGCCTTGTGCCCACGGAGTATGCAAAGCAGTTTTATCTTTAACAACCATATCTTGATAAAATTGATAAGCCTTCACTCCAGCGGCACTTGCAAAAACAGCCTTACCATTTTTCTTAATCTGCGCTCCATTACTTAACTGTAACGCTTGTTGTGCCCACGTATCAGCTGGTTCTTGGATATAGAGACCATAATTGCCGCTTGCTGCTTTAATTTTCTTAGCAGCTGCACTGACTCCCTCCCAAGTAGACAAGCTGCTGGCGTCTATACCATATTTAGCAAGCATCGTCTTATTGTAATATAAGATCGGTGTACTCAATGAATATGGCAGACCAACCAGCTTATTCTTGCTATCCTTAGCAAAGGACAATGTACGACTTGTAAAGTTCTTGCTGATAAATGTTTTGCTGTTGTCAAACTTACTTTGTGCATCTGTCGGTGTCAGATATTTAAAATTGCTAGCAAAATAGTTCGTATATGCCCATCCAACTTGAACAAGATCCGGAACCTTGCCTGAAGCTTGTGCTGACTGTAAATTCTGCATTAAGCCTTGGTACATATTTGGATTATATTTAGCAGTTACCTTAATATATTTATGTGTCTTATTAAAGTTCTTTACAAGTTCATCAACAGAGGCTCCCCCCTGTGTTTGTGCATTAACGTGCCAATAAGAAATGTGGACTACTTTTTTAGATGCTCCTTTGGCACTTGAACATCCCGCAAACAACACCGCTACCATCAACAGTGTTAACGCCCCAATCACTCTTTTAATTAAACTACTTGATTTCACTTAAATCTCTCCTTTCGATATTCAATAGTAATCCTAAATTGTATCTATTGTGTATCTAGTCGGTAATGGTTAAGTAATAATTACGTAATTAGTTTGTAAATGATAATTCTTAAAAATTGTTAACTTAGCAAAATTTTAGTAAATATCTAAAGTTATTATTAATAGCAGAAATATATTACCGCTGTAAGTCCTGGTATATCAACAAAGTTCCTCATTAAAATTACTAATTCGAAATTGCTCGTTAATAAGCAACCAGCATAGTTCTTAAAATATTTTCGAATTCTAAAAAAGAATACTGCATAGCGAATCGAGAAACAATTACGGCAAAGAAAAGCAAAAGTTGACACAAAATAAATTTCTGAAAGCAGCTTTCTTATTTTTAGAGTAAAAGCCGAATATAATTCTATAAATTGCGCGTTTTATGAGCTATTTTCTTAATTATATAAGCATAAATTGGCTATTAAGTTCTAAAAAAACTTAATAAGCGAGAAAACAAAAAAGAGCAATAGATCTTATAAAATGTAATTTATAATTTGATAATGCTTTTTTATTTCAGCCAATCATATTAACAAATGACATATTTAGTAACTGATATTTGAGGGTTGATTCTGCATATATTTTTTTTAGTCATAA
>NZ_AZFQ01000036.1:66909-107115 GCF_001435195.1 Liquorilactobacillus satsumensis DSM 16230 = JCM 12392 | reverse complement strand
ATGTTCGTAATTTCGAGTTAGCACTCAAATTTTCCCGACTTATGTCACACTCTCCACCGTCATCTTTCAACAATGGAAGAAGTATTTTTTATTTCTAGAGTTAAGTTCACCTTGTTCTTTAAATATTTGAAGCAATTTCAATCCCAAATCTTGTTACATAACTAAAGAACAAAACCTCGGCTACAAAAAGCTGCATTTCAGTGATTGTTGTAATTCCAGTAGAAAAGGCCGCTTTGCGTAGTGCTTTGGTCGGAATGACAAAGTCTGCAAGCTGCGCAGCTGCAGAATTGCGATTAGGCGTCAACAACACTGTATAAACTTTTCTTTGCTGCGCCAATTCGAATAATTTGATGCTTTCTGCCGTCTGAGTGTGCTCATCGGCAACAAAAACAAAAACTGCAGTAGCCGGTGCGGCTGCCAAAGCTGAAGCAGCCTTTTTATAGCTGCCAACTTGAATTAAGATCATTTTCAGCAACTCAAACCGCTTAGCGAGCTGCCGCACGGAGACAGCCGAATTACGAGTTCCACACAAATAAATGGCCGGTGCACGATGTAAACAGTTGAGCATTTCTTCGACAGTTTGCGGCTCAAGCCCCTGTAAGGTAAGCTTAAGCGCACTTGTATTTTGCCGCTCAAGTTTCTTAATAATTTGACGGACGCTTTCTCCCATTTTAATTTCACGGTAACTAGAGGTATCTTCTTTGGCAGCTGCCAACAACATTTTCAGCTCAAAATAACCATTCAACCCCAACGTTCGACAGAAACGAACAATCGTAGCTGCACTCACACCTGATTCTTGTGCAAGCTTCTGGACCGACATTTTAGGGACAATCCGCGAATGCGCTTGAATATACGCAGCAAGCTCCTTTTCTTTCTTGCTAAAATCAGCGCTCATGCCCTTAATGACAAGTAGAATATCTTCCAATGTAATCTCTCCTCAATTATCACTATGCCAAAAACATTCGCTAATATCATGCAAGATAATCAAAGTCCAAGTTGTCAAACTGTCTTCCAACTGCTCTGCGATTCTTTCATTTAGTGAGGATCTGCTCAATGAAAGTTCTATTAGGAAATTTGTGGCCTCCAGTTATTATCGACCGAATTTCCTAAGTACTTAAATCACCAGTTATCCAGTGTTTTCCACTTTAAAACACGTTTTTTGCTTAGTTGTTCTCCAGAGTAGATTCCTTGTCTCTATTAGTTTTGAACTAGTCTGATTTGACTCTTTTTAGAGATTATGCACCACAAATTTGAAGATTCTATGGAAAAAAGGTTAAAATTTCAATAAAATTTTTTCGCAGAGTTTTTCATTAAAGTTTCGCTAAATCCTGCCATTCAGCCATTTTGGACAAATATTGCTTGTAAAAACCGCTGAATTTAGTTTCTCTTATTATCCAAAGAAAGGGTCTGAAGGTACTGTAAATTTTTTGCTTGATCGAATTCTTTTTCAGATTTGCCGATAATAACAGCAGCCAGCGAATTACCAGCTACATTGACAACCGTTCTGCCCATATCGACAAGCCGATCTATCCCTGCGATAAAGGTCAATCCTTGCAACGGAACCCCAATCGAAGAAATCGTCGCCAATAAAACCACAAATGATGCACCTGGGACACCTGCCATCCCCTTTGAAGTAATCATTAATACCAAAACCAGCGTTAATTGCTGACTTACCGATAAATGAATCCCATAAGCTTGAGCTAAGAAGAGCGCTGCTAGCGATTGGTAGATTGCGGAACCATCTAGATTGAATGTATAACCTGTCGGAATGACGAATGATACGATTCCTTGACTAACACCGAAACGATCCATCTTATCAATAATTTTCGGTAAAACGGCTTCCGAACTAGCAGTTGAAAAAGCGAGAACCATTTCATCCTTAATCACCTTTAATAAATTCCAGTTGTTGATCCCAAAAAGGTGTGCGACACCTCCCATTACAAAAACGATGAAAATTATCATAGTGGCATACGCTAAAATAATGAAATACCCCAGCGGTGCCAGGGCGCTTAAGCCCAACTGCGCAACTGTTGTCCCGATTAATGCACAAACCCCTAACGGAGCAACCCGCATAACCCAATTCGTGATTTTAAACATAACTTCGGAGACTGCCCGCAAAAAATCAATAATAATTTTTCCTTTTTCTCCCAAAGAAGCTGTTCCAAGGCCAAAGAAAACTGAGAAGAAAACAATCGGTAACATCTCACCGCTACTTAAAGCCTTAAAAATATTAGTAGGAATAATCCCGACAATTGTAGCCCAGATTCCACTTTCTTTTGCCTTTTTAGCGGTCTGAACATACTGATCAATATTTTGAGAATGCAGTTGATGGACGTCAATATAACTGCCCGGATGGAAAACATTGCCAACTAACAAACCCAGTATAATTGCAATTGTTGTCATGATTTCAAAATAAATCAGTGTCTTGCCGCCAACCCTGCCAAGTTTGCGGACATCACCCATATTTGCAATTCCAACTGTTAAACAGGAAACAACAATTGGTAAAACAATCATTTGAATCAAGTTGATGAACATTGTCCCAATATTTTGCATTGCTGTAATAGCTGTCGAATTATTGTAAAAAACAACTCCCAGCACTACTCCTGCAATTAAGCCAATAAAAATCTGCCAGCCAAGATTCAAGCGCCACAACTTATAATTTTTCATTTTCCGCTCCTACACACATTTAATTCTTAATCTTTAATCGTATTTTCTCAGTAATTTTCAATTAAAATACAGTTAAACATTAAGTAGAAATAATTCACAAACAAAACTATCTTACCAAAATTTCGTTGCTAATAAAAGAGATAGCTAAGAGATATCTTCATCATTGGTAAACTTCTTTTTAATTTTTTTTGGAATTTTATACAGAAAGGTGAGAAAAATGCCAATTGTAATTCAAACTTATTCATCCTTCAAAGAGATTAATCCAGATATTATAAAAACAAAGAGCCTTGATCAAAAGTTAAACTTCGATCAAAGCTCTTTGTTTTAGTCCAGATAAACGTGTTTAATAAATTGAATTTCTTCATTTAATTTCGAATCTAAGCGCCTGCTTTAATTCACGCTTTATGCTCTCATTTCCAATCAATCTGACAATCCCTGACATTTGGTTTAATTACTGCGTAAAATGCGAAACCAACCACCTGCTTAATTTTCAGAAGACATTGATTTTTAAATTAACGCAACTGCTCTCCTTCAATCTGGTGCATAAACTGGTGGAGTGCATCTTGCCACTTTGGAAATTCAAATCCAGTTTCTTTAGAAAGTTGCATTACTGAGTAGTGCGGTCGAAAAGCTGCCGTTGGATACTGATCAGATGAAACTGGTGTTACCGTGACTTCTTTATCACGCAATATTTCTTGGGCAAACTCGTACCATGAACACTGGCCAGAGTTGCTGCACTGGTAAATCCCATATGGTTTTTGCCGCTCAACCAAATATGTAATAAATTCTGCCAAAGTACGTGTCCAAGTAGGCCGTCCGACTTGATCCGCTACAACCGTTAATTTATCATGCGTTTGAGCAAGCTTCAACATCGTATAAACGAAATTATGTCCCCATTGACCGTAAACCCATGCAGTTCTGACAAGATAATACTTAGTACAGTATTTTTGAACAGCTTCTTCGCCTGCTAACTTAGCACGCCCATATTCATTTCGAGGACCTTTAGCATCGTCAGGTAAATATTCACCTGTCACTCGTGTCCCATCAAACACATAATCTGTACTAATGTAAACCAACGTTGCGGCATACTTTGCGCACGCTTTCGCGATAATTGCCGTCCCCGTTGCATTAACTTTCCAATTTGTTTCTTTGCCGTCACCTTCAGCTTGATCGACCGCTGTATAAGCCGCACAATGGTAGACAACTTCAGGCTGGTTGTGTGCAAAATACTGCTCAACCGCAGCTTCATTTGTTATGTCCAATTCCTGTGAACCAGTTGCTAAAAAATCGATGTGTCTTTTTTTTAGTAAATGCTGCAGTTCTTGACCCAATTGGCCATGGCTTCCAGTAATAAGAATCTTCACTTTACTTTCCTCCACTTTTTTGCGTTTTCAGAAATCAACTTACTTTGCCATTTAAATAATGCACAGTTCTGGCTGCAAAGCAGTTGATACTTTCATCATTAAAGCATTATTGGACTTTTATTTCAAATCTACCTTTTGCTCAAAAAATTTTCAATAGCAATCTATTAAGCTTGCTCAAGTCGCCAGTAGCCTCTAAATTTTTAGACTATTTTTGTGCAAAAAGACGATCAAGTTTTAATCCCAAACTCGTAAAAATTCCCGTTTTATGCTCCTCAACAAGCGGCTGTCTGCTCAGTAAATGATATGACAGTTTCCGCGTAAAATTTGTTAATCTGGCTAACATGATCACGAAAAAAAGACCACAGGCAATTACAAAACCAAATCCGTAATATAAAGGCGACAAATTGAACATGAGAAAGGTTAATCCTGGTGATGCCAACGCAAAGATCAGGGTTCCTATAAAGGCCCCACGATTATCAACAAAATACAAGAGAATCAACATGATTGTATTAGCAATCGCGTAAAGGCCGTAACCAACACAAAGTATTCTGAAGTACCCGAACATGATGTCATTAAAACCTAATGGCAGCAGACTGATTACTGCTTCGCCAACTGAAATTGCAATTGCTGTTGTAAATAGTTGTTTTAAACCAGTGTATTTCAGCTCCGACTTTAAGACTGTCAACATCTCATCTTCGGCCTGCTTGATATCCCTGATTGAACCTCGATTGTTAAACAATGCATAGTATGCCTTATACTTAGGGTAAAAATTAACTTCAACCGAAATCATAAAATTCATGGTTGTAATCAACGTGGTTAAAAAGGCCAATAATGCAGGAATGTCATAGTAAGGCGCTGCTCTGAATAACCCTTCAATCTTTTCTCCCAATTGACTATTCCAAATCATCACAATGTGTCCGAATAAGCCAATATTGATAAATAAACCGACAAACGCCAATTCTAAATACTTATCAAACCATTGCAAAAAAAGAAAAGGTTGCTGCGCACTCCGAGGGAAGAAACGATACAGTAATACTACATCCCAGACTAACATTACTCCATAGCCACAAAAAATAGCGAAAAGCATCCCTAAGACTGAGATCCCATCTAACCTGATCACAGCCCAAGCCAATAGAAACGCTACAATGACCGCAGAGACAAAAGAAAACAAAATTCCGTTGTACTCTTTAATCGCGGTTAAATAGCACATTGCATTCCAAACAACCAATATTTCTGCAAAAATAGCTAGGCACATCACAGTCAGCGTTAAGTTAGTATTAGAACATAATAAAAATGCAGTATAGAGCAACTCACCAATTATCAACATCAGCATATTTGAACCCCAAAATGAGGGCATGATCTTCTTTTCTTGTTTTTCATAAAGCATATCAGCGATAAATCTGGTTACTACTAATGAAAAGAATCCGGAGACCGTCAAAGAAAATAAAAGTGTGTAGGTTATTGTGCTCACAAAGACTTCCTGTCCATGGAAACTCATATTGTATGCTCTACTTAAAAAAAGAATACTTAAAAGCAGCACAATCCCCAAAATCATCGGTCCAGTGCATACAATTCCGGCGTATCCATATGCACGGGCAGTTGCTAACAAACCTCTTTTTTTAAACAGCTTTTTTAATTCAAATCCGATCCCTGCCATATTTTTCTTCAACCTCTTCATATAGATTACGGTACTTTGCCATCATTTGTTCTTGGCGATAAAATAAGCTGACCCGCTTGCTTCCAATCGTCCCCATTTTCATTCTAAGTGAATCCGACTGACACATTTTATGCATGGCTTTCGCCAATCCTTCTCGATACATTGGTGGCACACAGTACCCCGCAACTCCTAAATTATCGTCTTTTTTACCTTCAAGTAACTCTCTACAGCAACCGACATCCGTTGTAACACATGGCCTTTTGGCTGCCAACGATTCCAATACTGAAAGTGGCTGTCCTTCAGAAATACTCGTCAAAAGTGTAAAATCAATCTTTTCCATGTACTTAACCACGTTAACCCGACCAGTAAAAAGAACCTTGTCGGTAATTTGAAGAGCCTCGACCAATGCATGGCACTCGCTTCCGTATTGCTCATCATCAGTTCCTCCCATAATATGCAAGCGTACATTGTTTCTTAGCGTTAAAAGTTCAGCAAAAGCATAGATCATCGTTTTGATGTCTTTAATCGGAGCCAGCCGGACCACTGCTCCAATTTCGACGATCTCCCCCGCCTTTTTTTCTGGAATGGCATGCATTTTATCATAGTCAATTCCATTTTCGATTACCCGACATTTCTCAATGGGACACCCAATCTCTGCTTGAATCTTCTTGGCATTCTCGAATAGACTCGTTACTCTAAAAGCGCGCTGATAAATTGCATCTGACAACATATAAAAAAGTTGAATCCATTGCTTTTTAAAAGTTGGTGCTACCCATTGTGCCCGGATAAGTTCTTCCTCACGTTCACGCGTATAAATTCCATGTTCAGTTAACAACAACGGTTTCTGATAGCGCCAACTCCCAAGCGTAGCCAACAGACCACCATATCCAGTTGCAATTGCATGGTAGGCATCTGCTACTGGAACTTCTTGGCTTAAGAGATAAAAAAGTGGCAACAACATCGAACGCATTGTATGGAATGAATCTGCAAAAGCTGAATACGGATATTTTTTAGTACATAGTTGGGTTAAGAGTTTTAAAAAAAGATCGCTTTGCAACAGTGCGAGCGGCGCAACTTTCTTATCTTGGAATAATTGAAAAAGTAATTCCCAATTGGGATGCGCACATTCCATCAATTGTTCCAAGGCTTCTTCTTCTGCAAAAGAGAAGTGATGCCTTAACTTACCATGCGGTCTTTGCTTCAAAGCCTCATCCAGAAAAACTTCATGCACCTCAACCACATTCTTGGGAAAATCATAGACAAAGTGCCCGCGATCTTTTGCATGTGCCCCAATAACCCACAAAACAAATTCATGTTCAGGCATATCCTCTAAGTAGTGCTGCATCCAGGTAGAAACCCCACCATGAACATAGGGGTAAGAACCCTCTAATACTAAACAAATCCGCATTTTTCTCATCTCCGTAAGTTAATGGTGACATTCCTGCTAGTCGCACGCAGCAAATAGAGATCGCCTGTGACGTGACGAAGCGTTCCGCCCTCCACGCCTTGAGGCTTGCCGCCTTCATTTAGACGTACCATTAAATAGCTTTCGTCATATAAGTTGCCAAGCTCCAACTTAACTTCAGTGGCGGTAACCTCTTTTTTGGTCACAACCGCTGCACTATATCTTTCAATTGCACCAGAAAGTTCTGAACCGGTTAAGTTTCTAATCCCTGGTGCTGCGGTGAACAACCACTCCATATAGGATGCTAAGTTATTTTTCAATTTATTCCACCCCAGCTTAGCACCACGATCAACATCTAAGAGATCATCAGGATGCATAAAATGAGTATTCACGTAATGCATATTTAACTCAGAAAAAGCGGCAAGCTTATTATACTTATCAAAAAGTGCACCCGAAATAATTCGTGGTTGATTAACAATTCCATCTTTTGAAACTCCAAACTCCTGCGAATAACCGGCATCCCCCGGAAAATAAACACTCGCGATCGTCCTAATTTCTTTGTCTTTTCCAAGCATCTTTCTGCCTTTAGCTGAAAGAATGTTAGACGGTGGTACGTAAACTGATTTTCTTGTCTCGGGAAAGACATTGTTTGAAAAGGTCTCTAATTGTTCAATTGAGTTCTTCATCGCCTGGGTATTTTTCCAAAGTTTATATGGTAAATGCTGTCCCTTGTAACTGACTTCCCCAGTATTCAATGGTTGGTGATTATAACCATGAAAACCTAATTCACCATCTGCGTGCAATAACATATTACCAAAATATCTGAAACGACTTGTATCTTGGGTCGTTGTGACCTTTCCATTTGTCTGATTTCCATAATTTTCAATAATAACACCTGTAAACCTGACACCATGGCGCGCCGAAAGTTTCAACAGGTCCGGCCACCAAACTTTGGAGTAAAAGTCAGCAATATTCATATGATAGTCACGCTTTACATACTTGCCATCCCCATTAGGAACTGGTGATGGAAAATCATCCAAATAAAATGCAGACCCATTAATCACAGGATAGACTCCCACTGCACCTAATAAGCTATATGAAGCCGCATAGATTCCCCTGTTAACTTTTTCAACAATTCCAATGTTATCTACTACAACTTGCCCTTTACCATATTTATTCTCCCAAACTAATGGGAATTTTTGACTCTTGTCGGTCCAGGCATATGTCTTAACATTGCGCGTTAACTTCATTTTACGTGCAGACTTGAACGGATCACTAAATTTATACTCCTTGTTGCCACCCGCCATAAAACCCTTAGCGGCATAAAAACCGGAAACTACTTCATTTTTAGCAGTCGCACTTGTGACGCCCAACTCACCGAAAAAGTTATCAACTCCCTCTTCTTTTTGAATTGGCAGTACAAATAGTGCATGACCTCCAGCGCTAATCCAATTTTTAAAAACATTCTGCTGCGTCCCAAAACTACTAATATTTTCTGTCAGTACAACAACTGTTTGATAAGCTCCCAGTGCAGGCAGTGTTTGCTTTGATAAATCAACAGTTCTATATCCGACTTTCATATCCAAAAGAACTCGCTTAATCTGCGGCTCAGCTACTCGACAATCTGGCTCAGTACTATCAGTTAAAACTAAACAAGTCACTGGAGCCTTTTTAACCGCAGCTGAACTTTGTATCACTTTACTGGTTGGTAAATAATTAACCTGCTTAGCTGGTTGCGTATAGTGAATCCCGCTTCGTTCAAAGAAGAGGATGAGTGCCATTATGAAAAAAGTCAGCATGATAAAAAAAAGTGCCTTATACCTAAAACTTTTCCACCTATTCATGGAATTTTTTCCTTTCTTCCTTTGCCATCCAGTATTCCACTAACTCCCTATTTTGCTTCGAGAAGTAAATGTTCTTGGTTTCAATTTCTTTGACTGTTTTAATGATCTGCTGGTGATCGTGCTGTGAAAAATAATATTTGATTTTTTCTAACCAATATTCCTGTGAATCTCCCCAGCTTTTTTCAACTTCACCGAGATAAAATAAAGCACGGCTGTAATTTTTTGACTCCAGCAAAGTGTCAATCATTTCAAGATAAGTTTCAAGGTCGCCTTGCCCTACATCAATTAACTTTTGCAATAAATTCACATACTGACTGCGTTGAATCTCATAGGTGTGCTTTTCAATAAAATCCGACTTAAGATACTGCTGTAAAAAATTCTTGTAAGCTTGCAGCAACTCAAGATTGTCCGGTGCTTTTCGATACCTACGTTCAAAATCCTGTAACTGTATGTCAAAATCGCTGGAGATTGAAGCCAGTGCCGTCGTCGCATAATGAACAACTTCAACGTCATTGTTCATGCGCGCTTTTGACAACATCTCAATATATTGTTTGGGATCATCGTTCAACACCGTCAACAATAATTTGCGTCTAACCTCTGGATCATTAATCAGCAAAGCTTCTTCCATCGAAACAATGTTCTGATAATTTCGCTCTCTTTCAACTACTAAGCTGTTTTGTGCGGACGTATCCTCCAGAGCTTCTTCTAGGTCAACCTTTTTTCGGCGATTAGTTGTTGTTGAAAAAAAGATTCCCACAATCACCGCACAGACACTGCCGAAAAACGGAACTAGTAGCACAAAGGGCAGAATAATCTTAGAAAGATGTAACAGCCGCAGCTTAACACCGGCGTAGACAATTACGCACCCGATGAGGTGGATGATCAGCAAAAAAATTATAATCCGCACAGCTTTTCCTCCTCATTTTCAGAGACAACTTGGCTTTTAATTCCAGCTTTAGAAAAACGCTGCAGCACAAGCGGTACATTTTTAGGAGAAATTTGTGTTAACAACAAATAAAAACTTCCATCATCAAAAATGCCAAAAAGATCATTTTCTCTAATTAATCCTTCAAGTTTGGAGTAAGCCGTTTTAAGTTCAGTCATATTTTTGACATCAATTTTAAGTAGCTCATACAATGAGTTTTGCTCTTCTTTTGACTTTTTAGCGATCTTCAACTCATTGATAAAAGCCTGCTCTTTTAAAATTTTAGTTTGCTCATAATGAAGTTTATTGTAGACGGTTTCTTTGTAGAAAAGCGCTTTTAAGACAGCACTTTGGACTAAGCCGCACAACACCTTAAATAAGTTCTGATAATAGAGTGTCATTTGCGTATAGTCGACGTGAGAAACGGTTATCAAGAGCAATAAACGTGCATCTTGGCTTATGCCGGTAACATACATTGGAAAACGTTTGTCTAAATTATTATTAACCCAGACCTCACCTCGTTTGACAGTCGCAATAATTTCGCCATAGTCTGCAAGTGCTAATGAAAAGGGTTGTTCTTTTAAAATCGCGCTAGACGCAACTTGCAACCGAGCAAAAGCCTCGTTTTTTTCAACTTTGTAAATTGAAATTGTTTTATTCTCGAGCAATTCTTCCAAAACTTTAATTGCTTTATTAAAAATCTGCGAAGGTTCAACGGAATCAAGCTTTTGCGTTACTTCAAAGATCTTGCCAAAACTATTTTTACTGCCTAGAATCTGTTTCCGCAGCTCTTTAGTCTCGCGCAATTCTTCCCCATAAAGTTGCTGTACAAAGCTGTATTTTTCTTGCACAAGTTTATTTTCTTTCTCCCAGAAATTAAGCCTATCTTTATTTTTATTTTGCAGGTATCCACAAATAGCTCCGATAATAAAATAACCGATAAATGGTAGCCAGTTGGAAGGATCATAAAATAACATTAGCCAATTTGTTCCACTGATCACAAAAGAATAAACCAGCAGCCCCGATGCCAATCCTGCAGCCACTAATCCGAGATCAATTCCATAAATCGTTCCCACAATAACAACATAAAGTAACTTGATATCAATTAACTTGAATTCAGAATTATTGCTTGCTAATTTGTTTAAAAGAATACAGATTCCAAAAGCTGCAAGAACTTCTAATACAGCAATTAACTTATGGTGCTTTTTAAAAAGAATGTTATTAATCCGCTCCCAAGCTCCCACTGAGGAAATATTTTTGCGATATTTGCGATACAATTCAGGCAGCTTTTCATTAAGCTTGATTTCTTGTTTCCAGTTATACCTGTCACCAAGTTGCGAATCCGTTAGCTGCTCAAGTTTAGTTGCAGTTGTGGAATCTTCCGTAAAAATAAGCTTACTTTGCGGAATTTCATCCTCAAGCTGGTCCCAATCGAGCTCATTTTGCTGCGGAATATTGAGAATTTCAAAACCTTTTTCCCAGCTATCACAGACTTTTCGGATTAATTTGCATAAATCTTCAGGTGCAATAAAAGATAACGACTGTCGCCGACTAGCTGCTATCCGGAAAGACTTCTGCGCTGCTGCACTTTGAAACAGCTTATACAAAAAATCATTGCTTTTCTCAGCCGAATATAAAAATGGGCTCTTAATAACTTTCACGTCTACCCCTTTTTCGGTTGCATAATAAGCACATAGATCTGCCAGCTGGCGTAAAATAAGTTCCTCATTTCGCTTATCTTTTCCCAAAGTGCTAGGCTTTGTAATATATAATAGCTGCGTTTCTTTGTTTTGCTCGCAATATTCCAGCAAAGAGCTCATTTCTTCGACTTCGTGTTGAACTCTGCCTGTAAAGGTTAAAAAAGCAGAAAAGTACACAATTTTGTCGAAGTACTGCAATTCCACAATATCAGTCAGTTGTTCATAGTTTTTCGAAATTGCTGTAATTTTTTTATCAAAGCTTGTTTCAACGAGAGGGTCTCCGATGATCAGCACATCACATTTAGGAAAAAGTTCTCCAATCATTTTCTTCGTCAAATAACCAGTATTACCCGCTAATAAAACTCTCACTTTCGGATTCCCCTCCTTTTCCTATTCCTTAAACAAAATACGCAGTGTTGTGCCTTATTTTTCAGGACTAAATTTATTTTCTCCATGCAAGTTTCCTCTTCCTGTTCACTGCTCGATTAATTGCGAAAAGTGCAAATATTTTTTCAATCCGGTTGCTAAATCATTTTGAGCTGTAAAGCCAAGACGTCGTAATTTAGTTATGTCTGCTTGAGAACGCTGAATATCTCCTTCACGTGCCGGCTTTTTTGTGATTTGCAGCTGGCATCCAATCAGCTTTTCCATTTGCCGAATCACTCCAAGCAATGTAACTGTCTGTCCGGTGGCAACATTGTAAACCTCATGCTGAGCCTTAGAATGCAACAAAATTTCCAGAGCCGCCACCACATCTTCAACATAGATAAAATCACGTTCCTGACTTCCGTCACCAAATAAAGTAAACTCCTGCTTGTTTTTAAAGCACTCGGAAATAATCGAAAGGACACCTGAATATGGGGAACGTGGATTTTGGTTTGGCCCGTAAACATTAAAAAATCTAGTCGCAACGGTCGGAAGATTATATAAACGCCCATAATTCAGCACAAATCTTTCTGTGGCGTATTTATCAACTGCATAGGGCGTCATCGGTTCAACCCTGGAATCTTCCCTCTTAGGGAGTTCTGGTAAGTTCCCATAGACCGCAGCTGAAGATGAAAAGAGCAGTTTTTTGATTGGCAACTGATATTTCCGAATAGTTTCGAGAATATTAATATTAGCTTCTTGGTTAACCTTGTGTGTCGCATAGGGACGTGCGATTGAGTCAGCTACACTCGCAACTGCTGCTAAAAGAACGATATAATCAAATTTATTTTTTAATAGTAAATTCTGCATAAACTGCTTATCAGTAATCGAATGTTCATAGAATTGCAGGTGAGTGTTATTATTTTTTTCCAAATTAGTAATCTGACCCATCGATAAATCATCAACCACACACACATCGTGCCCTTGTTGAATGAGTTTCTTTGTCAAATTAGAACCAATAAACCCTGCACCACCTGTTACTAAATAACTAGCCAAAATTTGTCTCCCCCGCTGGGCCCACTATTAAATTATTATTTACAACGCCCAAACGATTATATCCTATATCTTATTTTTTTTAAACACTATATTTTATCATTAAAAAGATAATTATAAGCTTACAATCATTATGATAATAATTTTCTGTTGCCTGTTCTACTTTTGAAAATAAAATTCAGTTCACTTTCTATTTTTAAAAAGCCAAACAGAAACCTCTAGAAACTTTTTACTGTTATATAGGTAATAGTGCTGTTAAAAGTTACCTTATACTTAATCAAAAGGCATCCTATTTTGTTACCGCCATTTGGCAATTTTAACTTGGATAATAATTTCGAAGCACTTATGCCGCGTGACAAATTAGATATATTTTTAATTTATAATTTTTATTCATCTATTAATTAAATGAAAATAATACTACCTTTTTTAAAAAATCTAATAAAATAATAAGGACATCTATTAATTTTTATTTTCTAACGGTCCCTTTATCCATTTCAAATAATCACTTCTAGTCTTGAACAAGCTTTGACCATAAAAAAAGACCACCTTAGAATTGCCAGTTGTTCCTGACAATTTTAGGATGGTCTACGATGTACGATGCGTTCGTTCATGTTAAATGTGCTAATAAAGATGCGTATAACGCGGTTGTCCAAAACCGTGTTTGCGTTCCTGTGTTACTGCATTTTGTGCTACTAAATTAAGATAGTTAAACGGTCGACTGAAGTTAGGTTGAAAAAACATATCAACGAGTGCTAGATCATCAATCGTATTATTGTTTTGAATCGCAAGTGAAACAGTATTAACCGCTTGCGTAATATCTTGCTTGCTATGTAGCTGTAATCCTAGGATCTTTCGATTATCCCGATTATACACTAATGAAACAGTTACTGGGTCAGTCTTGGGCATGTATGGTGGCCGCCAGATTCCCTTGTAATCAGCTCTTAGCGCATTTAGTCCAGCTCGCTTGGCAGTTTCGAGTGTCAAGCCCGTCGTTGCAAAATGATAACCAAATAATGGCAGCACTGAAGTTGACTGTGTCCCCATGTACGGCTCACAATTGCCGAAAACATTCCGGGCGACCAGCAATCCTTGTCTGACTGCATTAGTTCCAAATGGTGCGTAAATAGTTTGCTTCAGTGGATTGAAGTAGACCGCGGTACAGTCACCAGCAGCATAAACATCGGGGTGAGAAGTTTGCAAATATTCATTAAGGATTAAAGCACCATGGCGTTCCATTTTTAGTTGTCCGGTAAACAACTTGGTATTTGGAATGAAGCCCGTACAAACAATCGCCATTTCTTCTACAAACTGACCACTCTCAGTTGTCACCCGAATGGTAGTCGCACCTGCATCTGCAAATTCTTTTACATGTGTATTCAGATGGACTGTTACGCCATGCTTTTGCAACAATTTGACTGCTAAATCTGCTGACTCTGGATCGAAATAGTTGTTTAAAACTCTCTTTTGCGCCTGGAACAGTTGAACCTCATTACCATTTTGAGCAAGGCTTTCCGCAAGTTCAACTCCTGCATAACCTGCACCCACGATTGCAATTCGCCGATTGGCTTTAGTCATCTCATAAACATTCTTCGCCTGCAAATAATTTTTGCACAATAAAACACGTCGATTATCAATCCCTGCAATTGCTGGGAGACGCACATTAGCACCCGTCGTAATGATCAGTTTATCATAATGATCAACCAAAACTTTTCCCTTTTTCATATCAACCGCACGTACTTGATGGCGCTCCATGTCTACACGTAATACTGTGTGATTTTCTCGGACCACAGCACCTAATTTGCGTATTTTATCCGGAGAAGAAACAAAAACATTTTCTAATTTTTTTACTTGTTTATTCAGGGATAAAAAAATGCCATCGGTCGAAAAAGAAAAATTATTGTTTCTTTCATATATAGTAAGCTGTGTTTCAGGATGAGTCGACAAGATCTCTTGTGCAGCAACTAAGCCTGCATGAGTGCAGCCGATGATTATTACTTTCATAATGACTCTCCTTAGTTCATAATAGGTAATGTAATATTTTTTAGCATTTTACCGCATGAGAGGATCGTTGCTATGTATCGCTTTTATATCCAACCACAAAAAAATATGTTTACTAATTCACTGATTGGCTATGAAATGTTAATTCGTAAATATAATAACAATAAATGGCAGTTGCCACAAGATTTCACCTCTGTTCCAATTGTGAAACAAATTGAACTGTTGAAGCAGATTGGCACAGTTTTATTACTGAAAATAGACTCTATCTCTTTTAATCTTAACCAAAATCAATTTGTAGACGAAACGATGGCACAAGCTTTGATAGAAACGCAAAAACACATCTACCCCCTGACCCTTGTGGTTGAACTCACAGAAGATGCCGGTGTCCCGCGGATTAACCTAGATACCGTAAAAAAGTATGCCCAACGTTTCTTAGAGTTTGGCATCGAACTGAGTATTGATGATGTCAGCACTGGAGAGAACGTTTATCAAAGGATTGAGCCACTTTTGCCGTGCGCTGCCGAGATCAAGTTTCCACTACAAAATCTGCGCAAAGAAAACCGTCTCGCTGAGATTCCTGGCCAATTGTTATTTTGGCGAAAAGTCGCACGCACCTATCATTTGCGTTTGATCGTCGAAGGAATCGAAAGCACTGCCGATGATGAACTCTTAAATGAGCTCGGTTTACCGCTACGCCAAGGATTTTTCTATGAAAAGCCCCATCTTTTGCGATTACCTGGAGATCCCAAGCTGTAGCGTAGCACCGATTACCGCAAGTCTTCCCGAGTACATATACTTTTATCTTTTAATTATCCATTTTAAAATAAAGAGTAGCTTTTGTTAAAATTCAAGGATTAACTTCCTATTTAGAAAGAAGGATCCAGATGGACAACTATGAACTGATTGCAAATATACAATCTTTCGCACTTTTCACAGATGCCAATCATCGCCAAATCTTAAAGAAAAATATCCTGACGCAGGAACAAATCGAATATCGATTGAAGCCGATGGACTTCATTACTTTTTTAAATGAAATCGACCTTTATAATAATTCTCATCAGAATACAGCAAAGTTTATGGAAGCACTTGAAAAACACTACTTAAATATTGGGAATCGAATTGTCAGGTAGGCCTTTTTCGAGTACGAACACTGGTTTAATATTACATTAAGATTACATTCATTATTTATTAAGATATGTAATTTGTGATTATGCTATTATAGCTGCAGGGAGACATTTATATTGGGGAAAACACAATCTAGGAGGTTATTTTTATGCATAAACATAATGAAGAAAAGCTGCATTATAAAATGTACAAAGCCGGAAAATTCTGGCTTTACAGTACAATTGCAGTGTCATCATTCGTTGTTGGGGTCCAGTTGAAACCGGTCTCAACGGCACTTGCAAGTGAAGCAAAGATTGAGAGTGATACTTCATCTCAAAAGGCCTCATCTTCATCTGCTGCAGACTCAAGCAGTTCTGCCAGCAGCTCTTCAACCAAAGAAAGCTCAGCTGCAAGCAGCTCTTCTGTAGCAAGCAGTAGTTCGTCTACTAAAGAAAGTTCCACTGCTACCAGCAGTTCGTCTAGTGAAGCGGCTGATAGTTCAGCTGTCACTGCTGCAGCAACAACCTCTTCAACCAAGGACAGTTCAAGTGCGACAACGTCAAGTTCAGCTAGTGAAAAAGCTTCCTCAGCTGATAGTTCAACTGTCACCGCTGCAGCAACAACTTCTTCAACTAATGCCAGTTCAACCAGCTCAACTGCGGCTGCTTCTACTAGCACAAAAGATTCAGCATCAAGCAGTTCAGTTGCAGATAGTTCTTCTTCAAACAGTAGTTCTGCTGCTAAAGAAAGTTCCACCGCTACTAGCTCTTCTGTTGCAGCAGATTCAAGCAGCTCTGCCAAAGAAAGCTCAGCTGCAAGTAGTTCTTCTGTAGCAAGCAGTAGTTCATCTACTAAAGAAAGTTCAGCTGCAAGTAGTTCTTCTGTAGCAAGCAGTAGTTCTTCTGTAGCAAGCAGTAGCTCTTCTGCTAAAGAAAGTTCGGCTGCAGCAAGTTCTGCATCCAGTGCTAAGACAAGTTCAGCGACTGTTAAGTCAAGTACTGCAAGCAGCGTCACTGCAGCCAGTTCTTCAACAACTGCTTCTACTTCTACGACCACAATTACTGAAGCTGAGTTAGAAGCCAAAATTGCTGCCCTTAAAAAACAAAATACTGCTGAATACAGCACCAAGGTGTCCACCTTCTTAAATCAAATCTTGGACGGCGCAATTGAAAGCTGGACCAAATATAAAATCTTACCTTCTTTGACAGCAGCTCAAGCAATTCTGGAAAGTGGCTGGGGAACATCTAGTTTAGCCAGTGAATATCATAATCTGTTTGGCATTAAGTCTGGAACTTCTTGGACCGGCAAAACCGTTACGTTACAAACAGAAGAATACTATGATGGCAGTTATCATACGGTTAATTCAACCTTCAGAGCTTATGATAATGATAGTCAAAGCATCACCGATCATGCCGAATTGCTAGCTGAAAGTTCCCGTTACAGTAATCTGGTTGGTGAAACCAATTCAAGCACTGCAGCCACTAAGATTTATGAAGATGGTTATGCAACTGATATTAGCTATACCTCCAAATTGGAATCTATTATTGAAACTTATGATTTAACTGCCTGGGATGAATTAGCCTTTAAGTATAGCGGTGTAGACGTCGATAGCAGTTCTGACAGTGACTCTGACAGTGATTCTAAAAGCAGTAGCGGCTCTACCACAAATACTTATTATACCGTTCAATCTGGCGATACGTTGAGTGGAATTGCTGACAACTACAGTACTACCGTTAGTCGTTTAGTAACACTTAATAATATCAGTAATGCTAACTTTATCTATGTGGGACAAGAATTGCTGGTTTCAAGTGCAAGCAGTTCCAGCGCTAACAGTTCAAGCAGCAATTCGTCGACTTCTTCCAGCAATACTTATACGGTGAAATCTGGCGATACCCTGAGTTCAATCGCTAACACATACGACACAACTGTCAGCAAACTCGTTTCACTCAACAGTATCAGCAATGCTAATTATATCTACGTGGGACAGAAATTGACTGTTGCATCGAGCAGCTCCAGTTCTTCCAATTCAAGCAGTTCGTCAACCTCATCCACTAGCAAGAAGACCTACACGGTGAAATCTGGCGATACGTTGACTTCAATTGCTAAGACATATGGGACGACAGTTAGCAAAATCGCTTCGTTGAACAGTATTAGCAATACTAATTATATTTATATCGGAGAAGAATTGACTGTTTCTGGATCGAGTACAAGTAGTTCGAGTTCAACTAATTCAGCAACTACAACTAGTTCCTCGAATAGTACTGGCACGACTTATACAGTCAAATCCGGTGATACGTTGAGCGGAATTGCCTCAACATATGGGACCACTGTCAGCAAGTTAGCTTCATTGAATAGTATCAGTAACACCAACTACCTCTATGTCGGACAAAAGCTGACGGTTTCAGGTTCAAGTTCGAGTTCCAGTTCGTCGAGTTCATCAAAAACTTCGAATAGTTCAGCGACGTCCTCCAATAATGGAACTTATACAGTTAAATCCGGTGATACATTGACTGCTATTGCTAACACATATAACACGACTGTCAGCAAGCTCGCATCCTTAAACAGTATCAGTAATACGAACTATCTCTATGTGGGACAGCAGCTAACTGTTTCAGGTTCAAGCTCTAATAGCAGTTCGAGTTCTAATAACAGCTCAACATCATCATCTACTACCAGTGGAAGTTATACTGTTAAGTCAGGTGACACATTAAGTGCAATTGCAGCCGCAAATGGTACAACCGTCAGCAAGTTAGTGACAGCAAATGGAATCAGCAATGAAGATTACATTTACGTTGGTCAAAAGTTGACACTGTAGAAATATTTGAATAAACAAAGCTAATTGCTAAAATTAAGCTGTGGCAAATCTGGATTGATTCCAGCTCGTCGCAGCTTTTTGATTACAGTAACGCAGCCTAAACAGCAGCATTAAAGAGGCTCATCTACTATCTTGGGATTAACCAGTCCAAACTCTGAAGACTTTAAAAGCTGTGCTTGGAGGAGGAATTTAATTATGGAAATCAAACATGGTCGAAACTCATTTTTTGATGGCGGACTATTCTCTTATATTGGCTGGAATCTCTTGGGGATTATTTTGACCACCTGTACTTTGGGGATTTGCTATCCGTGGGCGCTATGTTTAGTTTATGGTTGGAAAATCAATCATACAGTTATTGCTGGCCACCGAATGCATTTTCACGGTTCTGCCGTTGGCTTGTTTGGTAACTGGATTAAATGGTTATTATTAAGCATCATAACTCTTGGAATTTATCTTTTTTGGGTTGGAATAAAACTCGAAGATTGGAAGGCTAAAAATACAAGTTTTATGAATTAATCTTTTACGTTATCACATAGTACTAGCTGTAATCTCACTATTCTCAGTAATAGCCAAAAAGATTCAGTTCAAAACACTGAATTCGATCAGCACTTTAAACTAAATCTAACTTTGGATTATCTATTAGAGAATGCTTAATCCAGAAGCTTTAATATCCTTTTCAAAACCTAACACAGTATCCATCGAAACCTGCTGTGCGGATTTCCCAATCTGACTTAATTTTGCAATAATTGTTGGTGGGACTGTAATGATATCCACACCCAGTTTCTGTGCCTGAAAAACATTAGCAACCTCTCTTGTACTCGCCCATAGTAATTCAGCTTCTGGATGTTGCTTAACTGCAGCCACACTTTGTTGGACAAATTCTGTCGGATCATTTCCAGCATCTGCTATTCTACCCACAAAAATTGAAATGATGTTTTGAGTTTCTGGTGCAAAGGCAGTTAGCGCCTCTTTGACTTGTGCCATAGTTGTAATAGCTGTTATATTAAGTGAAATTCCTTTATTGGAAAGTTTCTGAATAAGCGGTGCAGTGCTTTTACCAGAAATTGTGATTATTGGAATCTTCACATAAACATTTTTGCCTAGCAAATGCAATAATTCGGCTTCCTGTAACATCGTTGCTTCATCATTGCTAAAAACCTCAAATGAGATTGAATATTTTGGAAACTCAGCAACCACTTTCCTGGCAAAAGACTGATAATCTGTAATCCCAGCTTTTTTCATCAGCGAGGGATTTGTAGTAAAACCTGAGACAAACTCATTTTTAGCAACTGTGCGCATATCTTTAATGTCCGCACCATCGGAATAAATCTTAATTTTTACATTAGTCATTAATGCTGCCTCCTTGAGATACATAGTTACGTTTTAAATGTTTTTCAAATAACTGCACGACATTGTCAACTGTGAAACCATAATGGTTAATGATTTCAGTGCCGTCACCGCTGGCACCAAATCTGTCAATTCCTAGTGCCAATCCTTTTCTGCCAACATACCTTTCCCAGCCCAAAGTAGCTCCCATTTCTAGTGACATTCTAGCATCAACAGCGTTGGGAAGGACTGACTCTTGATAACTTTGACTCTGGTGTTCAAATAATTCAAAAGAAGGCATCGACACAACTGAAACATCAATCTCATTTTCTAATAATTTTGACTGTGCCGCGAGGGCAAGCTGAACTTCCGAGCCTGTTGCAATTAAGATCCCCGCCGGAATCGCTTTTTGACTATGTGAGATAACATACGCTCCTCGCTTAACACCTTCAGCAGCTAAGCGATCTGTGCCAGGTAAAACTGGTAAATTTTGTCGTGAAAGAACCAGTACAGTCGGAGTTTTTTTAGATGCTAAAGCAACTTTCCAAGCCCCAATTACTTCGTTGGCATCTGCTGGTCGAATTACATTAACATTTGGAATCGCCCGCATGTTCATCAGATGCTCTATTGGTTCATGGGTAGGTCCATCTTCTCCAACCGCAATCGAATCATGTGTAAAAACATAGGTTACAGGCAATCCTTGTAAAGCGGACAACCGTAAAGCTCCTCTAAGATAATCGGAAAAGACGAAGAACGTGCTTCCATAAACTTTGCTACCTCCATGAAGAGCAATTCCATTTAGAACTGCAGCTTGCCCAAACTCACGTACACCAAACCAAATATTGCGACCGCGTGGATTCTCAGGTTCAAAAGCCTGACTATCTTCAGCATCAGTCTTATTTGATGAGAATAAATCTGCTGAACCTCCCCAAAAGTGAGGATTACATTTTGAGATAGCAGAAATAACTTTATGACCCGTAGCACGACTAGCTTCAGTAAGTTGTTGCTCAGCAGTATACACTGGAACTTTTTGAGACCATTCTTCGTTGACTTCATTGGCAAAACTTGTACGGAATTGATGTGCTAGCTCTGGGTATTCTTTCTGATACTTATCAAAGACTGCTTGCCATTTCTGGTAATGAACTTCTCCATTTTTTACAACTAACTCGCGAAAACGACTATAAACTTCTGCTGGAATTTCAAAGGGTGCATAGCTCCAATGATAGAATTTACGAGCAACTGCAACACTTTCTTTTCCTAAAGGATTACCGTGAACTTTATTCGTACCTTGTTTTGGTGCTCCATAACCAATTATTGTCTTAATTTCAATGATTGTCGGCTGCTGCGTGTTTTCCTTAGCCTCACTAAGTGCTTGATCAATACTTTCAAGTTTATTACCATCAGCAACTTTTAAATATTGCCAACCATAGCCTTTAAATCTCTTTTGAATGTCCTCATCAAATGCCATGTCAGTCGGACCGTCCAAAGAAATGTTATTTGAATCATACAAGACAATTAATTTCCCTAAATTTAAATGTCCAGCTAAACTAGCAACCTCATGTGAAATTCCTTCCATTAAATCGCCATCACTAACTAAACTGTAGGTATAATGATCAATGATTTTAAACTTTGGCTTGTTATACATTGCAGCTAAATGTTTTTCTGCCATTGCCATTCCGACAGCCATCCCTAGGCCCTGTCCCAATGGTCCTGTTGTAGCTTCAACACCATCAGTTAATCCGTATTCTGGATGTCCTGGGGTAACACTTCCCTCTTTTCTAAAATGCTGTAAAGAATCAAGTGAGACTTGGTATCCGGATAGATGGAGTAAGCTATATAGCATCGCCGAACCATGCCCTGCAGATAATACGAAACGATCGCGATCTAACCACTTTGAATTCTTCGGATCAATCTTAAGATGTCTAGTCCATAAAGTATATGCCATCGGAGCAGCTCCTAATGGCAACCCAGGATGACCAGAGTTAGCGTTTTCAACTGTATCGATACTCAACATTCGAATTGCGTTAACTGATAATTTATCGGTTTTATCAAACATAATTAATTCCCTCTTAAATGGTTTATTTTTATAATGAAAAAATATTGGTAAGCTCACACATTTTTAGCGTTTAACTGTTCGTAGCATTTGCACTGTTACTAAAGAATAATCCGGTCGATTCTTCATACTCTTTAATCATTTGATTCCAGCAATCTTCAATATTGTCAGCTAATCCAAATAGTCCACTACGACCAATAATATAAATATCCGGTTTAACATCTGCAAGCATTTTCCAGTGTTTTAAATTAGTAGAACCATCAATTTCAATACTGTACTTATAATTGTTATTTTCGCGTAATCTACGTAATTCAACAATTTTATTAAGACAAATTTTTAAGAATCTTTGACCTGCAAAACCTGGATCGACAGTCATAACAGTTACTTTATCGAGAAGATCAATATATGGTAATAACGTTTCAATTGATGTTTCTGGGTTTAAAACCACACCAACTTTTAGTCCCGCTTCATGAATTTGGTCTATTAAGCGAAAGGCAACTCCATTTATCACTTCAGCATGCATACAAATCATTTCACATTTACTTGCAATTAATTGTTGAACCCAAAATGATGGATTTGTAACCATTAAATGAGCTGACATTGGTACATCAGATATTTTTCGCACCTGCTCAATGAACCACGGAGATAACGTAATGTTTGGCACAAAGTGACCATCCATTATATCTATATGGTAGAAACTAACCTTACCATTTAAAAATTTAATTTGTTCCTTAAAATGATCTAGATCCATTGTCATTAGTGATGGTGACACTTGAATACTTTCTGTCATTCTGCAATCGCTCCCTTCTTATCAGCTACATAACTTGAATATCATCCAAATTAATATCTTCTTCTGTTACTTGTTTTTGATTTTCTGTTGCATCCGCTGGAATATCCTTTTTAATCAATGCATAGACAATTCCTGTTACAATGACGTTAGCCATAATTGCTAGAAGGCCTACCCACCAATTCCTGCCCATCGTTGGCAACATCAGAAATCCGCCAAATGGGACTGTTGCGCCTTCTCCTTGTGTCATGGACATTAAGATTGCACCTTCACACATTCCACCAAGGCCCGCAGCAAAAATTCCACGAACAATGTCGTTCATTACAATTGGAATAGATCCCTCAACAATGTTAACCACACCCATCGGAACAGTTGACTTCAGTGTTTCAATTTCTTCGTGCGTGTAAATATTTTTACGCAATGCTTTAGCAACTAGAAAAGCGAATCCAAAACCAATCGGTGTAGCAGTATTTGTAAGTTGCAAGGCTGTAACTGGACCATTAATTCCTTGCGCCTGCAATGTTAATGCAAAAGCAAAAACTGTTTTATTAATCGGCCCTCCAAAATCAACAATACTTAAAACACCTAAAACTGCTCCAAATAATAAATTAGAAGTACCATTCAAACTTTTTAGTAACCCTGTTAACCATTCTGTAAACCAGGATACTGGTGTTCCAACAATGTATACCATAATTAATCCACTCACCAAGGAAGCTAAAAAGGGGACAATCAAAGTCGGCATTAATCCTTTTGCCCAACTAGGCACCTTAAAATATTTTAAAATTGCAAAGGCTAGCCAACCAGCTATATAACCTCCAATAATTCCTCCAATAAAACCTGCACTAATTGAATTTGCAGCTAATCCAGTTACAAATCCAGGTGCAATCCCAGGCTTTCCTGCAATAGAGAAAGCAATTCCCGTTGCAATAATCACTGGTAATAATCCCAATGCGTTACCACCAAGAGTTGCCATAGCTTGAAATAAGTTAAATTTCCCAATTACTAACGAATCTTGGCTTTTCCCGCCTAGTGCCATACCGATTGCAATAATAAATCCTGCACCACAAACAATTGGAATTAAATATGAAATAGCTGTTAGTAGATGCCCTTTAAAATTTGCCTTTTTTAAAAAAGCTTTCATTAGTATTACCCCCTAGCTTTACCATTCAAAATTTGTTTGCCAGCAATTTCATGAAGCTTAGCAATTAACTTATTTGGAGATTTAATAGCTGTTTCAGTTGAGACCTTAACCTTTTTCTTATTCTCAAAGCGTTCTTCACCGGATATCTTGACATCAATCGCCAAAATTACAATATCAGCTTCCTTGATATCATTAGCCGATAATTTATTCTCGATCCCAATCGTTCCTTGAGTTTCAATTTTTATTTCATCACCTAGTTTTTTTGCCGCATCTTCCATTTTTTGTTGCGCTAGATAGGTATGAGCTATCCCAACCGTGCATGCTGATACTCCAACAATTTTCATATTTAATTCCTCCAGTATCTTTATTCATCAAAAGCTTTAATAACATCATCAACTGTCTTAGAATTTAACAAAGAATCAATTACCTCACTTTTACCTAATTTGCGAGCGAATAATGACAATGTATGCAAATGTTTTTTTGCCCCTTCACTGTCATTACCAACATCAAAAAGAACGACCACTTTAGCACCAGTATCATCTAATGATTCCCATTTAATTTCGTGCTCTAAAATCGCAATGGCTACCCCACTTCTTTTCACAGTAGTACTTTTACCATGCGGAATAGCTACACCATTGCCAATCCCCGTTGCACCTTCTCCTTCTCTTTCGTAAACAGCTTCAACAAATTCATCAATAGAATCAATATAATTTTGCTCAAAAAATTTTTTTGCTAGCTCTTTGATAACGTCATATTTCGTATCCGCTTTCAAATCAGTAATGATTGTCTTTCGATCTAAAATGCTCCCTAAAGATGTTGGACTCATAACAAACTCTCCTTCTGCTTATAGTATTTTTTGAATCTCTTTTTGACTGCCATGACTAAATATCTCCATTTTTTTATCATCTGCCAATTTAATATAGAAATATTTAAGCATTTTTAAATCTGCTACTGGACATTTTTCGGGTACTATAGTAAAAATAAAACGTTCAACTTGAGAATCCTTTTGCCAATCTGTCAGTGTATTCTGCAATTTCACAAAAATTAAAGCAGCCTCTCGAATAGCATAGCTTTTTAGATGCGGTATCGCTAAATTCGGCGCAATTAGCGTACTCCCCAAAATTTCACGTTTATTAATTGCAATAATTGCCTCTTTTTGATCTTTAATCAAACCGTGCTTTACTAAATAGTCAGTTATTGCCTCAAGCAAAGATGCCTTGTTTAAAACAGTAAACGAGGGTTCCCACAGAATTATTTTTTTCACTGAGTCATCATTTCCCTTCGAATATGATCAACCTCCTGTTCTAAACATTCCTGGTCTTTCATTGTAAACATTGCGCTAACTACTAAATTTGGTATTTCAATATTACTTGGTAATTTTATCGTTGAAACTACCAAATCAACTTCAGGATGTTTTTCAACTTCAACATTTAGAACTCTTCCAGCGACTAGCTTCACGATATTCAGTTCTGAAAACCTTTTTTCAATTTTGGCCCTTAATAACTGTGCAGTCCCAAATCCGGTTGTACAAACCACCATAATATTAATTGGCGGTCGCATGTTCTCTGCAGCCTGTGCAAAATAAACAGTTATAAAACCAACTTCATTCTCATCTATTGGGTTCAATAAGTACTTTTTTGTTAAATAAGCACTCGCATTTTTAACTACTTCGAATAACCGTGGATACTCAAGCTTTATTTGTTCCAACAAATTGTTTTTCACCTTAATATTATTGGTTAACCTATTTAACAGTGGTTTCATGTGCTTAGCTAAACTAGTAAAAAGTTTTTGATTATTGATGTGCATGTACTGTTGGTTTTCTGTCACTTTTTTGATTAGACAATTTGTAATTTCCCGTACTTGTTTTGAAATCTCATTTCTGTCTATCCGTATATTATCTACTCGAGAAGAAGTCAAATATTGATAAAGGTAATAAATCTCAATTTTGGGTAACTGAGTATTCAAATAAGTATTTAAATTGCAAATCACCTCTTTACAAAGTTTTGTTTCCTTGGAATGTTGCCGTAATTTTGCTTTCTCATCAAGCTGCAATTCAAATTTTTTCCCAATTAAAGAACCTACATTATGATATCGTTCGATTAAAATATATAAGTGAGAGAATAAATTCACATTATACGGATATGGTATCTCCGAATTCATTTGCTCTTCTATTAACCTCAATTGGCGCATAACAAAAGATACATCTTGTTGCTGTATAAGCTGATTAGATTGTAGGAAGTGACTAATACTAATAACGTCATCAGTGACCAGTAAATCATTAATAGCTCTTCGAATCTCTGTTTCCTTCCCTTCAATCCAAATATATTCGTTACGCCGTTTTAACTGTAGATTATACTTATGCAACATTTTTCGTAAAATTTTCAAATCGGATGAAATTACAGAATCACTGACATAAAACTTTCCAAAAACACTGCTTAATTGATGTTTCTGCGGTGCAGCAACCAAGAGGCGTTTAAGGATTGCAGCGCGTCTCTCAACTGATGTTAGATGACTTACGTTGACAAATTTTTTCACTTGAGTACTTTGTTCAAGATAGTTCTGATAATTTAACCGGTAGCCACGTCCCTTCTTTGACTCTATAATTGGTCTATTTACAGATTGACTATTTATTCGTTTTGCTGTTCGAGAAATAGTCTTGATAGAAACATTCAACACGGCAGACAATTCAGATCCTGAGCTGAAATCACGATGCTTCAACAAATAATTAATTAGAGCTTGTCTATATTCAATAGTCATTGCCATGCTCCTTTCTACAATTTATATTGTAACAAGCATTAAAGATAACGCTTACATATTTTTGTCCTTTAGCAAAGGACATTTTCAAAAACTATGCACTACCTTTTAACAAAATTTGATAAACCTTAGCAATAGAATCAATTAATAAAATAAAAATGGCCTGACTCTGCTAAAGCTTCTGAGAACAGGCCTATCTAAAAATATAAACTTTCCAAGCTTTCCTCTTTTACTTACTTTCTTACTTCATCTCCACAGTCTACCTCTATCAGAATTTTTTTTAGATCATTGTCTGTCATCAACAAATAATGCAATTTTGTTTAATAAGTCATTATAGTCTATTTTCCTGTAATCATTAACATTAAGTGTAATTAAAGTTCCAAGATGGAAAGTTTCATATCCGCGTTCATGTATTCGTTTAGAAAAATATTCAAAAGATGGTAAATTATCTAATGCAGATTCATCACGTCGATCACCTAAATGATAATGACTTACTAAGTGTCCTAGGTGTCTTGAATGATCCAAGTCACGCAATTTTTGTCTTTCGTACAAAACACATTCTTTAGCTTCAAGCCGAATAGTAAGGACATTGTAATCGTATTTCTTAACTAATTCCACCAAACATGGACGTTGTTTATAGCTAAAGGGATAGTCGCCTAGTAACGGTTTATTTAAGTTCATTAACATTTTGATCGCATCATAAAAACGTTGCCGAGCTATTTCATCTAATAAATTTTTTTGCGCAACATTGTCAAATCCAATTTCATCATAAATATGCTCTTTAAAAAGATCTAGGGGGATTAAGTTCAATCTAGGAAAAGCTTTTTTTATAATTTTGCTGGTATAACTTTTACCTGTCCCATTGGCTCCAGCAAGTAAAATTAGTATATGATTTCTCATCAAGAGTAACCACCTCTCATTGCCCTCTCAACAGTTACACCATTACATTCATTTTTGTATCTTTATTCAAAAACAGCTTTGATTTATGCAAAACGATGTCATAAATTGCCTTATTACAGGGAACAATATTATTACGTAAAGACTGGTTAACCTCCGTCTTGCCAAAATATCTTTGTGCAGTTCTAGTCCAAGTAACCAATAGCTCTGTTCCAACATTGAATTTACGAATTCCATTATTAGTTAATCGATGATAATCATTTTCACTAACACCTGTCCCACCATGGATAACTAAAGGTGTATTAATCTTAGAATGTAGTTTCTCAATCAAATCCCAATTTAATTGTGTTTTCGATTTGAATTGCCCATGATGAGTTCCTACGCCGACGGCTAATGCATCCACATCAACCTTTTGTAAAAAAAGCACTGCTTGTTCTGGATCCGTGTATTTTCCTTCAGCTACTGTTACTCCCTCCTCTGTCCCTCCAATTGTTCCAATCTCACACTCGACTGAAACATTTCTAGCATGTGCATAATCAACAACGCGAAGTGATTTTTCCATATTCTCTTTGAACAATAGTGAGGAACCATCAAACATAACAGAACTATAACCGGAGTCAATTGCTTCTTTAATGTCATCAAAAGTTTTTGCATGGTCCAAATGAAGATCAACATCAACTAACAAATCTTCAGCCATGGATTTACACAGTGCAACAAGAGTTTTCATGCCAATATATTGAGCAGTCCCAGCACTCGTTTGAATAATTATAGGAGCTCCTGCATCCTTGGCAGCACGAATCATATCTGGTACCATTTCTAGATTGTGTGCATTAAACGCCCCAACTGTAGAATTCAGATTTTGAGCCTCAGTTAAGATTGTTTTTAAATTTTTGTACATATAAAAATTCCTCCTTTATTTTTCAAAACTTTGAACGCATTATATGTTTTGACATTTTCAAAAGTTCTTCTGTTTTAGTTACCCATTTTTGAATCTCCACATCTTTACCATTTTTAGCAGCCTCTTTGCGTTTAATCTCGTAAAGATTCAGCAAACTATTATAGGTTGTACCAAAATGTTCATTATTCTCCAAACTAGCCTCAAATGCTGCAATAGCAGCATCTTTTTGATTTAACTTAATATATGCATTACCAAGTTCTTCATAAAGCAAATATTTTTTACCATCCTCAGTCTTTTTTATTTTGTTTTTCAAATCATCAACATGTACTTCTAATTCGTGCTCCTCTTTTCTTGTGATTTGTTGAGTAGCTTCTTTTTTTAATGGCTTTTTTTTCTTGCCAAATCCAAACATGAGCTTCACTCCTTTGCAATTAAAACTTTACAATCAGATGGCTTTCAAAATCGGTGCAAAGACAAAAGCATACATCAAACACGCCGTAATTGTATCAGAATCAGTTGCTGAGGCATTAACAAAACCTAGAGTAGTAAGTGCCGTAACTAATAAAGCTGGTAATAGAGTAATAAACAACCCATGTATAACTCCACCAATAATCGCACCTCGACGTCCCCCAACAACATTTCCAAAAATACCAGCGGTCCCCCCTGCAAAAAAGTTTGTCAACATTCCAGGTAAGATAACTGCCAATCCAAATATAGGTATCAAAAACATCCCAATAACAGTGCCGATAGTAGTAGTCACAAACCCAAGTATTACTGCGTTTGGAGAATATGGAAACAAAACCGGACAATCTAATGCAGGTTTAGCATCTGGCACTAATTTCATTGCAATTCCACGAAATGCAGGCACAATTTCACCTAACAACAAACGAACTCCCGCAAGTAAAACATAAACACCTACGACAAACTGAATACCTTGCATAAACCCTGTGACAATGTAGTTCGTACTACCATTTGCCGCATACTTTGGTCCAGCAAAGGCGGCTGTAATCATATATAGTGGCACCATAATAACAGCAACAGATAGATAGGTATCTTGAAGAAATTCCATTGATTTTGGTAATTTTATATCTTCAATAGAGTGTTTTTCTTTTGCTCTTTCCCCAAAAATATATGCTGCACCAGCTTCTACTAAGTATCCCACTGTACAAAAATGCCCCAAAGCAATTGCATCATTACCAGTAATCTTTCTAACAAAAGGTTGCGCAAGTGCTGGCATAGCCACTGCAAAAATTCCTCCAATGATACTCCCTGAAAGAACAATCAACCAATTATTAAAACCACAGATCTTGCCGCCAACAACAGTCATAGTCGCCATCCATAAAAGTGCTTGTCCAGTTAAAAAAATATATTTCCAAGGTGAAAATCGGGCAATTAAAATATTAACTATAAAGATGCCTAAAAAGGTAAAAGCAATTTCATTTCCAAGACCCAAAGTATTCATTGCCTGCCCATTAATGGCCTCAATACTTGGAACTACCCCTTTCAGATGAAACCCGTGTTGAAAAATCTTTCCAAAATAAGTTAAACTACCAACAATAATTGTTGATCCAGCAGATAAAACCTGAAATCCAAGCAAAGTTTTAAATGTACCAGCCAATACAGATCCTGCTGATTTTTTCTGAAGTACCAATCCTAACAAAGCAATTAGTGCAATAATAATTGCCGATTGCGTTAAGATATTATTGATAATAAAATTAATAATTGTCATATTCCCCGCCTCCTATTTTAGATTTGTTATAATTAACTTGGAAAATTTTCAATTATTGGTATTAATTTTTCCTCAATTTCGTTTGAATCGACAATGTTATGCAAAAAAACAAATTTAGTATGTGGGTCCATCTCAAATTTTTCAAATTGAGTCTTAAAATTATCCGCCGATACAATAATATCAGCTTGCAAACCTGGTGCTGAAGAAATCGCCTCATGTTCAAGCTTCTCCTCCATTCCTAATTTTGCTAAAACATCTTCTGCAACCATCTGACTCGCAAGCGAACTTCCTAGACCCGCTCCACAAATAAAATATATTTTAAGTTTCTGTTGCATATTAGATCATTCTCCTTTCCTTCAATTACTGTTTTCATCAAATAATGTTTCCTTAAACTTACTAATGCTTGATATTGAAGATAATTTTTTGATTTTATTTTGGTTATTGATTAATTTTACAATTGACTTCATTACATTCAAATGTGAGTAATTATCTATTGCAGCTAGGCAAAAGATAATTTGAACAGGATCGTTTTCTGAATTGCCAAAATTAATTGGCTTTTTCAATGTCGTTATGGATATTCCCAATTTTTCTACGCCATCCGTCGGTCGTGCGTGTGCAAGTGCGATAGAGGGTCCGATGACAATATAAGGACCATAACGTTCAACAGACTCAAGCATCGCTTCTACGTATGAAGGTTTAATAAACCCTTCTCTTAACAGCGGTTGTGCTGAAATTCGAATCGCCGCTTCCCAATTTTCTGCGGTTAATTGAAGTTGAATTTGAGTATCGCTAATAAGATCTTTAAGCATAGGCTGAACTTTCCTTTCATTAATGGATAAATGATTAACGTGAAAAATATATTGAAGATTAGAAACAAATTTTTTTTCAATTTCGATGTTGCTGTTTTTCAAAAAATCTAAAATATCACTAAATAAACGTGTTGAATCTAATGCTTTCTTTTCATATTTCAACCTTTTTGAATTTTTTTTCAGGAATTTTTTTATGATCATAAAATCCGTTTCTGTCAATATAGGATTAAGCTTAATATTAGGAATATCAGTTATTTCAACATCTATCGTTTTAAATACCACACTCACTGGTATTGTTTTTAATACACTAATTTCGTTTACACTTAAAACAGCAACCACCTCTACTTTGAAATGCTCTTCAAGTTTGGCAGCTAATAACCTTCCAGTTGCCATCCCATAATTGCAAACAATGGCAACTTGATATTTATAAATCTGATCTTGCTCCACTTCAGTTTGTGCCGTAGAAAAATAAATTACCAAATACCCTATTTCATCCTCAGATAGTGTCACGTGGTACTCATCTTTGGTAGCAGAAAAAAAATCTGCCACAGCCCTAAACACTTCCAAATAACTTTCCTTAACTGTTTCTTTTAACGGATTTGCTACTCTTATTCTTTGATCTAATCTCCGTAACATACTTTCAACATGCCGGTAAACTCTTTCAAAGAGACTCTCATTTTGAGAAAATGGGAATTCGAGCCTTTTTTCTACCCATTCAATTAATGCTATAGAGATAATTTGTGCTTTCCCCCAATTATCAAGCATCTTAATATCTGCATTTTCAAAACAATTAACTACAAAAACTAGGTACGCTTTTTCTGATTTTACTTCAATTTCTAATCCAAAATATTTAATTATTTCATTAACATATCTTGTGGACTTTGAACATATTGGCATGTTTCTTAAATTATTATCATTACTAACATAATGGCAATTTTTTACCCGAGTTACCCAAATCAAAGTTAAGATTAATACTTGTTGTAAATAATTATCATTTGCAACTAAATTGTTTCCTGGAAAAATACTAATTATTTTTTCTTTAATGAATAGAACATCTTCAATCAAGAAAACCCTTCGTATTTGATTTATAAGAAGGTTGCCCCCAATTAATTTGCTAGTTAATATAGTCGAGATACCAGGTTGACTATTTAATAAATCACTTAAAACTAATCTGATTGCACGTTCACTTCCAGTAATCTGTGCTCCAGATTTCAAACTTGTTGTCAACTGTAAGTGATAACGTTGCAACTTTCTTCTTAAAAAACGCATGTCTTTATCCATCGAACTTTTACTAACTTTAAGCTGTCTTTGAACATCAACGATAAAAACAGGATCTCTCGCAGTTAGAAAAACTAACGCCAGATATAATATTCTTTGTTGAGGACTAAGATATATCTTGTCATCACCCTTAAGTACATACTGTTCTCCTATATATTGAATTTGCTTTTTGGTTAAATTGTTTTCTATTGTCCCATGCTTAACTAAAAATTCTGGAAAACCGCTATCCAACAACAAAGCATTAAGTTCTCTCACCTCATTTCTGATTGTCTTAGAAGTTACAGTCAAGCGACTCGTCAATTCATTAACAAAACTTTTATCTGAACTCATCAATATATTTAATAAATCTATCAACCGTTCACGCATCTTGCCTCACTCCTTAGCTATATAATATTTAACCGCTTACATTTTGAAAAGTGTATCATGTTTCTGTACTACTAATGAAATTCATACACGCCTTTTTTATTGGTAACTAGCTTGAAGACTTTTAAACTAACTATACTCAAAATCGCGTTCAGCAGAACGTACAAAATTTAATTTCTTAATTTTTATTGTTATATATCTTATAAAATGTCATAGAACTTTATTATATTGAAAATCGAAACTATGTAGTAACAACTAAAGTTGATATTAATTGACTTTCACCAGTGATTGATTAAATAATATAGAGAATCAATGATAACTAGACATCTATTGGAAGCTAAGCAAAATTTTATAATCATTAAAAGTTGAGCTGATTAATTAGCTCATATTTAAGGGGAGTTTAAAATGGAAAAAGATCAATTTATTTCAAACTTGAAAAATATTACAAAAAGGGTAATGCAACTAAAAGATACTTTAAAAACTGAAGAAGCTACAAAAACATCACTTATTATGCCCTTTTTTCAAGCACTTGGTTACGATGTGTTTAATCCTATGGAATTTGTTCCAGAATTTATTGCTGACTTTGGGATCAAAAAGGGAGAAAAAGTTGATTATGCAATTGTTATTAATGAAAAATTACAAATGCTGATTGAAGCAAAAGGCGTAAACGAACTATTAACAAAACATGATTCTCAATTGTTTAGATATTTTGGCACAACAGATGTCAAATTTTCAATTCTAACAAATGGAGAAATCTATGAATTCTTCACAGACTTAGAAAAACCTAATAAAATGGATGCTACTCCTTTCTTAACAGTCAATTTATCAAAATTACGTGAAGCACAGATAAATGAATTATTTAAATTTACAAAGGATAACTTCGATGTTGAGAAAATTACAAGTACTGCATCTGAGCTAAAATATGTCAATCAAGTAAAGGAGTACATTGATAAAGAACAACAAAAACCAAGTGTTGACTTTACTAAATACATAATGGGGAAAGTTTACGAAGGACGAAAAACAGAAAATGCTATAGATGAATTCAAACCAATTATTTCTAAAGCTATCGCGCAATTTATAACTGAAAAAGTAAATGACAAGTTAAGCAGTGCTTTAAATACCTCAGTTACACTAAAAGACGATCCAGATACTGAAAACAAACAAAAATCTAATTCTGATAATATTGAAACAACTCCGGAAGAAATTGAAGCTTATGCAACTGTTAAAATAATACTAAAAGATGTCGTAGAACCAACTCGCTTGACTTATAGAGATAATCTTTCATATTTCAATGTACTTTTAGATGACAATATTAGAAAGTGGATACTGCGTGTTTTTTTTACAAATGCACATAATTTCATTGTATTAAATAACAAAACTAATACTAAATTAGATTTTTCAGTTCCAACAGACTTAGTACAATACGCAGAACAGATAACTAATGTTGTAAAGGAAAAATTGTAATTTATAACCGAAATATCCATATCTCAAGTTATGAAAAAGGTCCAACAATAAACTTAATTTCTAAGTTTATTGTTGGACCTAAATTTTAACTGCTATCTTTAATTTTTCATCAGAAGTATCCTATGACTCTTCAAATTCACCCCAGCAACTAGTCCGCCTACCAGCTACTTCTTCACCACTTGCCAAGTAGCCAAACTTGCCAGCTGATCGCGGTTGACGCAACCAAACGAAACCATCATGCATTGAATATGCATCATAATTGATCACTGAATTGCTTGGTAAAAGTGCGATTACAGAACTAGTGGTTTTGGCACCCCAGCGCAATTTAATGGCGGTTTTCGTCGTAAATATTCCGGTTTCTGTAGTCCACTTATCGCCAAGGTCATCGCTGAAACTGGTATTTTGGACAGCAGGTGTTACTGGTTTTGCGCTAGTCAGCGCCTTAGAATAGAAACCATTAAAGTCATAACTCATATCAATCTGCAGACCTGCAATTTCAAAGCTATTCGTGTATTGCCATAAGCCCACATCTGCCACTCCAGGAGCAGTTACACCGTAATTAGCAACCCAGAGATTCTTAGCCAACAACTTACTGGGGTCCAAACGCCCACTCCAAAACCAGCTTGCCATTGAATAAAGATCGACATGTGGATATCCGGCTGCCTTAACTGCCTGCAAAAACGTATTGGCGTCAGCAGTAGCCCAGTTGGCATTTTGCTGGTCCTCAATATCAAGCACCATTACAGAAGCTGGAGTGACTTTTAGAGCTTGTGCGTGCTGCACAAACCAAGCAGCTTCAGCACTTGCATCCTGACTTCCCTTGAACTTAGCATAATGATATGCATGAACTAACAGACCTGCGGCACGTGCATGTGCTAATTGGGCAGCAGCTTTAGGATTAACGTAGGCACTGCCGTTTGCACTACCTTCCGTCAATTTGACAATTACTGCGCGGACATTTTGGGCAGCTAAGGCTTTAAAAAAAGACAAAGTGTCTGGTTGATAGCTTGCAACGTCAGCAACTAACTCGTAATCTTTGGTCATAAAAGAACCTCCTCTTATTAATCAAGCTAATATGCTATAAAACGTATTATCCTTGCAGTATGTCAAATTATTTTTAATGGCTATCACTTAAAAATCAACTTTGGGGTAAGTAACAGCAGTAAAAATCTTATGTCTAACTCACTAATCTAAAGATCTTTTTACAGTTTTTTTGTCGTGGAACGCTGTACTAGTTTAAATGGGACAAGTACATTTTGCTTGTTATTTTGAAATTCAGTAACTGCTATTTTTCCCATAAGGGCAAAGTTCTGTGTAATACTGGTCAATTGCGGTCTACTACGCGTACAGATTTCAGTTCCATCAATACTAACAATTGAAAAATCTGCAGGAACAGTATCTCCTAGATCATGGAGACCATTCAAAAGACCGAGCGAAACCTCGTCACTTACACCAATGATTGCGGAAACGTTTTTCTTTTCATGAAAATACGCCGCACTTTCAATCCCCGAGTCATAACTGAAGTTTCCAGGTGACAACCAATCCGTTTGAAATTTTATCTTAGCCTCTCCTAGAGCCTTCAGATATCCTTTGTACCTTAAGCGTGCAACATAATCTTGCATAATATCGCTGCCAGCCATTCCAATTTTTTTATATCCAGCTCTAATCAAACTTTTTGTTGCCTGATACCCCATCAGGAAATCATTTGAGGATACAAAGTAAATATCCTTATCTGTAGAAGTTCCCACCAATTTAGTATTAATTTTTACTTGTTTTAACATATTAATTACTTCACTAGTTGGTTGCAGTGAAATCAACAACAACGCATTAACCCGACGTTCTATCATATTACGCACTGTTTTTAATAATTTTTTAGGATCATTCCTTTTTGTGGCCATTAAAATAATATCCAGCCCATGTTCATCTGCTTCAGCCATTACCCCATTAATGACAATATTGTTAAAGTTCGTCTTCGAATTAGTGTAAATCACACCAATTGTCTTGTTGTTTTTTTGTGCCAAATCGGCTGCCGAACGATCTTTATAGTAACCTATATCTTTAGCAATTTTTTTTACCCGTGCTGCAGTTTCTTCACTATATCTACCAGTTTTGTTTAAAATTCTTGAAACAGACGCTGATGAAATTCCAGCTAGTTTAGCAATATCTGCAATTTTGACTGGCACCTTAACCCTCTCCCACTTTTTTTATTAATTATGTATGTACATAAAGTACAACAAATATAACTATTATAAAAGTCTTGACACTTTCAAGAAAACGTTTACAATGAACTTGAAAGTTGAGTAAGCGCTTACGCAAATTTCAAGTTCATTGTTGGAGGTGTAATCGATTTGCCGAAAGAGTTATTTAGACTTTCGACCTAATAATCGGAATAACTATGGAAAGAATAAATAAAATTGAAGTTCTAAATAAAAGTAGTCGGAGCAATACCTTTTTATGGAATATGAACATTGGTTTTTTTGGTGTACAAATGGCTTTTGCTTTACAATCTGCTAATATGTCAAGAATCTTTCAAACAATCGGAGCGAACCCTAATGACATTGGCTATTTCTGGCTGGCCGCGCCCATTGCAGGGATGTTCGTTCAACCAATTGTAGGTGCCATCTCTGATCGAACATGGACCAGCTTTGGAAGAAGGCTCCCTTGGCTCTATGTTGGGGGGCTGGTTTCTATAATTGTGCTTATTTTGATGCCAAATGCCGGTAATCTTGGATTAGGCTATGGAACCAGAACATCCATGTTGTTTGGAGTTCTTTCTCTTTTATTTTTAGATGTCTCATCCAATATGGCAATGCAACCTTTCAAAATGCTTAGTGGCGACATGGTGAATGAAAAACAAAAGGAAAAATCATATTCTATTATGACTTTTGTTTTAAATATGGGTCAAGTCGTTGCCTCAATCTTCCCAATGATTTTAACAATGATTGGCATTTCTAATGTTGCTTCTAAAGGAGTAATTCCCAATACTGTAAAATTTACTTTTTATTTTGCAGCCCTAACCTTATTCATCTGCTGTATCTATTCTTTTTTTAAAGTACATGAGTTACCCCCAAAAGAATATGCGAAGTTTCACCACATATCTGAGGACCAAACAAACGGTCAGCACAATATTTTCCAACTGCTGCGTACAGCCCCAAAAGCTTTTTGGACAGCAGGAATTGTCCAATTATTTTACTGGGCAGCTTATATGTATATGACCACTTACGCTACAGGAGGCATAGCAGAAAAAGTCTGGAAAACTACTAACGTGAGTTCAACTGGCTTTCAAGCCGCCGGCAACTGGTTCGGATTTCTTAGTGCAATTTCGGCAGTTGTGGGTGCAATTTGGCCACTTGCTATCGCTAAGTTTCCACAGCAACAAAGACCATTATGGGCTTTTTCACTTTTTATGGGTGGGCTCGGATTAGGCTCTGTCTCTCTGGTAACAAATAAATATGTTTTGATTCTTTCCTTCATTGCGTTTGGCCTGGCTTGGGGAGCTAATACCGTTATTCCCTTTACAATCGTGACCAATGCATTAGATGGAAATAATATTGGAACTTATCTAGGACTCTTTAACTGTACTATTTGTATTCCACAGATTCTTGCAAATCTCGTTGGCGGAACTCTAATCTTACAATTTTCCAGCAATCACGGAGTTGGTGCCCAACATATCATGATGTTGATCGCTGGAATTTTACTGATTCTGTCTGCTATTAGTGTTTTATTTGTAAAAGAGACATACGGTGAATTAGAAAAAATAAAAATTAATAATAAAAATTAAAGGAGCAACTAAAATTATGGAAAAATGGTGGAAGAATGCAGTTGTTTATCAAATTTATCCAGCGAGTTTTCAAGATAGTAACGGCGATGGCATTGGAGATCTTAACGGGATTATTTCGCGTCTTGATTATATAAAGAAGCTTGGAGTAGATATAATTTGGCTAAATCCCATCTATAAATCCCCTAATGTAGACAATGGTTATGATGTCAGTGACTATCAAGACATTCAACCCATATTCGGCGATCTGAAAATTTTTAATAATCTTTTAAAGCAAGCACATCAACACAAAATTAAAGTTGTGATGGATTTAGTCGTTAATCATAGTTCTAATCAACAAAAATGGTTCGTTGAATCTCGAAAATCAAAAAATAATCCTTACCATGATTATTATATCTGGAAAGACGGTGATCCAAAAAAGTTACCAAATAACTGGGGTTCCTACTTCAGTGGACCAGCCTGGACCTATGATAAAGAAATCCAGCAATATTATATGCACCTATTTGCTAAAGAACAGCCCGAGCTGAACTGGAAAAATCCTCAGATGCGTAAAGATGTCTATCGTCTAATGCGTTGGTGGTTCGATAAAGGAATTGACGGATTTAGGATGGATTCTATTAGCTTGCTGGACAAACCAGATAACTATCCAGATGCTCCCAACCCTGCAAATGCAACTTATGCTGATGCCCAACCCATTGTTGCTGATGGTAAAAGATTGGGAAATTACTTAAAAGAGATGAACAAGGAAGTTCTTTCCAAATATAATGTAGTTTCAATTGGTGAAATGATTGGGTCAAATGTAAAAGATGCCCTTGAATACACAGGGCGTAATAATCATGAATTAGACATGATCTTTCAATTCGAACACGTCACCTTAACTCCAAATAAAGACAAACGACTCGGTAAATGGAATGATATTCCTGTAAATTTAGTTGATCTTAAAAATTCTCTCTCAAAATGGCAAAATGGTTTAAATAAACAAGGCTGGAATAGTCTTTATTGGAATAATCATGATCAACCACGGGCAGTTTCACGCTTTGGTAACGATTCTCCTGAATATCGAGAGCTTTCTGCAAAAATGTTAGCAACTACTCTTCATATGTTGAAAGGAACTCCTTATATTTATCAAGGTGAAGAACTTGGCATGACCAATAACCATTTTAAAACCATGGCTGATTATCGAGACTTGGAAACACTTAATGCATATGATGAGTTAGTCAACAAAGAAAAGATTGTTTCTAAAGAAAAAATGATGAGCTACTTTGCTAATATGTCTCGCGATAATGCACGCACTCCTATGCAATGGAACAATTCAAAAAATGCCGGTTTTACAACCGGAACTCCATGGATTGAGGTAAATGAAAATAAAGCTCAGATTAATGCCGCTGCACAAATCAATGATCCTAACTCAGTCTTCAGTTATTATCAAAAACTAATTCAATTAAGACACAAATCCTCACTAATAGTTTATGGTGATTATTTGGAACTCGATCCTAATGATGATAAAGTTTTTGCATTCAAAAGAACATATAAAAAGCAAGAATTGTTGGTAATTATTAACTTTACCGCTGAAGAACTCACTCGTGACTATAATCAAAAAAATGCTGACTCTTTAGTTATCGGAAATTACTCAGACGATGAAATAACTCTGATTCGCCCTTATGAAGCAAAAGTTTACTTATTCAATTAACTTTAAGATCTCATGTTAAGAGAAGGAAACGCTTATGAATAAAACAAAGAGGATAAAAAAGCTCAGCTTAGTGGGCAAAACTGCAACAGTCGCATGTTTAATAATGTATTTTTCCTACATTGAACAAATTATTGCTAATCTGACTTCAAAACCGGTGCCTTCAATTCAGCCTCTTTTTGCCGCTATTAATGCCTTTCTTTGGGTTACTTATGGATTTTTAAAAGACAAAAAAGATCTACCAATTATTATTGCAAACCTTCCAGGTGTAATCTTAGGTTTAATAACCTTCTTGACCTCTATTGTTAAATAATATGCAAAGACCACCTAAATTTTAACTAAGG
>NZ_AZFQ01000036.1:0-66852 GCF_001435195.1 Liquorilactobacillus satsumensis DSM 16230 = JCM 12392 | reverse complement strand
CGTAATTTCGAGTTAGCACTCAAATTTTCCCGACTTATGTCACACTCTCTTATTAATTATTAAGTTTTCTAAACAACCTCAAAACTTCGTATAAATATTTTGCTCTTTAAATTCATTCTTGCAAAACTATTCATGAATCCTTTAATCAGTATTGATAGCTTTAGTGCCCCTCTGCTTTAACACAAATTTCTCTTTTAAGATTAGATTATTTCGACCACCTATCGATTTTTAAGTGCGCTCACCCAATTTAATTTTATGACTTAAAACTAAACATACTTCACTTAATTGGAATTAATATCTCACAATACCCTGATTGGACTAACGAAACCTTATAACGTTCAATCAAAGGTTGTTTTAACACTTTAAGACGATTTTTACTGATAATTTGAGCCAATTGACCATAAAATTCACCAATCACCTCTTCAGTATGCTTAATTTTAAAAACTACTACCTTTTGACCTTGGATAACCCTTTGCTTTACACAAGTTTTAAAGTTTGTTTTATTAGTAACAAGATAGACATCGTATCGACAATTTTTTGCGGTTATTCTTGTCGGATCATCTAGTGCAATTCCGAGAATAACAGCATTTTCCCAGAGTCCCTCTGCTTTAACCCACCTTTTAAAATTTTTCATTAAAACCTGGTTTTCCAATCCGTAAACTCCAACTTTTCTAAAATAAGCTACTCTGACTGGTGGCAAGTATTCAATTTTCAATTCTGGTCACTCCATCTTTTTACTCGGACGTCCTGTAACAAAAGTTTAACCCCAGTTAAAATGAAAATCACCAATTTTTTTAAATTTCCTAAAAATCGCTGCCACATCAAGCTTCCATAGCTCGACCAACCAGCAGCTTACTTAAAATAGATCCCATAATGTACACGGCACTTTGGATTAAAAGAATGCTGGCAATTGGGACAAAATCCCTGTACATATTTTTGAAAATCCATTGTGAACTTGCAAACACCGCAAATTGCCGGTGCAGCATGTTTAGCACACGGTACAAAGCGGTGGTCCCTTAAGGTATCATGACATTTATAACATGCAAAATATTGCTGGCACTGCGCACACTTTAAACCTACAATGTCGTTGGCCTGATGATAATGGCAGCAGCGCCCTGCCTCATCAACCTCGATTCCATGAATGATACTCAACGTAATTCCCCCACCTAATTTAAAGTACTAGCGACAGCTTCTTTAATATTCCACTTCAAGTTGCATTAAATTCCTGATTCGGCGAGTAATCACAACTGCTAAAATTGCTTTAAGCAAGTCTCCTGGAATGAAAACCAGATTTGAGACCAAGGCAGTCGAAAGCGGTATGCTGGATTGCCAAGCTAGCCACAAGGCACCGACTACATCGACAAAAATTACTCCAGCAACACCCACAATCAAAAGTTCATGCCACCATGAATGCTGGGCACGGACTTGAAAAAGTCGTTTTAAGCGTCCTATTAAAAACGGTACAAACAACCAAGCTATCAAGTATCCGCCACTTGGACCGAGAAAAACGGTGGCTCCACCGCGACCACCAGATAAGAGCGGTAATCCCAAAAATACAAGCAACAAGAACAGACCTACTGCGGCAGTTCCATACTTAGACCCCAATAAGCCGCCTGCCAACATTACTCCCATGTTCTGTAAAACAAGCGGCACTGGAATAATCCCCAGCGGAATTCCAGGCAATAAACCCAAAATAACTAAGATTGCCACCAACATTGCAGCTAAAACTAAATTCTTGGTTCTTTGATGATCCTTCACTTAACTCAACCCCAACTCTTAAATTAGTAACAGTCTCATTATATTCAACTGTAAACCCAATTTCAATAAATAGTTTACAATTAACAAAATATTGCGTAGTTCTCGCTAAAAAAGGTTGCACTACAAAAAAAGAACTCGGGGCTGTGACAAAAGTTAACTTTTGTCACAGCCCCGAGTTTATTCCGGATAAACGTGTTCCTTAGCCTTTCTAATGATTGATACACTATGAGCGCACCAATTTGCTGCCTAACCTGAAGCAAAGTTATTCAGCTCAGTCTACACTCCTAATTCAATATCATAGAAAAAATTTTTTCTAAAATATGTTAATTATCATTAGAATAGTTCTTCTCCCAATCAGCTGACTTAGTATCACCAATTGTTTGAATTTTGTAGTCACTGCCTTGCTTAACGATTTCTGCATTCGGATAAGTAAACTGCTGTACCTTAGTAGAATCGCCTGCATCTCCACTATTATTAAAAGTATACTTAACTGAATAAGAGACCGTTGCTTTGTTCTTACCTGCCGGAGTAACTGAATTAACTTTAGTAACTTCAGCGGTATAGTTCTCGATCTTACTGTTAGTCTTAAAAGAAGCAAAGAATTTTAGCAAATCATTATAACTTGAATTGCTTTCTTGCCCTACAAAAAGTTCTGCAGTTGACGAATCATCCGTACCGGTTTGAGCTCCCGAAAAAACATTATCAAGTAATTCTTCAGCATCTGACTTAGCGACCATTCCCTCGAATGCAGGTGCAATTGTATGCTCGCCTTCCGCTAGCCGATCACTAACGTTGACTGTCTTTGATTTGACAGTCTGACCTGAAACAGGCAATGTAATGTAAGCTTTCAAGTCGTTGCTGACTGGATAGTCTTTGAAGCTTAATTTACCTTCACTGTTTAACTCGCCGACTTTTTTTCCATTCAAGTACACAGTTGCACCCTTAGTTCCACTAATTGTAAATGTTGCTATTTTTAGTTTTAACGGCAAAGATTGAGAACCGGCAGTTAGCTTGGTGGTTGCAGTGTTCACTAATTTTCTGCCGGCGATCTTCCCTACAGCTTTGAAACTATATTGTCCAGGGAACAGCGGACCAACCTTTTTGCTATCACTAGAACTAGTCGTCGTTGCCAACTTCTTCCCATTTTGATAAAAAATAACCCCTGCGTGATTAGTAGATAACGTAACATACGCAGCAGCAATATTTAACTTATAGCGTGGGAAAAGTAACCATGCATTGCCACTTTGTTCAATTGAATAGGTATTATCATACGTCGAACCGGCTTGAAGCGCACTTTTTAACGCGGCTAATTCCTGACGGTTGTTCTCAAAATACTTTTGAACTGGTTTTAAATTTTTATTCGATATTTCATTTTGTAAAGTTGGATCACTCGTCTTTACGTATTTAGCCAGATTTTTATCAGAGTTCCCCATCGTTGTAATAATCCGCTCAAGTTGCTTTTGTGGTTGGTAGTAATTCTTTAACCCTAGGTATCCGGCAACTAAGATCACAACGACTGCCACAACAGCCCCAACCATGCGTTTGTTGAGCGGTTTTCGAGGCTGCACAGGCGTACTGCGCTGCAGCGGTTTTTGGGTACTATCCTCTGGTGCAGCCGTAGACTCGCTTTTTTTCTCAGTTGCTGCGCTTGTTAAGTTATGTCCGCAATTAGGACAAAATGCTGCACCGGCTTTAACTTGAGTTCCACACTCAGGACAAAATGTTTCTGAGGCCATTACTTAGAGCCCCCCTTTAAATACTGAAGAAACAAATGAACCAGCTGTATCACCTAATTGTGATATTACAAGTGAAAAAGCAATTGTTTCGATTGCAACACAAATTGCCACCGTAATAGCAGCACCATAAATTCGATCAAGTTGCCCACCATTTTCAAGTTCAACAACTCCGCAAACAATAGTTATTCCCCAAATAGCCGAAATTAAAAGCAGGATCAAGCTGATCACCAGCATTGAAACAATACTCATCCCAGATAACGCGATTAAGAAAAAGAGGACTGTCAATAAAAGAATTGAGCTGCTGTAATGTGCCAAACGGTTCAGATAATCAATGAAATTTTCAGCTTCAGCTGCTTTGCTGACCGCTCGGTGAATCAGAAAAGCCACACCGACCATTGCCACTGCTGCAATTAGGATTGTCAAAATAATAGTAAAATAAAATCCAATTCCAATTGAATAGGAAGTATTATAGCTAGCTGAATTATTAGAAAAAGATCCTAAAAGATTGTTAGCTGCATTTGAGGCGGCTGAAGTTGCGGTTTGGGCCCAATGTCCAATACCTAAAGTAAAAAATAAACTTTCTAAAAATAAAGTTAATATTCCAGCATATTTAGTTGTTTTTTGTGCCTTGAAAGGCTGCTTCCAGGATGCAAGCAGCCAACTCCAATATCCTTGAAAAGCACTTTGCAGCGCTTGGGTATTGATTGCGGCAGCGTCACTGTGAGTGTTTGCATTATTCTTTTGAGCATCTTCAGCAGTTCCTTGAGCTTGCGCTGTTTTAGCTGCAGTAGCTGTTGAATGTGCCGTGGTAACGGTTAATTTAGTCCCGCATTTCGTACAGAATTTTGCATTGTCTTCTATCTCAGAATGACAATTTGGACAAAGTTTCATGATACATTCCCCCAATGTAATTTGTTATATATTTATAACACAACATAAAATTATAACATATTTAATAAATTAAATATATTCTTTAGTTTTTTTGATAATCCTTAAGATTTTCCTGCTTTAAAAGTCCCAAATTTCTTTTTAAACTTAAAATACGATAAACTGACTTATTAATCTGTGCTTCCTTAATCTGTTTATCCTGAACAGCTTTGACAATTGTTGGCACGCCTTGCGCAAAATTATTACTCAAGAGCATGTCATTCCCCGCTTCAACTGCCAGCAAATCAGGCGAGACATGCCGATCGGCAGCGAATTTAGTAATCGCACCCATGCTGAGGTCATCAGTAATAATGACCTTTTTAAAATGCAACTTTTGCCGTAAAAGTTGATGGATCTTAGGTGACAACGATGCTGGATAGTCGGGATCAATTGCAGTCACAAAGATATGTGAGACTAAAACAGTTTGTGCCCCGGCCTTAATCCCCGCCTTGAATGGCAAAAAATCATTTTTCTCAAAATCCGCAAGTGCTTTGTCTGTCGAGGCAAAACCTGTATGCGTGTCTCCAGCCGCCCCATAACCTGGAAAATGCTTGAGGCTGGCTGCAACGTGATTCTTTTGAATCTGAGGAATCTCAGTCTTGATAACAGTGGCAGTCTGCTGATAATTTAAGCCCAATGTTCGCTTATAAATAAAGCTGTTACTGTCGCTAGAGACATCTGCCACTGGTGCAAAATTCAAGTTAATTTGCAAAGAATGTAACAATTGCGCCGTTGCCCCTGCCGCTTTAACCACTGCCTGACTCCCACCTGATTGGTAAAGCTGCTGTGGTGAAGCAAAAGTTTGATTTCCAGTCAACTGTGGGTTAGCGTCCAACCGTGAGACTGTTCCACCTTCTTGATCAGTTCCAATTAATAAAGATAGGTTTGCGTGTCCCTGATAGTTTTGCAGATTGCCAATAAATTGTTGTTTTGTTTGTTCCTTGAAATCATTTCCAAACAAGATTAACCCACCCGGTTGGTTTTCTTTAATGAAAGCTGCTGTATTTTGCTGCCCGGATTGAGTGGGAATCAGATACATTTGAGCGACTTTTTGTTGCAGCGTCATCTTATTAATGACTTTCTTTAATTGCTGGTTGCTGATTTTTGAAACTTTCTGTCCCTCAATGGTCGCTACTGGTACACATAAAAATAATATAATGGATATTAGAAATAAAAATAACTTTTTCATTTTCCCTGCCCTTTTTACAAAAACTTCTTTATGAAACATAATTACCAGTATAATCCAACTCTTCATGAATAACTATCCGACTTCAAAACAAGCTGTGCACTTTAACTATTATTCAATGGGATCTCCAGGTGCATGTACTTTACCTGTGGGCGAGACTGTCCATGATTGTCCGTTGCTATCAGTAAAAGACCAACTACCATTATCACCTTGCCCAATCTGCAGTGCATCGATCTCAAAAGCTTCAGCACCATTATTTTTAGCCCATTCTTGAAGCGTATTGATAGCTTCTTCGCGTGTTAATCCTGCAGAACTTTGCTGCGCAGCTTCAGAATTACTTGCATTAGCTGCTGTAGTAGAATTCACGGTACTATCTTGTGTATTTGATGAAGTACTTTCCTCAGCATTGTCTTTTCGTGCTTTAAACTGCTTTGCTAATTGCGAGCTCTTAAGATTAGTCGAAGTTGCAATCCCATTAATAAAGCTATCATAAGAAAGTAAGTTGTCTTGATTAAGATAAGCAATTGCACCACCTCCCACAGTCTCCTGTTCAGCAACACTCTCAAAAAGTTGATGCTCAGAACTGCTAGTATGCGGCTTAAGCGTTAGCGTACCTTTCTTTTTAGAAAGAATTTTACGGTCGCTTGCAAAATAAATGAACTTACTTTTATCAAACTTGACAGTCTTATTCGTATTGTTTTTGACTTTGAGTGAAACAGCATAGACCGGATCAGCAGTATTATCTTTAGTCTCATCCTGTTCAATTTTAAAAATAAAGTTTAGTGCATGTTTATCCAAAGTACTCAAATCTTCATAATACGTGACTTGCGCTTTTGCCTGCTCGCTGGTTCTATGACTACCAATCTTGTTAGCTGCTACACCAGAAGAACAAGCAGTCAATAAAAGAATACACGCGGTACAGATTTCCCCCAAAATAATTCTTTTGTACCTTAACATCTTTACCCTTCCCTTTTTAAAAATTACTATAATTAAAGTTACATGCATATCTTAACGCAATCTTGGCTATTATAATAATATTTATATTTACATGTAAAATAATTATTTCAGGTTATTACTAATTACCACAGCCATTATTAATTGTGATTTATATCACAAACATAGTGTAAAATAATTCAATAAAAAATAATTATTGCTAACAAAAAAATCCAGCCCCTGTCGACATTTTCATTGCTGTCAACATCAGCTGAATTTTAGCTATTTTAAATCTATTCTGCTTGGTACGCTTCTAACAGTCTACCCAGATAAACCGTTGCATCCTGATAATCAGATAATCTGATGTTCTCATTTGGAGCATGCGGGCCACTTCCGGCATAATGAATTCCAATCATTACAATTGGAACTGCAAGTTCATCAACAAATTGCTTAGCAGGGCCGCCACCCGGCATGTTTGGTACCACAACATAATTAGAAGCACCATAAACCTCTTTTGCAACCGCGACATTCAACTTCACAAAAGGATCATTCAAATCTGTTCTAAATGCACTTTCACCTGTATTATAGTGCAATTTAACATCTGCAAAACCGTTCTTTATTAACTGTTGTTGAATAAGTTCTGCAATCTTAGCCGGTTCTTGGTTAGGAACAAGCCGGCAGTCCAATTTTGCAACTGCCCTTCTTGGTACCACGGTCTTAGTGCCATCCCCTTCATAGCCTGACGACAGCCCATTAATTGTCAGTGTGGCGCTATTGACCAGAGCTTTTGCAGGATCATCAGTTACAAAAGGCCGCAGTAAACCGAATTCCTGTGTGACTCGTTTTGCGTCGAATTTGATATCTTTAATAGCCTTCTTAGTATCTTCAGTCAACGGCATCACGTCATCATAAAAACCTGCAACTTTAATTCTGCCTTGCTGGTCTTTTAACGAACTCAGTGCTTGCACTAGTCTCCAAGCGGCATTATCTGCATAACTTGCAAGTGAAGAATGTAGATCACTAGCAGCTGTGACAACTTCCAAATCAAAGCTGGCAATTCCTTTTAGCCCACAGGTTATCTGAAATTGTTCGCTTTCATTCCGACCGCCGCCTTCCCAGATGCAGACATCGGCAGCCAACTGACTGGCATGTGCATGCACATAGGCATCAACATGCGGACTTCCAAGTTCCTCTTCACCTTCGATTATGAATTTAAGATTGACTGGCAGACCGCCATTTTCCTTGAAATATTTTATGAGCGTTAACCGCGACATCAACTCGCCCTTATCATCACAAACCCCGCGTGCAACTAATTTTCCTGCAACCAGCGTAGGTTCAAAGGGCGGTGTTTTCCATTCATCTAATGGTTCTGGTGGCTGGACATCATAATGATTGTAAAAAAGAACTGTTTTGGAAGAATTCCCCTTCAACTCAGCAAAAACAACCGGATTGCCTCCTTGATCATGCCAGACTTCGACTGCCGCTCCCAGCGCACTGAAGGTTTCCTGCAGCCACGCAACAGTTTCATTTATCCCACTATTTTGTGCCGAGATACTCGGAATCCTCAGATAATCCGAAAACGAGTCTAATTCACGCTCAGCAAATGCCTTTAACTTCTGCTTTTCAATCAAAAAATCACACCCTTAGTTTACTTTTTTGCCTTTTTTATAAACAGCTTTAAGACTTTCAAGTGACCCGACATTTTCTAATGGATTGTCGTCCAAAATCAAAAAGTCCGCAAATTTACCCGCTGCTAATGTACCGTACAAATCATCAATTTTAAGCAATTCGGCTGCATACTTGGTTGCACCAAACAAAGCCTGTGCTGGAGAAGCTCCCAATTCCACTATTAACTTCAATTCATTCCAGGTTCCCTTGCCAAAAGAGTTAAATGGTGTTCCTGCATCCGTTCCGACTACCACTTTGACACCTTGCTTAATCGCCTGAGAGACATTTTTAAAAAAGTCACTTTTAACCAGATCGTTTTTACGTAACATATATTCAGGCAATTTACCACGTCCATCTTGAGAAATTGCGGTCGGAGCATTCAACGTTGGTACTAAGAAGATGTTTTTTTCTCGCATAAAAGCAGCTTGGTCTTCATCAATGTAGATCCCGTGTTCAATCGAATCGACGCCCGCAACTAATGAATTCTGGATTCCCTGATTTCCTTGAGCATGCGATGCAACTGTCATATGCTTGGAATGTGCCTCTTCAACTGCCACTTTCAACTCGGCTAAGCTCAATTCAATATCATCGACTTCATCAGTTGCAGACATGACCCCACCTGTTGCCATAACTTTGATATTCTTGGCACCTCGTTTGAATTCTTGACGGACTGCTTTACGCATTGCGTCCTCAGAATCAGTTAGGTGTCCCCAAGTCGCGCTTCCGTCTGGCTCTTCGATAAAGTCACCGTGTCCGCCCGTCATTGTCATCGGACGTCCAGATGGCATAATTTCCGTGCCGCCAAGTACGTTTTCCTGCTGCAGCTTAGCCAGCTTCACATCCACATCAAAGGCACAGCCGCAGTCTCTGATATAGGTCACTCCGGCTTTAAGCAGCTCCTGCAAGTTATTTAAAGCGGTCACTGTGGCCTCTGTTTCAGAGAGATATTCTAATTTGTTGGTAACAGGATTCATCATAATGTGAGTGTGGGCATTGATTAACCCAGGCATTAGATATTTGCCCTGCAAGTCAACAACCCGTTTGGCTTCAGGCGCAGTCCCAGTTCCAGTTGCGACTACTTTGCCAGTGAGATCATCGACCTTAAGCCAGCTATTTTGTTGCAGTTGTGCATGCTGTCCGTCAAAAAGATTTGCATTTTTAAAAATTATATTCATTGCATTCTCCCCTTAAAGGTTGCCAACTTACTCTGTCAATTATTTTTAAGCTTAGAACTGCTTCACACCTTTTTTATAAACACCCTTATCTTCTTGTTGAACTGCTTTGATATCTGCCAATGGATCTGTATCTAATACAATAAAATCAGCATATTTACCTGCTGCTAAAGAACCATATTCGTTATCAATATGCATCAGTTCCGCTGCATTCTTGGTTGCTGCAAATAAAGCCTGTGCATTTGTCGCACCAACCCTCGTCAAAAGTTCAAGTTCAAAAGATGTGTCCTTGAATCCATTAAAAGGTGTTCCCGCATCTGTCCCAAAGGAGATCTTAACGCCCGCTTTGATTGCAGCACCGATCCGTTCAAAATACTTATCCATGAAAGCATTTGCTTTATCCAACATATACTGCGGCAACTTTCCTTCACCATATTTAGGAATTGTATAGGCTGCAATCAAAGTAGTTGTCAAAAAGGTTCCTTGCTTGATCATCAATTCAATATCTTCATCAGAAACATAAGAACCATGTTCGACAGAATCAACCCCTGCTAAAACAGCATTGTGGATTCCTTTTTCTCCTTCAGCATGTGCTGCAACAGTCATATGCTTAGAATGTGCTTCCTCAACAGCCGTCTTCAATTCCGGCAAGCTGAGTTCAATATCATCAATCTGATCAGTAGCTGACATGACACCGCCAGTTGCCATTAATTTTATGTTTTTAGCACCCTTTTTAAAAGCTTGGCGTACAGATGCACGCATTTCATCTGGAGAATCAGTTAAATATCCCCAAGTAGTCTCTCCGTCCCAACCTTCAGTAAAGTCGCCATGCCCGCCAGTCATTGACATTGGGCGTCCGGAAGGCATGATCTCTGTGCCGCCGATGACTCCTTGGCTTTGCAGCTTAGCTAACTTGATATCGACATCAAAAGCACAGCCACAATCCCTGATATATGTAACACCGGACTTCAATAATTCCTTTAGATTCTGCAATGCCTGATAAGCAACTTCAGTCTCAGAAAGATATTCCAGCTTATTGGTCTGCGGATTCATCATAATGTGAGTATGGACATTGATCAAACCCGGCATGACGTATTTGCCTTTTAAGTCGATCTTTTCACCTCGAACAGGGGCATCACCGCGGCCAACTTGAACTATCTTTCCGCTTTTTTCGTCGACCTCCATCCAGGAAGCAGCCTTAGTTTCAGCTTCGGCACCATCAAACAAGTTAAAATTAGTAAACAATTTAGTCATCCAAGCATCTCCTTATCAAATTACAATAGCAAAAGTTAATAGTTTACACACTAAAATATAATTATATTTAATTAGCATTAAGCTAAATTTAACACCAAAGATCTTAAAAGTCACTATTGAAAGTTAATCAATTTTATAATACTATAATATCTGATTCAATTTTATCATTTCATTTTAATCTTATGGGGGTTCATCTATATGAATTTTATTATATTTTTCACAATTGTCATGCTTTTCATGCTGATTGGAGAATGGGTTTCTGCGGCAACCAAAGCGTACATCCCTTCTATCTTTGTAACTGCTATTCTTTTCGTAATCGGCTTTTGGACGATTATTCCAAAGGACATCGTTGCACAAGCATCATTTGGCACTAATTTTGTTACAATCTGTGTTTCTTTATTATTAGTCCACTTAGGAACACTGATGAATCTGCGCGAATTAATTGCACAGTGGAAAGCAGTGTGTATTGCTCTTTTAGGTGTTGCTGGAACCTTGATCTTGACACTGACAGTTGGAACTTTGATTTTTAACTGGCATACGGTTGTGGCGGCAGTACCTCCGCTGACAGGCGGGCTCGTAGCGGCACTCTTAATGACAAGCGGTCTTAAAGCTGAAGGGATCACCGCTTTAGTAGCATTGCCAGTCTCAATGTTCGTTTTGCATTCAGTGATCGGTTATCCATTAACTTCATACATGTTGAAAAAGGAAGGCCGTCGCTTAGTCGGAAAATTCAGAAGGGAAAAAATCGAAATTGACGAAAACTCTCCTTTAACGACTTTGTCCAATGAAAGTCCCAGAATTTTCAAGCTTCCCAAAGAATTTCAAACACCGGCATTTATTCTCGTACGTGTCGCGATTGTGGCATTGCTTAGTAACGGCTTCGCAGTCCTGATACACAATGTGATTAACCCTAACGTAATTTGTCTGATTTTTGGGGTAATTGCACATCAGCTCGGTTTCTTAGAAAGCAATGCTTTGAAACAAGCGGGCGTCTTCAACTGGTTAATGTACGGCCTTTTGGCATATGTCTTTGAACAACTGAACTTAACGACTCCTGCAATCATGGGAACCATTATCTTACAAATTGTTGTTTTAATTCTGTTAGGTTTGCTCGGGATGTTCATCGCTTCTTGGATCCTTGCTAAGCCGTTTGGAATGAGCGGTCCAATGGCATTTTCTTGTTCATTAACTGCTTTATTCGGTTTCCCAGCTGACTACATTTTAACTACAGAAATCTGTCACAGTGTTGCAAGCAACAAAAAAGAAGAGGCTTATCTTTTGGAAAATATCCTGCCGAAGATGCTGGTTGGTGGTTTTGCAACTGTTTCAGTAGCTTCAGTAATTATTGCTTCTATCTTCCTTAAGCTTATCTAGATAAGCGTTGAATCCAACTTAGCAACACACAATTAGCAGTTACCTTACTTTGTGAAAAATACAATTGTACTCCTAATTCAAAAAGCAGTTTGCCGAAAGTCAAAATTAAAATTCGGTAAACTGCTTTTTTGTGTCGTTTGGAAATATTCCAAGTCCAAACTACGTTACTAAATCGAGCCTATTTAAGGTTGGGCCAAAAGTGAAATTTTATCGACTTTTGTCACACTCTTTTGTAAACAAGTACACCGCTGCTCCATAAGCTGGCAAGTTGACAGTCTTTGAAGTACTTTGGGGTGCTGTAAAATTACTGATAATTAACTTATTTTCCAATCCTGCCAAGAAAGTTGGCAATTCAAGCTGCTCTGCTTGTGCGGTGAAGTTTCCCGTTACAAACAAGACTTGTTCGGCCGTTTCGCGTAAGAAAGTATAATTACGTTCGTCTTGTGGATGCAATAAGCGATATTTACCGGTTGTCACGATGGGTAGCGTATGTCGTAATTTAATTAACTGCTGGTAGTAATAAAACACTGAATCTGGATCTCGAAGTGCTTGTTCCACATTAATCTGCGGATAATTAGGATTAGGCAAAAGCCATGGTTTACCCGTAGTAAATCCTGCATTTTTGGTTGCAGACCAAGGCATCGGGGTGCGCGCATTATCGCGTGACTTTAAATAAATCGTTTCCATTGCGTAGTCTGACCCTAGATGTTTATTTTCAGTGAAATCCTTGTAGACTGACTTGGTCTCAATATCATTGTAATCGTCGATCGAATTAAAACGAGCGTTCGTCATTCCCAACTCTTCACCTTCGAAAATATACGGTGTTCCTTGCTGCATATGCAGGATCGTTCCCAGCATTTTAGCTGCAGCTTGTCGATATTCTTGCTGATCCGTTCCAAAACGTGTCACAGGCCGTGCCTGATCATGATTACTCCAATATAAGCTATTCCAGCCATTATGCTGCGCCATTCCTACTTGCCACTTGGTGAAGACTCGTTTTAATGCGCTCAGTGCAAAACGTTTAGTTGAAAATTTGCCATTTTCACCGTAGTCAAGGTGCATGTGGTCGAAATGAAAAACCATATTTAATTCATGCTTATGTTCATCGGTGTATTTGGTAGCCTCTTCAACCGTAGTATGTGGAGTCTCACCAACGGTCATGATCTCATAGTGCGAGAGCACTTCACGATTCATCTCTTGCAAATATTCGTGCACCCGCGGCCCATTTGCAGCTCCCGCATAGTAACTGCCGTACTGCTTATTTTGAATAATTGGACCATCTGGATAAGCGGGATCCTTGGAGATCAATGAAATTACGTCCATCCGGAAACCATCAATTCCCTTATCCAGCCAAAAACGCATTAAAGTATAAATCTCACGCCGTACCTGTTCATTTTCCCAATTCAAGTCAGGTTGTTCTTTAGCAAACAAATGAAGATAGTATTCCGCAACCTCTGCTTCATAAGTCCAGGCAGATCCTCCAAAACTTGAACCCCAGTTATTCGGTGCCTGCTGCTTGACTGGCTTTTTCCAAATATAATAATCATGGTATGCATTATTTTTAGCTTGTTTTGCCTGTTTAAACCACGGATGCTGATCTGAAGTGTGGTTCACCACCAAGTCTAGAATAATTTTTAAACCCTTTTCATGTGCCTTTGCAAGCAATTCATTAAAATCGGCCATAGTGCCCAGTTCTGGTTCTATCTCGTGATAATTTGAAATATCATATCCATTGTCGACTTGAGGGGAACGATAAATTGGATTCAACCACAACACATCAACGCCCAATTCTACCAAATAGTCCAGCTTTTGAATAATTCCTTGCAAATCACCGATTCCGTCGCCATTAGCATCATAAAAGCTCTTCGGATAAATCTGATAAACTACACTCTTTTTCCACCATGGAATCTCATTCATCATCATCATCGCCAATTCTAATGTCATTGATGTATACCACTGCTTGCTGTGCCTCAGCGACAATTTCACGGACTCTTTGAGCGGTCAGATAATTATCCTGTGGCTCCATAGTAAATGCTAAAGCCAGTGGTAAATTCATCCCGCTCACAAGATGAGTATGTTCACGGAGTCGATAACCAAAGAACGTTTGATTGACACTTCCCGCCATCATATCGGTTAAAATAATTACTTCAGTTGATGCCGGGAAAGTCTGCATTAAATCGGCTACAGTTTCTTTGATCGGTGCATTATCTAAGTAAGCTGTCAGAGTAGAAATTCTATTTTCAGCTAGGTCCCCCGCAATAAATTCAACTGTATCTTTTAAGCCGGCAGCAAAACGATGATGTGATGCAAGTATAATTTTTCTTTCCATTTTTAACCTCTCCTATGCTTTTAGTATTCCGAAATACGAACCAGCTAAAGCAATTACAATTACCAGCAAAATGATTCGAGTCGGGGTCCATTTTTTATTATCAAGTAATTTGTAAACCAGTAATGTCAGCAGTGCTGGGAGCAATGCAGGCATAATTTTATCCAAGACTCCCGTTTGCAGTGCTAAAGAAACTTTACCAAATTGAAATGTTAAGGGAGTAGTGACTTTAACAACTGTCGCAATTAAAGCACCAACTACACTTAGGCCCATGATTGAAGCCGCTTCGGTAAACAGAACCATTTTGCTGCCTAAGGAGGTTACCAGCTTTGTACCAGAGGTATATCCAACCTCAAATAACTTAACTTTAACAAACCAGAAAATTATATTAGCGATCAGCCAGATAATTGCGCCTAACGGGTTGCCTTGTAAAGCCATATATCCGGAAATAGATCCAATAATCGTCGGCCACAAAACCCATACCAAGGTGTCACCCACTCCGGCTAATGGACCCATCAAACTAGTTTTCAGAGACTGAACTGCTTCTTTGGCCTGCGGACCGTCCTTTTCTTCCATTGCAGTTGTTGCACCTAAAATCATGCTGGACATTACAGTTGTTGAATTAAAGTAGTTAAAGTGATTGTCCAAAGCTGCTTGATACTCATCGTCATCTGGATAGATTTTCCTAAGAATCGGTGCAAGTGCCCATGCAACAGCAGGACCCATTTGTGATTCATAGTTGAACAAGTTGACAGCCATAAAGTTGTAGCGGCTGCCGGCACGCCGTAAATCTCTTTTGGTAATCTTTGGATTAGCACTCTTTTCTTGTTTACTCATCATAATTCTCCCCGTCTTCATCAACAGCTGCTTGTGTGACAGCTTCTTTGACCTTGCGTGCCTCAGAGGTAAAGTACCAGTAAGAAGCAGCAAAACCTAATAATGCAATTCCTAAAACGGCCACTTTTAAATACGCAGAAAGCACGAAACCGACAATAATATACGGCAGAAATTTTTTAACTGGCATATAATGCATCAACATTCCAATTCCGACAACTGGCAACATGCCACCAGCAATTGTCAGGCCATTTGTAACCCAAGTTGGAATCGCATTAAGAATGAATTTGACAAACTGTGGTCCCACCAATACGACTAACAAAGTTGGAATTGCGGTTTGCAGACTGAACAAGATTGGACCTAACCAAGCTTCGCGGCGCATTGTCTGCCATTTATGCTGCTGGTTATCCGTTTTCATTTTGTGAGCCAAAAAGTTACAAATAATTCTGGCAACCACTTCCAACTGAATTGCAATCAACCCCACCGGTAAGCCCACTGCAATGGCGGCTTTAATTCCAGTCCCGGTTCGAATAGCAACGAAAGCGCCTACAATCGTGGCTAAGCCATAATTTGGTGCGGAGGCTCCTCCAAGTGCAGCAACCCCCAACATCATTAATTGGAAAGTACCCGCAATCACAAGTGCTGTATGCAGGTCACCCATGATCAGACCAGTAATCATTCCTACAATGACTGGAAACCATGACATAATTACCAGACCGTTTTGATCAACAGTCATAAAACCAGCAAGAAGAATAATTAAGATATCCTGCAAAATTTCAATACTAGACATTTTTATTCACCCTCTATTTAATAAGTTTCTTCAGGATCTGTCGGTACATATTGCACTACAACAGGCACACCTTTAGCTTTAATAGTCTCCAAGTCTGCACGTTCCTGATCATTCAACGCAATAAATTTAGTTACCGGTTTACGCCCATTTTCATTAAAAATAATACCAAGATCGACTTTAGGAATTGCGACTCCGTTTTCAATTAACTTAATTAAAGTTGCAGGCTCTTTTACTAAGACGAAGACGCGCTGAGTATCATATTTACCGGCATTGAAATTAGTAATTGCTTTTTGAGTGTCAATAATCGACATCCCTGTGCCTGCGGGTTTAGACATCTTCATGCTGTCTTTGATCGCTTCATTTTTACTAATTTCATCATCGACAACCATGAAACGTTTGACCTTTAACTTCTGGGCCCACTGATTAACAATTAAACCATGGATTAAACGCTGATCGATTCTTGCTAAAACTACTGTCATTTTTATCAATCTCCTTTTTGGTATCGATACCAAATTGCTTTGCAAAAGAACATGTTATGTTGATGTTCTTTAGACTGAGGCTCTTTTAACAATTTCAAGCGGAAAAATTTGCGGCAAAGTCACAGCTTGATCCTGCAATGCCGCCACCATTGCTTTTGCTGCCGCAGATCCCATCTGATCAACTGGTTGCCGAATAGTGGTCAATGGGATCTTCAAAAAGCTTGAAGACGGCTGATCATCGACTCCCAGCACCGCTAATTGTGCCGGAATTTGGACACCCTGAGCCTGAGCTTCTTCTAGAAGTCCTAGAGCAACTTCATCACTTCCTGCCAGAATGGCATCGGGTTTATCTGGACTTGCAATAATCTTTTGCAGGATCAGTTTTCCATCCGTTGCAGTATGTGCATTAGTGAACAACCAATGAGGATTAAAGCGAACTTTGCCAATACTGTTCAAAGCTGACTGAAAACCCGAAAAACGATCTGAGTCAAAATTGACCCCGTTTTCTGCCAGCGCAACCTGCTTGCGTCCAGTAGCATAGGCAAGCTTTGTATAGCCGTGCTGCAGTAAGAATTCGGTAGCATTATAGAAACCCTGATACTGATTAGCCCTGATAATCGGAACGGGTACATCAGCAAGATATTCATTGACTAAGACGATCCTTCCATACTGCAGATAAGGCTGAATAACCGACCATGGGTTTTCAATTGAACAGAGGATCACGCCGTCAACTTGCTGATTGCGCAACATCTTAAGCGCTGTCAATTCTTCTTCAGGACGACTAAAGGTCTGGACAATGATCGTGGTGTAGCCTGCTTCGTCAAGTGTTCTTTCGATCGCATCTACCAGGTACGAAAAGAACGGATTGACAATTCGCGGAATCGTAACTGCCATCGTATTAGTACTGGAACCGCGCAGCTGACGCGCTGCTGGTCGCGGAACATATCCGAGCTGCTGCATTGCATCCTCAATCAGTTTTCTCTTTTTGGGAATGACATGCGGGTTATTATTAATCACACGAGAAACAGTTGAAACTGAAAGGCCTGCTAAGCGTGCAACGTCTGAAATCGTTGCCAAAATATCACCTCCTACAAGTTACCGCTATCACAAAGTAAAGGTTACAGCATTAAAATTAGATTGTCAATAGAATTTGATATCGTTTTCAAAATTTATTTTAACTGGCAATAAAAGAAACGTGCCTTCCAAACTTATCCAACTGTTCAAAACTTCTGTTATAGCATCTTCAAAAGCTACGTAATGAATTACTATACTTGGTAGCAAGATTACTTTTTAAACTAAGTACCCTTTCCCAATCATTTTAAAAGGGGCTGTGACAAAAGTTAAATTTTGTCACAGTCCCTCTTTTATTCCGGATAAACGTGTTCCATAAGTCAGTTGACTACACTGTTAATTCTCACCAACTAAATGCCTTTTGTCCCACTCTTCGCTTTGAACTAGCACTTAACCTTAAGCTACCTGAAAACTGCTCCTAAACTAAAAAGTGGCTTTGTAAAATATTCCGATATTCTGAACTATTACCCTAATCTATCTTGCCTTAAGTAAAATATGCATTCCCTGCGAGATTCCAATAATAACCACCGTTCCAATGATTTTACCGAGCACAGATACCGCAGTAAAGCCCCACCAAAGCACCAATAAAACTACTTCAACTGCGAAAATCAGATATTTCATAAGATTCCACTCCTTTGGAAAAGCGATGCCTAACCTGCTTGACTATTGCATAATTCCATTAGCAATCATCTCTAATAATAGTACAATAAAAGCTAATCCTATGGAACTTAAGCAGCTTTGAATAATATGCACACCGCTGCAACAGCATAAATTGGATTACTTAGTCTTTGCAAAATAAATTTTTTTATTCCACAGCCCATTAAATATTTTTATCATTGGACCTAATCCAAAAATTGCGAGTACACTTCCAATTCCAAAAGTAGCTCCTAAGAAAATTCCAAGCAAAACATTGAAAGCATCTAAAATGATCCTAGACATCGCCATATCCATTCTAAGAACTTGAGATACAGCATACATCATTGCCTCCATCGGACCAGAACCCAGATTTCCTTTCAAATACATCGAAGTTCCAAAAGCCATAATTAGAAAACCAAAAGCCATAGTAAAATAGCTATTTAACGATATTGATTTTCTGAAGACTGGATCAATCCATTTTACAGTTTGCCCAATCAATAATGCATTTAATAAGCTCCCTATCCCTAAAGTTTTACTATTCACACTTAACGAAATTATTAAATAAATAATACTTAAAATTTGACTCCAAGTTCCAAACTCCCAATTACTATGTTTCATTATTCCCAAAATTAACGTACTTAATGAATCAACACCATGATTTGCAAGTACAATCAATTCAATTCCAATTCCTGATAAAATACTGCCACTAATTGTCAGTATCAAGCTCTTAATTCTTTTTATTTTCGAGGATCCTCCATCTTTTTAATCAAGATTATTCTTCATAAATTGATAAATTTTATTCAATAATTCATCAGAAGATTCAGAGTTATATAGCATATCTACATTGTAAATATCACTTAATACCTCAACCAACTGTTGAAAAAAATCATTAAATATCTGTGCATCTTTAGTATTTTGAGCTACAACAAATGCAAATTTGATTCTTTGACCCCCCCATATAACTGGTTTTTCAAACTTTACAATTAATATTTTTGTCTTTAATGCATTCATGTGCATACTATGTGGGATAACTACACCTGTTGGAAAAGCTGTTGTCGACATGTTTTCCCTTTCCAGTAATTCATTTAAAAATTGGCGATCCGCTATATGCATTTTCTCTAAAATCTGAGTTGCATATTTTAAAAAATTTAATTTTGAAAATGGTTCTTTAAATTCATTAAACTCTACTAACTCTGCAGATAAATAGCAACTAATCATTTCATTTAATTTCAATGTTTTCTTTGAGCTAATTATATTTTTTACCACCTCTTCAATTCTTTTCAAGTCGTTTCTAGTTGGCAAAGGATGCACATTAATTATGTTCCCACCAATTCTCTGGTCATCCCCACTAACTATAACTATGTCAAACTTGTCAAAATTATATTGGTTAAAAATGTTTGTTGTTACTTCCAACTCAATTTCTGAATTATCAAGATTTTGTATTTTAGAAATAAAATCATTCAAGATTTGCTTATATTCAGGAATAATGGCCAATATATATACTTTCTCCTTTAATTTTTGCGTTATTATTTCCGGAGAATCTAAAAATGCACCAATATGCAGAGCCAATAAAGCTATTTCGGAATCATTGAACTTGATTTTTAGTTTAGAACTCAAACAAGATCCAATGTAAACTGCTATATCATAGATAATAGGATATGTTATCTTAATCTCAATTGCCTTACTGTTACTAATTAATTCCCCATTTTCAGACCTGTTTACTAAGCCTTGTACGTGCAACGCTAAGCGATCAAAAAATTCCGGCTTATTCAACTCGATTAGAAAATTTTCCGACACATCCTTCAAAGTCTGATGCAAAACAACCGCGACATCTTCAGCTACAAATTTTTCAACTGCATTATTTGCTGTATTCTTGACCGTGTTTCCTATAAATAAAATTGCCAATTGTTCAATATCACTCTGGTAAAAATATAAACGCATGTTGTTTGGAAGTTTATTTATAATTTCTGAAGCTAATATAACTTCAACGGATTGAGAAGATAGATGGTTTAGTGCTGGATCTAAAGTAACATGTTTCCCATTCCTAATTCGCTCTATCGCGATGGCATAGTGCATCACTATATTTTCCATAACATAAGGTGTCAGGTAAATTTGATGCGAAACACATACATTTTTAATAGTTTTGTACAACACTTCCATTGAGATATTGCCTACAAGCTTTTGCAGAGTATCCTTAAGATTACCTTGTAAATTTCCCTTCCCATACAGCAAAGATAAAATCAACTTTCTCTTATTACGTTCTGAACCAAACAAGTAGACACGATAATGCTTGATCTTAATTTGTAAATTAAATTTAGCAACAAATCTTTTTAAACTCTTAAGAATTAACCTTAATTGAGATTCTGAAACAAAAAGATCATTAGCTAAATTAAAAATACTTTCTCCGGCATCAGATGATCGCAATAGATACATTGTTAGATATTCCTCATTAGAATTTTGAGTTAAGTCTTTCAATTCCTTGTTTGGCAAACTGTCATAACGTCTAGAACTATTAATCGCATACCCATTTTGACTTGACAGTATCAGCCCTGGAAATTTCTGATTAATTACTTTAATATGATTTCTCACAGTTCGAGTCGTTATATTTAAAAGCATTGCCAAGTCCCTTGCTTTTATATGTGATTTAGAACGTAAATAATTAATAATATCATTATCTAAAGATGACATATCGACCCACCTTCCAAGAGAAATTTTTTCAATATTATTAAAGCTCTGCACCATTTGTTGTAATAACATGTTTATACCAATTGAAACTGTCTTTCCTTATTCTTTTACCACTCCCGTGACCTTCGTCGTCTAAATCAACATAAATAAAACCATAACGTTTTCCCATCTGTGCCGATGAACAAGAAACAATGTCTATTGGTCCCCAAGCACAATATGCGAAAATATTTGCGCCATTATAAATTGCCCTTTTCATTGCAGCGATATGCTCAGCTAAATAAGATATTCTGTACTGATCGTGAATTTTACCATCCGCTGATATTTTGTCATACATTCCAAAGCCATTTTCAGCAATCATTATTGGCTTTTGATAGCGGTCCCAATATTGCGACAAAGTATTATAAAGTCCTAATGGATCCACGCCCCAGCCCCATGGATTTGACTTAAGATATGGATTACTCTCTGTTGTAAGCGAATTCATATCATTTTTTTCAGAATTTACCATTTGAGAATAATAGTATGACAAAGCCATAAAGTCCATCGTATTGTTCTTAAGTAATTTTAAATCACTTTCTTGTATTTTGAGATTAATTTTATTTTCTTTAAAATAATTAAGTGCATATTGCGGATATGCTCCGCGCAGCTGAACGTCAGTATAAAAATATTGCATTCTATTTCGTTCAAGTGCTAGAATCACATCTTCTGGTTTACATGAGAAAGGATATGTTGTACTATCTGCCACCATTGTGCCTAATTTTAAAGTTGAATTTAATTGTTTTGCAAATTTTACTATCTCAGCACTAGCTACAAACTGGTTATGGACAGCCTGATATTTGGCTTCTAAATAATTATCAACTTGGTCATAGCAAATCGCAGTAGAATTAAAGGGTTCAAATTGGATTAAATTAATTTGGTTAATAATAATCCAGTATTTAACTTTTCTTTGGTATCTTTCTAACAAAGTTTTTCCATATTTGACAAATAAAGGAATTACATCTCGATTATTCCAGCCGCCATATTTAAGAGTAATGTTAATTGGTGTTTCATAATGAAGCATGGTGATAATCGGTTCCATCCCTAATTCACTAATTTTGTCAATTAAGTTGTCATAGTATTTCAAACCAGCTTCATTCGGTTTTTCCTCATCTCCTGTGGGAAATATACGAGTCCAATCAATAGAAGTGCGAAATGTTTTAAAACCCATCTCGCTTAATAATTTAAGATCCTGAGGATAGGAGTGATAGAAATCAATACCGTGCCTTTTGGGATAGTATCCTTCTTTATCTGTTATATTTTCTTCTACTTGCCTTTTAGTCATACCTTTATGTTGAATTGCTTGAATTTCTTCATTTGTCTTGTCAGGATAGAGTTTGTGTACATCGGCTAAACTCATTCCTTTACCATTAACCTCAGAAGCACCCTCCGCTTGATTAGCCGCGATTGCTCCTCCCCACAAAAAATTTTTTGGCATCGAAAAATCTTTAATCATGTATATCACTCTTTTCTTTTATAGATTTGGACTTGCATAATTTAATTAAATGTTTTGCAATTAGAATTTCACTTTGTGCTGTCATCAAAGTATCCTGGGCGTGACAAAATAAAACTGAATATCTAATTGATCTACCCATTGCTTCTTTTTGTAATGTTTCTGTCTGTAATCCATGCGCTACCACAATTTCCTTATGCGCCTTATCCATTAATTTTTCTGCCTTATTATAGTTATTTTCCGTCTCAACAATCTGTAGCCCCTGTACCATAAAATTACGTGCATTACCTGCATGCACTAAAATGTTCATTGATAATTCATTTAACTTATCTGCACCATTCTTACTAGCTTCCATACATTATTCTCCTATCTCTTTATATTAAAGTCGTTCTGTTAAATACACAGTTCTAATACTAACCATTTAATCGTCTTAAGCCTGTTCCTCCTTCTCCTTTAAAATCAATGATCTGTCATAGGCTTTAAAGAAGGGCCAAAATACCAGCCATGTCACAACGAAAATTATCAAGGTCACAATAATTGCTCTCCAATCCTGTGTTGCCAGATAAGAAGTTATTGGATAAGGAATATACCAGAGCAAGAAAGTTTTACTTGGAATTGAAACAAGATGAAATGCCATTGCTGCATATGCAATGGTAGGTACTAGTAATCCGTTAATCCACATAGGAACCATTAAGTAGGGATTAAATGCAATTGGCGCTCCAAAAACTAAAGGTTCATTAATATTAAAAATAGAGGGTACTATGATCGCTTTACCGATTGCCTTCAATTGCGCTGAATGGCTAAATAACAGCATAATTACAGCTAATGCTAAAGTGGTCCCAACTCCTCCTATGCTAGAGAAAGCGTAAATTGTTTCTTGAGTAGCTATATGTGTTGCCGTTCCGCCAGCAGCTACTTCTTTAGCATTTTGTGCTAATCCTTGCATATAAACAGGATAAATAACGGGCATCATTACCCATCCGCTGATCCCAAACGTGTAAAGAAAAACTGGAATAAAGACAGATAACACAAATCCTGGATAACTTTGTACTATTCCCGACAATGGACTAAAAACCCATAAAATCACTTGAAAAACATCGACATGTATTAATCCAGTTAAGAACCAACCAACAACCATAATAAATGTGATTGGAAGCAAACTATCAAACCATCCCACTACAAAATCCGGAATAGCAGTATCTTCACTAAAAAATGAATGTTTACTAGAAAAATTCATAACACAGCCTACAAACAATCCGGCAATAATTGCGGTAAACATTCCTTGAGCCCCAAATCTCGCTAAAACAAAAGTAATATTTGTCCCAGCTTTATCCAATGATGGGTACAGCAGCATTAGAAAAAAGACGGTTGCAGTTGCACCACTTATTAGTTTATATTTATCATTGTGCTTCTTTTCCATTACATAATATGCAATTAAAAAAGCAACTACTAGTCCAAACATCCCAAAAGAAAAATTGCTGATCATTGTCATATCGGGTACGGCAGGTACAAGATTTCTAATGAGTAAGATAATAGTTATTAGTGAACCTACAAATACCAAAGGCAAAGCAGTCATAATTGCATCTTGAATTGCTGATATCCAAGGGTTCTTGACAATTTTGTTCACTCTTGGTGCAAAAGAATTTTGCATATAGTTCATTATCCGATGCATATTTAATCTTCTCCTTCCATTTTTTGAATCATTTCAACTGCCTTAGGTCCATTTAATGCTCCGTAAATACTTTGTGGAATAACAGCAACTTTGATAGCTTTACCAAGAGTTTTTTGTTCCAACTCTGCCAACATGTATGATAAATGCGGACCAATTAGTAAAATATCTGTATCCTTAATAAGATCATCCAATTGAGATTCACTTGCTGCTTTAACTTTCATTTCAATTCCGCTTTTTTTGGCAGCTTTTCTTATCGCTGCTGCCATAAAACCGCTAGATGCACCTGAACCACAAATCAACAAAATGTTTTTCATAATATAAAACCTTCCTTTCTTTTAACTAACAAAAGCGTATCACTTATGAATACGCTATCATTTAATGTTTTTTCAGGTTGTTAGGAAACAAAGTTCTCTTGGATACACATTATCAAGCTTTGTAAAAGGCAATATTTAAAAGTTCATTGTCACTTTTAAAAAATAAATTAAAAAACGTCTCCATGTGTAAGATGTTTGGATTGATCATCTATATCTTACAATAAAGACGTTTTCATTTAATTATTGTTATTTTTAGACTACACAAAACACGTTATTTATCTTGCTACTCACTAATTAAAATATCAGCAATTACGTTTACTAAATCCTCTGCTTGTTTTAGAGTTCCTAATCTATCAAAAAAGCCATGATCAAGGCCTTTATACATTATCAGATCAACATTTAGGCCTAAGGATTCTAATTTCTTAGAGAAAAAAATGTTACTTTGGAGAAAGTAATCAAACTCAGCTTCCACAAGAGTTATGTCCGGAAAATCTTTAAAATTTTGTGCATATACTGGACTGATCAATGGATTCTCTGCTACTTCAAAAGTATTATACAAAACGTTAATTATTTTTGTTAATAAAGCAAATTTATTTAATCTTGTGTGAATGTAGCTTGAATGCTCCTTAGCAATCGTATATCTGGAATAGTCCCACTTATATAATGTTTTTTTTATCTCGGTCATATCTAAGGCACCATAGATTGAAATAATTCTGCGAATAATGTGCCTTTTATCCTTCAATCCACAAATAACTGCCAAATTTCCGCCTGCACTATCGCCCGCAACATATAATTGCGAGTCATTGAAATTTAATATAGCTTTATTATTTATAATCCATTCGAGTGATTCTACGACATCACAAAAGGCTCCCGGATATGGAGTTTCTGGTGCCAATCGATATCCAATCGATATAACAACGCAGTGACTTCTTTCGGCAATTAATTTGCATTGATTTTCTACTGTTTCTAAAGACCCACCAATAAACCCGCCGCCATGTAAATAGACCAGACATTTAGTCATATTATATTTGTCTCCGCTTGACGTCTCATACTTTCTAGCTGGAATAAGCCTATTTGTACATGGAATTAAAAAATCAGTAACTGTCACATTTTTCTTGCTGAGATCCCTACTAAAGGATCCCATCCCATTTCTTAAAATCTTCAGATGGATATCTTTTATAGTTATTTTTTTATTGACCTCCTCATCAAGAATGCAGGGTCTCCTTTTAGTTCGTTCTAAAACCTGAGGATCCAAAAGCCCCCACCTTTCCCCGTATGCCGAATTTTTAATAATCATATTGACTAGCTCCTTCTTAATCAATAAAACTTGCTAATTCATCCTTGGCTGAAACATGTTCACCTATCTTAATACTTTTAATCTCTGTAACTGATGTAGAATTAATTAAAGTTACAATTACAGAACTATCGTAACCCTTAGCCGCAATCTCTTCAAAGTTAGCAATACATAATGGCTCACCCTTTTTTATCCTTTTATTCTTCTGAATTGGATCACTAAATTGTTCACCGTTTAAATCTACTGTATTAATTCCGATATGAATCAAAAATTGTCTCCCATCATCTGTTGTAATCCCATACGCATGCCTTGTTGTATAAGTTACAGTAACAACGCCATCCACTGGGGACAGCACACTTTGTCTGGTTTTATTTGGCTTAACTACTAATCCCTTTCCTAAAGAACCAGATGCAAATACTTTGTCAGCAACATCTGCTAATTTTTTAACTTCACCATCCACAGGAGAATAAATCACTAATGGTTCCCAAGGTTCGCCCTTCTCTTTATTACCAGATACAGACGTAATGTCGACTTTCGCGGGAGCTTCACCACTTGCTTCAATATTTTTATCAAATCCAAAAAAGTAGGTTAGTACTGCAGCTACTAAGAACGCTGCAAAATAGGCAACTATAAACTGCAAAAATCCATGTCCAAAATAAACTGGGAAACTTGGAACACTTGCAACCGCTACCGCAGTAGCCCGAGAACCCGCTGCACCAGCAATTGCTCCTCCAAGGCCACCCCCAATCATAGCCATTAGAAAAGCTCGTTTATATTTCAAAGTAACACCATAGATAGCAGCTTCAGAAATACCAAAGAACCCCATAATCGTCGCAGAAGACGAAATTTTTTTCATAGTAGAATTTTTTGTACGCATTAAAATACCAAAAGCTGCTCCTGATTGTGCAATAATACTTGGCCCAAAAACAGCCAAAATAGTATCATAACCATATTTTTGAATATCAGAAAAAATAATTGGAAATAAGCCCCAATGAATTCCAAAAACAACCATTGCTTGAGCAAAGAATCCTATAAATGCGCCTGCTATCATCCTATTTAGACCATACAAGTTCATATATAAACTTGCTATTTCATTGCTCAAAATCGAACCTAAAGGTCCAAATAAAATAATTGTTAAAGGGACAAGTAAAATTAGAGAAATTAAAGGAGCGAAGATATTTTCAACTGCTGAAGGAATTGTCTTTTTCATAATTTTTTCGAGATACTTTAATGAAAAAATGGCAAATATAATCGGAAAAACACTACTTTTGAATGTTGCTATGTCAATTGGCATATTTAAAAAATCAGTTGTTTTACCATACAAAGCAGCTATATTCGGGTAAACTAAAGAACCACCTATCGCTAATGAAACAAAAAGATTTGTTTTTAATTTTCGTGCACATGTAACCGCCAAGAACATTGGCAAAAAATAATACAGACTATCTCCTGCAGCATTTAAAATTGTATATGTACCTGAAGTAGCCTTCATCCAATTTAAAGAGGTAAAAATAGCCAATAATCCCTTTATAATTCCTGAACCAATCAATACGTATAGAATAGGCGTAAATACACTGGAAACAAAATCGATTAACGCATTAAAAATATTTTTCTTATCTCTCCTTTGAATAACAGAGACTTTATTATCAACATCTATAAGTTCATTCATTTCGTTGAAAATATCGACAACTTTGGGTCCAAAAACAACTTGATATTGTCCTGCAGCTTTTACTACAGAAATTACACTTGGAATGTTTTCAATTTTATTTTTATTTGCCTTCTTTTCATCTTTAAGCTGAAATCTCAATCGTGTGGCACAGTGAGTGAAAGACTGAATGTTTTTTGCTCCACCTAGTTCTGCAATCAAAGTTTGTGTTATTTCTTTATCATTCATATAATTCAACCTTCTATCATTTATTATTTAAAATAATTCTTTGAATATGAATTGTTAAATACGCCTGTTCACTTTTTGACAATTCAACTTTACGTGTTTTCTTTATATATTCTGTTATCTTTAGCGTACATTTAAATGCTCGTGGCATTTTTTGAGGTAATTGATCGTAAAAGAATAGTGTGTTTTCATCTTCTTTTTCCCCATACAAAATTCTCTTTGTTAAAAATCTAAGATGTATTACAAACCGCACATAGTTAAAGGAATTAACGTTATATTCAATGTTGAAATAATATTTCACTATGTTCAAGATATCGGTAATTGTTTTGATGGCCACTCCCATATCAATTTTTTTGTAATTACCTTTAAAATTATCAACGATGTGAAATGTTAACATTCGTGCTTCTTCACTTGGAATAGCAACTTTAAAGAAGTCATTTATTTTTTCAAGTATTTTAACTGCTTCTTTATATTCATTAGGATAAATATCTTTGACATCCCACAATAAAGAAGTATTAATACTGCCCACTCCTTCTTTAAAGCGCGTTACTGCAAAATAGATATGATCTGTAAGCGCGATATAGATATTATCATTTAACTCAATTTGCAAAACTTCTTTTAATTTTCTCACTATGCTATCAGTAAACTTTAAATATTCATAAGGTATTTCCGTAACAACTTGAATTAACTTATTCTGATTATCTTGAGTATCTAATTTATAAATTTTTTCGATCTTATCTTTATCAACTTCTTGTCCTCTTTTAGTATTAAAACCAATTCCGTTACCTGCCAAAATAATATCTATGCCGTTTTCATTAATTGCTAAAACTGCATTATTATTTAATCTTTTCTTTATAATCACCTGAGCCTACATCCCCTTTCACTCATATGTTTTTATACCTACTAAGATTTTCACCTTCCTTAATTTATAAAACAAAAAACCCACTAAATCATGTGAAGATTCTTAAAAAAGAATCCACAAAATCTAGTAGGTTATGCCAGCAATACCTGTAACAATTCCTATTAATGTTTACGCTTTCATTGTAGGACTTAGATTCCCGTCTGTCAATAGATACTCTAAAATTTAATTAAGTCACTCGTAGTTCAACAGTAACTGGAACGCCTTAAACAATTAATCAATTTTTTGATGCTTTGCAAGTAATATTATGATGAGTTTATTTTATCCCATATTAAGTTATTTTAGTTTTCTCTATACCAGACTAAGTCATAAATTTCATGGTAAAAATTTTATTGATTGCCTCTTTTTTCACTTTGAAAACTTGCAACTTAGACTATTTATAAAGTTATTCATTTTAAAGAGCGGAAAAATATGCTTTATTAATTAATAGTATTACATTAATCACCATTCACAGTAACTGCTTTAGAGTTAGAGTACTTCGTTACTCCCTGACCCGCATTTTTATTATAAATGGCTTTGCCAGCAACTAAATCCTTCAATGTACCTACTCTAGAACTTTCAGAATAAAAGCCGTCTATAATTCCAAGGCTTTGAAAGACTGCCTGTTTATAAGCAATTTCTGCGTTCCATTCAGCAGTATCCACAATTGCTAGAGCCTGATGAACAGCTGACAGACCATCCATAATTTCATCTTTTTTCCCGACAGTAGCCAAAATACCATGACTGTTAAGCAAATATAAATGCATTAATCCAGCGTCGCCAATTTCACGAATCTTATCACTAACAAGGTCAGCAAGTGGCTCGGAACAGTTTGGTTCATAATTTAATGATTCTATTTTTTTAAGCTTCTGAGTTGCTTCAGTAATGTTAGGTTCATTTAAACCACTCGTAGCCCAAAACATACTATTCTTTGCGTGAGAATGAAAAACCGACCGAATATCTGGATTAGCATCATAAACTCCTTCATGAAGGTTAATTTCACGAGTCAATTTTCCTTCCCCAGCGATAATCCTGCGAGTATGCGGTTCAACAACTAAAATTTGTTCTGGATTCAATTCTCCAAGATAAGCCTGCGACATCATCGTGGGTGTCATAATAATGTAATCTTTACCATCATCATTTCTAACTTTAAACGAAAAGTTTCCTCCCGCAACATTAGTATCATTGCGTTTCATAGTAATATTAACAAGCTTGGCTAAGTCTTGGCGTTCGTGTTCAAAAATAATACGTCCATCTGGTGCTTTGATCATAACTATTACCTTCCCTTCATTTTTGCTTTTTAATTGAAATCACACGTGCTTCTATAAGTTTTTGTTTCAGATACTTTCGTCTCTCCTTGCCTTTAGTAAATAACACATTTGATCCATAGTACTTAATCAGCAGGCCAAAAATAATAACAAATATATTAATCCAATACTGGTGTAATAAAGCAGCTAATCCAAATAATATGAAAGTTATAAAACTTATAAATGTCCAAATTCTTTTACTTTTTCCCAAATCTGGCATTGCTACAACATCACCTTTTTATTTTAATTATTTAGCTACTACACTTTTAGGATTTTTTTTGATGAGTTGTTCCTTATATTTCTTTGATGGCACTGGATTTTTCTTAAAGGATCGATAGACAAACCAGAATAGTATTAGCAAACTAACTAATCCTATCCAAGCAAAAATATTTCCAGTAAAAGCCTTACTCATCAAGAAACGTAGATCAGGAGCTTCAATAGAACTCCAAGAAACTAAACTTCCCTTTGGAACATTTACAGCTCCTGTATCTCGGGCTAACTTAGTGAATACATTAGTAAAATAGGTACTGCCATATAAAAATAATGGCTGATAAATGATACCCAAAACTAACATTCGTAGTAAGTTACCTCCAGTTAACAGAAGTCCCCCAACACCCAAACAGTAATTAATAACGCCAGCGATAGGAAGGACTTGATTTCCAGGAAGAATCGCTGCAAAAGCAATACTTACAGGAATTAATACAACCATAGTAACCCATAGTTCAGTACTCTGACCTAACACAGGCCAATCAAGACCAATAACAAATTCTCTATTTTTAAAACGATTTTTCATGAAATTACTCATTGTTGTACCGAACGGAGTTAATGAATCCATAAAAAATTTAGCCATTACTGGAAAAATAGCCATAACCGCTCCTACTGTAATAGCTAAGCTTAAGGCGTTAGCAATAGTGTAGCGGCCAGCAAGACCAATAATTAACCCGATAATCGATCCCATAACAACCGGCTCTGATAAAATGCCGATTTTCTTTTTAAGTTCTTTTGCGCTCCATCTATAGTTAAATATTGGAATAAAGTCCATTAATCTATTTACAGGCCACATAATAATAGCAGTGAATGCTTCAATATGAGGGACTGTAATGCCTGGATAACCTAACATATTTTCAATTTCTTCGCTCCACATGTCTCCAAGCTTTAAACTAATTATGGCTTGTATTACACCCGCGATAAACGCCCATATATAACTTCCTGTTGCAAAGTAAACCATATAACCAGTAAGTGCTAATCCCCAGACATTCCACATATCTGCATTAACAACATTTGTAGTTTTTGTGACTAACATCACTAAATTCACACCAATTTCAATTGCAAAAAATACAAATGCTACAGCCCAAGCCCATGTAATGGCTGAAGCTCCAGTCCAGCCAAAGTCAACCGCAGGTAAATTAATACCCGTATTTTTCGCCAAAGCCTTAGTAGCAGGCGTAACGATTGTAACTAGTTGGTTAATTGCCATTGACATGCCTATGAAGCCCACACCTAAATAGAGTCCTGAAAGAACCGCTTTAGATACTTTCATACCAAAAAATAAACCTAGGATCATAATTAATATAGAAATAACAACTGATGGACCTGGTGATAAAATAGCTTGAACAATACTATTCCAATTCATACACTCTCACCTCTTCATTGAGTTGGTTTTTGTGTTGCTAGTTCTACAGCTGCAAGCACTTTTGCATTTGCTTCATTTTCACCTATGCCTGTGAGCCATGGAACCCCTACAATTTCAGTAACATTATTTTCTTCAATAGTTTCACGTAAATCATCATCTGCTGGCGCAATGCCAACATAAACAATAATGTTTGGGTTGGTTTCGATACGTGACTTAGCAGTTTCTACAGGATGCGGCTCGGCCTGTACTACATCATCAAGTTCCTTATCAGCCAAAAAATCATTAATTTTATTAGCTACTTGTGGACTAGTAGCAACCCCAGAACCACAACATACTAAAATTATTTTCATATTAATCTCTCCTAACTAAATAACTTATACAGCTATTTGTGCAAATTTATTAATCATTAGCTTTACCATCACATCAGAAGTATCAATTTTTTTAAAATCATCAACAAATGATTTATCCTGAAAAGATGCAATTATTGATGATAGAAGGCCCACTTGTTTCTGAGGTTCTTTGATTCCGAGAAAAAGAAAGTTGTTTACTTCCATTTCTTTAGAATCTCCCATCTGAAACCATTTAAGTGGAAACGCGTTTTTTGCAACATAAATAAATGGTTTATTAATATAGATTGAATCAACATGTGGCAAAGCTAACTTAATATCAGAAAAAATTAATCCAGTTGGATACTGTGCCTCCCTTTTTTTCAACCCCCTCACATAATTCTCATTAGCAAATCCCTTCTCATGTGCATCCTTTCCAATAAAGTCGAACAATTCATCTGCATTATTTACACAAACATTTAGATTGACCAAACTCTTACTAAACATTGATTCATACATTACTTTACCTTCTTTCTTTTGTGTTCACCTCTTAAAAATATGTTTGACTTTGTTTCAATTAGTATAGTAAACGCTTTCTTTACGATAGTCAACACTTTTATAAAATTATTTCTAAGTCACATCTATCTCTATATAATCAAAAGAATATAGTTTTACAGTAAAAATAAGTAAATATATTAAAAAAACAAGTAGAACATACTTGAACATTTTGATTTTGCATAATATAATTAACAGAAGTTAGAGGTGATTAGATGCTTAAACAAGATAGACAAAAAAAGATAATAAATTTACTTAGTTCATCCAGTACAGGACATTTGGCAACTACTACTATAGCGAAACAACTTGGAGTTGCCGCAATGACAATCCGTAGAGACTTAAAAGAATTATCAGAAAATGGGCTTCTCATCAGAGTCTATGGAGGTGCAAGTTTAGTAACTGAAAGAACTACAACTGAAAAACGTGAATTACAAAAAAAGCCTAAACTCGAAATTGGGCATAAAATAGCTGATCTCATAAATCCAAAGATGACCATTTATCTTGGTGCTGGAACCACTATTTTTGCAAGCTTAAACTTCCTACCTAAAGATGACATGGTTCAATACATCACCAATTCGGATTTGGCATTTCGTTATTTAGTTAATAAGGATATAGATGTTGTCCTCACTGGAGGGTCATACCATAAAACTACTAATGAATTTATTGGACCTGTTGCAGAAAACTCTTTGAGAAATTATGTATTTGATATTGCTTTTATTAGTACCAATGGTATCTGGGAAAATAACGTTACAACTTCCCATTTATCCGAAGGAAATGTTCAACAATCCGCAATTTCAAGATCTAAAAAAGTCTATGTTGTATGTGACCATACAAAATTCGGTAAAGCGGATCGATTTAGTTTTTTATCACTTGATGATGTTGACGGTATAATTACTGATTCAGAGATATCTAGCGAAAATTTAAACCATTATAAGCAATTTTCAAATGTCATTGTCGGAAAGAAGGAACATAAATGATATTAACTATTACAACTAATCCATCTCTTGATATTATCTATCGTACTGAAGAATTCACGATAGGGGCAACTAATCGTGAAATAAGCCATCAAAAAGTAGTAGGCGGCAAGGGGATCAACGCAGCACGTGTTGCTTCAATTTTATTTGGGTCAGAAGCAAACAAAGTAATAGCCGCTGGTTTTGCAGGAATTACAAATTTCAGTATCCTAGAAAAAGAACTAAAACAATATGGTCTAATAGATAAATTTATCCAAACACCAGGAGAGACACGTTTCTGTTATCAAATTTACGATAAACGTAATAAAAAGACTGAGTTAAACGAACTTGGAATACCTGTCCCATATAAATCTTTTAATCTATTTCTGCAACAATTAGACCATTTGAAAAACTTAACTGCCATTTCAATAAATGGTTCAATTGCTCCAGGGCTTCCTAAAAATGCATATTCCACATTAATCAAAAAATTACGCTCAATTGCACCCAATGCTAAAATTATTTTAGATACATCCGGATCAGCTTTGTGTTCAACACTAGAAGGATCTAGCCAACCCGATATCATTAAGCCAAATAATGATGAACTATCTGATTTTCTCGGGTATAAAGTAACTGAAGATCCCACATCAGCTTTATATGCCCTGCAGGATAAACGTTTAAAAAAAATACCTACAGTAGTTGCTTCTTTAGGAGCGACTGGAGCAGTTGTTAAAGTGCACCTTAAAAATCCTTCTTTTTATTTTGTTAAAACACATTCTTTATCCGCCATAAATACTCAAGGCGCTGGTGATTCTACGGTAGCCGGCATGCTTTATGCAATTGATCAAGGCTTTAATGATTTACAAGTAATAAAATATGGAATGGCCGCTGGGATGGCTAACGTTATAGAACAGAAGACGGGTTATGTGCAATCTAAAAATGTAATCTCTTATGTGAATGACAGATCAAAAATTAGTATCATAAAGTTAAAAAGTCCTGATGAACTAGTTTATTGATCCTCTGTTTTTGTACGCAATGTGATCTAGTTCATTGCTCCATATGATAAGTTTTAATTGGTCATTTTCAAATCGCACCATTAGTCTTCTCCTTGTTTACTCTTCATTGGTTATGAAGCACGCTCTTAAAAATGACAAATAAAAAGCCGTGGCTTCTCTCGCCCCGACCTCAATCTTCCTTATTTAAAAGAAAAAGAACCTCTTCTTCCGCTTCTCCTCTATTCGTGAATACCCCTTTGCCATAACTGGCAGACCATTCAAGAGATCTTCGGCATTTTGTTCGAACTAATCTCTTTTTCTCGTTATGCATTTTAATAGTGCTGCCTTTAAAGTTTTCGATATCTCGTTTTTCATTAATAAGTGCCCATTGTTTAAACTGGGTTGCGTATCACCCCCATCTCCCTGCAACCCTTTGAGTTACATTTACATACCTACCCTTTTCAAAATTGCGTAATTTATTATTGATAAAATCAGCATTTTACCGCCCAAAAACACCCACGTAAAAACGTGCGCAATTAAAGCTTAATACACTTCATAAAGTATTAAACTTGATGAATAGTGTGGCAAAATTAACTGTATTATTCGCAGAATCGAAAGGACAAAGAAAAATGATTAATCAAATTTAACAAATTTAATACTGTTTTCATTACAAGAGACAAAGTCTAAGAGGTAAATTACATTAGCACTTGTAGCATTTTTAATAATAACAAGATTACTCTTTCGCACAATTCTAAACGCATTTTCAAAATCTATATCAATTAAATACGGTCCCATTATTCCCTCGGACACACGAAATTTTATATCTTCCAATGGCTTACCAAAGATTCTCCAGTAATCCTTTACCTCAACGTTATCAACAACAATAATCTTTTTAAACCCCTCATTATTAATGATAAGGGGCTCTTGGTAGTTAAACAAAGGAATCTTACCATTATCTTTGTATCTTAAAATATTATCTTCTGAAAATAATGAAAGTATATAATTAAAATCTACATTAAAAATTTCTTCCTTTAAATGGTCTATGAACTCATTTCCTAATGATGTTGCCGTTATATTTTCCACTGGTAAAGGAAAAGGTACATTAATATCATATTTCTTCAACGAATATTCTAATACCTTTCTTTGACCAAAGTTTCCTTGAAATCCCTTTCTAGGATTAGGATTGTAAGTATACGCTACTAACCCCGTATTATCTTGAACAAATTTCCCACGAAAATATGCTTCAATCTTAGTATATTTTTTATCTTTTTTTGAAAACATTTCAGAAAATAAATTTTGAGTTTCTAAATCGTCCAACTTCAACGTATCTAATTCATTAGTATTTTTTAAAAAATCCCCTATTTTTTTACTTATTGCCGTCAAGGCTAAAATTCCCTCTATTATGGATAATTTAACACAAATTAATAATAATATATTGTACGTAAAATCCAACTATAAGCTCATTTAAGACACTCTAGAGAATATAATGAGGCACGCAGTGACTATACCTACAGCCCCTGACAAAAAACCAAAAACTCTAATCCCAACCTCTTCTTAATTTTAATTTGTAAGCCGTCAGTTCAAGTTTTAAAATTCAAACACACCAGCAAACTTGCAGCAATATACCTAGAAACACCGAATGCTATAATACTAAGTGCTTGCTCAAAAGAGGATCTAACTCGCCATCTATATCCTCATCCATCCCAGCTGAAGGTGAGAATGTCAATTCACCGAAAACCAGCTTGTTGTTTGCAATGTAGAAATCAGTTCTAACAAACTTGAAATCCTCAGATAAAGTATGCGCCGCTTTCAACATTTGGTCTAAGTATACTGGCTTGGGGATATTAAAATTTTTGGGTGCCTGTCTTCCATCAATATTCACCCTTAAAAAATTCCACTGCTTGTCATAATAATAAAATCTGGTGTGGCCCTGCTGCCTATCCAAACAAACCATTACATAATAAGGGATCCCGTTAAAGCAATACACTTTATAGTCGCAGACGCCTGCTTGGTTGTCGCCTTTCAATAATTTTTCAACGATTATTTTAGGTTTGATTTTACTATAATGCAGCTCCGCAGTATCTAAAAAATATTTTCGTCGTTTTAAAGAATTCAATTTCGCTTTTATCTTCTCAATATCTGTACCTTTGTGGCAGATAAGCGTACTGCCACAGTCATTATTTAATTTAACTACATACTCATCTGGTAGTGTGTCAAAATTGATTTCATCAGGGGTATCACAGACTTGATAAACCTCATTTAAAAGGTCTCCCAATCCCTTTTCACGCACATAATCCCGCACTTTTACTTTATCAGCACATCTGATTACTAACGCGTTGTTCGGATAATCATATAGCTTTAACCAGCATATTTTTTCATTGAAGGTTTTTGGATTTTTCAAGTTGACTTTGCTTTTCAAAACATGTTGAAACGAAAGCTTAACATTCCACTCCGGATGAACAAGCGACAAGAATCTTAACCCGTTTTGATACAAATCATATCTTAACATAGCATTAACATCTCCTTAAAAATTTATTTTCTAAAAACACTTCTTATAATATTAATTAAAGGATTTATTTTTAAAAACGACGTCAACGTACCATAAACTAGTATCCCGATAAACACTTGGATAAGAGTAGTTGTAATCGTGGGTGGAAAATTATAAGTTAAAAAGCAAATTATTAAACTCATAACGATTCCTGAAAAAAAATATCCAGCGATCCTTCTCTTATAAAAGCTAAAAGACGTTTCCATAAACAGGTACCGTAACCGTAAATAAGCAACCGCGATCTCAGACAAGAGTGAGGCAATAATGGCTCCCCAGATTTTAAAAATTGGAATTAATAGCAAGTTAGCAGCCACTCCAATCCCAGCCCCAACAAAAACCGAAAAATTAAACTTTCCAATTTCATTCTTAGGCATTAAATACTGACGCATAATGGAAGTCCCCAGCGGAATTATTATTACTAGCGGAGCTAAAACTGGGACTGTATAAGTTAGATATAAGAAGGACTTTCCAAAAAACCAGGGAATCAACTTGTTATTTATCGCGACTAAACCAAACATTGCTGGAATGGATAAAAATAACTGGATGTGAAATGTTTGTTCAATTACACTAATCATTTTTGCAATCTTATTTGATTCAAATAAATACGTTAACCGCGGCAGCAAAACTGTGTCCAGCGTCGTAATAATTGTTACAATCATGGTTAAGAGCTGCATACTGTTACTGTATAATCCCACTACACTAACGCTGACGATCAATCCAAGAAAGGTCTTGCTCATTGTAGTATATAAAGAAATCGCCAGGTTCCCATAAAAATAATTAACTGCTGGTTTAAAATGTGAAAAGCTTTGTTTCAACGTGACCTTGCTCAAATGAGTCTTGCCTTTTAAAAAGAAAAACATCACCAGATTAGAAAGAACAAGGCTAACCGCTTGGATCAAAAAATATTTAAATAAATCAGCGGCAGAATTAACAAAGAAGACGATCAAAAAAAATGAAATGATTTTAATAATCAGATTGCTTAAAGTTACGACCTTAAAATCTTCAATTCCGGCAAAGAACCAGGAAATATCAAACATACAGGCTATGATCGCTAGACCGGAAATCAGAAAATAAATTTGATAGCGCTTAATTAACAATACAAACAAAATAAACACGATTGCCACGAAAAATGCCACAATAACGTTAAACTGGAGTAATTCTGAAAATTTCCTTGAGAGTAGCTGCTTATCTTCTCGCACCGAAGCTATTTCTCTGATCCCATAGTTAGCTAAACCTAACGCTGCAACAAGGGTAAAGTAAGTTATGATTGAATTTACGTAATTATAAATTCCGATTCCCCGAACCCCTAAAGCATTAGAAACAATGGGAATTGTTATGAGCGGTAGGATTATTAATAATAACTGATAGGTTGCTTGGTACATAAAGTTCTTAAAGACTTTTTTCAAAATATATCCCCCAGACAAACAGCTATTTCACATAACAACAAGAACAAATCCTAAAAAAAGCTTGTTGGAGCATCCACTAATCTGTTCAACATTTTCGTGGGATTTAGTTCAAATTAATCATTTTTATCTTGCATTGTGAACTTATATTACCCATAATTGCGAAATTTATATGTAAAACAGATTACTTCAATATAATAACACATAATTTTTAGAGCGACGTGCAAATGCATCTACCTAGCTTAAAAAGAGATTATGCTCTACTATATCTACCACTAAATGAAATTAATGTGCGCCTCATCATTTTATAGCAAGGAAAACCAGCTTTTCGCAATTGCGACCATCAATCCCGCAATATTAATCTGAAAACTTAAGAATGCTATCTGCCATAAGAAACCAAAGATTCCAATCATAATCAAGCCAACTGCAAATGATGTTCTGAACTTTTCTGTTATACGCCTAAAGTTAATGTTGACTATCAAAAGCGGCATAAAAATTTCTACAAACATCCCATAGCGATCAATCAACGGGGTTGGTGAAAAATAGCTTAAGATTGCAAGTGCAGAAACAGTGGTTAAAAACCGGCGAAAAGTTCTATCCAAGGGAGCCTGCTGCCTTTTAAGAATCGTTATCAAAACCAGCGTTAACAACATCAACAACAGCAAAAATAAACTGTTTACTTGGTAATAAAAACTAGACCGGGCATATCCCGCAAAACCGCCGCCACTCGAGCCAAAGCCGTAGGTACTGATTTTATCGCTGGTTGTACTCGTAACGTTAGAATACAGCGCCACACAAATTAATACTCCTCCCGCCAGAACACTGAGTACACAGCGCCACAGTGATCTGGAGGAAAAGATCCCCACCAAGACTCTGCAGATGATAATTGGCAATACCGCAACATGCATTGAGAGCGCCATAACGTAAAATAACAGGGTGACCGCTCCGTTTTTGTGGAGATCCAGATCTCTAAAAATTGCAACGGCTAATAAGGCATTAGCCATTGGATTGCGAACACTAGTCAGCACCCAGCCGAATGAAATTATGAGTAAGCCAAAAATAATGGCCGCTTCTTTTTTTACTGAGTGTATCCCTTGCCACCGAGTTCTCTGTAGATACGTCGTTACAATGTACATGTAGCACAGATAAAAAACGGTAACAATAAATCCTGTAAATAAATTATTATTATGTAATTTTCCAAAAAACGCCAGCATAAACTGTTGCAGCACAAAAATGTTTTTCTCACTGACAGCTTCATCCCATAAATAGCTATAGTTAGCGTTCTCATAATTAGGAAACCAGCTGAAGTACTGCCCTAGGTCAGCATTCGCATTCGTCAGTTCAATACTGTATCCCAGAAAGAAAAAAACCATGGCAGTTGCTACAATTACACCCCACTTACTGCTGCGACTGCTTTTACAAAAGGATTCAATCATAGAAAGCAACCATAGGATTGGATTAATCAAAAACATTATGAAAGGCATTAGTTAACTCCTTTATCTGCACCCGTCTCACATTGACACCCCAACTTTGGCGGTATAAATACCAGCCCTAACGGCAGGTACAGCTAATGATGAAGATAAAAAAGATAAAACAAAACAGCACAAAACGCGGGTTGCGCTTCCTGAATTTGCTTCTTGAATTTATAGTAGCGCTTTTCAAATTTCTTTACTACTATAAGCTCATTTGCTTTGGCAGTATAAACAAAGCCCCATCTGGATTTATCCCTTGCAAAAAAGACCAGTTACTCTCGCTACATTGACTTGGAATCTATGCTGTACAATAAGCCGTCTAATTTACTTTGGAGATACAGTCTTGCTTTTACATATAGAATCAAGAAATTGTACTGACCCTTATACAGAAGTAACCAGCTAATGCTTGGCTTAAACTTTGCCTTTCCAAGTTCGGTAAATGCTTGAGACGCACATATTTTCCTTAGCTCTTTTATCTTATCCCTTCTGGGAAGCCCACAGGCGATTATATGTCTGGACACATCTAGAAAAATATTGCGGTGTAACAGTGCAATCAGTGCTGGTTCATCTAGGCCAAATTTGTTTAACAACGCCTGCAGCATAAAAAGCTCCTCACTTTTTAACTGCAAGCTGTTTTCCCTGTATCTACTAGTAGAAGAACCATTTCTATCTTGAACATAGTAGTACAAACATTCACTGGAAAGATACACGCTTTCGACCTTCTCATAGACTGCGAGATTGAAGCGCACATCCTGTCCCATAGAGGCATTTCCAAAAAACAGCTTATTTTCTATCAGGAATTGCCGACTGTACACTTTATTCCAGACAGTGTAGAGCATCTCAGTCTTGAACAGGGACGCAAAGCTTTTTCGAAAAGAAGCCTTGCTCAGCACTCGACTGGTACTAAATGCTTTTTTGCCCTTTTTATTCGTAACGTAATCAACATCCCAGTAACCAAAGATACATAAAGCGGTCCGCTTTTCAAGCATCTTTAAAATTTCTGCAACTGTATTTATAGTAAGGTAATCATCCGGATCAACGAAGTAGAGATATGTGCCACGCGCAGACTCAATTCCAGTATTCCTAGCTCTTCCAGATCCTGCATTTTTTTGGTGGATTGTTTTTACGTTTTTATACAGTTCACTATAATTATCACACATCTGTGGACTGCGATCCCTCGAACCGTCATCCACCAAGATGAGTTCTGTGTCATTTCGAGTACGAATTTGTTCAACAATCGAAGTCACACACTTTTCAAGGTACTCCGCTACATTATAAACTGGGATAATAATAGATAATTTCATTTGCTTTTCCCCTTCATCAGCAGATTGAGTGTCTTGTTACAATTAATCGCAACTGTTCTAACTGAATTATTTAAATCCGCTTAGCAACCTTGCTTGAAACTCAGCAGCAACCTCAGTATTGTCATATCCATTTTCCTTAATTACTTCAGCATACGAACTTCGCTTTTCTAAGTCTCTAAGTTTCAAGTCACTAATAATCTGCCCGCTCCACTTGTCAGCTCCTAATTCTAAAGGCATTTTTTTGACCAGCGGCGTTTGTCTTACCTCATCTTGAAAAGCGTCTGAAACGTAGCACGGTAACCCTGCACACTGTGCCTCTAACACTGACATCCCAAAGCCTTCAAAAACAGAAGGGGCAATCATCAGATCCATCGCCTGCATTAAGCTGGCGGTGTCATGCCGTGCTCCCAGAAACAGGACTTTCTCGCCAAGACCATACTGATGGACTCTTTGTCTTAACAGAGGTTCTTGTACACCTGTTCCAACCAGCATTAAGACAGCCTGTTTTTCAACTTCACAGATCTTATGAAAAACATCTACGAGAAAAAGCAGGTTTTTTTGCGGTCCAAATCGTGCTACACTTCCAATTACCAGCCTATTCTCCAAGCTCAGTTTATGGCGAGCTGCTTGACGTGTTTTCTCAGAATACTTAAAAGCCGCAGTCTCAATAGCATCGGCAATTACCCTGAATTTTCGATGCGGAAACATCCATTCCCCGGCACTTTGGCTGCATGCCAGCCTGACACACTTTTGCCGATTGACATATGGTTTGTGTAAGCGATCGAGCAGCTTAGCCACGAATAACCCTTTTTCGATGTTATCGTTGTGCGCATGAATAATAGGAATAGTCCGCGCCACACCGTAAGTTGCCGTAATTCCCAGAATGTTGCTGAGTGAGTTAAGGTTACTGTAAGTGTAACGATACTTTCCAGAAGCCACGATTCTGTTAAGCGCTCTTTTGTTCCCCAAGTAATTTTCTTTACGACTGGGAATCTTGAAGACGCTTCCCCCCAGCCTTTTAATCTCATCCCCGAAGGCAATGTCTTCTTTGCCACACCAGTCAATAAAATCAAACTGGACCTTATTCCTATCAATCTTTCGATATAAATTCATAACATACGCTTCAATCCCACCTGGATTAGGTGTCATACCGATTTGCAAAACATAAACTTTCTGTGAATTCATACTTCACTTCCTTCCCCAAAACACATGCGCATATTTTTTGACATGCAGCAAAACAGGAAAAAGGTGGTATTTTAAGGCACTTAATTTTATCCTCTGACGCATGTAGTCCATATCTTTTTTAGCGGTTTTCCGGTGCAATTGTTCCAAGACCGCGACTAATTTCTCTATCGACTGTGAACTAGCTGAACGAGGACGTGGTATTTTATTTTTGGAAATAGTTTTCCAACCATGCATCCGAATTAGCAGCATAAAGATTAAGTTGAATTGCAGCTTTCGCAATTCCGGCAGCACTGCTTTAAAGTTATGTTCAATATAATTATCCATCTCGACTAGCGTCTTTAACATGTCATCAATGTCTTTTGCATCATGAACGTGCGTAATTGAGGTACTTCTCTGATTGTAAAAATAAAGACGCTTTGCAGAAAAATACAGTAGACCAGCTGCCCCAAAGACTTGATAAGTAGTCGCAACATCTTCAAAGTTGCGCCCTTGAGGAAACGTAATCTCATTTTGAGTATAAAGTTCTCGTTTAGCGATAAACCGCCACACATAACTGCCAAAGGACCCTTTAAAAAGATGAAGAAGCGCTTCAACACTATTAACCTTTCCTAATTTCGGGTTCACATATGCAGATTCTACCTTCTGATTGCTGTAAACTTCATAATAGCTAAAAGCAACTACCTTAGTTTCAAAACGTTCGAAGAGACTCAACACTTCAAACACAAGATTGTAATCAAGCCAATCATCCGAGTCAACGAAATAAACATATTCCCCGTGCGCTTTTTTTAATCCATGATTCCGCGCAGCAGATAATCCTAGATTGGGTTCGTCTACTAACATAAATCTGTGGTCTGTGATGCAGAACTGCTCACAGATTTCCCGGCTATTATCGGTAGAACCATCGTTAACCAAGATTACTTCTAAGTTTGCATAAGTTTGTTTCTGAATACTGCTTAAACACTTTCTTAAGTAGGTCCCGACGTTATAGACCGGAACAATAATAGAAACAACTTCTTTCAAGTTCCCAGAACCTCCTTCCCCCAAAACAGAGCTTCACGAAAAAGCTTCCAAAGTGCGCTAGCTCCCCTCAAAAAGACTTTTGCAGGTACAGTTGCTCCCATTTTTTAGCTTCAACAACCGCAGCATAACCGCCAGCAGTTACCAGCTTTTCCCCCACTGAGCGTTTGCTTTGCTGACTTGCAAGAAACGTGATCCGCTCAACCCATTCATCTGTACGATTGAGACTTAAAAAATCAGCTAAGCCAACATTTGTCTCAGTTGTAACGCGATCACTGATTAAAGTAGGTAACCCGGAACATTGCGCCTCAATTGCGGCCACGGGTAAGCCCTCGTATAAAGAGGGCAATAAAAAAATATCCATGGCATCATAGTACATCTCCAAATCAGATCTTTGACCCGCGAAAATTATTTTCTCAAAGAGACCCAGTTCTGTAGCAAGTTCTTTCAACTTTTGAAGCATCGGCCCTTCACCCAGAAAAATTAAGCGCGTGTCGCTTCTTTTGACAAGCAGTGCTTTCAACAAGTTTAAAGAGAAAATTTGATTTTTTTCTCTGGCCAATCTGCCAACTTGACCTAAAAGCAACGTTTTTGCATCTAAATTTAATTTTTTTCTAACTGTATTTCTTTTTTTCTCGTCAAATTTATACTTAGCTGTATCAATTGCGTTATTCAGGACACTGTATTTTTTTTTGCCAAAAATAGCTGCGCCAGCCTTTTGGGAACAAGCTACTCTAATAGTTGGCTCCCCAGCAAGACCACTGCTAAACAAGTGGTTTCTAATTGCTTTAATCTTAGTCGACCCCCACATACTATTATGCGAGTGCATTATAATAGTAGGTACTCCAAGGTGTTTCGCAGCTCTTAGTCCCACACCCCAAGGGGAAGTAGCATGGTAATGAATAGCAGCATATCTTCCCGAAGCTAACAGCTCCTTCACAAAAGCGTATACCGCCAAAATATCCATCTTCTTATTGTTATCTAAGAAATAAACTCTACCGCCAAGCTCATTTATCTCATTTTCAAAATTCGCCCCACCATCCTTGGTACAGGCAAAGTCGAATTGAACCTTGCTTCTGTCTATTTGCCGGTAAATATTCATAATAACGTGCATCCTGCCGTTATTTTTTCGGATTGTATCCGGCAACTGAAGAACTCGAATTTGTTTAACCCTTTCCAAAATAGATCTCCTTTATATCGCTAATTTCTTAATGCTTTATAAACAAATTTCATTATCTTAGGTGGACACAACCTAACAATGACTCTTGTAAAAAAATTCCCCAAAAAGATGGTTGGTCCGATAAAATGTTCTGCCAAAATTTTCCTTTGAAAATTAAATTCTTCACGAAAATATTTCCATCCGGTCCTTTTCGTGTAAAAGTTCTTCCCGGTTCTTGCTAGTACCATTACTTTAGGTAAATTAACAATTTGATAACCCCTTGCCAAAACTCTCAGCCACAAAAAATAATCCTCAAAATGAAGCATTTTAACATAGCCCCCACATTTAGAAATGACACTTTTTCTAAACATAACACTCATGTGATTCAGCGGATTACGTCTTTTAGAAAAGCGCCCAATCGCAACAGCCTCAAGCGGAACCTTCCGAATCTCCAACTTTTTGATAACACCATTAGCTTCATAAAATTCTTGGATATATGCGCCCACCACCGCAACGTTTTGATGAGCCTGTAAATACTTGTACTGTCCCTCCATTCGCGTAAAGAGATTAAGATCGTCACTATCTGCTCTGGCAACAATCTCACAACTGCATTTTTTTAATCCTTTGTCTAATGCTTGTCCCAAATCATATGTCTTTTCCAATTTAACTATCGTGATTTCAAATTCAGCTTTTGCTATAAATTCATCGATGACTTTCATTAACCGCTCTGGTAAATAACCGTCTTCAACCAAGACGACTTGTCTAGGCAATAAAGTCTGCTCTAAAATACTTTTCAAAGCCTTTCGGAAAAATGCAGGCTGTTCCTGCCCATATACGGATAACAAAATACTGTACTCCCCATAAAGCATTTTTAGTCCCCCCTTTAATGCAACTACTCTTCCTTAGCCCTAGTTCAATTCTCACAAGATCTAGAGTTCAAATGCACCACTTAATGTGAGCCTTACAGTCATGCCAAGTTAGTGAAAGCCCTTTCTAAAATTGGAACATCGATTCCTTTGTTTTCTTTTTTAAAGCATCGCCTAATCAATTAAGTTCCACCTGCATCAAGCAGGTTGCCCCAAGAAGATTGTTTTATTGCTAGTTTTTACTGATTTTTTCGGCAGTTGTGCTTTCCTCAGATACTCCTTCGGTACTTTCAGACATAAACAAAATTTTAATTGTTGCAAAGATGATTTTTAAATCTGCCAAAAGACTTGGTTTAGCAATATACATTAGGTCCATTTCCAATTTATTGTACGGAGTTGTATTGTATTTCCCATAGACTTGTGCATAACCGGTAAGCCCAGCTTTAGCTTGCAGCCTTAAAGCAAATTCAGGCAATGTTTTCTCATATTGCCTTGCAATCTCCGGCCGCTCTGGTCGTGGACCCACCACACTCATATCACCCTTAATGATATTAAGTAGCTGTGGTAATTCATCAAGTCTGACTTTACGCAGGAATTTGCCAACAGGAGTAATTCTGGTGTCCTTATCACCGGTGCTCAAGCGTGCAATCCCATCTTTTTCAGCATCAACTCGCATTGAACGGAATTTTAAAACATTAAATTTTTTGCCATCCTTTGTCAGCCGACATTGCTTGTAAAAAATTGGTCCCTGATCTGTACTTTTAATAGCCAAGGCAACTAGCAAAAAGACGGGTAATGTCAGTATGAACAGCACACCTGCAGCACAAAAATCGAATAACCGCTTAATTATGATATATTCAGGTTTGGGATTGTAACGTGCTATTTTTAGAATCGGCAAGTGCAGGATATGCATTTTCTCAGCACCGCTCATCATAACATCGCCGATACGAGGAAGAATGTAGACTGATATGTCCTGAGCAACACATTCTTTTATTATTTGATTGCGCACGTGGCTATGAATATTAATCAAAAAAACCGCATCAATCTGTTCAAACTTCGAAGTCACATTTTCTCCCAGTTCTTGCACCGTAACATTTTTTTTGACTGAAAAAATGTTTTTTAATTCGTGCTTAGCTACCATGCTGCCTATCTCTGAATGTTTATCATAAATCACTAATGTCTTCTTAATTGGAAAGAGCCTGATATAGATTCGTCGTGCAAATAAACTCCAAATAAAGGAAAGACCTACCTGCACTAATAAGCAGCTAATTAATGGTATTGCACTAACAATGCGCCGACTTAAAACAGCGATGATTAGATACATAATACAATTCGTGGCAATTAAGGAGAGGCATTGGCTGTACACCAATTCTGAAAATTTTAAAATGTCAACTGCAAAAGCATCGTAGGTTCTTCCATAAAGAAAGTAAACCAACATAAATGTAACTAAGATTAAAAGATTTCCCCGATCGTAAAAAGGGGCGATCACTTTGTCAGCGTAGAAGCTGTACCAGACATATCCAAAACTTAAGGTCATCAATAATAAATTCCCGATCTTCATTGCCCTAAAAGCTGTATTTGCGATGAATCCGCTAGAGTTACTCTTAATCTTCCCACTCAAAACGTGATCCCCCCTTAAAACCCAACGACATCATTCCCCATTAATATATTTTTCTAAACCTGCTGAGATAGCATATTTTGCCTTGAAAGACGCTGCAGTAATTTTGCTGATATCAGCCTCTGAAAACTTAATATCTCCCTGTCTTTCAGGAAACTTTTCCACTTTTAACTGCTGATGCAATCTCTTTTCAAAAATACCGATGACTTCATTTAAAGACACTGAGTTGCCGGTAGCAACATTGTAAACATCATTTACAAGAGAATCATTATGCAAAAGCAACAAAATTGCATCTACTACATCTTCCACATAGGTAAAATCACGCGTCTGCGACCCATCTCCGTAAAGCTTAAATTGGTTATTTTCTTTTAAACAATTAAGAATAATTGATAATACTCCTGAATAAAGTGATGCTGGATTTTGTTTTGGTCCATATACATTAAAAAAGCGCGTTGCGACCGTTGGGAGTCCATACAATCTTCCATAAGTTAATGCGTATCTTTCACTTGCAAACTTATCGATTGCGTACGGCGTTAACGGTTCAATTGGTGAACTTTCTTTTTTGGGCAACTCTGGATTATTCCCATACACTGCTGCCGAAGATGCAAACAGAATTTTTTTAGGTTTCAAATTATTCTTTCTAATTGTTTCAAAAAGATTAATGTTAGCTTCTTGATTGACCTGATGCGTCTTATACGGATTTTCAACCGAAGCAGCCACACCTGCGACTGCTCCTAGTAATACGATATAATCGAACTTTTCACGCATAAGTAATTCCCGCATAAACTCATAATTCGTAATGGATTCTTTGTGAAACGTAAGCCTTTCTTTATCTAAATAGTCAATATTCTCCCTTTTCCCCATAGATAAATCATCTACAATCTGAACATAGCTTCCTGCAGCGACAACCCTAGCTGCCAAATTCGAGCCGATAAACCCGGCTCCACCAGTGATTAAATATTTGTCCATCCAATTACCTCAACAATTCCATAATTGTTTTCAGTTAAACAAGTCTTCAATGTATGCCTTTTCATTAATGCGTTGTAGAAGCGCTATTCCTCTTTTCTTACCCGTTTCATCACCCCTGAAGAGAACTTTGTCTAAAATTATCACTGCCAGCTTGCTTTAAAATTGTTCGGTAATAAAACCTTAAATACTCTGGCAAGTGTTGCCACAGCCGCTTGAACAAATTTCATCACTGCTTAAAATAACGTTAAAGCTTTGCAAATACACGAATGCTTAAGCGCTCCAAATTAGTTTGCTTTTATGCCTCCTGCAACTTTAGATACCTCCAGATCCGTCTTTATTAACTGCAACTAAATTTCAAATCGCTTAAATCAGCAAAAACAATCTTATAATTTTAGACACGTTTTTAAGCTTGTTTTAAACTAATAAATATTAAGCGTGAAAAATAAATAATTTATTAATCATTTATTCCCCATTATTGTAAAACAAGCAAGCACTTTCTGCAAACTTTTCTATAAATATTTCTCCGCAAACTATTTTGCGGATATTATTTGTTATCTTAGGCGGTTCTACAAAATAAAGAGCGGATCCTCAAACGCACTAAAGTAAAGGCACGTAAGCAAACAGCATTTGGTCGCACTATTACACGCGGATTAGAATTGCATTTACGACTAAATAAAAAAAGGGCAGTGACAAAAGTTAAATTTTGTCACTGCCCCGAGTTTATTCCGGATAAACGTGTTCCATAAGTCAAAATCTTCCGTCTAACTTCGAATTACTCATAGCAAAGTGCTCGCTATGTTCGTAATTTCGAGTTAGCACTCAAATTTTCCCGACTTATGTCACATTTTCTTTCCTATAGGAATCTCATATATAGCCGTAAAAAAGAATTTTATTTAAAAGAAAAAGAACTTTTTCTTCCGCTTCTCCGCTATTCGTGAATACCCCTTTGCCATAACTGGCAGACCATTCAAGAGATCTTCGGCATTTTGTTCGAACTGATCGACTTTTGCCTGATCATGTTGTGCGCGCAAAGCAAGAAAGGCTTCGCGGAGAGCGAACTTCCTGCCTTTGAGTGCATGAGCATCAGAAGCAAAGAGTTGGACAAGACCATGTGTCACGAACTGTTCAGAGATCTGCTGCACTTTAGGACCGAAACCGCCGATGTAACTGGTGGCCGTGAGCTGTGCAAGCGCCCCGTCTGCAATAAAGTCATACAGCATATTCATGTTTTCCTGCAGCTCATGATTGCGCTCAGGATGCACGATAATTGGAGTCGTTCCCTGCTTACGCAACTCAAAGAAGAGCCGCTGCGCGTAAGCGGGAACGCTGCCGTGCGGAAATTCAATCAGCATATAATGCTTAGCCTCATCAACCCCCAGCAAATCTGCATAGCGTTCCAGCAGATCGCCATTGATGTGTACTTCTTGCCCCGGGAAAATTGTCAGCGGAATCTTTTGCTTGTCCAATTCAGCTTGAAAAGCATTCACATGCTGAATCACATCTGCTTTATGATTAACATAATCCCCATCCAGATGATGTGGTGTTGCCAGAATATGCGTAATGCCTTCAGCCACAGCATCCTGCGCTAGCTGCAGTGAATGCTCTAAATCTGGTGAACCATCATCTATACCTGGAAGCAAGTGGCAATGCAGATCAACGATTTTATTGCTGCTTGTCAGCTTTTCCGTAGTAGCCATATCCGTAGTAACCATAATAGCCTCCTCCACCAGCTGTTTCAACATCATTAAAGACTGTTCCAATCAGGTGAGCGTTCACATGCTTCAAAAGATCAACAGCATGTCTAACGGCTTCTTTTTCAGCAATATTCTCACGTACAACCAGAATTGTTGCATCCACCTTAGTCGAGAGAATCTGGGCGTCAGTCACTGAAAGGACTGGCGGAGCATCGTAAATTACTAAATCAAGTTGTTCCGACAAAGCTTTTACCAGCAGATCCATCCGGTGTGAATTTAACAGCTCAGACGGATTAGGCGGTACCGGCCCGCTTGGCATTACAAACAAGTTATCGACTGAAGTCTCATAAATTGCATCATTGACATCAAAATCACGATCAGTTAGATAATTGGTCAGTCCCTTAGGATTAGCAATACTGAATGTTGCATTAATAGTTGGTCGCCGCATATCAGCATCCACCAAAAGTGTTTTAAGTCCTTGATCTGCAAAGGTGACTGCTAGGTTAGCAGCTACTGTCGACTTGCCTTCAGAAGCTAGTGAAGAAGTCAGCATAATATTCTTATACTGAACATCAGCATTTGAGAATTGAATGTTTGTTCGGATCGTTTTAAACTGCTCAGAAATAACTGAACTCGGGGCAGCAGCCGTAATCATATGCACCCCATTTTCCATCGAATCAGTCGAAAGAGCCAGCTTTTTCTTCTTACTACTAAATTTAAACATGAATTCTCCCCCTAAACCCGTCGTGACATTCCGGATGTATTAGAATTTTGTAGCACACTCACTGCGTGTCTACTATTCTTTCCACCCATGTGGCTGACTGCACCTAAACTAGTCAGTCCAAGTTCATCCGTAAGGAACTTCTCTTCGCGGACAGTTGTATCCATTAAATCGCGAATCACGACAATCGCAATTCCAATTAGCAATCCCAAAATAATTCCAATTAAGAAATTGAGTTTTGTTTTAGGAGAAACGGGTGCTGTATTCGCGGTTGCTTTAGTAACTACCGTTACATTATCAACCTTCATCATCTTTTTGATTTTTGAACTGAATACCGTGCCAATCGTATTTGCAATGTCAGCCGCTGTGTAAGCATTTTTATCAGTGACTGTCACACTAACTACCTGTGAATTAGTTGAATTAGTGATTTGAATCGAACTTGCCAAAGAACTCAAATTTCCAGCATAATTATCTGTCTGTTTAACTTGTTTTAATACAGGAGTTAAGATAACATCTTTCTTCAAAACATCCTTATATGTATTAATTGCTTGCAAGTCAGCTTGCTGCGCATTAAACTGTGTTGCTGCGTTATCTGCTTTTTGGTTAACTAACAAATCAATTGTTGCACTGTATTTTGGTGTCATGAAAATAATCGATACAAGCAACGCCACAATTGCGCCCGCAATGCCCCATAAAATAATGCTAACAAAGTTCTTCTTAAATAGTGTAAATAATCTGCTGAGATCAATTACTGTTTCGTTATTTGCTTCTTCACTCATTAAACTGCTCCTATACTTTTATTTTTTGATGTCCAACGCTGAACGCAACTCAGTAGTAATTTTATTTAAATTACTCTGTGGAACAACTTCATATGAAACACCATCAATCATCTGACCATTACCTTGGAGCTGAAGCTGCTTGACATTATCTGCCTTGCGATACTTGCTGGCAATCGTCTTCATTTGATCAAAAGTAATATCGGTTTTCATATTGCTGGAAAGTGCTGAAAGCACATCTTGATACCTCATAATACCATTTAATGTCGTGATTTTCTCCACCAACTGAGTAAGTACTGCTCTTTGCCGTAACTGCCTCCCATAATCGCCACGGGGATCCTCATATCTCATTCTCGTATAAGCCAAAATATTATCTTTATTTAAAGTAATTTCACCCTTGGGAAAATGAACTCCCATGTTGGTAAAATCCAAATCATTATTGACTTTGATTGGTCCCAAAGCAGAAGAAAGCTGAACCAGTCCGCCCATATTCATTTCAATATAATGATCAACTGGAACGTTCAAATAACTCTGAACAATATTCATTGCTCCACTTACACCACTATACGAATAAGCTGCGTTAATCTTATTATTAAACCCATGTCCAGGAATTGCGACCTTAGTATCACGGGGAATGCTAGCTAGTGTTGTGGTTTTAGTTTTAGGATTTACTACAGCTAGCATAATAGTATCTGATCTTCCCTGATATGTTCTACCATAATCTCCAGTATCAACACCCAATAAAAGTATTGAAAAAGGTTGTCCACCCTTTAAGCTAACATTTCTATTATTCGTATGCTTAACATTTTTATATGTTGAATTAACAGATTGTTCTGCATCATTATAAAATTTATATATAATTAACCCATCAATAGCAAAAAAAATAACTAACGCCAATACCAAAATCTTCCAAATCTTTTTTTTTGAACCCTTTTTACTATGATGAGTATGTCTGATAATTTTCAAAATACTCCCCCGTTTCATTACCAAAATTAAAACTATTCAATTAACATTGTACTGCAAAGCACCATAAGAATCCCACGCTTATACTATAAAATTTATTTTTTTATTTTTTTCAAAAATAAATTTATTAAAGATAAATTTTCAGAAATAATTGTCGGCTTTAAAATGAACATCATACTAATATAAATAACAGCACCAATTAAAATCTCAACACCGAGTATTAAAAAACCAGCAGCGCCGTTTATAATATGCCAGTATATATTAATAGGAAATACAACCATAAACATCAAGAAAGATCCTATAAAATATTTTGAAAAATTTTTAAAAAGAAGCTTTATCGAAATTTGTTTTCGAATTCCCACAAGCTCAAGAAGTACAATACAGAATTCAGCCATCGTAGTACCAAAAATTGCCCCATAAACTTTAAATTGAATGATAAGCGGTACATTTATGATGATATTTAATATTGCTCCTCCCATTAAAGACCATATGTATAATTTATTTTGTCTAGTTGGTAGTAAATACTGTACTCCAATAACTGTACTTAGAGAGATAAAAACTATAACTGGCGACTCTAAAAACATCAACTGACCAACTTCTTTAAATGCCTCCGTAAAAAACCAAGGGGCGAAATTCAATGCAATTGCTGCTACTCCAGCAGCAATTGGGAGAGACATAAACAGTGAAAAATCAAAAAATTTATAAAGCATTTTTCTCACAGTTACCATGTCTTTGTTTGCAAAAGCATTTGAGATATGGGGTAACATTACTGCTCCAGTTGCTGTAACTAATGATAGAATTATCTTAATAAGCCCATCAGTATTAAAGTAAAAGCCCGAAGCATCTGTATTAACCAGCACACCCACCATCGTTTTATTTAAAACAGTATATAACTGGATAGCTACAGCCGGCAAAAATAAAATAAATGCGCCTTTAAGATGCTTAAAGATATTAATCAAATCAACTTTTTTAAACTCTACATATTTTGTGATATAAGGAATCATTGTAAAATTTCCTAGTAAATTAGTTGTCGTGATAATTGCAATGTATAATAAAGTATCACTGCTTTCATTTACAAACAAAACAATTGCTAAAAGTCCTACAAGTTTCACTACCATATTTCTTATAACTGTTATTCTAAAGTTCTCCATTCCCATAAATAACCAAGAAACATCAAAAAAACTTGCAACAATAGCAATCCCTTGCACTAAATAAATGACGGTAAATTTTCTTTCAAAAAATACAAAAAATAGAAATGCACTTAATGCAACTAAAAGGGTTATGCAACGGAGCCAAAATATCTCCCAAAAAGTGTAAGACAATTTTTCTTTATCATCTCGCACATATGCAATCTGTCTATTAGCATATAAGGCCGTTCCCAAATCACCTGCAATTAAAAAATACTGAACGATTGAGGCTGTATATGAATTTATCCCAACTCCTGTAGGTCCGAGTGTTCTAGATATCCATGGCATAGTAATGGTTGGAACTAGTATCAACAACATTTGATAACTTACATTCCAAAAATAGTTTTTCAAAACTTTCATGTTAAAATAAATCACCTCGCATTTATTTAATTGATCATTTTTTTATAATATCCCCCATTTTTCATGTTGCCCAAAAATTTCTTTTTATAACTCAATTTAAATATGTCATTTTTATTAGTTATTTTTGAAAATTCGTTCTTGTCAAAAGGTTTATCCTGCATAAAAAGATGGAGTAATGAAAAAATTTCTTGATTTCTATTTACAACATTTTCATCTATATAAGTTCTAAATTCTCCAATATTCATTTTATAAGCATAAAATAATACATAATCCGCTAAAAAATAGTCTATAAAATTATCTTCAACTGAACAATAATTTTTAAAGAAGATATCTATAAAACTAAAGAGTTTAGATTGTTTATTACCTCCAATCAAAAACTCAGTCCATTTTCCATCAGAAATATTAAACTCATACTTTTCTTCATATTTTCCACTTGTATAAAAATTGTCATTAAAGTACTGATCACTTAAGTCTCTATTTACAAACAATGTAGCATCCATCCATAATCCACCATAATGTCTTAATAAGTTAAACCTAAATATATCAGATACATGTGCTAGGGAAAAATAACCTTCAAGTATTTTATGATAAATTCTAGGATCCAATTTTATATATTCTTTAAAATTGGACCTTGAAATGATAATAACTTTATGCTGATTAGCATGTTTCTTTATTGAATTAATACAAGCTTTAACGACATCTGGCATGGCTTTATATCCCTGCCACCAAAAAACCCATATACATTTTTCACTTGAATTTTGAATTTCTTCCTCATCATTTGTTTCCAGTTCTTTTAATGAATCATTTAGATATGCAGATATGTATTTTAAAACACGTCTATGTCTATGCTCATTATATAAACGACAAAGTTGTACAGGACAATGAAGTCTCATCATCAGATACGAAATCCTATACTCCCATTTAAAAGTTATAAACTTACGTGACAATATTAACAACCCTCCTTAATCTATTTAAATCGAAGTATCGCTGGAGTATATTGACTGACAGCTTTTTTAATGTAATATCCATCTCGCATCCTCTTACCAATATTAACAGCATTTTGATGCATATTTTCATATTCTAACTCTGAGATACTGTCTATTTTTTCGTCCAACTCACTAAGACTATTGATAGTTAATCCAATTTTATTTTTAAGTACAAAGTCCGCAAGCGCTGCCCTAGCCCATATAATAACTGGTATACCTGAACTCAAGTATAAAGACGTTTTATGCGGATTATTAATTTTTAAATACTCTCCCATAAGACCATCACACGTTTCTACACTCGTACCATCCCAAACAAGACCAAAATTATAATTCAAATGTGCAGGTAAAATTTCAGCGGAATAACTTCCCATATATTCAATACATTCAGGATAATCATGTCTAGGATTAGTTCCAAAAACATACATCTTATGTTTTAAATTAATATTATTTAAAAAAACAGATTTATCTAGACTACCAGCAAAACATATAGATCTCTTATACCTTGAAAATTCAGAAAAACAATTAGAATTATCATAATCCCAAATTTCCAAGTTTACCATAGGAACCACCACTCCATGTTTTTTTAACCAGACATTCATTTTACTGTTTAAAACAATTAAGCCATCCACCGCGTTGAAAATCTTTAACTCATCTTGGAGTTTTAAATAATGCTCGTATCGAACAGACTCAATATCATGAACTAAAACTATAACAAGCGCATCGGAACTTTTTTTTGCAGTTAACAAAAATTTCTTTAACACAAAGAAATCCATGGGATATTGTAAAAGAAGAATTTCTGGTTTCTCTTTTTTTAAATATTTAGATGCTTTAAAAAATACATTTGGCCAATTAATTATATTTTTAAACTTGAACCTCTTAATGGGCAATGAAGTGAAGTTTTCTTTTTTTAAAAAATTTACTACATCACGCTTAGCTTTAGAACCTCCATTAATAATGGCTCTATCTAAGTCATCACTTGACACAAGGTTTTTCACAAGATCCCTCCTTTTTATTAAAATTAAAAAATGGGGTATATCTTAAACGCTTTTTTAAATACTTTCTGTTAGTTTCGCTAAAGCTTTCTTGACGAAATATCCCTTTCTCATTTTAAGGGCTACATTTAAAGTGTTTTTCTTCAATTGGTTATACTCTGAAGCCGAAATCTTTCCAAGTATTTCATCCAGTTCATCTAAATTATCAATCGTAATTCCAACCTTATATTTCTCAACAAATTTAGCAATAGCTGCTCCGCTCCATACTACAACAGGGATTCCAGTACTTAAATATAGAGAAACTTTATGAGGGTTATTGTACCGCAAATAATTTCCATATACTCCAGCACAGGTTTCAGTACTTGATCCATCCCAAACTAAACCAAAATTTTGATTTAAATATTTTGGTAATTCCTCTGGAGAATACTTACCACAATATTGCACACACTTTGCATATGAATTATTCATAGCATTAGGTCCAAATATATAAATTTTATGTTTTAAATTCAATTTTTCTAAAAAAGATGATTTAGCTAAATTTCCTGCAAAACAAACTGAACCTTTATAATTAAAATTATTTTGAACTGGTTGAGGATTATCATAATCAAATATTTCTAGAGAAACCATCTCTTTTTTGACTCCTTGTTCTCTTAACCAACGAGCCATTTCTTCATTATGCACAACTAACGTATCTGCCATATTAAATAACTCAACTTCTCTTGCAGTTTTTTTCGCGTCCCCTTCAAAAAATTGCAATGATTGGATGTCATGAATTAAAATAATCAGCTTTGTATTAGTAGAACGGCTAGCTGTTCTCACAAGGGTACGACTAATCAAATAAGTGTGCAACGGATATTGAAAAACTATTAAATTCCCATTTTCTTTTTTTATTAACCTTGGTATTTTAAAGAAAGAATAAAACAATTTTAATAATTTAGATTTAGCAATTTCAATACTTAGCGTTTTAAAGTCACTTGACTTCAAAAACTTTGCAATATCTTCATTAGCTTTACTTCCTCCGCCAAATTGTTTTGTCTTATCTGTTTCTAAAGTTATAATTTTCCTCATTATTTTCCTCTACTATTTTTTTCATTATAGAATTGTCAAAAACTTCGTTCCTATCGTGGTCGTAAAAATCTTTCATTGACCTCTTACTAAAATTGTCTGCTTCACCTCTATTTTTCTTAATAATAAATTCACGCTTGGACTTAGTAAAATAATGGTTTATTCTAATTTTGTCAACATGAACTTGTTTTGATATTGGCCCATAAATTTTTTCTCCCACTTCATTAATAGCATAAAATTTTTTCAAATACACCGGAAAATGTGCTGAGGTAAAGCCTAGAACTTTACGAGGGTTACATACCGTTTTTATGTGTTTATTTTTTTCAAAATTTTTTTCACTCCTTCTTAAGAAAGTTTTAGTTACACTCTCCCCACTTCTACTCACATATCCTGAAGATCCAAAAATTATCCAATTTATTGCTAAACCACCTACGTATTGATTTACAAAAAATGAATTAACAATATTAAAAAGATTGCTATTTGAATTTGGACAAAATACAAATTCGTCAGCATCTAAAAAAAATATATATTTTGCTTCAAGTTCGTGTTTATTTAAACAATCATTGTATGCATCATGCTGACGGCTCATCCCCTTTATTTTACAATAAGTGACATCCCCATTTTTTATATAAGGTGTAAGAATATCTTGAAGTCCATCATCACTGTCATTGTCATATATGTATAAATGCTGAATTCCAATTTTTTTGTGATAATCAATCCACTCACTTATATATGGTGCCTCATTTTTTATTATTGAACAGAGCGCTAAATTATATTTAAAATGCTTTTTTTTAGATGCTTTAGTCTTGTAATTTAAACAAAGTTTTACTACATTTATTAAAGCAGCTGGAAACAAACAAATATCTAATAACTTCCTTAATCTTGCAGATTTAATATTATCGTGTACCTTAATTGTTAGTTCCATTCTTTTTATAGCAGCCTTTAAAAATAATAAAAATTTAAAGTTCATAATTTCTCCTTTTTTAAAATTTTCATTGTTTAATTAAAAGTTCAAAATTCATTTGTAGAAAAAAAATGCTTGTAATACACTTGCACTAAAATGGCATAAGTCTAAAAGAAAACCAAAGATAAGTGAAAGGCAAACGATACCTAATTTTATGTTCTTTACTTTAACAGGCCCCAACCTTATCTCTAAATTATTTCTTGCTGCGATAATTCCATCAATGTATAGCAAAAACCACATTGGTCTCAATAATCTACTAAAATCCCACTCCATCTCAATAAGGGGTAACAAAACAAAAGATATAATACAGATACAATAAAATAGCTTAGAAAATTGTTTTTCTTTTTCAGTGATATTATTTCTAATAATAACCTCATCATTGATAGCCTTAGAAACAAAGTAGAATATTACTAACATCGATGCATAAGCTGGAAAAGTACTTGCGTATTCTCTAGGAGGATTATAAATATATGTACTTTGTCTAGAACTTGCAAAGATTAAAGTCAAACTTACAATGAACTTTTTAAGAAAAAAAGAGCCCACCAAAATAAATGGCCACATCCATCTCATAGCTTTCTGTAATGGTTTTAAAAAAATATATGCTAAAAATAGTATGTAAAAATATGCTGAGCTATGAATTTGACCAGCTATTAAAACAAAAAGAGTGTATGAAGCATACCCTACAAATGTATCTAAACTCAAAAAACGTAAAGCAAATACAACAATACTTGTTGCCGCAAAAAACCTAATTTGAACTGCATCGGCAAGCGCAGGGTACAGTAAATACAAAGCCCAAATATAATTATGAGTATCTTTTAAAAAATATTTTTCTGTACTTCTTAATAAAAGTAGACCTAACAATACAAGTACACATTTTACTCCTGCATAAGTAAGATTGAACTGATGTCCCATAAAGCTTATATAATACCAACCAATTCCAACCTGGCTTCGTAAATTAGGGTTCATTATATCGTAATATAAGCCCTGATAAGATATAAAATCTGGAACATTTGTTGAAACATATGTAAGTATTGCCATATATATAATAACAACAAAATCAAGAATTCTTGGATTGCTTATTGACAGCCCGATCAATATAAATACGACAAATAAAATAAATAACATTATTATTACCTTTTCCTTATAAGTCTTAAATATCTATGATTTTCCTTACATATAGTAACAAAATCTAGCAATATACTCTCATAAAGCTTCCCAAATTTAAGCGATCTTACTAATAATGGAAAACCATATTTTAAAATCTTTTTAGACTTCATTAAAGAAACTCTTCTATAAAATAGTTTTATAATTTTTCTTTCATACCTTAATTCTTGAACATTAGGCGACATCTTGATTTTTCCAATTACGTTCACCATTGCTTTTTTTTCATTAAGCCCATTTAACAATAACTGAATTCTTTTACTATAGTCACTTTCATGCCCCAATCCTATTGTATTTCTATTATGAAGTCTGTACATTGTGGTAACCTTATCCAAGTAATATAATCCATCATTTAAAGCAGCTATAACAGCTAATTTCCAATCGTGTGGTAAATCATAACTATAAAGTTTTAAAAAAGCTTGTTTTATTTTAGAACTAAAAGCACAACAGCAACCTGGTGAAATATTATAAATAGCTATATCTTGAAATGACATCTTATTCAACTCGTTCTTCCTAATGCCTCTCCGAATTAAATTATTATTTGCATGTTGCCATCTTTCTTTAGTTACAATAGTTTTGTCATTCTCGTCTATTTTTTTAAAACTAGTAGCAAGATACAATATGTCTTTGTTTTTTTTAAATTGCTCTCTAATTAATTTGAGTTTATCAGGAAGCCATATATCATCGTGATCTGCAAGTACAATAATACTCCCCTTAGTAAGAGAAATAGCTTTTGCAAATGAATTTTTGTATCCAATATTTTTTTTATTTACAAAGACACTCCAACTATTTAACTTATTATTAAAAATATATTCTTTAATGGCTTCAGCAGTTCCGTTATTTGAACAATCATCAACTATTATTACCTCTGTGGGTAAAATACTTTGATTTTTTATAGAATTCAACTGTTTTTTTAGAAAACTCTTATTGCTATTAAAAACCGCAATTACAACAGATATCATTTTTTTTCACCAATAATCTTAGAATAATCTCTAAACCCCTTCACAATATTTTTCCACATAATTAACCTATTTCGATTATAAGGATAAAAAAGCGTAAAATAACAAAACAAAAAAAACATAAATAAAAAGCCAGTTCTCTTTCCATGATTACTATATACTTTCCTAACATATCTGGAATTTCGAGATTCAAAATAAAGTCTTTTGTCACTATAAACTGAAACAGTTTTAATTCTACGTAAAAAACTTAATTTAGTTTTATCATATAGCCAAGTTAAACTTCTTAGTTGCTTTGCCTGACCCATAGATTGAATAAGATAGGTACTATTAACTCTGATAATCTGAAAACCATTCATCAAGACTCTACAATTCAACTCGGTGTCAACACAATCAATAAAAAGTTCCTCCCGATAACCACCGAGACTCTCAATTATTTTTACATTATTTAAACACGCTGAGGTTATACAATTGATAGGATCACTAATCTTTGTATAACTTGGAAGAGAAAGTTTTTTATATTCTTCAAAAGTATATTTATTATTATTTATGATAAATGGGCAAACTAATGCCACTCTTTCACAACTTAAATAGCCAAGATAGCTACTTATTAAATTATCAGCACATATAGAGTCTTGGTCAAGAGTTAAACACCAAGAATAACTGTCTTTTTTAGCTAGCCCTATTAATACATTTAGAGCATAAGCTATTCCTAAATTTGAACTCCCCTTTAGTAAAACAATGTTCTCATAGTCCCTCACAAGGACCTCTATTTTTTCAATGTTATCCGAAGCATTATCATACAAGTATATTTTACTAACTTGTGCTGAAATTGCATCAATATTTTTCCCCAACAATTTTAATTCGGGATTATATAAAACAATGCCTGCGCATATTATACCTTTATTAATCAAAGATTCCTCCTCAAAAAAGTTTTATACCCCATTTTTGAAAATATTTTACCATAGAAACTATATGAATTTTTAGCAGCTTTAGGTTTTTATGTGAACCCCTTACCCATTTGTGCTCAACAACAGAATTTGGAAAATATTTAAGCTTAGAAACTTGATTTACTCTCTTGCACAAATCCGCATCTTCCATATACATAAAAAACCTTTCATCAAATCCATTTAGCTTCTTAAATAAAGAAGTCTGAATAACTAAAAAGCTACCCTGTCCAAAAGGTACCGAAAAAGATTTATCAAAATTTTTTTCTTTCATAGTGTGATAGTCATATCTTTTGCGAAACAATTTCGCATTAAAAAAATGTACTACCATGTCCAGTATGGTTAATTCCCTTCTATAAGCCAATTGCAAGATTCCATTCGGATCAACTATCTTAGGAATAACCATACCAACATCTTTTTGATTAAGTTCCATAAAATTAATAATTTTTTCAAAAGAATCTTCATGCAAGATTACATCTGGATTAACTATCGCATGATATTTCGAATATAATTTTTCAATAACTAAATTATGTGCTTTAGAGAACCCCAAATTTTTTTCGGTACTAATAAAGCATATATCTTCATATAATTTTATTTTTTTTAAGAACCTTTTTTTACTATCACTCTTTTCATTAGAATTATCAATTACATAAATTATTTTTTTTATATTAACATTTGTGAATGTTTCAATGGATTTAATTGTTTCAAACGCACTTAAGTAGTCTTTATAGACAACTATTGATATACTCAAATCTATCTTCTTCTCCGTCATCCATTTCTCTCCTCCAGTAATAGCTACAAGAAATGCAGTTTTTATATACATAAAAATATTAACTTTTAAAATTTACAAAGATAAATATTGCTAATAGATTTTGATGAAACATCAAAGGAATTTAATATATGGTTGCATTCTCTTTCAAAGGTCTCCACCATTTCTCATTATTCAAATACCATTCAACTGTTTCCTGAATTCCAACCTCAAATGTATACTTGGGTCTCCAATCTAGCTCAGTTTCAATTTTAGTCGGGTCTATAGCATACCGTCTATCATGTCCAAGTCGATCCTGCACATATTCGATTGCATCTTCGCCTAAACCAAGTTTGTTTACAATCAAATGTACAATTTCGTTATTAGTACGTTCGTTGTGCCCGCCGACATTATAAACCTCACCCTTCTTGCCATTATGCAATACAAGATCAATTGCTTGACAATGATCCGAAACATGTAGCCAATCACGAATGTTTTTGCCATCGCCGTAAATCGGCAATTTTTTGCCATCCATCCCATTAGATGTCATTAATGGAATTAACTTTTCAGGAAATTGATAGGGGCCATAATTATTCGAGCAGCGAGTAATATTAACATTCAAACCATAAGTTTCGTAATACGCTCGCACTAAAAGATCCGCAGAGGCTTTGCTTGCTGAATATGGTGAATTCGGTGCCAAAGGTGTTGTTTCCTTAAAATAGCCTTTTGCTCCTAATGTTCCATACACCTCATCAGTTGAAACTTGTAAATACTTCTTTAAATTACACCGCTTAGCTACATCTAACAAAGCTAGGGTCCCTTGTACATTAGTTTCTACAAAGATTTCTGGATGAAGAATCGAACGATCAACATGACTCTCAGCAGCAAAATTAACAATGGTGTCTAGGTGGTACTCTTCCACTAGATGCGTCACCAATTCCCGATTAGTAATATTACCTTGCACAAACGTGTACTGCTGATTATCTTTGATATCATCAAGGTTGTGTAAATTGCCTGCGTAAGTTAACAAATCCAAGTTGACAATCTTATAGGTAGGATATTTTTGCAACATGTAATGAATAAAATTACTACCGATAAAACCTGCTCCACCAGTGACTAAAAGATTCATCCTACTTTCCCTCCTCGTAGACGAAATTAAGCTTGGCATCTTTCAAGCATGGATGCTTCTTGTCCTTGTCTGAAAGAATTAGATGGTCAAGCGGCATTGGCCATTCAATGCCAATCTCAGGATCATCATAAGCAATTCCACCGTCAGCCTCTGGCGCATAATATCCATCCACCTTATAGGCAACGTTGACATTCGGAGTTAGCGTTACAAAACCATGTGCGAAGCCTTTTGGAACCAATAATTGCCGATGATTATATTCACTTAAAAGATAACCTTCCCATTTTCCATATGTAGGTGATCCCTTACGGATATCCACCAAAACATCATAGATTACACCAGTCACAGCTCGTAGTAACTTAGTCTGGGCGTAAGGTGCCAATTGATAGTGCATTCCACGTAAAACACCTGGTTCAACCGAAAGTGACTGGTTATCTTGCGTGAAGTCAATGTCAATTCCTGCTTTTTGAAATTTGTTCTTAGTATAGGTCTCAGTGAAGAAGCCGCGATGATCTCCAAACACATCAGTTTCTACTAATTTAACGTCTTGCAACTTTGTTTTAATAATCTTCATCCGATCTTTTCTCCCTTTTCGTTCGCTAACAGCCGCAGCAAATATTGTCCATAATCGTTCTTCTTCATTGGTTGTGCCAATTGCTCCAAATGTGTTGCATCAATATATCCCATCCGATAAGCAATCTCTTCCAAACAAGCTACCTTCAAGCTCTGACGTTTCTCAATTGTCGCAATGAAACTTCCAGCTTCCAGCATAGAATCATGGGTCCCGGTATCAAGCCAAGCATACCCGCGCCCCATCAGCTTCACGTCTAATTGATTTCTCTTCAAATACACTTTATTCACATCTGTGATTTCTAATTCGCCACGTGGTGAAGGTTCCAAGTCTTCCGCAATTTGAACCACTTGATTATCGTAGAAGTACAGACCTGTTACTGCATAATTGCTCTTAGGTTGCGATGGCTTTTCTTCAATCGAGAGTGCATGCATCTTGTCATCAAAATCAACGACTCCAAATCTTTCAGGGTCATTGACATGATATCCAAAGACAGTTGCACCATTTTTCTTAGCCGCAGCCTGCTGCAACAACTTAGACATTCCGCTGCCATAATAGATGTTATCCCCTAGAATTAAACAAACCGAGTCAGAACCAATAAATTCTTTACCCACAATAAACGCTTCTGCCAATCCATTTGGCTGCTTTTGAACTGCATATGAAAAATTAATTCCCAGATCGGATCCATCACCCAATAAATCTTCGAAATGTTGAATATCACGTGGGGTTGAAATTACCAAAATATCTTTAACACCTGCCAGCATCAAAGTTGAGATTGGATAATAAATCATTGGTTTATCGTATACTGGAATCAATTGTTTGGAGATTCCACGCGTAATCGGGTAAAGCCTTGTGCCACTTCCGCCTGCCAAAACAATTCCTTTCACACAAAACACTCACTTTCTTAATATGCCCCATTAGGGAGCACCATTATTTTTACTGTTTTTAAAATTAAAGTAAAATCATATAATAAATTGCTTTTTTGAATATATTTCAGATCTAACTCGACCATTTCTTCGAAGCCGACTTCGTTGCGCGCACTGACCTGCCACAAACCAGTACACCCCGGAATAACGTATAATCTCTGCTTGTCATACTCACTGTATTGCTCAACTTCATGCGGCAACGGTGGGCGCGGACCGACAAGACTCATCTCTCCGCGTAAAACATTAAAGAGCTGGGGCAGTTCATCAAGACTGAACTTGCGAATTAAGCGCCCCACCCGCGTAACTCGTGGATCATGCTTCATCTTAAACATCGCACCGCCCACTTCATTATATTTTTTCAGCTGCGCTAATTTTTGGTCTGCATCCATGCACATCGAGCGGAATTTATAAATCAAAAACTTTCGACCTCTGCGGCCTAAGCGTTCCTGCTTGTAGAGAATCGTTCCACTTGGTTCTTCAAGCTTAATAGCAACTGCAAGTAACACAAAAAGCGGTGACAAAGCGATAATTCCTCCCACACTGAAAAGAATATCTGCCATCCGCTTGGTAACTCGATAAACATAGCGATGATCAATCTTAGTCTTGTCGAGCTGAATTAAATGTCCGTGCTCCCCCTCGAAATTTTCCATGGAACAATCTCCCCTAGCTTACTTAATAAGTTCTTAACATTCAGTTATACGTTTATTATACACAGCTACGAATTTAAAGAAATATAAATTAACAAATGTAACCTTATAGTTTTAGCTACCTTTTTTTAAAAAAATCATGGAAGTTAACTAAAAAGTGAATAAATTAACAATTTCTTAAACATTAACACCTAGTTATTGTAAAACAAGCAAACGTTTTCTGCAAAACTTTTTTTGTAAAGATTTGTTTACAAACTATTTTGCACATATCATTTGATATCTTAAACTGGTATTTAATTACCTTTAAACCACATAAAAAGCCCCAGAAACGCTGACTTTGATTGTCAGTGCTGCTGGAGCCATATTTTCGTTATTTTTCGAAACAGTGTCAATTATTTCACTGTTTCTTACGTGCACCGTAGGAGATACCTTTAAAACCTCTTCACAGTATCCATATTTTTTTATTTGTTTGCCAATAATACCAATCCAAGAACTTCCTCCTGTAGTGACTCAATGAATAGCGCTAGTTTGTTTTTGTCAAGCTGCGGGCTCGCTATAATCTATAACCTTTCCCATTTTTTACGGAGCGCCCGCAGATACTGCTGCGTTAACGCTGGTGTTACCTCGGCTCCGAGTATTTCTTTGAGCGTCGCAGTTACAATCTCTTCTTTCCATGCGGCAGTGTAATTCTTCAGCGTGACGTAGTCGGTCTCTTCATCAAAATGCTCTGCCAGATACTGCAGCTGACCTGCTGCTTCGCTGACGTTGAAATCGCGCATTAAAGCGTCAAGCAACCGTCTTTGCGTGATATGGGTCTTCATGGCCTGAACAATGTGCTGATGGACGACCGCCTTTTTGACTGCAATCTCAACGTGCAAAAGCTTTTGTTCCAAGGTCGAGAACCACACATTCATGGTCCGTCTTTCATGGTTGAACGAGCTGCTCTTGACTTTGTTGAGCATCAGCCAGTGCGTCGAATGCTGGGTGGCGCCGGTCAAAGGTATTAAGATTGTGTTGCCAAAAACATAAGATAGTGCCCCTTGATGAGCAGTGCAAGCAGAAAAGATTCGCATCCCCCAAAAAGAAAGCGGCCGCTGAGCAACAAACTGATTGATCAGCTTCCGGGTCTCCTTATTGGTCTTAATAATGCCGCGGTATTGATCTAATAAGAATGACTTGCAGTTCAACTCCGGAAAAGACTGGCAATCCATTACCAAAAGTGTTGTATGAGCATTGATGACTGCCTCATCGTCGAACTCCGCCTGCTTGATTAGTTCTGCATACCGCTCGCTATGAATTTTGAAGATATTTAGGAAATTTTTTCCCAATTCAGTTATCCCCCTCTAGGGATAGCTGTGAATTGTTAGCACTCCTATTGGTGCACTTTGATTGTACCATTTTAAGTTTGTTATTTATACTAATTTTTTATCTCTATATGAATTAATTTTTACTCTATACTTAATTAATCTGCTAATTAGTTTATGCTAAAGAAGTTCAAGGCCTTGAATCACAATTCAAAAACAATTGGAGTGATTCGATGAACCAAAATCAGATAACTGAAGAGGCTTTTACCCTCCTGCTGGCAAATCAGAACATGCGCCTAATCCATGGTGTGCTCAAGTCGCTGCATATCTCACCGGCTCGCAGTGATTATGAAGACTTGCTGCAAGAAGGCTGTCTGCTTTTTGTCGAAGCTTACAAACGCTTTTGCCAATTGCATCCCAGCCAAGAAGTCCCAGCTGCCTTTGGTAAGTTCGCCTTTCGCACGATTCGCTGGCGTTTGTTGGATCTGCTGCGCCATCAGCAGCTGTATCATCCACCGTGCGAGCCATTGGTCACAATCAAGCAAGACTTTGAGCATCCTACTGGAATTGAGGTCAGCGACCCCAACGGTTTAGCTTTTGCCGCCGACTTAACCGCCGCCGCTTTTTTTCAAGAATTATGGAGTATTTGCTTGGCACATGAACAACGCTATCTCAACAGCCGTCTGCTGGGACAAAAGATCAGCGACTTTGCCAAGCAAGAGCACGTCTCGCGCCAGACAGTCTATAATTGGCGCAGCGATGTGCACGAAAAGGCGCGCCGGATCTTAGATTGATTCAGCTTCAATGATTATGGTTAAATAAGCGTTTCCGACTCGTTGCCAATTATGGATAATTCAAGTTTAGTTACGGAAAAAGCGAGTGTGACATAAGTCAGGAAAATTTGAGTACTAACTCGAAATTACGAACATCGCGAGTACTTTGCTATGAGTAATTCGAAGTTAGATGGAGAATTTTGACTTATGGAACACGTTTATCCAGAATAAAAGAGGGGGGTGTGACAAAAGTCCTCTAAAATAAAAGAGATTGTCGAAAATCGTTCTGGGATTTTC
>NZ_AZFQ01000035.1 GCF_001435195.1 Liquorilactobacillus satsumensis DSM 16230 = JCM 12392 | reverse complement strand
ATTTATGGACAACGTAAAATTGATGTCGAATCAGTTTTTGGCGGATTGAAGGCTTGTTTAGGCTTCAAAAGATTTATGGTTAGAGGCCTCAAAAAAGTTAAAAAGGAAGTAGGAATTGCCTTGATAGCGATGAATATCAGGAAATTGGTGGCAAGAGTTACCAATTATACTTGTTTTTTAAAACCAAAGAAGAGATTGTCGAAAATCCCAGAACGATTTTCGACAATCTCTTTTATTTTAGAGGACTTTTG
>NZ_AZFQ01000034.1:210050-216126 GCF_001435195.1 Liquorilactobacillus satsumensis DSM 16230 = JCM 12392 | reverse complement strand
GCGCCAAGAGTAGTTGGGGGATCGCCCCCTGCGAGGGTAGGTCGTTGCCGTGCAAACTAAGAGAGTTGAGTCAAAACACAGTTTTTGACTCAACTCTTTTTCTATATACAAGAATGTGACATAAGTCGGTAAAATTATGGAACACGTTTATCCGGAATAAATAAAGGAGCTAGACTAAAATTTCACTTTTGACCCAGCCCTTTTTTTATATACATTAAGGAAGTGTACATAAATGAAAATTCACACAAAAAATCATATTTGTGTGAAGAGGTGAAATTTTTTAGTATAATATGCGTAAAGAAAAGGAAGGGAAGAAAGAAATGAAGACAAGAAAAGAACTTAAGGACGAGGTTAAAGCCACTTTTCGAGGTCATTGGGGACAAGCTATCAAGTTAACGTTGATACCAGTTATTTTTCAAATTCTTGCAAGTTTTGCAGTTGCAATTGGCAGTCTTGGACTTGTATGGTTTCTGACTAAGAATGGGGCAGCGTTGGATTATTCAGGAACGAGTAACGAGTCGACTTTTAGTAATGGGGGAAATCCTTTCGGAAGTTATTTCTCCGGTTTTTTAGCAACAATGATTTTAGTTGGAATTAACTTCACCTTCCTTGATTGGCTGCGCACCAAAAAAAGTGATTTTAAAGTTCTCAGAGGAGTTTTCAGTGTCTTCACTAAACGTCATTTTATAAGTGTTTTGGTATTGTATCTACTAATTTCACTCTTTACCTTTTTATGGACATTGCTATTTATTATTCCAGGAATAATTAAAACTTTTTCTTATTCACAAACTTACTTGATTTACAAGGATCTAGCTGAGAGCCAAAAGGACACTGACGATCTTAGTTATTTAGACTATATTACTAAAAGCCGTCAGTTAATGGATGGACACAAAATGGACTTTTTCTTATTGAAATTGAGTTTTATTGGCTGGGATATTTTGGCAGTTCTAACCTTTGGGATCGGCTTTATCTGGTTAACACCCTATCAGACGGCGACATATGTTGCTTTCTATAAAGATATTGCACAGGGTCATTTTGGAAATTCCGCTACTGATGGGGATAAAGCAGCTACTGATAATAATGAAGGTTCCTTTATTGTGCGCTACTAAACATGAAAAAATAATTTTTCAAGACAATCAAACGATAACGACTTGCTTCCAGTTGGAAAAAGTCGTTATTTTTAATTTATAGTAAAAAGCACGGTGACGCGTACAATTCTCAAAGATTTTCAAAACTAGAATATTGTTGCGGCTAGAAGTTATGGGAAGGGCCGAAGTTTTTTACCTGAGTTTGCAGTCCAAGTGCTTCGATATATCAAAAGAGAGAGTGTGACATAAGTCGGGAAAATTTTGAGTGCTAACTCGAAATTACGAACATAGCGAGTACTTTGCTATGAGTAATTCGAAGTTAGACGGAGAATTTTGACTTATGGAACACGTTTATCCAGAATAAAAGCGGGGCTGTGCCAAAAGTTAACTTTTGGCACAGCCTCTTTAAACTTAGTTATTAACGCTTTAATTGCACTTCTAAGCGAGTTTTTAAGGAGAACGGGTCTTTTCTTAGCTTGATGGGTCTACGTGCCTAGAATGCCAAGCAGCTGGTTTATTAAGTATGCTGAATATAAAGCCTACAAAAAAAGCATCCATGCAGGATGCTTTTTAACTAACTCTAGTTTACGTGAACTGCAAATGATGGTTGGAAGTACTGGAAGCTCTTAAGGCTAACTGTTTCACCAGTTGTTGGAGCGGCAACATAACTAGTGCCACCAACGTAGATTCCAACATGCCATGCAGAACCGCGGCCACCCCAGAATAATAAGTCACCAGGTTGTGCAGCACTAACTGATTCGTAAGTTCCAATTGCAGATTGTGCTTCAGAAGTACGTGGAATTGAGATTCCAAAGTGAGCATAAACATACTGTGTGAACCCGGAGCAGTCAAAACCGCTAAGACTTGTACCACCTGATACGTAAGGAATGCCCATGGTTGCTAACTGTTCTGCATAACTAACAATTGAAGAAGCTGAAACTGAACTTGTTGTAGTCGAAGTACTTGATGAAGTAGCTGCAGAACTTGATGAAGTAGCTGCAGTACTTGATTGCGTAGCTTGTGAAGAACTACTTACAGCAGAGCTGGATGTTGTGTTATTTGTAGAACTGGTACCTGTTGTTGTACTTGCAGTACTTGATGATGAAGCAACTGTCGAAGTACTTGAAGCAGCTGAACTTGCAGGAGTGCTGCTAGATGCTGCTGTAGTTGAACTTGTTGCTGCAGTTGTGCTTGAAGATGAAGCGGCTGTAGTAGCAGTACTTGAAGCTGTTGAAGAACTTGAAGCAGCTGAACTTGTTGTTGCAGGTGTCTTGGTTGGATCATTAATTGTTAATGTCTGTCCCAAAACAAGTGTGCTTCCTAAAGTATTAGCAGCTCTAAGTGAAGCAACAGTTACACCATAAGCTTGAGCGATTGTGTAAAGTGTATCGCCCGATTTAACTGTGTATGTAACATGGTTAGTTGAAACAGTTACTTTTGAAGCAGTTGTAGTTGAACTTTGCGTTGCTGCAGTACTGTCTGTGTTAGCAGCTTGGGTCGTTGTATTGCTTGTTGTCGTCGTTGTCTTAGGTGTTCCTGTAACCTTAAGAGTTTGACCTGGTTGGATCAATGTTTCATCTGTGGCGATTCCGTTAAGCGAACGGAGAGTATCAACAGAAATGTTGTATTCTTTAGCAATTGCCCATAAGCTATCTCCGGCCTTGACAGAAACTGAAGAAGTTGCTGTTGTCTTACTTGTGTTAGCAGTATTCTTAGCAGCTTTGTCAGGAATTTGCAATGATTGATTTTGAAGGATTAAATGTGAATTCTGATTAACATGGTTCAAAGTTTCGATTGCTTGAATTGAAACACCATATTTTTGTGAAAGTGCCCAAACAGTATCATTCTTATTAACTTTAACAGTGGTTGAAGCATTCGCAGTTGTTGTAGAAGCTAAGAATAAACCCGCCGCACCAACAGTGCCTACCAATAATGTTTTTGCTGTACGTTTCAAATTAAGTCACTCCTACTTTTTTAAATTATTATTTTCTTACCAATGCTTTGATTGTAGGCTATCAATGTTGCAAGAGGGTACAAATTAAATTACAATTTGGGACTATCTGTAACATAAGTTATGTGAAGCCTTTAATAAAGGCGTTTTTTCAAAAAAAAATTTTTTTGAGTTTATTTTTGTGTTCCTTCAGAGAATTTAAAACGTTGACATATAAGGGATTATCAGGGCAAGAAAAAGGAATGTAAGTGCTTTGAATTCCTTAAGAATATTACATTAGTGTTACAAATACTTTAAGGAATCCAAATTTAATGAAAATCCTGCTTTAATTATGGTTTTATCTTAAAAACAGTTTGAAAAATACACGAATTTCCGAGCATAATATTACAGTAATATTAAATTTATAAACTTCATTATTTTTTAATAAAAATACCAGCTAAAACCCCTTTTGAGGGAATAGTTGACGTGGTAAAAAACACTAAAATAATTTTTAACAGAAATGGTGTTTTTCTGATAGAGTCTTGACATCACCATGGGATTGCGCTACATTCGGAACATTGGGTAAAGTGGCGGGAGCACGCATCAACGTGGTGTGCTTACTTTTTACAAGCACCTTTGCTCCATTAAAAAATTCTGAAGAAAGAAGTGGGTAGCGTGACACAAGTGTATAACTTTGCGGCCGGACCAGCTGTTTTACCAGCTGAGGTTTTGCGCCAGGTTCAAAGTGAATTGATTTCTTATAAAAACAGCGGCATGAGCGTAATGGAGATCAGTCATCGCTCCTCACTTTACACAGAGATGGAAGCAGAGGCAGAAGCTGATTTAAGAAAATTGATGAGCATTCCTGAAGATTACGACGTGCTTTTTCTGCAAGGGGGTGCAACACTGCAATTTGCAATGGCGCCTCTTAATTTAGCAAATCGCACGCGGCGAATTGGCTTTGTGGACACAGGGCACTGGTCTCAAAGGGCTGAAGAAGAGGCCAAACTTGTTACAGGGATCAAGGCTGAAGTGGTTGCTTCAGGCGAAGCTTCGAATTATACTGAACTGCCGCAAGCAGTTGAACTCACAGAAAATTATGATTATTTACATCTAACGTTGAATAACACGATTGAAGGCACGATGTACAAAGAATTGCCGTACACAGGTAAAGTACCCTTAGTGGGGGATCTTTCGTCGAATATTTTAGGTCAGGAATATAATGTCACTGACTTTGGCATGATTTATGCGGGCGCGCAAAAGAATATTGGTCCAGCAGGTCTGACGGTGGTAGTGGTTAAGCACTCCTTCTTTAAAGATGCCCCACAACTGCCAGCAATGTTGAGTTATGCAAAACAGGCAGCAAAACATTCTGCACTAAACACACCTCCAGTGTTTGCAATTTACGTTGCCGGCTTAGTGTTTAAGTGGTTAGTGCAACAAGGTGGTGTAGCGCAGATGCAGCAACGAAATGAAGCAAAAGCGCAATTACTATATGATTATCTGGATGCATCGCAACTCTTTAAATCACCTGTTAAAAAACAATGGCGCTCGACCACGAATGTTCCATTTATTACTGGAAATCAGGAACTCGACCAACGTTTTATTGCCCAAGCTCAATCCAACGGGTTAGTTAATCTTAAGGGCCATCGTTTAGTTGGCGGCATGCGCGCGAGTCTCTACAATGCGTTTCCCCGCACAGGCGTAGAGAAATTGGTTGAATTTATGCAAACATTTGAAGAGACAGTTAGGAGAACCAGATAATGACGATGGATATTAAAACGTATAATATGATTGCCCCAGAGGGACTGGCTGTTTTTCCGCCAGCGATGTACCGAATAAATCAAACTGATAAACCAGATGCACTACTGATTAGAAGTCAAGATATGCATAAAACTCATTTTGGAACCAGTGTTTTAGCAATTGCACGTGCAGGTGCAGGCGTCAATAATATTCCATTAGTAGAAGCTTCTTCAAATGGAACAGTAGTCTTCAATACCCCTGGATCAAATGCAAATGCGGTTAAAGAATTGATTGTTGCGATGCTTGTGATTGCGACGCGTCCCATTTTTTCATCGATTACTTGGGCTAGAAAACTCAATGGTGCGGATGTTAGTCTACAAACGGAAAAGGGTAAGAATCATTTTGCAGGCACAGAGCTAAAGGGCAAGACGATCGGTGTGATTGGACTTGGAGCTGTTGGTTCACGTGTTGCCCGTGCGGCTGCGGATATGGGGATGCATGTGATCGGTTATGACCCTTATATTAGTGTTGAGCATGCATGGCGTCTGTCTAACGATATTCCGCGTGCAGGAGAATTAGCAGAAGTTTTACGTAGTAGTGATTATGTTACGATTCACATTCCTTATACGGAAAAAAACAAGGATTTAATTACAGCAAAAGAGTTACAACAAATTAAAAAAGGTGCAATTTTGTTAAACTATTCGCGTTGGGGAATTGTGAATGAAGATGCAGTAGTAGCTGCTTTGGATAATGGACAAATAAAACAATACGTAACTGATTTCAGTTCAAGTAAGTTTATTAAGCGTGATGATGTAATTGTAACTCCACATATTGGGGGGACGACGATTGAAGCAGAGGTCTGCGGTGCCAAAATGGCAGCTCAAACATTGCGTAAGTACCTTGAAACAGGCAATATTGTTAATTCAGTGAATTTTCCGACAGTTGAAATGGAATTTGCATCGGCACTGCGTTTGACACTTATTCATCGGAATGTACCTAATATGGTTGGTCGGATCACAACGATTCTGGCACAAGAAGAGGTCAACATCGATAATATGATTAACCGCAGTCGTGATCAGATTGCATATACAATGATTGATGTTGCGGCAATTCCAGCAGAAAAGCTCAAGAATCTGCAAGCTGCATTGTTAGCGATCCCTGAAGTAATTCGTGTACGTGCCTTGCAAAAATAGCAAAATATGAGTAGAATGAGGTTCCTTGGCAGGGGCATAGTAACAAAGTGTGATCTATGGTGTTAAAGTTTGAGGACTAACTTGAAATTACGAGCGAATATACATTGCTATGAATAATGTGG
>NZ_AZFQ01000034.1:205137-210040 GCF_001435195.1 Liquorilactobacillus satsumensis DSM 16230 = JCM 12392 | reverse complement strand
GTTTATCCGGAATAAAAGAGGGACTGTGACAAAATTTAACTTTTGTCACAGTCCCTCTTTTATTTTGTAAGTTGTGCGTATGAATTACCCACGGAATTCTTACAATGATTACAGCTGCGTTGAGCGCGTGTGAGCTTGATTCTTCCCTTGCAGGTAATGAATGGAAAGTGCGATACCGTAAATGACCGCTTCGATTAAAGTAATAAAGAAGCTGACAGGCCAGTCCGTCGTGTACGCAAGGTAAAGCCCCAGCCAGATCCCAAGCAACGAGAAACCGGTGGTCAAACCAATCATTTTCCATAATGAGGTGGTAAAATATTTTGCCGCAGAAGCTGGGATAGTCAATAGGACAAAGATCAACAATGAGCCGATAATTTGTGCTGTAATACTGATTGTCAGGGCTAACAGACATAAGAAGGCAATTGAGATTAGCAGATTATTGCGCTGATTGTATTGTGAGCCAATGACATCAAACGAATTGTAAGCCAGTTGTCTAAATAAGACAGCAACCACAGCGATGATCAGCAGGCTGAGTAAAATTAATGAGTAGACATTACTGAGGGTAATACCGACAATACTGCCAAAAAGGATGTTGGTCGCATAATTTGATTGTTTATTAGAAAGTGAGAGAAAGAGAATTCCAAGACCGATAAAGATTCCGGAAAAAAGACTAATCGAAGCTTCACGTCGACTTAAGCGATCGCCTGAAATGCCGATAAATAAGCCGCTTGCCATTGTAAAAATGATCATACCAAGCAGTGGACTGATACCGGCAAAGATTCCAAAGGCAGCTCCTGAGAAGCCGATCTCTGAGAGTGTATGGGTAAAGAAAGAGGTTTGGCGTGCAACTACAAAAGTTCCCATCAAACCACAAATTAAAGAGATGAAAATTCCTGATAAAAAAGCATAACGCATAAAATCAAATTGCAGCATCAGTTGCACGCTCCCGTTCAATTAGTTTTCCTTGCTGTGCAGAAAGAATTAATTCATAGTCTGCATATCTTGCAATCAGCTCATTGTCGTGCGTAATGAAGAGCACTGTGATATCTTTTTCTGCGACCTGTTTGCTGATCAACTGGAGCAATTTGTGTTTAGCATCTTTATCTAAACTAGCTGTTGCTTCATCAAGAATTAATAATTTAGGTTCAGCACAAAGGGCCTGTGCAAGAAAGGCCCTTTGTTTTTCGCCACCGGATGCTGCTCCAAGCGCTTCTTTTTGAATATTAGCAAGCTGGGTTTCTGCTAATACTTTTTTTAAAAGCTGACGTTCATTGCGACTGTGCCACAAAAAATGTGAACGGTGCAACCCCAAGGCTACAAAATCATGAATGCTCAGCGGAAATTCATCATCAATATTACGAAGTTGTGGAACATATTGAACCTGTGTCCTTTTTACAGCGAATTTAATATGTTGGTCATCTTTGGTAAATGACCGCAGGAGATACTTTGCAAGGGTGGTTTTACCGACCCCGTTTTCACCTGTCATACAAGTTAGTTTGTTGGCGGGAACACTGAAACTAAGCTGTTTGAATAATTGTTTTTCTGGGACGCTCAGATTCAGATCCTTAACTTCGATTATTGTCTTCATGTAGTTTATTTCTCATCCTTTTGAATATTTAAAACTTGTTGATACTGTGCTTTCATCCAGTTAAAGTAATTTTTATGTGCCGGTAAGGTTTCGGTCACATTGACGACAGGAACCTGATACTGTTTGCATAATTTAACCAAGTTGTCGACCGTTTTGTCACTTGCTTGTGTATTTCTTACGAAAAATGCAATTTTACGTTGCTTGATATCGTCTTGCATGCCTTTGATATCACTAGGTGAAGGATCTGTTCCTTTTTCAACGGCATCCGAGAAGTGGGTGTTGTTGACCTGATAACCCATATCGTCCAGAGCATAATCGAAAACTGGTTCGCTCACATCAACAAGCTTATGCTTACTATTTTGTTTGATTTGGGCTGTTAATTTTGAAAGCTCGGTTAAACTGGAAATGTATTTTTGTGCATTTTTTTGATATTCTTTTTTATGTGTTGGGTCAAGCTTGCTATAGTAGTCAGCCAGGTAGTTTGCAATGCGTGGCATTGTCTTGCTATTATACCAAAGATGTTCATTATCGCCATCCTTTTTTTTCATAATATCTTCACCGACTGCAATTTTTTTAGAACCGCTCAACTTCTTTGCCCAGCCATCATAACCAATTCCGTTATACAAGAGCAGGTCACTTTTGGCAACTAGCTTGGCAACTTTAGTGGTTGGTTCGTAGTCGTGAGGATCAACGTTAGGACTGTTGATAATTGAACTGACCTGCCCGTGATTGCCTAAAACAGCTTTAGCAACTTCGCCGTAAAAATCCGTGGTGGCGACAACTTTGATTCCACTTTTTTGCGTGCTGCTTTTGGACCCAAGACTGCACCCTGTTAAAAATAACCCCAAAATAAGAAATGATAGAAAATAACTGATCTTTTTCATAACGCCCTCCGTTTTGATAAAAGTAGTAATGATTACAATTTAGGATATTAATCAAGTTAAACCCCGGTGTCAAGCGCATTTAGCGTTTAAAAAGTAATATTTACTATTTACATGAAACGAAAATGGCATTCTGACAATCAATTTTAGATTTGAATTACACTTTACTTTTTTTCTATTTTTCTGCATTCCATTCTGCTTTAAACTCAGCTAGAAATGACAGCATTACTTGTTGACGCCCTGCTGCAATTTTTTTAGCGGTTGCGGTATTTAACAGCTCTTTTAAATTCAGTAATTTTTCATAAAAATGATTAATGATTGTTTCATTAGTTAAGTCACGGTACTCAGCTTTTGTCAGTTTTTTTCGAGGAGCAAGCTGCGGATCATAGATGGTTTCAGCATGACTGCCGCCGTAATAAATCGCTCTAGTAATTCCGATGGCTCCGATGGCATCTAGGCGATCCGCATCTTGGACGATCTTCCCAGCTGGAGAAAGCGGGTACTGGTTGGAGGTTAACGTTTTGCTGAAAGAAAGATTATTAATAATACTGTTAATTTGTGTTCGTGCTGACGACGAAAAATTTTGGTCCGCTAGAAACTTATTTAGCAGTTCGTTTTGGGCTGCAGGATCAGCAAAAAGTTTGTCATCAGAAATATCATGCAAATAAGCTGCAGTTATTGTAATCAGCCGATCTGCAGTTTCGTCTTTTAAGATTTTCTTGGTTAAATTGACTACACGTTCAATGTGGTCGAAGCCGTGGCCAGTTCGGTCTTCACCGAGTTGTTCTTTGGCAAAGTTTCGGACTGCCATGAGACGAATATCTTTTTCCGTTTGAAAGACCTCCTACTTAATAGGTAGTACTCTAAAAGTATAACAGAAAAAAGCAAATGAGTTTAGTGTATATATATACGATCATTTTGATTTTTTATTCTTGATGATGACGTAAAAATCTTGATTGCTAAAACTGATGTCCTAGTTTAACACAATTACTTAAGCTAAAAATAATTTAATCATTTTCTAATTATGAATTACAATGCATTTTGTTTCTGAAATCTTGCTTTTTATGCTAAACTTTTTCTCAAGGAAGTGTAGGCTGTTTGAGTGAGCCGATTTTAATTTGTGGAATGCTTCCTAGAAAGGTGTGGAGCATCTGTAGGAGAAGAAGAAAGGGGGCAGCTGTTTTTCAAATGAAAACCAGCGAAACTTATGAAAGTCTTAATTGCATTAGAAAATGTAGTGATGGATGGTGTCAAACGCGCGGCCACGGTGTTAGGAAATGAGCTGAGTAAACAGCTGGATGTGGCATATTATTCTTTGAGCGAAACAGTGCCGTATTACACATTAGAGGCACCTTTAATCATTGCTAAAAGGCCGGTTTCGAGCGATATTTTAAATTACTTCGGGGATTCTCCTTATGAACGCTATGCAGATCAGATCAGCGACCTTTGTGACTATGTTGTTGAAAATGAGTATGGCTGCGTAATTTTACCGGCAGGGCTCTTGACAAGTTTTGCTCCTTTTATTAAAGAAAAAGCACCTAATGTGAATGTAATTGCGTGGATGCACAACAATTATGAAACTTATACAACTAAGTATTACGCAGGGATGCTTGCAGAGTTTGAGCGCGGACTAGCTGCTGCGGATACAGTAGTTGTCCTCACAGCGTTTGATTATGAAAGATACCGTGAGTTCAATCAAAACACGGTTAAAATCTATAATCCGCTAACACTCATTCCAGAGAAAAGAGCAGATCTGAATAGTCATTTAATTGCTTTTACCGGACGAATTGCAATTCAGCATAAGGGAATCGACCTTTTGTTGGAAGCTGCGAAATCACTTAAAGATGACTGGAAAATTGCAATTGCCGGTAGTGGTACACCGGAGGATATGGCGACTTTTAAGGCATTGGTAGCACGTTTTGGTGTCGCAGATAAAATTATTTATCGTGGAGCGCTAAAGGATAAAGCCTTGCAAGATCACTATGAGAGTGCTTCGATTTTTGTCTCAACCTCACGTTGGGAAGGAATGCCGCTTGTCATGGGAGAAGCAATGGGCTTTGGACTGCCCGTAGTCGCAATGGCTAATACAGGATCAGCAGAGTACTTGCAGGAAGATCGTTACGGAATTATGACTAAGCCACAAGATGTTGCAGATTTTGTACGGGTGTTGGATAGAATGACGGCTAGTCGTTTCCTGCGTCGCTACTATTCTGCGCGTTCTTTGGAGCGTGTTAAACACTTTGCCCCTGAGGCAGTTGTCTCACGGTGGCTTCCGGTGATTATGGAAACGAAAAGAGAAACCAAAGAAGAATTAGTTTAAAGAGTACGGGCATTGACTAAAGTTAAAAACCAGGTAGAAAAGACGGGAATTATTTAAAAATGGATACAGATAATAATGGGTAGGGCTGCGACAAAACTAAGGTTTTGTGGCAGT
>NZ_AZFQ01000034.1:146859-205072 GCF_001435195.1 Liquorilactobacillus satsumensis DSM 16230 = JCM 12392 | reverse complement strand
TAATTTCGAGTTAGCACTCAAATTTTCCCGACTTATGTCACACTCTCTTTAATTTTTGGGGGTATTTCACAGCCTCCCAGCAACTGTCAGCACTTCTTTTTAACGTGCTTCCAGCAGCAACCTTCCAAATCTAAGCTTGAATTACGCGTAACCAAACTCCGGTTACTTTGTAATTCAATACTTAGCTTCTGAAGGCTGGACACTGCTTGTCAGCACTTCTTTTAACGTGCCTCAGGTACCAGTCTGTTGCGCCTAACCACAAATTACGCATAGCCAAACCCCGGCTATTTTGTAATTTGGTGTTAGAGCTCACAGCCTCCCAGCACCTGTCAGCACTTCTTTTTAACGTGCTTCTAGCAGCAACCTTCCAAATCTAAGCTTGAATTACGCGTAACCAAACTCCGGTTACTTTGTAATTCAATACTTAGCTTCTGAAGGCTGGACGCTGCTTGTCAGCACTTCTTTTTAGCCGTATATGTTAAAATAAAATTCGCAAGTTATGCTTAAGGGGGAAAAAGTGTTGGAAAAAATAATAATGGATTGTGATCCAGGACAAGACGATACAATTGCGTTAATAATGGCAGCGGCAGCACCTGAACTGGAATTACTCGCAGTTACGACTTCAGCAGGAAATCAGACTCCAGATAAAACTTTGAATAATGCCATGCGAGTTTTGACCTTGTTGCATAAAAGCGATGTTCCAGTTGCTTCTGGCAATCAAAAACCGCTTTTGCAAGAATTGATGATTGCTCCGCAAGTTCATGGGAAAACCGGGTTGGATGGAGCCATTTTGCCTGAACCTAACTTTGCGCCGCAACAGATGCCGGCGGTGGAGTTGATGGCACAGATACTGGAACGCCAACCAGAGCCCGTTACTTTGGTGGTAACGGGCCCGATGACAAATATTGCGCTATTTTTACAAATTTATCCGTATTTAAAAGGAAAAATCAAGCAGCTTGTCTGCATGGGAGGAGCAATGGATTATGGCAATTTTACTCCGACAACAGAGTTTAATATTGCTGTCGATCCTGAAGCAGCCAAAATTGTTTTTGAAGCGGGAATCCCACTGATAATGGCTGGCTTAGACGTTACTTATCAAGCACAAATTTATCCAGAAGAAATTGCTGAAATCAGCAAAATTAAGAATGCTGTTGCTCGGAGTGTGGCCGGACAGCTTGCTTTTTATGGCACTTTTTATGCACAAGAAAAGTGGGGGTTTAAGGGAATCCCGCTGCACGATCCGTGCACAGTTGCATGGCTGCTGCACCCAGAATATTTTGAAAAAAAGCAATACCATGTTGAGGTGGAGACCAAAGGAGAGTTTACCCGCGGCCAAACAGTTGTTGATCGTTGGGACCTGTTACATAAACCACAAAATGTTGGTGTATTGACAAAAGTTAAGCGCGCGGCTTTTGTAAATTTATTACTTTCAAGTCTGCGAAAATTTTAAGAGGCTGCTAGGAATATAGAGATAATTCATTGAATGAGGGAAGCTGAGCAATGATGACAGAGCAAAGCATATTAGAGCAAAAGCTAAGTCAAATCTTTAATGCTATTAAAAATGATCCTGCAAATGCAGTTTATACTGCACAGAAAATTGAGCCGCTTTATGCTGCAGCAGCAACGGCCAAAATTCTGCTGATTGGGCAGGCACCAGGTAAAAAAGCACAAGCTACAAAACGGTGTTGGAATGATCAAAGTGGGGTGAGGCTGCGTAAGTGGATGGGAGTTACAACTGCAGAATTTTATGACAGTACAAGCATTGCAATTCTTCCGGCAGATTTTTATTATCCAGGGAAAGGCAAGCACGGTGATTTGCCCCCGCGCAGAGGTTTTGCAGCTAAATGGCACCCGCAACTTTTAAAATTGATGCCTAACATTCAACTGAGCTTACTGATTGGCAGTTATGCGCAGCATGAGTATCTTGAATTGCCAAAAACGGTTGCCTTGACCGAGGTAGTGCATAACTATCAAAACTATTTGCCTAAGTATTTTCCGCTAGTTCATCCTTCTCCCTTGAACGGGGGCTGGCTAAAGCGCAATCCATGGTTTGAAGAAAAGGTAGTGCCGACCTTGAAAAAAAGAGTTCGGCAGATTTTAAATGAAAAAGATTAACTTACAAAATGAAAACTATTTACTGGCGCTTTTGGAATAATTAGGCTAGACTAATTGCGTTATCAGGGAAAGGAGAAAGTCATGAAAAAAGAACGTTTTAATGTCAAAGATGCACTTGTGATCGGTGGAGTAGCCGGAATTGTTTCAGGCTTTGTTAAATTAGGGTGGGAGGTACTGTTACCTCCGCGTACTCCTGAAAGAGAGCTGACCAACCCACCGCAAAAATTTATGCAGCAATTGGGTATTCCGCACAAAGTAACACATGCAACTTATACCTATTCCGGACATGAGATGCCATGGGCTAGTTTTATAATTCACTTCGGTTTTTCTGCTACTTTTGGGATGTTTTACAGTGTAGCCGGACACTATTTACCGATTATTAAAACCGGGCATGGAACGTTGTTTGGCGCAGGTGTTTGGGCTGTTACACACGTTGCACTAATGCCTAAAATGGGGACAGTACCTGCTGCCAAAGAACAACCTCTCGAAGAGCATGTTTCAGAGGCTTTGGGACATATGGCTTGGATGTGGGTCAACCATGTTGTAATTGAGGAATTAAAGAACGAAGAAAGTCAAAAATAATCATAAAGAAGGTTGCTGCGGTGGAAAATAAAGAATGGCAAACGAAGTGGACCGAACGACTTAGCTATGGAATGAGCGATGCCGCAGATAACCTGGTTTTTCAGGTAATGACGACCTACCTGCTCTATTTTTACACAGATGTTTATGGGTTGAGCGCAGGAGACGTTGCAGTCTTGTTCATAGTGGCGCGAGTTGCTGATGTGCTTGAAAGTATTTTAATTGGCTTTATGATTGATCATACACATTCTCGCTTTGGTAAGAGTCGTCCGTTCTTCTTGTGGTTCGCATTGCCCTATGTCGTTTTTGCAATTTTAACGTTTGTGACACCTGCTTTTTCGGAACAAGGGAAGTTAATTTGGGCATACATTACTTATTTGGGGCTAGGCTTTTTTTATACAGCTGTTAATTCGCCGATTACGTCGGTCCTCCCCACAATGACACAGAACGAACGTGAATTGACACTGTTGGGTGTGATTCGGCAATTTTGCGGCAGCTCGGTTCAGATTATTGTGGGAGTGTTTACTTTGCCGTTAGTTGCCTTTTTCGGTCATGGTAACAAGCAGCAGGGCTTTTTATTCACGATTATTTTGTTTGGGATCATTTCATTTATACTGATTTTAAACACTTTTTTTCATATTAGAGAAAGATTTACGATGCCTGAGATTGCGCATCAACCAATTCGTGAAGTAACGCAAATGTTAAAGCGCAATCATCCCTGGATCGTGATTTCAATCGTAATTTTTTTGTTCTGGTTAGTGACAGCTATTAAGAATCAGACAACCATCTACTACTTCAAATACACACTGAACGCCAAGGACTTGGTACCATTAGCAAATGCGTTTATGTTTTCCTCATTGTTCGGGGTCCTTTTAATTATGCGGTTGACAACTTTTTGGCATAAAAAACAAACAATGTTTGTGGGGATGCTGATTGCTCTAGGTGGTCAAATCATCTTGGCGCTAGGTGTCTATAGTAAGCTCTTACCAGTCCTATTCGGTGGAATTTTCGTTAATTCGCTCGGTCATGGAATTATCGTGGGCCTTGTTTCAATCATGATTGCCGATACAATTCGCTATGGGATGTCATTGGGAATCCAGGCAGAAGGTATTCTGGCTGCAACGGATGACTTTGGCGTCAATCTGGGTCTGGGAATTGGCGGATTGATCACGGGGGGCTTATTCCATCTTTCGGGATATTTGCCCAACCAGGCACAGAATACTCAAACCTTACAGATGATTAATCTTAATTACGTGTGGATTCCATTAGGTTTGTACCTCTTAATGATGATTGTACTGAGCTTTTATAGTGAAGAGACAATTCAAAGCAGGACACGTTCGGTAAAATGAGTGCAATAATAATTTGAGTACCTTACAGCTCTTGGATTGCTAATCTGAGATTTGAAGGTGCTTTTTTTTAGCACAGTTAGTCCTAAGGGTTAACGTTTGACTTCTTTAACCTTGAATGTTACTTTAAATATAACATGAATTGACTATTAACTAGGGAGGTTTCAGAAAATGAAATATGGGGTAACAGCTGCAACAGGTAAGTTTGGGCGTACAGCGCTAACTGATTTGATAAAGATAGTTGGCAAAGATCAAGTGGTTGCATTTGCACGGAACTTGGAAAAAGCCAAAAAGGTTTTACCGGCTGGAATCGAAGTCCGTCAGGCGGATTATACGGATGCAGCAGGCTTGCGGACTGCATTTGCAGGCATTGAGCGTCTTTTGTTTATTTCTTCTGTTCCGGGAAATGAGTATCCACGCGACAAGCAACATTTGAATGTTGTCAAGGCCGCAACGGCCGCGAAGATTGACTTTATTGCCTACACTAGTTTTCCGCATGCTGAGACCGCAAATAGTCCTTTAGCTGCCGATCATCAGAAAACTGAACACTACTTAGAAGAAAGCGGCCTTAAATATGCATTTTTGCGCAATAATTGGTATCTTGAAAACCAAGCTGGGTTGATTAAAGAAGCTCTTGCTGGCAAGCCATTTCGTTTCAGCGCAGGAGATGGAAGAGTTGGCTGGGCACTTGAGCGTGAATATGCTGAAGCGGCTGTCAAGGTTTTAACGAGCGTTGCACCTAAAAAAATTTATGAATTTGCAGGACCTTCACGCTCATTTGGTGAATTAGCCAGTGAACTTAAACAATTTAGTGAAAAAGAATTTGAAGTTGAAAGCCTTTCAGATGCAGAATATCGTAAAACACTTGAGGCAGAAGGCTTAGGCGCTGCTGCAGATGTTATTATCATGATTCAGACTTTAATTCGAGATGGTGAATTGACAGAAGAAACAAACGATCTTCCGACAGTTTTGGGGCATGCACTTACACCGCTTGCAGAGGCTGTAAAAGAACTTTAAACAAGCCAAGTGAATTGCTTAAGTCAAAGTTATGGCTAGTCGCAGTCTGACTATTTTGCTCTTTAACGTCAGTGCGCGCAGGCTTTGCGCTTCGGAGTGCGCTTCTTAATGCAACAACTTTAATCAAAAAGCTTAAATCCTCCTAGGTTATGCCGATTAAAATGATTATAAGAACATAAGAAAAATTTAAACTTTCTTCTTAATTCATATAATCTTGGTCGTAGTCGAGGAGGACTTTTTTTATGAAAAGCAAAAGCAGTATTGTTAAAGCTGTGGCGATCACCCTTGTAGCGGTGATTCTGATTCCAGTTTTGATAATTGTCACGAATTCTTATTTTAGTACTAGAAGGCTACTTGTCGGGCGTAATGACATTAATAAACAAAGTGCAGTTAATGTTTTACTGGCATCGAAACAAGGACTTTCATCTTCGACTGAGCAACAATTAAAAAAATTGGCACAACTGTCGGTTTTTGAAAATACTTTTAAGGAAGAGGATATCAAAAATACTTTGGCAACTGTCAAGCAGGGAAACTCATCCATCAAGCAAATTGCCTTTGCAACTTCGAAGGGAAAAATCACGACATTTCAAAAATTGCCGGCAGGGTTTGATCCGCGAACGCGGCCTTGGTATCAAGGAGCTGTAGCAGAAAGCGGAAGTATCTATTGGACTGAACCGTATAAAGATGTGACGAGCGGTTCCTATGTGACCACTGCAGCCCTTTCGATCCATAATAATCAAGGAGAATCAGGTGTCTTGTGTATTGACGTTTCGTATACTAATGTGCAAAACACTGCAATGGCTTTGAGTGTAGGCCGTACCGGCAGTGCCTCTTTGGTTTCGAGTTCTGGACAGATCGTTGCAACGAATGGTGAGACACGCTCAGGCGGTTATCAAGTCGGGAAAGACATTGCATCAACCGCACTCTTTAAAGCAATTAAAAAGGCAAAAAGTAATTCTGGAACACTTACACTGAAAAACTCCAATGATATCGATAAGGTTTATTTTAATAAGGGGGGTGCCGACAGCCAGACTTGGGCCTTTGCAAAAGTTGAAAAAAGTGATTTAGATCAAGAGCTGGGTTCGCTTTTAGAAACAACGCTGCTGGTAGTTCTTGTAACACTGGCATTAGGTGCTGTTTTGATTTTCTTGATTGCAAAAATGATCCGAATTTTAATGACCCACATGAGCGCTTCTTTCAAGCTTTCAAGTCAAGGCGAACTAACTCCAATTCGAGTAGAGGGCGATAATAAGAGATTCAGCATTCATGGAGTCGCTGCAAAATTGCTCGCACCTAATCCTAATGGAAATGAAATTAATCAGATTGTTGCTCAATATAACCAGATGATTATGACAATTAGTGAGGCAGTCGGCAAAGTTAAAAAAGAGGCTGCATTAGTGGCCACCAAATCAGATTCATTATTAGAATTAGGAAAACAGACAAATAAAGCCACTGAAGAAGTTGCCCAAACAATCACCGGAATTGCGGAAGTCACAGGCTCACAGGCGCAGGAGACTGAAAAGAGTGTCAATCAATTGCAAGATCTGTTGCAGATCATTAAGCATCTGCGAGCTGGATCAGGAAAAATGGCGGCGCAATCGGATGAAACTAAGCAGCTTAATCAAGAAAGTATTAAATTGACAGATGCGGCTCGTTCAAATTGGAAGAATGAATTATCCAAGATGGGCGAGTTGAATCAAGGCATGGCAATGCTAAATGAGAATGTCCAAGGAGTACATAAAATCTTAAATGTGATTGACGGTATTTCTCATAAAACTAATTTGTTGGCACTAAATGCGTCAATTGAAGCAGCAAGTGCTGGTGAAGCCGGCAAGGGATTTGCAGTGGTTGCAACCGAGATTAGAAAACTTTCGGAACAGACTAAAGCCTCTACCAAAGAAATTGAGAAACTTATTCAAGAAATCACTACCAGTTCTACGCAGATGGTGCAGCAAACAGGGGAGTCATTAGCTGGCGGTGAAAAGCAGGCGGCGTTGTTGCGCCATACCGTGACAGCTTTACAGCAGGTTTTTGACAAGAGTGACTTGATGATTGCTGGAATTCAAAAAGTTGAAAAAGCCAGTATTAAGATTGAAAAATTACAAGCCAGTATTGTCGGCAACCTCGAGAACGTGTCCGCCTCAACAGAGGAAAATGCAGCTGGAACAGAAGAAGTTTCAGCTAATTCAGAGGAAGTGTTGGCAACAATGGATGAGTTTACTAACCATGTTGCTGATTTGAGAAATGCAGCTAAAAACCTGCAAGAACAAACGAATAAATTTAAAGTCAAAAACTAAAATGCTAAGTAAAAAGCGGTCTAGGTTTGGTCTTTGAAAGTTAGTTTGTTAAGGTAACAGATTACTTAAAATAAAGCATGCTTATTTTTTAGGTGGCACAGAGTCGAGTTTTTACGATGATGTGACGCCTATTTTTTTGGAATGTAAGTTGTTTTAAGCAGATCATAACCTAGTTGTTTAAAATTAGTCGAGTAGCTCAGGCCAAAAGTTAACCTTTACTGCGGCGTGGTTGTTAACTTTGGATAAATGGAGCGCATAGATCAGAAATTTCCGGCTAACTTCAAGTTACTCAACTCAGCGCAGAACCACGTGCGCTGAGCAATGCGAAGCTAATGCTCAAAGTTACGACTGCTGATGGTATGTTTATTTTGGAAGATATAAGCCAGTACTAGATTTAGAGCTTATTTGATGAGGAATAACAGTGATTTTGAATCTTTTTATAAGTAAGCAAGCGTCAAATAAGATGGAGGCTGGTGGGAAAATTAGCTGCAGACTTATAATTAAAAAGTTACTTTACTCTACTAATTATCACCGCTAGGAGAGTGAGATTAAAGAACGACTAGGTGCAAAAAGCTAAAGCTGCGACAAAAAAAGAGGGTCATTTATTGTGATTGCGAAAAACAATAAGTGTACCCTAGAGTGAAAAGTTTTTAAGAGGGGGCTGGGCCAAAAGTGAAATTTTAGTCTAGCTTCTTTATTTATTCCGGATAGACGTGTTCCATAAGTCAAAATTTTCCGGCTAATTTCGAGTTATACAGTGCAAATTACGCGGTCTGAGTAATTTTTGTGATAGCACTCAAACTTTAGTGCTTTATGCCCCTTTGTTATTTTTCGGAGGTGGTCGCTATACGCTGAATTAGGATTTCAACGCGACGGTTTTTGGCTCTTCCAGCGGCAGTTGAGTTATTATCTTTTGGATGATTTTCTGCATAAGCTTGAATAGCGACATCTTGTTGTCTGAAAACATTGTTGGCAACAAAGTAGTTCATGACAGCAATGGCTCGTGCTGAACTGAGCTCCCAATTTGAATTATAAGTAGAATTTTTTCGGATAGGAACGTTATCTGTGTAGCCGGCAATCGTCACGGGTGTTCCTGTAACTGCACGTAAAGGGTCAGACAAAGAATTAAGGTTGCTTTCCACCTGCGAACTTAAAGCGGCGCTTCCAGAGTCAAAAAGAATGCTGCTATCCATCGTAATGAGAAGACCATCGCTTTGAAGCGCAATATTGACATTATTACTCAGACCAGCCGCTTTTAGATTTGACTGCAACTGACTCTTTACTTGCTGCAGGCGTTCATTTTCGAGTTTTTGTTGTGCTTGAGCTTCTTTTGCGCTTTGTTGAGCAGAAGTCAGACTTTGGGGCTTAATAGTACTTTGAGCGGTTGCTTGTTGGGTTGAAATGACGGTTTTTCCACCGGCACTTGAACGTACTGACAGAATCGTTCCAAATTCAGATTTGAATTCTTGGAATTTTTTATCGTTGACCTTGCTCATGGCAAATAAAACGATGAAGAGTGCCAGCAGCAAAGTTAGCATATCTGAATAAGGCAGCAGCCAGCCTTCGTCAGTGTGGTCTTCAGTCCGTTTCCTTTTGGCCATTGCTATTCCTCCCCATGATTGTCAGCCTCTTTATTGGCTGGTTTGAGATCAATCAGGCTGTAAAGCTTTTTTTCAATCGTGTTGGAAGGATTGCCAGCCTGGATTGACAGAACCCCTTCAAGCACCAGATTGAACAACTGAATTTCCTGTTCGGATTTTGAAAGCAGGCGCGAGCTGAAAGGAATTAAGAGGACATACCCAAAAAAGATGCCAAAAAGCGTTGCTACAAAAGCTGACGAGATTGATGTTCCTAGGGCAGTAATGTTATTCAAATTACCTAAAGCACCAATCAAACCGATCACGGCACCTAGAACCCCAAGTGTCGGAGAGGTCGTGCCGGCAGTTTTAAAAATTCCGGCGGCACTTCGATGTCTTTGATCAATCCCGTCAATTTCATTTTCCATAATTTCACGGATTTGCTCAGCATCAATCCCATCAATCACCATTTCAAGTCCTTCTTGTAAAAAAGGGTTCTCTAAGTCTTTGACATGTTCCTCAAGTGCCAATAGGCCATCACGGCGTGCAATATTAGACATTTCAACGATCTTTTGAATAGCCTCTTCGTAATCGTAACTTTCTTTTCTCACCAAAACACGTAAAATCTTGGGCACTCGTTTCAACTCTTTTACAGGATAGCTGTTGATTACTGCGGCGATGATGCCGACGAAAATTACGAGCATCGCTTCGGGATTAATTAAGACTGCAATACTGGCTCCCTTGAGGACCATTCCAACAGTAATAGAAATGATTCCAAGCAGGATACCCAAAAATAAAATAAGATCCATTTCGATTCCTCCTAAAGAATTGGACAATGCTTTATAAGTCCGCACATTACTTTATATCGGTAACTACTCTAAATTAATTAAATGTTCCGAGTTTTGAGCTTAAAACGTTTTTTGATGATAAAAAGAGAAAAAAATAAAAGAAAATGTGTTGCACGTTAAATGCATCCGCTTTTATGTGTAATATAATAATATAGTTATGGTAGTATTAATAGTTATGAGGATTTATTTTTTAAAATAGTCAATATAATATGCTGATCCGCAGTTTTTACACTAAAAATCGCAAGCTTTTTTAAAATGTAAATTTTGTTTCATTTTTTGATAATTACCGATTTATTGCATCTTTTGACGTTGAAAGTGAAATTTATTTCAAGTATAATGCTGAAAGCGGGATATATTTAACAGATTAAAGTGAATTTTACGTTTTTATCTAATTAATTTTTATACATATATATTTTAAATGGGGTGACGGCTGTGGAAACCTATAATATGCTCAAAGATGCGCTGGATGTTTCTGCGCAACGTTCAGATTTAATTTCAAGCAACATTGCAAATGTGAATACCGCAAACTATAAAGCCAAAAGGATCGCCTTTACAGATCAGCTCAATACGGCTTTGAAAATGACAACTACAAATAAAGAACATTTGAATGCTGCAACAACTGACGCGACAAAGGTGACAACTGATTCAACAGCAGTTAAACAAAACGGTAATAACGTTGACTTAGACGTTGAAATGGTTAATCAGGCCACAAATGGTCTGTATTACAGTGCGCTTGTTTCGCAGCTTAATGGACGGTATCAAATGATGGATTATGTACTTGAACACTAGTAAAAAAGGGGGTAAGCGTGATGGGAATTTTCAACGGATTAGAGATTAATGCGAGTGGGTTAGCGTTGGAAAGATTAAAGTTGGATACAACTTCAACTAATATTGCAAACGTAAATACAACGAGGACAGCTGAAGGTGGCCCTTATAAGCGGAAGACAGTTCAATTTAGTGAAAGTTTGAAAAATGTTCAGGCAAACAGTACAGACTCACAAACACCGACAATTGGTGGTCAGGAAAGCTACGGTGTTAAAGTCACTGGGATTCAGAGTGATAACACAGAAAAAACCAGTTATGATCCCACCAACCCTGATGCTGATCAAAATGGTTATGTGCAGACTTCAAATGTCAATATGGCGGACGAAATGGTCAATATGATACAAACAATGCGGACGTATGAAGCCGATACTTCAGCGGCTGAAATGAACAAGACAATTTTGAAAAAAGCCTTGGAAATTTCTAAAAACTAATTTGGGGGTCACAAAATGGATGGATTAACAGATGTTTCCGGGATTCAAAATTATCAAGGAACGTTGCAAAAAGTTACCGGTTTGCAAGATGCTCAGACAAGCAGTACGCAAAAATCGTTTAGTTCTTACCTGAACGATGCTGTTTCGGGGTTGAATCAAAATGTGAACGCAATGAATCAAAGTACAGCAGATATGGTCAGTGGAAAAGAAAATAGCTTAGGAAATGTCATGATTAAAATGACCGAAGCCCAGCTTTCTTTGCAGACTGCAGTTCAAGTGCGTAATAAATGTCTGGATGCCTATAACGACATTAAGAATATGCAGTTTTAGGCTGGCATTGGGTTGGGGGAAAAGGTAAGTGTTAGAAAAAATGAGAGACCGGCTTGCAAGTGTTAAGGACAAATGGCAGGCGCAAAGCAGGATTAGCAGAGTTTCGTGGTCATTAGCGTTAGTCAGTTTACTAGTCGTGATAGGCATAGTGGTCTACATGAATACTAGGGTACAGTATGGAGTTTTATTTTCAGGATTAAGTGACGCTGACGCAGGAACTGTTACAAAAGAGCTTAAAAGCGAAAATGTGCCTTATAAATTAACGGATGATGGCAAGACTGTCATGGTCGCACAGGATAAAGTCGATCAAACACGAATTAACTTGGCAGTGAATAACAAATTACCAAACAGTTCCACCGGGTTTGAGTTATTTGATAATACAAGTGTAATGACCACAGATGAAGATCGCAAAGTAATGTATCAACGGGCAGTCACTGGTGAACTAGAGCGGGCAATTGCTTCACTTAATGAGGTCCAAAAAGCAAAGGTCATGCTGGTAATGCCAAAGCAAAGTGTCTTTGACGATAGCAGCAGCAGTAAACAGGCCAAGGCTTCAATTGTGCTGACTCTAAAGGGCAGTGGAATTTCCACACAGGCAGTTCAAGGGATTACCGCACTAGCAGCAGGCTCAGTGGAGAATCTTAGTCAGCAAAATGTCAAGGTAGTTGATAGCGACGGTAATGTTCTTTCAGGATCGGGCAGTGACGACAGTCAGGCCAATAGCTATAGCACCAAGTATATGGGAATTCAAAAAGCTTATGAAAAAATGTTGGCTGATAAGGTGAAAAAATTGCTACAGCCGCTTTATGGATCAAGTAAAATTCAAGTTTCAGTTAACTTAGATCTCAACTTTGATTCGATTGAACGTAAAATGACGACTTACAATAACCCTAAAATTAGAAGCGAAAATGAGCAGACCACAGGTAATACAGGGACTCAAACGGGTGAAACCAATAACAATGCCTCAAACACTACTGCTGGCAGCAGTAGTTCGAATACTGGTTCGACAAGTCGGACAGTTAACAACGAACTTGATACTGAAACTACTAAAATAATCAGCGCCCCCGGTTCAATTAAACGAATGACCAGTTCAGTACTTATTAATGGGAACTTATCGCAAGAAAACCAGGATCAGATTCGCAACCTAGTTCAAACTGCAGTGGGCTTTAATCAAGGCCGTGGTGATAGTTTGACAATTCAAGGAATTGATTTTGCGCGAAATTCTTCTTCTAGTGGGACGACGAAAACTACTAAGAAAAAGGGAAGCAATTTGTGGTTATACATTCTAGCTGCAGTCGGGGCAGTAATTTTGTTGGCGGGATTAATCTTTACATTTTTGAAGCTGCGTCGCCGCGATGATGACGACGAGGACTATGACTTAGATGTTACACAGGATGCTCCAACAACTCCAGTCGCAGAAGAACCAGTGGTCAGTCCTGCACCCAAAAAAGAACCCGCAAAAAAAGAAGAAAAAATTGATACCGCGAATGAAAAGGCAAAAGATTTTGCACAGGAGCATCCCGAAATGGTTGCCGATTTGTTGAAGGCGTGGATGAAAGAGAAAAAGTAGGGGTAGAGCAAAATGAATTCAATCGACGGTGTAAAAAAAGCAGCGATTTTATTGATTTCGCTTGGAGCAGAAACTTCTTCGAAAATCATGAAGTTGCTGCCGGATAGTTTTATTCAAAAGGTTAGTTATGAAATTGCCAATACAGATGCAGTTAGTCCTGAACAAAGGGACAGCGTCTTAGAAGAATTTGTGAATACTGCTAAGGCCAAACAATATGTTTTAGATGGTGGGATTGACTATGCTAGAGATTTGTTGCGTCAGGCGCTTGGTCCGCAAAAGGCCAAAGAAATTATTGAACTGCTGAATCAGCTGCAATTTCGTGAACGGCCGTTCAATATTGCGCGCAAGGCAGATACACTTCAACTGGCAAATGTACTTGCGGATGAACATCCACAGACGGTTGCGATGATTATGTGTTACATTCAGCCGGAAAAAGCGGCCGATATTCTTTCGCAATTTCCAAGTGATTTCCAAGTCGAGGTTGCTGAAAGAATTGGGACAATTACAAGTGTTTCACCATTAGTAATCGAGAAAATCGAAAAAGTAATTGAAAATAAATTTTCAAACTTTGTTGACAATGATTCTGAAAATATTGGCGGGGTTCATTCATTGGTTAAAATCTTGAACTCTGCGAGTCGCAGTACAGAGAAAAATATCTTGGCAGATCTTGAGAAAAGACAGCCTGAACTTTCAAGTGAGGTTAAGGCAGGCCTCTTCACGTTTGAAGATATTACGACACTTGAAAAACTGGATGTTCAAAAAGTCTTGCGTGATGTTCAAAATGATGATCTTGTCTTGGCACTTAAGGGAACGACAGATTCAATTAGAGACTTTATCTTTGATAATCTTTCAACCCGTGCAGTTGATAATCTGAAAGAAGAGCTCGAATTTATGGGACCAACTCGTTTGTCAGCAGTTGAAGAGGCACAACAACGCATTGTTGGTGTAATCAGGAAGCTTGATGAAAGTGGAGAGATTTATATCGAAAGAGGGGATCAAGATGCAGTTATCGAATAACAGTCTTGTGAAACAAACGACGACTACAGCAGGTGAGAAGCGAAAAATAGTGGTGACTAAAGCGGTTAGTCATGTTCATAGTTCACCAATTGCAGTTGATGAACTTTCACCTGACAATCCGGCGTACAAATTGCGGCAAAAGGATTTTGAAACGCTGCGGCAAAAAGTAATCGCGACTGCACAAGCAGAAGCCGCAAAAATTAAGGAAAAAGCTTATCAAGCTGGAGAACAGGAAGGCTATGCGAAGGGATACCAAGACGGCAAGCTGCAAGGAGAGTTGTTAGCGACCAAACTTGAACAAGAAGCGCAGCAAAATCTTGCTAATTCGATTTTGACTGCCAAAAAGTATATCAGCGCCAAGAAAAATGAAATTGTGGCTTTTGCAGTTGAGATGGCAGAAGCAATTGTTCAGCATCGGCTTGATGAAAAACCGGCAGAAATTCTTTCATTACTTGAACCGATTCTTTTCAAATTAGAGAAACCAGATCAAATTATTACAATTCGGGCACATGAGAAGTACCATGAGCTCTTAGCAGCGAAAATGGAGGAAAAAAAGAAAGAATTTCTCAATCTGCGGTACATCATTTTGAATGACAAGCAAATGTCACCATATGAAGTAACAGTGGAATCCAATGAATCCTTTGAAACGCTTGTTTTACAGGAGGAATTACATAAGTTTCTTGTGCGTCTTGGAGAAAAGGAGTAGCTATGAATTTTACCATTCCATGGGAGCAGCACCTTGAAAAGGTCAGAAAACATTCTTTTTTTACTTCATATGGCAAGGTCAGTGAAATTGTTGGCTTAACTATCCAGGTGGAGGGTCTTGATGTTTTCATCGGGGAAATCTGTGAGGTTCAAATTAAAAAGGGAGCACGGACTGCACTAGCTGAGGTAGTGGGTTTTGTCAAACAGACTGTCTTATTAATGCCGCTCGATGAGATGAAAGGGATCGGGCCAGGTTCACTGGTTAAAGCCACGGGACATGCCCTGACTGTTAGCGTGGGTGATCAGCTTTTGGGGCACACACTGGATGGCTTAGGACGGCCGCTTGATGGAATGGTGGCGACTAAAGAGCTGTCTGCTTATCCCGTCATGCAAGATTCACCAGATCCGTTTCAGCGCAAAAAGATTGAACATGTTATGAGTACTGGAATTCGTGCGTTAGATGGGTTGCTAACAGTTGGTGAAGGGCAGCGAATTGGGGTTTTTGCTGGAAGTGGTGTGGGCAAGAGTACGCTGCTTGGGATGATTGCGAAGTTCTGTCAAGCAGACGTGATTGTGATTGGTTTGATTGGTGAACGTGGGCGTGAAGTTCGAGAATTCATCGAAAAGGACTTGGGTGAGGAAGGTTACAAGAAAGCAGTCGTGGTCTGTGCAACTTCAGACATGCCGCCACTTGTGCGTTTAAAAGGAGCCCATGTGGCAACCGCAATTGCGGAGTACTACCGTGATCAGGGTAAAAAAGTTGTCTTAATGATGGATTCAGTCACACGTTTTGCAATGGCACAGCGCGAAATTGGACTTTCAACCGGAGAACCGCCGACCACCAAAGGATACACCCCTTCAGTCTTTGCTGAATTGCCGAAATTGCTTGAGCGGAGTGGGATGTCGGCTAAAGGCTCGATTACAGCTTTTTATACGGTTTTAGTTGAGGGTGATGATATGAACGAACCAATTGCCGATGCAGTGAGAGGGATTCTTGATGGTCATATTGTACTTTCACGTAAGATTGCGGCGCATAATCACTACCCTGCAATTTCAATTGCCGATAGCTTAAGCCGTTTGATGAAATCTCTAGTTAGCGAACAGCATGCACACGATGCAAGTGAACTGCGGGAGAGTATGTCAGTTTACAACGATGCCAAAGATTTAATTGAGATTGGTGCTTACAAGGCAGGAACTAACGCAGTGATTGACTACGCTGTTTCCTTGCACCATCCAATCACTGATTTTTTGCAACAAAGGGTTGATGAGTATTCTGATTTTGCACAGACGCGTGAGCAGTTGCACCAGCTTTTCAGTGAAAATGCAGCAGTAAATGTGCAGCGGACTTAGGAGACCAATGGGGGGGTTGACAAATGAAAAGGTTCAAATTTGCATTAGCGAATATCTTAGAATATCGCAAGCAAAGTGAGCAGGAGCTAAAGCAGCAATACTTGCGTTTACGTGCGGAAGTTCAAGGCAAAGAAGTGGGGATTCGACGCTTATTGGATGAAAAAAAGGATCTAATGGAGGTCACTGAGCACACAGTTGGCAGAATGCAGGTTCAAAGAAGGTACTTGTTGGGAATTGATCAGGAAGTAACGCTACTTAAAAATGCAGAATTGGAACTTAAAAGTGCCAGCGAAATTAAGTTAAAAGAGCTGATCAAAGCGCAGCAAGAACGTAAAGTTTTAGAAAAGCTGGAAGAAAAACAAGCAGGGGAATATCGCTTGCTTGTTAAACGACAAGAACAAGCTCAGCTTGATGAGATGGCGAATCGAAACAGGAAAGCTATCTAAGGGTTATCTGAAAGGGGGTGAAAGAAAATGGAAAGAATCACTGACGCAAGTGGGGATTCGACGTCTTCTATCCGGGAGTCAGTTACAACATCTACCCAGAAATTGGCCGCCAACAAACGCTCTTTTGCACAATCATTAAAAGACAAAGGGACTGCTTTAAAAAACGAGGATACCGCAGAACAAGTTCAAGCATCCGCGGACAGTGACTCAACAGCGGTTACTGATGGCTCAAAGGAGGAACAGGAAAACACTGGTCAGTTGGATGAAAGGACAGCGGTTGACTCGAAAAAAACTAAAGCTGCACCCAGAAAGGTGACAAAGCAAGCTTTGCTCAGTGCTGATGAAACACCCAAGCAGTTACACAACACACCTGTTCTTTCTGACCCGCAGCCAAAGCAAGCGGGCCAGAAAATTCTTGCAACTCAACAAACAGACGCTGCTTCCACTGTTACTAAACTGGAGAATTCGCAAAACGCAAAGGAAATTAATCCGGAGCAAACAATTCCGGCGTTAACTGAGAATAGTCTTGACGATTCTAACGGGGAGCAGACTGCCGTGCAAGCTGTTGCGGCAGTTCAAACTGCGCCAACTTCTGTAATGACGCCAGCCCCAAAGACGGTAGTTGGTAAAAAGCTGGAAGTCAGTAAAGAGCAGGAAGGTGATAAAAAGCAGGAAAAAGCTGCTGAAGACGAGCTTTCAAAAAAGGTTCTGGCGGTCCCCAAACAAGTCACGCTCCAAGAAATGAAGCTGCCGGTTTCGAGTGAACCAGAAAAAGAAACTCCACCAAAAAGCAACCCGCAAAAGCCTGTCGAACAAGTTGCGATAGCCGCTGCTACGCAGATTTCCAAACAGGCTGAAGCGATCCCACCGACAGCGATTCAGGCTGAAAAAGACAGTTCTAAGGTACAAAATGTTCCACAAGCCGTTTTGCAACAAGTCCAAAGTGAAGTGTCGGCCCCACAAAATGCACCACGAACTGCTGACAAAACTGAATCTGGGAAAATAAACCCAGCCAGAGTTGATTTTGCGCAAAATTTAGGGCAACAGCAGTCTTTAATCGAAAGCAGCATTACAGTAGTTGCTGCAATTGCCCAACCATCCCAAGGAAACCTTGAAGTGCAGCAAGTTCAAGGGGGGCAATCAACGACAGTTAATATGTCTGCAGGTCCAGCTGAATTACCAGCAATGGGTTCCAAGGCAGTTTCACTAACGACGGCATTGAAAACTGCAGCTCAAAGTGGAACTCAGCAGGTCATTTTGCAGTTGCAACCGGAGAACCTTGGCAAAGTTAAAATTGCGTTTAAAGTCTCACCGCAGCAGGTTCAATTAGAGTTCAAAGTAGAGACAGTCCACGCCAAACAAATGTTGGCTGGACTGACACCCAAATTTGAACAGATTTTGAAGACGCAGGATTTAGCGGGAACCGGCAATACTCAAGCGCCATTGACCACTGGGACTGAGCCGACGGATTCAACGCTCATGGGTCAGGGATCTTTTACGCAAAACCAACAGCGAAAGTTTATGCGGCAACGCTCGCTTGCATCTTATCATTCAACTTCACAGCAGGTTGGGGAGGTAGCAGCACAGCCTGATACAAAGGAACAGCCCAAAAATATTATCAGCATTTTGGCTTAATTAAGGAGGAAACAAATGGATTACGGAATTTCAGATGCTTTTCCAGGAATTGCAACGTCAACTGCGTATGATACGACGAAAAATTCCTCATCAGTTTCAATGGATGATTTTTTGAAGATTCTTTCAGCGTCAATGCAAAATCCTTCGATGAGCAGCGATTCATCCAGTGGCGGCAGTAGCAGCACAGATTATGTCTCACAACTAGCGCAGTTTACGACCCTTGATCAGTTGAATAATATGGGCAAGGAATTGACAACTTCAGTGATGGCACTACAACAACAACAAGCCTATTCGCTGCTTGGTAAACAAGTGACGTTAAATAATAACGGTCAGTCGGTAACGGGAAAAGTTGACAAGGTGAGATTTGCCAATGGTTTTGCAACATTGGTAGTTAACGGCAGTGAATATAAAATGAGCGCCTTAGCGGAAGTGGGATAAATTAAATGTTAACTCGAGTTACTGGAGTTATGACTCCTGCTGTGCAGACGCCTTCAAAGACAACAAGTCTCCAACAGCAAGAATTTTCGCAAATTTTGGCAGCTAAGAAGGACCAGGTGAAGCTCTCACAACATGCTCAAAAAAGGCTAGGTGATCGTCATTTAGAACTGCAAGACAGCGATTTTGCTCAGATTTCTAAGGCGATGAACGAACTCAACGAAAAGGGCAGTCGAGAATCTTTGCTGCTATACAAGAATATGGGATTAATTGCGAACGTACACAAGCGTACGATTATTACTGCAATGGATGTCAAAGAGATCAACACAGTTACTAATATTGATAGTACAAAGTTCATTAAATAGCGGCTGGACCTTAATGGAAGCCGCGGCTCTTTCGAATGACTGAAGAAGAGCCACACAATAGGGAGGAAATCACAATGTTAAGATCACTATATTCAGGCGTTAGTGGAATGAAAAACCTGCAAACCAAAATGGATGTTGTTTCAAATAATATTGCAAATGTTAATACGATGGGCTTCAAATCCGGACGTGTTGTTTTTGAAGATCTGATCAGTCAAACCACAGGATCAGCTTCTGCTCCCGGAAATGGGAGCGGTGGTGTGAATGCTAAGCAGATCGGTCTCGGAGTCCAGACTGGTGCAGTTGATACGCTGACAACGGCGGGTGCACCTCAATCAACCGGACGTGCACTTGACTTTTATATCAATGGTGGCGGCTACTTCATTGTTCAAAATAGCAACGGCGGCGACTATTATACACGCGACGGTGCGTTTTTGCGCGATAGTAACGGAACATTAACAAATAGTGCAGGAATGCCTGTGATGGGTAGGGCGGCTACAACCCCGACAGAATATACTGACGGTCTGGATACGAATTCAGTTCTTTCAGCACAGGGAAGCTTGAAAGAAATTAACATTCCAAGTCAAATTACGGTTGGTGGGAATACTTTGAAGTATGATTCAATGTCAGTTGATAAAAATGGGCTGATTACTGCAAAGTATGGCAGTCAAAATTTTGTAATGGGTCAAGTTTCGCTAGCAACTTTCAATAACCCAGAAGGCCTTCAAAAAGTGGGGGGCAACAACTATGAAGTTTCAGGCAACTCAGGTGCAGCCATTATTTCCGCACCTGGTGATGCTGGGACCGGTGCGTTGCAATCTGGGGAATTAGAGATGTCAAATGTAGATCTTTCAAATGAATTTACAGAAATGATTATCGCAAATCGTGCTTATCAAGCGAATGCACGTACGATTACGACTTCAGATGAGATGTTGCAGGAACTGGTCAACCTGAAACGCTCTTAAAAGATTTGACAGTTGGGGTTTGATTTTGATAGTAACCGGGGAGATGTTTACATGATTAAGCTACTTGCACTGGATGGCAGAAGTTTCTTTTTAAATCCGGATCTGATCTATCGGATTGAAGCAACTCCGGATACTGTAATTACACTGACAGATGGAAAAACATTGATTGTCAGGGAAACCGCAAGTGCAGTCGTTGAATTGATCATCGCATACCGCAGGAAGATCTATCAGCATAATTGGGGGTTGGACTGTGAACAAGCAGAAAAGGAATAGAGTTGGATAATTATGGCAAAAGAAAAAGATGAAGAGATGAAAAAAAGGGGAGTCAATTGGTTGGTGGTGCTCCCGATTATATTGATTTTTGCAATTGGCGGGAGTGTCGGGGGTGCCTATGTTGCAGCCAAGTTCTTTAACAACAACACTTCTGAAGCAGCAACTAAAAGTGCTGCAACGGTTTCCGAGAAACAAAAGATTGTAGGCGTTAAAAAATTTCTGATAAATCTTGCAAGCAGCAATTCAAATGAACAACAATATGCGCAATTAACGATCTCTTTATTGGTGGCAAATGAGGATGATAGTACTGCTGTGAATAAAAATGTTGCACTTGTACGTGACAGTGTGATTAACGTCTTGCGTCAAAAGAAGGCCAGCGACATTCTGGGGGCGGCAGATAGTATTCCGCGACTTAAAAATGAGTTGAAGGATACCATTAACCGTGCTTATGGTGAAAAAATTGTACAGCAGGTATATATCACAGACCTTGTCGTTCAGTAAGCAAAGAGGATCAAAGAATGGATATTTATTTTTCAGTTTTTAAAACGATCATTTTTTTGGTCGTAATCATTTATCTGATCAATATCACACTTAAATTGCTCAATCGCTACTCTAATCAACGGAATGCCACTTTTCGGATTTTACAAAAAATCTCAGTTAGCAAAACTTCTGCACTTGGAATTGTACAGATTATTGATAAGTATTATGTGATGAGCTTTTCTGAGCAGCAGAATCAGATTATCAAAGAGCTAACAGCAGAGGAGTCAGCCCGTTTCTTACGCTCAATCGCCGTGTCTCCAACTAAAAAAACGGATTTTGCAGTGGTTCTAAAAGAAATGGTGACTAAATTGCAGGCGGACAGGAAGAGGAAATGAGCATGAAGAAAAGAATTGCGCTGGTATTTGCCGGGATTAATCTTGTGTTTTGGAAAATGTTCTTTTTGCCCGGGGCAGCCTTTGCGGTTACTACCAACGATGTCACGTCAACGGTCAATAATTTATTGAGCAACGGTTCGGGTTCGGATAGTACAATCAATACTTTTTTGTTGTTGACTGTGCTGTCAGTTGCACCGATTTTGTTGGTAATGACGACTTCTTTTACGCGCATTATCATGGTCCTTTCATTTGTTCGAAGTGCCTTGGGAACCCAACAGAATCCACCCAATCAAGTCTTATTAGGATTGGCGCTTTTCTTAACTTTCTTTACAATGCGTCCTGTTTATACAGATATATATCAAGATGCAATTCAGCCATACAACAAGCAAGAAATTAGCCAACAACAGGCATTTACACGTTCGGAAGACCGGCTTAAGCAGTTTATGTATCAGCAAACACGTAAAAAAGACATTCAGCTTTTCTTAGATGTTTCAAAAGATAAGCACAATTACAAGTCCTACAAGAAAATTCCGTTGACGGTCATCACGCCTGCCTTTATCATCAGTGAATTGCGGACGGCCTTCAGTATCGGGTTCTTATTGTTCATCCCGTTCCTGATTATTGACATGGTAGTTTCCAGTATCTTGATGTCAATGGGGATGGTTATGTTATCGCCGGTGATGATTTCTTTACCGTTTAAGATTTTATTGTTTGTAATGGTAGACGGCTGGTATCTGTTGGTTGAGTCACTAATCAAAAGTTTTTACTAACAAGAAAGTTGAGGGAAAAGGCATGTCAGTTGAAGTTGTTTTGCAGGTTATTCGGGATGCCTTCATTCGGATCATGATCATTGCCGGCCCTGCCGTGGGAGTTGCAATGGTAGTGGGATTGATTATTAGTATTTTTCAGGCAACCACCCAGATTCAGGAACAGACCCTCAGCTTTGTGCCTAAGTTAATTGCAATCTTTATTACGTTGGTGCTGGCAGGAAATTTTATGCTGACCATCTTGCTGGAATTTACTAAGTCAATTTTTAAAATGATTGCGAAAATGTGAGGTGTTAGAAGATGGTTGCAGTTGAATTGGGTGCCTTGTTGCTTTGCCGCATAGCATCTTTTCTTGCAATTAGCCCAGTTTTTTCGCAGCGTGGTTTTCCTAATTTAGCCAAGATAGTGGTGGGTGGCAGTCTGGTAATTGCAGCGTATCCGGCAGTTGGTGATTTTAAAGAGATTAGCTCGCTGCTGCTTTTTGGAGTGATTGCACTTAAAGAGATTCTTTTTGGATTGGCAATGGGTTATCTCAGCCAACTGGTTTTCAGTGGAGTCATGATGGCAGGTGAGATGATCGACTTTCAAGTCGGATTTTCAATGGCGCAAGCCTATGACACAACGATGGAGGTCGCTGCTTCGCAATTTGGCAAGCTGTACTACTGGCTAACACTTGCTGTTTTTTTCATGTTGAACTTGCATCATCAATTGATCTTGGGATTGATGGAGTCGTTCAAAATCGTACCACTTGGGACTGCGGTTCTTAAAGGGACAACCGTCGAAGGAGTCGTAGAGTTATTCGAAAAAACGGTGGTGATGGCGTTGAGTTTAGCTGCACCATTGGTGATTGCAGTTTTGATAATTGATATTGTGCTGGGTGTGATTTCACGTTCAATTCCGCAAATTAATATTTTAATGCTAAGTCTCTCCATCAAAACGGCAGTTGCAATCTTGCTTTTTTTGCTGGTACTGCCTAATTTGCTTGATTTTTTGGCAAATAATATTGCAGGCGGAATTGCGAATATTTTGGACTTTGTAAAGGCATCTAGATAAATGGGGTTGAAAAAAGATGGCAGGTAAAGATGGCAAAACTGAACGTCCCACACCTAAGCGGCTACGGGATGCCCGCAAACGTGGCGAGGTTCCTAAAAGCCAAGAAGTAAGTGCGGCTGCAGCTCTGTTTGTTTTTTCGCTGGTTCTGTTGCCCTCATGGGAATTTGTGATTGAACATTACTTGCCTTACCTGACACAATTTTTGGAACAAGTCGCAGCTTTTAAGGTCCAGTATCGGGATCTGCCTAAGATTGCTGTTCAAGCAGTCCTGATGATTTTTTTCCTGGCGGCGCCCTTCATGATCTTGAGCGTGCTGGTGGCCTTTCTTGCGAATTTTGCGCAGACAGGATTCTTGTTTTCGACCAAACCATTAAAACCTGATTTTAAAAGGTTAAATCCTGTGAATGGTTTCAAACAAATGCTGGGCTTGCGCTCGGTTTTTAACATGGGGAAGACCTTAGCTAAGTTTGGAATCATTGTTTACTTTTGCTATCGCGAATTTATGGATAATATTCCAATTATGTTGAATCTCAGTAGCGTTGGAACACCCAAGGTCTTACTTTTTGTTTTGAATTTCGCCCAAGCCTTGACTTTTAAAGTAGCCCTGCTGTTACTTGTCTTAGCATTGATAGATTATTTTTATCAGCGCTATAGCTTTCGTAAAAATCTGCGAATGTCCAAAGAGGAAATTAAGGAAGAATTCAAACAACAAGAAGGGGATCCTAAGGTTAAATCACAGCGTAAAGCCCGTTATCAGGCAATGGTTCGAAATGCAATTGCTAAGGTTAAAGATGCAACAGTCTTGATCACCAATCCGACTCATTTTGCTTTAGCGATCAAGTATGATCCTCAAAAAGAAGGAATTCCTGTTCTTTTGGCAAAAGGAAAAGACGACTTGGCACAAAGAATGAAGGCTGAAGCACGCAAGGAACATGTGCCGCTGATCGAAAATCGGCCTGTTGCCCATGCAATCTACGCCCAAGTAGAACCAGGTGAATTTGTACCACCAGAGCTTTATGAATCAGTTGCGGAAATCATTGCACTTGTATATCAGTTAGACGAAAAGGAAAAGAACAAAATTTAGATGAATTATTGGGAGGAACTGCACGTATGAGCAAGGCGGTTGCAAGGAAAAGAAGTAAAAGAAAGCTGAATTATGCGGATGTGATCGTTTCATTTCTGGTTGTCAGCATCATTGGCCTGATCATTGTCCCCTTACCGGCAGTTATCTTGGATGTCTTAATCGTGATCAACTTGACGGTCGCAATCAATATTTTGCTGATTACCTTGTTCACACACTCTGTTTTAGAGTTTACGACATTTCCCACGCTTTTATTGCTGACAACAATGTTTAAGTTGGGACTCAATATGGCATCGACGCGGTTGATACTGACAGAAGGCAATGGTGGAAACGTGATTGCGGCTTTTGCCAATGTGGTAGCGGGAAGCAACTACATTGTGGGAATTATTTTGTTTGTCATTATCATGATTGTCCAATTGGTCGTTGTTACCAATGGGGCAGGACGAGTTTCTGAGGTGTCAGCTCGGTTCACCTTAGATGCAATGCCGGGAAAGCAGATGGCAATTGACTCAGATCTTAATTCGGGGTTGATTACTGAACAAGATGCCCGTAAACGCCGTAAAGATCTGCAAAGAGAGGCCGATTTTTATGGATCCATGGATGGTGCCAGTAAATTTGTAAAAGGTGATGCCATCGCCGGAATTGTGATTACGCTGGTGAATTTGATTGCAGGGACAATTATCTTTTCATTAAAAGGTGATTTAGCAATCACGGATGCGCTTTCGCAATTTGGAAAGCTTTCAATTGGTGATGGGCTGGTAAGTTCAATTCCTTCATTACTTGTGTCGATTGCATCCGGGATTATTGTGACACGCTCTGATAACAACAGTTCTTTTGGCTTGGATATCGCTAAAGATGTTGTGCGCTATCCACAGCTTTTCAGAATTGTGGGAGTTATCTTACTGGTCTTGGCAGTTGTTCCTGGTTTTCCGTTTCTGCCATTCATCATTATCGGGGTGTTGATGTTTGGGGCAAGTACCCTTGTGACACAAAATGAGCAGAAGGTAAATATTAGACAGAAAAAAGAAGAACAGACACTGGCCTTGCAACGTAAGAAAAAGGAACAAGAAGAGGACGAATCTGTTTCATCCTTTCAAGTTGAGCCGATTGCAATTGAGATCGGCTATGGGTTGATTCCGTTGGTAGACAGTTCTGTAGACAACAGTCTGATGAACCGAATAATTGCAATTCGCAAGCAAACTGCGCGTGAATTAGGAATCCTTGTACACCCTGTCAGAATTAGAGACAATCTTTATCTTGAGTCTAATGATTATTCAATCAAGATTAGGGGAAATGAGGTTGGCAAAGGCGAAATCTACCCTGATAAATTTATGATTATCAGCCCAAACGATGAAAAATTCCCATTTAAGGGAATTCCGACAAAGGAACCAGCCTTTAAGATTGATGCGATGTGGATAGAAGAAAAAGATAAAGAAGCTGCTGATTTGCAAGGCTTTACAATTATTGAACCTTTGACGGTGATTGCAACACACTTGAAGGAAATTATCTTTGCGCATGCCCCTGAGCTCTTGGGTCGACAAGAGGTTAAAAAGTTATTGGAAGGAATTAAGGAACAAAATAATGTCGTAATTGATGAACTGATTCCCGACATTTTGCGGCTGGGTGAAGTTGAAAAGGTATTGCAAAACTTACTTGAGGAAAAAATTCCGATTAATGACTTGGCGACGATCCTAGAGACCTTAGCGGATTATGGAACAGTTACCAAGGATACTGAGCAGTTGACAGAGTATGTCCGACAGGCATTGCGACGGACAATTGCAGCCAAGTATGCTGCGGATGATCGTTCTTTGAATGTTGTGACGATCCATCCTAAGGTTGAAGAATTGATCATGCAAAGCATTCAAAAGACAGCAACCGGGTCGTATCCGGTGCTCAAACCGGATGCGGTTAACCGTATTTTAGAAGCAGTTGATAAAATTCAACAAGAATTAATGATGAAAAATATTTCATTTGTTATCTTAACATCGCCGAAGATCAGGCTTGCTTTTCGCAAATTAATTTCGTTTAACTTTCCTAACATGGCAGTGCTTTCGTTAAATGAAATTCCAAATGAGCTTGCAATCGAAACAGTCGGAAACGTCAGTCTGTAAAGAGGGCGTTTAGGAGAAAGCATGCAAAGGAGGCGTTTTTGTGTACGAATTGAATCTGGAAGACGAGGTTTTAAAATATTTGCCATTAGTAGAGCGAGTAGCAAATCGAATTTCTATTAAGAATACTGAGTACGAGTATGGTGATCTCTACAACATTGGTGTGATTGGCTTAATGGATGCGTTACGCAAATTCGATGCTACTAAAAAAGTACCGTTTGAAAGTTATGCGAGCATTCGGATTAAAGGCGCAATTATCGACGAGATCAGGAAACACGCTAAGATTTCGCGGTATAAGATGACGGCTATTAATCGTTTTTACCATGCAAAGCAGGAATTAGAACAAGAATTAAAGCGAGAAGCAACTGAAAAAGAACTCTGTGCCAAAATGAAGATTACGGCGCGGCAATTATCAGAGGTCTATGAAAACATTCATTTTTTGGCCAGCGTTTCACTGGAAGATACTCTATTTTCCCATGAAGACGGTGGGATGGCACTCACGGACATTCTGCCTGACAATCACACTGTTAGCGGAGAAGAAAAATTACTGCGTAATGAACGCAGACAAGCCTTGATTGCAAGTATCAAGCGTTTGCCGGAACGCGAGCAATTGATTTTGAGCCTGTATTACAAAGACGAGGCAACTTTAAAAGAGATTGCACAGATCTTAGACATTTCGATCGCACGGGTTTCACAGATTCATGGCAAGGTGATTTCCAAGCTCAAAGGACTCATTAAGGAGGAATTGAAATGATACGCGGATTGGACACACTCAGACAAAATATCGATGTTTTGTTAAAAAGGCAGGAAAATGCCAGCAGTAATATCGCTAACGTTAACACAACTGGTTATCAGGCTAAAAAGCTTTTTCAATCAACGCTTAAACAAGTCCGTTTTCAGAATTATCAAGGCGGTCCAAATGTCAATCAGCGCACAGAAATTGGAGATTTTACCTTTGGAAACCAGCTTGATGGAGCTGCATTGAATCCTGAAAAGGGTGCATTTAAACAAACAGGACGTTCGACTGATTTTGCAATTCAAAATGATGGGTACTTCACTGTCAAAATGCCAAATGGCACCACTGCTTATACACGTAATGGAAATTTTAAAGTGAATGCTCAAAATGAATACGTAACTCAGGAAGGTTATCAGGTGTTGAGCGCTGCAGGAACTGCGGTGGCGGCAGGACAAAATCCAGCCTTTGGCATTGTGGCTTTTGATAACCCGCAACAATTGGAAAGTCAGGGAAATACATATTATACAACCACGCAAACACCCCATAACGTCCAAACAGCACAAGTCTTAAATGGGTATTTGGAACAGTCAAATGTAGCAACTGCTGATGAAATGGTTTCATTAATTCAGACAGGGCGCGAGTTTGAAGCCAATCAGAAGGCACTGAGCACGAACAATGAAACGCTTAATAAAGCAGTTAACGAGTTGGGGAAAATTTAGGAGGTGCGCTGAAATGAATCTTGGGGGAATTTTAACAACCAGCAGATCCGGGTTAAACGGAATGCAAAAAAGTCTTGATAATATTGCCAATAACATTGCCAATGTCGATACTGTGGGCTACAAAAGTCGTGATACTAGTTTTCGAGAACTACTGAATAATCAAGTAAATCAAAATGAAGTTGGGTTAAGCCAAAATGCAGGGCAGATTGGGTTGGATCGCGGCTTGGAAGTTGACCAGGAATCAATTAACCAAGCACAAGGTGCGCTGAAAAAAACTTCGTCGCCGTATGACTTGGCGATTACAGGTCAAGGTTATTTTGGAGTATACGATCAAAGCGGACAGTTTTATCTGACAAGGGCTGGTAATTTTCAACGGAATGCAGCAGGGGAACTGGTCAATCAAGCTGGGGACCGGTTAGCGATTACAACTACTGTCCCACAGGCACAGTGGCCTCAAGGTGACGTTAAGATTGCTGCAGATGGAACGATTAGCATTCAGGAAGGCGCTAATGCAACCACAGTCGGCAAGATTCCATTATATCAACCGCAAAATATGGAAGATCTTCAAACGGCCGGTAATAATCGTTATCGGGTTGTAAACGGGGGAACGCTGTTAGCAACCACCAACGGAGATAATCTCGGGACGATTAATCAGTATGCTTTGGAAAATTCAACGGTTGAACTTGCAGGTTCAATGGCTGATATGATTACAACTCAGCGTGCGTATGCCCTGAATGCTAAAGTATTGCAATCAACGGATGACATGTTGGGAACCGTCAACCGCTTTTCTGAATAAACAAGGATGGGTGACGAATGATTAGGCTCAAGAATGTCAGCAAGGAATTTGAGAATGGAATTACAGCGTTAGCAAAGATTTCCTTTGACGTTGCACAAGGAGAGTTTGTTTATGTTGTTGGACCAAGCGGTGCAGGTAAATCAACCCTGCTTAAACTCCTCTGGCGTGAAGAACAATTGAGTGCGGGGTCCATCGTAATGGGGAATGCGCACTTAGAAAAGATCCCGGCGCATGCACTATATAAGTTGCGGCGTCAATTAGGCATTGTCTTGCAAACCGATTTGTTTATTCCCTATTACTCAGTTTTTGAAAACATTCGTTATTGTTTGGAAGCAGTTGGTGTAAAGAAAGCTGCAATCAAGGAGCGGGCACAAGCTGTTTTAGAGCAGGTTGGGATGGAGGCCTATCAGGATCGTTTCTTAAATGAACTTTCACTAGGACAGCAAAAAAAGATTGCAATTGCCAGAGCACTTGTTAATCAGCCGCCAGTAGTTTTAGCAGATGAACCGACGGCGAATTTGGATGCCAAGTCTTCATTAGAGATCATGAAACTTTTTTTTAGAATAAATCAGTCGGGAACGACGGTGATCATGGTTACGCATGACAGTACAATGGTCAACACTGTGCGCAAACGTGTTCTTGAGTTGCGTGCAGGAAAGCTAGTCCGAGATGAAGTGCGTGGTGGCTTTACGCGTTTTGCTGATCCAAAAGATGTTTATATCTGGTAGTTTTCGTATTAAAAATTCTTACATAATTACCGATATGAAAGAAGGAGGATCACTAGCGAATAGTTCAGTATAGCGTTATCAAAGCTATTTTTGACAAAACAGCTATTCGAAGAAGGGGTTCTTAAAAAATCTAATGGTTTCTTATAGCGGAAGGGGTATCAACAATGTCCAAAAAATTTTTGAAAGTGTTCCAAGGACCACGTGTCCACGTTCTTGCACCAGTCGGAATCACATTTTTAGTTTTATTAGGGACATACTTGCTTGTTATCAATGGGAGCGGCAATGCAGTTGCGACACAGAAGTTTTGGATCTTTGCAGGGATCGTGTTAGTACTGCACATAATTGCCTGTGAAACACTGGGGATGAGTCGAGGAGCATCTTACCAAGGTGCACTTGAGAAGGTTCAAAAGAATATCGCACAGGTTGTTGCGGGAGATTTATCACACCTTGATGAACTGACTCCGCAAAAGTCAGATCAAAAGGTGATCTTTAAAATTAAGGATGGCGTCAAGGGATTAGCCAACGCCTTTATTGCGATTATTGTCGGCATCAAGAGTGAAAGCGATCGGATGAGCACAATGACTGCAGCGTTAGCGCAAACCTCAAGAAAATCTAATGATTCGATTGAAAATGTTAGAGATACGATGAACAGTATCGCAGAAGCTTCTAGTTCTCAGGCGGCAGAAGCAGAACAAACTGCAAGTGATATGCAGGTTTTAGCAAAAAATATCGAGAAGATTCATCGTGAGATTGAACTGATGAATGGCTATGTTGAAGAATCGCAAAAGTCCAATGCGACTAACTCCGAAATGATGGTGCATGTTTCATCCAACTGGGAAAAAGAGCGCGGCAATCAAGCACAGCTCGTTGACGAGATGGATAAGATGAATAAAGATGTGCAAAATATTGGTAATATTGTTGAATTAATTACCGATTTGTCAGAGCAGACTAATTTGTTGGCATTAAATGCTTCCATCGAAGCTGCCCGTGCAGGAGAAGCAGGACGCGGATTTGCGATCGTGGCTGAAGAGGTTCGCAGCTTGGCAGAACAAAGCGGAGAATCCACCAAAAATATTCGTGAAATTATCGAAGCAGTTAAAAAGAAGTCACAGCATATGGTTTCTTCCATCAACTCTTCATATGAGAGCGGTGAACGTCAGACTGAAGATCTGAAAAAGGCAATCACGTCTACCAAGAATGTTTCTGAAATTGTTGAAAAATTTGTCGACAGTATTAAAAAGATTGAAAAAAATGTCAAGGGAGTCGTTGAAGAAAAAGACATGGTCAGCCAGTCAGTTAGCAACATTTCTTCTGCTATCTCAGAAACTTCTGCTGGGACGGAAGAAGTTACTGCCAATCTTGAAGAATTTTTCGCAAGAATTAAGGAATTTGAAAAAGATGTCAAAGAAATTGAAGATATTACCAATGTATTGAAATTCCAAGTTGATAGTTTCAAGCTTTAAAAAATTCAAGAAAGGAGCCGCCTGTCATGGAACAGTATGTGATCTTTAAAAGTCATGAACAACTCTTTGCACTTCCAGTTAAAATCGTTAAAAGAGTCGTTGAAGAAGATAATTTTATTACTTTACCGGAAGTACCTGCTTTTGTGCTAGGAGCCTACGAATTCCAAAAGCATATGGTTCCTGTCATTGATCTGCGGGCCAAACTTTTTAAACAGGCAACTGCCGTTGATAATGATACTAAGGTAATCTTGTGTAATTGGAAAGAACAGTCACTAGGATTACTGGTTGAAAATATTGTGGGTATTACGGCATTAACTGAGACAAATTATGAAGATGAGCTGGCACAAGCAAATTTGAAACGCGGATACATGAGTAAGTTTTTGAAGATGGATGACAATGTGGTAGTTTCACTTGATCTTGAGTATTTGTTTGATAATCGGCAAGAAAAATCGCTGTTGCAGACCGTTGACGACATGGATAATACTGCAGATGGGGATAAGTCAACCGTTAAAAAAGGCGAAAACAGCGATGGAACTGACACAAAAAGAAATTAAGGTCAGTATTGCTGACTACAAGCTTGCAAGCTCACCGGATAAGATGCTCACAGTTGGTTTGGGTTCTTGCGTGGGAACTTTCATTTATGATGAACGGGTAGGAATCGGAGGGTTGAGCCACATTATGTTGCCAGATAGCAAACCCTTTGTGGGAAAAGGAACAATTAATCCTGCTAAATTTGCAGACCTAGCCTTACCCGCGATGGTAGCTGAACTGAAAAAAGGTGCTCCAAGCAGCAATTTGAAGGCCAAAATTGTGGGGGGAGCTAATATGTTTAACTTCAACTCGCTTTCTGCAAATGGTAATGTAGGGCAGCGCAATATTCAAGCTGTAAAAGAGATGCTGCAGGCACTGCAGATTCCATTGCTGGCAGAGCATGTCGGTGGCAAGACTGGCAGGACAATGATCGTTGATTTAAAAGATTTCAAGACGATGGTTAGGCTTGTTCATAGCCAGATAGTATATATATGAGGAGTTTCTTAGATGATGGATGTCTTGGTGGTTGATGATTCAATATTTATGCGTAAGATCGTAACGGATATTCTAGCAACTCAAGCAGATTTTAGGTTGACGGCAACTGCTAGAAATGGCAAGCAAGCGCTGGAGTTGGTTGCGCAAGCAAAGTTTGATTTGATCTTATTAGATGTTGTGATGCCCGTTTTAGGTGGGTTAGAGACCTTGGGTGAGTTAAAAAAGCGGACTGCTGCTCCCGTAATTATGCTGACAGGAGAAACTAATCAAAAAACGGTCGTAGAAGCTTTAGCGCTTGGGGCAGTAGATTTTATTGAAAAACCAACCAGTTTGATGACTGTCAAAGAAGAATGGATTAATAATTTTTGTGCTCGAATTAGAGCAGTCAGTACACATCATGAACAGCCGCACATCCAGCGTAAAACGCCTGCAGCTGTGGTGACAGCGTCGCAGTTACCTAATTTGCAGAAAAAAACCAAAGCAGTTGTGATTGGAGCTTCTACTGGTGGACCCGGTGCACTTTTGAGTTTAATTGCGATGCTACCAGATGAGTTAAAAATGCCACTTTTTATCGTACAGCATATGCCTAAGGAGTTTACTGCATCGTTTGCTGCACGGCTGAATCAAGAAACTCAAGTGACGGTTGTAGAAGCTCGCGATGGAGAAAAAATAGAAGCGCAAGTGTACCTGTGCCCAGGAAATCAGCATATGACACTTGCGGCCGGTTGCATCAAGCTTGACCAACGACCGAAGTTGCATGGGACGCGGCCAGCAGTAGATTATCTTTTTAATTCTGCTGCCGCGGCTTATGGGCCAGCATTAACGGCAATTATTTTGACAGGCATGGGTAAAGACGGAACTGCTGGGATGAAAACCATCAAGCAGGCCGGTGGTTATACAATTGCACAGGATGAAGCTTCAAGTGTAGTTTTTGGAATGCCGCGCAGTGCAATTGAAAATGAGGTCGTGGATGAAGTGCTATCTTTGGAAATGATTGGAAGAAAATTAAGGCGAATTGTTGGGTGAAAAAAATGGAACTAAATTTTACTTTCTTTAACAATTGGGTACAAAAACAGTTGGGAATCGAACTTTCCGCGTATAAAGAACGGCAGATGCAACGGCGAATTGTCAATATAATGCACAAGGCGCAGGTTCAGACGTTGGAAGAGTACGCTAGATTGCTTGAAAAAGATGCGCTTGAACGCACGGCCTTTATTGAGCATTTAACAATTAATGTGACCAATTTTTACCGGAACAAAGAGATTTTTGAGACATTTGCCCAGCAGTTAAAAACAGAAATCTTTGCACACTTTGAGGCGCCTAAGATCTGGAGTGCGGCTTGCTCAACAGGTGCAGAGCCTTATACATTGGCGATGATTGCTGCCAAGATGAATTGTTCCAATGCCCGGATCATCGCAACGGATATTGACGAGGCAATCTTACACAAGGCACGTGCGGGGCTTTATCGCGAATATGAGGTGAATGAACTTTCTAAAACTGAGCTGCAGCGTTTTTTTACAAGATTACCAGATGGCAGTTTCGAAGCCAAAAATGAGCTTAAACGTAAGGTGACCTTTAAGCGTCAGGATCTATTGCAAGATCCGTATGAACAAAGTTGTCATGCAGTCGTCTGTCGCAACGTTACAATCTACTTTAAAGCGCAAGCACGGGATGAAGTTTACCGCAAATTGGTTGCTGCGCTTGTTCCGGGGGGAATTCTTTTTACCGGTGCGACGGAAACAATTAATGCAGCCAGTCAATTAGGTCTTAAAAAACTGGATTCATTTATTTATCAAAAGGTGTAAAAGGGAAAGGAGTGAGCTTAATGGATGACAATAGTGTATATCGTGACCTTTTTTTCGAAGAAAGCGATGATCATCTGCAACAGCTAAATGATAATGTCTTGGAGCTAGAAAGCGAACCGGACAACATGGATCTCGTTAATGAGATCTTTCGCTCAGCGCATACGCTAAAAGGAATGGCGGCAACTATGGGTTATGATGTAATGACCAAGTTGACGCATAAAATGGAAAATATGTTTGATTTTTTCAAATCAGGCAAATTGAAAGTCAATAGCGATTATATCTCATTGATTTTTAAATGTTTAGATCGTCTGTCGCAACTGATTGAAGATTTACGCGATGAAAAAGAACTTAGCAATCAGCAGATTGAAGATTTACTGGCTGAACTGGAGAAAGTTGAAAGCAGTGTAACTGGTAAGAAAACGACTGCAGCGTCCCAGACAAGCACAGCACAAAGCCCGCTCACAAGTGTTCAAGAGCAACTTGAGGAGGCTGATCTGGATGTGATTCAAAAAGCTGCCGCCGAAGGATACCATGCTTACAGTATCGCCATCAGGCTGGATGCAGGAACGTTATTAAAAGGGCCCCGTGTCTTTTTAATCATGGAAAAGCTGGAACAAGAAGGCGATGTTATTCACACTGAACCGAGTGTGGATCTGCTTGAAAATGGCGACTTTGAGACAGACTTCAAATTGGTCTTTTTAACTAAGGACAATTTAGACGAGGTCAAACAAAATATTGAAGGCAACAGTGAATTAGCAGCATTTTGTGCTGAAGAATTCGCAGAACAAAAACATTACGGGGCTGCTGTAAAGTCGCAATTACAAGCGGCGAAACCGCAACCGCAAACTCAGCCTGCTGCTAAGCCAGTTGCAAAAGCGCAGCCTAAACCGGTGCAAAAGCCGCGCAAAAAAGGGGAAAAACCGGCACATAATAACGCGCGTAATCAATCAATCAGAGTTGATTTGACTAGGCTCGATCGCTTCTTGAATCTTGTTTCTGAATTAGTTGTTTACCGTAATCAGCTTGATGATGCTAGCAAGCGTAATAGCGAAGAAGAAGTTAAGGATTCGCTTGAACAGGTTTCACGGCTGACTTCTGAATTGCAAGAGCTGGTTTTAAAGATTCGAATGCAGCAAGTTAGTGTAGTCTTCACGCGCTTTCCACGGATGGTACGTGATCTGGCACGTGACCTAGGCAAAGAAATGGAATTAGTAATTGAAGGCGAAGAAACTGAACTTGATAAAACAGTTGTTTCAGAACTGAGCGAACCTTTGATTCACCTGCTGCGCAACTCTGCTGATCATGGGATTGAACAGCCTGACGTACGTGAGCAGATGGGCAAACCGCGCAAAGGAACAATCAAGTTATCTGCATATCAAGAAGGAAATCGAGTCAACATTACCTTAGAAGATGATGGCAAAGGGCTTGATCCGCAGGTTATGAAAGAAAGTGCCGAGAGTAAAGGCATTGACACTACCGGCATGTCCGATGATGAATTGATCCACTTGATCTTCCATCCGGGCTTTTCGACTGCTAAAAAGGTCACAAATATTTCAGGCCGTGGAGTCGGACTGGATGCAGTAATGGCTAAGATTGGAGAACTAGGCGGTTCGCTTGAGATGAAGACAGAATTGCATGTGGGGACCAAATTCATCATTAAACTACCATTGACCTTGTCAATCATTCAGGCCTTAATGGTTAAAATTGGTGCCGAAGTTTTTGCCGTTCCGCTGGATGTGGTTGAGCGCGTTGTCATGATTAATGATGAAAAAGATTTGATCAAGACTTCTGATCAAGAGGTCTATCGTTTCCAAGAAGAACTGATTCCAGTGATTCGGACTGCACACCTGCTGCAAATTCCAGATACAGCTTCTACTAAAAAATTTGCAATTATTGTTAAAAGCGATCATAGCTATCATGCTGTTTTAGTTAGCGAACTGATTGGACAACAAGAAATTGTAATTAAGAAATTGGATGCTGCCTTGCAGAAGCTGCAGAAGTATCAGGGAGCAACGATCATTGGAAATGGTGCGGTGGCGCTTATCTTGGACATAAACTCAATCTGCCAGGGTAAGAAGGAAAGTCAAAAATGAAATATACCAGCCTGCAGTTAGACGCCTTGAAAGAAGTCATTAATATTGGGGGCGGACATGCAGCTACAAGTATTTCTAAGCTTGTAGCAAGAAAAATTGAGATGGATGTTCCGGCGGTCAAGATTTTAAGTTATCATGAATTGTACCAAGATATCTTGGCTGATAATGTTGAGGTTCATGCGGTTATCAGTGGGATTGTTGGCGAATATGGTGGAATTGTTTTGTTCGTGGTGGCAGATGATGCTGTCGCTAAGTTAGCAGAGCTCATGCTAGGAAGTTCCAGCAGCGACAAAGCAGTGAAAATGTCGGCGGTCAGTGAGTTGACAAATATTATTTCAAATTCTTTCTTGGGTGCGATCGGCAAATTATTAGAGGTGCAGTTACAGTCATCCTTGCCGGTGATTCAAGATGATTATTTTGGAGCAGTTATCAGCAGCGCTTATGTAGCTTTGGATCAATATGACGATCAAATCATGGTCATCCGAAACGAATTTACGTATGCAAAAGAACGGCTGGATGCATCGTTATTTTTAATTCCTGAAACAGGAGTTATTGACCGGATCGTTAAATCTTTAGGAATCTGAGAGGGGATAATTGAATTGGGAAAAAAAGTTTTGATTGTTGACGATGCTGTTTTTATGCGCATGAAATTAAAGGATATTTTGGAAAAGAACGGGTATGAAGTGGCCGATGAGGCGCAAAACGGGCAAGAAGCCATCGATAAGTATCAGGCAACTAAACCGGATTTGGTAACGATGGATATTACAATGCCCGATGTAGACGGAATTGAGGCTCTTAAAGGCATCAAGGCGTTTGATGGCGGCGCTAAGGTCGTGATGTGCAGTGCGATGGGGCAGCAAGAAATGGTGATGGAAGCCATTAAAGCCGGAGCAGTTGACTTTATTGTTAAGCCCTTTGATACGGAACGCGTTATTAAGGCGCTTGACAAGGCGCTTTCCTAAAAGTCAGGAGATGATATGATGCAGATGATTCTCTTTAAAATGAAGCAGCAGTTTTATTTAATCGCTGCTGATACTGTAGAAGAAGTAATTGACACTGTCAGAATTACGAAGGTACCGCTAGCTCCGCATTGGATTAAAGGGCTGATTAACCTTAGAGGCTCTGTCCTGACTGTTACGGGTCTTGCGGAGTTGTTGGAGATTGAAGCACCAGCAGAAAATATGAATATCCTGATTATGAAGAATCAAGAAGAACGCAAAGGGCTTTTAATTGAGGAAGTAATCAAGGTCGTCGATGTGACACCTGAAGATATTCAATTGGGAGATGCTTCAAAAGGGAAGTATTACGCTGGCATGGTGGCTGTTAAAGATGATGTGGCAAATATTGTTGATGTGAAACAATTGATTTTTTGATAAGTGAGGGATCTCTGTGGACCAAGTATTGACGCAACAAGAAATTGACTCGCTGTTGAAAGCAATGGACAACGGTGAGATCAGCCAAGAAGAAATTGAAGAAGAAAATGACGCTGTAAAGGTCAAGAGCTATGATTTCAGAAGGCCAACGAAGCTTTCGAAGGAATACGTCAATACGCTGCACATGATCTTCGAAGACTTTTCAAAAGTGAGCAGTAATACCTTTTCAACTTTGCTGCGCACCAATGCTAACTTTCAGCTCGCTTCGATTGAACAGGTCAGTTATGATGAATTCGTCCATTCGATACCGCGGGTGACTCTCATCGGGCAATTTCATTCCGAACCGCTTAAGGGTGTGCAACTGTTGGAGATGAATCCACAATTGTGCATGTTACTGGTTGAGTTGCTGTGTGGTGGACCTGATGGTAAGAAAAATATTGGTGCTCTGGATAAGATCGATGAAAAAAAAGAGTTCACCGACATTGAGCTAGCTGTGCTTGAGGAAGTTGTGCAAGAATTTGGCAAGATCTTTCAAAATGTGTGGAGTGAAATTGTCAAGCTGGAGACAAAAGTTGAGGGACTGAGTAGCAATCCGCAATTATTGCAGAATATGTCCCCTAATGAGCCGGTGATTATGGTAACTTTTACTGCTAATATTGCCGGAGTTGCAACGTTTGTTAATCTGTGCATCCCGTACGTTTTCTTCGATGAGATCACTGATAAGCTGAGTTTTCGCAGCTGGTTTGATACCAGTCACGAATTTGATGCAAGTGAAGAAAAGAAGCTGCAAAAAGGGATGAATGACGTTAAGCTGCAGTTGGAAGTCTTGCTGGGAAATGCGCAGCTTGAATTGGCGAACCTATTACACCTAGAAGTGGGCGATGTTATCAAATTGGACCGCAAGATAACGGAACCGTTGAATTCATATATTGAAGGCAGCCCTTTTTACAGGGTTAAGCTGGGGAAGAAAAATCAACAACTAGCGGTCGAACTTATCGATAAGTTGGAGGGAGAACAAGACAATGAGTGACACTTTATCACAAGCAGAGGTCGATGCACTGATGGCTGGGAACGCGTCTGCTAAAGACGAACACCAAGACACCGGGATTGATGAAAAAGCCAAGCAGGATATTATCGGTGAAGTCGGTAATATCTCAATGTCGCAGGCAGCAACAACGCTTTCCTCGATTTTAAACCGCAGAGTCAGCATTACAACTCCGCGAGTTTCAAAATTGAAGTTTGAAGAGGTTTTAGCGGGCGTTAATGCGCCTAAAGTTGCAACAATTGTTGAATTCAAAGAAGGCCTTGCAGGCTCAAATCTGTTTTTGCTGGAGGTTAAAGACGCCGTAGTGATTGCTGATTTGATGATGGGTGGAGATGGAAATCCAACATCAGATGAGTTTGGCGAACTGCAGTTAAGTGCAGTCGCAGAGGCCATGAACCAGATGATTGGTTCTGCTTCAACTTCGATGGCAACAATGATCAACAAGAAAGTTGACATTCTGCCTCCTTCTGTGAAGCTCTGGGAAGATGCTTCAAATATCGAGTATAAAGGGATTGTCAAAGCAGAGGAAATCTATCGCATTTCATTTTCACTTTCTGTTGAAGGTCTAATTGAAAGTGAAATCATGCAAATCTTTACTGAAGATATGGTCAAAGATATCTCAAATGCATTGCTCTCTGATAAAGCAACTGTGATTGAACGTGACGATACTGCAGCAAAGACTCAGCAACCGGAAAAGAAACCGGCTCCTAAAGATGTCGCAGCCGCGGCACCTAAAAAAGCGAGTGTAACAGGACAGTCTAAGCGGGTGGTTGAAGTCAGCAAACCTGAATTTCAACAATTAGAAGAAAATAAGGCCGCAGAAGGTGACAATCTGGATCTATTGCTGGACGTGCCGCTTAATCTTAGCGTGGTTTTGGGACGCAGTGAAAAAACGATTCGTGACATTCTTTCCTTTAATTCGGGTTCAGTGATTGAACTTGATCGGTTGACGGATGAGCCCTTGGAGATTTTGTTGAATGGTAAGCCAATTGCAACAGGTGAAGTTGTAGTGATTAATGAGAACTTTGGAATTCGTATCACTAATATTCTATCACCGAGTCAACGAATTCACCGGCTTAAATAAGCAACGCGTCAATTACCTTGAGGATTAGCCACGTAAAATTGTAAAATTAAAATGAAAGTCAAAAAAAGTTATTCCTACCGGTTTAACTTTTTTTAATTCTGCCGATATGTAAAATGTGAGACTTTTTTGAAGGGAGTGGACGCGATGAAAATTGAACGCTATCAAGAAAATAATAATTATCAACAAATTGAACAAGGGCAGCAATTGAACAGCAAGAAGACCGATAAAGCTGCTAAGTCGGCTACTGCTGAACAAGTGACCTTATCAGAGAATGCACAAAAAATTAGGAAAGCAGCAAGTGCTGAAACAGGTGTTGACGTGGAAAAAGTCAACCAGTTAAAAAATGCGATTAAAAATGGCACTTACCAAGTATCAGCTGCAGAAATTGCCGATCAGATGTTGGGTTTGAATGCTGAACAAAAGGAAGATTAGAGGATGCAAGAAACTGAATTTCAAGTGCAACTGAAAAAGTTCAGTCGTATTCTTAAGCGGGAAAAGCAGTTCCTAATTAAAGATCAAGCTGAGGAATTGTTAGCATTAGTCGCACAAAAGGAGCAGTTTGTACCACTGCTGCAGAATTATGAAGGGGAAATTTCCGCTGACACACGGCAACTGTTGCGTCAAATCAAAGTACAACAAGTAGAAAATACGTTATTAACACAACAGGCGATCGGATATCAAAAGATGTTGATGGCAGCCGTCAAAGCTAATCTTAAGAATCCTGCGGGAACTTATTCTAAGAACGCAGAAGTCTTTGATACACAGCGAACAGCAATGATTGATCGTGAAGTCTAGCGTAAGGGAGGATTTTGTTGAATGGTAGGACTATTTGGAACATTGGGCACTGCGACGAGCGGAATGTCCGCTAATCAGGTTGCACTGCAGACGAGCAGCCACAATATTGCCAATACGAATACAGATGGTTACTCTCGGCAAAGAGTGCTGTTGCAGACGAGCACGCCTTATAGTCTGCCAGGAGTTGGGACTCTTGGGACGGGAGTTCAGTCTGGCGGAGTAGAGCGAATCGTTGATGATTTTGTCCGGGGACAAATTCGCGACAGCAATTCACAATATCAGTTTTCCAAGCAGAAGTCAGATACGCTCGGACAGTTGGAAGATATGTTTAATGAACCTTCGGATAATGGGTTGATGACTCAATTATCGACATTGACTAGCAGTTGGACGCAACTTGCTAATAATCCGGAACTGGGCACGGCCAAGACGCTGGTAATTCAAAATGCCAGTACATTTGCAGATACGCTGCGTGGAATGGCAACGAATATTAATCAATTGAAATCTGATACAATTCAAGATGTTGCCAAAAATGCATTAGACTTTAACGAAAAAGTCACGCAACTGAAGGATTTGAACGAACAAATCTACAAGCTGACAAGTCAGGGTGAAACACCGAATGATCTTTTGGATTCGCGTGATTCAGTATTGAAAGATCTTTCGGGACTCGCAAATATCACCACCACTACAGATAAATACGGACGCGCTTTTGTCCAAAGTGATGGGCAGGATATTTTGACTGTTGACACTCAGGCAACGTTAAGCGTAGTCGTGGGAAGCCAGACAGGGCAGAGTACAGTTGCCAAAGATGGGAATACCGTTAACGGCGAGACTACGATTACAACCGCTTATCCGGCAGGAACAATTTTATTAACAAAAGCAGGAACGACTGCTGACCAGTCGACCTACAGCCCATTGACGATTTCAACAGGAACGTTAGGTGGATTGCAGAATTCAGCCAATGAGATCCAAGATCGCTTGCAAGAATTGAATGATTTTGCAGAAACGGTTGCTAAGACCACCAATACAGTTTTTACTGATGGTAAGCAAAGCAACAGCGGCTTTTTTGAAATTGGAAATGATTCCGCCAATTATGCTGAGAATTTTAAAGTCAATGAGGCGCTGGTTAGTGATCCCACCACAATTTCTGCGGGACAGACTGCTGCAACAGGAGATGGCAGTCGCGCACTGGCAATTTCTAAGCTTGCGACTACTAAATTCGGTTATCCAGTGTCGACGACTGAGCTTGCAAGCTACGATCAGACAACAATGCAGTTTACGCAAGAAACCAGTGGTAAAACTTTTGCATCGGCTTTCAATAATATGGTTACCAAAAATGGGATTTCCAAGCAGCAGGCTGATAATACTTCTGCTGCACAGCTTTCAGTGCTTAATCAGCTTGAGTATAAAAACGAATCGACTTCTGGGGTTTCTTTAAACGAAGAAATGTCGGATGTAATTCGCTTTCAACAGGGTTTTCAAGCTAATGCACGGTTACTTTCGGTTGTTTCTGAGATGTTGGATACCTTAATCAACAGAACGGGGGTTTAGAAAAAGATGAGAATCTCTAATAATATTACATACAGCGATTTTTTGCAGAATCTAAGTTCCAATTCCAGCAAGGTCCAAAAGTCAATGGATCAGTTATCAAGTTTTAAGGAGATCAGTAAATCTTCTGATAACCCGTTGCTTGCTTCGAAAATCATGGATTTAAATAACTCAGTTGCACAAAATTCGATGTACTCAACTACTATCTCGGACGCACTTTCTTGGTCTCAAGTCCAAGATTCAGCACTGAGCAGTGTCAGCAACTCGCTTTCGCGTATTCGGACGTTAGTGCAGTCATCTGCCACGGCAACTTCGGGAACTGATGAAGTCGCCGCTAATAAAGATGAGATTCAACAGAGTATTTCAGAGCTAGTTGATACTTTGAATACTAACTTTGATGGGCGCTACATTTTTGGTGGCGAAAATACCACGACGGTTCCTTTCGAGGTGCAAAAAAACAGTGCAGGTGACATTACGGGCTTGAAGTACAATGGAACATCGCAGAATCTTTCACGAGAAATTTCGAATGGAGTTTCAGTTGATCTTTTAGCAAACGGAAATACTTTAATGAACGAAACTGGCACGAGTACTCAGCCGCAAAATCTCGGAACGTATTTCAACAGTCTGATTACTGCCCTGAATTCTAATGATAAAACCGCGCTTTCAGGAAATCTTTTGCAGGGAATCGATAATTACAGCGAGAACTTTGTAACAGTGCGTTCCCAAGTTGGCGCGCTAGAGAATCGTTTAACGGCTGCGCAGTCTCGTAACACAACTGAAAAAACAAATCTGACAGAAGAACTTTCAAATAAGCAGGATGTGGATGTTGCCCAAAAGTATATGGAATATCAAAATCAAATGACTGCCTATCAAGCAACTCTGGCGATGGGCACCAAGATCATGCAGACATCGGTATTGAACTACATGAGCTAAGATGGAAATCTGGCTGAAAATTGAGGCACATAAAAAGTAAGAAGGAGAGTTTGGGACAAAAGTCGCAAACTCTTTTTTTGTCCCTTATTTCCAAACAGCTAGTGCTGAAACATGCACCAAAAGTCAGTTAGCTGCACTTAACCTTGTCAGACAATTCTACTCCAAAATTATTTGGGCAACGCTATTAATGCTTGCCAACTAAATGCATTTTGTTCTACCCTCATTCCTTTATTCAAGGCGCGTAAACGTGTGCGCCAAGTCAAAATTTGAATACTAACAACTTAGGTTCACACTTCCTTAGTTTTTTATATGCTGCGAATTTAACGGGCGCGAGCGCCGTTTTTTTAGTTTGCGTGCAGTTTAGGTTTAGACGGCTATGCCATCAAATTAGCTTTAAGGTTAACTATAAATAATAATTTTAGAGGTTAAGGATAACAAAAAATAAATAATAAGAATTAGTTTTTTTAGAGAAAAAAAGCAGCTGCCATTAAAAAAATGAGAGTTTGTTCCGATTTAATAATAATGTACGTTTCTATCAAGGAAATAACGGGATGAAAGGATTGTTTACCATATTATGAAAAATAAAGATAAAAGTATCGCGAAAGTGATTATAACTGGCTTGATCGCAATGGGGTTAATTCCAATTTTGATCATGCTGGCTAGTTCTTATCACAGTACAGAACAGTTATTACTGAAGCGGACGGCACAAAGCCGCAAAGCAGCTGTTGAGATGGTTCTCAAAAGCCGCGATTCGTTGAATGTCTCCGCTACAAAAGCATTGACGGGCCTGATTCAACAAGCCGTTTTTAAGAATGATTTTAACAAAGAAGAGATCAAGCAGACAATCTCTTCAGCAGAAATCGAGAACGATATTATGGCTGATACGGTTTTTGTAATGCCAAATGGACAGTCTGTGACAAATGATAAAGGTTCATTGGTCGCCAAAGATCCTAAAACACAAGCTTGGTATAAAGGAGCTCTCGCACACAAGGGGAGCGTCTATTGGACCAAACCGTTTTTCGATTCTAAGACTAACAGTTATGTCGTCTTTATTGCTGAAGCGTTCAGTAATTCGAAGGGGCAAACCGGAGTCTTGGCCTTTAATGTGTTGTATGATGATGTCCAAGCGCAACTGCAAAAAATGGCAATTGGACAAACAGGGAATGCAATGCTGGTTGGCAGTAATGGGGTTGTATTAGCCGCCAAAAATCAATCCTTAGTAAATACAAATATTAGCCAGTCAGAGTTATTCAAGCAGATTAAACAGAATAAGCAAAAAGCGGGCAATATCTTATTGAAGGGTAAATCTGCGGTTGAGACAGCTACCTATGATAATGGAGATGCAGACGTCAACAATGGAATTTTTGCTGTTGCCCAGCTTAAAGCAAATGAACTGACTCCCGAGCTACAATCGTTGGTAATTTCTTCGCTGATAATTTCTGCAGTTGTGTTAGTAATAGTGATTGCAGTAGCAGTCGTTGTTACTCAGGGCGTTAAGCGGATGATCGGGACTTTGATTGACTACTTTGGAAAAGCTGAGCAGGGCAACTTATTAAAGATTAACCCGCAGCAGTTGAAGAATAAGAATTGGTTTACTAAAAAGATCAATCAGTTCATTTGGCCTTTAGCGCATGGAAACGAGACGCAGCGTCTAGCTTTCAAGTATAACAATATGATTGCAGCAGTTGGTGTGCTGGTTCAAAAAGTCCAAAAGGAAAGTGACAAAGTCGCCAATGGCTCTGATACTTTATTGGATTTGTCTAAACAGACAGCCAAGGCAATGGAAGAAGTCGCACAAACAATTACGGGGATTGCGGAGGTTACTAGTTCACAGGCTCAGGAAACTGGTGAAAGTGTCAGTCAATTGCAAGAATTATCACAGATCATTGCAGACATGCATATGCGAATTGAACAATTAAACAAACAGGCTGAAAAAGCGGATGAATTGAATAATGAAAATATAGGAATTGCGGGCAGCGTTGGTGATGGCTGGAGTGAAGAGCTGGAAAAGATGGAAGGCACGCTCGAACAAGTCCAGACGATGGACCACAAGATTCAAAATATTACCAAGATTATCAGTGTGATCAATGAGATCTCACAGCGAACTAATTTGCTGGCGTTGAATGCCTCAATTGAAGCAGCTTCAGCGGGGGATGCTGGCAAAGGGTTTGCAGTTGTTGCAACCGAGATCCGTAAATTGTCGGATCAGAGCAAGTCATCGACTAAAGAGATTGAAGAAATTGTGTTGCAGATTCGCAAACAGTCTACCCAGATGGTCACCCAAACAAACGCTTCACTCAAAGATAGTCAACGCTTAACGGATATCTTGGCACGTGCAAGTGAATCAACACGTGAAGTCACAGATAGCACCAAGCAGATTACGGAAGGGATTCAAGTCATTCACGGTGCAAGTAAGAAGATTGAGGATGTCCAAGGCAAAATTTTGAAAAATATAGAAAATATTTCGGCTTCCACTGAGGAAAATGCAGCAGGTGCTGAAGAAGTTTCGGCAAATTCTGAAGAAGTGCTTGCAACAAGTGAAGAGTTTACAAATCATGTTGCGGACCTGAAGAACGTGGCTGGCGTCTTGAAAAAAGATGCGAATCGGTTTGATGTCAAGGACTAGGTGATTCAGTGCATCGTCCACAGCGATTGAATGTGAATAATAACAAGTTCAGTTACCCGCGTTACCTGACGCTAATCTATAGGGTTTTGTACACTTCAGATAAAATATTGACAATTAAATTGAACAATGCTAATTTGAAAGACAGCGAGAGTTGTATTACTGGCGGAAGTGGGTAAACCACACGGAGTATAACTCTATCACGTCGACCGCCTGGGCACTTCTGCTTTTATGCTGAAGTGCCCTTTTTGCTGTAACGAGATCGTGAATCAAGAAGGGGGAAGAACATGTATACAATTAGAATCAACCGCATGAGGTTTTACAGTCATATTGGTGTTTATCAAGCAGAAAAAAAATTGGGCCAAAAAATTGAGATCAATCTTGAGGTGAAATTAAACATCGATCCAGCAACTCTTGATGATCAAGTGGCAAAGACTGTTAATTATGCTGACTTTTATGCTACGATTGCACAAATTGTTAAAGACAGTCGAGTTGATTTAATCGAAACGTTAGCTTTGACAATTATCAAAGAAATTAAGAAAATTGAACGTACAAAAATTGCAACAGTCAAAGTTAGCGTAAAGAAGCTGGGTGTTCCAATTGATGGAATTTTAGATAATGTTGAAATAGAGATGGAGCAGTAAGATGGAAAGTATATATTTAAGTTTGGGCAGCAATCTGGGTGCACGACAGGAAAATATCGAAAAGGCCCTCACATATTTGGGCAATGATCACCAGATAATAATTGATCAAGTTTCTGATTATTATGAAACTTCTCCAGTTGGGGGAGTTGAACAAGGAATGTTTTTAAATGTGGCTGCTAAAATTTATACCACTTATCAGCCGGCAAAACTTTTGCAAATTATTCATCAGATTGAGGCTGCGCTACAACGAGTACGGAAGGTTCATTGGGGACCGCGGACATTAGATATTGACATTATTTTTTGGGGAACTGAACGGCTTAACAGTCAAGATTTGATTGTTCCGCACAAAGAAACTTTCAAACGTTTGTTTGTATTGCGGCCATTGCTGGATATTTATCCGCAAACTGAACCTTACTTTAAGCAGATCACAGAGAGCATTGCGGCTTTAGAACAAGCAGAACCGCAGCAAAAGGTTACCAAAGTACCTCAAAAAAAGGATAGTATGGCAGTAATTGAACAGGCTGTCACGGAGTTGTTGCAGGCAATCGGAGATGATCCGCAAAGGGCAGGGATTAAGGAGACTCCCCAACGTGTCGCTAAAATGTACCAAGAGATTTTCTCTTCGCAAAAGCAAAGTGAATTTCAAGATTACAAAATTTTTGCGACTCCTAAAAAAGACAACTCCCAAATGGTTCTTGTCAAAAATATCCCTTTTTATTCAATGTGTGAACATCATATGCTGCCCTTTTTTGGGCAAGCTCACGTTGCGTATATCCCAAGAAATGGGAAGATTATCGGATTGAGTAAAATTCCGCGGTTGGTGGATTTTGTAGCCCGCAAGTTAAGCCTGCAGGAAAAGATTACGAGTGATGTGGCGGAGACTTTAACGGACATTTTAGATCCGCTGGGAGTTGCGGTGGTGGTAGATGCCCGGCACATGTGCATTGAGATGCGGGGCGTCAAAAAAAGTAATTCGACGACACGGACTACCTATTTTACCGGTAATTTTGATACAGACAATCAATTACGTGCGGAATTCTTGCGTGTTTTGAATTAAAAAATGTTAGGAAGAGATCTAAAGGATGGCGAATGATACGACCAAAAAATTGCCTAGTTTTCTCTATGGACAAGGCGATCGGATTGCATTACTAAAACGGGTGCTGCACCAATTGGGACACCCTGATGAAAAGTTTAAGATCATTCATGTTTGCGGAACGAACGGCAAAGGTTCAACTAGTACCATGATTGCAGCATTACTGCAAAAGATGGGCGAGCGCACCGGTTTGTTTACCAGTCCATTCATTGATGAGGTGACTGAGAGTATTCGCATAGATGACACCATGATTTCTGCAGCCAGTTTTGCGGGTTACGTGAAAGTGATTACAGCCGTATTGGTGAAAATGGAACTTGATCCGGCTGCGCTTTCTGCTTTCGAGATGACTTTTGTGGTGGCAATGCTTTATTTTGCAGAGCACCGGGTTGCCTATGTAGTCTTGGAGTGCGGTCTGGGTGGTGAACTAGACGCGACAAATGCAGTCAAAACGACTGCTTATTCCATATTTACTAAAATTGGATTGGATCACACGCGAATTTTAGGGACGACAATTGCGGAAATTGCAGTAACCAAGTCTAAAATTATACGTGCGCATGCAGAAGTGATTATTGCACCTAAACAGCCGCCGCAAGTTTATACAATCTTAGCACAACAAGCTCGGCGCATGGCTGCACAGGTTCATCTGGCTGCCACAGTTGAACTGCGGGTGGTTGCAACAGCGCAAACCAAAACCTTCATGCAGCTGAAAACGGCGCATGCGGAATGTACTTTTGAATATTCCTTGCTGGGAACCTATCAACAAGAGAACTTGGCGACAGTCCTGCGGTGGCTGCAAGTCTTTTTAGCCAAAGAAAAACGTAACTTTAAGTTGGAGCAGCTAATTGCTAAAACAATGCCATCCCTCTCAATTCCAGGCAGATTCGAGAAAATTAAGACAGCACCATTAATTATCTTGGATGCAGCGCACAATCTTGATGGAATCAAAGCTTTCACAGCGACCGTGAATACGTTATATCCAGAAAAACCCAAAAAAATCGTTGTTGGCTTCTTGAAAGATAAAGATTATGGACATTGTGTTGCCAAGTTGCTTGAAATCAAAAACGCCAGCTTTTATCTGACTGAACCAGAGCACCCCACGCGCAAGCTTGCAGCAGTTGAGCTGCAGCAGGTTTTTGATAAAATCAGTCGAATGCATGCTCCAGCCTTTACTGCCGCACGCCAGGCATTTAACCAAGCGGTGGCAGCAGCTAAGGAGGAAGACGGACTTATACTGGTAGTTGGTTCATTTTACTTGTTAAAAGCAGTGCGCAAGTTAATTGTGCCCAAAAATAAGGAGGGGTAATATTGATTATTCAAGCAGCCAGCTGCAAATGTAAAAGTCGCTTTTTTGACCAGTTGACAGTGGAATTTAGCGGTTCACAGGCTGAGATTACAAAGCTGTTGGGTTTGTTAAAGCAGCAAAATGTGTGTTTTTCGAGGGCAGGTAAAAAAGTTACCGCAGAATTGGCAACTGCGAGCTTGAAAAGACTGCTTGCATGCTGGAAAACAGTCTTTGGTACGCCAAGTGAAGACCTTGAAAAAATATTGCAGGACAGCCGGGTATTTTTTAAAGGACGCGATTTTTCATTTGATGTAACCACGGATCCTTTAATCTACTCGATTTTGAATATTACACCGGATTCCTTTTATGATGGAGGGGTTAACGCGGATCTTAAGACGGTTTTGCAGCGGGTAGAGCAGGAAATCAGTGCAGGAGCTGCGATTTTTGAACTTGGCGGTAAGTCCTCCAAGCCGAACTTTACTGAAATCAGCGCGGCAGAAGAATGGGCACGTATTGCTCCCTACATTAAAGAACTCAAGAAGAACTTTCCAGGAATTATCTTGGCGGTCGATTCCAATACTGATAGTGTAGTTGCACGTGCTTTAGCTGCTGGCGTGCAGATTATAAATGACATTGACGGTTTTCAATCAAAAAAGAAGTTGGAATTGGTACGTGAATACACTCCAGCAGTAGTTACAATGTTCAACGGACGCAATCAGGCGGAACAAAAGCCGACTTTTTCGACTGATCTAAAAGACTATTTCAGTAACTCCATTAAGAAGTTGCAAGCCCACGGGCTCAGTGCGGCAAATATTGTCATTGATCCCGGCGTTGGCTTTTCCAATACAAAGGTATTAGAGTTTGACCTGTTGAAAATTAGATCAGTTAATTTATTAGCGGAATTGAATACACCAATCATGATTGCTGTTTCACGTAAGAGTTTTATCAGTAAGCTACTCGCGGTGGAACCGGCAGAGCGTTTGTTGCCGACTTTATTGTTTGAAAATGAGATGCTGCAACAAGGTGGGCGAATTCTGCGGGTGCATGATGTTAAAGAAACTCAGCAGATGATTAAGGTTTATCAGCTCTGCCGCCAAACACTGGAAGTCAAGTAAGGAGGAGATGCGAAGTGGATTCCAAAAAAGAAGTTTTGGACGCAATTTTACGGTTGCGACAACAAAATAGACCTTGGTTAAATGCAGAAAAATTATCACAAATTGAACAAAAAGTTACAGCAGTTCCAAGTGCAACCTTAACGGACCGCAAAAGTGCGCTACATTTATCTGCCAGCGCAGTTGTTTTTAACCATGATAAATGTTTTTTCATCAAGCATCCATATCTGCAGCAAATCTTGTTACCCGCGGGACATGTTGAAAGCGGTGAAAGTACGCTGGAGTGCGCTTTGCGGGAATTTCACGAAGAAACCGGTCGCAGAGCACAGGCGACAGCAAGTACACCTGCTGAACTGCTTGATCTTAACTTGATTTATATTCCTAGCAATCCTGTAAAACATGAGGTCAGTCATTTTCATGTTGATGTGCGGTATCGCCTTTTTCTAGCTTCCAAGCAACCGCAGCCACCAATTGCAGAGCTGCCGGTTTATCTATTGGGAAAAGAGCAGGCGACAGCTGAATTCAAAGGTTACTATGAGCTTTTACATAAAAAAGAAAGCGGCACTTAAACTTCCAAGAACCATGGTTACAACTGAATTTAAGCCCTCCAAACCAAGTACTGATTGATACATACTTGGAGGTTATTGATTACTAAATGTCTAACTGAATCTTTCGAATTGCAACTAAGAGAGTGTGACATAAGTGAAGTGCCTTACAAAACTTGGACATGTAAATCAAGTTTTGGAGGTGCTTTTTTGACACGTAATTATACCTACAGCTTTAAGCTGAAAGTCGTTAAAGAATATTTAAATGGTGAAAATTCATTGCACACACTGTGTTTGAAGTATAAGGTGCCGAGTGATACACTGTTAGTAATTTGGGTGTCGCGTTATAAAGCTTTTGGCCCCACCGGACTTAAACAGTTTAAATGTCGTCGCTATTCTAATGATTTCAAGTTAGCGGTTATTACCTACTACTTGAACCACGCTACCAGTATTCAAAAAACAGCCATCCACTTTGATATCAGCCACACAGTCGTTTATAATTGGCTTAAATTAATGCGACAATTTGGAATTAAAGCCATAATTTTATCTAAGATAGGACGACCCAAGATGGTTAAGAAAAAGAAAGAAACATCCAAGAGAAATACTGAACAACAGCTAATTAAGCGGCAACAAAAACAAATCAAACATTTAGAACAGGAACTTTCCTATACTAAAATTGAGAATGTTTATCTAAAAAAATTGGATGCCGCAATTCGAAACAAGAAATAAACTTAAAAGTCAAAATAATTAATAAATTACGGCGTGATTACCCCTCTTTTATTCCGGATAAATGTGTTCCATAAGTCAAAATTTGAGTGCTAACTCCCAATTACTCATAGCAAAGTACTCGCTATGTTCGTAATTTCGAGTTAGCACTCAAATTTTCCCGACTTATGTCACACTCTCTTATTAAAGTTGGTCAGGATTTTGCTTGTAATGAGTGCGGTCGGCCTTCTTGTTTTAAAACCCGCTGAATGGCAGGACGTTCACGCAGATGCGCATCAAAGGCTTGGAGATTTTTAAGCTCACCAAAGGGATAGCCTAATCTTTTAAACCAGTTGGTCATTACAAATAGGTATGCATCTGGAGCAGTGAAATGCTGATTGCTTAAATAATTCTGCTGCTCAAGCGCATGCTCAACAAACTTAAGGCGTGGGAGCACCCGCTGATAGACAAGCTGCTGTGAAGCTTGGGTATTCGGCAACCAATTTCCGGGTCTAACTGGTGAAATGAAATTCTTGTGTAGTTCAGTAGCGATATAATTTAACCACATCCGCTGGTCCCAGTAAGCCGAGCTGGCATAAGGTGCTAGCAACCCTTGAGTGTCTGCTGTATTTGCAATATATTCAAGTATGACAGCACACTCAGTCAGCAGCGTACCGTTTTCGGTTTGCAGTGCTGGGACGTAGGATTTAGCATTGATGAGCACATAATCTCCATGGCTCCAAGTTTTAGTATCAAGATTAACCTTTTCTAGCGAATAGGGCAGACCACTTTCTTCAAGCAAGATGTGCGCTGCCAGTGAGCTGGCGCCTGCAGCATAAAATAATTTCATCGTAAAACTCCTCTTTATTTCTATATTTATCGAAATAGCAAAGCAAAGAAAAAGGATTCATAATGAATCCAGCAGTCCTGGAAGATAATTCCGAAAGGTTTCAGTATTCAAGGACAGGTACTTGGTCTGGGCCTGCTGCCGGGTTTGGGTCAGTCCAGCTTGCCGCAGTGCTTTAAAGTGATAAGAAACCGTTGACGGTGCAATTTGCAGCAGACGACTAACCTCACTGCAGGTGAGTTCACGGGAACTGTCTCTTAAGATTTTAATGATCCTGATACGGTTAGGCTCGCTCAGTGCATTAAATAAAGCGGCCATTTTTTCTTCTTTGCTTATTTCGATATTCATAAAAATATAGTACCTCTATTCTACTTTGATTGCAATTAAAAATTTTAACTTTCAGGTGCCCCGTTTTTAGAAAATGCGGGTGCCACAGTGACCTACTTTGTTGACTTCATTTTTCTAGAATTAGAGAGCGCAGTCAAAACCTTGCGCTGAACTCAAATTGCTTATGCAGAGATGCGTTGTTTGTAATTTTGTGTCCGCCTCCCAAACTGATTGTCTGTTAGCACACACTTAATTTTTATTTTAATTCTTTTTCAAGAAACTATTAAACATCTAAGTCCGCGACCGATAAAGATAACATAGGGGATAACCCCGAAGAATAAAAATGAAGCTAACTTAAATGGAGGAATCAGATATGAGAATTAACACAAACGTTTCTGCAATGAACACTCTGCGCAGTTTAACAACAGCAACTAACGCTAAGAGCGATTCTTTAGCTAAGTTATCATCCGGTTCACGGATCAACAAGGCCGGCGACGATGCTGCCGGACTTGCAATTTCAGAAAAAATGAAGAACCAGATCAGTGGTTTAGGTCAAGCAACCCGTAACGCTCAAGACGGGGTTTCCTTGATTCAAACAGCTGAAGGTGCCTTGAACGAAACTCACAGCATTCTTAACCGGATGCGTGACCTTTCTGTTCAAAGTGCTAACGGCACTCTTTCAGATGATGATCGTGGTGCAATCCAAAAGGAATTTTCTGCTTTACAGACAGAAGTTACCCGGATTAGTACAGATACTCAATTCAATACAAAGAGTCTTTTAACGGGGAATGGTACTACAACTGGTAGTTCAACATTCACCTTCCAAATTGGTGCCAATGCAGGCCAAACTATGAGTGTCACAATTGGTAACATGGGGGCAGATGCTCTAGGTGTTGGTACAAGTGCAGTTTCATTGACAGCTTCGATCGATGCAACAGCTGCATCAGCTTTGACTTCTGCAGGAGCTGCATTAACAGCTGTTTTAGGATCTTCGACTTTTACTTCATCAACTGCATTAACAGATGGTGATATTACAAACTTGGGGGCTCTTGGCATTGATACTTCTAGTCTTTCTACAGCTTCTAAATGGAGTGATGTTGGAGATACGAGTTCGCTAAATGCTTTAGCTAAAGATGCAGCAGCTATCAGTACTACTGATTCAGCATCTATTAGCAAATTTAATGCAGATAAAGCGGTGGTTAACATTGATTCTGCCATCAAAAAAGTTTCTGACCAGCGTGCCCAATTAGGTGCTGCGCAAAATCGTTTGACCCATACCGTAAACAACTTGGGGACCACAGAAGAGAATCTTTCCGAAGCTAACTCACGAATTCGTGACGTTGATATGGCACAAGAAATGACGAACTTTACCAAGTCTAACATCTTGACTCAGGCTGCCACTTCAATGCTGGCACAAGCTAACTCAATGCCTAACTCAGTTTTGAGCTTATTGCAAGGTTAATTACTCACATAACTTATTTATCAATTTTTTGCGAAAGTCGATTGCCCACTGGGGACAGTCGGCTTTTGCACCATACATAATTTAATTCAATGGAAGAAGGGTTGAAATGGAGCTTAATAACATTCCACCAGTCGACAGTATTCAGAAGATACAGCCGCTGGATGCGCAATTACAGGCAGATATCGGAGACTTTGACTTTGCCAGTCTAGCAAAAGATTTGCTGGCAGATCAGGGAAAAGAACAGCCAATTCAAAATAAAGCAGTTAAAGTAACTAGCAAACAGGCAAAAACAGAAAATGTTGAATTGAGTGAGGATGATTTACAAACGGCAGTTTCTAAGATGAATACACGACTGCTCGGACGCGACACTAAGCTGGCTTTTAAAATTCACAAGCGTACGGGGCGAACCTATGTGGAACTGGTTGACATGCGGACAGAAAAAGTGCTCCAAGAGATTCCTTCTTCCAAGATGCTAGATGTCATTGGTAAGATCTGGGATCAGATGGGGATTGCAATTGACAGGAAGGGATAGTGAACAGAAATGGCAAGTATTACAACTGACGGTATGAGCTCAACTTTAGGGCAATACTCTGGAATTACCGCTTCTGATATTGAACAACTGCTTGAAGCTGATTCTGCAGGGAAGACCAAAGCACAAACACAGATTACGACATTGACAAGTCAAAAGACTGCTTGGAGTGACGTTAAGACACGTTTAACGAATTTTTTAACTAAGGTCCAAGCATTAGAGTCAGATGACACCTTTAAAACTAAAAATGCAACCTCATCTAATAGCCAGATTGCAAGCATCACCGGGACAACGGCAGCTGCAGAGGGTACTTATGATCTAAAGGTTGATCAGCTTGCGAGCGCAACCAAAATTGTAGGTGCGCAAAACACTGAGGGTACAAAAACGGCGCTGGGAATTACGGGTACAGTAACCTTAAACAGTGCACAGACAAATGATGATGGCAGCAATAAGACCTTTGACCTTACGATTGAGAGCACAGATACACTAACCAATGTTGTAGATAAGGTTAACAAGCAGACAACTAATTCGCATATCAAAGCCAGCATCGTGGACAACAGACTGGTACTAACTAATACTGACATGGGCGCAAAGAGTATCAGTGTCAGCGGAACTGCAGCAGATGCGTTAGGTCTTGGTTCAAGTGCTACGACAACTACAGGGAAAAGTGCCCTCTTTGAACTCGACGGCTTGCAAATTGAACGCAATAGCAATTCTGTTAGTGATGCAATTGATGGTGTGACATTCACTCTTGGACAAGTCAGCGATACCCATGTGACACTGTCACTACAGAATAACACATCAAAAGCGGTCTCAGCAGTCAATGACTTGGTCAGTCAGTATAACAGCATGATGAGCTTGATCAGTGATGATCTGGATGTGGGCGATCCCAGCAGCTCAGATAACGTGACCGGTAAATTGGTAGGGGACGGTGAGTTGATGCGTCTGCAGTCTTCACTGCGCAGCTTGATTACCACTCCAACCGTCAGCGGCACAACCTTGAATCCAGCTTCTGTCGGGATTTCTTCTGTTGATCGGGATGGAACACTTGGTTTAGATCAAGATAAGTTAGAATCTGCACTTGCAGCTGATCCAGATGCTGTTAAGAATTTTTTCTATAATGCTACTAAGAGTGTGACCGGTACGGTGACCTCTGCAACGGGGTATGCAGCTGGACTTGATAGTTTGGCTAATAAATATCTGACAGATACGTCTACTAATAAAGGTGTGATTGCCAGCAAGACTGCGGGTTTTGATGCAAGCATTAAAGATCTTAACAGTCAGATTGATGACTTCAATACAATGCTGACCGCTAAGAAGGCCTATTATGTCGACATGTTCACCCGTTTGGATCAAGCAATCATGGAATCACAGTCACAGTTGAGCTACTTCACAAGTGCAAGCTCGACATCTTCCAGCTAGAATTCCAGTGAGCTAGGGAAAGGAAGCTAAGCTAATGGAACAAGAAGCAGGACATCTTAAAACACTGCAGAATTTACTACTACTTTTGCAGTCATGGGATGGCAAGAGTCTTAATCAGGCAGAAGAAATTTTGCAACAAGCCAAAGAACTAATTGCTTTGAACACCGGTGTTTCGGTGGCAGAAAATGATACCAAAGTGCAGCAGGTTACACAACAAATCGTTGCTGCATATGGTAAATTGACTACCCAGTTGCAGCAGCAAAAAAAAGCTGTGATGCAGCAAATTCAAAAAATGGAACGACCAGCCAGCACAGTGAGCGCTTATCTGCAGCAGGATAAAAGCGCCGCACTAATCGATGTTGATTTTTAAAGGAGATTTAAAGATGGGTTATCAAGAAGTTAGCAATAGTTATTTGAAAAATCAGGTAATGAGTGCTTCACCGCATAAATTGATTGTCTTGTTATATGAAGGGGCGATTAAGAATTTGAAAAGAGCAGAACTGTCCCTGACGAACCAAAATGCATTGCAGGCACATCAACAGTTGGTCAAGGCACAGGATATTATTAGTGAATTGAGAAGTGCGCTCAATGAAAAAATAGACAGCAAATTACCGCAAGAATTAGGACAACTCTATGATTTTATGGAGCGGCAATTGGTCCGTGCTAATGTGAACAAGGACAAGGACTTGATCGCACCGGTAATCAAGATGCTAGAAGAGCTGCTGGATGCTTGGCGGCAAATTAAAGTCAACGATTAATTAAAATCATGAATGAAAAAGGAGCAGTATAAATGGCAGTTCAGGATAGATACCGCGCACAAAATTGTGTGCTGACAATCTCATTACTTGTGTCCAACAATCTTAAGACTATCCGCAAGTGCCTTGAGTCAATCAAACCGCTGTTACAGCAGGTACCAAGCCAATTGGTGGCTGTTGATACGATAGGATCTGCGCAAAGCGACGGTTCACTTGCAGTTGCGCGAGAATACACGGATGAAATTATTCATTTTGACTGGTGCAATGACTTTGCCGCAGCACGCAACACGGGCTTAAAAGCCGCCCGGGGCGAATGGTTTCTATTTTTGGATGATGATGAGTGGTTCGACGATGTCAGCGAATTAGTGACCTTTTTCAATGATTCGCAAGCCCGCCAAAAGTATCGAACACTTTCATATTTGAAACGCGATTATCTGGACCTTGCAGGCAGGCATTTCCAAGAAAACGCCCAAATGCGTTGTGTCAGATTAACTCCTCAAACCAGCTTTCACAGCCGAGTGCATGAAGGGCTGGAACCACTGCATTTGCCATTGAAGGAAACCAAGGCCTTTGTACATCATTATGGGTATGTTGGCGGACGTGGAAAAAAGAAAGTGGCACGTAATGAACAATTATTAGAAGCAGGTTTAAAGACTGATCCGCAAGACTTTCATCTTTGGGCGCAATTGGTGGCTGGAATTGGACGGTCAACGGCGACAGACCGAAAAATGGTCAAACAAAAAGCACGCGCTGGGTTGAACAACTTTTTAGCCACGGACACTCCGCGATATGATGACTATCGAAATGCTTTTACCTTGGTAGGTTATCTTATGAGTACGGCGCTGTTGGATGAAAAGTGGACAGAAATTTTGCAGTTGCAGGCTGAATTTTTACCAAAGTTCACACTTACACAGTACGAAGCGTGCATTTTGGATGCGATGCTGTTTCAAGCACACCAAAAGTTGAAACAGCCTAACAAGGCCCAAACTTGTTTAGACGATTATTTGCTGAAATATGCTTGGCTACAAGCCCACCAGCAAGAATACAGCATGCAGCAGTCATTTTACTTCAAGACTTTAGTATCAGTGACGAACGAGGTTGGAATGCTGCGAGCATTGTTTGCAGAAGCACTCAAGGATCAGAATTATCAGCGAATCTTACACTATCTTGAGCTGATTCCGTGGGCTGAAGATGCTGGGGTAAAGCAGCAATTGTTACCATTTGTACTGCGTGCGCTTTATTTTGAGGAAAATTCACATGCTTTGCAGCAACTGCTGGGGCTGCTCCAAAATGCGGCGGGCAAGTTGCCAGTTATTTTTGGGAAAACTGTTTCTGAATTAAAGCAGCAAGATGATATCGAAGACACTAAGTTGACGCAACTGTTAGCCCGAACTGAAAGCAAGGATCCATACATTTTGGTGCAGCGTGCACTTGCCGCTCAAGGTTCTTTAGCATTTACGCAGCGTCTCAAAGATCTGCGGAAGCAAAAAGTAACCTGTGAAGTGCCGTATGAGGAATTCTTCTGGTTATTGTGCGCTAATGGAATTGACCCGGATTTTGCGGTTGCACCGCTTAATCAGGATGTGTGGGTGCTGACGGTTGCAAGTCTTGTAGGAAAATATGCTACACAAAAGGACGAATTACCCGCAGTGATTACACAAATTGAAAATGTTTGGCAGGACACTTCCCGAAAAGAATTGCTACTTGCAAGTTTGCGGCGCAGTTACATTTATCGCGAAGATACACTTTTGAGTGAATTGCTGCCGCAGTTACGGCCGTACGCGCAAAATATTTTGCATTACGCGCAAGCGCTCTACTTGCCAGAGTTGTTTGCCGGAGAACCTTCACGCTTGTTACCAGGTGAAGTGCGCTTTGGAGTTTATCTAGAACGTGCCTTGGGTGAACGGGATGCAGGCAATCTGGATCTTTATTTTGCGAATTTACGCTGGGGACTGGACTGCTACGAAGCAGCCAAAAAGTTAGTTGAACGGCTGCTAAAAGAGTATGAAGGACAGCAAGTTGAACAACAGCAGGTAAATGCGGAACTTTTACGTTTGGGCAATCAGGTTAAAGCCCAGATTCTGGAGCTGTTGAAAAACAGGCAGACGGCACAAGCACGACCCTTACTTGCTGAGCTGCAGGAACTTTTGCCTCAAGACGAAAATGTGCAGCAGTTACAAGCACTTTGCCAAGCAATTGAAGCACAAGCTTAACCATTGAACTTGAAACTGTGATTGATCATGTAAGTTAAAACTATTTAGGCCCTGTAGGTTTCCTCATTTAATGAGTGACGCTTATGGGGATTTTTTGCGATTTAGAAAGGATTGAAAGTTAGTTTGATTCAGACTGAGAAAACTTTACAATTTGGTTCTGGGTTAAACAAAAAAGATTTAGTTCAAAGAGCTGAGGTTACGCAGTTCTTTGAGCTAAATCTAAGGTTAGGTGACTTATAATTTGTGAATTATTGCGTGAACATTTTAAAAGGTTGTTTTTGAGGGATACATGTAGCAACTTATTACTAGTCCATGGTGGCTGAACGCAGGGTGTCGGCACTTCTTCATAACGTGCTTCAAAAGGCAGGTTTTTGTGTTTAGCATGGATCACACCGGTAACAAGTGCAGTTACCACTGTGATCCGACGCTAAGCCTCAAAACCTAGCGCCTTTTTACGCACTTCTATTAACGTGCTCCACCCCGCAACCTCCTGTTCCTAAGCCTAC
>NZ_AZFQ01000034.1:83478-146849 GCF_001435195.1 Liquorilactobacillus satsumensis DSM 16230 = JCM 12392 | reverse complement strand
TACGCGTAACCAAGCCCAGGTTACTTTGTAATTCAGGACTTAGTCAACGGAGGCTGGACGCAGGTTGTCGGCACTTCTTCATAACGTGCTCCACCCCGCAACCGCCAATGCCTAAGCCTGCATTACGCGTAACCAAGCCCGGGTTACTTTGTAATTCAGGACTTAGTCTACGGCGGCTGAACGCTGAGTGTCGCACTCAATTTTTTCTTGGCCACAACGCAAACTTAGGCCGCGGCATCACCACTAAAGCTAACAAAACAGTGATAAAATCAAAATAACCGTTCAAGTAGGAGAGATCTGCAACATAGCGTATGGATAAAAAGGACGCGATGATCAACAATGCAATGCTCACACGTAAGTTTTTGTTCATAGTAATGACCTCCTTCACTAATTAAATGATAGCGCTTTATTTAAGCCCGAACAAATGTGAAGCACCTAATACACAGTGTTTCTTAGAAATTAAAATAAAAAGGTGTTTGTACTTAATTATTCTGATTTTAAAGCCAATTGCGCTTTTAAAAAATAAGGTGTCGAGCGGAAAGAGATTCAATGATTCTTAGGTTATTTTCTCAACTGGTGCACCCTTGTATTTGCTATCCAAATACCTTAAACTAAAGGTAGTATGTGAAACATTTTTTGTTTCACAAAATCGAGCAAGTGAAAAAAGAGGACGAAAATGACACCAGAAGAATTTAAACGAGTGTTGGCCCAAAAGGGGATCGAACTCACAGAAAAACAACAGCAACAGTTTTCCAAATACTACAAGCTGCTGGTAGCGGCTAATCAGCACGTTAATCTGACAGCAATTACCGCTGAAAAGGAAGTTTACCTGAAGCATTTTTTGGACTCACTACTGCCGGCTTTTGTAGATGAACGGCTGCGGACACAAGCATTGCAGCTTTGTGATGTTGGTGCAGGAGCCGGTTTCCCTTCGTTGCCTTTAAAGATCGTTTTTCCACAGTTGCAGATTACAATTGTTGATTCTTTGAATAAGCGAATCGCGTTCTTAGAAAAATTAGCAGATGAACTTGACCTTGAAGGTGTTTCTTTTTATCATGCACGTGCGGAAGAATTTGGCAGTGTTAAAAGTCAATTTCGTGAAAGTTTTGAAATTGTCACAGCACGGGCGGTTGCACGTTTGAATATTCTTGCTGAACTGTGTTTACCATTAGTTAAAGAAGGCGGCAGCTTTATTGCACTTAAAGCCCAAAAGGCGCAGCGCGAACTTACTGAGGCACAATTTGCGGTCAAGTTGTTGGGCGGCAGCCTACGCAGTGATCATGAACTTACACTTCCGGAGACCGGTGACGAACGACATCTGATTATCTTTGACAAAGTTAAAGCAACACCGAATAAGTATCCGCGCAAGCCGGGAATGCCGGCTAAGAAACCACTAAAAAGTTCAGCTTCAAGGGGGTAGAGATTGTGGCATTTTCATTTTGGAATAAAAATAAGAAAAATGAGTCGGACAAACAACAAGTTACAGAAATTTTGTTGACCCAGATTGTCCCCAATCGGTTTCAGCCACGGCAGGTTTTTAATAGTGAAAAATTGGCTGAGTTAGCTGAAACACTCAAGGAACATGGCTTGTTGCAACCGATTATTGTTCGGGAATACGAACCGGAACACTATGAGATTATTGCTGGCGAGCGGCGCTTCCGAGCGGCTGGATTATTAGGCTGGGAAAAAATTCCTGCACTTGTCAAGCAGCTTTCGGATAATGAAGCAGCTTCTTTGGCAGTAGTTGAGAACTTGCAGCGTGAGGGCTTGACAGTCATTGAAGAAGCTAAAGCATACCAGGAGCTGATGCAGTTGAATAAGCTTACGCAAAATGAGCTAGCGCAAGCCATCGGCAAAAGTCAGTCTTTTGTGGCGAATAAGCTGCGTTTGCTAAAACTGTCAAATTATGTACAACAGGCCCTATTAGAGCGCAAAGTCCTTGAACGTCATGGGCGCAGTGTGCTGGGCTTGGATGAACCCGAGCAGATTGCTGTTATCAAAGAAGTGATTGCGCGGCGTTTGACAGTCAAGGAGACAGAGGCGTTAATTAAGCAACTGCAGACACAAAAGGAGCCTGTTCCTAAAAAGGCAAAGAGCAAACGGATTGCTAAAGGTGCGCTGCATGATACTCGCATTGCAGTTAATACTATTAAGAAATCTGTCAAAATGATTAGCGATAATGGAATGAAGCTTAAGACACATGAAGAAGATGTCCCAGGATTTCACCGGATTATTATTGAAATCCCAGTTGAAGAACAACAGCAGGAAAAAGAATAAGCAAGTTTGGGGGGAAAGAATTTCATGGGAACTGTAATTGCGTTGGCAAATCAAAAAGGCGGCGTTGGCAAAACCACAACCAGTGTTAATCTGGGGGCTTGCCTCGCGGATCTGGGCAAAAAGGTTTTGTTGATTGACTCTGATGCACAGGGTAATGCAACGAGTGGTGTCGGTGTACATAAGAATGAGATTGAAAAAGACGTTTACGATGTACTGGTCAATGAATATCCGCTGAAAAAAACGATTATTGCGACGACGCATGAAGGACTGGATCTGGTACCGGCAACGATTCAGCTTTCTGGAGCTGAGATCGAGCTGACCTCGCAGATGGCACGCGAATCGCGTTTGCTGGATGCGCTCAAACCAATCAAAGAACAGTACGACTATATCTTGATTGATTGCCCACCATCTTTAGGGCTGCTCACGATTAATGCATTTTGTGCGAGTGACTCAATTTTGATTCCGGTTCAAAGCGAATATTATGCGCTTGAAGGACTCAGTCAACTAATGAACACAATCAAATTAGTACAAAAGCACTTCAATCCTAGTTTGGCACTTGAGGGTGTCTTAATGACAATGCTGGATGTGCGGACTAATCTGGGCACACAGGTTGTTGCTGAAGTACAGAAGTTTTTTAAGAATAAGGTTTATCAGACGATCATTCCACGTAATGTTCGCCTTTCCGAGGCACCAAGCTATGGCATGGCAATTGTCGATTATGATCCTGCTTCACGCGGAGCAAAGGAATACAGGGCACTGGCAAAGGAGGTACTGGCTAATCATGGCGAATAAGAATAACAAGGGCTTAGGCCGCGGCATTGAAGCTCTGTTCCAAGAGTTTGAACAGCCAGAAGGAAATGAAGAAGTCGTTACAGAAATTGCTTTGAATGAAATTAGGCCTAACCCATATCAGCCGCGTAAATCATTTAATGAAGAAGCACTTGCGGAACTGAGTGCTTCGATTAAGAAGTCGGGAGTTTTTCAACCAATAATTGTGCGTAAATCAAGCGTTAAAGGCTATGAGATTATTGCAGGTGAACGGCGTTTTCGGGCCTCTAAGCTGGCAGACAAGGAAAAAATTCCAGCCATTGTGCGGCAGCTTGATGAGCCGAGTATGATGGAGATTGCAGTGCTGGAAAATCTGCAGCGTGAAGATCTGACTCCGCTTGAAGAAGCTGAAGCATATAATACCTTAATGGAGAAGTTGAGCTTGACGCAAACGCAAGTCTCAGAACGCTTGGGTAAAAGCCGCCCGTATATTGCGAATTATCTGCGCCTTTTAGGCTTACCGGCAGAAGTTAAGAAAATGCTGCAGACTCAGCAGCTTTCCATGGGACAAGCACGAACTTTGTTGGCGCTTAAGGATAAACGGCAGTTGATTCAGTTGGCTAAAAAGACGCTGGCAGAAAAATTGACGGTGCGGCAGTTGGAACAATTGATTACTAAGATGAATGGAACAGCTCCCCAAAAGAAAAAAGAGGTCAAAAAAGATATTGCGACCCTTTATTACCAGCGCAGCGAGTCTGCTTTACGTGATAAATTCGGAACAAAAGTTGCGATTAAGGGCAACTCCAAAAGTGGAAAAGGTAAAATTGAGATCGATTATTTGACGACCAATGATTTTAACCGGATTTTAGATATTTTAGGTATCACAATCGACTGATTTGAACGGAGGGAAACAGATGCAGACAGAATACGAATTGCATGATATCGTTGAGATGAAAAAGCAGCATCCTTGTGGAACTAATCGGTGGGAGATCATTCGGGTCGGGATGGATATCAAAATCAAATGTACTGGATGTGGACACCTAGTGATGATGCCGCGGCGCGATTTCAACAGAAAGTTAAAAAAGATTTTAGAACAAGCTAATTCAAAAGATCATGAGTAGGAAAGAGTGAAGTAAAAAATGTCATTAACAGCAGGAATTGTGGGTTTGCCCAATGTTGGTAAATCAACTTTGTTTAACGCGATTACAAAAGCGGGTGCAGAAATGGCGAATTATCCGTTCGCAACAATTGACCCGAATGTCGGAATGGTCGAAGTGCCCGATCAAAGACTGACACGGATTGACGAATTAATCCCAGCTAAAAAACTTGTGCATACAACCTTTGAATTTACCGATATTGCGGGAATTGTCAAAGGTGCTAGTAAAGGTGAAGGCTTGGGGAATAAGTTCTTGGAAAATATTCGTCAGGTAGATGCAATTGTGCATGTTGTCCGTGCTTTTGACGATCCCAATGTGACACATGTCAGCAACAAGGTCGACCCTTTAGATGATATCGAAACAATCAATTTAGAGCTGATTCTAGCGGATCTTGAAAGTATTAACAAACGTTATGAGCGGGTTGAAAAGGTTGCTCGCACAAAGGATAAAGAAGCAGTTGCGGAATTCAATGTTTTGAAAAAAATCAAACCAGTGTTGGAAGCGGGCAAGTCTGTCCGTTCGCTCGAATTTGATGAAGATGAACAAAAGATCGTGAAAGGGTTATTCTTATTAACCTCAAAACCAGTGCTTTATGTGGCCAATATTGCAGAAGATGATATGGCGCAACCGCAAGAATGCGAATATGTGCAACAAATTCAGCAGTATGCACAGCAGGAAGGCTCAGAGACATTAGCGGTCAGCGCTAAGACTGAAGAAGAGATTGCCCAACTTGATGAAGGCGATAAGCTGGATTTCTTAGAAGCTGAGGGTGTTGAGGAATCTGGGCTGGATCGTTTGATTAAAGCTGCTTACAAGCTTTTGGGACTAGCCACCTTCTTCACAGCTGGCGGCAAAGAAACACGTGCATGGACCTTCAAGCAAGGCATGAAGGCTCCTCAAGTTGCAGGAATTATTCATTCGGATTTTGAACGTGGTTTTATTCGTGCTGAGACGATTTCTTTCACAGACTTGGATAAGTATGGCAGCTTGGCAGCGGTACGCGAGGCAGGTCGACTACGGCTGGAAGGCAAAGAGTATGTTGTTCAAGATGGGGATATTATTGAATTTCGCTTTAATGTTTAACGAAAAAATGAAAAAAGGTGGGAGCAGTAGTGGGACAAGGCAACAGTGAAAACGAAAATAAAAAGCGCAATGAAGAAGTTGCCCAAAAGCAAACAGAAGCATTGCAAGAAAAAGCAACTGAAAAAAAAGTAGCAGTCCAAAATCAATTTGCAGGCTTGACGAAGCGCAATGAGGATTATATGTTCAGACTTAATCGGGTGCTGGAGGAACGGGATTTCCCGGCTGAAAAAAGAACAGCAGCGATCCAGGAAATGACAACGGAGTTGCTGGAAAAGCAACGCCAAGGCGTCATTGCTGCTAAGTATTACGGGACGGTTACCGAACGTGCACAGGAGATTATTGCGGGACCTAAAAAAGTTTATACACCGCCTGCATTTTGGAAAATTGCCCTTGATAACGGTTTAATGATTTTTACACTCTTTTGTGCCATGTATGCCGTTTTAAATCAATTTTCTGTTAAAGGCGGTCAGACTAATAATGGAATTTTGACGCTGCTTGTCACTTCCGCTTTTGCGGGTACTGGGATGGCTTACTTCTACCGCGTAACTGGTCAGCGTCGTAGTGGTGGCAAAAAAATGCCGTTTTGGCGTGTAATCTTGGTATCACTTGCATTCATGCTGTTGTGGGTTGCAATCTATACCTTAATTGCCCAAGTTCCATTCTTAAATCAAGGGTTATCGGTCTTTGCCTATGCAGTCTTAGCTGTTTTAGCATTTGGATTGCGGTACTTGCTGAAGAAAAAGTTAGATATTCCTGCGAGACCTTTCTAAATTTTTTGAATTTATTTTGTTTGACATTCTGAAAGTAAATCGTTAGAATGAGTAACATACTTTGAGGGTTGGTAGCTTTACCGCCTGAACGAACGACGAAGATAACTTATTTGGAGGAAAGCAGAATGACTTTTATGGCGATGGCTTGTATGTGTCAGTGTAATGAACAGAAGTATTGTTTCTTTCGCACGGACATCTCAAGTAGGACATAAAAGCACATTTTTGTTTTATTTCAGAGTATCTCCAGATAATGCAGAAAGAACCCGTACTTCTATTTACTAGAAGTGCGGGTTCTTTGCATTTTCCGACTGGCTCTCTTAGAAAAAAATTTAGTCAGAAAGGTTGTGAAGCAGGAATGTGGAAGATTGTTACGGATGCGCTGCCCCAGTTGATCGTCGCGGGGCTGCAATACACGATTCCAATTGCAATTATTTCCTTTATATTTGGTCTAGGACTTGCTTTATTGACTGCTTTAGTCAGAATTTCACGCAAAAAGAGTATCTTTTTTATGGTACTTAAAGCCTTCTTCCGTTTTTATGTCTGGCTTTTTCGAAGTACGCCCTTATTAGTCCAGTTATTCATTGTATATTTTGGTTTACCTTATCTTAAAATTAGCGGGATTGCACCTGATGGAATCAAATTGACGCCGCTGGTGGCTGGAATATTAACATTTTCTCTTAATACGGGTGCTTATTGTTCAGAGACGATGCGTGCAGCAATCTTGTCAATTCCTAAAGGACAATGGGAAGCAGCTTATTCAATTGGAATGACGAGAACACTTGCATTGCGGCGGATTATTTTGCCGCAAGCGCTGCGAGTCTCTTTACCGCCGCTTGCAAATAGCTTTATCAGTTTAGTGAAAGATACTTCACTGGCAGCTTCAATTACAATTGTCGAAATGTTTGAAGTCAGTCAACAAATTGCGGCGCAAAACTTTCAGCCCTTAGTAATGTATTGTTTGGTAGCAGCACTTTATGCGGTGGCATGTACACTTCTTTCTTGGTTGCAAGGCTACCTCGAGAAGATTACGTCGCGTTATGTTTCGAATATTAATTAGGAAAGAAGGACGAATAAGTGCTAAAACTTGAGAATTTAAGCAAGACTTTTGGCGAACATCGTGTCTTGGATGGAATTTCGACGGTCTTTCCTGAGCATGAGACGACAGTTGTTCTAGGACCCTCTGGCTCAGGCAAATCAACATTGTTGCGCTCACTTAACCTGCTTGAAAGACCTGAAGCTGGTCGCTATCATTTCGATGATGAGCTCTTTGATTTTGGGAAGGGGCTTTCCAATAAAGAAATTCTCAGTATTCGTAAGCGTACGGAAATGGTTTTTCAAGAATATAATCTTTTCCCGCACCTGACAGTTTTGAAAAATATTATTGAGGGTCCAACTCAAGTCCTGCATGAGGCAAAAGATACAGCTCAAAAACGTGCCCAAGAGCTACTGGTTAAAGTTGGGTTGGGAGACAAAGCAGATGCTTATCCCAGTCAGTTATCCGGTGGGCAAGCTCAACGTGTGGCAATTGCAAGAGCACTTGCTATGCAGCCCAAGTATATTTTACTTGATGAACCAACGAGTGCGCTTGATCCAGAACTGGAGCTGGAGGTCTTGAAAGTTTTACGACAGTTGGCGCAGGAAAAGCAGACGTTGATCATTGTGACACATAACATGGCTTTTGCACGGGAAGTGGCTGCCAGAGTTTTATTCATTGAAAATGGTCAGATTTTATTTGACGGTCCAAAAGCAGAATTCTTTAACACGAAGAAACAACGAATTGTTGATTTTATTTCCGCAATGACATTTGAAAATATTTAAAAAAGGGATGGATAAAAAATGAAATTTAAGCTTAAACGGACACTGTTAGTGGCTGGAATTGCACTTTTGGGAGTTGCAGTTACAGCTTGCTCGTCTACTAAAAAAGCGAGCAATAATGATTTTCAGTCGGAGCTAAACCAAAAAGGAACTTTAACGATTGGTTTGGAAGGTACCTACTCGCCTTATTCATACAGAAAAGATGGTAAACTGACGGGGTTTGAAGTTGAGCTTGGTAAGGCGCTCGCAAAGAAAATGGGTGTTAAGGCTAAGTTTGTTCCAACTAAGTGGGACAGTCTAATTGCCGGGCTTGGAAGCAACAAGTATGATGTAGTTTTAAATAACATCACTGAGACACCTGCGCGGGCAAAAAGCTATCTTTTCTCGGATCCTTATATTTATTCACGTTCAGTCCTGATTACACGCAAGGACGAGACCGGGATTAATAAGCTAAGTGATATTAAAGGAAAGAAGTTTGCAGAGGGGACCGGAACAGATAACGAACAAACTGCTAAAAAGTATGGGGCAGAAACTTTGCCTTCCGGTGATTTTGCAACGACAGTCTCGCTGATTAAACAGGGAAGGGTTGCCGGAACGATCAACTCTAAGGAAGCTTTCTTAGCGTATCAAAAGAGCAATTCCACAGCAGGTTTGAAGTACAAGGATGTTTCAGATGAAAAAGATCCGGCTAAAATTGTAGCATTGTTTAATAAACAATCGACTAAGTTGCGGAAAAAGACTAATACAGCGCTTAAGCAATTGCGCAATGATGGGACCTTAAAGCAACTGTCTAAAAAATATTTCAGTGCGGATATTACTAAGTAATTGAGTGCTGCAATTCCAAGTTAAGCTTTGGCAACTCGGATTCACAGCCTAGATAGTAATTTTGATTTAAGCAACACGTTTACCCATAATAATTAGCGCGAGATCGATTCAAAAGTTAACTTTTGACTTGGTCTCGCGCTTTGTGTATGTAGCAATTTATAAGCTATTAAATTAATGTGCTTTTTACAAGACATTATCGTTTTTAAAAGACCGTCGTGAGGAAAAAAGCAAAGCTAGCCGCTAGGAAAATGAAAAGTGTACCTGTTTAAAAATAGAAAAGGTGTTTAATAATATTATGAGTCAAACTAGCAAGTTGAATTTTTATAAAATTGACAGGGAGGGGGCATAGATTTAACCAAAAAAGGAGAGTGTGACATAAGTCAGGAAAATTCTCCGTCTAACTTCGAATTAGCACTCAAATTTTCCCGACTTATGTCACACTCTCGCTTGGTTTATTTTCTGCTGATTTTAAAATTTAGCTTTCAGTGTCTTATAGTGTTGCAAAGTAAAGCAGTGTCCGAATCATATTTGAGGTGAACCCGTATTCGTTATCATACCAGGCAGCAATCTTAATTAATTGTTGACCTTCACCCGCAATAATTTCTGTTTGAGTTGGGTCGAAGACTGTACCATGGGTGTCATTGATAATATCGGTAGACACCAAGCCATCACCATTGTAGCCAAATGAATCAGATTCGTACTTTTTCATAGCTGCGTTAACTTCTTCAACTGTGACATCCTTTTTCAAAACTGCAGTTAATTCGGTAATTGAACCATCATTAACAGGAACACGAATAGCTGAGCCAGTCAATTTACCATCCAATGAAGGTACAACTAAGCCGATTGCTTTTGCAGCACCAGATGAATGTGGCAACGAATTTGAAGCTGCATCACGATTTGCTTGACGTTTTGCAAAGTTGGCAGATTTGGGACCATCTTGCAAGCTTTGTGAAGCCGTGTAAGCGTGGACTGTTAACATTAGTCCAGTTTTAACACCAAATTCTTTCTCCAAAACATTTGCAATCATTCCCAGTGACTGTGTTGTACATGAACCAGCGGAAACAATTTTGTCATCTGCAGTTAAAATATCTTGATTAACACCATAAACAACAGTAGGAATTGCACCAGCTGGAGCTGAGATCAATACTTTCTTAGCACCAGCATTCAAATGCGCTTGTGATTTTTCAGCCGAAGTATAGAACCCAGTAGCCTCCAAGACGTAATCAACCCCATCATTTGCGACCCAATTCAAATTAGCAGCGTTACGTTCTGAGTAGACAGTGTAGTGTTTACCGTTAACTATAATACCATCTTGATCAGATGAAACAGTGGCATTCAAAGTACCGTGAATTGAGTCATATTTCAACATATATGCCAACATATCAGGGCTTGTCAAGTCATTAATAGCGACAACTTCGATATCGGATGCTTTGTCTGATAACTCAAGAATACGACGAAAAGCTAAACGACCAATACGTCCAAATCCGTTAATACCAATCTTAACAGTCATATGGTTTAACCTCCCAATTAGGTTTGACTTTTACTAACCACCGCCATTGTAGCACAGAGATTTTTACGGCGTACTTAAAATGCTCCGCTTAAGTTAGTCATTTTTAGCAATTATATTAAATGATGAATTGAAGGTTGACTGTGAAAAGATGGGACTTAACAAAGAGTTAAATAAGTTCACGGATTAGCTCTAAAAATCAGTTCTTTTGGCTAAGTGTAAATTGCAGATAGTCAAAATCAGAGCCGCTTTAGGGCGCAAAACTTTAATTACTTTTTAACTACTGGAATTAACATCGCTCCAGTTGCTGTTTGGGCAGCAGTCTTGCTGATCACTGCAGCATTTGGTCCGCCAACATATGCATAGTTAGGGATTTGCCCTAAGACCTGCGTAAATGCGGTGTTAGTTACGGTATCTGCGAGCGCTTTTTCTGAATTAGCAGTTCCAGGTACGACAACATATTCGCCTGCTGGAAATTCAATTCGCCGAGTTGCTTCTGGTAAAGTTTGCTTGCTGCGAACAGCAATATAGTACATCATTTTTCCGTCAACTGCTTCATTAACGATGAATAAGTCTGAGTCACTAGCGATCGCACGCAACTTTGCGAGCCGACCATCTTGATTAACCGCCTGCCAAAATACATTTTTGGCAGCCTCAATTGCAGCGTAGTCTTGAAAACCGGCTTTGAGTTGTGTTCCAATTGCAAGGATGCTGAATGCTGGTTTTGTCTCAATCGTATAGTGTGCCATAATTATGGCCTCCTTTTAATATTTGAATACTGTCATTATAAGGTATAATGGTATCGAAATTTGATACCTTTTAAGGGGATATTATGAAAAAAAATGAACGTTTAAATCTGATGATGCGTTATATTAACAATCGTGGCTTTTTCAAACTTAATGAACTTCAGCAAGAATTCCATATTTCACGAGCAACTGCTTTGCGGGATGTAGCTGATATCGAGGCAATGGGGCTACCATTAGAAGCAACTGTCGGTCGTGGAGGTGGATATGCTGTCATGCCCAACACTTTGTTGCCTACTATTCGCTTCACCCACAATCAGGTAAAGGCTTTATTTATTGCTTTTATGGCTTCGCGCAATCAGCAATTACCCTATCTAAAAAATCGCCAAGATATTGTAGAAAAATTGCTAGGCTTGATCTCCCCAGTTCAGCAAGAACAGTTGTTGCTGCTTGATAATCTTTTAGTCTTTGAGGGGACCAATCCACTGAAACCAGCTTTATTGGAACTTACTGATCAACCGCAACCGCAATTAGAAAAGCTCTTAACAGTCAGCTTATCCACACGACAATTGAAAATTAGAGCTAACGGGAAAAAGTATAAAATTTACTTAAAACATTTAGAACGTGCTAATGGAAAATGGTATCTGGATTGCCTTGACCTAAAACAGCCGCAACGCTTAATAATAGCTGTTGCTGCAATTAAGGCAGCAGTTCCGCTGCAGCCCAGTGAACAAGTTAAGACTACAACATTAGCTGCACTATTTTCAAAAACGGCGCTTAACCCTAATTTGATTTTGCAATTAGATGCCAGGGCTATTGCGCAGTATAAAAAGTTTCATCCGCTACCATATAAGCTAACTTATGTTGACCCGTTTCAGGCAAGGGCACAAATTAGCGAACATGTAGCTCCAGAAGGTGACAAAGAGCTGCTAATTAACTGGATTTTATTTCTCGGTCCTGGCTGCCATGTCGAACTGTGGCCTAAATCACTTGCACAAGCTTATAAAGCCAGGTTGAAAAACGAACTTAAACGTTAGAATCACTGGCTAAATACGTTGAAAGATGGAATTATGGGCAAAATGCTGATTGTGGCGGATTTTGTGGCTGTTTCCGAGATATCCGCACCACTTAATGAAATGAAATCGGCTACCAAACTTGTCATATCGTTGTATATTAAAGTGGTAAGCTTGAATAAGCAAAATATTTTGGAATAAAATAATACCATTAATTGATGATTATGGTATTAACTTTTTCTCGTGAAGAGAGGAATCCACTTTGAATAACTTTTAGATAACAGGCAAAGGATAGCGATATATGTGGTGAGTAATCATTTAATGTAGATTGAGGTAAAAATGATGTTCAAAATTAGCTTGAAAAAAAGAATTTATTTCTGCATAGGCCTATTTATTGTGATACTTTTCTTCGCAAACAAGGTAATGTTGCAGACACCAGCAGCATGGATTGCAATTGCAGTTTTTGTTATTTTGTGCAGATTGTCAACTTATCTTGATAATTATCCAAGCAAGGGCTCAAAAATAGTTTCAAAATTAATGTGTTTAATGATTTTGCTTAGTTTGTGGTCTGTTTTTATTTATACACATGAAAATCGCTATTCCACGCACGAAGTTTACGCTATTCAAATGTTTAATTCAAAAAGTTTTAAGATTAAAATACATGGTAGAAATTACGTACTTACTACTCAAAATAACAGTTTTACCATACGTACATATTTTTTTAATCTATATCGACGTGAGGGATTATTTTATAGACGTGTTAATAAGAAAGCATATTTTATATACACACGAAATATGCACCCGGGTAAAAGTTCTGTTTGGATTTTTAAAAATATAGTTTTGAAGGATGTTCATTTTTTACAAGTAGATCCGAAAACAGCCTTTTACTATCAACCAACAAATTGATTTTTAGCAAGGCACAATTAATTGTAGTGTTCAAAATGCATTTTTAGAATTTATCCATGTAGTGAACTTCTTTAGTTATGTTTTACTAAGCAAAATAACATTTAAAAGTATCAAGGAGGACTCGAGAGAAAAAGTTGTCTATGCACAGATAGCCTGAACCTAACTTAGACTTGGAAACTAACTACACTCAAAAAAATGGCGTGCAAAAAATTTCGGGAAAGATTGGTAAAACTGCAGCAACTCTTTTTACAACAATAGTCGCAGATTTAGCGTAAAATTGTACAATTGTCTTAGTTACAATATTAGACTGTCAGGGTTAATATTAACTTACAGTCTTTTTTAGAGAGGAAATTTAATTTTTTATGTTGATTATTCTGTTAGCTGAAATAGCAATGTTTATTTTTGGAGTACTTGGGATAGTGCAGGCGATAAAACTTAATAAAACAAATAAAAAAATTCGTGTTTTTCGTATAAAAGAAAGGACCAAGTTAACTGAGAATCAAATAAAAAAGCAACAAGTCTACCTTAAAATTCATATGAGTAAATTTATTGTATTTGTCATAAATACAGCTATTATTGTTACTATTATTTTATTGGTACTTTTTGGGTATAGTCTTCGGAATCTTTTTGATAAATCAGGAAGCCTGGTATTTTTTTTGATAAGCCTATTAATGTTAACAGTTATTTTATATGCTAGTTTTGTGCAGAAGTCAGTAACAAGAGGACAAGCAATTAAGAAAAAGTATATTGCCAAGTATCCAGATAACCCTCTGAAATTTTTTATCTACTCAGATGAGTTACTCATACAGTACAGATACGTATTTAAGCGTGCGGGTATATTATTACTGATTACCAGTATTTTAGCTTTTATCATGGGCTTAATTAGTTAAATGATCTCCAGTTTATATTATACAGTGTGAGTTGCATTTTATAAGTGTGGTAATTGTTTATATATGAATGTGAGGTGATAAAATGAGTGATGAAGATGCTGTAATTTTAAGTAGAAAAAGAATAAATATTATTGCGCGTGTTAAACTTTTAAGACTTGAGAGGACTATTCTTAGCTTGGGAATTTTACTAGTTTCTTTGACTATGGTAATAGTAACAGTGCTTAGTAAAGGTAATGTTAACGGATACTCATTAATGGTTGCTGTGTATACAGTTATTTTAACAATTCTATTGACTTGTTTTTTTAATTATAAAGACAAAATAGATGATTTTGTTTATGAGGTTCGCAGTATAGAAGATAAACTTAGAAGTTTATGGTTATGATAAGTGTCATCCTAAAGAAAACACCAGGATAATTAAATCCTAGTGCTTTAAAACTACTTCCTGTTATTGTGTTCTAGCCATAAAAGGAATAGAACTATAACAAGTGTAGCTGGAATAGAAATAGTCATCTTGACTATCACCAGCATACAGTTTAATTAAAGGTAATCAACCTTGTACTGTAGCCACTAACCAATATATCAGATACTGGACTTGGTAACTAGAGCATGGTAATATACAGGTGGATATAGAAATTGTCATCAAGACTGCACCACCTTTTGTGGACTTAATCAACCCACACACTCATGGACTCTCAGACTTAACTCTCTGAGGGTCTATTTGTTTACAAAAAAATAAGTCTACCTAATTAATTAAGAATAGACCTAAAAAATTTTTGATCAACTATGTTTTTTTGTTTATCAATATATTGCTGAATATTTTTTTCAACAAGTTTTTCAATTGTGCTTTCCATTTTAAAAACTGTAACTAGCTGAACCTCTATAGCTAGCATATTTGTTTCAGTTAATCTTCCAGGTTTTTTACCTAAGTATAACTTTCCCATTTAGTGAGCTATTTGGTTCTCTAAACTTACTTTTTAAATTCTTTAACTTATGACTCTTTTCTTTAAGCTAACCATTTGTGGAATTGTACAGCAAATAGATGAGTTTAAGCAAATGAATACCGAACATATGTTTGATGATTTTAAAAGCTGGTTTTATTAGGTTTCCCTGAAGGAACTACTATTTACTTTGCGGTTGATGTTGACATCCAAGATGGAGATATTGATGGAACGGTTACACCGTACTTGAAGAGTGTTCTTGCTGCAGTCGCAGATTCTGGTTACGAAGTTGGAGTTTATGGAACGCGTAATGTTTGTTTACATGCAAAAGAGCTGGGAGTTAAGTACAGTTTTGTCGCTAATATGTCTTATGGCTGGAGTGGTAACCTGGGTTTCAAGATGCCTTCAAACTGGAGCTTTGATCAGTTTACAGAATATACAGCAGGTTCAACTGGGATTGATATTGATCAAGATGCTGCTTCTGGGAAAGATAAAGGTGTATCCAAATTTGACAAAGTTACAGATGTGTCAGTAAAAGCTGCTTTGAAGTCATTGTGGCCGAATTGTGAATATGACCAAGAAGTCGAATTTACAATGTTTGATATTGGTTGGATGAAGTGCACTGGTAAAGTTACTACTTCATTCAAAAAAGCGGATGGTAGCACCGTTATTACCATTAAAAACGGTAAAGTTGATGAAGCTAGTATGAATGGTTTCCTAAATTCACTGGGTGCCTCAAACAATGTAGTCAATGATCTTATTATTGATAAATTTAATACACTCAGTTTCACTAGTGAAATTAAAAATGGACAACTTTCTGTTAAATCTACAACGGTCTCCGATGGTTCATACACATTTGAAGTTGCATGGACGGCATTTGAAACTGATGAAGGTGTGCTTAATGAAGCGTTGACTATTGCATTGGAAATCAAGATTAATTTACCTGATTTTCCGAGTTGGGGAACAGCAGCTGAGACTCTAAAGGAAGTAGCTGAAGTTGTTGCTTTTGCAGCAATTATCGTTGTTATTATCGTATTCCTTGCCGTATCTTCACCAGCGGATTTTGGCGTTGCAGCCGCAGTAGTTGCATTGTTTGTTTCATTGGCTAAGGATTTCACATAGAAAAATATTAGTCTGATTTTATTGTAGTGACAAATTTTGACTGTAAAGGTAGAATTACCTTGCAGTCTTTTTTTGAGGAAAGAGGGGGTTAATTTTGGAATATGTCAAACTAGTGCTTATAGCTAGCATGCTTTTTTTTATAGTAATGGTTATATTACAATGCTTTAAAGTTGGTAAAATAACTAAAAAAATTCGTGCCTTTAGAACAAAATCAAAAATAGAATTAACACAGAGTCAAATAAAAAAACAGAATGTTTATATTAAGAAACATATGAGTAGTATCTACTCACTTGGATTGAACATAGTGATTTTTAGCATAGTTATTTTATTAGTGATGTCGGGATATGTTTTTCGAGCACTGATAGTTGAAAAAGTATATGGGGGTCCACTATTTCTTATATTAGGTATGCTATTATTATTAGCAGTCATTTACGCATATTTCACACAAAAAATAATGATTGAAAGTCAAAAAGTTAAGAAACAGTATCTTAATGAGAATCCAGAAAATTCTTTGAAATTATTTATTTATCCAGATGAATTAATTATGCAATATAAGGATATGAGTAAACGTACAAGTTGTTTAATGATAATCATCGGTATTTTATCGTTTAGTATAGGTATATTAAATTAGTGAGTTGCACATAGTACACTAGTTTCCTAAATTCACTAGGTGCTTCGAACAATAGCATTAATGATATTATTATCGATAAATTTAATACACTCAATTTCACCAGTGAAATTAAAAATGGACAACTTACTGTTAAATCTACAACGGGCTCGGATGGTTCATACACATTTGAAGTTGCATGGATGGCATTTGAAGCTAATGAAGGTGTTCTTGATGAAGCGCTGACTATTGCATTGGAATTCAAGATTAATTTACCTGATTTTCCAAGTTGGGGGACGTTTGCCGAAGCTTTGGAGAAGATTGGTAAAATTGCCTCATTTGCTGCCATAGCTGTTGTTCTTACAGTTCTAGTTGTAGGAACATTACCAGAAGATATTGTAAGCACAGTTGTAGCTGCAGTTGCAGCAGTTTTTAAAACTATAGTTACTGGTTAGTATAAACACGAAAATGTAAATTTAAGTTAGTGACAACATCAGACTGTAGGGGTTAGAATTACGCTACAGTCTTTTTGTGAAGGAAAGTTAAAAAATTGATATTTATTAGTTTGTTAATTGAGAGTATAACGATTATTTTTGCAGCGTTCAGTATAATACCATTACTTAAACTTAATAAAATAAATCGAAAGATTCGTATTTTTCGTATAAAAGAAAGGGCTAAGTTAACTGAGGATCAAATAAAAAAGCAACAAGCATATCTTAAGATTCATATGAGTAATTTTATTGTAGCGTCTCTAAATATATTGATTGTTTGTATCATTATTTTTTTAGTGCTTCTTGGGTACAGTCTTCATAATCTTTTTGAAGAACCAGGAAATCAGACATTTATTTTGATAAGCCTACTAGCGCTAGTAATTATTTTATATGCTCTTTTTGCACAGAAATCAGTAGCAAAAGGACAAGCAATTAGGAAAAAGTATATTGCTAAGTACCCAGATAATCCTCTGAAATTTTTTATCTATCCAGATGATTTGCTTATCCAGTATAGCTATGTATTTAAGCGTGCAGGAATATTAGTCTTGATTATTGGTATTTTGGCTTTTATCGTGGGTGTAATTGGTTAAATGATTTCAGCTGCCATCTATATAATGTAAGTTGCATTTTATAAGTGTGGTAATTGTTTATAATAAAATAGAGGACTTGTACCTTTTAAGCGTACTCTAATGGTCTTTTTTAATTTCGTGCTATATTTGTGCTTATAGATGTTCATTAGAACTGTCCAAATAAAGGCATCAGATATTGTTTTACCAATATTTAAAAGAAAGAAGGAATGAATATGACAGTGCGTCCAAAATTTAGTAGAAATATTAGTAGCAAGACGTTTTCTAATTTTTATTGGTATAAAGAGGAGCTGCAAAATATTTGTAGCAAATATGGCTTACCAACATATGGTACTAAAGCGGAACTAACTAAATATATTATTGCTTTCTTAAATGGTGAAACGGCCACAGAAATAAAGCCTATCAGAAAATCGAGAAGGAAAGTAGCTTCAAAGTTGACAGCCGATAAAATTACATTAAACACTAAGTTACTTGGTTCTGGTTTTTCGCTTAATCAAGAAGCAAGAACATTTTTTGCTAATTATTTTGAGGTTGAACACTTTGCCTTTCGCAAAGTCATGGGAATAAAGATGAGAGAAGTTGAAAAAGATAGTGATATAAATGCTACTGTAGCCGACCTAGTTAAGGCTTTAAAATATCCTCAATTGATCTCTTTTGACAACGATGAGGAAAAAACATACCAATGGAATAGTTTTGTACGTGCTTTCAGAAATGATTCAATTTCCAAAAAGTACGACAAACCGATGAAAGCAGCAGCAATTATTTGGAAAATAATTAAAGATTCAGATCAACCTAAAGTTTATACAAGAAAATTAGTCATTGAAAATGCTGAATTAATAAAAAATTTTCTTAAATAAGTTAAACAGCGGTAAAGAATAAAATTTTAAGGCCGAGTGGAAAAATGGAAAAAATTTGTTATGCTCGGGCAGCTCCAAAGATCAGCACCTAAATCGGCAGTTAAATGGTTTAAAGAGTATTGATAACCGTTCACCGACAAGTTAAGCGGAGCAAATACGGATCGACCAGAGATACAAAAAATGCTGAGTTATATTTGTGAGGGCGATGTTGGTATAGTCACTGAATTGGATTGCTTAAGCAGAAACAATCATGACTTAACACGGATCATGAACATGATACAAAAGAAAGATGCCAATACCAGCAGTTTGTAATAATAGTTTTGGGATTTTTGAAATCGTTTTCAAACAATTCTAGCCGTTTAACACATATTTATGCTAAGATAGATTTAAAACTGTTCAAGCAAGAAATAGTCCGTAAAATCAAGTGCTTAATTGAAGGGAAAATTAAAAATTATGTACAAAGCCCAAAATAGATCACTTGTTCCGCGCTAATTATCGGGGCTGCTAATGATCAAGTTCTTGGTGTTGATGAGGCACGTCAATTAGCGAAGATAATTTCGAATGCAAAATACTTTGAATATCCGAATTTGGGGCATGCAGCTTACCTTGAAGCCAAAGATTTTAACAGTATAGCCTTAGAATTTTTAGAAAAAAATAAGTACTTAACATACCTTTTGTGCTAGTTAACCTAAATTCTGCTAATTCAATAGATTATTGGTCATTTAAGCAAGCTAGATCAAAATAAGATTGCTGTAATTAAAAATGTCATCACAATTTATATCAAAAATATTCATTGAAGGGCAGACGAATAATTTTTATGGAGGAAAAATATAATATTTTAAAAAACGGTTTTGAGAAAAAAGCAGATAGTGAAAAAGCGATTTCCATGTCAAAATATATGCGCAATCAATTTGATTTTTTTGGCGAGTTTTTGGTGGGTATATGCTTTCAGGTCTAAATCTAAGTATCATATTATTAATAATTAATGAACGCGGTGTAGGACAGACTGCGCCACCAGAAATTAGTTGGATAAATACATACTTTTGCTTAAATGCTCTCATTTTTTTCCCAATAGCTTATTTAATCCTAGTGAACTATCGCTCAAAAAAGATACATAATAAAGAGGTAAGTAACATTCAGAAAGCCTATGAAATTAATGGTGAATCATTCGCTACCTCGAACTTTATACCGGCTTACCTCTACCACGGTACGGTTGGAGGTTCAACGGCAGCCATTTTTAAGCTGATTCCAGCTAAAATTGTTCAAAATATTTTAAAAATAATTTCTTCAAAAATTGTTTTATAGCAATAATCGAAACGCCACTAGCCACGGTTTTCGAAACATCAATTTGCTGTGGATTACTTTTATCAGATTTTTTAGATCTTGAAATGTATAATCATTTCAGATACAAGATAACAAAAGCAGCTATATTCTCTTCGTTATTTTTTGGTGTTTTTCACATTATTAATCTGTTTGGTGATTATCTACAGAATGTATTTAAGTAAATTTTTTTGTTATGTTAAGAGAAAAAAGTATTCATTAGAAAATGAGTTAAGTCGATTAAATACTTCATATTCTTTTAAAATTGCTAGAATTGCTGACTTTACAGTAAGTCAGTTAGTAGAAGTGGAAAACATTGGTAAAGGCTATGATTTTACAAATATAGGCTCAGGTGGTCAGAAAAAAGATTATTTAGAGAAGCAACAAAATAAAATGTTGGGTAAGTTGAATAGTTGGAACAAAAATGTTAAAGATTGCTATAAGTTAAAAAGGGACTAAAAAACACCAGGATAATTAAATCCCAGTGCTTAGTAATTCTACTTTTTGTTAGTTCTCAAGACTAGATAAATAATAACTAGCTTGATTACTAATTCAGTAGTTAGGCTTAGAGTAAATACCAAGAGTTTCACCCCTTAGCGTACAGTTTATTTAAAGGTAATCAGCCTTGTACTGTAGCCATTAACCAGTATATCAGGTACTGGACAGTGTTAATAGAGCATGGTATTATACAAATAGGCTTATAAAGTAATATCAAGGGTTAAACACCTTATAAAGTGGACTTAATCACTCCACACACTCATGGACTCTCAGACTTAACTCTCTGAGGGTCTATTTGTTTACAAAAAAATAAGTTTACCTAATTAATTAAGAATAGGCCTAAAAATTTTGGCTCTTTGTCAAACATTCTAAAGTAAGAGAGTGCGACATAAGTCGGGAAAATTTTGAGTGCTAACTCGAAATTACGAACATAGCGAGTACTTTGCTATGAGTAATTCAAAGTTAGACGGAGAATTTTGAATTATGGAACACGTTTATCCGGAATAAAAGAGGGGCTAAATGTCGCCTAAAGAAACGAAACGTATACCATAGATTATGAATAGTGATAGTATAGTATCACTAAAAAAGACAATGGTCATCCAGTTACCTTGCGACTTGTTTTGACGATAACACTCAAAAAATGGTAGGTCAAAAACAAATGCTTTGGAACCGGATTTGCTGGATACTTGAGACTTATGTTAAGTTCGATAATTGGTTAAAAAATTTGGTGATCGTCTTAAAAATACAAGAATAGAAATGAATTTAATTCAAGAACAAGTGAATAATGTTTTTTATTACTAGACAAACAATTTCCAGTTGGGAAAACGAAAAAAATTAGTCTGACATTGTCAACTTAATTAAATTAAGTGATTATTGCCACATTTCACTAGGTACTTTACTAAAGGAAAGGGCAGGTCTGTGTGAGTTTTTAGAGAAAAATGAAGTTACGCGAGAGATAGAGCCAATTTAGCGCGATCTTATAGTTATTGATTTACTAGTATGCTCATTACTACTTGGCGAGTTTTTTTAGCTAATACAATTGGTTTATTTATACTTCCAATACTTTTTTGTAGTGTACAAAAGCTTCTTAATCATTTTCATGATTATTATGTTATTGGTCTTATTGAACAAGGATCACGATTACTGACGTACAATACACAAAAAGAGAGTTCGCGACTTTTGTCCCGAACTCTTAGGTGGTTAAGCATAATTAAAAACCACTTATCAAACAGTAGCGTTAAACTTTTAGTAACTGCAACCCCTTTTCGGCAAGCGGTTTAACAACAATTCCGCGAATAAGATAAGCTAAGAATAATGAGCGAGCCCAAACTGTAAGTAATGAACCCATTGAAATATGAGAAATTCCTCCTCCAATCAGCATCCCAAAACTGCTCATACTCAAACACATCACAATAATCATGGAACAACTCCGAATTCTGGCACTTCGTCGTTCAATTTTAACTTGAGAAATCATCGACTTTGTAGCATGAGTAATCAAAAAATTAGTAATTTTAGAAGCGATACATACATTATAGATAAATGCAAATAAAACTGTTGGTCCCCACCAAATCCAAAAGCTAGTAAGTGCGTTTGAAGTAAATCCGGTTGCCATAAGGTTACCCGTTAAGCCCATAATAGTGCCCATGCCCAAACACATTTCGGCCGTAAAAAATAAACGTTGTTTTCGATTCATAGATTCTTCTCCTCCAATGGTTGACAAATCAACTAATATTAGCATAACCTGTTTAGTTTATTTGTCAACTGAATTTGTTTATAATAACATTTAGAAATAGAGGTCTTTTACTTGAACAATATAAAAATAAATCAGCTTGGACGATACGTAGGTATTATTCAAAGGGCATCCATGACAGCTTTGAATCATCGGTTAAATTTACCTGGGTTAACTGCCTCAAATGCTAATCTGTTACTTTTTGTAAATGAACATCAAAAAGTAACTGCTAAAATGGTGGCAACTCAACTGGCTATTAATAAAGGCTTAGTTAGTCGAGAATTTACGATTTTAACTAATAATGGATACATTAAAAAGAGTATTAATTTAAATGATCGTAGGAATACTTGGATTGTTTTAACTGTCAAAGGACAAAATGCTTGCGATGAGATTAGCCAACTGGTGACAAGCTGGTGGCAAGAACAACTTAAAAAAGCAAATTGTCAAAACCAACAAGTTCTTTATTCAGAATTAAATAAATTAGCAGCCAGTATTATTGGAACATCACTAAAATCGTAAGAGAATTTGATAACACATTGTCAGATAAATTATTTGAGCACACGAATCCTTAGCTTAGGAGCTGACAGAGGAACTCTTGTTGTCAAATTAATGGATTAAGGTTGTATTGGTATCCGAGATTAGATTAAATAAAGACTAGCTTGCTTGGTTTTCTGCTCAGCTTTGTGCTATATTGAGCATGAAGGAAGTGTATTAAAATGGCGTTAGTAAAAGCAGCTGTGATATACGGCCCAAAGAATATCCGGGTTGAAAAAAGGGACATTCCTGATCCCGGAGATGATGAAGTACAAGTTGACGTTTCATTTAACGGTATTTGTGGAAGTGATATTCATGAGTATTTAGAGGGTATGGATTTGGCAACGGTCTCCCACCCTTTAACTCATATGAAGGCACCATTAATTCCAGGTCACGAATTTTCTGGAACAATTTCTCAGGTTGGCAAACAGGTATCTCAGCTAAAAATTGGAGATAGAGTTGCGGTTGAGCCAATAATTGCTTGTGGAAAATGTCCAGAATGTCTTTCTGGACATTATAATTTATGTGAACATTCTATTGGAACTGATAATGCGGCTGGTTTTTTAGGCTTTTCTGCTAATGGTGGGTTAGCTGAAAAGTGTAATGTAAAAGCCATTTTTGCTCACCGATTACCAAGTGATTTTCCGCTTGATTTAGGTGCATTAGTTGAACCTGTGTCAGTTGCTGCACAGGCAGTATTGGAAAGTCACGTATCTGCCGGTGATGATGTTTTAATTCAAGGAGCGGGGCCAATTGGATTATTTACAGCTTTAATGGTAAAAATAGCCGGAGTTCACAACATCATAATAAATGATATGTCTAAAGAACGTTTAGATTTAGCTAAAAAATTAGGTATTTTAGACACACTGCATGCAGCAAGCCCCAGAGAGCTTCATGAATTAGTTTATGCTAAGACTAATGGACGCGGTGTTGATATTGCATTTGATTGTGCTGGAGTTCAACCCACACTTGCTGGTGCAATTGAAGCCTTAAAAGTAGGTGGCAAGGTGACAGTAATCGCATTATTTGGTGAACCACCTGTTGTAGATATTAGAACTTTACTTAAAAAGGGTGGCAGCTTGTTAACATCTTATGGATATGCGAATAAGTTTGAGCGTGTAATTAATATTATTGATAATCATCGTGAGCTGTTTAAGCAAGTTATTACTAAAAAAATAAAATTAAATGGATTAGTTTCAGAGGGCATTGAAGCTTTAGCACATGATAAAAAGCAAGCTAAAATTTTAGTCGATATGAAGCCTGACTAAATAGAAAAATAGCTTACTTTGATGGTATTACACTGAAATTAAAATTTAGAAATTCTGTTCTAAGTTCTTGCTCTCATGTAAAAGAATTAGAATGAAGGCAATTATCAGATGGGCACAGAAAAAAATAACAAATGACTTATTGTAGTCCAAACTAGTGATCAAGTATCCACCAAATAATGGTCCTAGAGCACGACCAATTGCACCAGATAGACTACCAACGGCTTGGACCGTACCACGATTACGATCGTTAGCGTAACGATTCAACAAGATTGGAATAGCAGTTAAAGCAAGCATCTCGCCTAAAGAAACAAGCGTGATTCCTGCGATAAAGCGCCAATAATTTCCAGTATTAATAATTATTAAGTATGAAAAAGCAAAAAGTAACACGCCTAAAATGACGCGTAACTTATCAGCCTTGAATGTGTTAGGGAATAAGCGAATGATAAAAGGCTGTAAAATAATAATTTCTACCGTACTAATTGTAAATAGAATGCTGTATTTTTGAACAGAGATCCCATTATTAGTCATTAAAACAGAAACATTGCTGTTCCATTGTTCATAACAAGCCCAGACAACAATCATGGTTAAGCTGAGTAATAAAATATAGCCAAAGGTACGGTTGTTAGGAAGTGCGTTTTTAGTATTTTTTTCAAGCGGGTTACGCAAAGTGTCAATTGATACAAACTTAGTTTTGATAATAAACAAAGCCAGTAAAAATAAGATCACTGAACTACCAAAAACAACCCGAATATTGATACTGAAAAGGATTCCGGAAAGAAAAGTTGCAATTCCCATACCTATATTTGCAACCCAATATCCATTATTAAAGATATTACTATCGAATTTTTGCAAAAAAGCTAGATAACTATTGATTGATGCGTTTAAAACACCTAAACCAAGCCCGTAAAGAATCAATAAGATGGGATATAAGGGCCATTCGGGATAAATAGCTAGTAAAAGTAAGGAAAGAACCATGTCAATGCCACCGAGGTACATTAACGGCTTGGTTTTCCATTTATCAAATAAACGACCACCAATTAAATTTCCTAAGGCCATTGCACCAGAAAAGCCTAGAAGGGCATAGCCGGCAACAACTAAACTTTTATGCAAAGTGTTATGGATATATAAAGTGGTAATTGGCATGATGAGACCAATCCCCATATTGACTAACATGTTTGTTAATAAGACAAATTTGTTTTTCACATGGCAAAATCTACCTTCCACTACACCTAAAGTGTATGATTTCAATAATTAAATGATAAGGAAAAAAAGGACAATCGGCAAGGAAAATTGTGTAAACAGGCAGTAGTACAAAAAAACCTCTACGCTATAAAATGCGATGAGGTTTTTTTGGAATTAAAGTTCAAGATCAACCATGAAAATTTCCGTTGTACTGGTTGACAGTAACATATGGAATATTTTCAATACCATTTCCTTTATCGACTTCATTGACCCATACTTCCCAAATACCGTTACCATCATACTTGTAATATTTAGGGGTCACCTTGTAACCATTGTAAAGGTTACGTTCAAACGTAGCTACCCAAGCTCCCTGTGGTCGTGTAGTAATTGAACCAACGGCTGGTTCGCTAGAACTGCTTGATTGTGTAGAAGAGCTTGTGGGTTGGCTGCTAGAGTTAGCGGTTTGCGCTTGGCTACTACTAGAACTAGTAGCGGTGGAAGAATCTGAATTGGTTGAACTAGAACTACTTTGACTGCTAGCAGAACTACTGTTACTTGAACTAGAAGAGCTTGTTTTACTAGCAGAACTTTGACTACTTTTTTTAGAAGTAGATTCTTTACTAGTCTTTTTTTTGCTACTTGACTGTTCAACTTTAGCAGAGCTACTAGAATTATTTGTACTTTGATGATTATTAACTGCCTTGATGATAAAAAATGTAGCAAGAATAATAACAATTAACCCCCCAAGGCTATATAGCCAGATTAACTTTTTCTTATTCATAACTGTACCCCCCTTTTATCATCTATCCTAACATTATAGAAATTAGACCGTTATAATTTCTATAATGTTAACCTTGTATTTTAACTAAGTTACCATCTTGATAGACTTTATATGTTGCAATGCTACCAGTATATCCCTTAACTCTGTCAGATATTGAAGTTAAAGATACGGTGAAATACTTTCCATAACTATCGTAGCCATTATATGTATCAGAATTACCGTAACTTATATCAGTGTTTCCCTCAAGGTGCAGTTTCTGTTTTAAATAACTTTCAGCTTCTGCTGCACTTGTAATATTAATTGTTTTAGCGTTTGATGCCGTATTATTTGATGTGGAGCTGCTTACAGAATTTGAGTAATTTGAATTTCCTTGTGTTGCAGCTGATGTTGACGAGCCTTTCTCTGCCACAGTTGTACTAGTTGTGGAACTTTCGGGGTCCTTTGATGCACTATTATGTTCATTTTCTTGGTTGCTATTACTTTGAGTACTAGAACTACTCTGGACATCTGAGCTATTTTTTTTAGTAGCTTTATGCTTTGTGTCCTTTTTGCTTTTTTGGGTGTGCTCGGTTGAAATCTTACTAGAAGAACTATCACTATTACTTTCATGCTGACCACAAGCACTCAAGCCTAGTAAAGCTACTAAAACTGCTGGGACCATATAACTACTTTTTTTCAATTTTTCCCCCCTCAAAAAATGTAACATTTTAAGTCTATAGTAAGTTATTCCGCAATTAATCTTAAACAATCTTTTTAAAAATTTAATGAGGTATTAAATGCTTTATTTTGTAGTTAGAAATATCTTATTTCAAGAAATTAATAGTCAGCTCAACAACTAATGCAACTAAGGTCACGATAAAGTTACTGCAAGCCAGCATTAATTGTAAATCGTTTGACACGGACACTTAGACTACTCTTTCCGTTGTGAACGATTACAAGTGGAAACGGATATGGTGTCGTACTCACTATGGCAAATTCACGTTTTAATTTTAATATCAGAGGCAACTAAATTGAATTTTAAAACTCATCAAAGTTGGTTAGTAGATCTTTATAAACGAAGAAATTGATATCAATATTCGCCTTTTATCAGCCTTAATTTCTTATAACGGAGGAGGTTGGGGAATTATCAAGAGCCATTCGAGCTATTGAAATTTGTCGTGACTACCTTAGAGAAGCTAAGCAAGCGTAAAAAGATTTAAAAGATAACTTAGTTGAAGAACTTGCAGACGTATTAGATCAAGTTTTAATAATGACTGACAAATTTGACATTGATCCTGAAATATTACTTAAACACAGCCAAGATAAATTATCAAAAAGATTTAATAAACAAACAGAGAATAAATGATAACTTCCCAAAGGTCAGATTGGTATGATAGCATTAATGAACTTCGCTAGATAGCCAAGTTAAAAAGATCCAACTAAAGCAACAGTTACATGATGTACATTAGGAAAATAGTCAATAATGGCAACTTATGTCTGAATCGAATACAGGTTTATTGTGATTAAGTGGATGTCATATTTTCTAAGTTATTGTATTATCAAAAGTGATTAAGGCTGATTATCTAGTTTAGGCTGCAAATCTAATTTTTAAGGAGAGAGAATTATAAAGTCAAATTTATCATGGAGTATAAGAGACCAGTATCCAGAAAAAAATACTATTAGTATCAATCAATTAAAAATCAATAAAATAAAAGTATTCAAGACTATTGAGTTGTATTTTCACAATTATAGTGATATTGAACAGTTTAAAACACCGCTCAGAATAACACCTAAGTCTATTAGAATTGACTATGCTTATAAGGGAACTGTAAATTTTGAAGGCGATAAGCGAAATTTATATTTAGCACCCTTTGTATTAAAGGTTGACAAACGTTCTTTAGATTCGGAAAATTATCACTTTGTAGATGGTAGCTTTGAAGGAATTACCATTTTGATTAAGGAAGGTGAGTTAGATAGTGAGCTGAGTCAACTCGTTGGAAATTTTCAAGGGTGGACTGATTTCAATCACTCTGAAAACTATTTCTTTTTAAAAAGTAGTTTTATAGAAAATCTATTTAATGATTTGAAATCTAAAAGTATCAAAGACTCACTGCTTTTCCTTAAATTAAAAGTAGCTGAATTAATTTTGTATTTAAAGTCATCGCAAGCTCTTAAAGATTCAATAAGACCAGAGAAGTTATCAGCAACAGACAATATAATTATTAGAAATATTGCTGAATACTTAAATAACAATTTAAACAAACAGGTTAGCCTACATTTTCTATCTATAAAGTTTAACGTTAGCCAAACCAAACTTAAAACATTATTTAAGGAAAAGTACGGCAAAACATTCCATGATTACTGCACCGCGCAAAAAATGGATTATGCCGCAAAGCTACTGGTAAAAAGTGATATGAAAATTTTTCAAATAGCTAATGAAGTTGGCTATATAAGTTCAAGCAAGTTCTCTTCGGCTTTTAAAACAAAATATTTTTTGGCACCACGAGATTTTAGGAAAAAGCTTAGGCTAAATTCTTAGACTGTTTGGGACATTATGAACCATTTGGAGCCTAATAAGGGTTTCTTCATGTTAAAGTGTATTCATTACTTTTTAACAGGGAGGAACCCTTTATTCATGAAAAATAAATTATTTGTAGCGACCCTCATCTCATATTTAGGAATATATATAACGATGCCGGTTTTATCTGCTATTTCAACGCAAGCACATTTAGCACCAGGACAGATTGGCATAATGATCTCATTAGGAGCAATTGCGATGCTTTTATTTGCTCCAGTATGGGGGAGATTAAGTGATAAAATTGGGCGAAAACCAGTTATAGTAATTGGACTAATTGGAATGGGATTATTATTTATCTTATATATCGAGCTTTTTAAATTATCAATAGCGACCTCTAAAACTGTTGCGGCTTTAGTGGTTTGCCTTATAGGTGCAAGATTTCTGTTGGGTATTTTTATGACAACAGCTCCCACAGCAGCTAATGCATATATGGCGGATATTTCCAGCCCGGAAGAGCGAGCTAAAGACATGTCTTCATTAGGATTTGCTACTGGTCTATCAATGGTTATAGGACCAATTATTGGCGGCTGCTTATCATCAATAGGAACCCTGGCATTACCATTTTACGTATCAATTATTTTATTAATATTGTTTGGAATTCTCATGATCTTTTTGTTGCCAAATACAAAAAATAATGTTGCTACTTTGGAATCAGCATCTAAGTCAACAACTTCCAAAAAGTTTCTTTCATTTCAACTGTTTGGATGGTTAGTAGCTGGATGTTCAGTAATGTTTGTTGTTGTGGGACTACAATTACTAACCTCACTATATTTGCACGATGCCATCGGCCAATCAATTGTTCAAAGCGCTAAAACGGCTTCTTTACTTTTTGTCATTTTAGGTGTTTCATTAATGATTATCCAAATTGCTCAAATTAAATTTTTTAACTGGACCGCTAAGCAAATGATGACTCGCTCGATTCTTCTAATTATTTTAGGCTTGCTACTAATTGTATTGACAAGGGACTTTATACTCCTGCTTATTAGCTATATTGTCATTGGAGCAGGTGCTGGGTTAGGAATGAGTTCGTTATCCGCAGGGGCTTCTCTGGTAGTCTCGCAGGACAATCAAGGTTCAGCGGCAGGGGCAGTTGCAATGACACAAGGAATTGCGGGGATAGTATCACCATTGCTGGGCTCGTTTGTATATCAAATTAATATAAAACTTCCTTTCATAATTTTTGCGCTCTTTGCCTTATTTGCTTATATCTTATTTCTATTCTCAAATAAAAAAGAAACAACAAATTGAAAATATACTTTTATGTACAAATTAAGAAAGAAATTTTCAAAAATTATAGAGGTACGCAATTGATTTAAAAGGGGAGTATAAAAGAATGAATATATTACAATTACTACCAGATACACTAAAGAAAATTGCGGTGGTTCCTTTAGATAAAAAGTACAATTCAGTTAGATCAAATTGCTTTAGAGTTGGGAGCCCAGCATTAGTTCTTACTGCAACAAATGAATTACAAATCAAAGAGACAGTCAAGTTTGTGGCATACCTGAATAAGATTGAAAATAGAAAGATCCCTTTTTCCGTTCGAAGCGGTGGTCATGGGATGATGATGACTTCTGTTAATAACGGTGGAATTATCTTGGATATTTCACAATATAATCATGTTACTATAGAAGATTCTGACAAGGGAACTGTACGTATTCAGGCAGGCGCTGTCTGGGGTGATGTGGCACAGGTATTAAGTCCTTATCAATTAGCTATTTCAAGTGGGGACTTTGGTGACACTGGTGTTGGAGGGCTTTCAATCTTTGGTGGGATTGGATTGATGGTTAGAAAGCAGGGCCTCACAATTGATCATATTATTGGAGCCCGGTTAATAACTGGAACTGGTAGCGCTCTTTGGGTCGATAAAGAACATTATTCTGATATTTTTTGGGGAATTCGGGGAGGAGGACAAATAGGAATTGTCACAGAATTTTTGTTTGAGGCATTCAAAATTCCAACTAATAGCAGGGGACTACAAACGCCCGTTGTTTCTCAAGAGATTATGTATAAAGTAAAGGATATTTGTTGTTTTATCAAAAAATGGCAAGATTGGGTTAATAACTCAACTGTTAAGTTGACAAGTAATTTAATGATTAACAAAAATTCAGATAAATATTGCCGTGTTAACGCGCACAATCTTTGGTGTGAGCAAAAATCCCGTGAAGCAACAGATATACTAGATAAGTCAAAGTTGCTCGGCCCTATTGAAGAAGAAAAAACGCAGGAGTTAAGTTATGCAAAGCTGGTTAAAGCCCCTCATATTCCTCACACCGGACAAGACAAAATGTATATAAAAAATGGTTTAGTTCAGAATTTGTCAGAAGATATAATTTCAAGCATTGTGCACCTTTTGAATAGTTCGGAAATTATGTCTATTGAAATTCGGTCAATCGGAGGTAAGTTAAATCAAAAATCAAATTCATTTAATGCTTGGTCTCATAGAAATGTAAAATGGTTTATTGCAATTTGGGGTAGTGTAGATAATGATAAAAAAATAAACAAATTAGTTAACCCATTATTAAATAAGCTAGATGGAGTTTATGGCGGCTATTCAAGTGACATTAGTTCAGAAGAAAACGAGAAGATTTGGTCCCCTACAACTCTTATTAGGTTAAAAAAGTTGCAGTTGAAAACAGATCCTCAAGGAATTTTTACATGCAGAAGATGATTGGATTGATAATCTGATTTATGGCTTTTATAGATGGAAAAATTGGATGAATTATTTGTTGAGATAAATTAATTATTTGTCAAAAGATATAACCAATACATTGGAGCACTTTCAACGACTATATGGGGAATGTTTTCTTAAACACATTACTAAAATAGTTTCAATATCTACAATTCAAACAGTGAAGTGTTTTGTTCATACAAAGCAATGTTAGCGACCTTATTCCGTTTTGGAAGAGGTCGCTGTTTTTAATTTTAATCAGCTCAACAATTAAGGTCACGATAAAGGTACCGCAAGCCAGCATTAGTTGTTAAGTATTTGACGTGGGCACTTAGGCTACGCTTTTCGTTAGGATTAAACCCTGCACATCCTCCGCTTGGACTTGATCCAGCTACACCGGAAAACGAATTTACAACCAGTCTTATCAAGGTTAAGCTATAAGCAATAGTTAGATATAAGGAGTGATTTTTTGATTAGAAATGTTAAGGAAATTGATGGAATAGCGATTCAAAGGCTTAATAAAGATCAATTGGGTTATGATTATCCTCTTAATAAAACAAACAAAAATCTAAAAAGATTATTGAATGACAGTCGACATCACTATATGTTGGTTTTTGAAGATGATAATACTAAAAAAGTTAATGGCTACGTACATGCAGAACTGTATGAAGAAACTTACTTTGATCCGATGTTTAACATCTTAGCTTTGGCAGTTGATGCTACCTCTCAAAATAAAGGGATTGGTAAACAGTTAATGCTTAAAGTTGAAAAAATAGCTAAAAATTGTGGAGTAAGTAGTATAAGGTTAAATTCAGGAGAATCTCGCTTGGGTGCTCATGAATTTTATAAAAAGTTGGGATACGTTAATAATAAAAGTCAAAAGAGATTTGAGAAAACATTAGATTAATTTTGAGCAGAATGTGGGCAATTAGGTCTGAAATGCTGTTATTTGGTGGAAATCCATCAATTTTGAGTGAGAAATCATTGAAAGCTATTGATTAATTTGTTACGGGAGACAGCGTACAAGTCTTAGTTTATACAGTTTGGCGATCTAACTGGAAATCGTATATGGTTAAGTATATTAAGCCAATAAAATTACTAAAAATAAAAGTAGCTTTTGAATATATTCTAGGGGACTCACAGAATAAAACATTGTTCGATAACATATCAGTGGGTGACATTGTTATTTTTGGTAGTGGCGATACTATGAAATATTTTGATCAATTTTCCAATGAATCAAAGCAAATCAAGGTAAAAAAATTAATAAAAATAATATACTTTTTATTGGTTTTTCTGCTGAATCACTTCTTTTAGGGAATATTGATTATGTTTTATCTGTTGATAATGTATCAGGTAAACCAGCCCTAAAAAGAGAATTAGGACTTGACGACAACTTCATTGTCAACATACACCATTATTTGTGGAAAGATATCGTGGATTTTTGTAAAGCAACTAAACATTTTCCAGTTATAAAGTTGAGTATAAAAGATACGGTATTTCATTAGTTAAAAATTATAGTTGGAAATGCTAACTTTTATACTTCGGTTGATTATGTATGTGCTATTTATAATAATATAATTTGATGTTTATTTTTTAAACAGCTTTGTTTTGTTATTCTACCGAAATGAGGTTGTTTTTTTATGCGACGAATTTGCAATTGAAGTGCAACAAGTAAGAAATAAAAAAATCATAGTCTGAGTTCTATAGAATGAAGCTACCACAATAAGTATCTAGCTGATGTGTTTTTAGTGATTTCAGGTAAGCTTAAACAATTTTAATGGCTTATAGTTTAACAAAATGTTCACTAAAATTATATATGTTATGATTCAAATCGTTTTTGAATAAGCAGGTTAGCAAATTTTAATCATTAACACACGTTAACACCTCAAAGATCCATATAAAATGGTCTAAATTTAAGCTATACCTAATTATCTCTTCCGTAACGATTTTATTACAGAAAAAAATATTATTAAGCCTGGATAAATTGAACTGGAAAAAGTATTCATTAAAAATAAATAAATATCAAAATAAATATTATAATTTCAAGTTTATTCAAATCGATTTAAAGCCACTTTCGTTTAATTAAATTAAATAAAGATGGTGCTTTTTTAATTTAAATAAATTCATTAATTAATTTTATTGATTGTATTGACTTTGAAATTCGATGATTTTATAATTGCAAAAATTAGTAATTGTTAAATTTTGATAATAATTATTAAAAAACAGTAACAATTATTAGGGGGGATTTTTAAAACGCAAAACGAATTTATAACCATACTAATGTATATTTTTCTTATGTATTTAGTTGTAAACGAAAGGAAAAAGGCTAATGGGAAAGTATTTAATAAGGCGAATTTTAATTGCAATTCCTGTACTTTTGATGGTTACAGTATTTTGTTTTGGAATGGTGAACTTGGCACCTGGTGATCCTTCAGACCTATACTTATCACAAAACGCCACTCAGGTTCAAAAACAGGAAATGAAAAAGAATTTAGGATTGGACAAACCAGTTTATATTCAATATGTAAAATGGTTAGAAAAAACTTTTCAAGGTGACTTGGGTTTCTCATTTGCTTCTCGGACGCCAGTTACTGAGGTTATACCTGCAAAATTAGCCGCAACAGTAGAATTGCTTATATGTACGTTGATTCTTTCCTATGCATTAGCCATTCCGTTGGGAATAGTTTGCGCTCGTCATCAGGGTGGCTGGTTAGATAATACTATTACGGGCGTATCTTTTCTTGGAGTTTCAATTCCAGGGTTTTTCTTTGGATTAGGAATGGTTTACATTTTTGCAGTTGAACTGCACTGGCTGCCGACCGGTGGAATGAGCTCGTTAGGACAATCATCAGGTTTTCTAGATCGTCTTAGCCATATTATAATGCCAACTATCGTTTTGTCATTATTCTATTGTTCAAACATGCTGCGGTACGTGAGGTCAAGTATGATTGATATTTTTTCAGAGAACTATATGAGAACTGCTGTTTCAAAGGGGCTGTCTAAAAAAGTTGTTTTATGGCGGCATGGTTTTAGAAATGCTTTAGTTCCGATCATTACAGTTATCAGTTCTGATATTCCAAAAATGTTAGGTGGTGCAGTAGTAACAGAACAGATTTTTTCTTGGCCAGGGCTTGGTCAGTTGACGATTTCTTCAATTGGGTCACGAGATTATCCTATGTTAATGGCAATAAACTTGATTGCAGCAGTTGGAGTTTTAATTTGCAACTTAGTAGCTGATGTTTTATATGCCGTAGTTGATCCAAGAATTCGTTATTGACGTGAAGGAGCTGTTTTTAATGGAACTTATTGGTAAAAAGTTTAACTTTGTTTCCAAAAATAAGCTGAAGGAATTAGAGCAGCTTAGTCAAGTACAAGGTACAGATCAAAATAATGATAGTTATATAAAAACTGTTTTGAAACGTTTCTTCAAAGATAAAGTTGCAACAGTGAGCTTAATAATTTTTCTTCTAATTGTTTTAGCTGCAGTTTTAGCACCAATCATAGCCCCGTATAGTCCTTCAAAATCAGTTGGCTACTTTGAGGCAGCACCGTCAGGAAAATTTTTATTAGGAACTGATGATGTTGGGCGCGATGTTTTAAGCCGGTTAATTTATGGGTCACAAGCATCCTTAACAGTTGGCATTTTATCAGTTTTGATTTATGCAGCTATCGGGACGACATTAGGTTTGCTTAGTGGTTTCCTAGGTGGTTTTTGGGACAGTGTCATCATGAGAATTACAGATGTCTTCATGTCCTTTCCATATTTTATCGTTATTTTAGTAGTAGTCAGTTTGATTGGACCCGGTCTTTGGACAGTAACATTTGCAATTGGGTTTTTAAATTGGCCAGTTCTTTGTCGTTTGGTCCGTGGTGAAGTTATGAAACTACGCAAAGTTGATTATGTTCAGGCCGCAGTTGCTTCAGGGTATAATACTTTTCAAATTACTTTCAAACATATTTTTCCGAACACGTTGGGAATTATTTTGGTAAATATGACGTTCGGAATTGCTACATCAATAATAACCGAAGCATCTTTAAGTTTTTTAGGAGCTGGTGTTCAACCACCCACACCGAGCTGGGGGAATTTAATGTCGGATGCTCAGTCTATAAATGTACTTGCAAATGAGTACTGGCAGTGGCTTCCGCCTGGCATTATGATCCTGTTGGCTGTTTTGTCAATTAACTTTGTTGGGGACGGATTGCGTAGAGCAGTTGAAGGAAAATAAGGGAGAAAAGGTGAGAAGTATGAAAAAAAACAGAATTGTAAAAGTGAGCTTTTTACTGCTTATAATGTGTTTGGCATTAGTATTAACTTCTTGTGGTGGCAGCAGTAGCGGAACAAGCAGTTCTAAGACAAGTAAAAACACTTTATATGTTGGTACTACAAATGCACCTGCTGGATTTAACCCCATTAATGAAACTGATGTAGCTGGTCAATGGATTTTACGTATGCTGTATCCTTCTTTGCTTGATCAGCCTAAGTCTCTTCATTTTCAGGGAAGCTTAGCAAAATCGTTTACTACTACTGATAATCAGCATTATACGATTACATTACGAAATGCTAAGTGGTCAGACGGTAAGGCAATCACTGCTGATGATGTTGCTTACACATTGAATTTGATTGGAAACCCAGACGTTGAAACTTCTTATGGTGCTAATATTGCACGACTTGAAGGAGTCGACGGCAGTGGGAAGACAAGCAGCAGTTCAACAACAATCAGTGGGGTTAGAGTCGTTAATAGTAAAACTTTAACTTTGACTACTAAAGCACCAATAGATCCAAACTACGTTAAAGAAATGATTGGTTTTGACCTTGTCATTGTACCAAAGCATGTAGCTGAACAATATAATCCAAAAGATCTGGCAAATTCTAAATTCACCTCACATCCAACAGTTTCAGGTAGTGCTTATAAATTTGTTAAGTACAATCAGAATTCTTATGTAAGATTAAAAGCAAATCCAACTTATTATAAGGGCAAGGCTAAAATCAACAATGTTTATATTAAAATATTAACATCTAATACTCTAGTCACACAATTAAAATCTGGCAGCATTGATATGACAGCCGGTGGTGGTATTAGTACAATTCCAGTTGCAGATGTTGAAAGATCGCTTAAGACAGATAAGAGTCTGACGGTAAAGGGTGCTCCATACTTACAAACTCAGTATATGTATATTAATAATGATAAGTTCACTAATAAAAATATGCGCTTGGCGATGACCTATGCAATTAACCGCCAAGCAATTGTTAAGAAACTTTTCAGAGGCGAAGCTGACGTTTTGCCGACAACATATACAAAAGCAACAAAATACTATAATAGTAACTTAAAAGCTTTACCTTACAATGTAGCAAAAGCTAAAGCATTATTGAAAAAATCAGGTTATGACGGTCACACAATTCAATTGATTGTTCCAACAGGGAATATTGCTCGTCAGCAATCTGCTAGTTTGATTCAGCAAGATCTGGAAAAAGCTGGTTTCAAAGTTAAACAAGTTTCATACGACTTCCCAACTGCTTTGGCCAAGATGAAGAGTGGCGATTATGAATTAGGTTTGTTAGGACTTTCCTTAAACTCTGACCCTGATCAAACATATTTGTATACTAAAGCTGGATCAATGAACTTTGGTAAGGTCAATGATGCAAAACTTACACAAATGTTCAGTGATGGTTTATCAGAAACAAGTACAGCTAAAAGAAAACAAACGTATGATGATATTCAAAAGTATATGAGAGATCAGGCATTTACTGTTGGACTATATTCTGATTATCCATTTGTCATTCAAAACAAGAACTTACAAGGTGGGAACAATTCTTTCTGGGTTGGCAGCTTGTATGATATGCAAGATTGGACCAAGAAATAAAAACAGTGTTTATTAAAATCTTTAATATAGAGAATAATGGAGAGTGTTTATTATGGTTTCTAAAGTAGTTCTGTCGCTTAGCAATCTTCATGTAAAATTTAAGACTTTATCTGGCACTGTCAATGCTGTTAGAGGAATCAGTTACGATCTTTACGAAGGTGAAACATTGGCGCTGGTGGGTGAATCTGGATCTGGCAAGAGTGTTTCTACTAAGGCGATAACTAAAGTACTCCCCCAAAATGCCACTATTAGCGGAGATAGTATTATATACCAGGGAGAGGATCTACTTAAAAAAGGTGATTCAAAAATGAATAAAATTCGGGGTAGCGAAATCGCAATGATTTTTCAAGACCCCATGACATCTCTAAATCCAATCTTGCCAGTGGGCTTTCAAATTGCAGAGCCAATAATTGAACATCAACATTTAAGCAAAGAAAAAGCAAAAGAAAAAGCAATTAAGCTTATGGAAAGAGTAGGAATTGTTAAGGCTGAAGAGCGGTATAGCCAATATCCTCATCAATTTTCTGGCGGGATGAGACAACGGGTTATGATTGCTTTGGCTGTTGCCTGTCATCCGCATATCATGATTGCAGATGAACCGACAACAGCTCTAGATGTAACAATTCAAGCCCAAATTATTGAATTGCTTAAAGAGCTCAATAAAGAATTCAATATGTCAACGATTTTCATTACTCATGACATGGGTGTGGTTGCGAATATTGCTGATAGGATAGCAGTTATGTATGCTGGAAAGATTGTCGAGTTTGGGACTGCAAATGAAATCTTTTTTAATCCTAAGCATCCGTATACATGGGGATTGTTGATGGCGGTGCCCGATGTAAATATCAAGGACCAGGACCTTTACACAATTCCAGGAATGCCACCGAACTTGCTTCACGTCCCAAAAGGCGATCCATTTGCTTTCAGAAATAAATATGCTTTGAATATTGACCTGGAAAAAGAACCGCCAATGTTTAAGGTTTCGGATACACACTATGCTGCTACTTGGTTACTCGATGAAAAAGCACCCAAAGTAGAACCTCCAAAAGAAATTCTTGACCGTTGGAAATACTTTGAAAATCATATTGAGAATATGCAAAAAAAAAGTTAAAAGTTTGAAGTTTGCTCATTAGTTGAAGGAGGCATGAGTGTGGGGACCCCGATTATTCAAGTTAAGAATTTACAAAAATTTTATAATGCCGGCAAGCTCTCAGAAGTTAGAGCCATTGATGATGTGTCGTTTGATGTTTTTCAAGGTGAAACTTTTGGAATTGCTGGTGAATCAGGCAGCGGGAAAACGACTACTGGAAAACTGATTATGAAATTGGAGGATATTACTGGAGGTTCAATCGAATTTTTGGGTAAGAATATCCATGAAATTAAGAGTCGCAAAGAGACACTGCAATTTAGAAAAAACATTCAGATGATTTTTCAAGATCCTTTCGCTTCTTTAAATCCGCGCTTGACTATTAAGGAGATTATTGGTGGACCGCTTGAGCTTCACCACATGGTCTCCTCAAAAAAAGAACGTGATAAAAGAGTCGGCGAATTGTTAGAAGAGGTAGGGTTAAGCGCAAATTTTGCAGAACGTTATCCAACGGAGTTCTCAGGGGGGCAATGTCAGCGGATTGATATCGCTAGAGCGATTGCTCTTAAACCCAAAATTATTATTGCTGATGAAGCAATTTCGGCTTTGGATGTTTCGATTCAAGCGCAAATTGTTAATCTGATGAGAAAACTGAAGAGAGAGGTCGGTTTAACGTATATTTTTATCGCACATGATCTCTCAATGGTTAAATATATTAGTGATCGGATAGCTGTTATGAATCGAGGAAAGGTTTTGGAATTAGGAGACTCCGAGACTTTATATCGTCATCCATTGCATCCATATACTAAATCTTTGCTTTCAGCAGTGCCTATAGCGAATCCGATTACTGAAAAGAACCGCAAAAGAATCATCTATAACCCCGACCAGCATCAATATAAAGATAACGATGAGTGTGGTTTGTTTGAAATAGGCGATAAACATTATGTTTACTGCAGCAAACAAGAGATTGAGGGTTATAAACGGCAATTGAATAATGAATTAACAAAATCCTAGATAGCTTTACTTTTATTTTGTGGTTCGGGATTTGGGATTCTTAGTTGATTCTCAATATGACAGCTGCAGTTAAAATAAAAGTAAAAGTGGATTACACAATCAGCCAATTAGACTAACTTTTACAGTCAATTGGCTGTAATTATTTATGGTATGACTGAGCAAATGCAGATAAATTTTGTTGAAAACCAGTTATTAGTATTATTCATTAGAAGGTGGGAAAGCTGATATGGTGGAAATTGATAGTGAAAAGTTGTTGTCAGATTTGATCAACATTAATACGGTTAATGGAAATGAAAAAGAAATTGCTGATTATTTAGAAAGAATATTTCAAGATAACAATGTTAAAATTAAACGCTTGAAATACGCTGACAAGCGAGAAACTTTAGTAGCTGAAGTGGGTACAGGCGAAAAACCGGTGCTAGCTTTTGACGGGCACGAAGACACGGTTGCTTTTGGAGATCTTAAGGCTTGGAAACAATCTCCGCTGGAAGCAAAACGCGATGGTGACGTAATTTATGGCCGCGGTGCATCTGATATGAAATCTGGTTTGGCTGCAGAAGTACTGGCTTTATTAGCACTTAAGAAAAAAGAAAGTGAACTTAAAGGAACTGTTAGGTTGTTTGCAACTGTCGGTGAAGAAGTTGGCGAATTAGGTGCTGAGCAGATTATGCAGCAGCAACTGGCTGCCGATGTTGATGCATTAATTGTGGGTGAACCCACTGGAACTCAGACAGAGCTTCTTAAAAAAAGCAATTTTTATATGAATCGCAATCTTAGTAATCAGCAGATAGCTGATATGATTAGCGCAAATCAGTTAGGCGAACAGTATTTCGTTGTTATAGGGCATAAAGGGGTGTTACAGTACAAAGTTGTTGCACACGGTAAATCTGCTCATAGTTCAATGCCGGAGCTAGGTCATAATGCAATAGAAGACCTTTTTAAGTTTGTTCAAGTTCAAACTGAGTACTTTTCGACGTTGACAACTGAAAATAATTTGTTGGGTAAAGTGACGCCGGTAATGACCTTATTAAGTGGCGGTGAACAAGTCAATACTGTTCCTGACAAAGCTGAAATAGCAGTAAATATCAGAACTTTACCTGAAAAAGATGGTGACAGTCTTGAAAAAGATATCAAGGGGTTGATTACGGAACTAAATGAACAAGGGGCTGACCTAGAGTTTAAAGTATTAGAAAAAGTTGATCCTGTATATTCAAAAGATGAGCTTACTTTAGCTAATCTGGCAAAGAAAATTGCGGCACCTTTGCTTGAACAGCAACTCACTTTTACTGGCATGTCAGGTGGCACAGATGCTTCTTTCCTTACCAAGAACAATCCGGAAATGGAAATGATTGTTTTCGGACCAGGCAATATTTCAGAATCACATAAAGAAAATGAATTTGTTAACGTAAAAGCTTATAAACAATTTATTAAGATCTATACCAAAATAGCAGTGAAGTTTCTTGAATACCATGCTGATGATTAGACTGCGATGTGGTTGACTTTGAAAATAGGAGGGGTTTGTAATGAATGATACAGTGGATGTCGATCATACTGATACTGAATTAGAAAAAAAAATAATTAATATTTTTATGGAACTTCACCGCCATCCTGAGGTATCAAATAAAGAGGAGTGGACAACTGCTTTTGTTAAGAATAAATTGGCTGCTGCTGGTATCAAGATTTTGAATATCGGAGTAAAAACGGGTGTGATTGCTGAAATAATTGGTAAAGCGCAAAGTAAAAGGATAATTGCCTTAAGAGCTGATATTGATGCGCTTCCGGTTCTTGAAAAAACCGGCTTAAAATACTGCTCGCTCAATGATGGAATTTCACATGCTTGCGGTCATGATTTTCACACAGCTGCTTTGCTAGTGGCAGCTGAAATTCTTAACAAAAAGAAAGATCAATTAGAAGGCAGCATTAGGCTGATTTTTGAACCAGGAGAAGAAAATCACTCTGGTGCGAAACTAATGATTGCTGCTGGAGCACTCGCAGGAGTTTCAGCTATTTTCGGCATGCATAATATGCCCACTATTCCTTGCGGAATAGTAGCATTGAAAAGCGGTGCGTTGATGGCCTCTAATGATAACTTTCGGATAGCTGTTCATGGAATTAGCGCTCACGCTGCTATGCCGCACACAGGAAAAGACCCTATTGTAACTGCCGCAACAATAATTACAACATTACAGACAATTATCAGTCGAAATACTTCTCCCTTTGAATCAGCGATTGTGACCATTGGTAGTATTAGTGGCGGAAAAGTAAATAATGTTATTCCTGATGAGGTAATTTTTAAAGGCACGATTAGGACCTTTTCTGAAGAAGAACGCAATTATATCAAAGAAAGGTTTACTCAGATAGTTAATAATGTTGGTGCAGCTTATGGACAACAGACAGTGATTAACTGGGACAAAGGGCCTTCTCCGGTTAATAATGACCAAGAGGTAACAGCAACGGTAAACCGCGTAGCTGAAAAATTTATGAAGGTGGTGACAGCGCAACCCTCGTGTGCTGATGATGATTTTGCCACTTATGAGGAACGAGTACCGGGCTGCTATGCTTTTATCGGGAGTCAGGGATCTTCCAATCTGCACCATTCTGATTTAATTGTTAATCCAAAAGCTTTGGTTTATGCAGTTAAACTGCATGTTGATACAGCTATCACACTATTGAATATTAATCAAGAAAAATCTTAACAACTTAACAGGTGTTTTTGGAAGTTAATTTTTGGATGGAAAAATAATTATGACGTAAGGAAAGTGATTTGATGAAAGATGATGAAAAGAAAATAATTGAAGCTTTTGTTGAAGAAGAATTACCAAGTTTGTTTGACTATTTGAAGATTCCCAGTATTTCAGCGCAAAATAAGGGAATTGATAAAACTGTTGCCTGGATTGTAGACAAGTTTAAAATTCTCGGCGCAGCAAAAGTAGAGAAATGGAACGAAAATGACGGCAATCCGGTTATTTTTGCTGAGTTCAACGGTAAGTCTGAGCAAACTGTTCTTTTTTATAATCACTATGATGTTCAGCCTCCAGATCCATTAGACGAATGGCTGACAGAACCTTTTGAACCGACTATTAAAGATGGGAAAATATTTGCACGCGGTATTTGTGATGATAAAGGCGAATTGTTGTCACGGCTGTCATTAATTGATTATTTTAACCAAAATGGCGGATTACCAGTCAACATCAAATTTTTGATTGAAGGCGAAGAAGAAATTGGCAGTCCGCGAGTAGAAAAATATGTTTGCAGTCATGCGGAACAGTTAAGTGCGGATTATTGTATTTGGGAAGGAGGCGGCAAAGACGAACACGACAATTTTCAGATCACTTGTGGTTTAAAGGGTATCGTTTCCTTTGAAATGAAAGTTGCTACAGCTAAAAAGGATCTTCATTCGTCTTTGGCAACTTTTGCAGATAATGCTGCTTGGCGTTTGGTAGAAGCCTTAAATTCTTTGAGAGATAAGGACGGTCAAGTCTTAGTTGACGGTTTCTATGATGATATTGTTTTACTTGATGAGAATACGAAGCAAGCAATTTCTGAACTTGATTTTGACAAAGATAAGTTAGAAAAAAATTATGGATTGCTGCGTCCAATTTCAGACAGAGGTTCGGCTGATTCACTAGTTAATGGAAATACAATCACAATCAATGGCTTAACTTCGGGATATGAGGGGGATGGCAGCAAAACCATTATTCCAAGCAGAGCATCTGCAAAGCTTGATTGCCGCTTAGTCCCAGATCAAGATCCTCAAAAAATTGCACAGTTAATCCAAAAACAGTTAGTTGTAAATGGTTTTAGTGATGTAAAAGTGGACTTAGGTCATGGTGAATATGCTTTCCGGACACCGCTTAATGATTCTTTTGTTAAGTTATGTAAAAAAATAGGTGATGAGGTATACGGTGTAGATAATTGTTTGATTCTTCCTAATATGCCCGGCAGTGGACCAGCACAGCAATTCAACAGCGAATTAAAGGTGCCAATTGTTATGGTAGGCATTCACTACGCCGGCAGTGGTCCGCATTCACCTAATGAAAATATTCGGCTTGAAGATTATAAAGAGGGCAGTTTCTATCTTTATAAAGTTCTCCAAGCCCTTGGTAATAAATAATGCTTATAGGCATATGTTCGTCAGCGAATATATGCTGTTTTATTAAAACAGCTGGTGATATTTTGAAAAAATTATGTCTGTTGTTTGTGCTTAAAAATAATTTTTTAAAGGGGCAAGTTTATGAATAAAACTGTTCAAATCAAAGACATGTATCATTTTGATTCACTTGCAAGTCCGCAATATAATTCCAAAGGAAACAAAGTGCTATATGTTCAAACCAAAATAACTAAGGCCAGTGATAATTATCTTTCTGAAATTCGTCTTTATGATCGTACTACTAGTGAAGACCATGGTATCTTAAAAGCCGATTCTTTAAACATTGAACCGTTTTGGGCAGCTGGGGACACTGGCTTTTATTTTATTTCAAATAAGAACGGAACTCGTCAGATTTATTACTATGATTTCAATACGAGGACAGTCAAAAAATTGACAAATGAAGCCACAGGCATAAAAGATTTTATGCTTCACCCAGATGGTGCTCACATACTATATTTGACTCAAACGAAAAAAGTTAAGTCTGGACCGGCTTTTACGACTACTAGAGCTTATTATAAGTTCAATGGTCATGGCTTGATTGAAGACGACGATCATTTAAGAAAGTTATGGCTTCAAAGAATTAACGATGGTAAAAAAATTTATCTAGCAGCGGTGAACTTTGGGTTCAGTTCACGCAAAGCATTTACGATTTCAGCTGATGGAACTAAGATAGTTTTTGAAAAAAAATTAGCTGAAGATGACGATTTTAATTTTGATGAAAGCTTATGGCAGCTGACTTTAAATGAAGAACTGACTGAAGTAGTGAAGAATGAAAATATTTTGAAAAAATTTGCACAGCAGTTATCGTTCAGTAACCCGTGTTTTTCACAAAGTGGTCGTTACTTAGGCTTTTTGGGGAATAAGGGTACATATAACAATGCAAAGGAAAATAAGCTTTTTGTTTATGATACGAAAGAAGAGCAGTTGTTGTCTTTTCCAACTGCAGAAGGTCTGCATGCAGCTGATTCTTGTGTAACTGATTTTCATCAGAATAACACTAACCCGTTGTTGCAGTGGAATGAAACCAAGCATTGTTTTGTTTTTATTGCCAGTCAAAAGGGTAAAGTTTGTCTTTATATGGCCGATCCGGCAAAAGAAATGGTTACTAAACTGACTGACCGCAAGGAACATATTCAAGATTTTGCCATTGATCCAGTTTCAGGAAATCTAGCACTAGTGGTCAGCCGTCCGGAACTGCCAGCAGGATTATTTGTTGAAGAATTTGGGAAAGCAGAAGCAGAAGAGTTGAAGACAAAGACTTTAAAGCAGCGGCAGGATTATACTTTTGCTGAGTATCAGGTCTTTGAATTTATGCACAGTGATGGAGGAAAGATCCCGTGTTTCTTTGCCTTACCGCCTTTTTTTTCTGGCAAAGAGAAGATTCCTTTAGTACTTGATATTCATGGGGGACCGCATGCTATGCACGGGTATACTTTTCACCATGAAGTACAAGCTCTTGCCGCAAAAGGGATGGCTGTCCTATTAGTCAATCCGCGTGGAAGCTTTGGCTATGGTCAAAAGCATGCTGATGGTGTTGTTGGAAACTATGGTAAAGGTGATTATGAAGACCTGATGATTGCCATGGATCAAATTATCAAGAGGTTTCCAGAGATTGATCAAGACCGGTTGTTTGTTACTGGCGGCAGTTATGGCGGCTTTATGACGAATTGGGTTGTTGCCCATACGGATAGATTTAAGCGTGCAGCGACACAGCGCTCGATTTCAAACTTTGTAAGTATGTCGGGGACGAGTGATATCGGCTACTGGTTCAACGCTTCCGAAGCCGGCGGTGTTAATATTTTAAAGCCGCAAAAATTATGGGAAGAATCGCCGCTTGCCTATATCAATAATGTTAAGACGCCTACTTTGATCTTGCATAGCGATCAGGACCTTAGGTGTCCGATGGAACAAGGAGAGCAATGGTTTGTTGCCTTGAAGACTCTAGGTGTAGAAACTAAATTTATCCGCTTTTTTGGAGAAAGCCATGAATTATCAAGATCGGGAAAACCAAGCAATCGGATTAAAAGGTTGAGTGAAATAGTTGCTTGTTTTACTGATGAAAATTATTTCTCGAAAAAGAAATAAACTATAAGTTGGCGAAGCGAAAATTATTAAATTATTATTGAGGATGGTCAAAAATGGATGAACAAAAAAGAGACTCTTTTCTAGCAACTTTAATACATGCAAACACTGTTGGTGGCCATGAAAAATCTTTAGCCAAAATTTTAGAAAAAAAATTCCAAGAACATCAAATTAGTTGTAAATTAGTTTCTATAGAAGATGATCGTTGTGATTTCTATGCTGAAATGGGAAATAGCGATGGACCTGTACTCGCTCTTTCAGGGCACGAAGATGTAGTAAAGCTAGGAAACCTAGCTGCGTGGAAATTTCCGCCTTTGAGCGCGCGGGTCAGCAAAGGGAAGATGTATGGGCGCGGAGCATCAGATATGAAGTCTGGACTTGCAGTTATGACTTTAGCGATGATGGAATTAGCGGACGAAGGAATCCACATTAATGGGAAGCTGAAGCTTTTATGTACTGTAGGTGAAGAAACCAGTATGGTCAATCATATGCAGGGTGCTAAAAGGTTTGTTATAGATGGGTACCTTGATGATGTGGACCATTTGCTGGTTGCAGAACCGACAGGATATCGGGTTGTGTTTGCTCACAAGGGTTCTATAACCTATGAGATTGCTTCAAAAGGTAAGGCAGCACATAGCTCGACTCCTGAGCAGGGTTATAATGCAATCACTCCGCTTATAAGGTTCTATGAAAAGCAGGAAGATTACTTTTCAGCGCTGAAGAGTGAAAATAAATATTTAGGTAAAGTAGTACCAGTTGTTACTAAGATAAAAGGCGGGGATCAGCTGAATTCAGTTCCTTCCGCGGCTAGTCTCTTTGTTAAAATGAGAACTATTCCGGAAATATCAAATGACCAGATTATTACAGAAATTAAAAAATTAGTTGCAGATATTAATAATCACTTTGACTCTCAACTGGAATTCAAACTTTTAGGTAACAAAATTCCCGTCATTACGGATCCAGATGATGAATTTGTTTCTCTAATAAAAGATGCGGCAGAACGTAAGCTGAATTTTGACTTTCCGTTACACAGTTTTTCTGGAGGAACAGATGCTTCAGAATTGGTAAAGGCTAATCCGCAAATGAATGTAGTTGTATTTGGACCGGGTTCTAATACATCTCATCAGGAAAATGAATATGTTGAATTAAACCAATTTAATTATTTTATTGATATATACAAGGATATAATAAAAAGATTTTTTAAGGTCCAATAGTGTAGAACAAAGAATAACGCTATGAAAAGTTGTATTTTGTAGGTTACAGATTGTTTTTTTAAGGTAGAGAGTGTCTGAATAATAAGCGGCTGGATCAAAATTTATGTTTTGATCCGACTTTTTTACATTTTTTATAGTTTCTATAATTAATGTGTTTCAATAGTCAACCTTTTTGCTTAACTACAAGTTATTTGTAGTCAAGTCCAAGTGTCGAAAACAGATCATGATGCAACTTTTATGTGTGTTAAAGAAGATTCAATGATCAAAGAGCCTAAATCAGCTTATAATTTACAAATCACTATGAATAAACAATTTGTAATTATCTTTGGTATTTTCAAAACTTAGGAGACATCAAAAAATTAATTTCCTTTTTACAGCAGCAAAAATTAACTGGAATTTTAGGTATGTATATTGCGGTCGGTGCAGAATACGGTTCAGAATCAAATTAGCTATACCTTGAAGCTGGATTACCCGAACATATATCATTTATTACATACTGAAGATTTTTTTAGATTTTAAAAAGCTCTTGTTTAGAGGCCTTGAGAAGGTAAAAAGAGAAGTCAGAATTGCGTTGATGGCAATGAATATTAGAAAATTAGTGATAAATACCACCATTATAACGTAGTATTTGACACATAAATTATGCATAAGTCGAGTTGGTAAGATTTGCGTACTAACGTGGAACTACGATCAACGTGCAGCCCTTGTCATAAGTAATGTGAAATTAGACAAAGTATCTTTGGCTTATGAAGTGAAGCATGTCTATCCAGAACAAATAAAAGGGGGTGTGTCAAAAGTTAACTTTTGACACACCCCCTCTTTTATTTCGTATAAACGTGTTCCATAAGTCAAAATCTTCCGTCTAACTTCGAATTACTCATAGCAAAGTACTCGCTATGTTCGTAATTTCGAGTTAACACTCAAATTTTCCCGACTTATGTCACACTCTCGATGTAACTTGCCATCTAAATCATCCACTGAGCGGCTAAGCTTACCGCCCACCACCACACTACTTATAGCATTTCTGATGAAAGTGGCAGCAATTATTATAAATTTTAAGATGGCTTTTTAAAACAGCTAGGTCAGCATTTCTTATCGCTTACTGGTTCGACCAAAGAAAAAGGAAACGATTAGGACCAAAATAACTGCCCCAATGATGGATGGGATCAGCGCCATTCCGGCTAACGATGGCCCCCAAGTGCCTAATAGTCCTTGTCCAATCCACGCGCCGACTAAGCCAGCGACGATATTTGCAATCCAACCCATGGCTGCTCCACGATTAGTGATTGCACCAGCAATAGCGCCAATGATAGCGCCAACAATTAATGACCAAATTAATCCCATAAGATATCTTCTCCTTTAATTAACACGACTAGGTTCATTGTCAGGCGTTACTTTATCCACGCCTTCATTTAATGTTTCCTTCGATTTCTTTGCACCCTTGCTAACTGCTTCCTTCGTTTTATCGGTAGCATCACTAACACGGTCTTGCAGAGAAACTGAGTCTTTTTCATGCTGTTCCCTTGTCTTGACATCGACAACATTCACATTGACCTCAATCACTTCTAAGTCGGTCATCCGCTTCACCTCACGGACAATGACGTCCTTGATTTGATCGTATATTTTTGAAATGTCAATGCCGTATTCAGCGACAATGTCGAGATCGACAGCCACTTGTTTTTTACCAACTTCGACATCGATGCCCGCTGTAACATCGTTAGTATTGACTAATTTTTCAGCAATATTAGAGAAGAATCCCCCATCTACGGTTAGCAAGCCCTTCACTTCAGAAAGTGCGATCCCAATGATCTTTTGGATAACCTTATCTTCAAAAGTTAACTCACCTTTAATACCTGGCTTTTTGTCGGGAATTGTTTGTGAATTAGATGTTCCATTTTGCATAATTTTTTCCTCCCTTAATTTAAATAGTTACTTGAATAGCTTTGATAAGACACCAGTTTTCTCAATGTAGTAACCAACTGCGATGCCGAGTGCAACGAAAATTAGAATCACCAAGGTTTTAAGGAAGCCAATGGTGATGATAAGAACCGCAAGGAGTAGGCCTACGAGTCCGCCAATGATGGGCCAACGATAGGCTTTGATGAGTTCGGTCACATTATCACCTCCTAAATAACGCGAGACTGTTTCATATTAGACTCAGAAGCATTAAAATTTACGAGCCGAATCGTGATCGCTTTTTGCTTTGAAATGCCAAGACAGGTGCGTAAGTCCTCCTTAAGTTGATTCAAGAAAGCCGCCGTATGTTGTTTTGCATTTATCGAATTTAGCAGGTCGCCTGAGATTTTGAGCTTAATTTTATTTTGTGACAACTTAGCAGACACCCTGGGATTTCCGATAAAAGGCTCTTGTTGCAGCGCCGAAAGAGTAAAGTTTTCAATGGCCTTTTTACTAACTGTGACCTGCCCATCAGGTTTTTGATGGAGATACAGTGAGCGCGCGCGTGGCCAAAAGAGAGTGATAAATAAGAGAAACACTAAAAATGTCGCCAGAATAACCCCACTCCAGAAGAGATATAGTGGTTCGTACTGAGTCAACCAGTCAAAGTGAAACGATATAGGAGTAGTTCCAACCGCAGCTGCCCAATTCTGCCAGATCAGTGCAATTGATAAGGGGGCCGCGAGAATGATACCTACTACTATTAGGATCTTAAATATAAGTCGCACATTATCACCACCTTTACATTTACAGTATAACAGAACACATAAAAAGCTTAGAACTATATGCATTTATATATGACAAGCGCTTACCCTCGGGCTTTATTTTAAATAAAATATTGTTTTCTCCCATTAGAGACCTGCAAGTGAGTTAATAAATTACGTGCTTTTTTTTACATACAAGATGATAATGAAACTATTGAAAGCGGGGGCGGGTGAATTTAGGACAAAGAGAATGTGAAGAAGAAGGAAGACCCAAGCTTATCTTGCAAACAAGCCCACAATTTAAGGTAAAATGAGGGATGAGTAGTGGGACCTATAGATTATTGTCCCAGCAACGTATTTTTTCAAATTAAGTTATTTCAAAAGTGGAGGGATAAAAATGCAGGAACGTTTTATTGCTACTAAAGATAATATTACTTGGCACATTTATGAGGATGGAAAAGAAACAGCGCCCACAATTTTTCTGATTGCAGGTTTTCCACAAAGTGCTTATGCGTGGCGCAAAGTCTGGCCGCTTTTAGCCAAACAATATCATGTTTTAGCAATCGACTTGCCTGGTCAAGGATATTCAAGTGTTCCACGATCAGGATATGATACGAAAACAACCGCGCACAGAATACATGAATTAGTTATTCAATTAGGGCTAAAAAAAATTTTATATGTTGGTCATGATGTCGGAAGTTGGGTTGGTTTTACCTACGCACACCTATTTCCAGACGATCTTTTAGGTATTACGCTGATTGATGCAAATATTCCTGGAGTAACATTACAAAAACAAATCCCACTAGACGCAGAAAGTTGGCGAAGTTGGCATTTTCTATTTAATGTTATTCCTGATTTACCTGAAGAGTTATTAAAGGGTAAAGAACGGGTTTTACTTGAATGGTTCTTTTCTAATAAGGCACGTAATTGGCGCACTGCTTTTACAAAAGAAGATATTGCTGAATATGTACAAGAATATCGTCAATTAGGAGTTATGCGGGGAATGCTTGGGTATTATCGTGCCGTTTTGGATGATTTTAAGATTAATGAACCTTTATGCACCAAAAAAATAGTCATTCCGCTTCTTACAATTAATGGTGAATTCGGTTCATCACGGGATCTTTTTGAAAAACTAAAAACCTTAGGAAAATCAGTTAACGGAAGAACGATTAAGGAATCTGGACATTATATTCCAGAAGAGAAGCCGGCTGACTTAGCTGCACAAATTCTAGAATTCATTAAAAGCTTAGTTTAAGGATGAAGTAGGGCTCTACAAAGCGCTACTCAAAAACAACCTGCAATAGATGTTGTTCATTTATTGTAGATATTATTTATATAAGAAAAACTAGATTTTCAGGATCCAGTGAAATTGTGGGACACTTAGGTTGTTTGTTGGCTAGAAATTATAAAGATTTAACATGATAAACACGAAAACAAGCGTCATTTCAAATTACTTACAAACTGTAATTATACAGGACACTTTATCACTGACGATCCAAGAGTTTATGGAGAAAAGTAGATATGATAACACAACGTATTTTCAAAGATATAGATGCACCCGAGGTGGCGGATTTAGTTAAAAAGACAATGTTGACTACTAATCTCAAAGACTATTCTAAAGAATACTTAGAAAATGATCTGAAAAAGCTAACAGCTCGTGATTTTATTAAAAAAGCAAAGGCTTTCCATTGTTATGTATTTATAGATAATGAACGCAATAAAATTGTGGCTGTTGGGTCTATTGGGGCTTATTGGGGCAAAAAAGATGAAAGCAGCCTATTTAATATTTTTGTCTTGCCCGAGTATCAGGGACGAGGAATCGGCAGACAAATAATTCAAACTTTAGAACAAGATGAATTTTTTAAACGAGCTAAACGAATTGAAATTCCCGCTTCAATTACAGGATTAAAGTTCTATCAAAAAATGGGTTATCATTTTAAAGATGGTAATAGTTCTCTTGATGGTGAACAGCTTTACCGACTTGAAAAATTTAATAACTGAAAGCTAAAAAATACAAACAAAAGCACTGCTAAAAGTAATAAAAAGAGAGTGTGTGACATAAGTCGGGAAAATTTGAGTGCTAACTCGAAATTACGAACACAGCGAGTACTTTGCTATGAGTAATTCGCAGTTAGACGGAGAATTTTGACTTATGGAACACGTTTATCCGGAATAAAAGAGGGGCTGTGACAAAATTTTACTTTTGTCACAACCCCTTTTTATTTAGTCACGTTCTAATTGCAGATTAAGCTTAATGGTCCGTTAGGCGCTGTGCCACTTTTTCCCAGTTAACAATGTGCCAAAAGGCTGCAATATATTCAGGGCGTCGATTTTGGTACTTCAAATAATATGCATGTTCCCACACATCCAAACCAAGAAGCGGTCTTTTCCCAGAAGTTATTGGAGAATCCTGATTAGGCAGCCCTAGAATGCTTAAATTACCTTCTGCATCTGCGACCAGCCATGCCCAGCCAGAACCAAAAACTCCTATAGCAGCTGCGGTAAATTCTTTTTTAAATTCAGCGACACTGCCAAAAGCAGTTTCAAGCTTCGCTAAAAGAGCACCCGTGGGAGCGGTGTCAAAAGAAGGTGTTAGACTTTCCCAAAATAATGTATGGTTAGCGTGTCCCCCGCCATTGTTTCTGACTGCTGTTTTTATGTCAGCTGGCAGCTTTTCCAAGGTTTGCAGGAGTTCGGTCAGTGAATAGTCAGCAAGTTCGGGATGTCCTTCTAATGCCTTATTTAGCTTGTCCACATATGTCTGATGATGTTTGTCATGATGCAGTTGCATCGTCTTTTGATCGATATACGGTTCAAGTGCATCGTACTCGTAGGGTAAAGCAGGAACTGTAAAGGTCATTTTTAAAACCCCTTTCATTTTCCGAGAAAAGCAACTTGTTTACTTGAAGCGTAACTGAAGTGGACAACTTTTTCCATTAAAATGCTCATTTATTGCTTAACCTACGCGTAACAACACTAGGAAAACGCTCATTGTAATCACGGCTAAAAGTGTACTGACGAGTTGTGTTGAAGCCATCTCGTCTTCATGCAGATGATTTTGAATGCCTAACATACTGGGCATTGCAGCTGTAGGAATCGCCAGGGTGGCAATTACCATCTGCTGAAAGTGAAAGCTCTCATGAAAAAGTAGCATGATTCCCCATACAACTAAGGGTAGACCAATGTTTTTAAGCAAAACGTTAACCAAGACAGGAATCGTCAGATGAAATTTTTGAGTATAAAGCATAATGCCAATGGAAAAGAGCGCCACGCCCCCAGCAGCTTGACCTAACTCACTAAAGAGCGGCTGAAACCTGGTTGCAAGATGAAAGCCTGTTAAATTTAATGTAAAACCGAGGATAGGAGCCCAGACCAGCGGCTTTTTTAAAGCACTCAACAGACGTTGTTTAGCAGATGCTGCGCTGCCAAAAGTATCCTTTTTTTGTGCCTTTGCAACTGATAACAACAAAACACTCAATGGAACTTGAACTAGATTGAGATACAGACCGCAAATTGCAACCAAAATAACACTATCTGTGCCTCCAAAAATAATTGCTAATACAGAAGTTCCCATGAACGGCACAGAGGGGCACGCAACAGAAAGCGCACGTAAGACTGCTAGCCCTAAATTGCTGCATAAATAGTTATAGAGGATAATTAAAATCACAAAAACCAGCAACATCCCGACACCTAGCCAAAGAAATAACGGCAAGTCATGAATAATGACTTCCCGTTGAGTTGCTAACAATCCACCGAAAAGACTCAGTGGGAGCGCATAAGACATTACAAGATCAATGAAAAGTTGGCTAGCATTTTTATCAAACTGTTTTAGCAGTCCTGCCAGATAACCCAGTGCAAGTGTAAAAATAATCGGTGCAATCGCAACAACTAACGTAAATGACATGAGCAACATCCTCTTTATTAAAATATGATTAAAAACAGCTTACCACAAATTGGCTTTTGGAATGGTTAAAATCAGAAATGAACGGAATAAAACTGGAAATAACGCTGAAAAGTATGTTAAAGCGGATTTAAAGTTACGAAAACAAACTGGCAGTAAAGAGAACTTGCGGTGAGGATGTTGTTTGAAGTCAACTATGATTCACGTTTTGAGATCAGTTTACCGTTGCTAAAGTAGAAATTGTAACTTTTTGTTGTAGTCGACTTGTCTTGATAAGTCAGCACTGAATAGGAGGTTGAACTACTGCGAAGTTCGTATGCTCTGCGCGGTTCGCCCAACATCTTGATGACATCGGCGTAAGAAATTCCAGTTTGTAGTGCATCAAATTGGGTACTTGAGATTTGAGTGCCTGCAGTGATTGCACGGCTGAGCATCTTAGTTGTGATGCGCTCACCAGTAGTATAAACCGCAAGATAGGCATTTTTGAGAGGCGAGAGGTACCACAGATAGCGGGCACGTTCTTCACCAGTTGTTTTTGTTTTTTGCGAGCTGTCAGGACGTCCCAGTTCTTTAGTCAGTGCAGCGACTGTAGTTCCTGCAGTCTCAAGGCTTGAACCGGCAAGTTTGATACTGTTGAAGTCGGTAATCGAGAAAGGTTTTTGGGTCAACTGCTTTTTAGTGAATTTTTTGTAGTTTTTATTTTCAACCTTCACAAATTTATTTTTCTGCAGCAGGGCTTCACTTTTTTCTAAACTGATTTGTTTATTCTTAGAACCTGAATAATACATTCCTGGAAGGCTTTTTATCTTCTGTAAATTGACCTTGGTGTAATCAATACTCAATTCTTCACGTGCATAGTACTTGTGATACGTGATTTTTTCGTGCAGCCCTTTAATTCCCTGATACTTTTGTGCGAGCGGGTTCAATATACGTTTAGCCCCTGCTTTGTTGGTAACTCCGAGTGCGGAATAAAGAATTGTACTGTTAGTGGTTTGACGTGTGACCCGATCTTTGCGAGCGTAATACGTTAAACGCAGATCAATGCCACTGCCGAAGCGTTGATAAGTAACCTGTTTTTCTTGGAAAAAACTACAGCCGGCCAATAATCCTGTCAAAAGTACGACTAACAAGATGAGCCGTGTAACCTGAAACCTTTTCATTGTGAGCTCCCCCTTTGTAGATCGCTTTTCCCCCTTTTGTTAGCCTTATTTTATCTGAGAAGTGCTGATTTTAACAAGTTAATAGCCTACAAAAGGACTGTTGTGAAACGCACAGGAGTGGGTGCAAGTTTAATTATAACTAGCGCTTTATTTTGGCAAAGGTTAGAATGAAATTGAAGGTTAAGCTGCTTAATAATTTCAAGAATTTGTGGTTGCAGATCTTTTAGCACGTTAATTAAAAAAAGAGGTCTTTTAAATGATATGGTTATGGTTACATTTAATAACATGGGGGATTTTACTGGGAGTGACATTTGGTGGCTTAACAGGATCTGCCACCAGAGCAGTGCGTTGTATAATGATTGCACGTGTCTGTTATCTGGTTGCAATTATCAGTGGTATTTTTTTATTAGAATTTACATGGCAGCGTGCTTTGTTTTTGACAATTATCAAAGTGCTTGCAGCGTTTGGCCTACTTGGATTAATTGAGGTCGCGTTTGCACGGAAGTTGCGTGGCACGCTTTCAGGCACAATGCGTTGGTTAACCTTTGGAATGTGTGTGTTGGTTGGGATAATTGGGTTGATACTGGCACACGGGCATCCCTTCATATAAGCATTAAAGAAAATAAAAGTGCAGCAGTTTTTTTGCCAGCAGGCTGCTGTGATATAAGGAGAGCAAGAAGAGATGAGACAAGGGATCCCAAAGAACCGCAAATTATGCTTACAAGCTGCCGGTATTGTTTTAGGCACACTGCTCTATGCTGTTTCGATTAATTATTTTTTGCTGCCAACACGTTTAGGAGAAGGTGGAGTTGTCGGGTTAACAACAATTGCGTACTATACACTGGGAATTGCTCCTTATCTGACGAACTTTGTCTTGAATGGCGTGCTACTGATTGCGGGATATCGTTTTTTAGATAAACGGACAACGTTTTTATCATTGTGGGCAATTTTTTGGTTGTCGGTCTTTTTAAAATTACCGGTAGTCGCCGTGTACCATACCAGCCAGACAATCATTCCAACGGTTGCGAGCGGTGTTTTGACGGGAATTGCTTTGGGAATTATTATGCGCTGTGGTGGAACGATTGCAGGTAGTACAATTCTGGCGAAGATTGCCAATCGCTATCTGGGGATTCAAACGGGAACTGCAACTTTGATTCTTGATTTGAGTGTTGCTTTGCCGATGGTTTTTATTATCGGGTTCCAAAATATGTTACTCACGGTTTTTGAACTCTATCTTTCAGACATGTTATTGAACCAGTTTATTGCACGTGTAGGGGCAAAAAAAGCAATTTTTATTGTCTCAGATGCGCATGCAGCGATTGCGGCGGAGCTTTCTGAGAGACTGCAGCAGGGCATCACGGTTCTAAAAGGCGAGGGTTTCTATAGTGGCCGCGAACGCACCTTGCTGTATCTCGTTTGTACACCGGCTCAAATTGCAAAAGTTGTTCCGATTGTTGAAAAGGTGGATGCAAATGCCTTAATTGTCGTGGAACATGTTCGAAGTGCGCGTGGATTGCAGATGCATCAGTTGCTATAGCTTAAAGGAATATTTTATTAAGAAATAATTAAAAAAGCGTTGACAAGTTACTGACTCGCGATTATAGTTATCATCAAATTCAAATTGAAATCTCATTAACAGTATTTGATTGGCGTGCTAGTTTGTGTGCTGGATAAATACTAGCGGACTATTTCAGTTTGAAACTTTTTATCAAAATGATCAAATGAAGCAATTAATTTAATATAATTATGCGTTGATGAGAAGAGTAGGCTATCGAGTAGATTTAAAGCGAACGCCGTTAGTGAAAGGGCGGAATCAAAAAATAGTTGAAGATGAACTCGGAGTTGAACGGTTACCAGTGCAAGCTGCATACCCGTGCGGACACGATACAGTCCCAGGCATCAGCAGGTGCTGGCAAGGTATAAACAGTGATGTTTGTATAAATAACGGGTGGTACCACGAAGGTTTTCGTCCCTGTACATTTTTTGTATAGGAGCGAAAACCTTTTTTGTTTGCGGTTAAAACAAGCAGCAAAATAGGTACGCATGAATGCATAAATTATAACAAGGTCCGGAGGTGAAACAGCAAACTGAATTTTTGAGGCAGAGATTAAAGTACAAAAATAAAGGAGTTAAAGCTTAATGGAATTTACAAGATTGTCCGGTGCAACAGGACAGGCAGCACAATTAACCGCACTATTGCATGCTGCTTACGCTGCAGATGAAGCATTACAAATTCATTTTGGAGCCGCAAAGGTTAGGGCTGAAGCCGTTGCACAACATATTATCAATACACCGACCTTTGTGCTAACAGATGAACAGCAAAATTTGATTGCAACGGTTTCAGTCCGTTTACCTTGGGGAAATGACCCCGGGCCGTTCAAGCTTCCGCATTTGGGATGGATCGCGACTAATCCGGAATATCAGCACCATGGATATGCAAAGCAAATAATTACGCTGGTAATTGAGCAATACATCAAGGAGACGTTAAATGCTCCAGCAGTTAGTTTGGGAACGGCGCTTGAACATCCTTGGCTGCGGCAGGCTTATCAGTCGTTAGGTTTTATACATGTTGCAACAGTGCGCAAGTTTCCAGATCATCAAACTGCATATCTTGTAAAAATTTTGAATAAAGAACAGGCACTCAAACTTAATGATTCTTATTTTCAAACCGTCCTTGCCAAACCAGTCAATAATCCGTAAAAAATGATGATCGCTAAACAATGGTCAGAAACAGGGGGCGGACTTAAAAGCTTATTTTGAAGGACGATTTGATGAGCAAAGCGTTTGCTTGAAAAGAGGAGGTATTGTGATGAAATGGAATCCAGTTCGATTGAGTCCGGCAGAATATGTGAATGAGGCAGGAATTTTAAGACAACTCAGACAGATTTTAAGTGCAAAGGGGTATCAAAAACCATTGGTGCTAACAGATCAAAGGGTTATCCAGGCTACGCGAAAGTATCTGCCTGCGGGTTTCTATGAGCAGGAACGTGTGCTTCTTTTTGCAGGAAGCTGTACTGATGCAGAAGCACAGCGGATTACGCAGTCTGTTAAAGATGAAGACGTGATAATTGCTTTAGGTGGAGGGCAGCTGCTAGATACTGCAAAAATTGTCGCCGCTCAGACCAAGACAGCGCTAATTAATATTCCCACTGTTCCCTCAAATTGTGCTGCAATTACCACTAAAAGCATGATTTATACAGAAAAAGCCCATGAATTGTGCGGGCGTAAGCGACATGCAGAACCGGTTAACTTGGTCCTAGTAGATCCACTGTTGTTAAGGCATGCACCAAAGCAGTATCTATTGTCCGGCATTGGAGATACTTTAGCAAAATGGTATGAGATTCGCCGGCGTTTGAATGTTCCTGCAGCTCAAGGAGCAATTTTAGAGATTGCTAGAAAAGCAATCGAAATTACACGAGAACGGACTTTGGCGATTAGCGACTTAGATAAACTTGATGAACAGACTTTTTCAGCGCTGTTAGATACAATTTTTTTGGTAGCTGCTTCTGTAGATGGGTTCGCTGCAGCACGCGGGCGTAGTGTAGCAGCACACAGCTTTCATAACAGTTACTTAAAAGCTGTTGCTCATCCAGTTAAAACGCATGGCGAGATTGTGGCCTTTGGAGTATTGGTACAGTTAGCAATTGAAGCAGAGTACACTGAGTTAGCAGAATTATTGGAGTTTTATCAGCGCATTGGTTTGCCAACGCAGCTTGCAGAACTGAAGTTGCAACCCAAAACCGCTGTGATTCACGCAATTGCGACAGAGATGGTTGCTCCCACAAATCTTAGAATTCAGACCGTCTATCCTAACTTATCCGAGGCAAAAGTCTTTGCAGCCATCAATTCGTTGGGAGGTGCACGTGAAAATGCAATTTAAAGCATCTCAACGCATTGCACAAGTAGGGCAGAAATACTTAGCTATTCAGCAAAAACAAATCCGTTCTTTGGAAAAACAAGGAATGAAAGTCATCAATTTGGGGCGTGGAAACCCAGATCAGCCCACTTTTCCGCAAATTGTTGCGAAGGCCAAAAGCGAACTGGAACAGCCGCAAAATTACGGGTATCCACCTTATGGCGGTAATGAAAATCTGAAGGCAGCTATCCGAAAATTTTATGCGGCTGAGTATCAAGTAACCCTTGCAGCTGATGAAGTGACTGTTTTTAGCGGGTCCACAGCAGCCTTGACGGCGTTACCGATGGCTTTGGCTAACAGTGGCGATGTCATTTTGACGCCTGATCCGGCTTTTTTCGGATATCATATTGGAATCACCATGAGCGGAGCCACAGAATGGCGCATGCCGCTACTGGCAGAGAATAATTATCTGCCGGATTTGAGTTTGATTCCGCCAGAAATTGCACAAAAGGCTAAGTTAATGTTTTTGAATTATCCGCATAACCCGACTGGAGCGGGTGCTACATCAGAATTTTTCGAGCGGGTCGCAGCTTTTGGGTTGCAGCATAAGATCGCCATTGTACATGACTTTGCCTATGCTGATCTTTCATTTGCAAAACCGGCACCTAGTTTCTTGCAAAGTCGGCGGGCAAAAGAAACTGGAATTGAGATTTACACGCTATCTAAGACGTTTAACATGGCGGGTTGGCGCTGTGCCTTTGCAGTGGGGAATGCTTCAATTATTAAGTTATTGAAAACCTATATTCAAAATTCTGTCGGTGGAACCTTCAATGTTGTTCAAAATGCTGGGAGCTTTGCATTACTTTCGCAAAAGAAACAGCGGCAAAAGCTGCGTGCACTTTATTCAAAAAGGCGAAGTGTCATGCGAGTATTGGAAGAAAATGGTTTTGCTGTAGCACATTCAGCTGGAACTTTTTTTAGCTGGGTAAGACTGCCAGCAACGATCAAAGATGAGCGTCAATTTGCAGCCGAACTGCTTAAACAAAAACAGGTGGCGGTTGTTCCCGGGAGTGCCTTTGGCAAAAACGGGCAAGGGTATTTTCGAATAAGTTTAGTGACTTCAACGGCAGTTTTGCTTACGGGGTGCAAACGAATTGTTGAATTTGTAAAAGATTATCACGAAGGGAGTGGACAATTTGACTGATGTTTTGGATTCACAGCTCTTACAAAATAACTTTAGTACCGCAGCGATGAGAATAATTTGGAGCGATCAAAATAAAATAACGCAGCAGTTAAAAGTTGAGGCTGCTCTTTCAAAGATTGAAGGTCAGCTAGGAGTGATTCCGCAAACTGCCGCAAAAAAAATTGTGCAAAGTGCTAAAATTGAGAATTTTAGGATCGAAGAACTTGCAAAACAAAGTGCTGAAAAGCGGCATTCATTAATTGCCTTAATTGATCACTTGCAGGTTTTAGCGGGAACCACAGCTGGGGAATATGTGCATTATGGCGCAACGACCCAGGATATTGTTGATACTGGGACTATGCTACAGGTCAAACAGGCATATGAATTGCTGCAAAAACATAGTGTTCAACTTCTGACAGTTCTTTCTCAGCAGACAAAACGTTACCGCCACACTTTGATGATTGGGCGGACACATGGGATTCAAGCAATTCCAATCACCTTCGGCTTTAAATTAGCGATTTGGTTAGATGAGCTACTGCGAGATCAGCAACGCCTAGACGCGCTAGCAACGAATCAGCGATTTGTAGGGAATCTCAATGGTGCTGTGGGTACGTACGCCGCTTTTGGACCTCAAGGACCAGAAATTGAACGCAGAGTATTACAGGAATTGGGACTAGACGTTCCGCTGATTTCCTGGCAACCTGCGCGTGACCGTTTCTCAGAATTTGCTGCTGTTTTAGGGATCTATTCAGGTACGTTAGGCAAAATTGGGCATGAATTATTTAATTTGATGAAAACTGAAGTTAATGAAGTCTGGGAACCATTTAAAAAAGGTGAGATTGGTTCATCGACGATGCCGCAAAAACGTAATCCGGCTTTGCTTGAAGGCTTAGCAAGCTTAACGCAACCAGTCTTTAAAGATGTTGGGCTGATGCTGGAGTCAATGCTGATTGATGGTGAACGGGACGCCATTCACTGGCGGAATGAATGGGTAGTTTTACCTGAAATTACCAACTACTTGGATGCACAGTTAGTAAATGCGACCGCGATTCTCTCTGGCCTGCAGGTTAACGCAGAGCAAATGCGCAGGAACCTTGAATTGCAAAATGGGTTGCCATTTGCTGAACGGATTATGTTCCAGCTCGGGAATGCTGTGGGAAAACAAACCGCACATCAATTAGTTTATCAAAGTGCAATGAAAGCAATTGAACAGCATCTTAGTTTCATCGACGTCTTATATGCCGAAGATAAAGTAAGAACTAACTTTTCTAAAGCTGAGCTGCTTAGCTGGCTGGACGCTACGGCACAACTGGGAAGTCTAGAAGAAAAGATCACAGCGGTTTTAAAAAAGGCAGCTGCAATTACACAGCGCAAGGAGGCAGAGCTAGAATGAAGCAAAAAAATGGACTTAGTTATTTAGTGTTGCTGTTGGCTTTAATTTTTGTGCTGGCAGGATGTTCAAAGGCAGCTGGTAGCCAAAAGAAGACGATCAGAATTGTGACGACCGGAGTCAGTTTTCCAGGCTCTTACAAAAAAGATAATCAACTACAAGGTTTTGACGTGGACGTTGCCAAGGCAGCGGCTAAGAAAATTGGCTATCAGGTTGAATTTAAAACAACTAGTTTTGACGGATTGTTTGGACAACTGCAAAGCAATAAAGTAGATGCTGTTGCAAGTAATATTACGATTACGCCGGAACGCCAGCAGCAATTTTATTTTTCAAAACCATATGGCTATTTTAAATCAGCAGTAGTAGTCAGCAAGCAATCTTCATTGACAGCTTTGCAGCAATTGAAGAATAAAACGATCGCGGCGACAGTAGGCTCGATTCAAATTCAACAATTAAAAAAGCTGTCATTTCCAACAAATGTCAAAACCTATGATGATCGTGAAGGGGCTTTGAATGCCGTTATTAATCAGCAAACAGTTGGCTATTCTAATGCACGGGCGATTTTGGCGGCATTAATTAAACAAAAGAAGTTGCCGCTAAAAATTCTAAAGGGTGATTTTGCACCTGAAAGAATTGCGTTGACCTTTAATAAGAATAGCCAAGGCAAAAAGTTACAAAAGAAATTCAATCAGGCGCTTGGCGAGTTACAAAAAGACGGCACGCTAGCAAGGCTTTCGAAAAAGTATTTTTCTGGTGTCGATGTGTCACATGAATAATCATAAAAAAGCAGGAAGGGATGATCAGATGAGTAAGAATGCATGCGCATGGCAGCCTCAACTTGAAACAGCTGAACAGGTACGTGACAAAAGTTTTGCGACAGGTGAATTGCCGCTTGAAAAGGGACGCTATACATTAGTTTGGGGTGCTTTTTGTCCATGGGCGACTCCCGTGGCAATTTTACTGGACTTATTACACTTAGATCAGGTGATTGGCAAAAGTCCAGTGTACGCATTAAGGCATACAGGGGTCGATAATGATTGGTTTTTTGGGGAAAAGGACAGTGAATTAGATCCGCTGTTGCAGATTAACCGATTGTCAAAAAGTTATCAAAAAACAGAGTCAGCTTTTACTGGGCGTGCAAGTGTTCCGGCTTTGGTAGATCTTAAGACTGGAAAAGTAGTTAATCACTCTTCGGCTCAATTACTAAGCGAGTTATCCAGACAGTGGAAAAAGTTTATTCCAAAAGATGCACCAGAGCTTTTTCCAGTTAGGCTAGAGACACAAATTTTACAGACTAATCAGCAAATTATCACTAACTTAGCGCAGGTTAGCAGCCAAATCGAAGAAAGTGCCACACAGGAGGAATATGAACGTTTAGTGGATCAATACTTTGATCAATTGGCTGTTTTTGAAAAGCAGCTTGAAGCGCAACCGTATCTTTTAGGGCGTCAGCTTACTTTAAGTGATCTTCTTTTGTTTGTCCAATTAGTGCGGTTTGATGTAGTCTATTATTATAAAAATAAATTGAATAAGCAGCCTCTATCTGCTTTGCCGAATTTGTGGCATTACGCTAGGAGATTATATCACCTGCAAGCTTTTAAACAAAATACAGATTTTCTCGCAATTAAACAGCATTTTTATCAAGGGACACAAGTAGTTGCAGGCTTTTCTAATGTCTTGCCGGTTGGACCTGATGTAAGCGCGTGGGAGTCGAGATAACAATTCAAATAATCAAGGATAAAATAAAGTTGAGCAGCTCAGACAAAACATGTGTTTTGCCCGCACTGCTCAACTTTATTTAGAAATAACATTACTAATCATTTTTTTGATTGCTAGCTTGTTGTTTATCAGCTTGGTTTTCTTCAAAATAATTTTGGAGACGTCGCAGTTCATTAACTTGCGACTCAATAGAACCCAACATCTCTGTTTGAATTTTTTGAATCTGTAAAATATTGGGCTGATCTTGCTGAATCAGGTGATCAATCTTTGAATGCAAGACTCGAATCTCTTCTTCAGACTTTAAATTGACATGATAATCGTTACGTGATTCCATCCGATCATACTTCGCAGCTCGATTTTGACTCATCATAATAAATGGAGCTTGAACCGCAGCTACCATACTTAAAAAAAGATTAAGTAAAATGAAAGGGAAGGCATCAAAATTTATGCCAAACCAATGGAACGTATTTATTAAAATCCATAAAATCATTAGTGAAACAAAAGAAATAATAAAGGGCCAACTACCCCCGAATTGGGCAACAGCGTCCGCTACCCTCTGACCAAATGTCAACGAGTTTTCCAATTGCTTCTGGACATCAACTACCTCGTAAGCGTCTTTTTCCATGACCCTCGTTAGTTTTTGATTAATCCGGCGGTTTTGCCGGTAGTCCTTTGCAATCATCTGATCCATTTTCTGCAAACGATAATGAACCAGATGCTCACTACAAATAAAGTCTTGGTTTGCTGCCTTTGGAAAGTCCCGGCGAATCAACGCTTTAATAGAACCATCCAAATCTTCCAGGAAAACGCCATCTATTAAATCATAGTTTTTATGATCTACTAGACAAAAAACTGTACGCTTTTGTTCCATGAGATAAAACACCTCAATTACTTAAAATGCGCGTACAGCAAAGCTCGCAAGTGGGTTATCTTCCCCAGCTGTTAAGCTTTGCAAATGCGCGGGACCATCGTCGTTTGAAGAACATATATGATTATCTGACATACTAACCCACCTGCCTTTCCTGGAAACCAAGTTACTTTGCAATCATATTTAGTATAAGGGATGATTATTTTAATGTCAAACGGCACAGTAGAAAGAAACCTTCAATCCGCTTAAAAATTGCTGCAATTTTATAATTTAGTGTGACACAAAAACGGTCAAACGAGAGTGTGACATAAGTCGGGAAAATTTGAGTG
>NZ_AZFQ01000034.1:74184-83408 GCF_001435195.1 Liquorilactobacillus satsumensis DSM 16230 = JCM 12392 | reverse complement strand
TATCCGGAATAAAAGAGGAGCTGTGACAAAATTTAACTTTTGTCACAGCCCCCTTTAACCGCTTTTTAGATGTGGATTGTTTGCGCCTAACCGCAAATTACGCATAGACACAGCCCGTCTATTTTGCAATTTAACGGTTACTGCTCAAAGGCTGGAAGTTGGGTGTCGCACTTCTTTCATAACGTGCTCCAAAAGGCTTTCGGTGAGTGTCGGCACTTCTTCCATAACGTGCTCCACCCCGCAACCTCCTGTGCCTAAGCCAAAATTACGCGTAACCAAACCCGGGTTACTTTGTAATTCAGGACTTAGTCTGCGGCGGTTGGACGCAGGTTGTCGGCACTTCTTTCATAACGTGCTCCAAAAGGCAGGTTTTTGTGTTTAGCATGGATCACACCGGTAACAAGTGCAGTTACCATTGTGATCCGACGCTAAGCCTCAAAACCTAGCGCCTTTTTACGCACTTCTTTCATAACGTGCTCCAAAAGGCAGACCTTTATGCTTAGCTTAGGTAACAACGGTAACAAGCGCAGTTACCCTCGTTACCTAGCGCTAATCTTCAAGGCCTCCCGCCTTTTTACGCACTTCTTCTTTAAAGCCCCTCCCACGCAGCCGATGAAATCGTCGGGAACAGGTGAATCAACCTGCCAACCTGTGCAGGATCTAATTTGAGTTCAAGTGCCGGCAAGAGAGCATTAATCACATCTTCAGCATGTTCGCTGATTTCAGTTGCACCAACCAAATGATGTTCTTTATCAAACAGCAAGATATTCTCACCATACTGTTCACGCTCAACATGGCGATACCAATTATCCAAAACATTATGGTGCACCTGCGAAATAGCTGCGTCTTGTGCCGCTTGTACCGGTGAAAGACCAAGCCATGCGATTCGAGGTGAAGAAAAGACCACGGAAGGAATTGCAGGGTAGTCAATTGGAGCAGTTGTTGTTCCGGCAAAGAGTTGTTGCAGGTATTTTGATTCAAAAATTGCGGTAGGTGTCAAACGCGGCTGCTTTTTCTTGATTACATCACCACTAGCGTAGATATTAGGCACTGTGGTTTGTAAGTGATCATTTACAATAATTCCAGCCTCATCATAAGCAACACCAAGTTCAGTTAACCCTAATCCCTCAGTATTGGGGTTTCTACCAGTTGCATCAAGAATCCAATCAGCCGCAACTGTCTCAGTTTGATTATAGTGCACCTGTTTGACCCCGTATTCCTCCGAAAATGAAGTTACCGTTGTGTTTTTAATAAAAGTCACACCACGTTTTTCCAAAAGTGCCAAAAGTTTTTGCACGAAAGGCTGATGGAATTTACGCAAGGCCTTATCTCCGCGCAACAAGACCGTGACCTGAGCGCCAAACGCGTTGGCAATGGTTGCAAATTCTAAACTAATATAGCCAGCCCCGATAATTACGATCCGATGTGGCAATTCCTGCAGATTCATAAATTCACGACTATCATGAGCAAGCTGTCTGCCGGGGATGTCTAGTCGATGCGGATGTAGACCGGTTGCAATCACAATTTTTTCCGCAGAAAGCTGTTGGGTTCCCACAGCGATCGTATGCGGATCGATAAAGTGTCCGCGTCCTTTAAACAAAGTGACACCTGCATCTTTTAACAAACCAGCGATAAAACCAGGCAGATCCTTAATAACCTCGTGTTTGTGAGCAACCGTAGCATTCCAGTTGAGTTCCAGTTGTGGGGAGACGAGTCCTTGCAAAGCAGTTGCAGTTTGTTGCAGGGCAACCGGAGCATCTAAAGTGATTTTGGCATTGCATCCACGATTAGGACAAGTTCCTCCAATTAAGCCGCTTTCAACAACCGCAACCCGTTTACCAGTTGCAGCTAGCGGAATGGCACCGTCAAAGGTTCCATGACCGCTGCCTAAGTACAAGACATCGTAATCGAACTCTTTTGTTGACATCCAAAGGCCCCCTTTTGCAGAATAGTTGATTATAAGACTACAATAGCGCAGGGGAGAAAACGAAACAAAAGAAATGCCTGTAATTAATTACTGCTGAGTGCTGAAAAAAGTAGTGGCAAAATCTTTGTAGAAAGCGCAGGCTTTGAGGTAAGTTTCCAGAACAACATACTCGTTGCTTTGGTGTGAAACATTAGCTCCTGGACCGATTACAATGCTGTCAAAGTCTCCACGCGCTTGCAAGAATTCCGCACCATCATTTGCACCTAACTCGCCTGCAACCTTTGCCGGATGATCCCAATGTTTTTGATAGACTTGCTGTGCTAATTGAACCAGATTAGAATGCGGATCTCCTGGAATAGCTTCTTCTGGGAAACTATAACTGAGCGTCAGGTCATAACCAGGTTGCTGATTGAGGGCTGCAACGATTTGTTCCAACGCAGCAAAGAAGACTTGGTTGGGATATTGCGGAATTGTTCGGATGTTGCCCATTAACTCTGCATAGGAAGGGACGCTGTTAACTTGTTCACCGCCAGTAATCTTAGTAATACTGTGTGTATTTTTTCCTAAAATGGGGTCGGTTTGATCAAACGCTGCCAGTTTTTGCTTTGCCAAGCGATAAAAGGTTAATAGGTTGTCAATGGCATTAACTCCATCTTCCGGACGCGCACTATGGGCAGCCTTGCCATTTGAAGTTACCCGATAATCAATAACTCCACGGGCAGTGTAGACTATCTCCTGCATGTTATCAGTCGGTTCCGCGATTAACAGGCCTGCCAAATGATCAGCATAGCCAGCAGCTGTAAGCTGTGCTGCACCGTATTCGCCAGTCTCTTCGCCAACAGTTGCTAATAGCCGGATTCTGCCGTTTAGCTGCGTTGAGTCTTCAGCCAGCTCAAGTAAGGCAACTACCAGAGCAGCCAAGCCGCTTTTCATATCAGCAGCGCCGCGGCCATAAAGACGACCAGTTTTGATCACAGGCTGAAACGGTGGGGTTGACCAGTCACTTTCCTTACCTGGTGCAACAACATCCATGTGACCGCTAAAACCCAGCAGTGGTCCTGTATTTCCAATGGTTATCACAAGGTTATCTCTGCGAGGAGCGTAGGCAACGGTTTCACAGGTAACATGCGGTAGACCTGCGAAAAGTGATTTTATGTAGGCGGCGACTGCTGCTTCATTGTCATTGACAGAAGCAAACGTAATCAGTTTTTTAAGAATTGCTATTTTTTGTGTATCTTGCATGACTTACTCTCCTTTTACCGACGTTAAGCCGTTATTTTATCAAAGTATAGCATGCTATACTAAAAGAAAATAGCTAACTTGATAGAGTAAGCTGGGGATGCAAAAGATTGCTAATGGAGTAACCAATCGTTCAGCGCCATAATTGTATTTTAAAATGAGAGGGAAAATAAATGACTAATGACATTACTTCTGAGCTGCTTTCCTCTGTAGTAAGTGGCTTTATCGATAGAAAAACAGAACATGCAACAGAGGAATTTTCACCGCGGCTGTTGCTGAATCAAAAGGATGACACTGTCTGGGATCATCTCAGATCCGAGTTGCAAGCTTGTTCGCAGTTTATCTTTGCCGTGGCTTTTATCACACCGGACATGTTGGTTCCGCTCAAAGTAGTGCTGGCTGATTTGGCTAAACGTGGAATCAAAGGCAAAATTCTTACCTCAGTTTATCTTTCATTTAATCGTCCGGAGGTTTTTGCCGAATTGTTAAAGATTCCCAATGTTACAGTTCGAATTTCAACACAACAAGGCTTCCATGTTAAGGGATATTTATTTGAACATCAGGGCAGCTATGATTCGCTGATAATTGGCAGTTCTAATCTGACGCGTACAGCTTTATTAGCAAATTATGAATGGAATCTGCGTTTGACGTCTCATCAAGATGGTGAACTGACGCAGCAAATTCGTCAAAAAATCAGTGAAGCCTGGCAGACAGCACTACCGCTGACTTCGGAATGGCTGGCTGATTATACATTGAATTATCAAGCACCCTTGCCTGCCGCTGGGCAAGCTGGGCGCTTTTTGCAGACTGAAAGGGCAGCAGAAACAATTATTCCTAATAGAATGCAGCAGGAAGCTTTGGCAGAATTACAGCAATTACGAAATGCCGGTGGAAAAAAAGGGCTGGTTATTTCGGCAACTGGAACCGGAAAGACGTACCTAGGAGCGTTTGACGTGCAACAGTTCAGACCGCGCAGAATGCTGTTTATTGTGCATCGTGAACAGATTCTAAAAAGAGCAATGCAAAGTTTTTATAAGGTGTTAGGCGGAAAAAAGAACGAGTATGGAATTCTTTCAGGCAATCATTTTGAAAGCAATGCAAAATATCTGTTTGCTACCATTCAAACGCTCTCTAAACAAGCAGTTTTAGCACAATTTAGCCGGACGGAATTTGACTATCTCCTGCTTGATGAAGCTCATCGCGCAGGGGCTCAAAGTTATCGGCGGGTTTTAAAATATTTTCAGCCTCTTTTTTGTATGGGAATGACAGCCACTCCTGAACGAACTGATGATTTTAGTATCTATGAGTTATTTGATTATAATCTTGCGTATGAGAATCGTTTACAAGATGCACTGGAGGAGAATTTGCTGTGTCCATTTCATTATGTCGGAATTCAGGACTATGAATATCAGGGGAAAGTGATTGATGAGCAGACCCCTTTGCGGCGCTTAGCCTCTAATGAACGAATTGATTATGTGTTGCAGCAGCTAGACTATTACGGATACAGCGGTCAAGCGGTTCATGGATTGATCTTTTGCAGTCGCAAAGATGAGGCCAAAGAAGTTGCACGCCTATTGAGTGCAAAGGGGCATCCTGCCACAGCTTTAAGTGGAACAGATACGATTGCACAGCGGCAAGCGGCGGTCAACCATTTGGAGCAGGGGGCACTTGAGTACTTAGTAACCGTGGATATTTTTAATGAAGGTATTGATATTCCATGCATTAACCAGGTAGTGATGATGCGCAGTACACAATCGAGTATTGTATTTATTCAACAGCTCGGACGCGGGTTGCGTAAAGCGCCAGGCAAGGAATTTGTCACAGTGATCGATTTTATTGGCAATTATAAAAACAATTATCTAATTCCGCTGGCGTTGACGGGAGATAAAACACGGAGTAAGGACAATGCACGCGAAGAGCTCGAATTGCAGCCGACTATTGGACTTTCAACCATCAATTTTACTGAAGTTGCGCGCGCACGAATCTACGAGACAATTCAAGCAGTTAAGCTGGATGCACTTGCTTTTTTGCGCAAAGATTACCGGCAGCTAAAGGAAAAACTAGGCAGAATTCCATTATTGTTTGATTTCCAAAAGTTTGGGGGAACAGATGCTGCAGTGTTTGCAGATAATCACTTGCTTGCGAATTACTATCATTTTCTGTTAAAGATGAAAGAAGATGTAGTTTTAAGCAAATTTGAGGATCAGGTGCTGAGCTTTGTTACTAAAGAGTTGCTGAATGGAATGCGCCAACATGAGTTGCTTTTATTAAAGGTTTTGCTTGAACACGAAAACGTGTCACTTGCTGAATTTAAGCACTTGTTAAAAGAACATCATTGTTATTGTGACCAAGCAACTTTGCGGTCGGTGCTGCAGATCTTGGATCTAAGCTTCTTTAAAGTGAAGGCTGGCAAGCGGCTTAAAGCTGACAACTATGGTGGTAAACCAATTGTTAGCTTGAATGCTGCCGGCTACCACTTAAATTCCACAATTCGAGCTTCTTTGCGCCAGCATGGCTTGTTTGCACGCCTTTATAAAGACGTTTTGCAGACTGGTCTGTTAAAAGCACGGAAGTATCAGTCAGAGCAACCGTTTACGTTATTACAAAAATATACACGCAAAGATGTTTGTCGCCTTTTAAACTGGGAAAAGGATGTTAGTGCTCCGTTATACGGCTATCGTGTTGGCAAAACAGCCTGCCCACTTTTTGTAACCTATACAGCAGAAGAATCTGCCCAAAAAAGGAGTGCGAATTATGAAAATGAGTTTATCAATACTTCATTGATTCGGTGGTATACACGCAGTCCGCGGCATCTTTATTCGGATGAAGTGCAGCAATTGTTGCAAGTTGATGAACAAGGTAAAAGAGTCGTTAAACTGCACCTTTTTATGAAGAAAAGCGATGCTGAAGGAAAGAATTTCTTTTATTGTGGTGAATGTAAGATCGAGCCTGGTTCGGTTAAAGAAGAGCTGATGCAGCTGCCGCATAAAAAGCCGCGGGCAGTTGTTTCGATGCTGTTGCGGCTACAGACACCGTTGCAGTATCGCAGATTTTTATTATTAACAGGAAAAAAATAACGTGCATTTTGATATTTATATGATATCATTACGATATCGATCGAGTGTGTTTAAAGGGGTGAAACTGATGGAACAGATGACGACCTTTTTGTTGCGCTTACCACGCAAGTTGAAAAAAAGGCTTGAGGAAAGAGCGGCACAACAAAACCAAAGTGTAAATGGTTTGCTCCAGACAATGATTGAAAGTGAACTTGCAAAACAGCAGGGAACACCCGTAATTTCTTTGGAAAATCGGCAATTTATTGGACAAGTTGTTCACGGTGCGCAAGTTGATTCTGAAAATGGACTCGTGCAGGTTAAAGGAATTTTTTACCGTTATCTGATCGAAAGTAATCAGGAGTTCGATGCGCAGAAAGACTATATAGTGCTGGAGGCTAACGGGAACATTTTAACGCTTAGACCGCTTGGACACTGAAAATAGGAGGCAAAAAAATGTTTGGATTCAAAATTGTGCAACAAAATTGTCAGGGGCTTGTGGAAACGCTGGGAAAATATCGGCGAACGGTTAACGCGGGGTTGCAGTTTTATGTGCCGTTGCTGCAAAAAATTCGCACTGTCAACTTAGCAATGCGTCCCTTACAACTATCGCAGTATTCTGTCATTACTAAAGATAATGCTGATATTCAAGCAAGTGTGACCCTGAATTATCATGTCACCGATGCTCAGAAGTATGTATATGAGAACACTGATTCTGTTGAGTCAATGGCACAATTGGTTCGTGGTCATTTGCGCGATATTATCGGAAGGCTTGATTTAACCGATGCACTGGGGTCAACTTCAAAGATCAATGCAGACCTTGCCGCAGCAATCGGCGATTTGACGAACGTTTATGGAATAAACGTTGATCGCGTGAATATTGATGAGTTGACTCCTTCGACTGCTATCCAAGGAGCAATGGACAAGCAGTTGACAGCAGATCGTGAACGAATTGCGACAATTGCTAAGGCACAAGGTGAAGCACAGAATATTAAGTTAACTACCGATGCTCGCAACCGCGCTTTGATTGAGACCGCACAGGCTCAGGCAGAAGCAACTAAGAAGAGGGCAGATGCAGAAAGTTATCGAATTGAAAAAATTCGTAAAAGTCTTGCAAACGTGGATCCGAACTACTTTAGAGATCAAAGTATTCATGCTTTTGTCGAATTAGCCCAGTCTAATACTAATTTAGTTGTACTTTCAAAAGACGAGATGACGACTTTAGGTCAAGTTCCGGTGATCAAAAAGATGATGGAACAAGAAAATAATTAATAAGTCACTTTAAAAAAAGATTAAAATGCTGTAATGTAATTGTAATGACGAGTTGGCAGGGATGAAAGCGGAGTTTCTCTACTTTACTCGCAGATTCTTAAAGTGAGCGAGGACTGAAAATGAGTAAAAAATTAAAAGTTGGAATTTTGGGGGCCACCGGGATGGTTGGTCAACGGTATGTAACATTGTTAGCCGATCATCCGTGGTTTGAGGTCGTTTTGGTGGCGGCCAGCCCGCACAGTGCAGGTAAAACATACGCAGAGGCAGTTGCTGGTCGCTGGAAGATGTCAGTTCCGATTCCTGCGAAAGTAAAAGAGCTGTCCGTTTTGGATGTTAACCAGGTTAACTTGATTGCAGAACAAGTCGATTTTGTTTTTTCAGCGGTTAACATGGCAAAGGATCAGATTCGAAAAATCGAAGAAGAGTATGCTAAAACAGAAACACCAGTTGTGTCTAATAATAGTGCCCACCGTTGGACCCCTGATGTTCCAATGATTGTTCCTGAAATTAATCCGGAGCATACTGAGGTTATTAAATATCAGCGGCAGCGGTTAGGGACAAGTCGCGGTTTCATTGCAGTCAAACCTAATTGCTCAATTCAAAGTTATGCCCCTGCTTTGTCGGCTTGGCAACAATTTGAACCTACTCAGGTAATTGCGACTACTTATCAGGCAATTTCTGGAGCAGGCAAAAATTTTGAGGATGCACCTGAGATTTTAAATAATGTGATTCCCTTTATTGGCGGTGAAGAAGAGAAATCTGAAAAAGAACCTTTAAAGATTTGGGGTCGAGTCGATCCAACCGACGGGGTGATTATTCCGGCAACGACACCCGTGATTACCAGCCAATGTTTACGTGTGCCGGTCTTGTATGGGCATACCGCGGCAGCTTTTGTTAACTTTAAACAAAAGGTAACCAAAGAAGAATTGATTTCTGCACTGGAGAGCTTTCGTGGGGTGCCCCAAGAGTTGCAATTACCTAGTGCACCGCAACAATTTATTCAATATTTAACAGCCGATGATCGACCACAGGTACGCTATGACGTTAACTTTGAGCATGGAATGGGAATTTCAATCGGTCGTTTGCGCCCAGATAAAATTTTTGATTGGAAATTCGTTGGTTTATCACATAATACGGCACGTGGAGCTGCCGGGGGCGCGATTTTATGTGCAGAATTATTAAAAAGCCAAGGCTACATTACAGCTAAATAGCTTAGTTTTGAAACTACTGTTAATGTGCGCCGCTTAACTTCAAGAGAGTGTGCCATAAGTCGGGAAATTTTGAGTGCTAACTTGAAATTACGAACATAGCGGGTGCTTTGCGATGAGTAATTCGAAGTTAGACGGAGAATTTTGACTTATGGAACACGTTTATCCTGAATAAAAGAGGGGCTGTGACAAAATTTAACTTTTGTCACAGCCCCTTTGTGTCTGCAATCACGAACAATCTCTTTTGCAATTTAACGGTTACTGCTCAAAGATTGGACGCAGGTTGTCGGCACTTCTTCATAACGTGCTTCAAAAGGCAGGTTTTTGTGTTTATCATGGATCACACCGGTAACAAGTGCAGTTACCACTGTGATCCAACACTAAGCCTCAAAACCTAGCGCCTTTTTACGCACTTCTATTTAACGTGCTCCAATCACCAGCCTTCTGTGCCTAACTTCAAATTACGCATAGACACAGCCCGTCTATTGTGTAATTTGTTGTTAGTGCTCAAAGGCTTTCGGTGAG
>NZ_AZFQ01000034.1:22339-74102 GCF_001435195.1 Liquorilactobacillus satsumensis DSM 16230 = JCM 12392 | reverse complement strand
TCCGACGCTAAGCCTCAAAACCTAGCGCCTTTTTACGCACTTCTATTTAACGTGCTCCACCCCGCAACCTCCTGTGCCTAAGCCTAAATTACGCGTAACTAAGCCTAGGTTACTTTGTAATTCAGGACTTAGTCAACGGAGGTTGAACGCAGGTTGTCGGCACTTCTTTCATAACGTGCTTCAAAAGGCAGGTTTTTGTGTTTAGCATGGATCACACCGGTAACAAGTGCAGTTACCATTGTGATCCGACGCTAAGCCTCAAAACCTAGCGCCTTTTTACGCACTTCTATTTAACGTGCTTCAATCACCAGCCTTCTGTGCCTAAGCCTAAATTACGCGTAACCAAGCCCAGGTTACTTTGTAATTCAGGACTTAGTCAACGGAGGCTGAACGCGGAGTGTCGCACTTCGGCATGCGATTTCTGCATTACAAATACAATTATATAGTATACTTTAATTAGAAATATTGGAACCGCTTACGATAAGGAGATGGGCTGATGACAGAACAACAATTATGGAAACATTTTATTGCGGGTGAAAAAGTTGGTTTGAGCAAACTGCCCCAAAAAATTGCCCAATCTTGGGAGCTTTGTTATAAGGAAGCGGTCAATCCCTTTTCGACGCGACCGCAAAAAATACTGACAATTGCAGCTTTGCAGACTAAACAGAAGCAAAAAAAAGAATTGATTCAAACGGTCGAGCAGCAAGTTAAAAGCTTTCAGGACAGATTTGCTTTGCAAGACTATCTTTTTATTTTAACTGACGCAACCGGGGACATTCTCTGGCGCAGTGGATGCGATGACACCCGCGACCGAGCAAATGAGATGTATTTTAGAGAAGGAACTAACTGGTCGGAAAGAAATGTCGGGACCAATGCAATTGGGCTTGCATTGCGCACCAAAAGCAATGAATATGTTGAGCTAAACGAACATTATGCTGCAACTTCACGGCAATGGAGCTGTGCCGCGGCTCCAATTAATTCCGCCGATGGTCAACTATTAGGAGTTTTGGATATTTCAACTTTTCGCAATGATTCTGTCAAGGATGCCCAATTATTGTTGAATATTGTTGCACAGCAAGTCGCTAATGTGATGACGCAAAAGAATTTAGAGAGAAAGCAAGATCTTTTTCGTTATCTACTTGCGAATCCGAACCACACGCTGCTGGTATGTGACCTTGATTTTAAAATTATCAGTCTGCCAACCAAATATGCTGACTTTTTAAAGCAAGGTGAAGACTTTAGAAAATTTTTGCAACCTGCGACCATTTATAAGACCAGCAAAATCTGTTATGAAGGGCATGTTGTAGGCTATCAAGTTGAGTTGTTCAATGAAACGACACCAGCACAGCAGACCTTTTATTATCCGGGAGTTCCCAGTCTTGATGAAAATTATCAAGATTTTTTGCATAAAACCTTGCAAGTTGCACACAGCAATCTCCCAGTGCATATTTATGGTGAATCTGGCAGCGGCAAGGAAATTATTGCGAAGACTTTGCACTATAACAGTCAAGCGAGCGCTGGACCACTGGTGACGGTCAACTGTGGTGCGATCAGTGAGAATCTGTTAGAAAGTGAGCTTTTTGGGTATGCTCCGGGTGCCTTTACCGGTGCGGCAGTTAAAGGAAGCCCAGGGAAGATTTTGCAGGCAAATAAGGGGACGCTTTTTTTGGATGAGGTTGACAGCATGCCGTTTAAAATGCAAACAGCATTGCTCCGGGTTTTAGAGGAACAAAGCGTAACCCCCCTCAATGGAAAACCGCAAAAGGTTTCTTTCCAGTTAATTACGGCAAGTAATCGTGATTTACGAAAATTGGTCGCGACAGGACATTTTAGGGCAGATCTGTTTTATCGGATATATGTTTGTCAATTGCAGATTCCGCCATTGCGAGCGCGGAAATCAGATATGAAACAGTTGCTCAAAGCCTGTTGTGAAGAAAAAAATTGGCAGATAGACTGGGGCGAGAAAATCTATACCGTCGCTGTCCAGTATCCGTGGTACGGAAATATTCGCGAGTTCAGGAATTTTTTAGAGCGGGTGTATCTTTTTTATCCCACTAATGAACCGACAAGTGAACAATTGCATGAGCTTGTTCAAGCAGGCAGTGTGATAAAAAGGCAACCAGCGCAAAATTCTGCAAGTGAACTTGCGGTGGAACAGATTCGAATCAGACTACAGCATAATCATTATCAAATCAGTAAAACAGCAGCAGACCTAGGAATTTCACGGACAACCTTATATCGTAAAATTAAGAAATATGGGCTGTAGTATTTGGATTAGTGTAGGCTGTTGTGAAAAGAAGGTGCAAAAAAGTGTAACCTGTTAACGTAACAGGTTACACTTTTTTGCCTAACCAAAATTAAACTAAATTAAAGCTCATTAAAAATTCGTTTTTTCTTATGCATGAAAGGCGAATTTTTTTGACTAAAAAAGCCTTCAAAGCATAAAAAAGGAAGCGTTTTAATCACATTTTTCTTTTTTATTCGTGTAACTTGCAGGGGCGCTGAGCAGTCTTTTTAAATTGCCTTGGCATGTTACTTGCTAAAGATAAAGTGAGGAGGTATGAGAGAAAAATGATTTAAAAAAGGAGGGGAATCTTATATGGAAAAATACGATGTTGTCGTAATTGGTGCCGGCCCGGGCGGGTATGTTGCCGCCATTAGGGCAGCACAAAAAGGTAAAAAGGTTGCCGTAGTAGAAAAAAGGTTTATTGGAGGAACTTGTCTGAACGTTGGCTGTATACCATCTAAAAGTTACTTAAAGCACAGTCACTGGTTGTTAGAAGCACATGAAGCCGCTGCTAATGGAGTTGCAATTGAGTTTGGAAAAATTGATTATCCGCGCTTAGTTAAGCGTAAAAATCAAGTGGTGGCAACCCTCCAAGGTGGTATTCGCCACCTTTTCAAGAGTAATCAGATTACTTATCTTGAAGGGACCGCTAAGTTTGAAACACAGGGCAAGCTACAAGTAGGTACTCAGACTATTATGGCTAAAGATTTTATTCTGGCAACGGGGGGGCATCCTTTTGTCCCACCAATCAAGGGTCTAAACGAAGTGCCTTTTTTAACAACTGACACGTTTTTTGATCTAGAAGAATTACCACAGCAGTTGGCGATAATTGGTGGAGGTGTCATTGCAGTTGAATTGGCATTTGCGATGCAGCCGCTGGGGGTCGCAGTCACACTTTTGGAAGTTGCAGATGATATTTTATTGACAGAAGACGCGCAAGCACGGTCCATTATTAAAGAAAAACTCAAATCCTTGGGGATTGTAGTGCAGACTAAGGTAAAAATTGCTGCAGTTACTTCTGCAGCAATCAAATTGGAACATGGCACAGTCCCATTTGACCAACTACTTGTGGTAGCAGGGAGAAAAGCAAATCTGGAGTTGGCGACACAACTGGGGGTTGAACTTGATGAACGGCAGAAATTTGTCAAAGTTGATCAGGATTATCGGACTAATGTCCCGCATGTTTTTGCAATTGGAGATTTGTGCGGCGGTTATCAGCTTGCGCATGCAGCCAGTGCAGAAGGCATTCATGCTGCCGCTGTGATTTGTGGTGAAAAGCCGGATGTGTTGAAGCAAACATTGATTCCACGCTGTGTCTATACTGAACCGGAAGTTGCAAGTTTTGGGATGAATGAGCAGACAGCACAAGCAAATGGTTATCAGGTCAAAGTCAAAACAGTCCCGTTTGGAGGTAATGGACGAGCGCTTGCAAGCCTTGAGACAGAAGGATACGTAAAAATTATCAGTGAGCAAAAATATCATGAAATTTTAGGAGCGGTTGTCGTTGGCAGCGGTGCGACTGAAATGATTCACACTTTATTAGCAGTGAGTGCTGCTGAAGGAACAGTCGATGAACTAGCCAAGACTGTCTTTGCACATCCAACTTTGACGGAGACGATCGGAGAAACGGCAAATGCTTTGGTTGGAAGAGCAATTCATAATTAGTTTAACAGTCAGAATGTGAAACATGATCAAGAAGGAGGAAAAAATCATGGCAAAGTTAAATGAAGAACGTGCTACTTGGATCTATAAAAAGATGAACGATATTCGCAACTTTGAGGATCAGGTTCATCAGATCTTTGCAACTGGATCGATTCCTGGTTTTGTCCATTTATATGCGGGTGAAGAAGCAGTTGCGGTTGGGGTTTGTGCACATTTGACAGATGATGACTATATCACTAGTACACATCGCGGACATGGTCACTGTATTGCCAAAGATTGCAGCCTGGATCATATGATGGCCGAGATTTATGGCAAAGAAACCGGATTGTGCAAAGGTAAGGGCGGTTCGATGCATATTGCCGATATTGATAAAGGGATGCTTGGAGCAAACGGAATGGTTGGCGGTGGTTTCCCAATTGCAATCGGGGCAGCTTTGCGGAATCAATACTTGAAAACTAAAGATGTTGTGGTTTGTTTCTTTGGTGACGGAGCTGCTAATGAAGGGACTTTTCATGAGAGTATTAACATGGCTTCTATCTGGAAGCTACCGGTGGTATTTGTAAATGAGAATAATTCCTTCGGAGAGGCTACACCACAGTGGTACTCTTCAGGTTCTAAAAAGATTGCCGATCGCGGGTCAGCTTGGAATTCCAAGTGAAACTGTTGACGGTAAAGATCTCATGGCAGTCTATGAAGCAGCGGGTAAAGCGATTGAACGTGCACGCAAAGGTGAAGGGCCAACCTTGGTTGAATGTCGCACGTACCGTAACTATGGTCATTTTGAAGGTGATGAACAAAAGTATAAGGCAACGACCGGAAAGGAAAGTGAATTTGCGAAACGTGATTGTATCAAAGAATTTCGTGAATATGCACTTGCACAGGGGCTCCTTTCTGAAGAAAGTGCTACTGAAATCGAAGAAAACTCAGCAGCAGATATCAAACATGCAGTTAAATTTGCTGAAGAAAGCGATATTCCCAAACCAGAAACACTGTATCAAGATGTCTTTGCAGACTAAAAAAAACAGAAAGGAGCTGAAGATGTCATGGCAAGAAGAATAACTTTTATGAAAGCGATCAATGAGGCACTTGATCAGGCAATGGCAAAGGATGAACGTGTTATCTTAATGGGAGAAGATATTGCCGGAGGTGCAAAAGTTAAGCACCTCGAAGCGGAGAATCAAGATGCCTGGGGCGGTGTTTTTGGTGTTACTAAGGGATTGATGCCTAAATACGGGCGGACACGCGTCATTGATACCCCAATTTCTGAGATGGGGTATATGGGGGCGGCAGTCGGTGCAGCTGCAACTGGCTTACGTCCGGTACCGGAGCTGATGTTTAATGACTTTATTGGTTTCAGTTTGGATACAATCTTGGCACAAGGTTCTAAAATGCGCTATATGTTCGGTGGTAAAGCACGGATTCCGATGACTGTACGGACTACACATGGAGCCGGTGCAAGTGCAGCAGCTCAGCACTCTGGATCTTACTACGGTTTATTTGGCGCAATTCCTGGAGTCAAAGTCGTGGTCCCTTCCAATCCGTACGATGCGAAGGGCTTATTATTGGCTGCGATTGAAGATGACAATCTTGTCGTTTTTTCAGAAGATAAAACATTATACGGATTAAAGGATGAAGTTCCCGCAGATTATTATAAAGTGGAGATTGGTAAGGCAAAGGTTAAACGCGAAGGAACTGATCTGACAATTGTCACAATTGGGAAGATGCTGTATGTGGCACTTGATGTGGCTGAACAACTCGAAAAAGAAGGAATTGAAGCAGAGGTAATTGATCTTGTGACAGTTGCACCTTGGGATCAAGAAACAATTATCAAATCAGTTCAAAAGACAGGCCGGTTAGTCGTAATTGATGAAGCCAACCCGCATAACAATACTGCAAAGGATATTGCAGCCGTGGTAGGTGACAAAGCATTTGATTATCTTGATGGCCCAATTAAGACAGTCTGTGCACCTAATACACCAGTGCCATTTGCAACCAACCTGGAGCAGTTGTACCTACCGAATCCTAAGCGGGTACTTGAAACTGCTGCAGAACTGATTGATGACTTGAAGAAGTAGGGAGGTGTAAGCATGGCAACAGAAATAATCATGCCAAAGCTTGGTCTGACAATGACCGAGGGAACGGTTTTTGAATGGCTCAAACACGAAGGCGACGAGGTGAAAAAAGGTGAGACAGTTGCAACTATTAATTCGGAAAAGCTGACTGCCGATGTCGATGCGCCTGCGGATGGTGTTTTGCTTAAGATTGTTGTTCAAGAAGGCGAAGATGCCAAGTGCAAGGCGCCAATTGCTTATCTTGGCGAAAAAGGAGAACAAGCAGCAGACACTAAACAACCTGCTGAAACGACACAAGAAGCAACGGCAGCAGCGCCTGTTGCTGGATCTGCCCCAACTTCTCCAGCAGAAGAGAACGTTGAACAGAAAAGAAAATCACCTGCAGCGGGTGCTAGGATTTTCATTACACCACTTGCACGTAAAATTGCTGCAGAGCAAGGAGTTGATTACAGCAAAATTGCAGGCAGTGGCGGCAATGGCAGAATAACGCGGCGTGATGTTGAAAGTTACGTTGCAAGCCAGCCAACAGTTGCAGCACCTGGGCAAACACAAACGGCTGGGGTGGAGGTTGGCCAAGGTTTAGCAGGGATGCGCAAAGTGATTGCACAACGAATGATGGGCAGTCTGCAGACTACAGCCCAAGTTACACTCCATGCTAAAGCGGATATCACTTCTTTGATGGCATTTAGGAAAGAACTGAAGCAAAAAGTGGCACATCCGCTGACAAGCGGACAACTGAGTCTGACTACGCTGGTTACGCGTGCCGCGATTTTGGCTTTGAAAGACACGCCAGATATGAATGCGTGGTATCAAAACGGACAGTTTACACACAATGAGGATGTTAACATCGGAATGGCAGTTGCAGTTAGTGCCGGCTTGATGGTACCAGTAGTCAAAAGGGCGCAAACAATGACCCTGACCGAATTAGGTGAAAATCTTGCTAGAGTGATAACCGGAACACGGCAGGGAACCCTGGCTGGAGATCTTTATACTGGAGGCACATTTACAATCAGTAATTTAGGCAAAAGCGGTGTGGAGTACTTTACTCCGATTATTAATACTCCAGAAACAGGAATTTTAGGAGTAGGCACACTTTTACAAGAGCTTCAATTGGATGAAACTGGGAAGTTGGTACAAGCTGTTAAATTACCACTGAGCCTAACCTTTGATCATCAGGTGATTGATGGTTCGCCTGCCGCTGATTTTTTGGCGAAGATTGTGGCATTCTTAGAGGATCCGTATACGCTGGTGTTATAAAAAATCTTAAGTTAAAGACTAAGCAGCAGAGCGTGGGGCAAAAGGCATTTAGTTGGCGAGAATTAACAGCATCAGACGGGTCATTTTGAGAGTGTGACATAAGTCGGGAAAATTTTGAGTGCTAACTCGAAATTACGAACATAGCGAGTATTTTGCTATGAGTAATTCGAAGTTAGATGGAGAATTTTGACTTATGGAACACGTTTATACGGAATAAAAGAGGGGCTGTGACAAAATTTAACTTTTGTCACAGCCCCTTATGATCTCCACGAACAGCAATTTAAAAATCTTTTTAAGAAACACTAGGTACAATATCCGGCTTTAAACCTGCCATTCAGATTCAAAGTGTGCATATTTAAGCCCAGAACTTAGCCGCAATTTTTTGACCTTGATCAATCTTGGCCCATTCTTGGGCACTAGTGAGCTCATTTCCAGAATCACATGAAGCAAAGCCACACTGGTGTGAGAGGAAAAGACGATCTTTACCCAAAATTGCGCTAGCTTGATCTAACAGGCGATAAACCCGATCCTCATCGTCTAAGGTGTTGGTTTTACTTGAGAGCAAACCGAGTACAACCTCAACATTTGGACGGTCTTGCAATGCTTTTAAGGCTGTAATGTCACCTGCACGTTCATCGTCCCATTCTAAGAAGAAGCGATCGTAGTGCTGATCGTGCAAGAATTTTTGCGCAATTGCAGCATAGCTACCACTAGCTGCGTGTCGACTTTCATAATTTCCGCGGCAATTGTGTGTCCAGACCTTTAATCCGAGTTGATGCCCGAAGTCAGCGATCGTGTTATTGATGTTAATAAAGTCATCAGCGAGATCAGTCAGATTACTATTTTCCTCGGAGAAGAAGCTTTGTTGATTATCATCAGCAAAGAGTTCCCACAGACAGTCGTCAAACTGAATGATTTGTCCACCAACAGCTTTATATTCTGTTAAAAATTCTTTATAGGCATTAATCAAGCCTTGTTTAAGCTCACTTGCGGTTTTGTAAACTTCGTTTGGACCATATAAATGATCAATCAAAGCTAATTCGGTAAAGGCATGAGCGGCTCCCCAAACGGTTAATTTTACTTGCTGATCACCGGCAGCAGCTTTGAGGGCCTGATAGATGTCAAGGAAGTGATGATTTTTTCCTGATAACGGTGCGGTAATACGAACACCAATATCCTTGCGCGTTTCAAAGTCGCCGCCATCATGGTCCTCAAAGGTATATCCATGATCAGCAATGTAGCGTTCAACTCCGCCAAATCCCCAAATAAAGTCTAGATGCCACATTGATTTTGTGTACTCTCCATCAGTTAGAACGTCTAGACCGTGAGCCTTTTCCTGTTCAATTACGTTCTTCACAGCTGCTGCCTCGACCGCCTGATAGCCAGGAAAGTCATTATAGAAGGGGTATTGAATATTATCACGTTTTTCAATTTCATTTTTATATGCTAGTAGGTTAGTTGGACGTAAAAGTGAACCAACAATTTGGAATCGTGTTTGTGTCATTTAGCAAGGCCTCCGTTAATCTTTGATTGAGATTAGTTTAACAACAAATGATCAAAATAGATAATGCTTAATATCTTTACATCATTATAGGTAATACCTATAATGATGTTATTAGTTAAAGATAGTCAAAAAAGATGAGGTTATAGTGATGCGTATTCAACAATTAAGGTACTTAGAAAAAATTGCGGCTACAGGATCAATTAACGAAGCTGCCAAACAACTATTTATTAGTCAGCCATCCCTGTCGCAGGCCATGAAAGAACTTGAAAAGGAATATCAGATTCAATTACTTTACCGCAGTAAGTCAGGGATTACATTGACGGACGCTGGCCGTGAATTTATGAATTATGCGCGTGGGGTGCTCGATCAAGTTAACTTATTAGATCAGCATTTTGGTCAGGAAATTGTCCGAAAACGGGTTTTCAGTGTTTCCGCACAGCACTATGCTTTTGTGGTGCACGCCTTTGTTGAATTTGTAAAGGAAGTCGGAGGCGACGCTTACCAGTTTACTTTACGCGAGACACAGACCGAAAACGTGTTGGACGATATTCAAACGCTAAAAAGTGAGCTAGGAGTCATTTACATCAATGCATTTAATAAAACGGTTATGATGCGGCTGATTTCAGACAAAAATCTAACCTTTACACCGCTGTTTGAGGTGCAGCCACACGTCTTTGTGGGACGAGATAATCCCTTGACCAAAAAGACGCATGTCACCTTAGCTGATCTAGAGGACTATCTCTATTTGTCGTATGAACAGGGGGATACGAACTCATTTTATTTTTCTGAAGAAATTCAAAGTACACTGCCTCATCGAAAACAGATTCTAATCAGTGATCGGGCGACAATCTTTAACCTGATGGTCGGTTTGAATGGATACACGATCAGTTCTGGAATTATCAGTAGCGAACTAAACGATGAAAAAATTGTAGCGATTCCTTTAGATGTAGATGACGTGATCACTTTAGGTTATTTACGTCACAGAAAAATGGATCTGAGTAGGGCAGCTCAGCTTTACCTGAAGATGTTGAAGGCGCATATTAGAGGTTATGGATTTGAGGTTAAATAAGGTCTGCAAGGTTAATGTTGAAATAATTTAATCTGCAGTTAGGAAACTTTGTAAATTGGAAGAGGAACCTACGATAGGGTATGTAGAGTATGAATATTTTTTGGGGGATGTGCTAAATTATGCGTTACAAAATTTTGTATTTGAGGCTGAAACATAATGAATAGTACGAAGATGGCACAGCGGCTTTTGGGGGTGCTCTTTGTTGAAGTTATATTTGAATTTCTTGGAATCAACATTCTAAAAGGAATCAATGAATCCAATAATTTGTTCTTTTTATTTTTTGATAAATGTCTATTTTTAATTTTACTAATTATTTTAAATGCTAAATTAACACGACAAAAGATTCCTTTTTCTTTGAAGCTCAACAAGGAACAACGAAACCTGGTTCTTACCCTTATAACAGCGCTAATTATAATTGGTGTTATGAATGAAAAAAATTTTTTAGCTGCGTTTACAATCGGATTAATTGCAAGTACAACTGAAGAGTATCTTTTTCGCGGCATAATTTTGGTTACCTTACTACGCTTGTTTTGGCGCTCAACAAAACAAAGTACCCGTATTTTATTTCCAGCGATAATCTCAAGTGTCTTATTTGGTTTAGAACATTTTCTTAATTTATACTCCCAAAATTTTTCTTTAACAACGATCCAGGTTTGTCAGACAATGGCGATGGGTTTTTTATTTGCTAGCCTGTTCATTAGAACAAAAAATCTGCTGTTTCCAATAATATGTCATTTTGGGATTGACTTTGTGGTAACTGCTTTTTGGGGGGTGCAAAATACCAATAATGCTTCATTTGGAGGTGCGGTTAGTGTCGCAATCTTGTACATAATGATTGGTTTTATAATTTTGAGAGTGTGACATAAGTCGGGAAAATTTTGAGTGCTAACTCGAAATTACGAACATAGCGAGTACTTTGCTATGAGTAATTCGAAGTTAGACGGAGAATTTTGACTTATGGAACACGTTTATCCAGCACCAAATAACAGTTTTAAAGACATCTAAACAGCAGAGACAAGGTTTATAACAATGGGAATGAGATTTTGATCTGAATTTCTTAGCCAAAGCTTTTTGCAACTTAATAAGAAATGCTCCTGTATTGATTGGAAATAAGATCAATCACAGGAGCAATTTAAGCTTAAAAAGCTAATAAAAGATAACCATCTTTAAATGTCGCTATCAAAGTTTGTAAATTGTTAATCAACAGCCTGACGCAGGTAATTAAGAATTTGCTGTGCAATTTGATCCGGTGCTGTTTGATCAGTTGCAATCGTTAAGTCGGCGCATGCTTGGTAAGCCTGCTGCCGGCTTTGTTTGAGTGCGATCAAATCAGTTTGATCAAGCTGATTGACCAAGGGGCGTCCTTGATCGTTGCAAACGCGCTTGAGAATTGTCGCAGCAGTTGCCTCAAGAAAAATTACGGGGACAGTTGTTTGTTTGAGAACACGCATATTTTCCGGTTGTGCAGACGTACCGCCACCGGTTGACAGAATGCCGTGTTCAGCCATTTGTTGTAACAACAGCTTATGTTCAAGCTGCCGAAAATAAGCTTCACCGTGTTTGGCAAAGATATCTTTAATTGGGATTCCAGCGGCCGCAGTAATTTGATCATCAAGATCAACATGGGGGACATTCAAGTGTTGCGCTACTAATTTTCCAATGGTAGTTTTTCCGCAGCCCATAAAACCAATTAAAATTGCTTCCATGTTAATGCTCCTTCCGTAAAACAAGATAACCTTTTTGTTGCAGCAAATCTTCAGCAAGTGAGCGGTCACGTGCACGCATAAATGTTAACTGTAAAACGCCATCAATGTCCTCGCGGATTTCTAAGATATGAATATTAACAATATTAATGTTATTTTGTGCAAGCAATTGAGTAACTGCCGCGAGCGTACCAACTTGATCAGGAATATTGATAAATAGATCGTAGAATCCAGGAAGCTCACCAACTTTGTCAGCACCAAGCTGATCGCGACTGGTTTTCGCGTTTTGGAAGAATGCATAGATCTTGTGTTGCTGTGCTTGTGCAATCTCTGTTTTGAGAGCTTCAAGGTGTGCAATGTATTGCTCAAGCTGTTGCATAATAATGGCAGCATTAGAATTTAAAATTGCACTCCACATCAGTGGATCAGAAGAAGCAATCCGAGTGATCGATTTAAACCCACCGGCTGCTAACCGCATTCCCAGCGGAAAGTCTGCAAAAGCCTGTTGTGTCTGATTAACAAGCGCTGCAGCAATAATATGAGGCAAGTGACTGATTTGCCCGACAATTTTGTCGTGTTCAGCAGCTGTAAGTGTAAGCCACTTTACGTGGGTTGCACGCAATAACGTTTGAATGCTAGCGCATGCATGCTCGTTAGGAACGGCAGGTATCAAGAAATAAAAGGCATTTTCGAAAAGATCAGCGCGTCCAGCTGTGACACCCGACTTATGTGAACCAGCCATCGGATGACCGCCGATAAAGGTGATCCCCTGCTGTGTTAAGGCGGCAGCTGCTTGTAAGACAATTTGCTTGGTACTGCCAACATCTGTGACAATTACATTTTTCTTCAAGGGCAAGTGAGCGAGTTCTTGAAGATCCTGCACGATAGTCGTAACTGGTGCAGCTAAGATAATGAAATCAGCCGTTTCAGCGGCAGTTAAATCTGTTCCAATTCGGTCAATCAGATGATGCTGCACAGCGTAGTCACAAGCTTTTTTATCGGAATCACATCCAATGATGACAGTTGTTGGTGCACTGAGTCGAATTGCCCTGATTAGGGAACTGCCAATTAAACCAAGTCCTTTTACGAAAACAGTGGTCATTTGGATTCCTCCTCACCTAAGGTAATTAATGATTCCAAGTCTGAAAAGAATGTTGGATAAGAAACCGCGATTGCTTCCGGCTTCTTTAACGCGAGGGCTTCTGGTGAACGCAGTGCAGCAATGGCCATCATCATTCCAATGCGATGATCTCCATGACTATCCAGTACTGGATCATTGATGTCCCATGCCGGGCGGCCATCAATGATTAAGCCATCAGGAAGTTCTTGAACCAACACCCCGAGTTTGCGGAGTTCCTGTGCAACAGTAGCAATGCGATCAGTCTCTTTGACACGTAATTCCTGCGCACCTCTTAAAATGCTGCGACCGTGCGCACATGCAGCCAACAAAGCAACCAGCGGGAGTTCGTCGATGACTGCGGGGATCTCTTTTTCGTCAAGCTGGATCGGCGAAAGCGTAGCGTACTTGACACGAAGATCGGCGGCAGGTTCGGTTCCAGTTGACTTATTTTCGAGTTGAAGATTACCACCCATTTTTTGCAAGACACTTAGTATTCCAGTGCGGGTTTCATTGATATTAACATTCTTCAAAACGATTTCAGAATGTTTGCTGATTGTAGCTGCAACTATGAAAAATGCGGCAGATGAGATATCTCCAGGAACTATAACTGTCTGACCAAGCAGCCGTGGTTGTGGCTGAACTGTAATTGTTAGGTGATCTGCGGCAGTTTCGATTTGTGCACCGAATTCTTGCAGCATCCTTTCTGTATGATCGCGCGTGGGGAGCTTTTCGATAATTGTTGAAGGTGTCTTAGCCTGTAAAGCGGCTAAAATCAAAGCACTTTTAACTTGTGCACTGGCAACTTTAAGTTTAACTTGTGCACCTTGTAGCGGCTTGCCAATAACTTTGGCGGGGAGCGTACCAGTACTGGTTGTGAGAATTGAGGCCCCCATTTCGGCAAGTGGTTCGCTGACTCTGCGCATCGGTCTTTTTTGCAAAGAAGTATCGCCGAAAAGTTCAGTTTCAAAGGATTGGCCCGCAAGCAGTCCCATTAGCAAACGGGTAGTTGTGCCCGAATTACCCATGTTTAAAGGATGTTCCGGTTTTTTCAAGCCCGTTAACCCCTTGCCTTCTACGCTAACGTTGTCCCCATCACGAGTTATTTTAATTCCAAGGTCTTGCATGGCTCTGAGGGTGCTGAGACAATCAGCAGAACTTAAAAAATGTTTGATAGTCGTTGTTCCTTGAGCAATGGCGCCGAGCATCAGTGCTCTGTGAGAGATACTCTTATCTCCTGGAACAGCTAAAGCACCGTTCAAACCATGCTGCAGATGGGTAGTTAGTTTTTTTTGTTCCATAATCAATTACTCCTTAATTTGGTATAAGCACCACACCATATCTGGTTTAAAGTGTGCAATGATGCGGTCATCTGAATGCAATTCTACGTTTTTTTGATTGGTTAAAACATACTGTCCATCTTGTAAGAATTGTTGGTAAGCTAGATATTTGCTGGCACAACACTTGATTTTTTGAGGAGTGACTGTTTTTGCGAGCAATTTGGCAGTTGCAGCATGAGAATAAGCAATACCCGTTAAGCGTGTTTGATTTTCGATAATAACCAGTGGGGCTAACTGATAGATAAAACAATCGATCAGCTGTAATTGGTCAAGGAGATCATAGTGTAATTCTCCCCACGAAAGTTTAAGCATCTTTGATTTGAAAGCTGCTGGCAATAACAGGTATGCCCCGCGATAAGCTGTTAACTGCGTAAGAACTTCTTCGAAACTCGCATGTAAAAAAACGTGCGCGTGTTCTTTCGGATGTGTTTGGCAGTAGTGTTGGGCCGCGGCATAACTATCAGTCTCTGCCGGACCAAGTGTGTGGATGAGCATGCAATCACCTTATCAATATTAATATTCTTTGAGTTCCTGACGGTAAGCCTGTAATTGTTCTTTGAGGCGTGCTAGGTTACTGCCGTCAAAAGTAGCAGTGATTTCTTTGGCAAGTTCGATCGCCACGACGCTTTCGATTACAAGCGAAGCGGGTACAATTGCGGTTGTGTCGGAGCGTTCAACGTTTGCTTTTTGAACTTCACGAGTCTTGAGGTTAACACTCTTTAATGCTTTATAAAGTGTTGGGATAGGTTTCATAGCAGCTTGGATGATTAACGGCATACCATTGGTCATTCCGCCTTCAAAGCCGCCCAAATGATCTGAGGATCTGCTCCAACCGCTTTCTTGGTCCCAAGTAATTGGGTCCATGACATCACTTCCAAGGTTGGTAGCAGCAGTAAAACCATCACCGATTGCGACCCCTTTCATTGCATTAACGCCCATCACAGCTGCAGCAAGCTTAGCATCTAATTTTGTGTCCCAGCTAATATAGCTGCCTAAACCGGCGGGAACATTTTCAGCAACTACTCGAATAATTCCGCCCAAAGTGTCGCCTGCTCTTTTAGTGTCGTCAATTAATTTATGAATTGGGGTGACCTGGGCCATATCAAGGATGCGCAGATCATTTGCATGAATTTGTTGTTCAATCTGAGAAACATCAGTGGGTAAGCTCTTAGCACCAGCAAGCTTGCCGATCTGTTGGACGTAACCAACCAGTTTAATGTCCAACTGTTCAAGTAGTTGTTTACAAATTGAGCCGACAGCAACGCGCATTGCAGTCTCACGTGCCGAGGAACGCTCTAAAACGTTTCTGAGATCGGTATGTCGGTACTTCATTCCCCCTACAAGATCTGCATGACCAGGACGTGGGCGTTCAACCTTGCGTAGAGTGTTTTCCGCTGTTTCGGGGCTGGTAGGATTCATAATTTTTGACCAGTGAGCATGGTCTCTATTTTGAATTGTCAGTGCTAACGGTGAACCCAGTGTTTTACCATGACGTAAACCTCCAGTAATTTCAACAGTATCATGTTCGATTTTTTGACGATTTCCGCGGCCGTACCCGCCTTGGCGAGCTGCAAGTGCCGCGTTAATTTTGGCGATATCAAGCTGCATTCCAGCAGGGACACCTTCAATTATTCCAGTCAATTGTGGACCATGCGATTCTCCGGCTGTTAAAAAGTACATCATAATTCCTCCAGTTAATTAATTTTCTTTTCCTGATATTTGCGTGAATTGGCCATGATATTACTGTAAATATCTTGAAGATACGGTTCTAATTGTTGATCAGGACAATGGCGCGCGATGTTTTCCAGGACTATATTTTCGCGACTGCTGTCCAGCACGGGAAGTTCATGAGTACGTTTAAAGGCAGCAACCTGATCGACTGCTTTAAAACGCTGGGCTAGCAAGCGTACAATTAAGCGATCAAGCAAGGAAATTTTGCTACGAACGGTGGTCAATGAATGAGGCTTACCTAAAGCTAAACGAATGCTTAAAGCCAGCAAAAGGCCACATAAACTGATAATTAAGTTGAATTCCAATGCTGCGGCAACCCCTTGTTGCGACAGCCATCCTGTAATCACAGGGATGCTGAAAGAGGCTAAGCTTCCGAGTGTGAAGAAAATACCGGTGGTTAACCCTTTTCTTTCAGGGGCGAGCCGCAAGAAAATATTTAAGCCGATCTGCATGACACCACTTGCTGCGGTTAGGCCAAATAGTAAAGAAGCAATTTCTGCTAGCCACGAAACATGAATAAAACAAAGTAGCAGCAGTGCAACTAAAGAACCACAATTTAGTCCCAATAACAGTGTCAATTCTGAAAAACCACTGCGAAGTAACCAAAAGATCAGCAAAACGCCAGTAATAGAGCCAATACTGTATAGCGATAGTAAAAAATGTGCCGCAACGTTGTTCATCTGTAGCTCTTGGGTGGCATAAAGTGTAATCCACTGAGTGTATAGAATCATTAAAGCCATTGAGGTATAACCGTAAAGAGTCAGTGCAACAAATGCCAGCTTTTTGCGGAAAGAATTTGCTGTTTTCTTAGACAGCACACTTTTTTGAGGGCGATTCATCGGCGGAAATTCAAGCGGTAACAGCAGGAAAAAGTTGAAGCTTAAGACAAGTGCTGCCAAAATAAATGACCAACCGAACCACCAGTTTTGATTCTCTAAGAGTGCAACGCAGAGCGGTAAAACAAATTCACCCAAAGAGATGAAGGCTTTAAGCAAAACATTGGCGGAGCTGCTTCGATCTCCTAGTTCTGCAAAAGTAGGGTAGGTGCCGGAATCAAGGGCTGAATTGGCCACACCTGCTAGGATAGCTAGGAGATAAGCAACTTGGATATTAGGGGCAAGCAGTATTCCAACAAAGAAAAGCAAATAGCTGCCCATTCCCAGAAAGACAAAGCTTTTCCGTCCGTAACGATCAGCGAGCGAACCCAAGAGCAAGTATGCCAGCAATCGTCCGATGCCGACTCCAGAAATGACATACGAGACAGTGGCCAACGGCGATTGCCAAAGGTGACCGAGGGTCTGCATGTTTTGCGCCAAAATAATGAGGCCGATCCCGTGAACAAAGTAATTCAGGTAGAGGCTCAAAGAAAGGCGTTTTTTCATATTTGTATCCATTAAGATTCCTCCTTGATTTGTGGAAATAAAAAAGCCAGTCGGACTTTTAAAATCCAACTGGTTTTAAGCTCTTAAAGGATAAAAATCGTATTAAGACCAGCTAGACTTTTACTGAGTGTCTAACTGGCAAGGGAAATAGGCCCTGCATACTTTAGACACGAACGTTGATAAACGCCCGCATCTTAGTACGGACGTCTAAATAAAGTAAGCATAGCCATAATAATATAAAGTTGTTTGAGAAACCTGTATATTATCCAAAGTTATTAATCCCTTCTGAAATTGATAATTTAGAATTATTAAAACATCATTAATAAGTAAAGTCAACAGTTAATTTGGAGTTAACATCTCATAAAATGAATAGTGCAGAATAAAACGGTTAAATTCTATAAAAGAGAGCTCTAAGGGTGCAACTCAAGATAATTTTCTGAAAAATAGATGAGAATGCTTGCATTTCAAGCCAAAATTGGGTAACTTGAAAAACAAAAATAATTTTAAAGGAGCGCATTTGTAATGTCCAATTGGGATACAAAATTTGCAAAAAAAGGATTCACGTTTGACGATGTTCTATTAATACCAGCTGAGAGTCACGTTTTACCGAATGATGTCGATTTAAGCGTACAACTTGCGAAGAATATCCGATTAAATATCCCGATTATCAGTGCAGGTATGGATACTGTCACTGAAGCTGCAACAGCGATCGCGATGGCACGCCAAGGTGGTTTAGGTGTGATTCATAAGAACATGACGATTGCAAGACAGGCCGATGAGGTTAGAAAAGTTAAACGGTCTGAAAGCGGCGTAATCATTGATCCATTCTTTTTGGCACCTGAAAATAGCGTAGCGGAAGCAGAAAATCTGATGCGTAAGTATCGAATCAGCGGGGTTCCAATTGTAGAAACATTGCAGAATCGCAAATTTGTTGGGATCATTACAAATCGTGACCTGCGTTTTGTAAATGACAATTCTGTGGCAATTTCTGCCGTTATGACCAAAGATCATCTTGTAACTGCACCGGTTGGGACTTCTTTGAAAAAGGCAGAAGCGATCTTACAAAAACATAAGATTGAAAAATTGCCAGTTGTTGATAGTGAAGGCCGGCTTTCAGGATTAATTACGATTAAAGATATCGAGAAGGTTGTTGAATTCCCACATGCTGCTAAGGACATCCATGGCCGGTTATTGGTTGCAGCTGCTGTGGGTGTAACAAGCGATACTTTTGAACGTGCCGAAGCGCTGCTTAAAGCAGGGACAGATGCAATTGTAATTGATACTGCCCATGGACATTCTGCCGGTGTAATTCGCAAGATCAAAGAAATTAGAGAAAAATTCCCAGAGGTAACACTGATTGCTGGAAATGTTGCGACAGCTGCTGCAACTAAAGCACTTTACGATGTCGGGGTTGATGTTGTTAAAGTGGGGATTGGCCCTGGTTCGATTTGTACAACGAGAATTGTTGCTGGAGTTGGCGTACCGCAATTAACTGCAATTTATGACGCAGCGAGCGTCGCACGTGAATATGGAAAAACAATTATTGCAGATGGTGGGATTAAATACTCTGGTGATATCGTCAAGGCACTGGCAGCTGGTGGTAACGCGGTAATGCTAGGCAGTATGCTTGCTGGTACAGATGAAGCACCAGGCGAGACTGAGATTTACCAAGGACGCCGCTTTAAGACCTATCGCGGAATGGGTAGTCTGGGAGCAATGGACAGCAAACATGGTTCATCTGACCGCTATTTCCAAGGAAGTGTGAACGAAGCTAACAAGCTGGTCCCAGAAGGGATTGAAGGACGTGTGGCTTACAAGGGAAGCATTGCAGATCTGGTTTATCAAATGGTTGGTGGTCTGCGTGCTGGAATGGGTTACGTCGGTGCAGGACATGTTAAAGAATTGCAAGACGATGCACAGTTTGTGCAAATCTCTAATGCTGGTTTGCGCGAATCACATCCGCATGACGTTCAAATTACAAAAGAAGCACCTAACTATAGTAAATAATGAAAAGTGGTTTCAATTGCTAAGCTGCTGTAGGATTAAGTGTAGCGTGTAAACTTAGCCAGGGCTTGATTATAAGCAATTCGTGTTTAAATGAAAAAGGAACTGAGTCAAAAGTTAACTTTTGATTCAGTTCCTTTTTATTGCGGATAAACGTGTTCCATAAGTCAAAGTTTTCTGTTTTAGTTCAAAATTATTCAAAGCTTAACAACTTATGTCAAACGCTCTTTTGAACGTATTTTTTAAAGGGTTATGGCATTTTTCGCACATTATTTAGTTGGACATCGTATAAAGCAATTTTGTAATTGATTTTTTCTAAATGTGCAATTGTTTGACTGATATTATCTTTTACTTTTTTTTGATGTTGAACCATCATGCTTTTCCTAGCGGCTAAAGTCTTAGCACCGTCTTTGTACAAGTTAGTATATAGTTTAATGTTGCTCAAAGGCATTCCAGTTTCTTTTAAACTGATAATAAAATCAATCCATGCAATACTTTCTTCTGTATAGACTCTGTGACCACTTTCATCTCTAGGTACGCTGGGAATAATACCCTCGCTTTCATAATATCTTAAAGTAGATTTTTTTAAATTCCTTAGTTTAGTGATTTCTGCTATATTCATCTTTGTTCTCCTTTTTTAAAGTTGCTTTAACTTAGCGGTCATAAAATTAACTTTATTTTAGCCTATTAAGGCTATATAACGGTAAAAGGCTAATTACTTGTGTTGAAGTATACTTTAGCTGATAAGCTTGTCCTATATTATAAAAGGAGGAATTAACAATGTCGAATATAGCGCATAAAACAGTCATTATAACAGGAGCTTCAAGCGGAATTGGGAAAGCAACCGCAATTAAATTAGCCACTAATGGTGCGAATGTTGTATTAGCTGCACGCCGTGAAAAAAGCTTACAACAAATAGTGGAAAAAATTGCTGTGTCAGGTGGTCAAGCTGTTTATCAGGTAACGGACGTCACCAATGTTGCCCAAATGGAGTCTTTAGCACGGTTTGCTGTGGAGAAATTTGGCAAAGTCGATGTACTTATAAATAATGCGGGTGTAATGCCTTTGTCAAAATTGCGAAAGCGAAAAGTAGATGAGTGGAATTTAATGGTGGATGTAAATATCAAAGGTGTGTTATATGGCATTAACGCTGTATTGCCATATATGCGTAAACAAAAACAGGGGCACATTATCAATTTATCAAGTATCGCAGGGCACATTGTTTTCCCTGGCAGTGCTGTTTATTGTGCAACTAAAGCAGCAGTTAGAGCAATTAGTGAAGGGCTTCGGATGGAAGAATCTCCTGCTAGTCACATTCGTACAACAATTATTTCACCAGGTTCAATCTTGACCGAATTATCAACTCACATAACTGATCAGGAACAAAAAGATGCAATTAATCAAATAGAAAAATCGGTTGGAATTGATCCAAAGAATATTGCTGAAGCTATTTATTATGCAATTAATCAACCCGAAGAAGTCGGAGTAAATGAGATCTTGATTAGGCCAACACAGCAAGAACTTTAGTTTAATTTTAAAAATATTATGGTTAGCTTGAGCTCAAAAAGGAGTACTTTATCAAGAAAATTACTATTTTCTGATAAAGTACTCCTTTTCTTATTATGAATAAGATTAGATCTTTTTGCTTGAAGAAGTTAGCTTGGATAATAAAATAGTTTAACCTGTATAAAGTATTATTGAGGGTTAGGTTTTTGAACTGTTTTTGATCTGTCTAGAGGTGAAAAATTAATCATCGCTTAAGATAATTTTTGTAAATTGTTCATAATATTTTTTTGTGTTCTTATCTATATCTTTATTAGTAATCAAGTAGTCAATATCATATAGACTGTAAAAATTGTAAAAATCATTTTTATTTAATTTAAAATGATCCGCAACTATAATTTTTTCTTGTGCGTTATTTAAAGCAATTCTTTGAGCCTGGCCTTCTTCAGGATTAGCTGTCATCAGATTCTCATTATGAATTCCATTGACTCCTACCAGAGTTTTATTGAACCTTAATTGCTTAAGCATTGAGTTAGTTAAACTGCCTACGAAAGTATTTGAACGTTCCCGATAAGAACCACCAATGAATATGACATCAACGTTTTTTGAACGTTCTAGAATTTGAAATATTGGTAAACTATTAGTAACAACTCTTAAGTTTTTTGCATTATTGAGATATTTTGCTACCAACTCAAGTGTTGTTCCTGGACCGATATAAAGCGTATCATTTTCTTGAATTAGAGTTGCAGCCTTGGTAGCGATCTTTATTTTTTCAGTAATATGTATTTCCCTTTTTTCAGTACGTGAAAGTTCAAAAGATCGTTCTTTATTGACACTTTGTGCTCCCCCGTGAATCCGCAACACCTTCCCGCTTTGAGAAAGTTCATCTAAATCTCGACGAATTGTCATGTTAGAAACATTTAATTTATCAACTAAATAATTTACAGTGACAACACCTTTTAAATTAACAATGTTAAGTATTCCCATTAGTCTTTCTTTTTTTAACATTTAACTGCAACTCCTTTTGAATCATAATATTAAAAGCATAATTAATGTGTTGTTCGTTATTGAACGTTAATATTAAAAAAACATTTTAGATCAAGTATAGTAATTTACATTTTATAAAAAAGTTATGTAACTATTAAAGGCCAATATTACTTATGTATCACTATATCATTTTTTGATAAAAAATGTAAAAAACAGTATTAATAAAAAATTTTAAAACGGCCTTGGCATATAAAAGCGCTTACTCTATACTTTAATCGAACATAAACAAACAAATTAATGTTCTTTTTTGTCCGCAATGTTGAAATTAAGGAGGTATTAATAAAATGGCTGCTAATATTTTATTGACTAGAATCGATAATCGACTGGTACATGGCCAGGTGGGAGTCACATGGACAAGAGCTCTGGGGGCAAACTTAATTCTTGTTGCAAATGATCAAGCTTCAAAAGATACATTGCAACAAAAATTAATGGCGACAACGGCAGAATCATCTGGTGCTGAAATTCGTTTTTTCTCACTTGAAAAAACGATTGCTATTATTAACAAGGCTGCTGATCGCCAAAAAATATTTATAGTTGTAAAAACTCCTCAAGATGCACGGAAACTAGTTGAAGGGGGCGTTCCGATTAAAGAAGTTAATGTTGGAAATATGCATTTTTCTCAAGGAAAGAAAGAAATCACGAAAAAAGTGTATGTTAACGAGCAGGACAAGGAGGATCTTTTATATTTATCCTCCCAAGACATTGATATATATATAAAGGATTATCCGGGTGAAAAAAAATATCCAATAACAGAAAAGCTTTTAAAATAGTTTATTCATAACATTTATAATGAATTAATTTAGGAGGGCAGAAGATGGATGTTACATTTATTCAAGGTTTATTGATAGCTATATGGGCAATGATTGTTGGGTTGGACTGTTGGTTACAGGCGTTCTTTATTTTTAGACCGATTATTGTTTGTACAATAACAGGTTTGATTTTAGGTGATCTGCAGTTAGGAGTAATTGCAGGTGGATTAACCGAATTGGCTTTTGCAGGATTAACTCCTGCAGGTGGTACACAGCCACCTAATACAGTTATCTGCGGAATTATGACAGTTGTAATTGCTGCTACAAACAATACTGCACCTGCCACTGCAATCGGACTTTCCTTGCCATTTGCAATGTTGATGCAATATATACTTTTATTTTTCTATTCTTCATTTTCATTATTTATGTCACGATTTGATAAATATGCAGCTGCAGGGGACACGCGGAGTTTTAAACGCCTTAATTTTATTCCACTATCTATTGTGACTCTTTCGTTTGGAATAGTAGCTTTTTTAAGTGCTTATGCTGCTCAAGGACCAATGCATACATTGGTAAGTTCCATGCCACAGTGGTTGACACATGGGTTTGAACTTGCGGGTGGGATTTTACCTGCAGTTGGTTTTGCAATGTTACTTAAAGTAATGTTGAAGTTAAATTATTTTCCGTATTTGTTGCTTGGTTTTGTGATAGCAAGTATGATACCATTCTCAAATGTTCTTCCAATTGCTTTAGTGGGTGGAGTTCTTGCTATGATTGAATACTTTAGAAGTCGAGAAACAAATAAGTTGGAGTCTGAACTTAAGAAATTAAAAAATAATACTGGTGGTGATCAAGATGGCATCTGAAAGTAAAGATGGAAAGAGGAAAAGTCTTTTCAGTAAACACGATATATCAATGTTGGGGATTCGCTCAAATCTCGTGCAAGCTTCTTTTAGTTATGAAAGAATGCATGCTCCAGGTTGGACTTGGGCACAATTACCTTATTGGGAAAAAATTTATCGTAACGATCCTAAGGGGCTGAAAAGAGTAATGGCGGATAACATGGAGTTTATTAATAGTTCACCTCCACTGTATCCAATATTAATGGGGCTTTTGTTAACGATGGAAGAAGATCATGTTGAGCCTACTACGATTAAAGGACTCAAAAATGCATTGTTTGGTCCGATGGCAGGGATTGGTGATGCTATTTTCTGGTTTACAATAATGCCAATTGTTGGTGGGATTTCTGCATCAATTGCAAAAAACGGGAACGTTTTTGGACCACTGCTATTTTTCCTAGTGTATTTGTTTCTTTTTTGGTCACGTATGCCGTTAGCACATTTAGGATATAATTTAGGAACTCGCGCAATAGACGTAATTCAAGAAAATTCAAAAGTAATTTCTCATGTAGCGTCAATTTTAGGTTTGACAGTTATTGGGGGCTTGATAGCTTCTTACGTTAAAATGGAACTTAAGTTAAAAATTGGAGCAGGAAATACGACTATTAGTCTTCAAAAACAATTATTAGATAAAATTTTTCCAAACATTTTACCCTTTGCGTTTGTTTTTTTACTTTATTGGTTGCTCAAAAAAAACGTTAACCCTATATGGCTAATTGTTTTAACATTTGCCTTTGCAATTGTTATGTCGTTGATAGGTTGGATGTAGAAGATTGAGGATGTGAAAGAACATTGAATAAAATAGAAGTTATCATAAGTGGTCATGGAAAGTTTGCTTCCGGGGTACAAGGAGCTTTGAAGTTGCTAACAAAGATACCAAAAACATGGCATTTTTGTGATTTTAAAGAAGGAATGTCAGATAGCGATTTAAAAACAATTTTTGAAGATATTATTAAAAATAATAGCAATTCTGAATGTTTGTTTTTTACCGACCTTGTAGGGGGGACACCGTATAAAGTTGCTGCAACAATAGCATATGGAAAAAAGAAAATTACTGTTGTTGCAGGGTGTAACTTAGGATCGTTACTTGAAGCAATCTACAGTAATTTTTCGACAGCTAATGAATTTGGAGAAGCATTGGTTGAAATTTCCAAAAAAGGAACTAAGAAACTAAGTTTTAATGCATTATATAATACTGCTACTTCTAGCAAAAGTAACACAAGTGGTGGAATTTAAAAAATAAAAAAGTGAAAATAAATTATTTAAGTTAGAATCTATTGTATATATGTAATGTTAGTTTCAATACTACTGCATAGGTACAATAGATTTTATTTTAGAAAGGAATTTCAATATGGGCAATAACATTTACGTTTTCTCAATTGGAATAACTATTCTTTTAGTTATTTTGACGTGGGTTATAAATTGGTATTTTTTTTACTATGTCGGTAATTTTTATTTTAAAGTCGATAATTGTAGCTTTATAGTTCGGCTTAATCGCAAAGGCACATATTTGTTGAATGCAACTTTAAATAGTAAAAATACTGAGAAAATTAAATTTGTTGTTGAAGAGGGAAGTTATACATTTAGCAAGAATATTGTTCAAATAACAACTGAAAAAACTTTGGTCACAGAGTTTTCTAATATTAAAAGTATTCTGGAAAACAATAAGGAAAACGAGGTACAAAGATTTCGTGAAAATACAATTTTAACAAAACCTTTAAAGGCCAGAGAACATAAATTATATTGTAATGAAATTTTTTTAAATAAAATAAAAAAGTCTAAGCTTGTGAATATAAAGGAATATGCAAAATAGACACAAAAGTGTACTAAAAAACGTGCGTTATGAACATTATAGAACATATATTGTTGACTATTGTTCTTTTAAGTGCTAAATTGTGTGTGCGGATGAAAAAGATTGAGTTTGTTTTTATGTTTATTTTAATGTTGCTACTTTTGGTTAAATTTCAGTTTAAGCGGTTTCAATAGTGAGCTGCTAATTTTAAAGGAGAGATTAAAATGAAAGTTGCATTGGCTACGGATAAAGCAGGATTCTATTTAAAAGAACATATCAAGGAATTTTTGGAAAATAAGGGTTACGAAATCATTGATCTTACTAAACAACCGACAGACGATTTTGTTGATTCGTCTGTTGCACTCGCAAAAACTGTCCTGAGTTTAAAGGCCGATAGGGGAATTATGTTTGATGAATATGGAACCGGTTCCGCCATGGCAAGTAACAAGATTCATGGAATGGTAACTGCAAATGTGACGGAGGAAAATACCGCTCATATGACGACACAACATAATGGAGCAAAGGCAATCGCTTTAGGCGCTGGAATAGTTGGCTTTAAACTAGCTGAAAGTATTGTTACTGCATATTTGAATGTTAATTATGCTGGTGGACGGCATCAAATCAGATTGGATATGCTCGAAAAAATGTGCTAATTGAATATTTTGAAAAATTGGAGGAATTTAAATGATTATTGCACTTGGAAACGACCATATTGTAACTAGTGTTAAAATGCAGATTTCAGATTTCTTAAAATCAAAGGGACACAAAATAATTGATGTGGGAACTTATGATAATACTAGAACACACTATCCTCTTTATGGGCTTCAAGTAGCCGACTTAGTTCGAGATGGTAAAGCAGATTTAGGTGTTGTTTTATGTGGAACAGGTGTGGGTATTTCAACAGCTGCTGATAAAAATGTGGGAATCAGAGCTGCCTTGGTGGGCGATGTAGCGACTGCACGTTATGCAAAGGAAGAGCTTAATGCAAATGTGATTGCATTTGGCGGTGCAGTTGTTGGTGAACACCTTGCAGAAGATATCGTAGCGGCCTTCATTAAAGCTGGATATAAAGAAAGCGAAGAAAACGAAAAACTCATAAAAAAAATCAACGCTATTGAAGAAGATAATCCTGAACAACATGATAATAAGCATTTCTTCGATCATGAATTAAAACTGTGGGATGAAGGTTACTACCATGACTAAGGATCTGAAAAAGGAGGAATAAGGATAATGACAATTAAATGGGCAGCTTTAGAAAAACTTGCAAATGATGAAGGTATTATTGCAGCATTGGCGATTGATCAACGTGGTTCCCTCAAAAAGATGTTAGCAAAGGCGGCAAACAAAAAAGCAAATGAGGAGGACATAGTGGAGTTTAAAAAGCTAATTTCTTCTGAATTGACGCCGTACGCCTCAGCAATTCTGCTTGATCCTGAATATGGTCTGCCGGCTGCAAAAAAACGTGCTCAAAATACAGGTTTATTAGTAGCTTATGAAAAAACTGGGTACGATACAACTGAACCTGGCAGAATGCCTGATTTGCTTCCCGATTGGTCAGCAACAAGATTAAAGGAGGCAGGAGCTGATGCAGTTAAGTTCATGCTTTATTATGATGTAGATGAGAACAACGAGATTAATAAAAAGAAACAAGTCTTTGTTGAACGTATTGGAGAAGAATGCGAGACTATTGGTCTGCCATTTTTCTTGGAACTTATGTCATATGACGCTCAGATTGTTGACACAAATAGCAGAGAATATGCCAAGGTAAAACCACACAAAGTGAATAAAATGGTTGCTGAGTTTGCTAAGCCACGTTATAGAGTCGATGTTTTGAAGGTTGAAGTTCCGGTTAATATGGCTTATGTTGAAGGTTTTTCCACCGAACATGAACCTGTTTATAGTCAGCAAGAAGCTGCTGACTTTTACAAAGAACAGAACGCATTAACAAATGGTGTTCCTTTTATCTTTTTGAGTGCAGGTGTAAGTGCGGAACTGTTTCAAAAAACACTGTTATTTGCAGCAAAAAGTGGTTCAAGTTTTAATGGAGTTCTATGTGGCCGTGCAACATGGCGTGGTGGAATTACACCTTTTGCTAAGGACGGAGAAGAAGCTGGGCGTGAATGGTTAAACACTGTTGGGAAAAATAATATTGAAGCACTCAATAAAGCACTCAAGGAGAGTGCAACTTCATTATTTACTAAGGCAAAATAAAGCTGATAATTGGCATTAATGCTAGAAAAGCAACTGAAAATTGTGAATATATCCTGGTCCTAGCTATAAACAATGCATGGTTAAATAACTAATTAAATTAGTGCTCTATGTTTGTATGCATACTACAGGACAAAATTAAGGAGGCTGGGTCAAAACGCATATTTTGTTCCAGTCTCTTAGTCTCTCCAACCAATATTTGCAACACTCGGGATCTAGCCTATTGTCACGTCCCCACTAATTTTATTAATAATTATGAAAAATAGAGGTGTTAGAGATAAATGGAAACACTTAATGAATTGAAAATTAAAAATCCGCAGTATAAAATTCAAAATATTGAAGATGCCAGTTTTAAAAGATATGGGATGTGTTATACCTGCTATGCCCTTGCAGAGATTAAGCAGTATTTTCAAAAGAAAGCAAAACTTCCTGCACAAGGAAATGAGTATAACCCTTCCAACTCAGATTTAGAAAAGATGGGGACCATTCAGCAGATAGAACGAGATGTTTTTGCTGGAATGGCAGTGAATGTAGGAGAATGTGTCGGAAGAACGACTTCCTTTTCTGCCGTGGAGTTTCATCAAGGAAGCGAAGTCAATATAATGCTGACGGACGTGGTGATGGTTTTTGGAAAAAGATCAGAAATAAAAAATGGTACTTTTAATGCAGAAAAAGATGCACAGCTGTTTTTCGTACCTGCAGGTAGTGTGATAGAAATTTTTAGTGATACTTTGCACTATAGTCCAATAATGGTTAGAAGCCCTGGCTTTAAAGTAGTGGTGATGGTGTTAAAAGGAACCAATCAGCCGCTTGAAAAAAGTTTTAAGAGTAACAATCCTTGGATAGTGAAGAAAAATAAATTTCAAGCTGCTCATTTTGTTCGTAAAGACAAGCTTGCTTCAGGGGTAGTACAGGGTGTTAGCGGTAAATTAATTAAATTGAAAGCGCTTGATATAAATTAGGTGCTAACCAGTTATTGACAAAGATAATGAACAGAACTTTTTGATCAGCTAATGGAAAGTGGGGTTTTGTTATGATCCTGACAGTTACTATGAATCCTTCAATTGATATGGCTTATTCAATTGAAGATTTAAAAGAAAATACAGTTAATCGGGTTAGTGAAGTTAGAAAAACTGCGGGTGGTAAAGGACTTAATGTTTCTAGAGTTATAAAAATGATGGGGCGTCGCATAGTTGCAACGGGTGCTCTAGGAGGAAACTTTGGGGCTTTTATTGAAGAGCAGTTGGATAAAGAAAAAATTAATCATGCTTTTATTCATATTAAGCAGGAGACAAGAAACTCAATTGCTATTTTGCATGATGGCGGAAAACAAACAGAGATATTGGAAGCTGGACCAGTTCTTACGGCACAAGATGTTTTTCGCTTTTTGGAAAATTATAAAGAGCTTTTGAGCGAAGCAGATGTGGTTACTATATCCGGAAGTCTTCCACAAGGAATAGAAAGTGACTTTTACGCTAAGCTGTCTTCACTGGCTAAGCAAAAAAAAATCAAAGTAATGCTTGATAGTTCAGGAGAATCTTTGAAGCAGACCTTATTAAATAAAGACAAACCTTATCTCATTAAGCCAAATCAAGAAGAGATTAGCGAGCTTTTAAATATTAAGCTTAATGGCAAAGAAAATTCAGAAATATTAATTAAGTACATGTCGAATAAAATTTTTCAAGATGTTGCTTGGATCGTAGTTTCACTAGGTGCAGCAGGCGCAATTGCCAAGCACAATAATAGTTTCTATCGTGTTAAGATTCCCAAGATTCACGTTGAAAATCCAGTTGGTTCTGGAGATGCAACACTTGCTGGGTTAGCGATTGCTATTTCAGAAGGAAAAGATGATGAGGAAACACTCAAAACTGCAATGACCCTAGGGATGCTGAATACTATGGAGAAACAAACTGGTTGTGTAAACAAGAAATTATTTTCGAAATATTTTGGAAAGATTTCTGTAACTAAGTTAGAAGTCGTTAATTTTTAATGATTTCGCAGTCCAGTTATCTAAATGCTGAAGCCTTTCTAAAGTTTCTAAGAGGAGAAATACATGATTCAATTAGAAAATACAAAGTATCGAGTTGGAATAAGTGAATTAGGCGCTGAAATTCAAAGTATTTATAGTTTAGAAGAAAATTTTGATTACATTTGGAATGATAATGGGTTGGGTTTTTGGAAAAGACATGCACCAATTCTTTTTCCAGCGATTGGTCGTTCTTACAATAATGCATACTTATTAAATAATGATATTTATGAAATGCCGCAACATGGTTTTGGCCGTGATCAAAGATTTATGGTTACAAACCAAAGTCATAAAAAGGTTGTATTTGAACTTGAGAATAATGAAAAGACAGAAGAATTGTATCCTTTTGATTTTAAATTGATTGTAGCATATGAACTAAAAGCGGCCGTGGTAAGGGTGACCTTTACAGTGCTTAATCTTGGAGACAAGCCGCTCCCTTTTGCACTAGGAGCACATCCAGGATTTAATGTTCCTTTCAACAACGAAGGAAATTATAGTGACTATCGAATCAGTTTTGATCCAGTACAGGAAAAGTTAAAAAAGTTTGGAATTGCCCCAATCCCATTCCGCAATGGTGAGGTAATACCCCTAAACGAAAGCCAGGATAATACAATTCCCTTGAGTCACCACTTATTTGACAAGGGCTTGATAATTTTGGCTAACCAAGGAATCAAAAATGTTATTCTTTCAAGTTCTAAAACCACACATTTGATTAAAATTACTTTGAGAGATTTTCCTTACGTCGCATTATGGAGTCTGGAAAAAGAAAAAGCCCCGTTTTTATGTATCGAACCCTTTGCAGGGTTGCCTGATATATATGGTAACGAACATGATATTTTCCAAAAGGAAGGAAATACAATTTTGGGAGTTAATGGGGAAAAAACACTCAGTTATCAAATTGCATTAAATTAGCCAATTTAATGCAACGAAGTTAGCCTTTTTGTATAATCCAAGCAAAAAATATTTTAAAAAGCGCTGCGTATTAGAATTTAAAAGAATGTTAGCAATTAAGCTAATGTTCTTTTTTTACTTTGAATTAGCGAGCAACAATTATTTTTTTGTTCGAACAACATACGAATCCATTAAGATTCGAGTCATGATTTGCAGGGGTAGTCGAGAACGAACTTCGTAATCAGGAAAGTAAGTAGTTTCTGATTTAAAACCACAGAAAAGGAGGTCAGCAAGAGTCGCAATTGATGAACTCAAATTGGTTGTGAAAACAATTTTGGTGACTTCTTTTTTCTCCAAAGTTTTTGCAGCTTCAACAAGTTCCGGTGTTTTTCCGTTTAACGAAATGAAAATTGCGACACAATTTGTCGGTATTTTTTTAGCGACTGTCTTAATGATGTTGGGATCGGTTTGTAATTCTGTATATTTGTCAACTAACTGCAATTTCATTTGCAATTCATGGCCGATCGATTCGGATAAACCACGCGCAAAAATATAGACCATCTTTGCGTTCTGAATTTGATGGATAGCATCTTCAATGACATCAATTTCTAAATTTTTGAGAGTATTGTTGAGTTCAGTTTCGTTTTTCATAATAACGGAGCGGATCACACTGTCGGCCTGTCTTAAAATGTTATATTTTGGACCATTTTTTTCTTTACTTAATAATTCATGACGAAAATCAGTATATCCTGAATATCCTTTTTTTTTCATAGTTCGTACGATTGTAGCGGTTGAAACATTGGCATATTCGCTTAATTTAACAATTGACATGTCACCAATTTGATCAATATGGTTCTGAATCAACCCCCACAAATAGTGCTCGGCGCTGCTTAATTTTTTTTCCATTATTTCCTCCTTTAAAAAAGTGTAAACGTTTTTCATAATATAGCCTACCATAATCTGTTCTTGAAAACATTTTCAAAAAAAGATATTTAAACTAAGAAGTATAAAGAAATAATTAATAAAAGAGGAGGAGATGGAAATTGATTTATACAATCACGCTAAATCCAGCGATAGATCTTTTTATTGATACAGAAAAAATGGAACCAAATATAGTTAACCGTACAAAAAAATATGATATTCAGGCCAATGGCAAGGGAATCAATGTCTCGTTTATTTTAAAAGAACTTAATGTGGCGAGTACTGCAGTAGGGGTGGGAAACGGATTTACAGTTAAATATATTCAAGATGAGCTCCAACGCAGTCAGATAGCACATTATTTTGTAGAAAGCCGAGGTATTACTAGGATCAATGTCTTTACACGAGTAAAAAAAGGAGATAAGGAATATAAGTTAGTGAACCCAGGACCAGCAGTTGAACTTGGGGAACAGAAAAAATTGTTGCAGTATTTAAAAGCTAAACTGGGAAAAAATGATGTGATTTGTATTTCTGGCAGCTTTTCGCAAGGAATTGACCCAAAAATTCTTATTAAATTTGCTGAAATCGCAGTTACTAAAAACGCTAAACTTGTTATTGACACAAGTTACCAAGAGGTAATGGATGTGCTTAAGTATCATCCTTGGATTATTAAACCGAATGTAGATGAGATTAAAAGCTGGTTTAAGATCACAGAAACTTTAAACCTTAAACAATTAGCGAAACTAGGGCAAAGATTAATTGATCAAGGAGCACAGTTAGTTTTGATTTCACTTGGAGGCGATGGTGCAATCCTAGTTTCAAGAGATAGAGTGTTTTACGGGAATGCTCCTAAAATAAAAGTTTTAAACACCGCTGGAGCTGGAGATTCAATGCTAGGCACTTTTATCGGTAATTTAAGTAAGCATATTGATACGATAACAGCATTAAAGCGGGCAATTGCAGCTGGAAGTGATGCAGCAAGACAAGAATGGATTACAGATTTTACTACAGCAGAAGAACTGGAGAATGAAATTCAGATTGAGGATATGGCTCTTTAAAAAAATTTAACACGCATAAATTTATGTCGAATTAAAAAAATGAACGGAGGAGTAAATATGCCAAAGTATAACATTGTTGCAGCAACTGGCTGTGCGACTGGAATTGCTCATACCTATATGGCACAAGAAGCATTGGAACAGGCTGCTGCCGAAAAAGGTCTCACAATTAAGGTGGAGACTCATGGGCAGACTGGGGTTGAAAATCAATTAACAGCTGCTGATATTGCAGCGGCTGACGCTGTAGTAGTAGCTGCCGATATTGATGTTGATGCGGATCGTTTTGCTGGGAAAAAGTTGGTACTTGTGCCCGTTGCACGCGGAATTCACGAGCCAAGCAAATTGATTGAGCGCGCACTGTCTTCAGACACACCGATTTATAAAGCCACTCAAGCAACTAAAAAAGAATCAAAGGCTAATAATTTACAGCAGGCAAATGGAAGCGCTGTTACAAAAATATATACATCGTTGATGAATGGTGTCTCACACATGCTGCCCTTAGTTGTAGCTGGAGGTGTTTTGATAGCTGTATCGTTTTTTTGGGGAATCTATTCGGCGGATCCTAAGTCATCTCAATATAATCAATTTGCATATATGCTGAACACGATTGGAAGTACAACAATGAATTTAATGGTTCCAGTCTTTTGTGCGTATATTGCTGAAGCCATCAGTAAACGTTCTGGATTAATTGTGGGATTTGCTACAGGGATGATTGCTTTCAATAACGGAACCGGTTTTCTTGGAGCAATTGTTGGAGGTTATTTGGCCGGATATACGATTATATTTTTGCAAAAAATTTTGAAACCGCTACCTGATAAAGAATTTCGTGGTCTTAAAGCGATTTTTCTTTATCCAGTATTAGGTGTTTTCATTTCGGGACTAATTATGTGGTTTATTTCAACACCAATGAAGACAATTAATGTTGGAATGATGGACTTTTTGAAGGGTATGCAAAATTCCGATCCTTTAATTTTAGGAATTATTGTTGGATGTATGGCTGCTTCAGATTTTGGCGGGCCAATTAACAAGGCTGCTTATTTAACCGGAACTGCTTTATTAGCTCAAGGCAACTATTATTTTATGGCTGGTGTTTCAGCTGCATGTATCGCTCCGCCACTTGCAACCGGTTTTGCAGTTTTAATGAATCCCAAAGCATATTCAAAAGATGAGCGCAGTGCAGGATATGTCAACTTTTTATTGGGTTCGACACATATTACTGAGGGTGCGATTCCCTTTGCTGCTAAGAATCCGTTATTGAATATTCCAGCATTCATGGTTGGAGCTTCTATTGCGGCGGTTTTATCATATATGTCAAAAATTCAAGTTCCTGCCCCACATGGTGGCTTTATTGTACTGCCGCTGGTAAATCATCCTTTTCTCTGGGTCATCTACATTGTTATAGGAGCAGCTGTTTCGGCGGTTTTACTAGCAATTATTGCCGGCCGTCAAGCTAAAAAACACGGTGGAGTTGTTGCAGGTGGAGGAATGGGAATAATCACTGGTGAAGTTGAAGAGAATAGGTCTGAATCAACTTTACAATCAGCTAAAGAAGACCAGAATCAGGAGTTTGACAATGATTTAAGCGAGATTTTAAAACCGGAGAATATTTTTTTCAATGTTTCTGTCAAAAACCAGCAAGAAGCTTTGCGTTATTTAGCAGAAAAGGCAGTTAAGAGTGGGTTGAGTAGTTCTACAGAAAGTGTATTTCAGAAGTACGTTAAACGTGAAGAGGAGGGATCAACAGGAATGGAAAATGGAATCGCAATTCCGCATGCTCAGGATGCTGCCATTAAAAGTTCAAGTATGATGATTCTTAAATTAAAAAATCCAGTTAGTTGGAATACGTTTGATGGAAAACCAGTAGATTTAATTATTTCATTTTTAATTCCTGTTCAAGATAATGGGGCACATCTGCGTTATTTATCAAGTACTGCCAAGCTGTTAATGCATCAAGATTTTGTTGCTAAGCTAAGATCTAGCAAACATAGCGATGAAATTGTGGAACTGTTTAAGAAATTTTCAGTATAAGAAGAGGGGAAAATAAAAATGAATGAAACTAAAAAAGAATGTTTAAAGAAAATAGTTAATGATGATGGGATAATCGCTGCTGTAGCAATCGACCAACGAGGTTCTTTAAAAAAGATGCTGGCTGCTGCAGCAAGCAAAGAAAATAGAAAGCTGGATATTACTGAATTCAAGAAATTAATTTCAAGTGAATTAACTCCGTATGCTTCGGCAATTTTGCTTGATCCAGAATACGGATTACCAGCTTCAAAAGTGCGTGCCGCTAATGCTGGATTGCTTATAGCCTATGAAAAAACAGGGTATGATACAACGACACCTGGTAGGATGCCAGATTTGTTAGCTGAGTGGTCAGCTTTGCGTTTGAAGGAGGCAGGAGCCGATGCAATTAAATTTATGCTGTACTATGATGTGGATGAGGAAGAAAAAATTAATCGTAAAAAACGTGCCTTTGTTGAACGAATTGGGGCTGAAACTGCTAATGCCGGATTACCCTTTTTCTTAGAACTGATGTCATATGATGCAAATATCAGTGATACTAAGAGTAGTGAATATGCACGAATTAAACCGCATAAAGTAATTGAAATGGTTAAGGAGTTTGCTAACAGCCGTTATCAAGTAGATGTGCTAAAAGTTGAAGTTCCGGTAAACATGGAGTTTGTAGCTGGTTATAATGATACCAATACTCCTGTTTATACTGCTGAAGTCGCTGCTTCCTATTTTAAAAAACAAGCAGTAGCAGCTGGAAAAGTCCCATTTATTTTTCTAAGTGCGGGTGTCAGTGCACAATTATTTCAAAAGACTTTGAAATTTGCGGCTAATGCTGGTTCGAATTTTAACGGTGTCTTATGTGGAAGGGCAACTTGGAAGGGGGCAATTGAAGCATTCGCACAAGGCGGTGAGAATGCTGGAAAGCAATGGTTGCAAAGTGAAGGAAAGCAGAATATAGAAGAATTAAATGAAGTTTTAAAAAGTAACGCAACACCTTTATTTGACAAGATTAAGCTATAAAATTTAAAAAATATAAAATGCGAAATAATGAGGTTCGATTTTTACAATACAGTTTTATAAGAAGTACAGAGTTTTTGAAGGGTGTTAGTGTTTAGACAATTTAGGTTTTAAGCTAAATTTGGGAAAATATTGAATGATCGTTAAGTAAGGAAGCTGCTAGCGAAATATACTAGAAGCTTCCTTTTTAGTAGTCATGCTAAAAGAGTGGTAAAAATGGTGAATTGCGTTAAGTTGGTCTATGTTAAAAGAAGTGAATCAGCCAGTAACACTTAAAACACGGAATTTATGGGTGTAATTTATTTTTAAATTATCTGTTAGGAAAATTTTAGCACCGTCATCGATAAGCAATACTTTTAAAGAGCTACTTAAGCTGGTTTCAAAAATAAATGCTGAATTAGTTCGCAGTTTTGTTGGTCTTAAAAACTTTTTCCGTAAGGCCTATTTTTTTAGAGAAGAATAGGTATGCTAGAAGCGTAAGACAGCTAAAGCCACAAGCATAAAGAAAAGCGGTTAACTTGGTGTCAGGAATGTAAAAATGCATACTTCCCAACTTAATAAAAACGACTCCGAAGAAGAATGCCAAGTTAAACAAGCAAATTGAAAATAAAGCAGAAAAATGAATAATAAATTGTTTTCCAAGTTTGTGGTAAGTAAGCAGGCAAATCATCAAAAAAGCAACTGCAGTAGCAATAATTGCTCCCATCCCTTGCAGCCAGTAAACTAACGGAAATTGCAAAATTATTTTCACTAATAAACCGCTTAGTAGATATGTCATTGCCTTTTTACTATAATGCAGGGCCTGTAGGAGTGTTAAGCCATTAATTGCAATCGCCATAAAAACGCTTTGCCAGATATTAAAAAATAGGAAAGCAGCTCCTTGATTACTGAAAAAGTAAAACAAACCATTAATTTCTGGTGACAGCGTGCTTAGAACAATTGTGATCGGTAAAAGAATAAAAAATAAATAATTGAGATTTTCAGATAAAAGTTTTTGCACCCCTTTTTTATCGTTTATTGAGTTTTTAGCAGCTAGTAAAGGTAAGCTGCTTTCGGCTACAGCGGTCGCTAATGCGATCACCAGTGCGGTGATTTTTGCCGGATTGGCAGAAAAAGCTGTATACATATTTTGCGTATACTCGGCGGAAAAGTTTAATAAATTTTGTAAAATTTGTTTGAAGAAAAGCTGATCGATTGTTTGGCAAAGATTGATTCCGGCGCCCACAACCACAAAAGGAATTGATTCATAAGCGATCAGCAATAAAATTTTTTTCAGATTATGCAGATTAGCTTTTTTACTGTTTCTCTGTAATTCACGGTAATTAGGCAGCATTTTGTGGAAATGCCAAATCAAGTATGTGTAACTGGCAAGCGCGCCGATAAACGCAGCGAAAACACTAAAATAGACTGCTACAACGTAACCGACTTGAAACTTATAAATTAAAATATAAGTAGACGATAAAATGAAAATTACGCGCAAGAGTTGTTCCCATAACTGTGAAATTCCAAAGGGTTTCAGATCTTGATTGCCCTGAAACCATCCGCGCAAGACACTCATTGACGGCAAAATAGCGATGGCCGGTGTCATACTTCTGATGGCGGTAATTGAAGCTTGTTGGGAAACAACGGGGCTATTTCTTGCAAAGAAAGGGGCACTGGCGTACAAGCTGATTGCAAAAATAAAGCCTGAAAAACCCATCAAAATGAGTCCAAGCCTGAATATTTTTTTGCTATTTTCAAATTCTTGATTACCATTGTACATGGCAACTCGCCGTGCAATAGCTGAAGGAAAACCAGCCATTCCTAGCGATAAAAAAATTGCATAGATATTATAAGTAGAGTTAAAAAGTGCTTGCGCTGCATTAATATTATGTTCCGATCCCATCATGGATAACCACGGAATTAAATAAATGACTCCTAATGCTTTGGAAAAAGTACTTCCAAATGAAAGCCAAAAGGAACCTGACAAAATTTTTTTGTTCACTAAATTACACCTGTTTTTTAATTTTTATTTTTAATTTCAAGATCGCTTTTCTTAGAAAACTTGTGTTACTCAAATAATAATTTAGACTGATTTTTATTTGAGTAAATTAAGACATGAAGGCATCTAAGCATTAAAAACATTCAGTTTATTTTAGTCTGCTTAGACAAGCATGTAAAGGTCTATTGCCAGTCTTTGTCTTGGTATTGACTTGCTTCGGTGTACAATAAAGCAAGCGGACTTTGTTGAACGTCACTCATCATCAGGAAAGTAGCACAATGAGCATACAGAAAGGTTGGTTTTGCAATTGGTTTTGACAAATAAAACACCCGAAAAACAAGTAAATTCACTGTTTGATCGAGTAGCGCCCCAGTATGATCTGATGAACGATTGGATCAGTTTAGGGACCCAAAAAAGATGGCGCGAAAAAACAATGAAAAAGATGGCAATCAAAGCTGGAGCACAGGCACTGGACTTGTGTTGCGGGACGGGTGCGTGGACTACGTTGTTAGCGCAAGCTGCGGATAAAGAAGGTCATGTGACCGGCATTGATTTTAGTGCTGAAATGCTTAAAATTGCAAAAAAAAAGATACGAGCGGCACAGTTGGAAAAACAAGTAACTTTAGTACAGGGAAACGTCATGAAATTAAATTATCCGGATAATTACTTTGACGTAGTAACAATTGGTTTTGGGTTACGCAATGTGCCGGATGCTAATCAGGTTCTGCGTGAAATGGTCAGAGTTGCGAAACCTGGGGCGATGATTGCTTGTCTAGAGACATCACATCCGACTAATCCAATTGTGACGCTTGGTTGGAAGGGGTATCTGCAGCTGGTTCCACTGATTGCCAGACTTAAAGGAAATAATTGCAGTGATTATAACTATTTGCACAAAACAGCAATCGGTTTTGCAACGCCGCAGCAGTTGAAAGCAATGTTTATTGCTGCTGGGGCACAGAATGTTGAATACGAACTTTTTAATTTAGGCGCAGGCGCTTTACACATTGGATATAAGGTGCATTAAAGGTAAAAAATTGACATGATAGTGAGTCATTTTACTGTTTTATTGGGGCTGTTTATGGTAAAAATTTAGATGGAAGGATGTTTTAGATAGCATTCTTTGTAAGCGTATACTTTTACGGGCTCAAGTTTATTTAGAAGGAGTAGTGAAGGAAATGAAAAAAATTATCAACAGTCCACAAGACGTTGTTCCTGAGATGGTCGATGGGCTTGTACGCTCGTATCCAGAGTATTTGAAGCAGATTCCGGAAACAGAAGCAGTGGTTCGCAGTGACCAAGCATCAATGAAGGGAAAAGTTGGACTCGTTAGTGGCGGTGGCAGCGGACATGAACCGACACATGCAGGTTTTGTAGGCAAAGGCATGTTGAGTGCGGCAGTTTGTGGGCAGGTCTTTACCTCACCAACTCCAGATCAGATTTATGCAGCAATTAAAGCGGTTAATCAGGGTAAAGGAGTTTTTCTGGTAATCAAGAATTACTCTGGGGATGTTATGAATTTTGAAATGGCACGTGATATGGCCGAAATGGATGGAATTGCGGTCAAAGAGATCATTGTTGATGATGATATTGCCGTTGAAAACAGCTTATATACACAAGGAAAAAGAGGAGTTGCTGGCACTGTACTTATGCATAAGCTGCTAGGAGCTGCAGCAGATCAAGGTGCAAGCCTGGACGAACTTGAGACGCTGGCTAAAAAAGCTTTGCCCCATATTAGTACAATTGCGGTTGCATTATCTGCGGCAACTGTTCCGGAAGTGGGGAAGCCTGGTTTTGAGTTAGCAGACGATGAGATTGAATATGGGGTTGGAATTCATAGTGAACCTGGATATCGACGTGAAAAGATCAAGCCTTCCAAGGAGTTGGTGGCTGAACTGCTTTCTAAAATCGATGAAGTTCAGCATTTGGATGCAACCCATCAGTACGCACTTTTGATAAATGGGATGGGCGCAACACCTTTGATGGAACAATATATTTTCAGCCATGATGTTTTAAATAAATTAGCTGAAAAAAACATTACGCCGGTCTTTACCAAGGTTGGAAATTACATGACGTCAATTGATATGGCAGGGATTTCGCTGACTATTTTTGAATTAGCAGAGCAAAAGTGGCTTGAATATCTGAATTATCCAGTTGCAACTGTTGCTTGGTAAACGTAGTAGGCAAAGGAGGAAGCAGGAATGCTGACAGTTGAATTAACGAAAAAATGGATGGAACTTTTTTATGCTCAAATTGATCAGGAAAAAGCGTACTTAAGTGAGTTAGATACTCCGATCGGTGACGGCGACCATGGTAACAATATGAAACGCGGCGTCGATGGCGTTAAAGACAGTTTGGCTAAACTCAAGGATCCAACGCTAAAAGAAACACTAAGAACGATTGCAATGGCATTGATTAGCAAAGTGGGTGGAGCTTCTGGGCCTTTATATGGAACGGCTTTTTTAGAAATGGCGAAAAAATGTGACGAATCACAAGAACCGGCTATCTTGTTTGCAGCTGCGTTAGAGGGAATTAAGAAACGCGGCGGGGCCAAAGAAGGCGACAAGACAATGGTTGACGTCTGGGCCCCAACTGTAAAGGCACTTACTGACGGGAGCTTTGGAACTGAACAAATTAAGCAGGCAGTTGCAAGTACAAAAGAAATGATTGCGCGTAAAGGAAGAGCATCATATTTGGGAGAACGTTCGGTGGGTCATCTTGATCCAGGGGCGATGTCGAGCGGGTATCTGTTTGAGACCTTTATCGCAGCAGGAGGTGTAAAATGACCAAAAAGATCGGAATCGTAATTGTTTCTCATGTACCAGAAATAGCGGCTGGGATTCCACGCTTGCTGGAACAAGTTGCCGCGGACGTTGCGCTTACGTTTGCAGGCGGCACTGACGCAGGAGAAGTTGGAACAAGTGCCACGAAGATTGTGACTGCTTTCGAGCAAAATGAGGCAGCTGAGTTACTGGCATTCTATGACCTTGGTAGTGCGAAGATGAACCTCGAACTTGCAATCGAAATGTCTGATAAAAAGGTTCACCTGTATGATACGGCGCTGCTTGAAGGGGCGTATACAGCTGCCACTCTCTTGCAGGCGGATGTACCGTTGACAGAGATTGAAAAGCAGTTGGCACCTTTGAAGATCAAATAAGGAGGATGGCGATATGGAAGGTTTTTGGGGAGAATTGCTGGGGACAGCAGTTTTAATAATTTTTGGTGTTGGTTGTGGCGCTGGAGTTAACTTGAAGAAGACATATGCGCATGCACAGAATTGGATGTTTATCTCACTGGCTTGGGGTATGGCAGTTACTTTTGGTGTTTACGTTGCTGGTCACTTTGGTTCGCAAGGGCACTTAAATCCTGCAGTCACAATTGGCTTTGCAGTCTTTGGCTTTTTCCCTTGGAATGCAGTTTTTCCATACCTGCTGGGTCAGTTTTTAGGTGCTTTTATTGGAGCGGTAATCGTTATTATTCAGTATTACCCGCATTTTAAAGCCACGAAAACTGCTGCAGATGGCAATATGGTTGGAATTTTTGCAACCGCTCCTGCAATTAAAAATCCAACTTTTAATTTTCTGAGTGAAGTGATCGCAACTTGTGCATTTATCTTCACCTTATTGAACCTAGGTGATTTTACGCAGGGGCTAAAACCTGTGATTGTGGGATTATTAATTACAGTGGTTGGACAAGCGCTGGGGGGCACAACCGGTTTTGCGCTTAATCCTGCACGTGACTGGGCACCTCGTTTTGCCTATACAGTTTTGCCTGTACCAAATAAAACCGATCCTAACTGGTCGTATGCCTGGGTACCTTTTCTCGGACCGCTTGTAGGAGGAATTTTGGCAGCAGGATTGGAAGCTGTTTTAATTTAGAATTTAATTTTTAAGCAGTAATTTTAAAATTCGAGTGGGTCGTTCGCTTTTTCACCTTTGCGATATTAGCGCAGGTTGAAAAAAGCGGGCGGCCTATTTGCATGTGTTTTGAAAAATTGAAAATTAGTAGGGTGCCAGCGGCTAGTTAATGATATACTTTTGAAAGTTAGTTTTTTACAAAAAATAAAAGAGCTTCAAAGCAAGGATAGGGAAATGAACAAGAAAATAGCAGTAATGCTGCTGACAATGGTTATATTTTTATCAGGAGGTTCACTTGTCAAAGCAGCTGAAAGCCAAACAACAGCACTGCAAGTGAGCTACCAAATTGAAGATTTTGACAATAAACAACACTCAGATGCAAGCAATTTTTTCACGGGGAATGCAAAAATTGTTGTTACCCAGGATCGTTATATTGTGACCTTAGATTTAAACAAAGAAGATGTGCTTTCAAGCCTGACTATTAATGGACAACAACTGCAATTACCAGCGAAGACTGAAGCGGGACACACGCCGCAGGTTTCCTTTTTGGTCCAAGATTTCAGTGCTCCGCTTGAAGGTCAACTACAGACAAGCGTTGCAGGACAAGTAAAAAGCGTACATTTTTTAATGATTTTCGATACCACTGAATTGCCACAACCGGCTGCTGCGGCATCATCCGCGGCTGCAATTATCCCTGATAGCAGGACTACGACTGCCCCAACCAGCGACTCAACGATGCAAAGCAGTCAAGCTTCAGCTGTGCTGGAGAGTGAGAGTACAAAAAGCAGTCAGTTGACTAGCACAGTTTTTGCTACAACAGGTAGTAGCACTTTTAAAGCGACATTAGGTTCTGCGATGGCTGCAAAAGTATTTGACAAGCAGGAAGATGCGGTTGTTGCCCAAGCTGAAAGCACGCAAAAAGAAGCGCCGCAGACATTTGCAGTCACAAGTGCCAGTACGCTAGCGAAGGCTGCAGCAAGTTCGACGGGAACCAGTAGTCAAGTAGTTTCAACTAGTACCCAGCAGCGGCAGGCTCCAAAGCAAACTGATCAACAAGACGGAAAGAAACTTTTTTTTATCTTAGCAATTGTTGGCGGACTTGCAATCGGTGTACGGACGTTGTTAACAAATAAACAAAAATTCTGATTAAGCAGGATACGCAGTGTTTCCAATTCATATTACTAGCTATTAGAGATCGCTTTCATCTATAATTAGAATAGAACTTAGGGGAAAGAATGGAGGCGCAGTTGTGAAAAGAACAAGTAATCGAATTAGTTTTTGGACGAAACTGTCTTTGCTTCTTTCTCTCGGACAACTTTTGCTAGCAATTAGCAAGGAGTTAGGTGAAAGGCGCAAACGTAAAGGTCACTAAAAAATTGCGGTTACTAAGGAAAAAGGGGGAATTATTGTGGAAGCTTTGAAGGCAATTTTTAAATTTATGGTAGCAAGTACATTGATCGTGGGGGGCGTTTTGATCGGTGTGACTGTGTTTGCTTCTAAGAAGATCGACAGTTTTGGTGATAAGTTGCAAGATCTTCTTCATAAAAATAATTAGAATTTAAAAAAAGAGAATGTGACATAAGTCGGGAAAATTTTGAGTGCTAACTCGAAATTACGAACATAGCGAGTACTTTGCTATGAGTAATTTGCAGTTAGACGGAGAATTTTGACTTATGGAACACGTTTATCCGGAATAAAAGAGGGGCTGCGACAAAATTTAACTTTTGTCACAGCCTTTTTGTTTGTTATAGCCCTTGCGTAAACCTCAAATTACCGTTCTTCAAAATCCGGTTATGGTACATAATTGTTGGTCCTCAAAGTTTGCTAGTCGCAGTTGCACTTCCACTTTTATTTTTACTTTAATTATGTATACTTTAAAGATAAAAGTAAGCTTGAAGAAGGGTACATGTTTTTTGACAGGAGGGTTAAAGAAGATGGGAGAAACTGAGAAGGGGTATCTAGTGGTGGCAGAAGATCTATCTGCGCTTGGTGGATTATCAACGACTGCTGCATACCCCATATTAGCTGCACAAGATGTGCCAGTTGCGCTCCTCCCAACTGGAATTATGTCAACACAAAGTGAAGGCTTTGGAGTGCCTGTAAAGCTTGCAACCGCTTCTTGGATTGCTGCCACCTTGAAACACTGGCAAGACCAGCACGTGCCATTGCATGGAGCTTTACTAGGCTATATTGACAGTGAAGAAGTTAGTAAAATTTTACATGCGTTTTTGACAAAGGTTCCCTTGAAGTTAGTTATAATCGATCCGGTGCTGGCTGATGAAGGGCTTTTTTATCCAGAATTAACAGCTAATCAAGTGCACCGCACCATTAAATTACTCAGACATGCAGATTTTAGCACTCCGAATGTAACGGAAGCATGTTTTTTAACTGGAGAAAGGTATCTGGAAAAGCCAACTGTGATGCAGCAAAAGCAATTATTGCAAAAAATCCAATTGTTAATGAAACCAACTGGACGTGCAGTCATCACGGGCATTCGCACGGATGATCGGATTGGATGTGCGTGGCTTGAAAATGGTGAAGTAAAACATTTCTTTTTACCTCAGATGAAAGGTCATTTTTATGGGAGTGGGGATGCCTTTGCAGCTGTTCTAACTGGCCAGCTTTGGAATGGAGCTTCACTCACGCAAGCCGTTTGCACTGCGACTCAAGTAACCTATAATGCTTTACAACAAGTTGTACATGCAAAAAGTCCAAGGCAATATGGGTTGAAAATAGCACCGCTGATAAGGGAACTACTTACTAAAAAGCAGAAATAAGCAGTTTACATTATGTTAATTAATGCTACAATAACAGTTAAAATTACAAAATGATTAGTCTAAAATGAGAGTTGTGTTTTGTGACTAGGGGGGCCAAAAATGAAACAAAATGGATTAAAAAGAGTAATCTTGTTAGCAATTTTAATTGCAGTCAATGTGGGTATTGCGCGAATTTTTTTGATACCATTACCCATGACACATGGTAATATTAACTTATGTGATGCTGGAATTTTCATTGCTGCATTATTATTGGGGCGTTCTGCCGGTGCGCTTGTAGGCGGACTTAGCGGACTATTATTAGACTTAATCTCGGGCTTCCCGCAATATATGCTCTTTTCGCTTGTAGTTCATGGACTCGAAGGGTATTTAGCTGGAAGAATTGGAGAACGTGCGACCAAATATTCAGCATGGATTGGTTTATTTGTCGGCATAGTTGTAATGGTTGGCGGTTATCTGCTTAGTGATAGTTTGATGTATACTTTTGCTACTGGGATTGTGGGAGTTCCTTTAAACATCGTCCAAGGGTTTGCGGGCGCATTTGTAGCATTGCCGGTTTACTATCGTTTAGGCAGTCGTGTTTTTAGTAGTAGGTAGCAGCAAGTTTGCACAATAACACTCAAAGAAATTAAGCTACGAACGTAACCTCAACAGGAAGCGTTCGTAATTTGTGCCTTTGTAATTTGAACCTTAGTCTACGGCGGCAAACGCTGACTGTCACAACTAATTGTAATCGTGTTCCAGCCAGCCCCCGCCTATGTCTAAGGCTAAATTACGTGTAACCAAGCCCGGGTTACTTTGTAATTTGAACCTTAGTTTACGGCGGCAAACGCTGACTGTCACAACTAATTGTAATCGTGTTCCAGCCAGCCCCGCCTATGTCTAAGGCTAAATTACGTGTAACCAAGCCCGGGTTACTTTGTAATTTGAACCTTAGTCTACGGCGGCAAACGCTAGCTGTCACAACTAATCATCAGAAAGAAGCGAAAAAAATGGCAACTGAGATTGAAAAACTCGTTTTACCAGATGGAAAACTTGAAACTGAGTTAACAATTAGAAAAGAATATGGACAGAATAAATATACCCAAGAGATTATTGATGGCAATACGCCGGCTGCCGTAGTTCGTGTAAAAAGCATCGCGGATGTGCAGGCGGTTTTGCGCTATGCCAATGAACGAAGAATTGCTGTTACAGCTTTTGGGGCAGGGACCTCAATTGTTAATGGTTCAGCAGGTCAGAATGAAGGAATTGTCCTTGATCTTTCAGGTTTGAATGAAATTATTGAGATCAATATTCCAGATCAATATGCAATCGTACAAGCGGGGGTCTTGAATGGTGTACTCGATGCCCAAGTGCGGCAGCAAGGCTACTTTTTTGCACCTGATCCGGGATCGAAGCCAATCAGTTCAGTTGGTGGGAACATCGCTACTGACGCAGGCGGCATGAGTTCTTTAAAGTATGGGACTACCAAACAATCTGTCATTGGACTCAAAGTAGTACTTGCAGACGGTTCACTTGTTGAAATGGGGAGCCGCTGCTTCAAAGACAATGTTGGTTATGATTTAACCGACCTTTTTGTGGGTTCTGAAGGAACATTAGGGATTATTGTGGAAGCCACTGTCAGGATCTTACCATTGCCTTTTGGCACACCGACTACGGGTTTAGCTACTTTTGCCAGTATGAAGGAACTTAGTGTTGCAGTTGAAAAAATTTCTGCAAGCGGCTTGGCACCTTCTTTGATGGAGGCACTGAATAGTACTTCCATTGAAGCCTTGGATCGACTGGAACAAACAGATTTAGGAAAAGGGAACGCAGCAGCGTTATTAATTTTTCAACTTGATGTAACTCCCCAAGGTGCGGTTGAGGCGCTCAAAAAGATACTCCATGAAAACAATGCACTGCACGTATCGGTTACCACAGAAAAGGACTACGCCCAGAAGATTATCAAAATTCGCCAAGACTATTATCAAGCAGAGGCAGCGTATGGTCGTTTAATAGTTGAAGATGTGGCAGTTCCACTCTCAAAATTACCGGCATTAGCTGAATTTGTTGATCAATTGACATTCCAGACACCAGTCAAGGCTTTCCTCGGCGGACATGCAGGAGACGGAAATTTTCATCCTAATATTGCTATTCCACGTGAGTTAAATGTCATTCCTGCAGATGTTAAGGCGGCTATTAAGAAAATTTTTGCCTATGTTCAGTCAATTGGAGGAACGATTTCTGCCGAACATGGAATTGGTGACCTGAAAGATGAATGGGTTTTGCCACAATTAGGACAACAGTTAGTGACATTACAAAAAAAGGTAAAGCATACGTTTGATCCTAATAATATTCTGAATCCCGGACGTAAGGTCTGAGAATTTTTGTGAAAAATTTAAAAGAATAAAAACAGCTTGCAAAATTCGGACTCCTTGAGTCTTTAGTGATGCAAGCTGTTTTTATATGGATGGAATTATTCAAAAAAATTTGTCGGAATGAAAAGATTTCCAAGAGTTGCGGCCATAATCGCTTTAATAGCGTGCATCCGGTTTTCTGCTTCTGCGAAAACCACGGATTGAGAACTGCTGAAGACTTGGTCTGTAATTTCTAAAGCAGACAGCTTGAATTGAGCTGCCAGTTTTTTACCGACAAGCGTTTGATCGTCATGAAAGGCAGGTAGGCAGTGCATGACAATTGTTGATTCTTGACCGGTTTGCTGGAGAAGCTGCTTGTTTATTTGATATGGGAGTAGTTGTTCAATTCTTTTGGCGACATCGACTTTTTCGCCCATTGAGATCCAGACATCGGTATAAAGTGCATCTGCACCTTTAACGGCAGCAGCTGGATCAGTACTCAGCAGTAATTGGGCTCCGCTTTTAGCAGCCGCTTGGTTTGCCAAGGCCTGCACAGCTGCTGTGGGTTGCAGTGTCGCGGGAGCAGCGATGTGAACGTTCACTCCCAAAAGTGCTCCTGTTACTAAAAGGCTGTTGGCAACATTGTTGCGACCATCACCGACATAGGTCAAAGTTAATCCTTGAAGTCGTCCAAAATGTTCTTTCAGGGTCATAAAATCGGCGATCATTTGGGTAGGGTGCCACGTGTCTGTCAAGCCATTCCAAACGGGAACGCCGCTTTTAGCGGCAAGTTGTTCAACGGTCTGCTGTTTGAAACCGCGAAATTCAATTCCATCGAACATGCTTCCTAAAACAGCTGCAGTATCAGCGACAGATTCCTTACTCCCTAGTTGAATGTCATCTTTACCTAAGAATTCAGGATGTGCACCTAGGTCACAGGCTGCAACTGTAAAAGCGGAACGTGTCCTTGTCGAAGGCTTTTCGAATAAAAGAGCGATATTGCGCCCTGCTAAATAGTGATGAGAGATATTTTGTTGTTTCAAATGTTTTAAATGGATTGCAAAATCAATTAGATAATTTAGTTCTGCTGCTGAAAAATCGGTTTCTTTGAGAAATGAACTTCCAAAAAAATGATTCATATTTTTTCTCCTTACTGACTCACGGTCATATTTTGTAAAACATTCTTGATTATTTCAAGACTTTTAAGCAACTCAGAGCCAGTGATGACAAGTGGAGGCAATAAGCGAAGCGTATTATCACGGGAAGAAAGTGTTAATAATCCTGCATGTTGCAGAGCGGTAATTACATTTTCGACGGGTAATTCCTTTTTCAGGTGAATTCCTACCATGAGTCCTTTACCAGAAAGAGCAGTAACTTCGGCAAGTGGGGCAAGATCTTTTTCAAGATAGTACCAAAAGAAGCTCGCTTTTTGTTGTACTGCCTCAAGAAAAGCGGCGTCTAAAGTTTCCAAAACAGCTGCAGCTGCGGCCATTGCCAGCGGATTTCCCCCAAAAGTTGTTCCGTGGCTTCCTGGACCAAAAGCAGATGCTAAGTTTTCTTTGCCGATCATGGCACCCACCGGTAGGCCATTTGCCAGACCTTTAGCAACAGTAACGATATCGGGATCAAGCTCATAATGCTGATAGGCGAAAAGCTTACCGGTTCTGCCCATCCCACTTTGGACTTCATCGATAATCAGCAATACACCCAAGTCATGGCATTTTTGAGCAATGGCGTGCAGCCATTTTGGATTACCGTTAACAATTCCGCCTTCTCCTTGGATAACTTCTAAAATTACAGCAGCTAGATCTGAGGTGATTTGAGCTAGTGCAGCAAAATCATTATAAGTGGCAAAGGCGATATCTGGCACTAATGGACCGAAACCGGTTTTAATTGTTTCATTGCCGGTTAGCGAAAGGGAGCCATATGTCCGTCCATGAAATGAGTGGTCAAAAGCGAGCACCTTTTTTTTACCGGTGGCCTTGCGTGCTAATTTTAATGCGGCTTCATTAGCTTCGGTGCCTGAGTTGCAGAAAAAGACTTTCTTGTTGGTTCCAACTGTAAGTAATTCGGCAACCTTTTCTTGCAGGCTACTTTCATACAGATTGGAAGTATGCCAAATCTTGTCTAATTGGGAACTGACAGCTTGTTTGACTGCAGTTGCACTGTAGCCAAGATTGCAGACACCAATTCCGCTTGTCAGGTCGAGATATTCTTTGCCAGAATTGTCAGTTAGTGTGGTTTCTTGTCCTTTGACAATTTCAAAAGGAAAACGTTTATAGGTTTGAAAAAGTGAATTCATCATTGTTTACTCCCTCCTGTGTGATCTTTGTTCCAGAGTGATAAAAGTGATCGGTGATTTGAACTTGGTTTACACCAGTATCGACTGCATGAAAGGCGGCTTGAATCTTAGGTTGCATTCCCGTTGTAATGACATGTGCTGCTTGCAAGTACTGTGCAGTTTTACGATTCAGTGTCGGCAAAACTTGGCCAGCTTTGAGGACGCCTGGAACATCAGTCATTAGATAGAGTTGTTTTGCGCCCAGTAGGCTGGCAATTGCAGCCGCCGCACTGTCACCGTTGACATTTAGCCATTGGCCAGCCGTTGAAAGTGCCAGCGGGGCTAAAACACCAATTTGTTCTGCTAAGAGATGTTCCAGCAAACTTGAATTAACTTGAACGATTTTACCGACGAAGCCATAACGTTGCTTATCTAAGAAAGAACCGCGAAGCAGAAACTGGTCGGCAGCGTTTAGACCTAATGCAGGTAATGAATTTACAGCTAATTGCTGGAGCAAAAGTGGCTGTGTTCTTCCCAAGAGGACAAGACGCGTAACCTCAAGTACCTGTTCATCTGTGACGCGAATTCCATTGATTTTACGAACAGGCAGATTCAACTGATGCGATAATTCGGTGATTTTTGTACCGCCACCATGCAATAGGAGGATTTTTTTATTTTGTTTCCGCCAGCATTGAAGCTGCTGAAAAAAACTCGGCTGCAACTGCGAAAGCGTATTTCCGCCGATTTTAATCACAATTAAATTTTCCATTTTCTGCTCCTTTCTAGATAATATTTAAGATAGTGTTTAGCTGCTGTAAGAGGCATTGATTTTAACGTAATCATAGGTTAGATCACAACCCCAGGCCTGACCGCTGGCTTGGCCTGCATGCAGTTCAAGGTTAATGTAGACTTTGTCTTTTTGCAGACTCTGGCTGACAAGTTCTTTGTCAAAAGAAAGCGGCTGGCTTTGTTGGATTAAAAGATGTCCATTTAATGACAAGTCAATCTTGTCGGGTGAAAAGGACGCGGAAGTTGCCCCTAAAGTACTGATAATTCTGCCCCAGTTGGGATCTGCACCAAAAAGCGCAGCCTTAACAAGATTTGAACCTACCACTGCTTTTGCTACCGCTTGCGCTTCGGCAGCAGTTTTAGCAGAGGCTACATTTGCTTCAACTAATTTAGTTGCGCCTTCGCCATCTGCTGCGATTTGCTGGGCCAGGCTTTTTAAGACATGGTGATAAGCGGCTTTAAAGTTAGCAAAATCAGGGGATGTTGGTGTAAGGAGAGGAGTTTTGCTAGCTCCATTGGCTAAAGTGACTACCATATCGTTTGTTGAGGTATCACCATCAACAGTGATCTGGTTGAAAGTTGAAGTCGTTAATTCGCTCAGTAATGACTGCAGTGTTGCAGCTTCAATTGCAGCATCCGTTGTTATAAAGGCGAGCATGGTCGCCATCTTAGGATGAATCATACCAGAGCCTTTGGCAAAACCAGTAATTGTGCACGGCTGGCCTGCAATCTTTATCGTGACGCAACAAGTTTTAGGGTGCGTATCAGTTGTTAAGACTGCACGTGTCACAGTCGTTTTCTTGGTTAACTCAAGCTGCGTGATTCCTTGAGTAATTTTGTGGAGCGGCAAGTAAGCTCCAATTAATCCTGTAGAAGCTACTCCAACTAATTCGGGAGCAATTCCAAGTTTAGTTGCGACAGCTTGTTGTTCCGCCTGGACAGCGGCCACTCCTTGAGCACCAGTGAAGGAATTTGCGATTACACTGTTCATTAAGACACATTGAAGCAGCTGGTTTTGCGTGATGAGCTGCTTTGTAAGTTTGGTAGGGGCTGCACAAAAACGATTTGTTGTATAGACCCCGGCGGCATGTGCGGGAGTCTTCGAATAGATCCAACCCAAATCTGGGCGTCCAGTCCGCAATCCGCAATTAGTGCCATCGCTGTAAAAGTCGTGCGGCCAGGAAAATTCTTGTTCAGTAAAAGTCTTTATTTTTTGCATATGCTCATCTCTTTCTAGGGAAAACTTGGCAATTCTGGTAAACCTGCAGTTTCTGTGAAACCGGATAGTTTATTGAAATTTTGAACAGCTTGACCAGCAGCACCTTTTAAAAGGTTATCGATGGTTGCAACAACTGTGATGGTGTTGGTCTTTGGATTGTAATTGTAGCCAATATCGCAATAGTTCGAACCTTTGACATCTTGAATAGTTGGAAAGCCATGGTTACGCAGGCGAACAAAAGGACTTTGAGCATAAACTTGTGCATAAGCCGCTTGGATTTGTGTCGCGGTTAAACCGGCTGCCGCTTTTGCGTAAATAGTGACCATGATACCGCGCGTGATCGGAATCAGCGTGGTCGTAAATTGAATGGCTGGAATTGCTGCATTCCATTGCTGCAACTGCTGCATAATTTCTGGAATATGTTGATGCTCGTTGATTTTGTATAAGCATGCATTTTCATTTATAAAAGTATAGTGACTAGTAGCGCTTAGTTTTTTACCAGCACCTGAAATTCCAGATTTTGCATCAACAATAATTGAAGTTGGTTCAATTAATTTCTTTAATGCAAGTGGTGCAAGTCCTAGCAAAGTTGCAGTTGCATAACAGCCGGGATTGGCAATGTAATGACCTGGATGAGTGAGGAACTCACTTAGTCCGTACGCAGCTTCTTTCAGTAGATGCGATGGGGCAGCTTTTTTGTGATACCATTTTTCATATTGTGTCGGATCTTTCAAACGATAATCTCCTGATAAATCGATCACAGGAAAATTTTGTGCAATGAACGGTTCCATCAAATTTTTAGTGATCCCTGCCGGAGTTGCACAAAAGAGGCAGTCAGTTGTTGCCATAATATCTTGTGGCACAAAAGGAACGATTGGAAGTGCGGCGTTTGAAAATGCTGGGATTTCATCTGCGAGCAAGCGTCGGGCTGTACTTTGTCCTTCATGACCGTAAAGATCAATTTCTGTAACTTGAGGATGCTGCTTCAATAGCGAAAAAAGGACGGCCCCGCTATAACCGGTAGCACCTAAAATACCAACACGCATTTACTCACCTTCCAGATTCATTTTTTTGAATAAAAATTCAATTTGTTGTTGTTTACTATAACTGATTCAAAATGTGATTTCAATACTTTTTTAATAAAAAAACGTAAAAAAGCTATTTTTATGAATAAATATGACTATATTAGTTAATTAATGTATATTAGATACGAAAAGCTTTAAGCTTAAGGTGCGGATTTATACAGCGTAATTTAAACTAGATTTCTTTTTTAAGGCAGTACA
>NZ_AZFQ01000034.1:0-22259 GCF_001435195.1 Liquorilactobacillus satsumensis DSM 16230 = JCM 12392 | reverse complement strand
TTTATCCGGAATAAAAGAGGGGCTGTGACAAAAGTTAACTTTTGTCACAGCCCCTTAGTTTTAGGTTGGAGTTAATGTTTAAGGCTTGCTGTTGTAGTTCCATCCACCAGTTTTTGACGCCTAGCTAAAAATTGCGCGATGGAGGACAGAGTTTTGCAATTTGATGTTAGTGCTCAAAGTCTAACGGTGCTTGTCGGCACTTCTATTAACGTGTTCCAAAAGGCAGGTTTCTGTGTTTAGAGTGAACCACAGCAGTAACAAGTTCAGGTACCACTGTGATTCAACTCTAAGCCTCAAAACCTAGCGCTTTTTTGCACACTTCTTTTAACGTGCTCCGCCCAGCAACCACCTGCGTCTAAGCCTGCCTTACGCGTAACCAAGATCGGGTTACTTTGTAATCCAGGGCTTAGTCGACGGCGGTTGAACGCTGGCTGTCGGCACTTCTATTTAACGTGTTCCAACCACCAGCCTTTTGCGCCTAACCGCAAATTGCGCATAGTCATAGCCCAAGTATTTTGCAATTTGATGTTAGTGCTCAAAGTCTAACGGTGCTTGTCGGCACTTCTATCTACCCGCCTTTGAATACGTTCTGATCTCAGGTGGAACATAAGCAGCCATAAAATCAAAAATCTCAGTTAAAGAATCAGAAAACAGCAGCTTTTTTCGATCCGTTACTGTTAAAAAGTCTTTAGCCGTCATTTCATCAAACATCGCCTTCAAAGGATCATAATAACCCTGCACATTGTAAAAAACACAAGGATTAGGATTGTCTCCCAAACGTGCCCAAGAAAATGCCTCAATAATTTCTTCAAGAGTTCCTGGACCACCAGGTAAGGCCAAACAAGCATCTGCGAGTGACAACATGGTTTGTTTTCTAAGCGCCATGTTCTCAACTACTTTGAGATCCGTGAGCTTGCTAAAGGCTGCTCCACGAGCGACAAGTTCCTTGGGCATCACACCATGAACTTTACCGCCAGCATTAAGGACTTCATTTGCAAGCAATCCCATTAGACCGACCCCGCCGCCACCATATACTAATTCAAGATCATGATTTGCTAGGTAACCTCCTAGCTTGAGCGTAGCTTTTTGATAGACAGGGTCATTTCCGGTTGAGGCACCACAATAAACAGCTATTTTTTTCATTAATTTTCCTTCTCACATCATGTTAATTAAGAGCACTTTTCGCGTAATTATATCATTGAGAATGCCTGTTTTGAAGTTAAAAAAAGAAGGTAAACGGCTTAAGTTTATTTTCAGAAACGAATCGATGGGTTTTAAGATTTTAATTTATGAATAGCCTTTAAGAGTATTTTCACCATCTCTGCGGGCTCTTCGGGGTCCTCTTTTGCCAGCCAAGTGTTTAAAATATTCCAAAAACCAGCGACTGAAAAACTCATAATATAGTTAATTTCTTGCGGTGTTCCTTGAATATGCCATGGGGCATCAAAGAGTTCATACAAGTGAAAAGACTGTGGGACGATTGTAGGCAACAGACTAATGAAAAGATTCTGTTGGATGAGCAGCTTGATTTGTTGACGTTCTTGCCACCAGAAATTAAAGAACACCCTGAGAACTTGTTCAAAAGTCAGATTAATGTCTTCATGCTGCTGCAGTGCGGCTAAGTACCGTTGCATGACATGTTCGCCATAATATTTGAGCAACTCGTCTTTATTTTTGAAAGCACGATAAAAAGTACGCCGTGAGAGCTGGGCGGTTTCTGCAATGTCCTTGACGGTGATGGCGGAGTAGTCTCGCTGTTTTAATAATTTGAATAAAGCTTCTAATAGCCATTTTCTTGACTGTGCTGCTAAGCGTGCTTGTCCATTCATTCTTAATTTCTCCTGTTGTCACAAAGGGATAGTGATTGTAGCACTTTAGGCCTAAGTCTAGTTTTATGATTCTATGACTATTATAATATAAATTAGCCTAGGTGTCACATGTGCGCACATGTGACTCAGGTGTGTCAAAATGGTTTAGCATGCTAACCCAAAAGAATTTATTCTGGAGGGTTTTATATAATGAATAAAACAAGGTATTTTCTGCCGGTTTTATTACTGGCAAATTTGCTATGTATGATGGATGTTTCAATTATGACGATTATCTTGCCCGAAATTCAGACTGCATTTAATGAAAGTCTGACTAATTTATCATGGACGTTGAATGTTTATACGATTGTTTTTGCAACTTTAATAATTCCATTTGGTCGTTTGGCTGAAAGGCTTGGCCGTAATAAGTTTGTCTTTAGTGGATTATTAGTTTTTGGATTGGGCTCTCTTTTATCCGGTCTGGCAACTAACTTACCGTTTATGCTTGTTGCACGAGCAGTCCAAAGTATCGGTGCAGCTAGTATTGTTCCTACGAGCATGGTGATTGGTTTGGAAAAAAGTGATCAAAGCACACGCAATAAAGTTGTGGCTGCATTAGCAGGAGTTCAAGGACTCGCAGTGGCTTTGGGACCTACTATTGGTGGGATTGTTTCGCAGTATTTTGGCTGGCGCTGGGTTTTCTTAATAAACGTGCCGTTAGTCATGTTAACCTTAGTCTTATTTACCTTTGTCCTGCCACTGCGCAACGAAGCTACAAGTAAAGCAGCGATTGATTGGTTAGGGGCACTTGTGAGCATGGCCATGCTGTTTTCGTTGTCGTTGGGACTGATCGAAGGGAATCATTGGGGCTGGCAGTCGTTTTCAATAATTGGTTTACTGGTTGCAGCTGTAATATTTTTCATACTTTTTATGATTTTAGAGTATCGTCAGCAGCATCCAATGATTGAGCTGAGCCTTTTTAAGAGTCGTAACTTCAATGGTGCCGGAATTGCGTTAATTCTATGTAATTATTTTCTTGGCGGAATGGCAGTTTTGATACCAACCTTTTTAACACGTGTCTATGGTGAGAGTGAATTGAAGGCGGCGTTATTGATTACACCCTATTCAATCGCGGTAATGTTCTCGGTGATTTTAACTTCACTAGCAGTAAAAAAGGTAAATAATAAGCTATTAATTGGCGGAGGGTTTATTTTAATTGGTGTCAGCTATTATTTGCTTGCAAATTTAGATGTCAGTCCAAATTATAATGAATTAATTCTGGCTGATATTATTTTGGGAATAGGGTATGGGTTAGTTGCGGCAACGGCAAATATCCTTGCGGTTGCAGATTTTCATGGTGGACTTTTGACCGCTTCACAAAGTGTCGCAAATGTTTTGCGTCAAGTTGGGATGATTTTAGCAATCGCAATTTTTACCTCTATTTTGACTAGTAATCTGCGGTTGTCAAAAGATAATACGCTGCATTTTGCAGTCAGACAGACACAAACGCTGGCGGTCTCTGCAGCAGCAAGAACAAGAGTGCAGGCAAAAATACAACAACGACTTAATCCGAATAGTGACAGCGTTAGTCAAACGACTAAAACTGTTAAACTACCCCAGCTCAAAATTGCAAATTCAGTTTCAGCGGCTCTAGCTCAAAAAGAATATCAAGAACAACTCACAAAAATTGCGCAGCAAAAGGGAATTCAAGCAGCCCTATTGCCAGTAGCAGTTAAAGTGAAAATTAAGACACTTGTTTCACGTGCAGTTCGACAAAAAGTACACCAAAAAGAAACTCAGATAAACACACAACTGGCAAAATTGGTAAAGCGGCTTAAGCAACACCTTAGAACACAACTAGATCAGGCATTTTTGCATGTTTATGGCAGTATGCTATGGCTTCCATTTGGCGCTTTGTTATTATTACCAATTTTTAAGTTCCGCCGAAAGGGCCGGAAAGCAGCGTGAATAAAGTAGGAAATTTTTATTTCTCAAATGAAATAACACTAAAAATCATGACGGTAACTGAAAAATGTGAATTGTAGTTCTTAAACAAAGTCTAGGCTAGTTCCTCGTATTGAAACAGCAAAGCACGGTTTAAGAAAACATACTAGCAAAATACAGCAAATTGAGATAGCGATTAAGCCAAAAATTAGGTTTTGACTTAGTCGCTATCTCTTTGAGGTTAATTTTGACGCACGGTCTGTGGTATTTTAAGGTTCAATCTTACTCACTTTACTGAGTTCCATGAAAAAATTTTCCGATTGAAAAAGACTGCTTGTTAGCAAACCTGCTAATGGGACCGTTGTGGCAATTCATGTTTAAACCATGTCATTGCCTCGGCAAGCGGAAGTTCATAAAAAGCAGGATGACCAATCTTTTTTAGATAGATTAAGGTGAGTTGCTGCTGTTTGAGTTTTTTGTCATGCTGCAAGGCTTGATAAAAAGCAGGTGTTCCCAATGCGGGATCAGCAAGAGGCAGTCCAAGGGCTTGCAAACGTTGGGCCAGCAGGGTAGAAGTGCCGTTTGGAGTAAGCTGCTTTTTTTCAAATAAGCGAGTAAGTTGATACAAACCGATCGCAACTGCTTCTCCATGAAAGAGGCGTCCTGCTGCCGCTATCTCGACTGCATGTCCTACCGTATGTCCTAGATTAAGCAATTGACGTTGTTGTGTTTCTGTTTCATCTGCAGTAACCACAGCTGCCTTGAAACTAACACTTGCACTGATGAGCTGCGGTGCCGCTTGCAACAGTGCAGTGCAACTTTGAATATGTGCTGTGAGGTTCCAAAAGTCGCTGCCAGCCATGATGGCACATTTTAGAATTTCGCCATAACCTTCAGCTAACAAACGCTGCGGTAAAGTCTGTAACACAGCTGGATCGATTAAAACAAAGTCAGGTTGATAGAAAGTTCCTACTAAGTTTTTACCAGTAGGCAGATCAATTGCAGTTTTTCCGCCTACCGAACTGTCGACTTGTGCTAGTAACGAAGTTGGAACTTGGATAACAGCAATTCCACGCAAGTAGATTGAAGCTGCAAAACCGGCGAGATCACCGACAACACCACCGCCCAAAGCGATAATCCCGTCTGTACGGCTCAAGTGCCAGGCTGCTAATTGGTTAACAACTTTTTCTAGTTGAGACCATGATTTGCTCTGTTCACCGGCTGGAATGGTTAAAACTTTTGTGGGATAACCGGCAGCGCTCAAGTGTGCACAAGCCTGTTGTGCATACAATGGACCAACATGCTCGTCGGTGATGATCACGATTTGGCGCTTTGACCAGACCCGACTAATATGAGTTTCTAGGTGCCTTAATCCTTGAAAGATAATTTTTACAGTATATGGATGGGAGCGGGGCTCAACTTTAATTGTTTGTGTCACAGGTACCACCTACTTCCAAGCAGCAAGAACTTGATGAACTTCTTTGGCATGTTGTGCCATTGTCAGGTATTTTCCCGGTTTAAGTGCTTGCGGACCGTCAGATAAAGCATGTTCTGGATCATCGTGAATTTCAACGAGTAGTCCGGCAGCACCTGCGGCAACTCCAGTAACGGCTAATGGTGTGACCAGATCCCAGTGACCAACTGCATGGCTGGGATCAGCAATTACTGGGTAATGAGTTAGTTGTTGTAAAACAGGAATGGCCGCGGCATCAAAAGTATTACGTGTATATTTATTAGCAAACGTTCGAATTCCTCGTTCAACCAGCATAATTTGCTGATTACCACCAGCTGCAATGTACTCAGAAGCATTCAGCAGATCATCAAGGGTTGCAGACATTCCACGTTTCAATGCAACCGGAATCTGGGCCTTTCCGACGGCTTTCAGTAAAGAGAAATTCTGCATGTTACGGGCACCGATTTGGAAAATATCAGTATACTTGGCGACCAGTTCAACATGCTCATCATCCATAACTTCTGTGATAACATCCATGCCATTTTGATCGGCTGCTTCACGCAGATATTGCAGTCCTTCTTCTTCTAACCCTTGGAAAGAGTAGGGCGAGGTCCGGGGCTTGAAGGCTCCTCCACGTAGAACGGTTGCCCCGCCTTTTTTCGCAACAGCGGCCATCTTTAAAATATGTGCACGACTCTCGACAGAACACGGACCTGCCATCAGAGTGAGACCCCCAGCTCCGATTACTGAATGTGCAGTTTTAATTACAGTATCTTCAGGATGAAAGAGGCGGCTAGCTTGAACAGCAGCGGGAGTCTTTGTAATGATTTCACTGGCTGCAGCCCGAATGTCTGCTGGTATCTCTGACGGTTCAACTGCAAGCAGAGCCACCCGATTTTTATGAACAAAAACCTGTTTCCTGTCTGCAAAGAGTTGTTGCAAGCGTGCGATATTTTCTGTGACCTTTTCTTTTAAAACGATAATCATATTGTTCTCCTCCTAATTTCTGCTAATAGAGCTTGTTTGACCGAGGTGACAGGCATTGTTTGCCCTGTCCAGAATTCAAATGCAAGTGCGCCTTGCCATAAAAGCATTCCAATACCATTGCTGCATTGACAGCCATGAGCAGCCGCTAATTTCAGCAAAGGGGTTTCTAATGGCTGATAGATAATGTCATAGACAAACTGTTTCTGCGAAAGACTGGATAGAATTGTTGCTGCAAGCGGTAAGTGCTGCTGATCCATACCGACATTTGTTGCATTCACCAGTAACTCACTTTCTTGCAGGCAGGTTGCGATTTTTTCTGAGTCTTGATAATTCAGTAATTCAAAGTCTGTTTCTGTTTGTTGCTTAAGCGTTTCTAGCCAAGCGGCCGTCTGTGCAAAGGTCTGATTCGGCCGTTTGCAGACAAACACTTTTTGCAGATTATAGTCTGCTGCCGCTGCAATAATTGCACGGCCTGCACCACCAGCACCTAAAATCATTGCAGTTTTGCCATGGGTTTTGAAGCCACGAGCTTTTAAATCTGCAAAAAGACCTGCTCCATCAGTGCTGTCGCCAGTTAGACGGCCTTGAGTATTTTTGATTGTATTGACAGCATTAATGCGCTGAGCTCGGGGAGTTAGTTCATCTAAGTAAGGGATGAACTGTTGCTTATAGGGCATCGAAACATTAGCACCACTAAGCCCCCAAGCGCAGAAACTAGCTGCAATTGTTGCAAAATTAGGTGGCTGAATATCAAATGCTAGATAGCACGCGTTTATCTTTCTTTTTTGAAAGCTTAAGTTGTGCATTAGCGGTGACAAACTATGATGTGCAGGATGTGCGATAAAACCGTAAAGTTCAGTATTGCCGTTAAATTCCATGACTAATCTCCATTTATAATTATCCAATGACTGATAACCGAATATTGCTATCAGTGTGTGTTTTTTGGTAGATCTGAATGATCCTTTCAAGCGTGAAACCAGTTGCCTGCAATAACTCTTCCATGGATCCGCTGGCACCAAAAGTATCAAGTCCGACGACTGCGCCATCAAGACCGACAAACCGTTCCCAGCCTTGGGTCGTACCGAGTTCGAGTGCAACGCGCCGCCTGACCTGAGATGGCAGCACCATTTCTTGGTATTGTCGCGTTTGGCGGACAAAGCGCTCCATTGAAGGCATGGAAACAACACTGACATCCTGTCCAAGTTGTAACAAGCTATGTTGGACACGTAAAGCCAGCGCAACTTCTGAACCAGTGGCCAGCAAAATTCCATCTGGAGTGAGCCCATGTTGTGGTGACAAGATATATCCACCATGATCAACGCCTTGCTCAGCAGAATTCGCGGTCGTCGGTAATACAGCTAATTGCTGTCTAGATAAGACTAAAACAGTTGGATGGTCCATTGAATTGGCTGCTTGATTCCAAGCTGCCATGACTTCATTTGGATCGGCAGGACGAAATACTTCAACGTTTGGAATTTGACGCAAGCTCATTAACTGTTCGATTGGCTGATGGGTTGGTCCGTCTTCACCGACTGCCAAGGAATCATGCGTGAAGACGTAGGTAACTGGGAGGTGCTGTAACGCCGCTAATCTAATTGCAGGACGCAAGTAGTCAGAAAAAACGAGAAAAGTCGAACCGAAAACTTGTAAGCCTCCATGTAAAGCCATTCCGTTTAAAATTGTCCCTTCCGCAAATTCACGGACACCAAAGGCAATATTTCTGCCCGTTGGGTGCTGAGGCGTCATTAAGGGGCTCTTTGCAATCGTTGTTCGGTTAGACGAAGCTAAGTCAGCAGAACCACCAACGAGATTGGTATTTTGCTGTGCCAGGTTTTGGATTGCTTTGCTACTCGTATCACGTCCAGATTCCGCACCGCTGTCATAATGTTCTAGAGTGACCCGTAAGTCAGAGACTGGGTTGCAGATCAGTTTTTTGAAATTTTCAAGATCTTCAGGATGAGTTTGGCCTAACTTGGAGATTTGCTGATGCCATTCTTGGGATGCGCTTTGGCCGCGTTGACTAACGCGTTGCCGGGCAATTTGGGCTACTTCAGGCAAGACAGCAAACGGAGCAGCCGTCCAGTGGAGATGCTGACGTAAGCTTTTTAAGCCCGCTTCCCCAAGAGGTGTTCCGTGCACTTGGTTAGTTCCAGCATGCGGTGCACCGTAACCAATCGTCGTACGGATTTCAATTAGACTTGGGGTGGCAGTTTCCTTCGCTTTTTGGAGAGCATGATCAATGGCATCTAGATCATTTCCGTCCTCAACTAGGTGGGTATCCCACCCATAACTAGCAAAACGGGCACAAACGTCAGTTTTGAATGAGCGACTTGTAGGACCATCAAGTGAGATACCATTAGAATCGTACAAAACGATCAATTTACTGAGCTCCTGTTTTCCAGCAAAACTGGCGGCTTCATGAGAAACTCCTTCCATCAGATCACCGTCTCCAACTAACGCGTAGGTATAATGATCGACTAACTTAGCGTGCTTGTTATATTTGGCACCTAAGTAACGTTCTGCAAGTGCCATTCCAACAGCCATCCCTAAGCCTTGACCTAAGGCACCAGTTGTAGCCTCTACACCGGGAACGACCCCATGTTCCGGATGACCGGGTGTGCGACTGCCGTATTTGCGAAAGTGCTGCAAGTCAGCAGTGGTGAGGTCAAAACCGCTGAGATGCAGCATACTGTAGAGTAAAGCAGAACCATGTCCAGCAGATAAAATAAAGCGGTCGCGATTGAACCAGCGTGGATTACTGTTATCAATTCGTAAATGGCGACTCCACAAACACCACATCATTGGTGCTGCTCCAAGCGGCAGTCCTGGATGCCCAGAGCCAGCTTTCTCGATCATCTCTACGCTAAGCATTCTTAAATTATTGATTGCTAACTGGTCAAGCCGTGTATCATGATTATTCATTGTCAATTCCTCCATTCGTCAAAGTAGTTGTTGCCAAAACAAAAGGACTCATGCAGTCAGCACTGCATGAGTCCTTTTCTCTATTTCAGCAGCAGAAATCTGCCGAATTTTGGACTGAGAAAAAGCCACACAATGCTGTTAGCATCTATGTGGCCTGCATAATTCAACGTACGAAAAATTACTGGTCACATTCGATGCGGGACGTAATGCCCGCATCAAATGTGACCCGGACATTACTCGATAAACCAGTAATAATAAAATCGATTAATGTTTGTGTGTGCTTTTCGTAAGTTCATTATGAAATCCTCCTGATAAAATTATAAAACGATGAGTTAACAATTAATGTGGCAAGTATATATTGTTATTTGGTGGTTGTCAAGCATCAATTTTCAAAGTTTAGTCTGTGACTGTAAGACGCAAGGAAACGGCGGCTAAACGCTAGCTGTCGGCACTTCTTCCTTAACGTGTTCCAAAAGTCAGCCCTTTATGCTTAGCTTAGGTAACAACAGTAACAAGTCCAGTTACCCTTGTTACCTATCGCTAATCTTCAAGGTCTCCCGCCTTTTTACGCACTTCTTTAACGTGCTCCACCCAGCAACCACCTGTGCCTAAGCCAGCATTACGCGTAACCAACCCCAGGTTACTTTGTAATACTGGACTTAGTCTGCGGCGGTTGAACGCTGACTGTCGACACTTCTTTAACGTGTTACAATTAACATGACTTGAAAGTAAAAACACGGTTCGGTCGGTAGTCCGGACATAGCTCAGTGCTATCAGTAACCTGCCTCCTTGGTTGTCCAACTTTCTTTAGTAAAACTAAAGGAGGAAACTTGCTATGAATAATAATGTTGTACGTAGCCAGTTAACAATCAGTTTTGATCCACCCTTTTACAAGGCAGTCTTTGAAAGATATTCTGCAGGTCTTTATGAGATCGGACAGGTAAATTTAGGACCAACAGAACCAAAAATAACTGGACTTGCTCAGTTAATAAATGAACGCTGGGATTCAATTGATTTCTTTCAGCAAAGTACGGTTGAGACTCACCCGCAGAAAAAGATAAATCCCAAACGACTGCAACGGCTGGTCCGCAAGTCTTCAAAAAAAGGGATCGGGACAAAAGCTCAAGTTGCCTTGCAAAAACAACGAGAGCAGCAAAAAAGTGTGCATAAAAAGTGTCAGCGCAAACGCACACAGGAATTTGCGCACGCGCTGTTTATTAAAAAACAGCAAAAACGTAGATTAAAAAGGCGAGGACACTAATTGTGTAATATAATATGCTTTATTTGAAAGAAGGACGGATTTTGCAACGAAAAAAAACAGGGGTTTTGGTAACAGCATTAGCAGCTGGAGGACTTTATAGCAAGTATCAAGCACTAAAGAAAGGGCAGAGTCAACGCAGCTGGCTGCTGGAAAAAGTCTTTTGGGCCACTAAACCCTTTCCAGAAATTAATAATGAACGTGAGTATCATAAAGAAGACCTGCGCAGCCGTCAGAAATATGAACTTCCGCATAAAATTAAGACCCTTTTTGGTTTTCATCCATTAGCTGGAATGGACGATGTGCTTGAACTTTCCCGTTTTAGCAATGCAGGCGGCAGAGTTATTTTTTACGTTCATGGAGGAGCATATTGGGGACAACCAGCTTTTTTCCATTTTGAGATGCTTTATAAGTTGGCAAAGGAGCTAAATGCTAGAGTCGTCATGCCGATCTACCCTAAAGCACCAGCACATAATGCGCTTGAGGTTCACCAAATGATTCTGGGAGTCTATCGCATATTACTTGAGCAGGACCAACTTGCACCAGAACAAATTATTTTTATGGGTGACTCAGCTGGTGGGGGCTTTCTATTATCGTTTATGCAAGAACTGTATAAGCAGGGGTTATCTTTACCACAAGCCGCATTCCTGATTTCACCATGGCTAGATATTAATACCGATTTTCCGGAAATCAAGGCACTTCAGCCAAATGATCCACTGCTGTGTGCTCATGATTTAAAGCTGCGCGGTAGAAAATATGCAGGAAATTTGGCAACCACAGATCCGCTTGTCAGCCCGCTTTATGGTAATTTGGAAAATTTGCCACCAATTTATGTTTTTACCGGAACCCATGATATTTTGCATGCGGATGCATTGCGCCTCCAAGGCCTTGCAACTGCCCAGAATTTACGAATTAAAACTTTTACATATCCGCAGATGCTGCATGTATTTCCATTGTTTCCTATTCCAGAAGCAGGAGATGCACTCAGACAAATTTCGCGGATAATACGGCATTGTGACTAGTGAAATTAATTTTCGTAAAAAAATAAAATTATATTTTTGAGAGGTGAAAGTAATGTTTTCCTATGAGGTAAGCAAAAATCTGCGGCTGGCTTTACCGCGTCCAATTAAAGATGCACCGGGATTGTTTGCACTGGTGGATGCTGATCGTGCAAACTTGCGGCGCTTTTTGCCTTGGGTTGATGCGCTAAAGAATGCACAAGACGAAGAGAATTTTTTAAAACACGTTAAGCTTAATTATGCAAAAGAAAAATCTCTAAATTTGGTTATTTGGGAACGACAAACAATTGCAGGAATGATTAGTTTTAACCAGTTTAATCAGACTAATCAGAGTGCTGATATTGGTTACTGGTTGGGCAAACCATCTCGTGGAAAGGGAATTATTACAGCTGCTGTGCAAGGAATTTGCGAACTGGGATTTTTAGAGTATGACCTTAACCGGATAATTATTCGCGCAGCTGTTGATAACCAACCGAGCAATGCAGTTGCCAAAAGGACAGGATTCAGGTTGGAGGCACGCTTAGTTCAAAATGAAAAACTGCTCGATGGTTTTCATGACGAAAACCAGTATGTGTTATTGCAGGCAGAATGGGAAAAAATGCAAAATCGCCTGCAGAAAAAAGAGTAATATAGTATCCTTTAACTGCAAATTAAAAATAAAATGGCATCTTGTGATAATTGCTACTATAATTGAAAAGAAGCTTTTTTTATTAGTTTTTATGAATGCTTTAATTAGATAGATGGAGGATTTTTTAAATGAAGATTATTAATGTTGCGTTACAGGTGGACCCAGCTAAACAAGCTGACTATGAAGCTTTTATTAACGAGCTGGTAGTTAATTCTGCCAAAGAGCCAGGGAATCTTTCTTATGGGCACTTTAAGAAGTTAAATTGTACTGCCGAATATGAAATCATTGAACACTGGAAGGATGCAGCGGCTGTGGAGGAACATAATGCGACGCCCCATTTTCAAAAGTTTTTGGCACATGTGAATGATTATTTGATACATGAGCCGGAAATAATAAGAATGACTGTTTAGGTAGTTTTAGTGAAATAAGCAAATGCAGGAGTAGCTTGAATAAATCTTATAAGCAGCGCGAGTAGGTTATTAATTCAAGGTATTGATGCAGCGGCTTTAATGGATATTTGCAAAAATAGATTTTCACTTATAAGAGTAAGAGGCTTTTTACACTAATTTTCGGCGGTCGGCTGAAACTAGTGTGAAAAGTTTTTTATTTAGGTGTGAGTATGATAGCTTAGTTGCTGGTTAAAATTCGGTGGATGCGTTATTTTAAAAGAGGAGTTTTCTGAGCTTTAGATGTTGGAGGAAGAAAAAATGCAAATCAAAAAAGACCGAATATATACTAAACCAGTTGATTTAACCGGTTATCGTATTTTGGTTGACCGGCTGTGGCCCCGCGGAATTTCTAAAGTTAATGCTCATCTGGATTTGTGGTTTAAAGAAATCGCACCTTCTAATGAACTACGCAAGTGGTACGGGCATGAACCAGAGAAGTTTGCAGAATTTAAGCAGCGTTATTTAAACGAAATAGCTGAAAATCCACATAAAAATGAATTTTTAAAAATTGTGAAAGAACAAACAGAAAAACAAGATGTGATTTTGCTTTTTGGTGCCAAAGACCTTGAACATAATCAAGCAGCTGTTTTAGCGGAATATTTACAAAACATTGAATAGTACTCTGATATAATATAAAGGAACAAAGAAAGGAAGATGAATTAAATGCCATTAATGCGAGTTGATGTGCTCAAGGGGCACGATGAAGCTTATTTAAAGCAATTGCTTAAGATTGCTTATGAAGTACAAGGAGAGACACTGCATACCCCAGAAGGAGACCGTTATCAGATTCTGACACAGCATGAACCGTTTGAAATGCAGATTTTAGACACGGGTTTGGGAATCGAACGTACTAAAGATGTGGTTGTGATTAATCTGACTTCACGTCCACGCTCAACTAAAGATAAGCGTAATTTTTATCGCCGCTTAGTTGAACGTCTGCATGCAGAACTCGGTTTACGGAAAGAAGACGTTATGTTCAGTCTGGTTTCAAACAATGATGATGACTGGAGCTTTGGCAATGGTCAGACTCAATTTTTGAATGGTGAATTATAGCAACAAGACAGCCGTTAATCAAAGGCAGGTCGTCAAGGAACTTAATAACTAGGTGATAACAATTGAAAATAACGGTGATACAGCACGTAGCTTTCGAGGCACCAGGAGCAATTACAAAATGGGCGCAACTGCATAATTATCCACTTGAAGTGATCAGAATTTTTGCGGAGCAACCGTTACCACCAGCTGCAGCAGTTGATTTTTTGGTAGTCTTAGGTGGGCCGATGAGCGCCAACGATCCTGAGGAATGGCTTGTGCAGGAAAGAGCCTTAATTAAAGCAGTAGTAGCGGATAATAAACCAATGTTTGGGATCTGTCTTGGAGCACAACAGTTAGCCAAGGCTTTTCATGCACAAATTGTTTCAACTCCCAAAGAAGTCGGCTGGGGTAAGATTCAGACGACGACTTTGGGACAAGAAAGACTACAAATTGCACCACAATATGAGATTTTACATTGGCATGGTGAAGGATTTACTTTACCGGAAAATGGCCAGCGCCTTTTTGCGAGCCAATTCTGGAAAAATCAGGGCTTTTGCTTAAAGCGTGCACTAGGATTGCAATTTCATTTGGAAACGACAAAGGAGACCTTACAAGGAGTCGTTGCCAACGATGCGGCGTTTGTCCAGGGGTCTGTCTTAAATCAGGATGCTACCCAAATTGCTTTGCAAGTTCCGCCTGTTAAAAACCAGCAACTGCTGTTTACGTTATTAGATGCATTAGTGACACCTAAATAGTGATATGGCAGCAATGGACAATTTCTAAGGATTAGGTCGAATTTTAGTTTGCGATCTAATCCTTATTTTTTAAGTATTTCCGTGTACTGCGACAATAAAATTTAATGTAATTAAGCTTGTTGGTCTTTTTTTAAGAATGCAGGTAAGTTACTTGTTTCAAACTAAAGTCAGTTGGTTTGCAATTTTGAGAAAACAGCTTTCAATCAGACGAAAGGAACATATAGATGGACAAATTTAAAGCACTTGTTTTAAATGCGCAAGAAGATCAAGTTACTTGTAGTTTAAGAACCGTTAAACTGCAAGCTCTATCAGCCGGAGAAGTATTGGTTAAAGTCGCATATTCTTCACTGAACTATAAAGACATGCTTGCTTTTCAAAAAGACGGTGGGGTAATTAAAAATTATCCGCTGATCCCTGGAATTGATCTAAGTGGTGTTGTCCTGGCTTCTGTTGATTCCAGTTTTAAACCGGGAGATCATGTTCTGGCAACCGGGTATGGACTAGGGGTCAACCATACCGGGGGCTTTGCGGAAATCGCTCGTCTTCCGGCTGCTTGGCTGCTTAAATTGCCTGATGGCTTGTCATTAAAACAAGCCATGCTTTTTGGAACTGCTGGCTTGACGGCCGCATTATCAATTAAAGAACTCTTGCATGCAGGTCTGCAACAGGATAGTAATCTTTTAATCACAGGAGCGACAGGCGGTGTCGGCAGTGTTGCAACCCGCATCTTAGCACATTTGGGATTCACTAAGCTGCATGCACTTGTCCGAAAAGATTACCAGGTTGAACTTGCAACATCTTTGGGAGCACAGCAAGTCATTAAGGCTACTGAAATTTTGAAGCACGGTTTACTTGAACGTCAAAGGTTTGACTATGTCTTGGAGACTGTCGGCGGGGAAGTGGCGGCCGCTTTACTCCCAAAGATTAGCTACAAAGGGGCAATGACTCTTTGTGGGAATGCAGGTGGAGTGGCATTGGCGACGAATGTATTACCATTTATTTTGCGTGCAGTTCGGCTAGTAGGGATTGATTCTGTTAATTATCCTCAGGTTCAACGAAGAGAAGTTTGGCAGCTGTTAGCCAATAAATGGAATGTTGCAAACCAATTGCTCTATAACGAGATTGACTTGGCTGAGGTTCCAACTGTGCTTGAGAAACTGAAACTGGGACATCATTATGGTAGAACGATTGTGGTGCTTGATAACACCTTAGATGCAGCAAAATAGTGAACTATCAAGCAGGCTTGAAGCATTTGAATCTGGCTGCAAAGGGAATGCGCTGGCTGCGATAGAATTTATAGTTTGATTTAGCTGGAAATGGGCTAATTAAACAGGTTTGGTAGCCAGCCTTTTTGCATTTAAGTACGAGGCGTTCATATATTAGGACTAAATTGGATTTGTAATTTACAGTTGGTATGCCAAACTTCTTGACTGGGAGGACAATTCGATGAGCGCATTCTTTTGAATAAAAAGTATTTATTTTCAGCAGTTATATAGTAAACTAACTTATTAGAGAAACAGTGCAAGGGTAATTTGAATGTTAATGCGAGCTCATGTGTGCTATGAGTAATTCGAAGTTAGACGGAAGTTTCTCCTCAGCTCAGAACAGTTAATTACTAAAGTGTATTTTATAAAATACTTGTAGAAGATAAGCGACATTATTAAACGATCAATGTTCAAGTTACTTTTATTTTGTAAAAAGTGTCTAATATACGTATCTAACAAGAAAGGAATAAAAAGTGAGGATCGGGTATTTACGCACAGATGCTGCTGTGGAAAAAGGAATACAGCAAAACAAATTATTAAAAAAAATAGGAGCCAAGCAATTTTACTTAGAAGCAGCAATTGTGGGGAAGTTTGAAAAAAAGTATTTACAGCAACTGTTGTTGGAGATTAAAGCAGGCGACGAACTTGTGATTGCCAGTCTTGAGCACTTAGGACAGACTCCGCGGGAACTGGTTAAAATTATTCAGGGTATTTATGAAAAGGGCGCAACTTTGGATATTCTTGACCTGCCAGCATTTAAGCAGGCCAAAGGTTCAGCACAAAAGAGGGTTTTCACGAAGTTAGTTTTAGAAATGCAAGAATATCTTGTAGCCCAAGAACAAAAAATGCTTGAAACTAAACGGCAAGCAGGGATCGAACTTGCCAAAAAACACGGAATTTACAAGGGAAAACAGGTGGAATATGCTGCAAATGTACACAATCAGCAAAAGAGACTTGTTTTTGAACTGATTCAAAGGCTGTTAGCCAAAAAGGCACGCGGAGAAAGGATTTCTATCAGCGAAATTGCACGTAAAGCGGGTGTGACAAGACAGACAGTCTATAATATCAAACGTGATTTAACTGCTAGTATTAAAAATAAAAGAAGGTAGTTGCAGAATTACAAGAAAGTGAGTGTTGGGGTTTAATGGCAAAAAGGGGTAGGGGAAAAAGAAAAGTAAGTCTAATCAGTATGCTGATTGTCTTGATGGTCTTTGGCCTCACGCAAAATTGGCAAAAGCTTGAAAAAAGACTAGATGCATCTTTTACTATCGCGGGGACAACAGCAAAGACTGCTTCGAGCGCAAATAGCAATGAAGATACAATTAATAACACGACAGAATCCAGTTTGGTCAATCTGGATTACGTTGCTGGCAAAAGTGCGGTTATTAATGTTAATAATGATCGCAGTACTTTAAATTTTGCTGATTGGCACACTAATCAGGTTAATTATAGTAATTTAGATAATTTAAATAGAACTGCAAATGTTAATACGGCATATTTAGAAGCGCGCAATCTTGCAAATGATCTTTTGCGCGAACGGCAATATGTTCAACCAACTGGTTGGCATCAGAAGTATGTAAATAAAACTCCGATTATTAACCGTGGTCATTTAATTGCGTATTCGCTCTCAAAGGGAATTGCAAGCAATGGGCAATATGATACCAGTTTAGAAAGTGGAGATCAGAATAATCCCAAAAATTTATTTACACAAACAGCTTTTTCAAATCAAAAAATCCAAACAATTTACGAAAGCCGAATTAGAGATGCACTTAGGCGAGGGCATAAAGTGATTTTTGCCGCGCATGCAATTTTTCGAGGGAATGAACTAATGGCCCGGGGAGTTCAATTGCAGGCCATTTCAGATGATGGCAGTTTAAATTTTAATGTCTTTATTTTTAACGTTCAGCCAGGTGTGACTTTTGATTACGCAACAGGGCGTTCACGAATTGATAAGCAAATGAAGGTTCCTTCACCGCCAAGTACACCGCGATTCCATAATTATTAAGCTGGAGATTTGCAATTAGAGATACAGCGTCCAGCTACTAAAACTCATTAATACGCAGATTACAAAATAAATAGAGAGTGTGACATAAGTCGGGAAAATTTTGAGTGCTAACTCGAAATTACGAACATAGCGAGTACTTTGCTATGAGTAATTCGAGGTTAGACGGAGAATTTTGACTTATGGAACACGTTTAGCCGGAATAAAAGAGGAGCTGTGACAAAATTTAACTTTTGTCACAGCCCTTTTTTTATTCGACTTGTGAAATTATTCCAGCAATGTCATCTTTTGAAAAATCATGTGCACTAAACTCTGAATTGTCGACCGGCAAGTGCTGCTCAAGCGTATCGAAGGTTTGAACAAACAGAGTGCCTTCTGCAATCTTAAAATCGAGAACATGTCCGCCGATTGAATGATCTGAAGCTAAGAAATGATTGTGGTAGCCAGCAACAGCTGCTCCATTGAAAAGGGCAGGTGAATAGTAACTTAAAAAGGTACCAGTAACATCCTTGGCTTCAAAGATGCTTTGTTTTTGTGCAGTTTCGGCTAAAGTTGAAAAAGGACGTTCAGACTTAACGACTGCACGCGTCTTCATGTAACTGAACGTTCCTTTTACAAGGACAGAAAAGAAGGTGTTGGAATTAGGTCTGCCTTGGAGTGCAGCCTTTTCAAAATCTACAGGTGAAGCATTCGCAATTGTGGTTACTTTTTGATAGTCAGCGTAATGAGAGTTGGCAAAGGGCATTGTGAATTCTGGGGATACCAAGTTTACTTTTCCGGCACTATCAACTTGATATGCAATTCCGTCTAAGATAATCAATTCGCCATCAAGTCCTTCACCAGTACCAATTCCTGTATCACCATGTTTCAATAAATCTTCCATTTTTAGTGTTCCTGCAAGCAGGCCAGGGACTAGTAATGCAAGCGTCCCATGTTGGTAAAGAACATTTGTTTTTTTCATTGTTTATTCTGCCTCCTAAAAATTTTGTCTAAACGAGCAAGAAAAGTTCAGACAACTGCTACCATAAAAGATAATAACATAGTTAGTGAATTTTAAGGTATAAAAGGCAAAAGTTATCTGTTTGTGATTTTTGTATGAAAAAGTTGGTAAAACCTTTTGCTATTAAGGGATACGCCTTGATTTTAAATAATTCTTTAGATACGATAAGCATGTAGTTTGTTACAATTAATAATATGAAATGTGGCAGGAAAGACTGCGACAGGGTGCTGCGTGAAATTGGTAACCGTGGCATGGAGGAAATAGAAACTTTTAAGGAGCAATTATTATGAAAATTTTGGTTGTAGATGACGATAAAGATATTGTAGAATTGCTGAGTATTTATATTAAAAATGAAGGATACGAGGTTGAAAAGGCATACAATGGTAAAGAAGCACTCACGAAAATTAACACTAACCCAGATATTGCGCTAATGATCTTAGACATTATGATGCCGCAAGTTGATGGTATTGAAGTGATTAAAGAGATTAGAAAGGATTCACAATTACCGGTTTTGATGCTTTCGGCTAAGACAAGTGACATGGACAAGATTCAAGGGTTAATTCAAGGCGCTGATGATTATGTAACTAAACCATTTAATCCGCTGGAAGTGATGGCCCGGGTCAAATCTTTGCTACGCCGTGCACAGCACGATGTTAAGAATGATGTTCCTGATATACTCGAAATTGGTCCGCTAATTATTAAGAAAGATTCACATGAAGTCGAGACAGTCGATGGCAAGTCCATTCAGTTGACTGCGCTTGAATTTGGGATTCTCTATCTTTTAGCAAGTCATCCTAACCGTGTGTTTTCTGCAGATGATATCTTTGAACGCGTGTGGCAGCAGGAGTCAGTTGTTTCTGCTAAGACTGTGATGGTACATGTCAGTCATTTGCGTGACAAGATTGAAGAAGCAACTGATGGGGAGAAGGTTATTCAAACTGTCTGGGGCGTAGGGTATAAAGTTGAATCTCACTAAGTAGATTAGAAATGGAGATAATGAAGTGAAACTCACAGCACGTGAAAAAAGTGAGCTGTTCGGCGAAGGTGTTGTGACCGTTATTCTACTCTTATTATTGAATCTATCCATTTATGTATTATTGGATCAGATGATTGAGTCCAATCCGGCGCTTGCAAATGGAATTTTTCAAATCAAGATGTCGCTTGCGTTTGGACCGAATCATATTCAATTTTGGAGTTGGGGTTGGGTATTTTTGTGTGTCATGCTGGTTGCGGATATCTTCATTGTGTACTGGAGATTAATTCGCAGATATCGGCAGATGCAGTTGCAGCATGTTATTTATGAGCTGCATTATATTGCAGATGGGCATCTGGGACATCGGATTCCTTTTCAGCTTCAGGGAAATATGCAACGAGTAATTACGAGCATCAATGCACTGGTGGACAGCACGCTGCGCGCAATGGAAGATGAACGACGGATTGAACGCTCTAAGGATGAACTTGTGACAAATGTCAGTCATGATATCAGGACGCCGTTAACTTCAATCATTGGATATTTAGGGCTGATTGAGGATAAGCAGTATCATTCAGAAGAAGAGTTGCTTAAATACACGCACACCGCTTTTCTTAAGGCTAAGCAAATGAAACTGTTAGTAGAAGATCTGTTTGAATACACCAAGGTACGGCAACCTGCAACACCGCTTTCATTAACAAAGATTGATCTAAAACAATTGTTAGAACAATTGGCTGTCTCCTTTGAACTTGAAGCACATAAGAAAAAAATGGAGATTAAAACGGAAATTAGCGAAGATAAAATTATGATGGAAGCTGATGGAGAAAAATTGGTTCGAGTTTTTAATAACTTGGTTACAAATGCGCTTAAGTATGGAGTAGGTGGCAAACATATTTTTCTTAAGGCTGGTCATGTCAATGAAAGCGAACTGGTAGTGGAAGTTGCAAATGATGGCCCGGAGATTCCTAAAAAGGCGCTTTCACAGCTTTTTGACCGTTTTTATCGTGTCGAAAGTTCCCGTTCTAAGGAGACTGGTGGCAGTGGCTTAGGATTAGCAATTGCACTCAGCATAGTTGAACTGCATCACGGGTATCTTTATGTGGAATCTAACAAAAAAATGACTAGTTTCATTATGCATTTGCCTGTGAACCAAGAAGTTAAGTTAACGCGGCCTAAAAAGATAAAAAGTGCAGATTAGTCATTGTCAGACTAGTCTTTTTTCGCTATTCTAGAAGAGACTTGGAATTTTGAAAGGAAAGAAAAAAATGTTATTGAAAAAAATAAAGAAAGTTCTTTTGAGCTTAGTGGCTGCAGCCACAGTTTCAGCTACACTGACAGGGGCCTTTGGTGCAACAACCGTTAGTGCAGATACTACAAATGCACAGGAGTTGCAGCTTGATGCCAAAGCAGCAATCGCTGTCGACGCTAAAACTGGTCAAATTATTTATGGGAAAAATGAAAGTCAGTTGCTGCCAGTTGCGTCAATGACGAAGTTGGTTTCTATTTATTTAGTCTTGCAGGCTATCAAAGAAGGCAAGCTTTCATGGGATCAAAAAGTTTCCGTAGATGATGCTTCTTACCAAGTCAGCCAAAACACCTCATTATCAAACGTTCCTTTAAAGAAGGGCAATACATATACTGTTCGCCAGTTATATCAGGCTAGTCTGATCTATTCTGCAAATGGAGCGGTCATGACATTAGCTAATGCGGTTTCTGGTTCTCAAAAGGCCTTCGTTGATAAGATGCGGACATTGCTCAAGAGCTGGGGAATTAACGATGCTGAGATCTATACGGCTTCAGGTCTTGGAAATAATGAAATTGGGAACGCCAAGTATCCTGGCGCACCCACTAATGCTGAAAATAAGTTATCTGCAAAAGAGATGGCATTAGTCTCACAGAAATTATTAACTGACTATCCAGAGGTCTTGAAGACCACTAGTATTGCAAGAATGAAGTTCAATAATGGGACTAGTGAGACTGAGATGGAAAACTGGAACTGGATGCTTAAAGGACTGGCAAAAGCATACAGCGAACTGCCAGTCGATGGACTTAAGACAGGAACATCTGATAGTGCAGGAGCTGATTTTACAGGGACGGTCAATAAAGATGGACATCGGATCATCACAGTTGTTCTGGGAGCGCCTCATACAAGCGATACTGATGTTTCACGTTTCACCCAAACACAAAAGCTGATGTCATATGTCTACAACAATTTTACTTACACGACGATTAAGGCAAATCAAAGTTTCAAGGGTGCCCAACAACTGCCTGTTTATCACGGTAAAGAATTAAAAACTAAAGCTGTAACTAAAAATGCAACCGCCGTTTGGTTGAAAAACGGGCTCTCAACAGCTTCCCTGCAAGCAAGCTTGAAGGGCAATAAGAAGTTATATAAAAATGGTGGTCTTGAGGCTCCATTAGCTAAGAATAAGAATATCGGGACAATCTCCTTGCAAGTCAAGCAGCAGCCATTAACGTACCTGAATGGAGCTACCAGCCTTAAATTGACTGCGACAAATACGCAAAAGATTGAAAAGGCAAATATTTTTGTGATTATGGGGCGGGCTATTAAAAACTTCTTTACTAATCTTTTTTAAGATTACATGAGCAAGTAAGGGTTTAGCTGCAATTCCAAAGCTTAGAATCTTCCAAGCCTGACTAGGGGCACGGTGATTCACAATAAATAAATAGGGGCTGTGACAAAATTTAACTTTTGTCACAGCTCCTATTTTATTCCGGATAAACGTGTTCCATAAGTCAAAATTCTCCG
>NZ_AZFQ01000033.1 GCF_001435195.1 Liquorilactobacillus satsumensis DSM 16230 = JCM 12392 | reverse complement strand
GTTGCCGAAACTGTAGCGACCTTAGCTGTTGTTTGTAGTTCAACTGTGAAGTTCAGTTTGGTATCGTTTAACTCATATCCTGCAGGAGCACTTGTTTCCTTAAAGTAGTAGTCTCCCGGTTTCAGACTGCCTACTTTGATCTGTCCAGCTGCATCGGTGGTTAAGCCACTGGCAACTTTTGTGCCATCTTTTTTGTAGAGATCAAAGACCGCACCAGACAATGTCTTTCCTGTATCACTATCTGTTTTGGTTAAGACCACTGA
>NZ_AZFQ01000032.1 GCF_001435195.1 Liquorilactobacillus satsumensis DSM 16230 = JCM 12392 | reverse complement strand
CGATTTATTCATTATACGCTCTCTTAAAAGTTGTCTCAGGAATCAGCTTACATCCATTAGCGGATAATTGCTTCTAACGAGACAAAGATTTTAAGTTTGATAAGATCAACTTTGTTGAATTTGGTTCCAAGTTTTTATCGTTTTGAAATTGTCTTTAATTGTTTTATACTTGCCATAAGTATTAGAGATGAAAGGAAGGATATTTTAATGAAACAAGTCAAAATTGGTGGTTCTGGTTTTACAGGTTCTGAGGTCATTTTGGGCATTATGCGCATTGCACCCCTAAGTGTCGACGATGCGGTTACTGTTTTAGAAACTGCCAAGGACTTAGGTATTAATTATATTGATGCCGCGGACGTCTACGATGCCGGGAAGGCTGAAGAAAGGTTTGGCCAAGCGCTTAAAAAATCATCTTTGTCACGAGATGACTTCTTTATTCAATCTAAAGGCGGAATTTATCGTAATCCTGAACGTAATAATGAGATCACACGTTATGACTTTTCAAAAAAGCATTTACTCGAAACTGTTGATGGCATGCTCGAAAGGATGGGTATTGACTATCTAGATAGTTTCTTGCTCCACCGTCCTGATGCATTAATGGACCCAGCCGAAGTTGCAGCGGCTTTTGATGAATTACAAAGCTCTGGAAAGGTCCGGCATTTTGGCGTATCTAACATGAACCCTGGTCAAGTGGACTTAGTTCAATCAGCTGTCAATCAAAAACTACTGATCAATCAGTTGCAATTTGGTGTAATGCACACAGGTCCGATCGATCGTGATATTCACACAAACATGACGGACGCTAGAAGTATTGATCATGATGGCGGATTATTAGAGTATTCACAACTTCACAACATGACGATCCAAGCATGGTCGCCCTTCCAATATGGTCAGATCGAAGGGACATTCATTGACAATCCTGATTTTCCTAAAGTTAATGATAAACTGCAAGAATTAGCAGATAAATACAGTGTATCTAAAAATGCCATTGCTGCTGCCTGGATCTTGCGGCACCCTGCAAAACTACAAGTGATCGCTGGTACAATGAACCCTGCTCATTTACGCGATACAGTAGATGGCACTAAGGTTAAACTAACAGCTCAGGAATGGTACGACGTTTACTTGGCTGCAGGTAATGATCTGCCCTAAACTATTTTTCGCTTAAACATGTGAAAAGCTCCCTTTTCAGGTTACTTGCCTGAAGTCGTGGTTATGTCAAATAGACTCACTCTAAAATTGAGTGAGTTTATTTTTATACAAAAAAAAGAACCTCTTAACGCTCACTTTAAACTGTTTTCTCTAAACTTCGTCCTGATTATTAACGTTGATCAAGGATTGTCTTCCTCTTTTAACTATGTTATTATTTAAGTAAGGAAAAAGTAAGGAGTTGATTTATATGAATACTAACGATTCAACTACCGTTCGTTCAAAGATTACGAGTAAAAATCAGGTAACTATTCCTAAAACCGTGCGTAATCTTTTAGATCTTCAATCTAGTGACGTTATTGAATGGAAAATCTCCCCTAATGGCACAATTACTATTATCCCTAGTAAACCCGATCTGTGGCAAACTGTTGCAGCACAAGAAAAACAATTTGGTAACCTATCTACTCCAGAACTCGACTGGGGACCAGATGTAGAAAGTGAAGATTTTGATTAATGAAATTAACTCAAGGTGACATTTTATGGATTGATTTAAACCCCGCTAAAGGCACTGAAACTAAAAAGAAGCGCCCTTGTTTGGTTATCAGTAACGCTCACTACAACCAATATTTTAATACTGTGATTGTGGTACCAATTAGTACTTCTGCAAAATATTGGCAGGTGGAAAAGTATGCTAAATCTCCACTTTTTGTGGAGATCAACCATAATAAGATTCATGGAACAGCTTTATTGCAACATGTTCGTGCTATTGACCCCACTAAACGTTCAAACGGACAAGTTGAAGCAACTTTAAAGCCTGAGGAAATACAACTTATTACCTCTAGAATCCGTCAATTTTTTTAGCGCTATTTAGTTCCCAAGTGGTTCTGGTGCAAAATTTTTCAGGTAAACTTATTTTGAGTATAATTAGCCTAAAAA
>NZ_AZFQ01000031.1 GCF_001435195.1 Liquorilactobacillus satsumensis DSM 16230 = JCM 12392 | reverse complement strand
GTAGAGCCGTTAAAGACGGTGGCAGATATTAAAACAACACTAGTTCGCCCCATAACCGGTCAAAGTTATGTGGGGCGGCTTTTTCATTTGTGGTGTTTGTCGATATAGCTGAGTAGCGCGATTAAAAACGTGCCAAACAGCAACATCAACGAGAGTGTCTGAAAGACGCTCATTGACTGTGAAGCCTTCCTGAAGATTATTCCATGTTCCCATGAGCCTCA
>NZ_AZFQ01000030.1 GCF_001435195.1 Liquorilactobacillus satsumensis DSM 16230 = JCM 12392 | reverse complement strand
TTTTAAGTTACGTAGGCGGGGAATTGGGAGTATACAACTGAACACTTGGGTTAATATTGATTATGTAAACTAGTAAAGTTAGAAATAATAAATATACATATTGGTGTATAAAGGGGTCAGCTTATTGAATGTGTCTAATTTGAATTTGACAATTAAAAAAATTAAGTTTTGTAACGATGATATAAAAAGTGATATAAAGGTTATTAAATTTTTAATACCTTTCGCTTATATTCTTATGGCTATGTTTTTAATAAGTCTAGATGTAATGAACAATATCGCATTAAGTGGTTTAGTAATTACTTTCTTATTTTTTATTTTTAGTTTAATTCAAAGTCATTGTTATGATTGTAAAAGTAAGGCCGAGAAAGCAGAATTACTATATATTGAAGAAATCACTAAACTAAAAAAACACCAGGATAATTAAATCCCAGTGTACTTATTTTACTTCTCATTATGGTTATATTCCATCCATACAATGAATAGGAAAATAACTAGAGAAGGTGTAAGAGTGATAGTCATGCGATTGAAGCCTCCTAGCTATACTTAAGGTGGTCAAACCTTAGTAATAGCCTTTCTAATTGTATCAGAAACTAGACATCAATAACAACACATGCTATTATGAAAATGTGTAGGAGTGAAGTCATGTGATTGGCTTCCTAGGGTCTAGTCAACCCGTCAGCAAGTCCTTCAGCTGGTATATAGCCTATCGGGGTATGCCTAGTTGATGGGCTTTTTTTGTACAGATTATGTTAGACTACAGTTTTTAATGTTCTCTAATTCGACCTCATGTAATTGTGGATGTAAGCTGATTCCTGAGACAACTTTTAAGAGAGCGTATAATGAATAAATCG
>NZ_AZFQ01000029.1 GCF_001435195.1 Liquorilactobacillus satsumensis DSM 16230 = JCM 12392 | reverse complement strand
GATTTCATCAGTCGTTATCTGGTCAAAGTTAGTCTTTTTCGGGAAAAACCAACGTAACCGTCGATTGAAATATTCATTGGATCCCCGTTCCCATGGTGAATACGGGTGACAAAAATAAACTTTAATCTGATAGTCTTGTTCTATGGATCGATAATCGGCAAACTCCTTACCATGATCAACAGTTATAGATTTCACTTGGGAACCGAAGATCCCCATAAACTTTCCAAAGGTATCATTTAAGGTCTTGGCGGTGCGATTAGGGGCTTTGATAGCCCATAGAAGCCGGGTTTTACGTTCTACAAAAGTGACCAAACATGCTCGTGACTGACCTCG
>NZ_AZFQ01000028.1 GCF_001435195.1 Liquorilactobacillus satsumensis DSM 16230 = JCM 12392 | reverse complement strand
TGATGATGTTTTGTTTGAATTCTTTGTCGTAACGAGTTGGCATGTAAAAATTCCTTTCTTTTAAGAGACGATTGACTTATTATACCCTCTCTTAAAAGTTGTCTCAGGAACTAGCTTACATCCACCATCTAACTTTCCCTACTTATGGCACATTTCCTTTGCAAAACTTATTCTAAACCGCATACTATTTTTTTGATTTTATCACGAACATTCCGGAAAACATCGAACCGCTCTTCATAGCTTCCAACTGCATTCGCAGGATCTGCCAAAGGATAATGAAGATGCTGTGTTTCAGCAGAAATAACAGGGCATTTATCCTTTGCATCCCCACATAGTGTAATAATTAAATCAGCAGACTCAAAGTAATCAACATCAATCTTCTTCGAATATTGCTGCGAGATATCAATTCCATCTTCAAGCATCACCTTAACTGCATCAGGATTTAAGCCATGAACTTCGACTCCAGCACTTCTAATTTCAAATTCATTTTGTGGTAAAAGCACCCTAGCATATCCTTCTGCCATTTGACTGCGGCACGAATTTCCTGTGCATAAAAAATATATTTTCTTCATTGAAGGCACCCCTTAAATAATTTTTATTATAAAGCTCTATGACGCTGACCTCCTCTTGCCCGCAAGGCCCATAAAATCGAAACCGTATCAATGATTTCTTGCATCATCGCTCCAACCAAAGCTGGTAAAATACCGGTTGTTGCGATTAACATTAATAATACACAAATAAAGAGTCCAATCAAAACTGCTTGTTTAGCCACTCTCATCGTATTTTGGGAAATTTCAACTGCTTTCGCAACTCGTCTTAAATCATCCTTCAAAATAACAACATCTGCTGATTCGCTTGCAGCACTTGATCCGTGTGCCCCCATAGCAATTCCTACGTCTGCCATCGCCAGAGAAGGTGCATCATTGACCCCATCACCAACCATAATTGCTGGTCGCCTTGCTTCAGTCAGGTTTTTAATAGCTGTAATTTTGCCTTGGGGCAACAAGTTGGCCTGCACATCACTAATACCTACTTTTTGAGCTACACTTTGAGCTGTTGTATTCTGATCACCAGTTAGCATCATCAAATGCTTTACACCATATTGCTTCAATTGCCGCATTGTCAGCTCAGCTTCTGGTCGAATTTCATCAGTAAAAGTCACATAGCCGCAAAGCTTGTGATCAACTGAAAGATAAACAGCGGTTTGTTGGATATCCAATTTTGGATTAGCTGCAGTCACAAAACTTAATTTCCCCACCTTAATCAGCTTTTCGTTTTGCTTAGCCGCAAGACCTTGACCAACGATCTCGGAAACATCGGTAAAACTTTGCAGCTCAACATGGTTATCTTGACCATACTTAACTAGTGAACGTGCCAAAATATGATTAGAATTTTGTTCTAAGCTAACTGCTAGACTCAACAATTCTGTTGGTGTAAGTTCAGTTAGAGATTTGATTTGAGCAACCGTTAAGTATCCCTTAGTAATTGTACCTGTTTTATCAAAAATTGCTGTTTGAGCCGTCGCCAGTTTTTCAATTACATCTCCCGTTTTTACAACAATCCCATTTCTTGACGAACGACTCATTCCCGAAACCATCGCAACTGGAGCAGCCAAGATCAAAGGACATGGGGAAGCAACCACTAAAACTTCAGCAAATCTAACTGGGTCCTTAGCCAAAAACCAAGCAATCCCAGCAATTAGGTAAGTTACCAAAGTAAAGGGCACTGCATAGCGATCGGCTAAGCGCACAAAATGCGACGGAGAATTGCCAGCAATCTTGACTAACTTTACCAGTTGCTGATATTGGCTATCCTTAGCTAATTTATCAACCTGCATAACTAAAACCGTATCACCATTGATTGCTCCTGACAGCAATTTGTCGTCTACCTGTTTACTGACAGGTCGTGATTCACCTGTTAAGGAGGATTCATCAACATTACCCTGTCCTTGAATCACATGACCATCAACCGGGATTATCTCACCCGGCTTGATAACTAAATGATCATCAATTAAAACAGCAGCAACTTTGACATCATCTTGTTGTTGCTTCACAATCCGGTGCGCAATCTGAGGTGAATTATCTACCAATGATTTTAATTCTGAACCTGCCTTTTTGGCAGCATACTCCTCTAGTGAGTCACCGCCAATCAGCATTATCAAAATAATCATCGCTGCCCAATATTCACCGACTGCTAATGTAGCAACAATAGCTGTAATTGCTAATAAATCAACGCCATAATCACCGGAACGAAGTGCTTTAATCATTTCTTTTAACATCAGAAGTGCAAAAACAATTCCTGTTAGAGTTATGATGATTCGTGCCGGCAGCTGCTGTCCTAAAACAAATTGAATAATTACTGTAACTATTCCGATTCCTAAAATTATTCCCAATTTATTATACTGTTTCATATAATCTTCCCCTTGTTCGCTAGTATTTAAAATCATTTTTTTCGTTTATTTATCTATCAGCCAACCATTTCATTCTAATTCCAGTTTATCAAATCTAAGAAATAAGCCAATTCAAACTTTTCCATTGCTGTAAGTTGCTTTATAGACTAACGATGCAAATCTGACTGTCTGTGCATCCATCTTGACTGGGTATGGCGCAAGTTGATAATTGACTGTCTGAACAATTTCGATGGGCTGCATCTGACTATCCTTGTTTACTAAAAATATTTGATAGGAACCCGCTGTGATTTTACCATGGTAGCTTAACGATGAACTGCCTGATTTTAATCCATGTTTTAGTAGATAATGGCGTTTCGTCCGGTAATTTATCAATTCTCCGGATAATTTTGAGCCCTGCGGAACTGCCACTGAAAATAGCGTAGCTTCATGCTTGATGACCATTTGCTGAGAAACAACCTTCCCAGTCTCTACCCAAGTCTCCTTCGCGTGATACTGCAAGGAAAGCTGGCTTCTTTGTGCAGCGATAATCTGTCCCGCAGGTTCATGCCAATTAGCAAGATTGCTCAAAACCACAACTAGGCAAATAACAAGCGGACCTAGCTTAGTGCGCAGAGAACTGACCAATCTACCCTGTATTTCTTGGACCTTTTGGATCTTTGTTTCTTGTATGGGCAAGGTATTGATAACTAATAATAATGGTAAAAGAGCCTGCCCATAGCGACTTTCTGACTCCCACAACAGCATGTGAAAAAACACGTATCCGCTTGCCACAATGATAGCCAGCTCACGAATAGAATCAAGTGCTGTCTGCCGTTTAAGCAATTCTAAACATTTGCTTAAAGCAATCAAATAGATCCAGATGAAGCCGCTGCGCATAATTGCCTGACTTAAAACGTGTACTTTTGACTGCCAATTGACATAAACTCGCGGTACTTGAATAAAGCCCCCAGTATAAGCACTCTGAATGTCATTAACACTTAACAAAATTTCAATTCGCGAAACCCACTGTCGTAATACTCCACCAATTCCTAAGCGGCTTAAACGCTCTGGCAAAGCCTTGGCAATATATGACTGTCGAGAAGCCTTAGATGGTAAGCTAATCATTTTTTCCACATCATTACCATCATAAGTGCCATGACTGGCAGGATTGTAGCTCATCCAAATCCAATGGGTCAACGGAAATTGATAGCGGCTGTTGGATTTGAAACCTGCAGCGGCACTAACCGCCTGACTAGCTGGAAACGTTGCCGCAAAAGCAAATAAGATCACGGCGAGTGGAATAATCATTTTTCTCAAAACCTGTTTTTTATACATAAATAAGTCAATGATTAAAATCAGAATTGCAACTGAAAGAATAATCAGATTGGCTTTAATTAACTGGCCACAAACGATTATCAGAAATAAAAAAATTGCACTAACAAATTGAGCTTTTTTACTCTTAGGCCAGCGTGCTAACAAGTTAAAGGTCAATAACAATATCAACAGGATTGGCAAATCGGAATAGAAGACTTGTAGGTAATACGTATAGGCAAATGGACCTAATAGGAAAAAAAGAGCTAACGCTAACACCTGCGTATGACTTTTAACAAAATTCAGACAAGTTTTCAGGCTTAAAATAATGAACCCATCCAAAAAAAACAAGGATAGTATGTGTAATGCAGCATTAGTCGATATCTGGAATACATTTGTTAACCTTAGCCACAAGGACAAGAAATAAGCCAAGGGAACATTATTGGAATAGCGCCAAAAATATGTTGAGTTATCCCAATCAGGATGATTGTGGCTCAGTAATTCCGCCTCATGAAGCACACGAAACGGATCATGGTAAACGGTTGCTGGAAAAAAGATTAGAATCAACAATTGGATGACTAAAATCAGACCCATTACCAGATAAATTATTTGCGAAACCCTGTTTTTTGAGAGTGAATTCGCCCAGCAAGCAAATTTTGGCAAACAAAAACCAATCCCTAGCGATAACGCACTGACAATTAATGTTTCGCTAAGATTCTGTGGATAAAATAAATTTGAAATAATTCCGATCATCAAGGACATTCCCAAAGAAATTATAAAAAATTGTTTAAAATACTTCATATGCGTTTCCTGCCTTAATTAATTGAGTAAAGTATGTCATTTCTTATGTTCGAAAAAGTTTTTGCCTTTTATCAATTTTCTCTATTCATTTGAAAACATCTTTCCCCAAAATCTAAAATAAAATAGCTTCATGACTTCCCACCAAGTAATGGCTAGCAGCAGACTACCGCAAACATCGCTAAAAAAATGTGCCCGTAAATATAATCGTGTAAATCCAATTAGAATCACCCAGCAAATTGATAATAAAGAAATAACAAATTGCAATTCTTGATCTTGCAGCCAAGGAACAATGAAATAAAGAACTGCTAAAACAACAATCGCTGTTGCAAAAGTATGACCACTTGGAAAGCTAAAACCGCCATTCTTGATAACTTGGTTTGCTGGCCTAGAGCGGTGAACGAGTTCCTTTATAATTAAAGCAACTGCACAGCCGCTGAACTGGGTAATCATTAACCACCCCGCATTAATCAAGTTGCGTTCCTTCCGCCACAGTAAAAAAGCAATTAGTATTGTCCAGCAAATATCAATAAATGGACTGCCTAGAACGGCAATTAAGCTGATATACTTCGTAGCAACAGGATTTACAACAGGTGCAATCAGATTTTGAACTGCTGTATCAAGTGTCTGCAGCCAAATCGCCGAAGTTTTAATACTAATCGTCAAGGAAATAAACAATAATGCCGTTACTCCGCCAACTATTGTTAAAAGTTTATTTTTTCTCATCCAAATCACTCCTTTTCAAGTCCTCACTGTGAGTAGTAGCATGCTGACTTTTCTTGAATTTAAATAAAACAATTGGAAGTAGCGAAATTAAGATAATTACTATCATTAACAGCTCAAAATGATTTTTTACTAGTGGAATATTCCCGAAGAAGTACCCGCTTAGAAGAACAAAACTAACCCATACAATGCCGCCGCACATATTAAAAAAAGCAAATTTATGATATGGCATTTTGCCAATTCCAGCAGTAAACGGAATCAAGGTTCTGATTATGGGAGCGAAACGACCTAGAAAAACTGCACTGGCACCATAATTTTTAAAGAAGCTGTTTGCTTTTTTCAGATAAGCAGCATTAATCCATTTTGCCCATTTAGGTTGCGTAAAAGACCTTCCAAAATACTTTCCAACCTCAAAATTCAAACTGTCACCCAAAATGGCCGCCACTGATAATAAAATTATCAACGCTTGGATGTTAAAAAATGAATTGGATAAAGCTGCCATTGACCCGCACAAAAATAATAAAGAATCACCAGGCAAAAATGGCATAATTACTAATCCCGTCTCGCAAAAAATTATTAAAAATAATACGACATATATTATCCAATTTCCTTGACCAGCAATGCTGACTATAAAGCTATTTAAATTTATCATTAACAACGAAACCCCTTTATTTGCTATTTAAAAACATTGCCTACTTGATCGAACTGCCTTATTTTAGATAACTTTGAATGGTATATCGTGGACGCTGCTTTACTTCGGTCATTATCTTCCCAATATATTCACCACTTATTCCCAGGCTAATCATTTGCAGGCCACCCAAAATCCAGATGGAAACCATTAAAGAAGACCACCCATGAACCGTTAATCCCAGCCATTTAGTTATAATTGAATAAAAGAACATCACGACTCCCAGAGAGCTAGTGAAAATGCCTAATGCCAAGATGAATCTCACAGGGATAATTGAAAATGACGTAATTCCGTTCCAAGCAAAAGCCAACATTTTCTTGAGCGGGTATTTTGATTTTCCTGCTAACCGCGGAGTCCTCTTGTAGTAGACTTTAGCTGTGCTAAAACCTAGCAATGGAATTACTCCACGGATAAACAAATTACGTTCTTTATATTGCAAAAAGGTTTTAACCGCCCGCTGCTACATCAATCTAAAATCTGCATGATTAGGAATCAACTTAACTCCAAGTAAATTTAATAATTTATAAAACAGACCTGCAGAATTACGCTTGAAGCCCGGCAATTAACGCATTTTGGTGACCAAAGTTTCTGCTTAATTTAATTCCTTTAATACTTTTACTTTTTTCATGATAATGCTTGATAATTTCCCAAGTTTGATCAGCCGAGCCATCATCGACAACCAAAATGTCAGAAGAATAGTCAAGAATTTGAGCTTGAATTAGTTTGCTTTCAATCTTTAATAACCTTTGCAGTGTATTATTCAGTACTTCTTCTTCGTTAAATGCTGGTACGACAATTGTTAATTTCTCCATATTTAATCCTCTTCTTTTAATGTAAAAATTTAAAAATCACAGATAAAATAAAATATCCGCATGATTTCCCACCAAACTAGCGCTACTAACAAGCTTGCCAACATCCCGGTAAAAGAGCTTCTCCCTCCGTACAGCTGTGCGGTAATCACCATCCCCAGCCACAAAAAAGCTAGCAAGATTGTTAATAACTGAACTTCTTGATCGACAAGTGTCGGGAGAATAATTGTTAGGACAATCAGAATAATGATGACCGTTGCCAGAACATGTTCGTTAATTAATACCAGCGCAGGATATCCATTAAGATGCAGTTCTTGTGAAATCCAATTAATTAATAGTGCCAGCAGCATGCTGCTAAAATGGACAAATATTACCCAGACGGCATTTATTATTCGTTGAAAATACTGCCAGATAGCAAATGCAACGATAATTATTAATACAGAAGTGCTTGCAAAGTTGCTGAAAAATGAAACGATGGGATAAAACTGATTTTGCCCACTTGATCTCACAGTCAGCATAAATTGCTGCAAACTAGTGTCTAAGGACTTGAAATATGTTGCTTTTAAATAGACCAGCAGCAGTAAAATGACATATAAAATTAAAGAGATAACCCCAGTTATTAACCAACCGAAATTTCTTTTTATTAAAAACAGCGCTTATCTCTCCCTTCTTAACTCCCCTCACTTGAACATTTTCAAGTTTAGCAACTTTTATTTATCGCTAAAAGTAACGCTTGCTGAGAAGATTATGAGATTTTTTTAGAAACAAAAAAGCCCTTAGCTGAATGACTAGCAGCGCTAAGGGCCAAAATTAAATTATTTCAGAAATTAATTCTAAATTCTAAAGAAAAAACAGTGCCTCGTGTTTGATTATTCGCAACTTTTAAAGTGACGTGATTTAAAAGAGCTAGCTGTTGGGCAATTGCCAACCCCAACCCTGTGCCAGTAATTGAACCACGAATGTCATCTGCACGATAAAATCTTTCAAAAATATGCTTTTTGTCTTGCTCAGTAATTCCCCTTCCTTGATCAGCAACCTTAATAATTAATCCGTTAGAATTTCTCTCAAGAGTCAATTCAATTACTGAATCCTGTGGTGAATATTTACTAGCATTATTCAACAAGATAATCAGGATCTGTTCAATGCTTTTTTGATGCCCTGTGATAACTATCTTAGTTGGAATATCAGTAATTATTTGCTGTGGAAAAAGTAAATTCATCTCCTTGGCAAGCTTCTGTAAGGACTGACTGATATCATATTTTTGCAGTGTCAGCGTCATTTTGTCTGCTCGCGAAAGGGTCAATAATTCTTCAATTAGTTTTGTCGTTTGTTCAGCTTCTTGATATATATAATCCAAGGAATCCTGAACAATTTCCGGATGGTCATGCCCATGTCTTTGAATTAATTGAACGTGACTTTGGATGGTTGCAATCGGCGTCCGTAATTCATGGGCAGCATTCGAAACAAAAATTTTTTCTTTTTCCGTTTTATCATATAAGTTTGTCAGCAGACGATTAAAACTGGCAGCCAGCTGCTTGACCTCTGTTGGTGTTGCTGGAATGGGCAATTTGTCTGTCGTCTGAGTCTTTTTAACAGAAATCGCTTCAGCACTTTTAGTTAACTGACTCAGTGGGCCTGTCAACCGTTGGGCAATCAGCCTGATGTATAACGGCAGCGTCAGGAGTGTTAAAACCAAAACAATTGCAGTAATAATGATGACTCTTTCCAAAATCTTCAATTGCGAATCTAATTTTATCCATAAACTATAATGAATTCCTTTGGAATGCCCCGTATTATAAAGCAGAAAACCGATTTTAGGGCGATAATAGAGCCCATGGATTAAAAAAAATTTCTGGGGCTTGATTTTCAACAGGCTCTTAGCATCAGGAGAATAATAATTTTTTGTCTTGGCATCTTGTCGAATATTTCTAACATGCACGTAACTCGTACTGGTATTCAAAGTACTGTTGAACCGCCACTGTTTCCAGTCACGATCACTATCAATCACTGTTCGTTCCAGACTCTTAATAATATTGTTTGAAGTCGTGCGGCTAGTTTCCAGCAGTTGATGTCCGACCGCAACCGCTGTAATAATACTAAAACTGACAATTATTGCCGTGATTAGTAATAAGAAACTTCGCAGCATAATCGAGTCACTATTTTGTTCTTTCTTAATCTTTGGCCTCATCGTTTTTATTTTCATCTTCTTTGCCTTCACCTAGCATCACTTTCCTTAATTGTCTGTCAGTGAATAGCCAACACCTCTAACAGTATGAATTAGTTTTTTTGAATTAGGGAATTCATCAATTTTATTTCGTAAATAACGAATATACACATCCACAATGTTAGGTTCGCCCTCAAAGTCGCTGCCCCAAACCAAATCAAGCAGTTCATTACGCGTAAATACCTTACCAACAACCTTAAGCATCTCCACTAACAACTGATACTCTCGTTGCGTCAATTGAATGCTATGGTCCCCACGTGTAATCCGACGTTTCCCAGTATCAAGTACTAAATCATCGAGTTGATAGACTTGATGATTATCCAATATTTGCCTTGGGCGCCGCAAAACAGCCGTGATCCTCGCAAGTAATTCTTCAATATCGAATGGTTTAGTAATATAATCATCTGCTCCACCAGTTAAACCCGCCACTTTATCTCCAGTATAATCACGAGCAGTCAACATGATAACTGGAATGTCATAATCACGCCGAATTCGTCTGAGTACTCCTAAGCCATCCAACTTGGGCAGCATCCAGTCCAAAATGATTAAATCAATTGTTTGTTGGTTCTTATCAAAAACGCTCAAAGCTGCTGCGCCATCAGAAGCAGTCAGAACCTGATAATTCTCAAATTGCAATTCTTTTTTTAAAGAAGCAACCAGTCCGAGTTCATCTTCTACTAATAAAATTGTTTTACTCACTATATTCCCTCCAAAGCAAATTCTGATATTTAAAGAATCCGCGTCAATCTATTTTAATACAAAAATTGCAAATTAATCTCTCTACTCAAATTTCAACATCTTATGTCACATTCTTTTACCCAATTTCATTATATCAGCTGCTGCCTGCTTTTCTCTGAGAATTTCTCAGATTGCTTTCATGAATTATAAGTGGCTTTATCTCATTATTTAGCATATTATCTAGAAAAAGAATTAATCAGCTTGTTGAGAATATAGATAGAGGTGTAAATATGTATCATAAAATAGTAGTTGTTTCCTTATCACTGACAGTTGCAATAGCTATTGTATTAGACAGTTATTTTGTCTTGTATAAGCCCCTAGCTAGCAACGATAATGCAGCAAGTAATAATACAGTAAGCAGTACTGCTGATAATTCAAGTTCAGCCAGTTCTGCCGTTTCAAGCAGCACTAACAAGCAGCGAAACTACAAAGATGGTGAATATGTTGGAAAAAGTACCGCAACTGCCTGGGGCAATGTCCAATTGAAAATTAAAATTGCTAACAATCGACTAACTCAGATTACCGTTCTTAAATATCCGAATACACATTCGCATTCAGTTGAACTTAATCGGCAAGTCTTACCAGTTTACCGGCAAGAAGCAGTTAAGAGTCAATCAGCAAACATCCAGCAAATTTCCGGAGCAACCGAAACCTGGAAGGGTTTTACAGGTTCTTTGCAAAGTGCCCTAATTCAGGCACGGCAAGCTTAAGCACTGCAATTGTTAGGAGGTAACTGACATGGAAGTAAAAAAAGATTATCAATTCTATGATCGCGTAATTAATATGATGAATATTCCGTTCACCTTAACCTTGGTTTGTGAAACACAGATACCTGTTGCAGATTATTGGATTGATCACCTATTAACACAGGTACAGCAAAGATTGCAAGTTGTTGATCATATTTTTTCTCCCTTTAGACAGGATTCGTTATTAAAAAAATATCAAGCAGGTGATCTACAGGTTATGCAAAATACAAGCTTTCATACCGTCTTTGAGCTAGCCAAAGCGGCCGCTAAAACGACTGTTGGTTTCTTCGATCCTTATTATGCGACTGAATTTAATCCAACAGGTTTGGTTAAAGGCTGGGCAATCGAGGAGATTTTTAATAATCTGTTGTCCCCATTTCTTAGAAACCATCCGCCAGTGATTGGTATTTCACTGAATGGTGGCGGTGATTTACAATTTGCTACACAATATGGAAGCTCTTTTTACTGGGAAATTGGAATCGAAAACCCCAGCCAACTTGATAGTTTGAGTGCCGTTTACAAATTGAAAAATGGTGCTGTCGCTACTTCTGGCTTTAGCAAGCGTGGACAGCACATCGCTAATTTGACAGATCATTCTCTCCTGCAAGCTACTATCGTTTCCGACAGCTTGACCTGGGCAGATATCTGGGCAACAGCTGCCTTAGTTGCTGGTCAGCAAAATTTCAATAGTCTCTTAACCAAGTGTCAGTTAACCGGATTAATGATTACATCAAAAAATATTATTCCATTTTCAGAAGGGCGGCTTGCAGATGCTGAGAAAAATACAATATAAATTAGTTCTTTTTTGGCTAAATTTCTTTTTTGTTGTTCCTTTACCCTTTATACAAACGATTTCTACAGGACTGCAAGGAATGTCAGCCAATGAAATGCTTGCTATCTATAGCGGAGTCATTTCATATGCATGGATGCTTGCAATAGTCTACTTGAGCACGAAGCCGCGCTGGTTGGATCGCCTAGTTGGCTTACCCAGTATATATCAGCTTCACGGAATCCTTGCAATTGCAGCTTTAGGACTGGCCTGGCTGCATAAGATTGGCACTCATTCGGGTGGATTAATCAAACAAACCGGAGACCTATCCTTAATTATTCTAACTGGATTGATTGGTTATTCACTGTTGTTTTTGGCCAGCAGGTTAATCAGTCGCTTTTCCTTGCTATCAAAATTCAAGAAAATTCTTGAAAAGATTTTTAAACACGAAATTACCATGCTGCTTCATAAATTACTTTTGGCAGCTGTCATATTAGTTTTCATCCACGTCCAACTAATTGACTATATCAGATCCATTACATCATTTATGATTTGGTTTGACGGTTTAAGTTTGCTGACTGCGCTTAGTTATTTGCGAACAAAAGTTAGCTGGTATGGACGCAAAGGACAAGCAGAGCTTAAATTAATTCAAAATCATAGCTTATCTGATCGTGTACGTGAACTGACTTTGGGAGGACGTCAGAGCCAGCAGCTTGATTTACAAGCAGGAGACTTTGTTTTTTTGTCTTTCCCGCGGGTACCAAAATTACGCGAACCGCATCCCTTTTCGCTAGTCAGTCTTCCTAATCAAAGTGGAGAATTCAAGCTGACCATTAGAGACGATGGTAATTTTACCAATAGACTGCAGGTACTCAGACCCGGAACAACCGCTAAAGTTACTGGCGGGTTTGGTCGATACCAAGCATTTATTGCAGAACATGACGCTACTGCAAGCTTGGTTATGATAACTGGTGGAATTGGAGCAACACCGTTATTTTCACTAATTCCTAATAACTTATCTCATCAGATTTATTTGTTTTATTCAGCTCATCGCCAGACTGATTTGTTGTACCAGCAACAGTTAATCCAGTGGACTCAACATGCCAACTTTACTGGTTTTTGGCAGCAAGGACGTTTTTCCGATGATTTCGTTTTAAATCGTTTACCGCATGGTTGGCAAAATCATACTTTATTTTTACTCAGCGGCCCTGTTTCGCTAATTCATCATTGGGAGAAATTGCTGGAAAAAGCTAAGGTTGATAGTAACAATATTTTCAAAGAAGAATTCAATTGGTAGTATTTGAGCATCCTGTGTTGTAAAAAAACAAGTTGGAGTGGACTTAGGATGAAAGTGTGGACACGATTTGATAGAATTTCTACTAGAGAGGATCGTGTCTTATGAGCAAAAGAAAGAGATATTCTGTCGAATTCAAGAAAATGATCGTTCAGCTGTATGAAAGCGGGACATCAGCCACTGATCTTACCAGCGAATATGGGATTGCCAGTGCCACCATTTATAAATGGAATGATTTGTACAAGAAAGATAATGATACCGGGGTCTCCAAGGCCGACTTGTTAGAAATGCAGGCAAGAATTACCAAGCTGGAAAGTGAAAACGATATCCTAAAAAAAGCATTAACCATATTCGCAAAAAAGTAAGTATCAAAGATTGGCAGTCAGCTATTAAAGTAACGGCATCAGCACATAGCGTTAAAGAAGTCTGTCAGACGTTGCACTTATGTCGATCAACCTACTATCAGTACCAGCACCAGACTAAGCCCGAACAGTTTAAGCGGCGCCAAGTTTTATACCAGCAAATCCGACGCATCTACTTTGATCATCGGCGGGTTTATGGCGCTCCTAAAGTTCACGAGGAACTTTTACGTGAGGGCTATCATGTCAGTTTGAAACTGGTTCAAAAGCTGATGCGACACCTAGGCCTCCGGTCAATTGTCGTCAAAAAGTGACGCTATGAGCAAAACAACTATATTGACCAAATGACCTACCCTAATTTGTTAAAACAAGACTTTAAAGCTGTCAAACCTAATCAAAAATGGGCTGCTGATATTACCTATATTCCGACCAAAACTGATGGGTGGTGCTATCTGGCAACCATCATGGACTTGTATTCTCGCAAAATTATCGCTCATAAATTAAGCCGACACATGACAACCGAGTTGGTTGTCAACGTACTTAATCAAGCTTGTGAAACTAGAACTGTCAAGGCTGGTTTGATTCTGCATACTGATTTGGGCAGCCAGTATCGAAGTACTGCCCTTGAAACAGCATTGAAGCAACACGCTATCCGGCACTCTTACAGTAAACGTGGCTATCCGTATGACAATTCTGTGGTGGAGTCATTTCATGCCAGCTTCAAGAAGGAGGAGGTTTACCAACGGACTTACAAAGACTATCATGAAGCCAATTTGGCTCAATTTAGTTACATTGAAGGATTTTATAATTCTCGGCGGATCATTAATGCCGATGGCTATTTAACTCCAGATGAAAAGGAACAATTAGTCAGTTAGAAATTCTACGTAATCGTGTCTAAAAACTTGACTCAGATCCAACAAAACCAATAATCCTTATTCTGAACTAAAACCCAAATAAAAAACGAGGATCACAGAAATTAATCTGTTATCCTCGCTTTCCGTAAACAAAGCCCAAAGTAAGCTGTTTGCTAAGTTAGGCTTGCTCAATCACGATTTGATTATCCTTCAAATCAGCTTTTAAATGCTTAATATCCAAATGATCTAAATAGAAATCTGTTACCTTATCACGAATTTGTTGTTCAATCACCCTTCTTAATGGACGAGCTCCCATTGCTTCGTCATATCCTTGTTCCATCAACCAATCCTTAGCTGCATCGGTTACTTTCAAAGTCAAATCCTTTTTCGCTAGTGTTTTTTGAACATCGGAAATCATTAAATCAACAATCTGACTTAAATCTTGCTTAGTTAGATGTGAGAATTCAACGATTCCATTGAACCGGTTTAGGAATTCTGGACGGAAGAATGGAGCCAACTTATCCATTAAAGTTTGGTCTTTGTCTGCATCGCCAGTTAACTTTTCATTACCAAATCCAGCATTGGATGTAGCAATAATAATGGTATTCTTGAAGTTAATTACATTACCCTGTCCATCCGTCAAACGACCGTCATCCATTACCTGAAGCAAAAGCGTCAATACTTGTGGATCTGCTTTTTCAATTTCATCTAGTAATACGATTGAATAAGGATTTCGACGTACTCGTTCCGTTAAGGTATTAGAGTTATCATCATAGCCTACATAACCAGCTGATGTACCAATTAATTTTGAAACAGCAGTCCGATCTGAATACTCACTCATATCCAATCGAATGATTGCATCCTTATCACCAAACATGTCTAATGCTAATTGTTTAGCTAATTCAGTTTTACCAACCCCGGTTGGACCAACAAATAGGAAACTACCGATAGGCTGTTCACCTTCTGAGAAGCCAGCTCGATTCCGACGAATAGCTCTAGCAACCATTGCTACCGCTTCATCTTGACCGATAACTTTACTCTTTAAGCGACTCTCCAAATCTTTTAACCGTTCAATATCATTAGCACCCATATCTGAGACTGGAATTCCTGTTAACCGTTCTACTGATTGAGCAACATCATCAACGGTAGCCACTACTTCTTCCTTTTTACCTACATTATCAATTTGCTTATTAGTAGCCTCGATTTGTTGTTTCAAATCCGCGGCCCGCTTAAAGTCTTCTTTTTCCACCGCTTGATCTTTTTCTTTTTGCAATTGATTGAGCTTTTCCTTTAAAGCTGTTTCATCATTTTCAGGCTGATGTGCTGCCAAATGAGCCGCTGTCATATCAATCAAATCAATTGCTTTATCTGGTAGCGTTCTTTGTGGAATATATTGGATGGAGTAATCCACCGCTGCCTTCAAAACATCATCTGGCAATTTTACATGATGATGTTCTTCATACAAGTTTTTGATACCCTTCAGAATTTTAAGCGTGTCTTCAGCATTAGGTTCATTGACTACAACCTCATTGAATCGACGAGCCAAAGCTGCATTTTTCAAAATTGTATTGCGATATTCATCTTGGGTAGTGGCACCAATAACGGTTAGTTCGCCACGAGACAATGCCGGCTTAATAATATCAGCTAAGCCTTTACCACCGTCTTCACCACCTGTTGAACCAGTACCAATTATCTGGTGGATTTCATCAAAGAATAGAATAATATTGCCAGCAGCCTTAACTTCCTTGACTAAGTCTTTGATGTTCTCTTCAAAAGAACCACGATACTGAGTTCCAGCTTCTAAGGAGGACAAGTCAATAGAGTAAATTTCTTTGTCCCGAATTGCTTCTGGAACTTTACCATTTACAATCGCTTGTGCCAGTCCCTCAACTATGGCTGTTTTACCAACCCCCGCATCGCCAACTAAAATTGGATTGTTTTTGGTTCGACGGCTTAAAATTTCCGCTGTTTCTTGAATTTCATTTTCACGTCCAATAACTGAATCTAGCAATCCATCGCGTGCTTGTTCTGTTAAGTTGGTTCCTAGTTTTTCTAAAATACCACCCTTTTTAAGAGCTTGTTGTCCATCTTTAGATAGTTCAATTGTTTTTGCTTGTTCTGGTAATTTACCAGTTGCTCGATATTGGGCAAACTCGTCTGGAGTTAACGATTGACCATTAACCAAGTAGCGGGCAGAATCTGAGTTAGGATTCCCCATACGTTTAAACACTTGATTAAAAATATCATCCATATCATTGTTGAAAAAAGGATCATTTCCGTAAAAATTGGCCATATAACAACACCTCCGTTAATTAAATAAAGTAAAATTTGTCTTAAAACTAAGTAAAAATACTCTTTTTTACTTACAAGTGTATTATAACTTTTTTTAGTACTCTGTTAAGTAAAGTACTAATCGAATCACAACGTTAACTATTTTCGGACGATTATAACTGAAATTTATGTTTACGGTAGATTGCAAATTTAATCCGAATTTTTTGACAAATTGGTCAACATAACCTGGTAAGGTGTTTGCCAGTTAAGTACTTTAAGGGGGCGCTGGTTAATTTCGAGTAACGTCGTGGTTAAATCTTGAGCACTAATGTGCTCAAAACAAGTCCCCTTAGGTTAAAAATAACGTAAGTTCCGATTAAATCGTTCATTACTGCCGCGTTCAGCTGGTGTGTAAGCATGGCAGTAATAGGTTGGAATACCGTATTGTGATTCAAATGACACTAACTTGCTAAACTCAGTGCCGCGATCGACAGTAAAGCTGTGTACTGGCCCCTTAAAAGTTGCTAGGAACTTCATTAGGGCTTCATTAACAGCTGCTGCTGTCCGATCTTTTAATTGATACGCCCAAAGAAAACGTGATTTACGATCAAGTAAAGTTAATAAAACGGCCTTACTATGCCCGCGAGGGCCAACCACCGTATCTATTTCGAAATCACTGATGCGGTTACGTTGGTTAAGCATAATTGGTCGTTGGTCAATTGAACGTCCTAATGATTGATTATATTTAGAACGTTGGTCAAGGTTACGCCGTTGGCGTAGACCATGTTCAGGTAGGTCACTCAAAGAAAATTCAAATTTCCCCTGATATAGCCAATTGTAAATAGATTTAGTAGCTAGTTTAAGTTCATGAGCAATCGCTTCTGGTGACCAGCTTAGACGTAAATGGTTTAGAATGATTTGCTTTAATTTGGCATTCAATTTAGTTTTCCGACCACATCGTGCCCGCTTAGATTCAGCGTTCGCTTGCGCCAACTCAGCTTGATAAGGTTGACAGCGGGATAATTCATAAGAAATCGTGGACGGCGATCGTTTTAACTGCTCAGCCATTTGGGCATTGGCCAGTCCTAGTTCACAAAAGGTTTCAATTTTAATTCGTTCAGAATAGGTTATGGCAAATTCTATAATTAATCCGAACAAAAATAAAAAAAGGCCCAAAGCAATCTCTTACAATGGTAGTAGTTAATTCCAACCAGCTATAAGGAGTGATTACTTTGGGTACTTCTACTTTATCACGTTTTCAACGTGGTGCGCTAGCTCAACTGGTCAGTGAAGGCCATCATACTTACCAAGATATGGCTGACGCCTTAGGCGTTGCCAAATCAACTATTAGCTATGAATTAGATCGGGTCAAACCCTATGATCCCGAATTAGCGCAACAAGACGCAGATCATAAAAGGCGGGCTTGTGGTCGCCATTCGATTCTAACGCCATCATTGACAATTTTAATTACCAACCACCTACGTTTAACTTGGTCACCAGAAGCGATTGCGACAGCTTTTAACCTGAGCACCGCTTCAATTTATAACTGGCTTAAGCTTGGCTGGTTACCTTTCAACTTGGCTGATCTACCTAATCGAAATGTCCGACAGCGCCGAGCTAATGAGCATCGTGGCACATTTACAAGTGGG
>NZ_AZFQ01000027.1 GCF_001435195.1 Liquorilactobacillus satsumensis DSM 16230 = JCM 12392 | reverse complement strand
CGTGTTTAATTAACCGATGATCTTGTTCAATCAAATTATTACGATATTTAGAACATTGGTGATTTGCTTTCACCAATAAGCCATCTTTAATTACTTGTTTAATAGCCTTTAAAGTGCCAGCATATTGATCAGTAACCAGACAATCGGGACGACCATAGGTCGTCAATAAACGTTTCAAAAAATGATAGGCGGATTGATAATCACGATGTTTACGTAACTCAAAATCTAGTGTTAATCCATGACTATCAATGGCTCGATAGAAGTAATGCCAACGACCTTTGATTTTAATATAGGTTTCATCAACTCGCCAGCTTTGACTATGAGTATCTCGCTGTTTTCGCCATAATAATTTGAATAGTGGCCCGTAATGGTGAACCCAGCGCATGACGGTTGTATGATGAATAATAATTCCACGGTCACGCAAAATTTCAACCACATCACGGTAGCTTAATGAGAATCTAAAATAGTAGCCAACGGCTACCAAAATAATATCTTTTTGGAAATGTCGCCCTTTAAAATAATTTTCCATCATCGCTACCTCGCTTTTTAGGCTAATTATACTCAAAATAAGTTTACCTGAAAA
>NZ_AZFQ01000026.1:90834-121005 GCF_001435195.1 Liquorilactobacillus satsumensis DSM 16230 = JCM 12392 | reverse complement strand
TCCCAGAACGATTTTCGACAATCTCTTTTATTTTAGAGGACTTTTGTCACAGCCCCTTTTAATTTAGCTTGCAATCAACAAGCATTAGCTTACTTATTCTTCTGTCTCTGAAAACCACTTAGCAGCTAACGGCTGACCTTCAATTGCTGGGTCAAGTACAAAAGAACCATTGGAATAACGATCGCCTAAGGGATGCGACTGCGGGTCAACTACAACTGCTTGTCCCTTGTCAGTTATAATTGCCAGTTTCTGTACGCCACTAAGTGCAACAACTAGAACAATCCGATGTGGGGTTCGTTTAAGTTCACGCAGAATTTGAACGCCTTTGCGTGCCCGCGTCGTGACAGAAACTTCAGCAGCATTCATTCGCTTGAAGGCCCCTCTTTGAGTCACAATTCCCAGTTGAGTGGCTGCAGTAATTACAAGCACCGCCGCCAAAAAATCATCTTTCAAAGCAATTGCACGCACACCAGCTGCCTTAGGTCCATTGACAGGAACCTCAGCGAGTGCATACCGAAGACCGTAACCTCCATTAGTAGCTGCAAAGACAAACTTGCCGCTTGCTTGTCCTGCAGGAACAAAGGTTACACTCAAAAGCCGATCACTTTTGGTTTTCAGCTTCATGCACTGACTTGCACGTGTGCGATAAGTTCGCCCGGGTTTCAAGTCACTCAAAGCAGTTTGTTTAATATATCCTTCACGAGTTGCAAGTACAAAATTGCCTTTTTGGGCAAAGTCTTTAAAACAAAAGGCTGCTAAAATTTTTTCGTCTGCTGTCAATCCCACAGTTTGTGATAGATGCTTTCCTGTATCCTTCCATTTATCCTCTGGAATCTCATGAATTGGACGGTAAATCAGATCGCCATGATCCGTAAAAATCAGCAAATTGTCTAAAGTATTGACTGTTTTTTGGAAAACGACTGCATCTTCTTCTTTGAGTCCGTTTTCTTCTGGTCCAGAAGCTTTAAAGGAACGTAATGAACTCCGTTTCAGGTAACCATCTCGACTGACAAGTACAACTACATCTTCTGGAGCGACCATTACTTCTGTTTCAATTTTAAGCTGCTGCACTTCTTTTTGAATAACTGTTTTACGTGCCGAAGTGTATGCACGATCGACAGCCAATAGCTCCTTTTTAACAACCCGATCGAGTTCTTTAGGATCACCTAAGATCGTTTCGTAGCCGGCGATCTTTTTATGCAATTCTTCAAATTCAGCCTGCAGATCCGTCACATCGGTGTTGGTTAACCGGTAGAGTTGCAATGACACAATCGCCTCAGCTTGCGCCTCTGTGAAAGCATATTGTGCAACCAAATTATCTTTAGCATTCTTTTTATTGTCACTGGCACGAATTGTTTTAATCACTTTATCTAAAATAGAAAGGGCTTTAATTAAGCCAGCCACAAGATGCTCGCGTTCTTGTGCTTTCTTGAGATCAAAAGCTGTCCGCTTACGGGTAACCGTCCGTTGGTGCGTGAGATACGCTGTCAGAATTTCTTTTAAACCGACAAGTTCAGGCCGTTTATTATTAATCGCGACCATGTTGAAGTTATAAGAAATTTGTAAATCGGTATTTTTAAATAAATAGTTTAAAATCCCCTGGGTATTGGCATTTCGTTTTAACTCCACCACAACCCTTAAGCCTTCACGATCACTCTCATCCCTGACTTCAGCAATCCCTTCGACTTTACGCAAAAGACGAATTTCATCAATTCGTTTGACTAATAGGGCTTTATTTACTTCGTATGGGATTTCAGTGATTACGAGTTGTTCTTTGCTACCGCGCAATTGTTCTGTCGCAGTTTTCGCACGCAGAACCACGCGGCCGCGCCCTGTCGTATAGGCCTTAATTATACCGTCAATCCCTTGCACGATCCCACCAGTGGGGAAATCAGGCCCTTTCACAAATTCCATCAATTTCGCTAAACTTGGATTCGGATGTGCCATTAAATAAGTGATTGCTTGAATTGTCTCATGCAGATTATGCGGTGGAATCTCAGTTGCATATCCGGCAGAGATTCCGGTCGCTCCATTAACCAACAGATTCGGGAAACGAGCAGGTAAAACAGTTGGCTCCATTTCCGTGTCATCGAAGTTAGGGACAAAATCAACCGTCTTTTTGTCAATGTCACGCAGCATTTCAGCTGAAATCTTGCTTAAACGTGCTTCTGTATAACGCATTGCTGCGGGCGGATCCCCATCCATTGAACCATTGTTGCCATGCATTTCAATTAAAGGTTCACGCAACTTCCACGCCTGACTCATTCTGACCATTGCCTCATAAATTGAGCTGTCACCATGCGGATGAAAGTTACCCATTACATTACCAACTGACTTAGCTGACTTGCGAAAAGCTTTTTCAGCAGTATTGCCGTCTTGATTCATGGCATACAAGATTCTTCTTTGCACAGGTTTTAACCCATCACGGATATCCGGCAGTGCTCTTTCTTGAATAATATACTTTGAATAACGTCCGAAGCGTTCACCCATCACTGCCTCAAGTGAAAGTTCTTGAATATTACTTTCTTGTTCTTGTGCCATTAACGGCCGACCTCCTCTTGTTTAGTTGCGAGCTGTTCTTCGGTTTGTAAACCGTGCGCTCCCTCAACCACTGCGTTATCTAACAAGCTGCCGTCCTCTTCCAGCGTAAACTTGACATTTCTTTCAATCCACTTGCGTCGCGGTTCGACTTTATCTCCCATTAACGTAGTGACGCGCTTTTCAGCTAAGGCATCGTCTTCGATTTTTACGCGCACTAAGGTGCGGGTCTCAGGGTTCATCGTTGTTTCCCAAAGCTGATCGGCATTCATTTCACCTAACCCTTTGAAGCGTTGGAGAGTATAGCCCTTTTTCATTTCTTTACTTGCATAATGCAATTCTTCATCGGTCCAAGCATATCTGATAACCGTCTTATTTTTGACCTTTTTTTGCAACTTATACAACGGCGGTAATGCAATGTAAATCTTCCCGGCTTTAATCATTGGACGCATATATTTATAAAAGAACGTCAACAATAACGTCTGAATGTGCGCTCCGTCTGTATCTGCATCGGTCATAATGATAATTTTGTCATAATTGGCATCGGCAATCTTAAAATCAGCACCGACACCAGCCCCAATTGTATAAATCATCGTGTTGATCTCTTCATTTTTAACAATTTCCGGTAACTTGGCCTTTTCAGTATTCAAGACTTTTCCACGCAACGGAAGAATCGCTTGAAACTTGCGATCACGCCCTTGCTTGGCAGACCCACCGGCTGAATCTCCTTCGACTAAGAAGAGCTCATTGCGCTTAGCATTTTTTGACTGTGCAGGTGTTAATTTCCCTGAAAGCAAACGATCCTTCTTATGTTTGCGCTTGCCGCTGCGACTTTCATCACGTGCTTTACGGGCAGCTTCCCGTGCTTCCCGCGCTTTAAGCGACTTACGCACCAATTCTTGAGCAAATTCCCCATTTTCCATTAGATAGTATCCGAGCTGTTCGCTCACAACACTATCAACAATTGCACGGGCTTCCGGAGTTCCTAATTTCCCCTTTGTTTGCCCTTCAAACTGGAGTAATTCTTCCGGAATTCTAACAGAGATTACCGCCGCCAAACCCTCACGGACATCACTACCCTCTAAGTTTTTGTCCTTGTCTTTTAACAGATTGACTTGCCGCGCATAGTCATTGAATGCCTTGGTCCATGCAGATCTCATGCCGGCTTCATGTGTACCGCCGTCTTTTGTCCGCACGTTGTTGACAAAAGAAAGCACACTTTCAGAATAACCATCGTTGTATTGGGCTGCTACTTCGACTTCGATTCCTTCCTTGGTACCGTCAAAGTACATTACGTCTCCAAGAGTGTCTTTATCTTCATTCAAATAAGCAACAAATTCCTTAATTCCTTCAACAAAATGGAAGGTATCTGCACGTTCAGTCCGTTCATCTGTCAAAGTAATTTTGACATTTTTAAGTAAAAAAGCTGACTCGCGCAAACGCTCTGCTAAGATATCATAATTATAATTAGTTGTTGTAAAAATTTCCGGATCCGGTTTAAAAGTGACTGTCGTTCCAGTTGGTTTTTTAGTTTTTCCAAGTTTGCGCAGCGTTCCAACCGGATGTCCGCCGTTTTCGAAATCTTCTTCGTACTCGTTTCCATCTCTTACGGTCTTAACACGCATGTGCACAGAAAGAGCATTCACAACACTTGCACCCACGCCATGCAGGCCACCGGATGTTTTATAGCCGCCTTGCCCAAACTTCCCGCCAGCGTGTAAAACGGTGAAAATAACTTCTACAGTGGGAATTCCTAATGCGTGCATCCCCACAGGTAAGCCACGACCATGATCTGTGACTGTAATACTGTTGTCACGCTGAATAGTAACATTAATCTCGTCTCCAAAACCTGATAATGCCTCATCAACTGCATTATCGACAATTTCATAGACCAGATGATGCAGTCCACGACCATCCGTTGAGCCGATATACATGCCCGGTCGTTTGCGGACAGCCTCAAGTCCTTTAAGAACTTGGATTGATTCGTCGTTATACTTATTTTTTACCATGCCTAAACCTCTTTGATTTTGGAATATGTGTATTGTTGCCGCAATCGTTTTTAGTGTACTAACTAGAACATCATAACCTATGAAATCAACAATTGTAAAGTAATGCCATGCTGGTGGTCACCCCGGTGCAACGTGAAAAAACAAAATAAAATTGAAGCTGAAAGCCAAACAGTGATAGAATAAGTCGTATTAACTAAAGGAGGTTACACTGGAGTGGATTCAACAATAATTATTATGCTGGTAGTTGCATATCTTCTTGGATCAATCCCATCTGGTGTCTGGATCGGTAAGATATTTTATGGTAAAGACATCCGCCAATTTGGTAGCGGGAATATGGGAACCACCAACACTTTTCGTGTGTTGGGGAAAAAAGCGGGAATAATTGTTTTATTGGTAGACATGCTGAAAGGAACCTTAGCCGCTTGTCAACCGTACTTATTCGGTTCACATATTAATGTTTTGATTATTGGTTGTGCAGCAGTTATCGGGCATGTTTTTCCGCTGTTTGCACGTTTTCGTGGTGGTAAGGCAGTCGCAACCAGTGCCGGAATCTTACTGGCATATAGTCCGTTATTCTTTCTCGTTGCTTGGGTTATTTTTCTGACCACACTTTATTTATCAAGTATGGTCAGCATCGCCAGCATGGTCGGGATGACTTTAATTACGCTGCTCTCACTATTCTTTTTCCACGATTATATTCTCACGCTCATTGCATTAGCGCTGACAATCTTTGTCTTTTATCGTCATAAGGGAAACATTGCACGCATCCGCAGCGGACAGGAGAATCTTGTTCCGTTTGGCTTAGTCTATAAACGCCAGCATCAAAAAAAGTAATAAAGCATGTTGCATAAAGTTACTAAAAATGCGAGGGCCTTTTCTAAAGACTCTGGCATTTTTTGTAGTCCCAAATTAAGCGCACGTCCAACCTGACATCTGTTCCTATTAAATCACCTGAAACACAGCACTAGAAAGAGGGTTGGCGCAAACTTGGAAATCTTCTTCCTTGTTTTTCACAACCCCCTGATTTTATTCTCCGTTTACTTGCGTGTAAGCTGCTGTTTTAAAAAACCGAAATTTCATATTTTCCTGTAAAGGAAGTCTGCGCAGGTAATGCATGAATTGCATTCTTAGTACTCAGTTCACCCTTTGCAGTGACATCATCGGCCAACCCCCACCAAGGCTCAAGACACACAAAGGGAGCTTGTGCCGGATAGGGTGACCAGATACCGCAATATTCTGCATTTTCCAGCCGCAGCGTCACTCCTGTATGTGCTGCAGCGTCAGTTAACGTCAAGGTTGTCGGTTCTGCTTGCAAATTGAAGATTAAAGCATCATGTGCAAAGAGTTTATGGCTCAGCGCAATGTCATTAGTCGTCGTCTTCACAGCATGTGCCACATCTGTATAGTTGCCGACTAATGAAATCTGCTGACGTTCTTTATGTGGCGTTAATTCTACGTGATAATCCGCAAAATCCAACTGAGGGTCTCCCATAGGAAGATTAAAAGCGGGATGACCCCCGATTGAAAAATAACTTTTCTGATTGGCAGGATTTTCAACAGTGTAAGTGACCGCAACACTTTCAGCATGGAGTGTATAGGAAAGTTTAAGCACAAAAGCAAACGGGTACTTTTCTTTTGTGCTGTTTGAAGCTTTCAACTCGAAAACAACAGCAGTCTTAGTCTGTTTTACCACCGTAAAGTCCTGATCACGGGCAAATCCGTGCTGGTGCATCTCATATGACTGACCCGCAAAACGATAGTGATCGGCTTGCAAGCGTCCGACAATCGGAAACAAGACTGGAGCGTGCCTACCCCAATATTGCGGATCCGCTTGCCATAAATATTCAAACTGCTTTTCTTTCCCGTATAAACTAACCATTTCCGCACCATGTTCACTAAAAACCACTCTGAGTTTGTTATTTTCAAGAGTAACTGTCATGCTAACACCTGCTTTTTAAAGAATGTATTGACTTAAGTCTTTATCTGCTGCAATGTCACCAATTTTATTGTTTACGTAAGATTCTGTAATCGTAATCTCACCCATCTGCATGTCAGGTCCTTCATACAAAATATCTTCCAAAAGTCGCTCCAAAATGGTATGCAGACGTCGAGCGCCAATATTTTCGTTTTCATGATTGATGCGATAAGCAATTTCAGAGATCCTGCGAATTGCTTCGATGGTGAACGTGACTTTAATATTATCAGTTCCAATTAAGGCAATGTACTGTTTAACCAATGCGTTATTCGGTTCTGTTAGAATACGAACAAAATCTTCACTCTTCAATTCATTCAATTCCACTCGAATCGGAAAGCGTCCTTGTAATTCGGCAATTAAATCACTGGGTTTACTTTCATGAAATGCCCCTGAAGCAATAAACAAAATGTGATCAGTGTCAAGCAAACCATATTTTGTCTGCACCTGTGAACCTTCCACAATCGGTAAAATGTCACGTTGAACTCCTTCACGTGAAACTTCCCCTGCGTTTTTTTGCGATTTTGAAGTTACCTTATCAATTTCATCAATAAAGATAATTCCGGTGTCTTCTGCTCTTTTCAGGGCACGTTCAGCAATATCAGCAGTATTAACTAGTTTTTCAGATTCTTCTCTAATTAAAACTTCACGCGCTTGGGCAACAGTCATCGTTCTTTCAACCTGCTTAGGCGGTGTTAAAGCACTTAAGGCGTCTCCAAGATCAACCCCCATTTGACCCAACATCCCGTTTTGTCCCTGGAACTTGCGTGTTGGATCAGCAACCTTCACAGTAACTTCTCGATTTTCCAGTTGTCCGCGCTTGAGCTGTTCACTCACAGAAAGTCGTTCGTCGCGTACTTCGTCAGTAACCTCTTCTTCAGCCGCCTGAGTCTGCCCAAAATTGGCAGGCATCTTCCCACTTTGGAGATCACGAAACAGCTGCATAAAGTTCTGCTGTTCATTGGCCTGCTTTTCTTGACTCTTTTTCTTTGCGGGAACTATCAGTCTGATCAACCTTTTTTCTGCATTCTTCTGAGCTTCTGGTCTAATCTGCTGGAACTCAATTTCTTCTTCCATCTGATATGCAACTTCTACGAGATCACGGACCATTGATTCAACATCACGACCAACATAGCCGACTTCGGTAAATTTTGTTGCCTCAACCTTTATAAAGGGCGCTTGCACAATTTTTGCAAGGCGTCGTGCAATTTCTGTCTTACCGACCCCAGTAGGCCCGATCATCAAAACATTCTTAGGTGTAATCTCTTCTTGCATTTGACCAGTAAGCTGCAAACGGCGGTAACGGTTACGCAAAGCCACCGCAATTGCTTTTTTGGCTTCATCTTGTCCAATTACATATTGATTTAGTTCCTTCACAATCTGCTTGGGTGTTTTATCAATTGGTTTCATTTAATAGATCCCCCTGTATTTCTGCTAAAGTTCCTCTGCAATAATATTATGGTTAGTAAAGATATCAATATCTCCGGCAATTCCAATGGCAGCTTTTGCAATTTCAACCGCTGACATGTCCGGAGCATGTTTTTTCAGTGCCTTTGCGGCCGCAAGCGCATAGTTGCCACCAGAGCCAATCGCTAAAATTTCATCATCTGGAGCAATCACTTCACCGCCACCAGAAACCAGCAGCAGTTCGTGTTTATCCATTACGATCAACAAAGCTTCTAGCTTCTGTAATGTTTGGTCGCTACGCCATTCCTGCGCAAGTTCAACCGCCGCGCGCTGCAAGTTACCACTGTATTCATTAAGCTTCTTTTCGAAACGTTCCTCTAAGTTAAAAGCGTCTGCCACACTACCTGCAAAGCCGACTGCTACTTTGTCATTGTAAATTCTGCGAACTTTGCGTGCAGTGCCTTTCATAATGACCTTCTCGCCCATTGTTACCTGCCCATCACCAGCCATTGCCGTGTGTCCGTTGTGATGAACGGCACAAATTGTTGTTGCATGAAAAGAAATTCCTGACATCTTTTTTCCTCCTAAAATAACTAAGCTAATTTTAAATTAAAGTAAAACATCTGTATTAAGCACGGGGGAAAAACTTACGATAATCCCGCTGCAGATGTTCTTTAGTAACATGCGTATAAATTTGAGTAGTTGAAAGACTGCTGTGCCCCAGCAGTTCCTGAACGGCACGCAGATCTGCTCCATTATTCATTAAATGTGTTGCAAAAGTATGCCGTAATTCGTGTGGATGAATTTGGGTTGTCAAACTGCTTCTTGCAACAATTTTTTTTAAAATATAGGCCACCCCTGCAGCCGTCAACGGCTCACCATGATGATTCACAAAAACCGCTTCATGTTCCTGGTGGTATTTAGCCATTAGAGGGGTGCGTGTTACCGAAAAATAACGAATTAGCGCATGCTGGCAATATTTACCAAAGGGAACATAGCGATCCTTGCTCCCTTTACCATGCAGCAGCATCGCTTTCATATCCATATCGACAGCCTGCATTGTCAGTCCCGTACATTCACTAACACGCATTCCAGTATCATAGAGTGCTTCAAGTAAAGCGTTATCACGTACAAGCATCGGGTCATCACCTTGCGTAGCTGCGAAAAGCGCAGTCATTTCCTTTTCATAGAAAAAATGCGGTAACGGCCGTGGATGACGCTTAAGTTGGACATAAGAAAACGGGTTATGGTCAGCATAACCATTTTTTTCGAGAAAATGGTAGAAGGAACGCAGGCTTGACAACATTCGTGCAATTGAAGTTGACTGATAATTACGATCATACAGATAACTCATATAGACGTGCACATCGAAGCGACTAATTGCCTGAAAAGAAGTTGCACCTCCGTTAGCTGCAATAAAATCACTGAAAATCTTTAGATCGTCAGTATAAGCCTTAAGTGTGTCGGGGGAGTACCGCCGCTCTACACTAAGATATTGTTTGAAATCATTAATCCATTCTTGTTCCATCAAAAAACCTCCACCTTAACGCTACTACTTTAGCATAAAAAATGGAGGAATGCCTCATGTTCGACTTAATTTTACAAAGAACTAAGAATTAAATAATCGCTTTAAATCAGCAATTACTTTTGCAGTTCTTCTGCATAATCACAGTGACTGCACTTAACTTGCAGTCCCCGTTTTAGCTTTTTTTGCACTAAATAATGACTGCACTTGGGGCAATTGCGCCCAACCGGTTTGTCCCATGAGACAAAATCACATTCAGGATAACGTGAACAACCATAGAAAACTCGATTTTTTTTGGATTTACGTTCCAGAATTTGACCCTTATGGCACTGTGGACATTCAACCCCGATTTCCTTTGTGATTGGCTTGGTATTGCGGCAATCAGGAAAACGGCTGCATGCATAGAACTTCCCATAACGTCCCAGCTTAACCACTAAAGGTGCCCCACAAATATCACAATTGATCCCTGCAGGTTCGTCTTTGATCTTAACCTTGGCCAATTGCTCACCCGCTGCATCAACCTCTTTAGAAAAAGGACGGTAAAACTGATCAATTACTCTGACCCACTCTTGTTTTCCTTCTTCAATTTCATCAAGTTGTCCTTCTAGTTGCGCGGTAAAATCAACGTTCAAAATATCTGGGAAACACTTTTCAATCATTTCATTAACAATCTCACCCAATTCAGTCGGTTCAAATTTGCGAGCTGTCAACTTAACATAATAGCGTTTCTGAATCGTACTCAAAGTTGGAGCATAGGTGGAAGGCCGTCCAACCCCATTTTCCTCAAGGGTCTTAATCAAAGTTGCTTCGCTATAACGCGCTGGTGGAAGTGTAAAATGCTGATTAGGTTGATTCTGAACGAGCTTAACAGTATCTCCTTCTGTTAAATCAGGCAAAATGTTATCCTTGCGTTTACTCTCAGCATAGACCTTAGTAAATCCTGGAAATTTCATTTTCGAGCCTCTTGCCCGGTATAAGACTCCATTTTGTTCGATGTTAACACTCATCGTATCCACAATTGCAGGGGTCATTTGACTTGCAACAAACCGCGACCAGATCAAAGAATATAACTTCAACTGATCCTTGCTAAGATAATTTTTTAATGACTCAGGCGTGCGTTTAACTGCTGAAGGCCGGATGGCTTCATGAGCATCTTGTGCACCTTCAGCAAGCTTGCCTTTGCGTGGTTTAACTGCCGCATATTCAGCACCATAAGTGTCGGTAATAAAGGTGGCCGCCTCATGCTTAGCGATTCCGGAAATTCGAGTCGAATCAGTTCGCATATAAGTAATTAAGCCCACCACGCCGCCTTTTCCAATATTAATTCCTTCATAAAGCTGCTGTGCAACCATCATTGTTTTTTGTGTCCGAAAGTTCAATGAATTATTGGCAACCTGCTGCATTGTACTTGTAGTGAAGGGCAGTGCAGGAAACCGTTTGCGTTCCTTACGCTCAACCTTAGTAATTGTAAATGGTTTAGTAGGTTCAAGCTGTTTGAGTATCTTTTGGGTTTCTTCATTGTTATTAAGTTTAAGCTTTTTTCCATTCAAACCATAAAAGCTGGCTTCAAATTTAGTGCGCCCATGCTGGAACTGTGAATCAATCGTCCAATATTCTTCAGGTTCAAAAGATCGAATCTCTTGTTCCCTTTTAATAATCAAGTTAAGGGCAATCGACTGGACACGCCCAGCACTCAATCCCTTTTTAATTTTAGCCCATAAAAGTGGACTGATTGAATAGCCAACTAGCCGATCAAGAATTCTGCGTGCCTGCTGAGCATCCACCAAATTCATGTCAATTGCCCGCGGGTTCTTGAATGAATTCTTAACAGCATCTTTGGTAATCTCATTAAAGACTACCCGATTTTTATCCTGAGGATCGAGTCCCAGAATATACGAAAGATGCCACGCAATCGCCTCTCCCTCACGGTCAGGATCGGCTGCAAGATACACACGTTGGGCTTTTTTGGCTTCTTTTCTAAGTTCCTTGATGACATCGCCCTTACCACGAATAGAGATGTAATGCGGCTCGTAGTCGGCAGCAACGTCAACTCCCATTTTACTCTTAGGCAAATCACGGATATGACCTAAACTGGCCATTACTTTGTACCGCGAACCTAAATACTTCTCAATCGTTTTAGCCTTGGACGGTGATTCAACGATCACTAAATTCTTTTTTGGTTTTCTTCTTGTTGTTTTCTTTGTAGGTGTTTTTTTCTGGACCTTTGGCATCGACCAAACTCCTTTAATTACAGTGTCTTTTTTTGTTCACAAAAATCGGTAATAATGTTATGCCACGAATCCGGTCTTTGTCAAGTGTTAAGAAATTCTTCTATAATATCCTGCGCCTTCAAAACCGGTTTGGCCCCTGCAAGCAGCAATTCGTTTGTTCCCACTGAAAGCGGTGAAGTAATTGAACCGGGAACTGCCAAAACATTTCGATTTTCTTGCAGCGCCAAGTTGGCAGTAATCAAACTGCCGCTATGATGCCGGGCTTCAATTACAAGTGTCGTTTCGGCCAAGCCTGCAATAATCCGATTACGTGCAGGAAAATGGTGCCTGCGAGGGGGAATACCTAAACCGTATTCACTTAACACTAAGCCATTGCGCGCAATGGCTTGCTGCAACAAGCGATTCTGTGGTGGATAAAAAATATCTAAGCCACTCCCAATCACCGCCACCGTGCGCCCGCCATTTGAGATTGTTTGTTTATGAGCAAGGCTATCGACCCCGCGCGCAAGACCACTAAGGGTTACAATACCAGAAGAAACAACTTCTGGCAATAAGACTTGCAAGACTTCCTGTGCATACACAGAATTTTGGCGCGCGCCCACCACTGCTAGGAGCAAATGATCGTTTAGTAAAGCTAGATCGCCTCTGCAAAATAAGACATTTGGCGGTGCATAAGTCTCACGCAGCAGCTTTGGATAGTCCTCATCAAAAAGCGTGATAACTTGACTGCAAGCATAATTTTGAGCTGCCCATAATTCCATTTTAGGGCCTGTAAAAGCCCGCCAAAATAACTCTCTTTTGGTCCCGCTCAAACCTAAGAGACTGTCGAGTTCAGCATTGCACGGTACTCTTTTTTGCTCCAGTATCCAAGTATAAACTCGCCCAACAGCCTGCGGACTAAGACCTGCACTCAAATGTAATTTAACAAGTAGCTCTTTGGATTCCATTTAAATCCCCCCGTATTTTGATTATCTATAAAATACGCAAAAAGGAAGATTACCATCGCTACTCCAAGTATCGGGAACGTAATGGTTCAAAAGTCAAACGGTGCAGCGGTGTTACACCGTGTGCCGCAATTCCCTGCAGATGCTTGGCAGTTCCATAGCCATCATTATGTGCAAAATCATATTCAGGATAGAGTTTTGCATAAAAGGACATCAAATGATCCCGACAGACCTTAGCGACGATACTGGCGGCAGCTACACTGACACTTTTGGCATCTGCTTTAACCAGTCGTAACTGCGGAATCTTAGTTTCGAGCTGCATTGCATCAATAATCAGCTGTTGAGGCTTGATCTGCAGGCCATCAACCGCCTGCAACATTGCTACCCTGGCTGCCTGATAGATATTGATCTGGTCAATCACTTGATTATTTACGGCCCCGACAGAGACTGCGAGTGCTTCGGTTAAAATTTTAGCATAAAGCTCTTCTCTTTTATGTGCTGTCAATTTTTTGGAGTCATTTACTGCTAGCAAAGAAAAATCATGCGGTAAAATAACTGCAGCAGCAACTACAGGACCCGCCAACGGTCCCCGCCCCACCTCATCAACACCGGCAACTAAGGGGACACCTTGTTGCCAAAAGCCTTGTTCGTATTTAAAACGTGCTTTAAAGTTTTTAACAAGCTCTGCCTGTTGTGCTTTTTTCTTTAAATAGTGTTTAAGTGCTTGCTGGACTCCTTTACGCTGATCTAGCTGTAATTCCTCTAACAGGACTGCAGTTGGATGCTGTGCAAGCTCTGCTTTGATCTGTGCGATCGTTAAGTTAACTTTAGTCATTGATACACCAGCTCTTAAATATTTTCAGGAACTTGATCAAGCGTGTAGCGCCCTAATTTGTTTCTGCGACAGTCCAAAATCATTCGTTCGCTTGCACGATCATAATCATCACGCATTCCAATTTGGTGCGTAATCTTTAATAAAAGATCTGGCAAATTCAGCTTGAGATCAGCTTCTGCAAGCTGATAGCGGCTCCGTAATTCTTGCGGAGCCTGTGCAAGAAAATGCTCCAAAAGATACAATGCAACGTCGTCTTTGGCATAAAGCGTATCCTTAATAGCACCTGTCAAAGCCAATTTTTTACCAACGAGGGGATCCTCGAATTTGGGCCACAAAATTCCTGGAGTATCAAGTAAAAGCAGGTTGCTGCCTGCCTTTAGCCATTGCTGTGCTTTGGTGACACCTGGTCGATTACCGACCTGTGCGGCTCTGCGTTTTAACAGTTGATTCAATAAAGTCGACTTGCCGACATTCGGAATTCCAATACACATCACTTTAATTCTTTTATGGACAATACCTCTTTGATGCTGCGCTGTTAATTTAGTCTGTAATACCGTATAAATTTTTTGCTCCAGCGCGCGTAGATCACCCTTTTGACTGTTAACAGCTAAAGCCGGCTGCCCTGTTTTTTCATAATAACTAACCCAGCGCCGAGTGGACTGCGGATCAGCCAGATCTTCTTTTGTCAAAACTACAATGCTTGGCTTATTTTGTAAAATTTCTACCAATTGAGGATTGCGAGAAGACTCAGGTAAACGCGCATCCACCAATTCTAAAACGATATCGACCTGTTTGACATTTTCTTTGACTTGACGTAAGGCCTTGGCCATATGACCAGGAAACCATTGAATGACTGCCATATAAATATTAACTCCCTTTTAATTGTGACCAATCCATCTAACTTTATTTAACGGCCAATAAATAATGAGCGCTTTGCCTTTGATCCAGCTATCTTCTACTGGTCCAAAAGTCCGTGAATCTTTACTGATTTTTCGATTATCACCCAATACGAAATACTGATTAGCTGGCACGCGTGTGGTTCCAATTAATTCTGCTAATTTAAAGTCGGCCGTATAAGGTGAATGTTTGCCCCGTAAAACAGACCGGAGAAACTTTTCTTGATAAATTTTTCCGTTGATATAAAGATGATCATTCCGATACTCGAGCCGATCCCCTGGCATCCCAATGACCCGTTTAATATATGTCTGCCCATCCGGCATTTTAATCGTAACGACGTCAAAGCGCCGAATCTTGCCAAAATTCATGACCAGAGCGTCTTCTCTTGAATATAAAGTCGGCTCCATTGAATTGCCTGCGATCTGCAATGGAACAATCAGAAAAGACTTCACAAAAAGTGCCGCCAATAAGGCAAAAAAGACTAAAGGAAACCAGTAACTTAAATGAAACTTTTTACGAAATCTCTTCCAGCTATGTTTCACTGCCTTGTGTCCTCCACTTTTAAGACTGCATCTATTACTATTCTAACAACTCCTGTTCTGGCTGGCAAAATTATTTTTTCTAATGCGTGTACACCGGTTCCTCATCCGCTTCAGCTTAAGTCCCAAACTTGTCTGATTTACGGGTTTAAGTGCAGCAACTGCCTTTTAGTCCACATTTCAGCATTAGCTGTTTGGAAACCAAACAAGGGGCTGTGACAAAATTTAACTTTTGTCACAGCCCCTCTTTTATTCCGGATAAACGTGTTCCATAAGTCAAAATTTTCCGGCTAACTTCGAATTACTCATAGTAAAGTACTCGCTATGTTCGTAATGTCGAGTTAGCACTCAAATTTTCCCGACTTATGTCACACACTCCTAATTTCGTTATGCGCAACCCACTTAGTTTTAGTTTTGCAAAGCGACTTTCAATGCTGCCTGATATGCATTGTCACTAGCTGCAGCTTTAGCCGTTGCTAATTCCTCTAACTTATTGATCGTTGTGGCATCAGCCTTGCCACTTTGTTCCAATTTGTTATCTGCCTGGAACTTCTTAAGTGCAGTAGCTGTCTCGGCACTAAAGTAACCCCTAGCATCTCCAGGTGTGTAACCTAGAGCCTGCAGTAAGACTTGCATTTTTTTAACTTGGCTGGAAACATCTCCTTGTTGATAGGTTTGCTTAGTATCAATTGCAGTCTGGTATGCATAACTAGGAAAATCTGCTTTAATTGTTGGTTGGAGCCCCTTATGATGAATCCAAGAGCCGTCTGGAGTTAACCATTTTGCAATCGTCATCTTCAGTTCAGTTTTGTCACTGAAAGGCAGTGTATTTTGCACCGTTCCTTTTCCATATGACTTGGTCCCAACCAATTTAATATTAGCAGACTGGTTCAAAGCTGCAGAAAAGATTTCTGCCGCACTAGCACTGCCACCGTTAATTAAGACAACAGTTTTTTCCTTAACCTTAAATCCACCATCATAATTTTTACCAGCCTTATAAACCTGGGCATTCTGTCCTCGCGTCTGAACCTGCAAGATAGTCTTGCCGTTTTCGACAAACATTGATGCCATCTTCAAGGCCTGGTCCATCAAGCCACCCGGATTATCACGCATATCAATCACAAATGACTTAGCTCCTTGTTTGCGCAAGGTTTTAATTTCGCTCTTGAATTCTTTAGCGGTATTCTCTGAGAAAGTTGAAACTTGAAGATACCCAACCGTCTTATGTTGTTTGTCAAGATGACCAGTTACGGTCTTGACTGGAATCTTTGCGCGCGTCAATACTTTCGTGAAAGTATCACTCCCGCGACGAATCTTCAAAGTTACCTTAGTTCCCTTTTGACCTCTAATCAATGAGACTGCCTTGCTTAAGGAAACTCCTGTCATCGACTTGCCATCAATCTCTTCAATGATATCATTGGCTTTTAATCCTGCTTTTTTAGCGGGCGTATTGTCAATCGGTGCAATAATTTCGATATGGGAACCATTCTTGCGTACCTCAGCCCCAATACCGGTAAAGCTGCTTGAAATGGTATCATTCAAAGACTGAGTTTCAGTTTTTGACATGTATTCTGAAAAAGGATCTCCTAATGCGTTAACCATTCCAGAAAGCGCTCCGTTTTCAAGTTTCTGGCGGCTAACTTTTTTATAATAATTGTTATAAAGCGCAGAGTAGACTGCCTCAATTTTTCCAAGTGAACTATTAGTCTGTTCTACCGCTTGCAACCGTTGATTCATAAAAATAAAAACAGCGCCACCGCCAAGTAACAGCGTCACTAACGCAGTGACGATCAGTGTCAGTAGACTGAATTTTTTAGGTGCCTTCTTCGGCGCCTGTTTGTTTTTCTTAAACATTCTAAAACCTCTTATTCATTCAAATTATTGCGCTCTAATTCATTTTTTCGAGGTACATCTGCCAAGCTTGATCAAAAATAGTCATTGTTGGCAAATAGTTCCCATTCAACTCCAGATATTGTGAAAGCGTTTCATAATCATCAGCCTGTTTGGGAAAGCCTTGATCATAAAAAGCATTGTTGGCAAACTGTGCAACTTCATCGCTGCTATTAGGATTGCGCTCGGTCATTAAAAATTGGTAAAAACTTTTGCGATACATTGCAGTCCCTTCTTTCACTGTGCTGATTCAAGCGGAATATCCACGCGAAAGCGAAAATCGTCTTTTTGCAGATCTATTTTTTGAGCTCGAATACGGACACCTTGCTTCAATGAAACTTCGCTAAGATGCAGCGTAATTGTCTTAGCTCGACTGTTAATTGTCATCCATTTGCCTAAATTATAATTATTTTTAACATAATTTAAAATAAAGGATGGTGGAACATTCAGTGAACCAATTGCGACAGACTTGGCATGCAAAACAATGTTGCCGCCTGCCGTAACTGTCGGACGTGTATACAGTGAAAATGAAACATTTTGCCCTAGAATCTTAGTTGTTCCCACGAGTGCCACTGATTGGCCAACATTAAAGAAATACTTGATTTTCTTTCCCTTCTGCTGCTGTGTCAGATAATGGTTAACGACCCCATTTAACTGCTCTTTATTCATTCGTACATTAAGCGTTGTAAATCTACCTGTTAACTTTTGTGTCGTCACTTGTTTTTGCACCGTGGTCGTGGTGGTCGCTTGGTGTACTAAGAACAAACCAGATCCCAGTACCAATGCCAACAAGAGTCCAAATGCCCACTTCCAATAATTTGGTCTTTGTTTATCTGGTGCATGCGTTCTTTTGCGAATCATTTAGCCCCCTCCTTATTTAACCAAGTCGCTTTATGCTTAAGCATCGTTGTATAAAGCTGATCAGTCATATACATATACCCTCGCAAGTTTGGATGAAAATGATCTGCAGCTGACAAATAATTGTTTTTTTCTTTTTGATTCTGCAATATTTTATCAAGCCGTGTTGTGTTGACAGTATTTAGATCTGTCAACGTGGTCTTTTTCAATTGCTGCGTCTTCCCTAAATACTGACCTTCTGAAAGCTTCTTTTCAATATTAATGGGGTAAACTCTACTTTGCTGCGCAGCAGTTGCAACAGTTACCTTATTCCACTCAGTTGTATATTGCTGCAGTTTAGTTAACGTCGGAAAATAAACATAGAAAGGGTTATAAACACTAAACAAAAAAATCGGCGCCTGTTGATTATAGCTACGAATCTTTGTTAAAAGCTGTGAAATCTTTTGTGTATAGGTTTTTTCTGCACTAGGCAAGGCACTTGCCAACTGATCTGAAGTCAGTAAGGAAAAATTACGTTGTAAAACCTGCATCAAATCATTACCGCCAACAGTCATGACAATCACATCGGCTCTTCGCAACTGCTGCTGCATCTTTTTTTGTTGCTCAAGCCGTGCTAAAATTTGATCGCTGCGATCCCCAGCTTTTCCAAAATTCTGTGTTGAAACTTGAATGTTTTGCTTTGTCTGCAGTTTTTGTTTAATCAGGCTGACATATCCGCCTGTTGCAGTAGGATCTCCCACACCCTGTGTCAAAGAATCACCCACAGCTACCAGCTTAAGCTGCTGCTTTTTGACCACCTTTTGCGCACTTGAGCTGGTTTGCTGGTTTTCCGTATGTGGTGCTGCTGTTAAAAAAATAAGTCCTGCATATACGAGTCCTGTGAGAACCAGTAACACGCTCCAAAAAATCAGTGTTTTTTTAATAACTTTCACGCACATTCCTTCCCTATCTGTGACTTTTATTTTATGGCCTCAAACTTTTTATAAACGCTACAAGTATACCAAAAATCAACAAGGTTTGCATGCTGGTCTGCTGTTTAGAAAAAACTTAGCAATTCCTTATTTTATTGCGTAAATCCAGGCTGCTTTTTATAATTTTGAGCAAAAAAAGAGGAGGTCGCGTCATCAAGCTCCTCACTTTAAGTCCAAATTATGCATACTCCACAACTAATTATGCCTGTAATTCGTATTTTTGGTGCGCAATTTCCAACTGACGCTGCGTCTCCTCTTATTCAGTAACTATTTTCTGCGATACACTTTAAAGCTATGGGCATAAGGGTTCTGATGATCAACTAGTCCTTGAGTTGCTGAAATCAATTCAAAATCAGCCATCTTTAATTCCGGCATTTTAGTATCTGCGGTAAATTCAGCGTCAATTTCTGTTACATAAAGATAATCAACCTCATCAGCAAATGCTGCGAATAAGGAAGCCCCTCCGATAATAAAAATTAGTTGCGTTTCTGTGGCTAACAAACGCCGTAAATCCGCCAGGGTATGCACAACTGTCACCTGAGCATTTTCTGCGTATTTATCGGCAAATGCCGCAGAACGTGTTAATACATAGTGATGTCTATGTGGCAAAACTCCAGGCAGGCTTGCAAAAGTCTTGCGTCCCATCACAATCGGATGCTGCGCTGTAGTTTTTTTAAAATACGCAAGATCCGCCGGCAACTGCCAGGGAAGGTGTCCTGCTACACCGATCTGATGCTTACGATCCTCAGCCCAAATATAAGCTAACATCTTGATCCTCCTTAAACATTTAAACCGAAACTGGTGCCTTAATCCCCGGATGTGGATTGTAGTTTAAAACTTTAATATCTTCCATTTCAAAAGCAAAAACATTCTTTTTTTCAGGATTCAGCCACAAAGTCGGAGCTTCTTTAGGCGCTCTACCAAGTTGCTTTTTAATCTGTTCCAAATGATTATTATAAAGATGCGCATCGCCCAAAGTGTGGACAAATTCGCCGACTTCTAAACCGGTTTGACGGGCAATTAAATGGGTGAGCAGTGCATAACTTGCAATGTTAAACGGGACTCCCAAAAAAACATCTGCACTTCTTTGATATAGCTGACAGCTCAATTTACCATCAACAACGTAAAACTGAAAAAGCGTGTGACATGGTGGCAGCGCACTAGCCGGCACATCTTCAGGATTCCAGGCAGTCACTATCAAACGGCGCGAATTAGGATTCTGTTTAATATTTGTAATCACATTTTGAATTTGATCAATCGTCTCACCCTTACGTGTCTTCCAGTGGCGCCACTGAGCCCCATAGACATCCCCTAATTCACCATACTTCGCTGCAAAAGAAGGGTCCGCTAAAATACGTGCACAAAAATCTTGTTTTTGTTTTTGGTACTCGGCCGCAAAAGCAGCATCTTTTAACGCACGATGACCAAAATCGTGCATCTCAGGTCCAGTATATGCGCTACTTTCTACCCAATTCTTAAAAGCCCACTCATCCCAAATATGGTTGTTATGTTGTAATAGATAACGAATATTTGTGTCGCCACGTAAGAACCAGAGTAGTTCACTCTTAATTAGTCCAAATGCAACTTTCTTAGTTGTTAGCAAAGGAAAACCTTTGCTGAGATCAAAACGCATTTGATATCCAAACAGGCTGCGGGTTCCGGTTCCGGTCCGGTCACCTTTAACATGCCCTCTTTCAAGAATTGTGCGTGCAAGTTGTAAATATGGCGTCTCCAAAATTGCCATTTTAAAGCCCCTCTCTTTATTCTTCAAATTGGCTAAGGTAATCCCAGCGATTCATCTTTGCTTCGATTTTTTGATCAGCCTGCTCTACTTGACGTTGCAGATCACCGAGTTGTGTATAATTACTACCTGGGAGTGCTGCCATCTGCTGTACCAGTTGTTGCTTTTCTTGTTCCAAGCGGTCAATGACTTCTTCAATCGCTTTCAACTCAATTTTTTCAGCATAGGTTAACTTTGTCTTTTTCTGACTTGCATGTAGTTCTTTTTGCTGCGTAGGCTGTTCTTTTTTATTAACAGACTGGTGTTTTTCAAAGTCCTGATGCTCTTGTAAATAGTTACTGAAACGGCCAGTATACTGTTCAATCTTGCCCTTTCCGGAGAAAATTAATAGTTGTTGGGCCACCTTATCCAAGAAATAGCGGTCATGCGAAACGGTGATCACAGCACCATTAAAGGTTGCTAAATAATCCTCTAAGACAGTCAGCGTTGCAATGTCAAGATCATTTGTAGGTTCATCCAAAAGCAATACGTTTGGGCTACTCATGAGCAACTTTAATAAATAAAGTCTACGCTTCTCACCCCCAGAAAGCTTACGAATCAAGATTCCATGCATAAAACGTGGAAAAAGGAATTGTTCCAGTAATTGCGTCGTACTAATGTGCTGACCAAAGCGATCAACTACATTTTGAGCATAGTCGTTTAAATAACTAATCATGCGCTGATCACCCGGAATCGGCTCCATTTGCTGCTTGTAATATGCCAACTTCACGGTCTGCCCAAGCTCAATTACACCGCTATCCAAAGGTAACAAACCCGCACAGACATTTAAGAAACTCGTTTTGCCAGCCCCATTTGCACCAGTAATGCCTATGCGGCTGTTAGCTTGTACTAAAAGATTGAAATCTTTAATAATTTGGTGTTGGGCCACTTTGAGCGTCCCATTTTTGATTTCAATGACCTTTTTCCCAAGCCTTTGCTGCTTTAGACTAATGTCAACCTGTCCTTCTTGTTGTGGCTCATGCAAATCACGTTTTAATTCATTAAAGCTGTTGATACGCGCCTGTTGTTTCGTAGTTCTAGCCTTAGCTCCCGTGTGCATCCACGCAAGTTCTTTTTTATAAAGCTGCTGTTGTTTATGCGCAGCTTCTTCTTCTAAAGTTACCCGCTTTGCTTTTTGTTCCACAAAGTCTTGATAATTTCCCGGATACGTATATAGTTTCCCAAAAGACAATTCCATAATTTGCGTTGCAACCTGATCCAAAAAATAGCGATCATGCGTAACGACTAACAGTGCACCCTGATAAGCGGCCAAATAGTCCTGCAGCCAATTAATCGAATCAAAGTCCAAATGGTTAGTTGGTTCGTCCAACACCAGCAGATCGGGCGCCTGAATCAGAACCTGGGCCAAGCCGACACGTTTTTTCTGACCTCCAGAAAGAGTTCCTACTTTTTGCTCAAGCTGTGTCAAATGCAGTTGCGACAAAATCGTCTTAACATCACTTTCGGCACTCCATGCGTTTTCGCGATTCATATTCTCTTCAGCGCGCACGTACCTCTGCTGGACTTTTTGATCTTCGGGATTTTCGCCATATTCTTGCAATGCTTCTTCATAATTCCGAATTGTTTGGAAAACAGGTGCAGCACCTTCAAAAACCGCTGTAATTATGGTCGCCTGTTCATCAAGTTCAGGAGTCTGTTTCAAATAACTGATACGATAATCGTGCGGTGTAATCAATTGACCGCTGTCAGGTGAATCAACACCGGTCAACACATTGAGTAAAGATGTCTTTCCGGAGCCATTCGTTCCAATCAAACCAATGCGGTCGTGTTCATTAATCATAAAATTTAAATTTTTAAATAGTGTTTTTTCACCATAAGTTTTACTAAGCTCTTCAACTCTTAATGTTTGCATATTGCCACTCTTTCACTCCAAATGATTTTGCTGTGCGGTCACGGCAGCCTGCAATAGTACCTGTCGTTCATTGGGAAGCTGACCCGAAACAACCGCGCGTTCAAGCTGATCAAGCAGTTGTCCAATATACGGACTGGGCTTAATTGCTAAAAAGTGTAGTAAATCGCCGCCATTAATTGCTAATTCATGCCTTGTTTTAATCGGCAGCCGTTCATAATGCTGCGCAATTGCAGCAGCATTTTTTCCTTTACCCATCACAGTTGCGGCTTCATTTGCATAAAGCAAACAATCTAGGCCAGCTTGATATTCATCCCAGGATGTCAACTTCTTTTCCTGTTCAATCTGCAAAATCCGCAAAGTTTTTTGAACAGTTTTGAGCATCTCGTTTGAACTCTTCCAAGCTTTTAAGAGTTTAGTTGCGGTTCGAAGCGATAACCCGCTTAAGAAGCAAAAAAGTGTCCAAGCTCCTTCTTCTGTTTGTAGCGTAAACGCTGGAAACTGCAACAACTGCTTTAAAACCTTTCCCTTATCAAAAAACAAAGGACAATATTGATACAAGCCTGTTTTAAAAAAAGCAGCTAGGCCACGTTGGGGATTTTTGCCCAGCAACAGTTTTGTCCATTCTACGTAAATACGTTCAACCGCGATTTTTTGCAATAGTTCAGCATTTTCTGCGATCGCTGCTAATGTACTGTCCTCGACCTTAAAGTCCAACTTACTAGCAAAACGGACTGTGCGCATCATGCGCAAGGCGTCCTCATGGAACCGTTCATGTGGATCACCAACTGCTCGAATCACTCTGTTTTTCAGATCCGCTAATCCAGCAAAAAGATCAATAACCTGACCATTCACATCCATAGCCAAAGCATTAATTGTAAGGTCACGTCTTTTAAGATCCTCTGCTAAGGACCTGACAAATTCAACTTTATCCGGACGACGAAAATCCTGATACGCTGATTCTGTTCTAAAAGTCGTGATTTCATATGCACGCCCGTGGTCCATTACCGTCACCGTTCCATGCTCAATGCCAGTGTCGATCGTTTTCTTAAAGAGCTGCTTAACCTCCTGTGGGTAAGCACTTGTTGCAATGTCAACGTCATGCAGTGGCACTCCTAAAAGCGTGTCCCGCACGCATCCTCCCACAAAGTAAGCTTCAAATCCAGCGTCCTGGATCCTTTGTAAAATTACCTTAGCACTTTGAAACTGATGCGGCAGTTTTTGAATTCTCATAGGATATGCTCAAGCCCTACGAAAAGTTCGTCATAATTTTTGATCTTAGAAATCGCAACTGCCACTCCAGACATAAATGAGATCCGATCGAATGAATCCTGTCTGATTGTTAAAGCCTCACCAAGTCCACCAAAAAGAACTTGTTCATGTGCCACATACCCGGGCAGCCGAACACTATGAATCTTCATCCCTTGATAATCAGCTCCACGCGCACCTGGCAATGTTTCTTTTTCATCTGGGTTGCCCTGCACTTTTTCTTTGCGGACCTTAGCGATCATTTTAGCGGTATTCAAGGCGGTCCCGCTTGGAGCATCCAGTTTATTGTTGTGATGCATTTCAATAATCTCAACATCCGGCAGGTATTTTGCCGCTTGTTGTGCAAATTGCATCAAAAGTACCGCAGAGATTCCGAAGTTCGGTGCGATCAACCCCCCGACTTTTTTCTCCTTAGCAAGACGCTGCAACTCACCTACCTGCTCATCTGTCAAACCAGTCGTCCCAATAACTGGGGAAATCCTTTGTTCAAGCGCAAATTTAACGTTAGCAAAAACTGACGCTGGTGAAGTAAAATCAACCCACACATCCAGCCCTGCGCTTTTAATCTGCTGCAATTCGCTGTAAACTGGCACATCCAGTGCTTGATACTCATTAATCTCATTGAGGTTGCTTTCTGTCGCTCTTGGATCATAAACAGCAGCTAATTCAAAATCCTGATTTTCATTGACCATCTGAACCGTCGTTTTACCCATTCTGCCTTTGAATCCTGCAACAATAACTTTTATCATAACAACCATCCTTTTCCTGTTAGCTTTTCCATTTTATTCTAACAGATTGTTTTATCTCTTGCATCATCTTCTAAAGAAACGAAAAACAAATAGGATTCGACCCCACTGCCTAAAAATTGTGTTATGCTTTTGCAGGAAGTTCTTTAAAAAGACGCACGGGAGGAAAACTCATGTATCAAACCAATACCAAGGTCCGCTGGGTGGACTTCGTGATGATTTCACTAGGATGTGCCCTATATGCATTTGGACTTGTGAAAATCAACATTGCAAACAAGCTGGCTGAAGGCGGAATTACAGGAATTACTTTGATTATCCGTTATTGGCTTCAGATTGACCCTGCATTATCCACCATCATCCTTAATCTACCGCTAATTGTGATTGGCTATCGTTATCTAGGCAGAACTGCACTTATTTACACTCTTTTTGGAACCCTCTCACTTTCTTTTTTTATTTGGTTCTGGCAGCGAATTCCAATTCAAATCAATATCCATCACGATCTCTTCATCGCAGGTCTGCTGGCTGGATTACTCGGCGGAACTGGCTCTGGGATTGTTTACCGCTTTGGTGGAACAACTGGTGGAACTGATATTGTTGCACGTATTTTCGAGAAAAATCAGGGAATTTCAATGGGTAAGACACTGTTGACGCTAGATGCAGTTGTCTTAAGTGCTTCCTTGAGCTACGTCGATCTGCGCAGAATGATGTACACCTTGTTGGCCTCATATGTTTTTTCAAAAATTGTCACCTTTACACTCGAAGGAGCCTACGCCGCACGCGGTGTTATTATTATCAGTGCACAACATGAGCAGATTGCGCAGGATATCATGCAGCACTTAGGCAGAGGCGTCAGTTACCTGCATGCAATGGGCGGTTATTCTAAAAAAGAGTATCAAGCAATCTACTGTGTTGTCAGCCCCAGTGAATTAATGTTGCTCAAGCACATTGTCAGTGATTGGGATCAACGTGCTTTTGTATCAATTCTGAGTGTCAATGAGGTGCTTGGTGAAGGTTTTTCTTATGATGCACCAAAGAGAAAGTTAAACCTCGGCGGCAAGTCGAAAAAAACGTATTAAAGATGCTCGAAACGTTTTTCAAATGAGCAAAAAACTGACAAAAAAATTTAAAAAGTGATATTTTGAGGATAGCACTACTGTTGGCTAGGTTATGATAACGCCTAGTCTTTTTTTGTGGTTAAATTTTTTGTCTCTTAACATGCTGTTTGCTGATGGTAATTCCAGCCGCTTTTTGTTGGAATTTTTTTAATAATTTTACTTCTGCTACAGCTGCCTTTAAATGAGAATAGTTTTTATTTTTGTGCTAAAATGGTGTAAATAAACTGTGAAAGAAGGTCAAAAGATGGCACTTAACAACCGCAAATTGGATCATATTTTGGAAGATCGCGGCTTGACCAATTTAGATCCTGATACACTTTGGCAAGTCAAAGCAATTTTAAGTGAACTTGAGGGTGAACAATTGCTTAAAAATAGTAAAAAAATAATTTCAAGTGATTTTGTTGCAGAAAAAGCAACTGCCAATTATTTGCGTGCGGTCGTTGAACAAAATTGGGTCATTATTTCGCAAAATAACCGTATTATTGAAAAGCTCTCTTCAAAAAGCTGATTCTTATAAATGGAAAAAGCAAGTCAAACTTTAATATTTGGCTCCGTTCCACAACGCAGCAGTGCGATTATTACAAACTAAAGTTAGGTCGCGCTATAATGTAGTTAATAAATTAGGGGGCTACAAGAATGATTGGATGCAGCAGTTTAACGTTGAACACACAAGATCATAAACATCTCTTGGCACGTACCATGGATTTTACTATTGAAATGGCAGAGGAAGTTATTTTTGTTCCGCGGGGCAAAAGTTTTAAGACAAACTATACGAGTGCTGCAAAGATCACTGCAAAATATGCAAACATGGGAATTGGTCAGTTGAATGATCATGCTCCCATCCTCTTTGATGGACTCAATGAAAAGGGACTGATGGGTGCAACACTCTACTTCCCACGCTATGCACATTACAGCCAAAAAATGATGCCTGAGCGGACTAACGTTTCACCGGATAAGGTGATCGCAACTGTCCTTGCAACAGCTGCAAACCTCACAGAAGCAGCCACTCTCTTTAAAAATTCACTTAACATTGTAGCGCAAGAAAATGCAACGATTGGGACTGTTCCGCCTTTGCACTATATTTTCAGTGACCAAAGTGGTGCCAGTCTAATTGTTGAACCGCGGGCAGATGGCGTACAGCTGATTGAAGATTCGATTGGTGTAATGACCAACAGCCCAGATTATCGGTGGCATGAAAATAATTTGCGAAATTATCTGACTGTCACTGCACAGCAACATGCTCCGGTTAAGTTCTTGAATAAGACACTCTTTCCCTTTAGCCAAGGATCCGGTACGTTTGGCCTGCCAGGTGACTACACCCCGCCTGCGCGCTTTATCCGGGTGGCCTTTTTGAAAAATGCAGCCACTCAAGCTGCTAATGAAATTGCGGGTATTTCACTCTTACATCACATTCTAGAAGCAGTCAGTATTCCGCAAGGTGCAGTCGTTACCGAACGCGGCACCCAAGATTATACCTGCTATACGGCTTATATGTGTGCAGAGTCGCTTTCTTTTTACTTCTCGACATACTTTAATCAAAGAATCAACAAGATTTCTTTAGCTCCTTTGCTGCTGGAAAAGGATTACAAAATCTTCAAAATAAATAATCATGAAGATCTGCATGAATTAAATTAAGGACAATTCTGGCTGAAAAACCAATCGTTTTCATGCAAATTATTTTATAAATGTTAAAATGCTACCCAAATGAGTTAAGGGACTGTGACAAAAGTTAAATTTTGTCACCGCCCCTCTTTTATTCCGAATAAACGTGTTCCATAAGTCAAAATTCTCCGTCTAACTTTGAATTACTCATAGCAAAGCACTCGCTATGTTCGTAATTTCGAGTTAGCACTCAATTTCCCCGACTTAAGTCACACTCTCTTAATGTTTACTAGTGAGCTTTTTTCTTTAACAAATCACTGATCAACTGAATGACGCTCTTTAATCTGAAAATCCGCTGCATGCTCAAACATGTAGCGCACTGTTCGCCCTTTGGTCCCAGTTAAAACTTGAAAATCGTCAGTGTGTGTTGCCATTTTTCCCAAACGAATTGCTTTTCCAAAGGTCACCATTCCTTCTGAAGAAAATGGTGCGCTTGACCCTTCTTTGAATTGTCCGTCTGTTGTCCGTGGCACTCCCATTTTATCAAAAAGCGCGTAATCCTCTTCATCAGAGATCTCTTGATACTTGATCTGGTTACCGGTGACTGCATTTCCGATCTTAATAAATTCAGAAATAGTGAGCAGTTCTGGGCCGTTAATATTTAAAATTTCACGGTGCAGATACGGATTAGCAAGTACTGCTGCAGCCGCTATAGCACAATCCGCACGCGAGATATAAGCCATCTTTCCAGTACCCTGATTATTACTCAATACTCCAGTCTCCAACATCGCAAAATAGTTCGTAATCATTGCCTCGGCGTATTGCGAATTACGTAAAAAAACATAATCTAGTTTGGTGTTTTCAATATACGATTCGGTCCACGCATGATCGATTTTTTCAATGCTTGGATTGCTTGGATCAGTTGCATTAACTAGCGAAGTATAAATAAGCTGTTTAACATTGCCTGCAACACAAGCATCAATTACATTTTTGTGTGCCCGCTGTCGTTTTTCACCCACAAAGGGCATCGAAATCAAAAGCAGCTTATCTGCATTAGCAAAAATTTTAGTTAACCCTGCAACATCATTGAAGTTAGCAACCGCCGTTTCAATTCCGCTTTCTTTATACTTAGTCAAGCCTGCTGCTTTTGGAGCCGTAAACAACAATTCATTGTGTGGGACTAACGCTTGTACTCTTTCAGCTACGCGCGCCCCAAAATTACCATCGACACCTGTTACAATATACTTACCCATAATCAAGCACTCCTTTGATATTTTTTTCACAATCTTTACCACCCGATTATAGCATGCTTACTTAAACAAGCAGCCTTCCGTTTTAGGGAGGAGTTTAACTTATAGTTAACCAAGGAGGAATACCATGGATGACAAGCTTAAGTACTTTCTTTACGCAGCTCAAAATTTAAGCTTTACTAAGACAGCTGCACATTTTTTTATTTCAACTACTGCAGTCAGTAAAGCCATCGCCAACCTTGAAGAAAAAATTGGATTTCCACTCTTCAAACGCCGCTATAATTCGCTTGAACTCACCCAAGCTGGACGCAATTTCTATGAAAACGCGCGTTTTATTGCACTCGACTATGAAAATGCCATTAAAAGCGGACAACATTTGTATAAAGATTCACAGCCTCAACTAACAATTGGTTTTTCTAGTTTATACGAAAGTTGGTTGCTGACACCACTTTTAAATGAATTTCGTCAACATCATAAAATCACTTTTAACTTTACACAACGCAGCATCGAACAGCTTGCACAAGGCGTTAGTCATAATATCATTGACCTTGCCTATTCTTTTGGCAATCTGCCGCCTCTTCCCAACCTAGAGATGACAACTTTGCATCAATCTAATTATTTAGTCGGAATCTCCTGCACTAGCTCTTTAAGTCACGCTAAAGTGCTTGATCCTAGTGCGCTGCAAAATCAAACTTGTGGCTATTATAGTCAACCAACCTCGTTAAATGCTAAACGCTGGTTAAATGCAAAAGCCCAAGCAAGTGGATACCTTTTCAAATCCTTTAAACAATATGAAACACTACCCGCACTGTTATTGGCTGTCGCCACTGATCAATGCTTCGCCTTTTTTCCAGATTTCTGGGACAAGCAACCATTTTTCCCAGAAATTAAATTACGACCAACGACCCAACCCTTCGACAGTTATAAATTTGTAGAATTTAAGAAGCGACAATCTAGTGAACTGTGTACCCTGTTAAGTTCCGCTATCAAAAAAGCATTTGCTAATAAGTAATCCGCTTGTATAAGTATTTACTAAACATTGCATGTGCTATTTCTGGGTGGTCACATCAGGACTATCTTTAAAAGTCATTTTGCATTATGCTGGTATATATAATAGAAGCGGTCAAAAACAGCTCACTCAATTCACACAAAAGACTAAAACTTTGAGTCTTTTTTAACGATTGAGTTAATAAGCGACTGTCCCTTCTTTGATTAAGGATCCCGCACAAAATCGATACGGATCTTGCAACAATTAAATAAAAGGATGCGTGAAAATGAAAGAATATGATCCAGATTTTTTAGATTTCGTCCAGAGACTTGGAGAATGGTTTCACGAAGCGGAGCAAAATCAGTATGATATTTCGCAGTCTGAAGAAGCCTATGATGATGACATTGCAATGATCGCTGTAATTTCAGAATTAAACACATTCATTACAAAAAACGAAGCACTGTTAGAAAATCTCTTTAACACATATCGCCACAAGTTGGAATAACATTTCTTATTCTGCTTTTAGTCAAAATCTTTGCTGCTGTTTTATGATCTAAGGCATGCGCTGCTGAGCTTTCTGTGAATCCTTGCTAGACAACGTTTCTTGAAAACTATTTTGGTTATGTTTATCTAAAAATAATATTCAAGTAATAATTATTTAAATTCGGGGGGAAGCAGAATGGATAAAGATTTAACGTACTTCATGTATAGATTAGAAACATGTCTGGAAGAAGCTATTAAAGAACAGCAACAGGCTGCCGGGGGACCAGATTCTGTTGAAGATGACCTTGCGATGCTTAGAGTACTTGAGGAACTTGAAAATTATATAGACAGAAACGAATTTTTGCGCTGTTTGTTGTATCAAGTTTACCAAAAAAATCTGCATTAATTGACCTTAAGCAGCTCAAAAACCACGTGCACTAAATAAAAGGGGA
>NZ_AZFQ01000026.1:60101-90824 GCF_001435195.1 Liquorilactobacillus satsumensis DSM 16230 = JCM 12392 | reverse complement strand
TTTGTCACAGCCCCTCTTTTATTCCGGATAAACGTGTTCCATAAGTCAAAACTCTCTCTTTCATTCCGGATAAACGTGTTCCATAAGTCAAAATTCTCCGTTTAACTTCAAAAAAATGGAGACTCACTTTTTAAAATTGAGAAAAAAGCTCATCTTTAAGATCCTGCATTTCAAGATCATTAGGAACGATTTTGAGATAAGCTACAACATTTTCCTGAGCTTTCTTTAAATGACCAGCGGCGCGACTAACAAATGCAAATTCTCTAAGAAAGTCAGGATTGTCACTAAATGAAGCTGCCGCTGCCTGGTAATTCGCAAAGGCATCTTGTTCTTTTTCAAGTGCATTATAAGCTTGCCCCATATTCCAGTAAAGCTGCGGATCAACCTCATCTGCTTGCAAAAACATACTCAAAAAGTCAATGGTCTCTTGGTAGCGCTGACGGCTAAGTAATAGGTTACTCAGTTCAATTACTAAAGTTAGGTTATCCGGCTCCAGCTCAAGCGCTTTTTTTAAATAGTCTGTTGCTGCTTGCGGTTGTTGCAGCTTTAGTGAAACATTGCTTGCTTCTTGGTAAAGCTTAATGTTGTACTCATCATAGCGTAGGCCTTGCTTGAACGCCTCAAGTGCTTCTTGGAGCAACCCCTGCTCTTCGTACGCCTTTCCTAAGTATGGATAAAGCGTCGTGTAGTCGCTTTGAGCTGCCGCAAGTTTTTTAAAGTTCTTAATTGCACCCTCGTAATCTTTAAGTTGAAACTGCGTAAACGCTAACTGAAAACGAGTGTCTGGATCAAAATCAGCTTCAGAAACCTGCTCGAAGTACCCCAAAGCTTGTTCCAGCTTCCCAGCAGCAGCAGAAACCTGTGCTAACCGTTTTACAAGATGCACCCCAGCAACTGTTGCACTTCCCTCTTTTACTAACTGCAGGTACAGCTTCAGTGCTTTATGGTACTCTTTCATATTGAAATAAAGTTCGGCAAGCCCAAACGTCACAGCTTCTTCTGTAGGTGCAATTCTTTGAGCCGCAAGCAATTTTTGTTCGCTAACTTCAAAGAGTCCCTGTGTTTGATATAAGTCAGCTGCCACTAACAGTGCATTGAGATAGGCATCAGAAGTAGGTTGAATAGCCGCCAAATAATTCAAAGCCTCATCATCTTTTCCTTGATCAACTGCAAGGTCAGCAAGTGCAACCTTCAACAAATCTTCATCTGGAAATTTTTGCAATAAGTTTTTGTATGCTTGTGCAGCCAGATCAGAAAATCCCAACAAGTACAACTCTTCTGCTAAGTGATAAAGGTCATCCGGGGTGTCTTGTTGCAAAGCCTGTCCAAATTCCTGCCTTGCAGCAGTCAACTTTCCGTTTTTGAGCAACTCAATTGTTTTCAATGAATGATTCATATAAACTCCTTTTAAGAATAATATTTTAGTAAGCCGCCAAGCAAACATTCCGTTAACATGCACAAAAAAGCCGGACTTTAAGCCCTGACTCTTTAATTTTTTAAGTAGCCGCTAAATGCCTCAATGGCAATGATTGTACCATATTATTTTTTTAAAGTATAGTATTGTGTAATGCTTGTCACCACGTTTTTGACTCGGGTCACCTAAGCTCTTGGTTTATCTTTTACAAATTCCATGCATTCTGGCTTTTTCTTGTTCACACTTTGTTAGCTAAAAAGCCAATCTATCTTCTAAAAAACTAAAACATAATATTATAAAATAGTTGCTAGTTTAAAGGAGGATAAAGCATGTCAAAAGAAAACAATGCATTTAAAAAAATAATTCTGACAGTTATTGCAGCTGTTATTTTGATGGGAGCTAGCGGCGCTGCAGGCTATTTTTTAGGTCACAATAGCGCTCAAGCCAATTTAAGCAAGACGATGAAACAAAAAGGTGGTGGAATGCCCAACGGTAAAAAACCTACTGGATCACCAGCTGGGAACGGAACTAAAAATTAATCAATTTCTTACTTAATAAGGGGCTGTGACAAAATTTAAATTTTGTCACAGTCCCTCTTTCATTCCGGATAAACGTGTTCCATAAGTCAAAATCTTCCGTCTAACTTCGAATTACTCATAGCAAAGTACTCGCTATCTTCGTAATTTCGAGTTAGCACTCAAATTTTCCCGACTTATGTCACACTCTCTTTTTTGTTACGCCATTTTTTGTGCCTAAATCCACCTAAGCTTTTGAGCTCGCTCAGAAAAAAATTTTCAAAGGCTGCCAAATTGGTCCTAAGCTAAATAGTTTTAATTACTTGGCATTATGTTATATTTAAATTATTCAAGGCTCATGTAGTCCAAATACTGATGACGCTAAAAGCTGACTTCATATAGGGGGAGTAATTATGCAAGAAAATAGCAAAACCGTACCTGCTCAGATCAAAGGGTGGAATTGGGGTGCCTTCATGTATAATATTTTTTGGGGAATCGGCAATAAGACATATCTGCCACTCTTATGTTTAATTCCGGTATTTAATCTTGTCTGGATATTCGTATGCGGTTTCAAAGGAAACGAATGGGCTTGGCAAAATGGAGATTATAAGGATATTGAGACCTTTAAAGCTGTTCAAGCGACTTGGAATCGGGCTGGTCTTGTACAATTTATTATTGCAGTTGTTATTTTTGTTCTTTATCTCTTGTTCTTTGCCTCAATCTTCGCTTCACTTATGAATTCATATTAACAAAATAAAACACATTCCTAGCTCAAAAGAGCCAAGAATGCGCCTATGGAATACTGTGGGGAGTTAAACTCCCAAATGTATTATAAATGAATTTATGCTTTTCAACAAGCTTTTTTAGAAAAAATATTCACTACTATCTTCATATCAAAAATATAACCTGCAAGCTTTTTATATTTGCAAAAACAAACTCTACCTGCAGATCACTCCAGAAAAACAACCTCAAACTGCATTTCCCAAAATATCATTCTTGCTCAGCTTAATAGAATTAAAATAAAAGAAAAAGCTGATAAATCAACGTTTTACGCTGACTTATCAGACTTTACAAATGTATCATCAGAACGTTTTGTTCCGACTTAAGACGGATAAAGAACGGTTTTATTTAACAGCATCCTTTAAGGCCTTACCTGGTTTAAATGCAGGTACTTTGCTTGCAGGAATTTGAATTTCTTTACCTGTTTGTGGGTTACGGCCCTTACGAGCTGCACGGTCACGTACTTCAAAGTTACCAAAACCAATAAGTTGGACCTTTTCGCCCTTTGCTAATGTAGCTTGGATTGTTTCAAAAACTGCATCAACAGCAGTTGTTGCATCTTTCTTTGTCAAGCCAGTTTTTGTAGCAACTGTTTCGATTAATTGTGCTTTGTTTGCCATGTGTTTCACCTCCTCAAATGAAGAAATAGACACAGATAACAAATATCTGTCAACAGTCATTTTGACTGAATCAAAATGATGAAACAATGACTAACAAAATCATTATCTCTGTTAATAAGATAGCATATAAAGCCTAATCTGACAAGGTTTTTAACCCTTTTTTTAGTTTTTTGAACTAAATTTTCCGCGTAAAAAAGCGCTTTTTTTCAGGGTAAAAAATCAGCTTAACACATTGGACATTATTTTTAAACTATTTACGCTTACGCTCTATCAAATGAAGCGGCGTCCCCGTAAAATCAAAGGCTTCACGAATTTGATTCTCCAAAAAACGTGCATAAGAGAAATGCATCAGTTCAGGATCATTTACAAAAACAACAAAAGTTGGCGGTTTAATTGCAACCTGTGTCGTATAGTAAATGCGCAGGCGCTTACCATTATCGGTCGGCGTTGGGTTCCGTGCAATTGCATCCATCACAACATCGTTCAAGACAGCTGATGGAATACGGCGTTGATGATTTTCATTGATTCGTTTGATCAATTGTGGCAACTGATCAAGACGCTGTTTAGTCCGTGCCGAAACAAAAATGATTGGCGCATAACTAAGATACTGAAATTCTTGTCGGATCAGCTCTTCAAATTCCTGCATCGTGTGATTAGTCTTTTTAACAGTATCCCATTTGTTGACTAAAATAATAATCCCGCGTCCAGCCTCATGCGCATAACCCGCAACCTTTTTATCCTGCTCGCGGATTCCTTCTTCAGCATTGAGAACAACTAAAACAACATCCGAACGATCAATCGCGCGCAATGCCCTTAGAACCGCATACTTTTCAGTATTTTCATAAACCTTTCCTTTTTTTCTGATTCCGGCAGTGTCAATAACTGTAAATTCATCACCATTAGCGGAAATAAAAGGAGTATCGATCGCATCGCGGGTTGTCCCTTCCACGCTAGAAACAATTACACGATTTTCACCTAAAATGGCATTTACCAATGATGATTTACCAACGTTAGGACGCCCAATCAGACTAAAACGGGTTGTATGATCTTCAATTTCTGCACCTGTATTAGGAAAAGAACGGCACACCTGATCAAGTAGATCCCCAATCCCAATACCGTGCGTACTGGAAATGGGAACTGGTTCACCAAAACCAAGCGCATAAAAATCAAAGATTTCACTTCTTAACTCTGGATTATCAACCTTATTAACAGCCACCACGACGGGCTTATCTGAACGATAAAGAATTTTGGCGACTTTTTCGTCTGCATCAGTGACACCTTCGCGTACACTCACAACAAAAACAATAACATCTGCTTCATCAATCGCAATTTCTGCTTGCTCGGTAATTTGAGTCAAAAATTCCTCTTCGCCTGTGTCAATCCCGCCCGTGTCAATCAAGCTGAATTTCTGTCCCAGCCATTCACTGTGAGCATAAATACGATCACGAGTCACTCCTGGAACATCTTCAACGATAGAGATTCTTTCTCCAGCAATCCGATTAAAAACGGTTGACTTGCCAACATTAGGGCGACCCACAATTGCAACAACTGGATTAGCCAATATTTACACCCTCTTTCAAAATTATTCAAGTTCATCTACCAACTGAAATCATAAAAAATGACCCAAAAGCAGCTTATCTTTCGGGTCATTCTGAATAACATAGTAGAAGAATTACTTATCTTCGTCTTTATCCTTCAAATCACCAACAAGATCACCCAAGGTGAATCCGGTGCTTTCTTCAGGAATGTCAACCTTTGAAGGTTTCTCAGCTTCCTTCTTAACTTCACTTCCAGCACTTGGTTTTTCTTCGAGTGCCTTGATTGAAAGTGCCAAACGATGTTCTTGAGGATGAACACTAAGCACCTTCACTTTGATTTTTTCACCAGAACTTAAAACTTCATTTGGAGTTGCAATGTGCTTATGTGAGATCTGGGAAATATGAACCAAACCTTCAACTCCTGGGAAGACTTCAACAAAAGCACCAAAGCTGGTCAGACGTTTAACAGTTCCTTCAAGTACATCGCCTTCAGCGACTTTTTCTGCTAAATCATCCCAAGGTTGCGGTAAGGTTTGCTTAATTGATAATGAAATACGTTCTTTATCTTTATCAACTGCAAGAATCTTAACTTTAACTGTTTCGCCAACCTTTAGCACATCAGCAGGTTTGCCAACACGTTCATATGAAATTTCTGAGACGTGTACTAAGCCATCAACGCCACCTAGATCAACAAAAGCACCAAAACTGGTCAAACGCGCAACTTTGCCTTCAACAACATCCCCCACAACTAATTGGGAAAGAGTCTCAGCTTTCTTTGCTTCACGTTCCTTGCGCACAATTTCTTTATGCGAAAGAATTAACCGGTTCTCACTTGGCTCAATTTCAATAATCTTAAGTTCAAGTGTCTGACCCTTGTATTGACTCAGATCTTCAACAAAACGATCATCAACCATCGAAGCCGGGATAAAGCCACGTACGCCTGCATCAACAACTAAGCCACCCTTTACAACTTGTGTAACAGGTGCTGTAATTGTTTCTTCAGCTTTGAACTTGTCTTCAATCTCATCCCAAACTTTACGTGCTTTTAGTCGACGCTGCGAAAGTAGGTAACTTCCGCCTTCTTTGTCAGAACCAATCCGTGAAATCACTACTAAGTCCAATACGTCTCCAACCTTAACATTTTCTTCAACGTTTTCATCGGCCTTAACACTGATTTCCTTAAAAGGCACTACGCCTTCGACACCGGTTCCTTCAATTCCAACGATCACTTGTTTTGCATCGTCAATGGCCAAAACTTCCCCCTTGACAACATCACCGATCTTAACCTCGTTGACGCTATTGAGCGCCTCTAATAAATCTTTGTTTGATTCTGCTTCACTCATGGACAATGTCCTCCTTAACGACTAACTCTACCTACCATTTTAGCCGAATTTTATTAAAAATTCCAGTTAAATTACTAATTTTACGCTTTTTCAAGCTTATTTTCTACAATTCTCATTATTTTCGTGACAACTTCATCAATACTTAAACTCGTTGTATCAACTTTAATCGCATCTTCCGCTTTTACCAAAGGAGAAACCGTTCTCGTTGAATCCTTCCGATCTCTTTCTTCAATTTCAAATTCAAGCTTGGTAAGACTTGTTGGAATATTTTTTGCTTGATTCTCACGAAAACGACGCAAAGCTCGCTCTTTGACACTCGCAACTAAGAAGATTTTAACTTCTGCATCTGGGAGAACGGTGGTTCCAATATCTCGACCATCCATCACAATCCCACCGCCGGCAGCAATTTCTTGCTGTCTTTGTGTGAGTACTTTACGCACACTGACCTGTGCAGCCACCGTCGAAACATTGTTCGTGACGGTTGGCATTCGAATTTCTTTAGTAACTTCATTATTATTTACAAAAACGCGTTGTCCTTCTTTAGCTGGCACAAATTTTATTTCGAGCTGTGCCAGCATCTTTGCCAATGCCAGGTCATCATCCAAAGCGACCTTTTTTTGCAGTGCCCACCACGTAACGGCCCGATACATGGCACCTGTATCACAGTATATGTAACCCAATCTATGAGCAGCCAGTTTGGCAACTGTACTTTTTCCAGCTGAAGCTGGTCCATCAATTGCAATTCGTAATTGTTTTCCCATGGTACATAACCTCTCTGAAGTGACTGCAGATAATTCTGCTTGCAGCCCCATTACTTGATCTTTCAATTTTGGAACTTGTACAACCTGCTTACACGCTAACACCCTTATTTTACGCGAACTTTTTGCCCTGGTGACAAGGTGGAACTGCTACTAAGCGTAGGATTAAGTTCCAACAATTGTGCAACTGTTAAACCATTATTAACCGCCACACGATAGATTCCTTGTCCCTGCCCAACTTCTACATAACTTGACTGCGTTGCATCCGAACTGGATGAAGAACTTGTCGTAGTTGCTGAGCTGCTTGATGTTTCTTGCGTAGTTGAGCTGCTGGCAGTCGCTGCAGCTGTCGAACTGCTTGAGGCCGTAGCTACGCTTTGTTCACTTTCTGTTGAAGTTGAACTCTGTGTTGATTCTTTTTTACTGGAAGTAGTACTCGCCTTTTTCGAAGTCTCCTTTTTGGAGGAGCTTTTCTTCGAAGAACTGCTGTCAACCAGCCCTACATCATTATTACTCCCACTTTCTTGCTTAGCGGAAGTCTGCTGTGAAATAAAATATAATGCAACTGTACCTAAAATGATTGCAATAAAAATAACAAGTAACGAGGTGGTTAGCACGCTCGTAGTTTTATCCTTTTTGCGTGTAGCACTGCGTGAATAATTTCCACTGTCATCCCGTTCGTCTTCAAATGTCTTATCCCAAGGTTTTTGTTTTTGCTCAGAATCTTGGTCCCTTAATTTGCGGCTCATAAGCAATTCCTCCTCAAACGATCATCTTTATTTTACCATAAGAAGATGCTGTGCAACATACTTGTTTGCTTTAGTAGCACCGATCTTCGTCTTAATTAAACTTATTAGTTACATTTTAAACAGTGCCGCAATAATTTCACGATAATCATGCGGTACACTTGCAGCAGTCTGATCTCTTTTAGAAGCTAAAAACCTTTTTAAAACAAGGGGTTGGCCGGCCGGTTGACAACAAGTAACTGTATGCTGCACGACACGTTTTTCACCAAAATATGCACATAAAAAGTTTCTTCTGCACTCCGTTGATTTAAGATAGTTAATCAGTGCTTGCAGCTTCTCCTCTTTTCTTAAGCGGCGGCGCTTGAAAATCAAGCGGATTTTTTCGGGGGTCATGGCGCGTTGTGTATAATACTCCAGTAGTAATTCTTTCTCACTAGCCGCACTGTGTTTATGATCCAGCCCTTTATGTCTAAAATAATACTCTATTTCAAGGTCATCTGGCAAAGTATTGCTACTCAATTGCCGCTGCAATTTAATATCTGCCGGATCAAAGAGTAACAAAGCTAAACTGAGCTGTTGATCCCTTCCGGCACGTCCGACTTCTTGGGAATAGCTTTCTAGGTCCGCGGGAAGATGATAATGCAAAATACAACGAATATTTTTTTTGTTGATTCCCATCCCAAAAGCACTTGTGGCACAAATTACATCCAACTGATCCTGCATAAACTGTTGTTGGATAGAATAACGATCACTTTTGGCCAGCCCTGCATGGTATGCTGCTGTTCTAAGTGAAGTTTTTGCCCTGATTAGCTGACTAAGTTCATCAGCTTTCTTTTTACTTGAAAAATAAATCAGCACTGGCATCTTTAATTGCGGTAAAAGCTGCAGCAAATATTCATTTTTTTGCTGCTGCGATGTGACCTCTTTAACTGCCAAAAAAATATTTGCACGATCAACCGACCTGCGAATTATTTTAGGAACTTCATTTGTATCAAAAAGCTGCTGACAAATGTCACTTTCTACAGCAGATGTAGCCGTGGCTGTCAATGCAAGCGTTAAAGGATTACCAATTTTTTGCCGCAATTCTTTAAGATCCAGATAATCAGGTCGAAAATCTGGTCCCCACTGGGAAATACAGTGCGCCTCATCAACGACAAATAATCCTAACGAAATATGCATTAGCTGTGCAAGCACTGCTTGTTTTTGCAGCATTTCAGGAGCTAAATAAACGTAATCATATTCACCTAAATGCTGTAAGACAAATTGTTTATGCTGATAAGATAATTCAGAGGTCAATGCAATGGCTTTTTTTTCTCCTAGATACCGTAGTTGTTCGACCTGATCCTGCATTAAAGACAGGAGCGGTGAAACAATTAAAACCGGTTTTTTTAAGATTTTACCCATCAACTGATAACAAAGCGATTTCCCAGTTCCGGTCGGTAAAATTCCCAAAGTTGAGTGTCCCGCTAACAGTGCACGCATAATTTCTGCTTGTCCGTCTTTAAAAGAGTTATATCCAAAAAAATGCTGCAGTTTTTCGGTTAAGAAAGTCTCAGAGATCATGTTTGCTTCTTCCAATCTGAAAAAGTCTGAATTTGAAAAAATCAATCTTCTTTTTATGTTCTTCAATTACTTGATAATCCCACGAACTTGGGGGACCGGTGAAAATACCTGCTAAGAATTCAATCTCCGTGGCACTCAAAAGTCGCTTAAATGCAAAATTTTTCTCAAAAATTGCCGCTTCGAGCAAATGTTCATTAATCGTACTGAGTCTCAACTTTCTGGACTTGGCAATCTGTGCTGGCAAAGCCCCCTTTAGGAACTGCGCATAAGTTGCAGCAGTACTGTTAGAAAGCAAGGATTGTTTAAAAAGCGGGGCTACAAGTGCTTGAAAATAAGTGTCTTGGTGCAATAAAAACCAAGCAAAACTGACTGCATAATCACGCCAAAGATTAACAATGTCACTAATATTATAGTTGCTTTTGTCGGCAAGCTGCGCTGAAGTCGCTGCGACAACCCCATGGCCATTAAAAAATGCCATAAACAAATCAGCTTCTCGTGTTGGTTTATCTTTTAAAAAAGCTAATAACATTTTTCCCAAAGTGGCAGCCTGCAATTGCTGTTTGGCGGTCCGAAACCAGCGTTTAAAATAAGCCTGTGCACCATCAGAAGCAGCTGCAACATAGTAATGTTTGTTGGCATACGCTAATTCTGAAGTAACCTGGACTAAAAGCTGTAGCACATCCTCCCACATTTTTTCATCAAGCCGTTGAAAAAGTTGCGGTTGTTTAATCCGATAATGTAAAGCCGCATATTGCGTGCGCGCGGACAATCCTTTTGCTGTTAACAAAAGGCCATTGGGATGCTGCTCCAATTTTGCTTGCCTAAGCAATTGCTTAATTGCCTTATCAAAAAGCAGGCTCTCCATCTGTGGCTGCGTATTTAACCAGTCCAGGATTTGATACTGCATTCCCCAAAAAAGATTTGAGACTGTCCGCTTATTAGCAAGCACTTGACGCACCACTGCAGGTCGACGTGTTTGAGTTTGTGAAAAAAAATAAAGCAGTTCCTCTTGTGCAAACATAGTCCACCTCCTTGCTCTTTAACTATCACTTCTTATTCTACCGTATTATCTACGCAAATAAAGAATAAATACACTCAAATCGCAGTGCTCTCTTTGAAAAAAGCTGTACCTGTTTTAACTTCAAATTAAATCTGCCCAGTCAATCATTTTGTAGACTGCTGGTTTTATTTTCGATGTAACTAAAAAAGTTCAGCCAGCTGGGTAAACAAACCTCCCTGCTAAACTGAACCTAAACTTAAGCTATTTTATTTACATTTTGCAATCTGAGGCTCCAGTCCAAGTCCTGCATTTGTTCATGTTCTAACCTGCCGTGCAGCATTAACTAATGCATCACTACTGAACGGTCCTTGAGCCAAACACGCAGCTTGGTAAATAACAACCAAAAAGCAGTTCCAACCAGCACACCTTTGATTAAATTGAACGGCACCACACCGTATAAAACCAACTGGCTAAGAGGAAGTGAGAGCTTCATCCCTAATACCGCCATATATAAAGGCGTGATTACAAAGTAATTGGCCAGCGATAGCACTACCGTGAGACTAGCAGTTCCAGCAAGGATAGAGCGTCCAATGTTGCTAGCGGTCACGGCATGACTTTTGCGTAAAATATAGAAAACTGGTAAGCAAAAGCAAAGTGAAGCAAGCAAGTTAGTCGAAACGCCAATCAAACTAGCAATAGACGGTCCAGAAATCAAGAAATACAGCAATGAACGTAAAATCGCAATCTCAATTCCGCCTAACGGACCAAACAGAAACATACCAAAAAGAATTGGCAAGTCTGAGAAATCAATCTTCATATATGGTACCAGCGGAATCACCGCAAAAGACAAAAACATTAGTAGATACGATAATCCTGCTAAAAAAGAAGCGATTACGTATCTGCGTGTAGCAGAATAAACCATCAAAAAAACCTCCTGATGTTCATCTTCAACAGTGTGCTTATTCAACAAAAAAACTCTGCTGATCAGAGACCAACAGAGTTTACCTAATTATCATTAAATAAGCCCTATCTTCTTTATCCAGACTATACTGTCGGTACTGGACTCACACCAGTTCAACTGCATTGCTGCAGGTCGCGGACTTTTACCGCCGGTCGGGATTTTCACCCTGCCCCTGAAGATAAACTAATTATTTTATTATATGTTAAAAATACCATATCCCTGAACGCATTGCAACTAGGAATTCCACATTACTGTTTTAAGCGTTGAACTTCATCTTGGGTTAACTTACGATAACTTCCCGCGTTTAAACCGGCAAGCGTTAAAAAACCATAACTTTCACGCCGCAACTTTTGCACAGGATAACCTACCGCCTCAAGCATCTTCTTAACTTGATGATAGCGCCCTTCATGAATTGTTAACGAAATTACTGCCGTTTTCTTCGCACGCTCAGCGGACAAGAGATGGGCCTTGGCTGGGGCCGTTTTCTTGTGATCGATTAAAACCCCTAGTCGTAATTTTTTGAAAGCTTCATTATCTGGAATTCCTTCCACCTTGGCAATATAGGTCTTATCAATTTTGTAGCGTGGATGCATCAATTTGTTAGCTAATTCGCCATCATTTGTCATCACTAACAGCCCTGAAGTATCATAATCCAAACGGCCGACTGGATAGAGGCGTTCTGGAACATCTTTAAAATAATCCACTACAACTTTTCTGCCCTTATCATCACTAGCCGCTGAGATGACCCCCCGCGGTTTATAGAAAAGATAGTAGACCTGTTTTTCACGCTCAAGTGCCTCCCCGTTGACAGTTACCAAATCTGCCGGTCCGACCTTAATACCTAGTTCGGTCACAACTGCTCCATTAACCTGCACCTTCCCAGCTAAAATCAACTTTTCAGAGGCTCGTCTGGAAGCTACCCCCGCACGTGCCATCACTTTTTGCAACCGTTCAGTTTCATTTGTCATCTTTATGTTCCTCCACTTTAGAATCATCTTCTTGCAATGTTTCATTAAAAAGTTCAAGCAGATCTTGCTGCTCGCTGCCGCCTTTTTCTTCATTCGGTTGCGGCAATGCCGGTAAATCTTTCAACGAATGCAATCCAAAATGATTGAGGAAATTTTCAGTTGTCTGATATAAAATTGGACGCCCAGGCGCCTCCAGCCGACCTGCTTCAGTGATTAATTCAAAAGCCAGTAACTTCTGTAATGAACCCGTTGAACGTACGCCTCTAATCTCTTCAATTTGCACACGCGTAACTGGTTGTTTATATGCAATAATGGCTAAAGTCTCCAAAGCAGCGTGTGACAAAGAAGCAACATTGGGGGCTTCGAAATAAGCTTGCAGCAAGGAAGCAAACTCCTGCTTGGTTGCTAGTCGAAATCGTTCCTGTGTTGTAATGATTTGCAAACTGCAATCAGAATTAGCAGCGTAATTTGCAGCCAATTTTTCAATTTGCGCTGAGAGTGCCGGTTTGAGCAAACCAGTCAACTCAACCAACTGATTCAACGAAAGCCCCTCGTCTCCTGCTACAAAAAGCAAGGCTTCAATTTTTGCCTGATTACTCTGCATTTTTTGCGACACTCCTCAATTTGATTGGACCTAACACACTTTTTTGCTTAGCTTGCACAATCCCGCGTTTAATCAACTCTAGCAATGCTAAAAATGAAGTTACCACTTGATCAAGCTCAATTTCTTGCTGTTTTTCAAAAAGTGCGCTGAATTCAAGCTCTACTGTTGGACCAGTTGCAAGCAACTGCTGGAGCCGCTGCATCTCACCCTTAATCGTGTAATGCTCGCGATGCACTTTTTTATTAACAACCACTTTAATTTGCTGCCGACTCAAAAGACTAAACAACGCATGTTGTAATTTTTCAGGCGCCTGCTTTTTCTTTAAAAGCTGACTTCTGACTCCCGCAGGCACCGCCGCTTGTTCACGTGTATGCTGTCGTGCTCTTTTTTGAGCCGCAGCTTCTAAGTTGCTAGCTGCAAGCTGATAACATTGATGCAAGAGCAACTGCTGGACAAGTTCCAAACGCGGATCTTGACTTTCCTGTGTGTCCATGATCGCTGGATGCTGCGGTAGGAGCATCTTACTTTTAATATTTAATAAGGTTGCAGCCATAACTAAATACTCCCCAGCGATATCGAGCGACATTGTCTGCATCTGATGCAGCTGTTCAATATACTGAGAAGTTATTTTTGTCATTTGAATATCATAGATATCCATCTCATTTTTTTTGATCAATTGCAACAACAAGTCAAGGGGGCCTTCGAACGTATCAAGTTTAAAAGTTAGCTGTGTCTGAACATCTTCACTTGCCATTTCGTTGCTCCCACTTGGCGATTAAACCAGCAGTCTCAATACTTCCCATCATTTTAATCTTTGGATATAAAATAGCAAGGTCACTTAACATCTCAAAACTAACGCCTTCATTGCGCTCCGCCGGGGTCACCGCAATATGGCGAATCATTAAGACATTCTCAGTCGCTTCTACTCCAATGACGCCAACAAAATCACCCGTGTCATTCTTCCACAAAAAGAGACAACGATCGTCATCATCACTGTACCATTTAATCTCAGCTTTCAGGCGGGAGAACTCTTTCAGGTCAGGAATGAAAGAGAGCAACCCCATGGTGATTTTCTCATAATCATTTTTATACTTGTAAAGCATGATTGACCTCCTGTGGTCTAGATATCTAAAGTAAAATCGAATTTACTTTATCATAATTTTCTTTTTTGTTCAAATTATCTAAGCACGCGGGTGATACTTATTGTATACATCTGCAAGCCGTTTCTTAGAAAGGTGTGTATATATTTGAGTAGTTGAAATATCTGCGTGGCCCAGTAATTCCTGCACCACTCTTAGATCGGCACCATTTTCTAAAATGTGCGTTGCAAACGAATGTCTGAGCGTGTGGGGCGTAACATTTTTTTGAATTCCCGCTTTTTGAACTTCGAGCTTCAAGTTTTTCCAAATACCTTGACGTGACAGTTTACGCCCATGGTGATTTAAAAAAAGATAGTTGTTTCGCTGTTTTTTCAGTAATTGCGGCCGAACTTCATTTAGATACCGTTCCAACCAGTGAATTGCTTGATCCCCAATTGGGATTATTCTTTCTTTTTGACCTTTTCCCAAAGTTTGAATCAAACCCAAGCTGAGATGCAGATCTGCTAGTTTCAATCCAATTACTTCACTAACACGCAATCCAGTCGCATACATCAATTCAAGGATTGCCCTGTTCCTTAATCCCAGTGGTTTAGCTGTATCAGGCGAATTCAAGAGACAATCAACTTCTTTAACAGAAAGCACTTCCGGTAGATGCTCTCTTCGTTTGGGAGCATCAATCAGTTGCATTGGGTCAGCCGTGACTTTTTCTTCTTCAATTAGGTATTGGAAAAACTTACGCAAGCTAGTCACACAGCGCACAATCGAACTCGTAGCTTTTTTTTGCTCACTTTCTTGTTGCAGGAAAGAAACTACGACTTTACGATCAACATCATTGAAAGAAGTTATTTCAAAAGTTTGCAAAAAAGTCATAAACTGCAATAAGTCATTTTGATAACTGACAATTGTATTATGTGACAAGCCCCGCTCAACTTTCAGATAATGTAAATAGTCAGCAATAATTCCTTCGATAATCCCACATCCTTTGCGTTAGAAAATTCTAGCTTCAAGTCCAACCATTTTGCTGCATCCGTACAATTATTCTTTGTTCAATAAAAGCTGATCTGCAGTTTGTTTAACCAAACCGGCTTTCATCAAGTGACCGACTGCTCGTTTGAATTGTCCCTTACTGATCCCGAAAAATGCCTTGATCTCCGCTGGACTACTTTTGTCAGTAAAATTCAGTGTTCCGTTTTGATGCTGCAAAAGCGCTAAAATCATCTGTGCATCATCACCAATCGCTTCGTAGGCTCGCGGACGTAAGGAAAGATTCAAAAGGCCATCAGGGCGTACACCGATTACACGTGCCTTAACCTTTTCTCCCAGCCTTGGTTCAGCATCTCTTTCACTAGGATGAATAAAGCCCAAGTGAAAATCTGAGGTCAGCACATGTGTGCCTGTCATTTTCAAGCGATATGCAATGGCACTCACGTCCTTATTTTGCATCTCTTTATCAGCTTTGACTGAAATTTCTTGAAAGACCTCCTCAGTCGCAAGTGTCCCCCATAAGCGTCCTTTGGAATCAACTCTTAAAGCAATCATCAACCAATCTCCCTTTTTAGGCCAAAGACGAGTTAACTCAGGAAGTTCATCTAGTGAAACAACAACATCTTTATTAGGAAGTCCAATATCAACAAACACGCCTAACTCATGCTTAGTTGCAACTACTTGTCCAAATCCATAGCGACCTATCCGGCTTTCAGGAAGGTTAGTTGTCATTTGTAATTCATGATCTTCGTTTTCATAAATTAAACCATTAACTTCATCAGATTTGGTTAACGGTTCTTCCACTTCAGCTTTCGCCAATCTAAGCGTCTTTCCTTGAATCTGCAAAAAATAGAAAGCTTCATTTTCGTCAACCACTTTGGCAGTCAATTCTTGCCCAATTATTTCTTTCATTTCCATCTTGATTATTATTCCTCCACTAATTAAAACTGATGTGCAGCACACTCATGATACAATATGCGATCCCAGAAGCAATTACAGGACCCGCAGCAACTCCTCTGAGAAAGACAACTCCCAGAATCGTCCCCAAGACTAGTGCGACTGTCACCTGCGGGGTATTCGCAAGCAGCGAAACTCCATTACGTGATAACACAGCTACTAAAATCCCACAAGCAACAGCAATCAACCCCATTGGAGTCTTAAACACACCTACTAAGTCAGCAAATGTAATCTGCCCCCGTGCAATTGGAATTAAAATTGCAATTGAAATGACCGTCACACCCCAATCAATTCCACGACTTTGAATCACCGGCAGCCACCTTTGGGTTAACGGAAAAACTTTAAGTGCCAAAACCACTAAAGCGGCTAACGCCAAAGACGAATTCTTCGCCACAACTGCTACCAGCAAAATAATACCTAAGAAAATCCAACTTTCCATTGTTTCACCCCGTATACTCAAATCCTTATCCATTTTAACTGAAAAAGAATGAAAATGCGAACTAATTTGTTGTGTTCTTCAGCTTGTGCTTATTTTGAAAGCTCTTAAAAACCAAAAAGTTCAAAAAAACAAAGAGACTGTGTCAAAACCTTAGTTTCAACACAGTCTCTTTTCTACTAGTAGTTGTTCTTAACAGAAAATCTAAACTTTAGCTAAACATTAAAGTGCGTTTGAAGCTCCGCGATAGACGATTCCACGACGTGAATCAACTGTCACAACTTCTTCATCAGTAACTAAATCAGTTGCACCTTCAGCGCCAACAATTACAGGAATTCCCATTGAAATTCCAACAACTGCAGCATGTGATGTTAAGCCGCCATTTTCAACAATTAAAGCACTCGACTTTTCAATTGCTGGGAGGTAATCCTTATCAGTAGTCTTTGTTACCAATACGCCACCTTCAACTGCCTTTTCGTTAGCTTCAGCAGCTGACTTAGCAATTACAGCTTTACCAATTACTGTTTCGTCGCCGACGCCTTGGCCTGAAACAAGCTTAGTCCCGATTAATTGGATCTTCATGACATTAGTTGTTCCCTTTTCACCAACAGGAACTCCAGCGGTAATCAAAATCAAGTCGCCTTCTTTAGCAAAGCCAGCTTCTTTTGCTTTTTCTGTAGCAAGGGTAAACATCTCATCAGTTGAAGCAGGTGCTTCAGCCATAACAGGATATACACCCCAGTTAACAGCTAAACCGCGACGTGTACGATCATCAAATGTAACTGCCAAGATGTCTGCATCTGGACGATACTTCGAGATCATACGTGCAGTGTGACCAGACTTAGTTGCTGCCACAATTGTCTTGATGCCCAAGTTATCTGCAGTTTCAGCTACAGCACGACCAATTGCTTCTGTTACATCAGTCTTGTCAAAGTCATTGATTGAAAATGTGCTGTGTTGACGCAAAGCATTTTCAGCCTTGATATCAATGCGTGCCATTGTAGCAACAGATTCAACTGGGTAATCCCCATTTGCACTTTCGCCTGAAAGCATCGTAGCATCTGTGCCGTCAAAAACAGCATTAGCAACGTCAGAAGCTTCAGCACGTGTAGGACGTGGGTTTTCTTGCATTGAATCAAGCATTTGTGTAGCTGTGATAACAGGTTTGCCTAAAGCATTGCATTTTTTGATCAAAGTCTTTTGAACCAAAGGAACATTTTCAGCTGGAATTTCAACACCCATGTCACCACGAGCAACCATCAAACCATCTGAAACTTTGATAATTTCATCAAAGTTGTCAATTCCTTCTTGAGATTCGATCTTAGGGAAGATTTGAACATGTTCCATGTTCTTTTCTTCAAGTAATTTACGAATATCTAAAACATCTTGTGGTTTACGTACAAAACTTGCTGCAATAAAGTTGATTTCGTTGTCTAATCCAAAACGAATATCGCTTGAATCTTTTTCTGTAATTCCGGGTAAGTTGATTGAAACGCCAGGTGCATTAACACCTTTGCGTGAACCCAAGACACCAGCATTCAAGACTTTACATACTAACTCGTTGTTTTCACGATCGATTTTTTCAATCTGCATATCAATCAGACCATCATCAAACAGAACATGACCGCCTTCATGCACATCATCAATCAAACCTGGGTAAGTAACAGCAATTTTCTCATGTGTTCCTTCGATTGAAGCATCCATTGAAATCCGCACTTCATCACCGATTTTGTAATTAATCTTACCTTCTTTTTGGACAGTAGTACGAATTTCTGCACCCTTCGTATCAAGCATAATACCAACCATCTTGCCGGTAATTTTTTCAGCTTGATGTACTAAATTAAGGCGTCCCAAATGTTCTTCATGATCACCATGTGAAAAGTTGAAACGGAATACATTAGCTCCTGCCTCGATTAATTTTACGATTGTATCTAGATCAGAACTAGCTGGACCAAGCGTACTTACGATCTTGGTTTTCTTCATGAGTAAAATCTCTCCTTTGAATAGTTTTAAAGATGACGTTTAAGTCAATTCTTTACCATATTTAAAAGCAAATCACGCCGTCTGCTCAATGCGATCTCCTGCTAGACGGGCAAAACAAAGTTCTAGAAGCGCACCCGCTCATTTAAATCATAGAGCGAGACATCAGTTTGATGCTTATGGTTTTCCAAAGTGTCAATGATATCGGTAGCCACAAGTTGATTATCGTGAATCCCGATTGCAAGACCACCTTTACCTTCAAGCAACAAGCGAATTGCATAGTCGCCAAAGCGCGTTGCCAAGACACGATCCTTAGCAGTTGGACGACCGCCACGTTGAACATGACCCAAAGTAATCGCACGTGTTTCAAAGTTACTAAACTCATCCAATTTGTCTTTGAAGTCTGCAGCCGACATCACACCTTCTGCCAAAACAATCAGACCATGCTGCTTGCCATTCGCGTAGTTGCGATTTATCTTTTCTGCGATTTCCTTGATATCGTACTCACGTTCAGGAATCACAATTGCATCTGCATCTGCGGCGATTCCAGCCCAGAGTGCAATATCACCAGCACCACGACCCATAACTTCTACAACGAAAGTCCGCTGATGAGAAGTTGCAGTGTCATTGACACGGTCCAAAGCATCTAGCGCAACGTTAACTGCTGTATCAAAACCGATCGTGAAATCTGTTCCTGGAATATCATTATCGATTGTTCCGGGGACCCCGACTGAATTGAAACCATGTTGGGTCAGACGTTCTGCACCATGATAAGAGCCATCGCCACCGATTACTACTAATGCATCAATACCGAATTTCTTCAGTTGTGCAATTCCCTTTAACTGCGTTTGCTCCTGTGCAAATTCAGGAAAGCGCGCAGAATACAGCAATGTGCCTCCGCGATCAATGACCCCGTCCATTTCACTTGAATCAAGTTTACGAATATTTCCGGCAACAAGACCTGCAAAACCATAATTGATTCCGTATGCCTCAAGACCTGCCGAGATTGCAGAACGAGCAATGGCACGAATTGCTGCATTCATCCCAGAAGAATCTCCGCCACTTGTTAAAATACCTATGCGTTTCATTTCTTCACCTCAGTAAATGTTATGGAACAACACACTCTCCATGCCATATATTATCACTTTTAGCAGCGAATGTCTTGTAAAAATAAAAATTAAATTCACTTTCTCACAAAATGTTTTCAACGCTTTTCATTTTGAAAAACCACATTTTCTTTTCCAATCATGGCCCTTAACGCTGCACTTGTTTCTTCACTTTCAGCCAGCCAATACTGCCGATCTAAAACCCACTTTTTAGCCTGAGCTGTCTCATAAAGCACAACTGGTGTTTCACCATGATGCTGCAATAATAGCTCTAATAGCTGTTTTCTTTTTGTTTCAGGAAACTTAGGATCTAAGCGTAAATAAAACGTCCCTTTCACACGGCCTTTCAATTTTTTTGCAAGAGAAACTTGATTGGCAATTATTTGAATGCTCCGTGTTTCACTTTCTGTTTTACCAACAACTAAATAAACTTGATTAAGTGCTAATTCAGCAGCAATTTTGCGGAAAACGTTTGGAAAAATGGTAACTTCCACCGTTCCTGTCTGATCTTCACCAGTCACAAAAGCCATCTGGTCACCTTTTTTCGTACGAATAACCTTCATCTTTTTAAAGTAAAGCAGCAATTTACAGTTAGTCTGCGCTTTAAGCTGCGTCACTAAATCAATATTTTCTTGCACTGCCAACTGTTTATATTCTTCAACCGGGTGCGCAGATAAATATAATCCTAGATATTTTTTTTCATTTACAAGCCTTTCATCTAAAGAAAGTTCTTGAAAATTTTCATATTTAGGTGCTAAAGCAGCAAAAAGCACAGCATTATTCCCGCTCAAAGTCACATTGCTTAAAACTTTGGAAAGGTTCTGCAGTAACGTAGCCCGATTTTGTTGGAAACTATCACATGCTCCGGCAAGGATCAAAGCTTTTAAAGGTCCTTCCTTCAAGAATTTATTGTCCAGCCGCTGCAAGAAATCTTGAAAACTATGAAATCTCCCTTGCTGTCTGCGCGCATCCAGAATATGTTTAATAAAATCGCGGCGTAAGGTCTTTATATTTCCCAAACCAAATACGAGTTCTTTTCCTTTTAGTGAAAAATAGTAATTACTCTCATTCAGATCAGGACCATGAACTGGAATATGCTGCTGCCGGGCCTCTATCAGATAATTACTTGTTTTAAGACTATCACCCACAACTGTATTTAATAACGCCGCAAAAAAAGCGGCCGGAAAATGACATTTTAAATAAGCAAGCTGAAAAGCCATTTTAGAATACGCAACTGCATGTGAACGGTTAAAACCATAGTTAGCGAATTTTTCAATATAGTCATACACTTGAGCGGCCGTCTTCAGCGTGTAGCCTTTCTGCAGTGCCCCACTAATAAACCTTTTTTTCATCTGTAAAATGACGTCACCTTTTTTTTTGCTCATTGCTCTGCGCAACAGATCCGCTTGTCCAAGTGAAAAACCGCCCATGACCGAAGCCACTTGCATAACTTGTTCTTGGTAAACCAAAACACCATAAGTATTTTGCAGAATAGCTTTTAAGGATTCAGCTGGATAAATAACAGGCTCCTGACCATGTTTGCGTGCAATAAAATGATCAATGTTTTGCATTGGACCAGGCCGAAAGAGCGCATTAACAGCTGCAATATCTTCAAAAGACGTGGGATGCAACCGACGTAACACATTTCGAATTCCAGCAGATTCAAACTGAAAAACACCGGTGGTATCACCGCGTTGAAAAAGCGCTAAAGTTGCAGCATCAGCTAAAGGCAACTGCCGAATGCTGATTGCTTGCCCATATCCCTTTTTAATGAAAGCCAGGGTTTGTGCCAGAATACTGAGATTGCGTAACCCCAAAAAGTCAATTTTTAAGAGCCCTATGCGCTCCACATCGTCCTTAGCAAACTGCGTTAACAGCACACCATCATTTCCGGGTTGCAGCGGGACAATTTCTGTTAAATCAGTATCGCAAAGCACTATTCCGGCTGCATGAATTGAAAAATGCCGTGGAAGTCCCTCTAATTTATAAGCTGTTTTAAAAAGCAGCAGATTTCTTTCACTTTGTTTAACATAGGTGCGCAATCGTTCCGATGAACTGTACGCCTGCCGTAAAGAAATTCCAGGTTCACGTGGAATCAGCCTACTCCATTCATTCATCTCAAATTGATTTAATCCCAGTACACGACCAACATCACGCAGAACCTGTTTGGCTCCTAATGTGCCAAAAGTAATTATCTGTGCCATATGGTGTGCTCCATATTTTTCATGCACGTATGCAATCACTTCCTGACGCCGATTATCAGGGATATCGAGATCAATATCCGGCATTTGTGCGCGTTCTTCATTTAAAAAACGTTCAAACAGTAAATGATACTGCAAAGGGTCAACATCTGTAATTGCAAGCGTATAGGAAACAAGCGAACCAGCGGCAGATCCACGTCCGGGTCCAATAATAATCTGATTACGGTGTGCAAAATTAGTGACATCCCAAACAATTAGAAAGTAATCTGCAAAACCCATTCTCTGAATAATTTGCAGTTCATGCTCTAAACGTGCGCGATAAAGCTGTGCTTGCACCGGTTCTTTTTTAACTGCAAGCCTTTTTTTCAAACCTGCAAGACACAATTGGCGCAAATATTCTGAAGCAGTAATGTGAGCTGGAAGTTTAAAATGGGGCAGCCTAATCTTAGGAAATTCTAGCTTTAATTTAACTTGGTCTACAAGTTTGGTAGCATTTTCAAACACTTGTGTGCGCTCTTGTTTCTGATAAGTTAACCGTAATTGCTCGCTTGGAATCAGCCAACGTTTTCCCACAGCATTATTTGCAGACTGCAATTGTTCTCGTTCGAGTTGCGTTCCTGCTTTAATAGCTGTCAGTGTCTTAAGTTCAAACAAATCTTCTTTATCAAGATATCTGACCTGATCAAGGGCAACAGCAGTGACTTTTGCTTTATTTGCACATTGCAAAATACTTTCGAAAAGGACAGTTGACATTTGAGCATTAACGCCGATTGCAAGCTTTCCCTGTTTGCTTACTACCGTTTTCATTTCGGTTATAAATTTATGTGCGTCCTGTTGTGCTCCATCCGAAACAAGTCGCACTAATTTGCTTTGAAAAACAGGGGTAATTACGAGCAGCCCTGCAAATGAAATTGCGGCGTCGCTCAAATCAACCGTTGTTATTTTTTGTGCGAGCAACTCCTGTTTTCTTGTCGAAATTTTCATTAAATTATGATAGCCGGTTTCGTTTTCGGCTAAAAGAACCAGTGACTCATGGGGAGCCGTTTCTAGCGTTAATCCAAGAATTGGCTTGATTTTAGCAGCTTGACATTCACGATAAAAGGTCAGTGCGCCATACATGACATTAATATCTGTTAAAGCCAGTGCATCGTATCCTCTTTCTTTTGCTTTTTGAACTAAATCAGTGATTCTGATAGTTCCTTGCAAAAGGCTGTAGCTGCTGATCACTTGTAAAAAGCTCGCCAAACTCCCCACCTCCTCTATCTTTGTTATTATTATAGCAACTCTGATCAGAAAAAACATCTTTCCAATTTTCATGAAACTAATGCCAAATTAAGAAACTTGTGCTACACTACTGTTGTATTGTGAGGTGTAATTATTATGGCTAAACAATTAACGATCTTAGTTTGGGGCTTTATCTATGGAGAAGTCATTGGTTATATTAGTGCAGCCCTTTCTGGCGGAACTTTTTCTCCTTTATACAGCGGTGTTTTTTCAATGATTGTTGGTTTCGTACTTGTCAATGCCCTTGATCATTTTATTAAAGCACCTGCCAAAAAAGATCATGAGTAGTAAGTAACGCTGCTTGTTACCGCTAGTAACCATGAGCCGCGTAGGGGAATTGAGACGTACTGGTGCAGAACGTCTCAATTCCCTATTTTTGTAAAAATCCATGTCTTAAAGAACAGTACATTAAAACAACGCATACACCATTCTTAAAAATGAGGTGAACACTTTGCTCTCTTGGATCGCTTTGCAACATTCCATTATCAGCGTAAAAGCACTCTAGTGAATCAGCTAAAATAAATCGAAATGCACACTTGCTAACTATAAAAAACCAAGTTTGTGCTTTTCCTCACTGGAGTGTCTAACATTATGAAAATTGAATATCAAAATAATATTTCCAAAAGCTATGGCTACTCGTTTTTCAGCTTTTTTGGAATTACAAGTTTATGGGTTCTCTACCTTCAAATGAAAGGGTTGAGCTTAGTTGAAGTTGGCGTGTGCGAAAGTATCTTCCACGTTGCCAGTTTTGTCTTTGAAGTTCCAAGCGGTCTTTTGGCAGATCGCTTTTCCTACCGTTTTGTTTTAATTTGCGGCAGAGTCGCAGCAATTGTTTCAGCACTGCTGATGTTATTTGGGAATTGCTTTTTACTCTTTGCACTAGGCTTTATTTTCAGTGCACTCTCGTATAATTTGCAATCTGGAACAATTGAAGCGCTTATTTATGATTCATTGACTTCAATTGCACAAACCGACCGCTATCCCAGTATAATCAGCAAAATCACTATCACGAGTGAATTTGCTGATACGGCAGGTGTGGGACTTGCTGGCTTTCTTGTTCACTGGCATTTTGGCTTAACATATGTGTTAGCAGCTATCTTTGGCTTTTTTGGCATGCTAACAGTAATCTTCTTAAAAGAACCGCCAAGTACTCACCCAAACGAGCAAGCTGTTCCAAGACCCACAGCGGCTGCAATCCTGAAAGCCGCGGCAGATACACTAAAGAAAAGTTCTCTTTTACGTAACTTGATGCTTTTTCACGCGCTCTTTAGCACGATCTGCACCCTTTATTATTTTTATTTCCAATCATTGATGGAAAAATATCATTTTCCTGGGGGGTTAATCTCAGCCTTAATGATTATCGCGGCCGTGATTAACATTTGTGGGTTGCGCTACACCCCTTTACTACAACAACGGCTCTCAAAGAGAACTCTAATTTTTTTATTAACTAGCAGCCTTCTTTTTTTACTGCTTTTAACTTGGGTTAATCAATTACCACTGCTCTGTATCCTATTTTTATTTTCTCAATTACTGTCCTCAGTCATCGAACCCATTTTCAGCAGCTATTACAATACTCTAATCTCTTCGGCCCAAAGAGCAACTTTACTAAGTGTTGCAAGTGCGCTCTTTTCGTTGATAATGAGTGCCATTTTCCCATTGGCAGGCTGGCTACTTCAAAATAGCAGTTTCTCATTCACATTTGGGAGTTGCGGTGTCATTTTCTTGCTGATTCTCAGCTTAGTTAGCCTTAAACGTTGCATTCTTAAATAAAAAATTCTGACTAAAATTAGAGAGAGTGTGACATAAGTCGGGAAAATTTTGAGTGCTAACTCGAAATTACGAACATAGCGAGTACTTTGCTATGAGTAATTCGAAGTTAGACGGAGAATTTTGACTTATGGAACACGTTTATCCGGAAAAAACTAAAGGGGGCTGTGACAAAATTTAACTTTTGTCACAGCCCCCTTTAGTTTTTACATAGTCACACACATACCTCTGCTTAATTTTCTTGCGTAGTAAATACTAAATTTTCCTGGACGCCCAAATCAATTGTGACAGTTGAATGCGGCATTATTTTTCCGCTAATAATCTGCTTAGCTAGCGGTGTTTCAACATGATTAGTAATGAAGCGGGCTAATGGTCGTGCTCCATAAGAAGGCTCATATCCGTTGTGTGCAATCCAATCTTGAGCTTTAGCTGATAACTTGAGCGTAATCTCCTGTTCTTCCAACCGTTTAGACAGCCGCGTAATGAATTTGGCAACAATCTGTTTAATAGCTTCCATATTAAGCGGAGTAAACATAATAATATCATCAACCCTATTCAAGAATTCGGGTTTAAAGTGAGTTTGCGCTAATTGCAGCACTTGTTGTTTAACCTCAGCTGAAATCTGCCCATTTTTAGCCTGATCCAGTAAAATACTCGATCCAAGATTAGACGTCATAATAATGATTGTATTTTTAAAGTCCACTGTACGACCCTGACCATCAGTTAACCGTCCATCGTCAAAAACCTGTAACAAGATATTGAAGACATCCGGATGCGCCTTTTCAACTTCATCAAGCAAAACAATCGTGTACGGATTACGCCGAACAGCTTCTGTTAATTGTCCACCTTCTTCATAGCCAACATACCCAGGAGCAGCACCAACCAGCCGCGAAACAGATTGTTTTTCCATATATTCACTCATGTCAATGCGCACCATATGCTTTTCCGAATCAAACAAATTTTCTGCTAAGGCTTTAGCTAACTCCGTTTTGCCGACTCCAGTTGGTCCCAAAAACATGAACGTTCCCAACGGTTGGTTTGGATCCTGCAAGCCTGCACGTGCACGCAAAACTGCATTTGCAACCGCATCAACTGCTTCATCTTGTCCTACCACACGTTGGTGCAGGCTTTGGGGCAATTGTAGCAGTTTCTCGCGTTCGCCTTGAACCAACCTAGCAACTGGGATCCCAGTCGTGCGACTAACAACTTGTGCAATCTCATTTTCAGTCACGGATTCTTCAACGAGCCAATTATCGGGCCGATCTGTCTGTTCCAACTTTTTAAGTTCTTTTTCCAGTTGCGGGATCGTAGCATGCTGTAACTTCGCAGCTTTTTCCAAATCATAATTATTTTCAGCTTCTTCTAATTCATGCTTGGCCCGATCCAATTCACCTTTTTTGTTGCTAAGTGTTTGTATATCTGCCTTTTCGTCTTCCCAACGCATTTTAAGCGTATTTGTTTTTTCGCGGGTTTCTGCCAGCTCATTTTGCAGTTCTGCCAACCTTTTTTGCGAAGCGGCATCACTTTCTTTCTTCAAAGCAGCCTCTTCAACCTCCAGCCGCATCAATTGACGTGTCGCTTGATCCAGCTCTGTCGGCATGGAGTTCATTTCAACTCTAATTGTTGCACACGCTTCATCAATCAAATCAATCGCTTTATCTGGCAAAAAACGGTCCGTAATATAACGATTTGAAAGTGTTGCCGCAGCCACAATTGCATTATCATGAATGCGCACACCATGATGAATTTCAAAACGTTCTCTGAGTCCACGCAGAATTGAAATTGTGTCTTCAACACTTGGCTCTTGCACCAATACGCGCTGAAAGCGGCGCTCAAGTGCCTTGTCTTTTTCCAGATATTCGCGGTATTCATCTAGGGTAGTTGCCCCAATCAGATGCAATTCTCCCCGTGCAAGCATTGGTTTCAGTAAGTTGCCGGCATCCATGCTGCCTTCAGTCTTTCCAGCACCGACAATGTTGTGAATCTCATCAATGAAGAGAATAATCTGCCCTTCACTTTTAGTAACTTCTTTTAGAACTGCTTTTAAACGTTCTTCAAACTCGCCACGATACTTTGCGCCAGCGATCAAAGAACCCATATCCAATGAAAAGAGCTTTTTATCTTTTAAGTTATCCGGAACGTCCTTGCGAACTATTCGCTGCGCCAGTCCCTCAACGATCGCTGTCTTCCCCACACCAGGTTCTCCAATTAGCACAGGATTATTTTTGGTCTTACGCGATAAAATCCGAATAACATCTCGAATTTCCTCGTCTCTGCCAATTACCGGATCCTGTTTGCCACTACGCACCTGTTTGACCAAATCAATTCCATATTTCTCAAGTGCTTTGTAATTTGCTTCTTGATTTTTTGACGTCACCCGTTCTCCTCCTCGCAAGTCTTGCACAACTTGTAGTAATTTCTTGTAAGTTAATCCATCTTTTTCAAGATAAAGTTTTAGCGGATTATATTGAAGCTTCATTAAAGCTAATGTCAAAGTGTCGAGCGCGATATATTCATCACCCAGCTTTGTTTTAACTTCAGCAGCTTTTTGCAATAACTGAACTAGATTCTGACTAAAACTTTGGCCATACGCAACTTGACCTTCAACAACCGGTACTTGGTCTAATTGCCGATCAAGTTCATGTTCCAGCTCCGGTAAAGAAACTTGCACCCGTTTGAAAAGATCTGCTCCAAACTCACCGGGTTGAATCATCACTTTAAAAAGTTGTGGAATATCAATCTCTTGTTGTTTGCGCGTCACTGCAACTTGCTGGGCTTGTGCCAAAGCCGCTTGTGCTGCGCTTGTCAGCTGATCTTCTTGCATTCTTTTCCCTCCTCAGATGCTTCCAAGCAAAAAGCGCCAGACTTAAGCTGACGACTTGGAAACACCACTCTTTATTATTTATTATAACCCGAACGTGTGTTCATGTTAATCTTTTTGCACTGTTGCGAGCTTGATAATTTCTAAAATCACATCTGTTGCTTTTTCCATTACCTGTGCTGAAACAAATTCAAAGCGCGAGTGCATATTTTCACCACCCGCAAAAATATTTGGTGTCGGTAACCCCATAAATGAGATTTTTGAACCGTCCGTACCACCGCGAACTGGGTAGATAATTGGTTTGATCCCTAAATTCTTCATTGCTTGTTGTGCGAGTTCAACCACTGTCATATCTTTTTCAATGACTTCCCGCATATTATAGTACTGATCTTTCAAGTCCAACTGTAATCGCCTTTGTCCATAAAAATTATTCATTTCGGCAACGATCTCTCGCATCAGCTGCTTCCGCGCCTCAAACTTAGCACGATCATGGTCTCTGATAATATATGTCATCAGCGCCTCATCGACGGTTCCGTCAAGTTGCAATAAGTGAAAGTAACCCTGTCTGCCATCTGTTTTTTCAGGAACTTCAGCAGCTGGCAACTTTTCATGGAAGTCAAACGCTACCTGTAAAGCATTTACCATAACTCCCTTGGCAGTTGCGGGGTGCACATTCTTCCCGCTAATTTTTAATTTAGCTTGAGCAGCATTGAAGGTTTCATATTCCAATTCACCCAACGGTCCTCCATCAACCGTATATGCTAGTTGCGCGCCAAACTCGGAAACATCGAAATGATCTGCACCAGTCCCAATTTCTTCATCAGGACCAATTCCAATCCGAATTTCTCCATGCTTGATCGCTGGATGCTGCTGTAAATACTCAACTGCAGTTATAATCTCTGCAATTCCAGCCTTATCGTCTGCGCCTAAAAGGGTATCACCTGCAGCGGTAATCAAATCATGCCCGCTGTAGTTCTTTAAATTTGGAAAATCTTTGGGGCTCAGCTCATACTTGCCCTGATCGCCGAGTCGAATTGCTGAGCGACCATCGTAGTTTGGAATAACTTGAGGTTGCACATTCTTAGCATTGAAATCAGCAGTATCCATATGGGCAATAAAGCCCAGCTTTTTAACAGTGGTCTGTGCTGCCAAATTACTAGGCAAGGTTGCAAAAACATAACCGCTTTCAGCAGCAATCCGCACATCTTGTAAACCAATTTTTTGCAATTCTGCCACTAATTCTTTGGCGAATAAAACCTGTGTCTGAGTAGAAGGAATAGTTGTCGATTTTTCATCAGAACGCGTTTCTTTTTTGGCATAGCCAATAAAGCGCGTAACCAAGTTAGGGTATTTAGTCATCATAAAAACTCCTTATAAAGTTATAATCGTCTAGATAAATTTGAACGGATCTGTGTTTAATTTGGAAGAAAAGACCTCAATCTGCCAGCCAGCTTCTGTATTCCAGGTGTTGAATTTAGCCGCCAACTGCTGCTTGCAAATCTGTTCAATATGATGTCCTGGATCAACCGCTGACAAACCACAGGCCAGTAGATCATGACCTGTGTGGTAAGAAAGATCTCCCGTAACATACATTTGAGCTCCTTTTCGCTGAGCGGCTTGATAAAACTGCCCACCGCTGCCGCCTAAAACTGCCACTCTTTTGATACTTTGCTGTAAATCAGAACTGATTAAACGTAAGTGTGGCACTGCAAAAATTCGTTTACAATCCTCTGCAAATTGTTGCACGCTCATCTCACGGGGAAGATTGCCGACACGCCCCATTCCGTATTTTTCACCCATTTCTTTTAAAGTAAAAAGATCAAAAACCGGTTCTTCATATGGATGAGCCGTTCGCATTGCAGCAAGAACTCTTCTTTTTTTACTTTGCGGAAAAACGACTTCGACTTTTTCTTCGGTGACACACGCTAATTTTTCGTGTGCGCCGTACGCCGGATCTGCTTTGGCAGAGGGCACGAAGCGTCCAGTTCCCTTAACCGAAAAAGAACAATTGCGATACTCTCCAATCTGACCAGCACCTGCAGCTGCAAGCGCTCTGCGCATTTGATCTGCGGCATCACTAGGCACAAAAACAGCTAACTTGAGCAAAGGCAATTCACGAACTGGCAAAAGTGGTTTAGTCTCTAAAAGCCCTAACGCTTCAGCAAGCCAATCGTTCATTCCGCCATTTGCATTATCAAGATTAGTGTGTGCGGCATAAACTGTGATATTGTGCTTGATCAACTCCGCATACATCGCATTTTGTGGAACACTCAAATCAAAGTTTTTTAGCGGATGAAACATTGCCGGATGATGCGCAAAAATAAAATCTACATTGTTTTTAAGTGCTTCTGCTACAACTGCGGGACGCACATCAAGTGTGACCATCATTTTTTTGACTTGTGCATTGTAATCACCTAGTTGCAACCCCACTGGATCGCCTGGTTCTGCCAAGGACTGTGGCGCAAATTCCTCAAAGCGGTTAATAATATCACGCACTTTGGTCATTTAGAACACCTTCGATCTGTTTAATTTTTTGTTGCATTCTTTGTTGTTGTTCAACCGGGAATTCTTTAGCTTTTTTCAATTGTTGTAAAACACGCTTAATTTTAAAAGCTTCTGCTTGCCATTTTTTCAAAAAAGGGGCACTTTGTTCTCTGCGTAAAAAGGGACCAAATTCATAATCAAGTTCGTCCAACAGTACCTGTTCAGGCTGATACTGTGCAACGAGTATCTCATAAATATGTTGGTCTTCTTCTAAAATCTCTTCTGCTATCAGCTGATAACCGTTAGCACCTAACCAGCGCCTAAGTTGGGGTGCACCGACATTCGGCTGTAAAATCAACTTAGGATGTGCTTGCAGCTTATCCTTGCCATCTTCCAAAATTTTTTTAATCAACGGCCCTCCCATCCCACAAATTGTAATTGTGTCAATTTGATCATGGTCTTCAATTGCGGCTAGTCCATCGGCATGCCGCACCTGTACTAGTTTTGTAAGTCCTTCATTTTCAATCTCATGCAGCGTGTTAAGGTATGGTCCCTTAACAATTTCACCTGCAACAGCATACGAAATTCGTTTGTTTAAAGCCAGATATGCGGGCAGATAGGCATGATCCGATCCGATGTCCGCAAGTCGGGCAGCTTGGGGCACATATGCGGCCACTTTAAGCAAACGCTCAGACAAATGTCTTGCATCCATTTAGCACACTCCTTAGTATTCTAACCTAAAGTATAGCGAAAAATTTCAGATAAAAAAAGGGACAAGCGCAAAACAAAAGGA
>NZ_AZFQ01000026.1:0-60052 GCF_001435195.1 Liquorilactobacillus satsumensis DSM 16230 = JCM 12392 | reverse complement strand
ATAGCAAAGTACTCGCTATCTTCGTAATTCCGAGTTAGCACTCAAATTTTCCCGACCTATGTCACACTCTCTCTTTTATTCCGGATAAACGTGTTCCATAAGTCAAAATTCTCTGTCTAACTTCGAATTACTCATAGCAAAGTACTCGCTATCTTCGTAATTTCGAGTTAGCACTCAAATTTTACCGACCTATGTCACACTCTCTTTTTGGACGCAATCATGATCAACGCATCATTTTTTAAGCTTTTGCTAACGCGTTCTTTAAATCTGCCACTAAATCGCTGGCTTCTTCAATTCCAACTGACAACCGAATCAATTCGTTCGTAATTCCATTTTTTAGCCGGATCTCTTCCGGAATTGAACCATGTGTCATGATCGCTGGAACCTCTACTAAGCTTTCAACTGAACCCAGACTTTCCGCCAGTGTAATCAATGACAAATTTTCAATGAATTTTTTAACAGATAAGCCTTGCTTAAGTTCAAATGAAAGCATTCCACCAAACCCATTCATCTGCCGTTTGACAATCTCATATCCCGGTGCCTCCGGATCACTAGGATAATAGATTTTCCCAATTCTGTCATCTGAACGCAAGAAAGAAAAAATCTCCTGTGTATTATGTTCATGCGCCTTCATTCTAACAGCCAAGGTCTTAATTCCACGTTGCAATAACCAGCTATCCTGCGGTCCTAGAATACCACCAATTGCATTTTGCAAATAACCAATCTTTTCCCCAAGTTGTTCGTTTTTAGTAACTACCAAACCAGCAACCAAATCGCTATGACCCCCTAAATATTTTGAGGCACTATGTACCACAATATCAGCACCCAGATCCAATGGTCGTTGAATATATGGTGTCGCAAAAGTATTATCTACAATTGTTAATAATTCATTTTCGTGTGCCAGTTTGGCTAAAGCTGCGATGTCAGAGATCCGCATTAACGGGTTAGTTGGGGTTTCAAGATAAATTGCCTTGGTATTTACTTTAACAGCCGCTTTGACAGCCGCCAAATCGCGGGTATCAACCGTCGTAAATTCTAGCCCCAGCCTTTTAAGAACACTATTGATCAACCGGAATGTCCCACCATATACATCGTTGCCAACAATAATGTGATCTCCTGTCGAAAAGAGCGTAAAAACGGTATGAATTGCAGCAGATCCTGAAGCAAAGGCAAATCCGGCGGCCCCATTTTCCAAATCGCGAATCAGCTTTTCAACTGCTTCACGTGTCGGATTCCCTGTTCTGGAGTATTCATACCGTGGACTGCCACCTAGTTCTTGTTGTGCGTAAGTAGATGTCTGATAGATGGGAACATTAACCGCACCCGTTGCTTGATCTTGACTGATACCTGCATGAATTAACTTTGTATTGAATTTCATTTTAATTTCTCCTTTTTCTCTTTAGTCGTATATTTTTTGACTGAGGTAGCGTTCACTACTGTCTGGAAAAACAGTCACGATGTTACTGTGCGGTGGCAAAACTTCTGCCAACTTTAAACTGGCGGCTAAAGCTGCCCCGCTTGAACTGCCAATCAGAAGGCCTTGTTCTTTAGCACTTCTTTTAACCCACGAAAAGGCCGCTTGGTCACTAATTGTAAAGATATGATCAACATTTTTTTTATCTAGAAAAGGAGGAATAAACTCAACCCCGATTCCTTCGGTCCGATGGGCATGTTGTGGCCCGCCATTTAAAATAGAGCCTTCCGGTTCGACAATCGCAGTTTGAATAGCTGGGGATAATTCTTTAAAGTAACGTGCCATCCCAACAAAAGTTCCTCCGCTGCCAACTCCTGCAGCAAAGCCATCAATTTGCAGCTGATTTGCGGCCATCTCACGCGCAATCTCAGGAGCAATACTATGATAATATGCATCTGGATTATCCAAGTTTTTAAATTGCATTGGTACATAACTATCAGGGGTTGCTGCCGCTAACTCTGCTACTTTTTTAATCGCACCAACAATTCCGTCTTCACTAGGTGTGTGCACTAATTGTGCACCAAGTGCTTTCATTAGGGTTTGTTTTTCTTGACTGAATTTTTCAGGAACTACTAGGATTGTTTTCAGATCATAATAACTGGCTGCAAGCGCCACCCCGATCCCTGTATTTCCGGCCGTGGGTTCGATCACGGTCATTCCTTTATGCAGTTTGTGTTCCTTGAAAGCTTGCTCGATCAGATAAAAACCCAAACGATCCTTGATACTTCCACCTGGATTATTCATTTCAAGCTTGGCAAAAATTCTTGATCCATGCGGAACTTTTATTTCTAGTTCAAGTAAGGGTGTCTTTCCGATCAGTTCTTTTACTGAATGGTATATCATTTCCATTTCCTCCTTAAAGTAACAAGAAAAAGGGCGCGAATCTGAAATAGATTCGCGCCCTGTGCGTAAAAGGTTTGTTAATGGCAGTTTTTAACTTTTGAAGTCTCTTCTAAAATGACTCCAACTCAAAACGGCCGCATCCTTTACACCAACACGCGGAATGCGACAGCTACAGCAGTTATTTGTCATTTTATTAAAAGTAAAAGCAACCATTACAAATACCTCTCTTCTTATTACTTTGAATCTTACTACCTAGTTTCATAAAAAGCAAGTTCTATTTTAAAATATCCTTTATTCAAGAAAATCTTTTAATTGTTTTGAACGTGATGGGTGTCGCAGTTTACGCAAAGCCTTTGCCTCAATTTGACGAATTCTTTCACGTGTAACCCCGAAGACTTTTCCGACCTCTTCTAATGTTCTAGTTCGGCCATCATCAAGTCCAAAGCGCAGCCGCAACACATTTTCTTCCCGATCGGTTAAAGTGTCTAAGACACTCTCAAGCTGTTCTTTCAACAGCTCATAAGCAGCATGATCGGCAGGACTGGTTGCATCCCGATCTTCAATAAAGTCGCCTAAATGCGAGTCATCTTCTTCACCAATTGGTGTCTCAAGTGAAACCGGTTCTTGGGCAATCTTTAAAATCTCACGCACCTTATCTGTCGGCATATCCATCTCGGCACCGATTTCTTCCGGCACGGGTTCTCGTCCAAGATCCTGCAGCATTTGTCGTTGAATCCTAATTAATTTATTGATCGTTTCAACCATGTGCACCGGAATACGGATAGTCCTAGCCTGATCAGCAATCGCACGTGTAATTGCCTGTCTGATCCACCAAGTAGCATAAGTTGAAAACTTGAAACCTTTACGATAATCAAATTTTTCAACAGCTTTCATCAAGCCCATGTTGCCTTCTTGAATCAAATCCAAAAAAGACATCCCACGACCAACGTACCGTTTTGCAATTGAAACAACCAAGCGCAAGTTAGCTTCTGCTAACCGCTGTTTAGCCTCTTCATCGCCTTTTTCAATTCTCAAAGCCAAAGCAACTTCTTCATCAGCAGTCAGTAAATTAACACGCCCAATCTCTTTTAGATACATCCGGACTGGATCATTAATCTTGACTCCTGCTGGAGCAGATACATCACGATCATTAGAAGCTTTTTTAGCCTCAGAAGTCGCTGCCTTTAAACTAGCAGCACTTGGTTCACCCTTTTCATCTACAACCGAAATGCCAGCATCTTCTACAGCTTGAACTAATTCATCCATCTGCTTTGCCTCTAATTCGAAAGGAACGACCATTTTCTTAGTTAAATCATTATAATTGATTTGTTTTTTTGGCTTATAATCTCTAATCAAGCTGCGTAATGCTTTAACATAAGCAGGATTTTTGGTGCCCTTGTTTAAACTTTCTTTTGCCATGGGATGGCCTCCTTATAATGATGCTGATTTTTCTGACTGCTGTTGGCGCAACAGCTCAATTAATCCAATTGTCAGTTTTGTTACAAGTTCCTCGTTATTCATTCTTTTCGCATCCGCCAACTGTTGCTTCACATCCTTAATGCGTTGTTCCAGCGGAGATTGCTGCATAATCACTCTCACGCAGTCAGAAAACTCCTCTTCGTTTTCTTCCCCAGAATAATTTTCAAGCTCTAACCCTATCAGCAGCTGCCTGAGTCCTTCATCATCCAAAAAATCTAAGAAGCGTGCAGTCTCATATTCAGGATACACATTAAAGTAACCTTCCGCAATCGTATACAGTTCTTGATAACCATCATGTACAAATGCATAGCTTGGCAGTTGCCTCAACTTCAACCGAATATTTGCACTGTGCAACAAACGATACAATAGCAAACGTTCTGCTTTTTCTACCCGTTCATATTTTTTGGGGGATGCATTACCGGCAACTGGACGGCTTGCTTGTGCCGGTTTCACTAGTGCTTTACTATTACCGCTTTTGCGCATAAAATCGTTTAACTGCGCAGCTAAACTGTCCTTATCAACTCCAAAGCGCTTCGCTAATTGATTAAGGTATAAGTCTCGCTCAATTGGTGAAGTAACCCCTGCTAATTGCTTCAAAACATCAGCAATATAAGCAAGTTGGTCATCCTCATTGGCTAGATTGCGCCCTTGTTCATAGTAATGCAAGTAAAAGGCAAGTCCAGTCTCATGTGTGTTCTGTGCAAGTTCCTTAAAAGCAGCTTCACCATACTTACGAACATACTCATCAGGATCAAGCGCCTCAGGCATCCGGATTACACCAAGTGTCATTTTAGTAAGCGGTTCTAGTAACGAGAGTGCGCGCGCAGTTGCGGTCTGCCCAGGAGAATCTCCATCATAACACAAGTACATTTTGGACGTTGTCCTTTCCAACAAATAAATTTGTTCATTTGTTAGACTTGTCCCCATGGAAGCTACTCCATTTTTGATCCCCGCGCGATAGGCTGCCAGCACATCCATAAAACCTTCGAATAAAATTACAAATTGTTTCTGCCTGATTTCTGTTTTAGCTTTGTCAAAATTAAATAAGACTTTGCGTTTGTTGAAAATCGCGGTTTCTGGGCTATTAAGATACTTGGGCTGTTTCTGATTCTGCGCTAGCAAACGTCCAGAAAAAGCAACGGTTTTGCCTTGCATATCTCTAATTGGAAATAATACTCTTCCCCGAAAGCGCCCCCGCAGATCGCCCGTCGCTGTTTCACTAAAAAGGCCAGATTTGCGCAGCAGTTCCTGCTTGACCTTCTTCTCCTGAAAAAAGGGTAACAGAAGTTCTTTTTGCGGTGCAAAACCGAGCTTGAATTCCGTAATCATGTCATCACTAAGGCCACGTTTGTGCAAGTATTGGAGCGCCTCTTCACCCATCGCTGTATTAATAAGAATGTGGTGAAAAAGTTCTGTTGCATCAGCATAAAGCTGCTTTAACTGCGTTGTTTCCGAGGATTCACTGTCAACTGCACCATTTTGTGACTGTAACACATCCGCATCAAGCTGAATATTCCCGAGCTCTGCAACCCGCAACACCGCATCGGGAAAACTCAGATTTTCAATCTCCATGATGAATTTAAAAACATTTCCACCACGGTGACAGGAAAAACAGTGAAAAATTTGCTTTTGTTCAGTAACAGAAAAAGAAGGTGTCTTTTCTTCGTGAAACGGACATAAACCAAAAAAATTCTTCCCTGATTTGCTCAGTTGAACATATTGGCTTACGATATCAACAATATTGACACCTGTTCTGACTTTTTCAATTACCTCTTCAGGTATTCTGCGGCTCAAAAGATCACCCCGCTTAATTTCCAAAAATGTTTCAAGGACATAAAAGCCGCACAGCTAGTGCGACTTTCAAAAATACAATCATTATTAATTATACAATATCACCTAGGAAAAGCAAACAATTGCTTTGGGAGAAACTGATTTAACGCTCTACTTGACGTTCAGCTTAGTTAGATCGCCGAATGGTGCGGTCAGATCAGCAATTTTAACTAACTGTGCTAAGCGATTATTACGTACCGCTTCATCCTTTGCCATCACCATAGTTTCTTCAAAGTACTCCGCAATCACAGGCTGCAAGGTTTTCAATAAGCCATAGCGTTCCTCACTTGTTTTTCCTTTGCTGTCTGCAGCCACACTCTCTACCGCAGCGTATAGTTTGGTTTCTGAATCATTTTCAAATAACTTTTTATTGATAATTTTCAAATTAGCAGGTGAAACTTTTTTTGCCAAACGTAAAACACGTGTTAAAGCTTCGATTGTCTCTTTAAAATCAACCTCGACCTTATGCTTTTGCAGCACTGCTGCCGCTGCCATAATCGCGACAAACGAATTTTTTGTAAGGGCTGTGACAGTCTCGACAACGTCATAATCGAATTGCTCACTGCTTAAAAGCTTCTTAATCCGTTCAACAATAAATACCTCGACTTCTGCTTTATTATTTTGCGGGGCGATCTTCGCGTATAAGCTAGGAGCCTCCTCATAGTTACGGGTCACAAGCGCCGTTAGATCAACAGCAGAAAGCTGCCATTTGCGTGCTAACAAAATTCTAACAATCCCTGTTGCTTGCCGTCTTAGTGCATAAGGATCATTTGAACCTGTTGGTACCATTCCAGCAGCAAAGAAGTCCATAATACTATCTAATTTATCCGCTAATGCCAAAACTGCACCGACAACTGTTTGTGGTAACTCACCCTCTGCAGAAATCGGCAGGTAATGTTCCCGAATTGCCGTTGCAACAGCTGGTTTCTCTCCTTGGAGCAATGCATACTTTTCACCCATGACTCCTTGGAGTTCAGAAAACTCACCAACCATGCCTGTTACCAGATCAAATTTATAGATCTGAGCTGCCCGTAAAAGAGCAGTATTTTCGGTCGGAGATAATCCTAAAATTTTACCAAGTTTCTGTGCCAACAAATGAACCCGCGCCATTTTTTCAGAGACTGTGCCGATTTTATCATGCAGCATTACTCTTTTAAGGCGTTCCACAAACTCTGCAATTGTATGTTTCTGATCTTCATGGTAAAAGAATGCCGCATCCTCTAAACGAGCAGTCAGCACCTTTTCATTTCCAGCAACCACTTTTTCAAGATATTCGCGATTACCGTTACGCACTGATACAAAGTTAGGCAGTAACTTGTCATTTTGATCCAAAACATAAAAGAAACGTTGGTGATCTTTCATCGAAGTAATAAGAACCTCGTCTGGAATTTCTAAGTATTTAGCAGCAAAATGTCCTGCAAAAACAGTTGGATATTCCACTAAGTTGTTAACTTCCTCTAATAGTTCAGGCTCAATGACAATTTTCCAAGCATTTTTTTGCGCCAGTTCTGTGAGCTGCTGTGTAATCATTTGTTTGCGCTGTGCAGCATCTGCAATTACATACTCCGCTTCTAGAGCCTGCGGATAAGCAGCCGCATTTTCTAAACTGACTGTTTTCCCAAGAAAGCGATGTCCCTGTGAAAGCCGATCCGTCTTAACATCCAGAATCTGAAATGGCACAACTGTGTCATCCAGTAATGCAACTAGCCAGCGTAATGGTCTGACATACTTAAAATCATTATTTCCCCACCGCATCATTGTTGGGAAGGTCATTGACGCAACCACTTGCTGAAGCCCTTGGAGGACTGTTGCGGCACTTTTTCCGGGAATGAATTTTTTCACGTAGGCATATTCGGTCCCCTTAAGCTCTTTAAAAAAGATTTGCTCTGGTGAACTTTTTTGTCCTCGTGAAAATCCAATTGCAGCTTTCGACCAATTACCATCCTTATCCAAAGCAATCTTTTTAGCCGGACCTTTGGCTTCTTCTTCAAGATCAGCTTGCTTGTCTGCCAAGTTCTCAATCTTGACCGCCAAACGCCGTGGAGTTGAAAAAGAAACAAGTTTGCCAAAGGGGAGCCGCTCTTCTTTTAAAAACGCAGCTACTCGTTGGACAAGCTGTGCTGCACTTGGTGTGACTACATGTGCTGGAATTTCTTCCAAACCAATTTCAAGCAAAAATGTATGACTCATCCTCATTTATCCTCCTTCAGCAATGCTGCCCGCACTTTTTCATCTTTGATTAACGGGAAACCTAATTTCTTTCTTTCTGCCACAAAAGCCTTGGCAATGGACTTCGCTAGATTGCGAATGCGTGCTAAGTAACCTGCTCTTTCTGTCACTGAAACAGCACCGCGTGCATCAAGCAAGTTAAATGTATGACTACATTTTAGTACATAGTCGTAAGCCGGATGAACTAAGCCATTTTTAATCTGTTTTTTGGCTTCCGTCTCAAAAGTATCAAAAAGTTTAAACAGCATTTCCTGATTACTTTCTTCAAATGAATATTTGGAATGTTCATATTCCGGTTCACCAAAGATATCACCATATTTAACTCCATCAGCCCACTCAAGTTCAAAGACTGAATTAACATTTTGAATATAAGACGAAAGTCGTTCAAGACCATATGTAACTTCGGCCGCAACGGGACGCACTTCCAGCCCCCCAACTTGTTGGAAATATGTGAATTGGGTTATTTCCATGCCATCAAGCCAAACTTCCCAACCAACACCGGCGCATCCCATTGAAGGATTTTCCCAATTATCCTCAACAAACCGAATGTCATGTTCTTTGGGATCAATGCCTAATGCACGCAGACTGTCGAGATACAACTCCTGAATATTTTCTGGTGATGGTTTCATAATTACTTGGAACTGATGATGTTGATACAGACGATTAGGGTTTTCACCATATCGCCCGTCAGCAGGACGCCGTGATGGTTCCACATACGCTGCACTCCATGGTTCTGGTCCAATTGCACGCAAGAATGTATATGGACTCATCGTCCCTGCCCCTTTTTCAGTATCATATGACTGCATCAGCATACAGCCTTGTTTTGCCCAAAATTGCTGCAGAGTTAAAATAATGTCCTGCAAAGTCATTTTTTTAGCCATGTTACCCCTCCTCAAATTTTGATCGCAGCGATCTTAAAAAGCTGGAAGCATAAAAAAACCTATGCAACCACATTTAAGGTCACATAGGGACGATTCGATCTAATCGCGGTTCCACCCTACTTCTAGCACTAAAGCTAGCAACTTAATTAATTACGGCTCCAAAAACGCCAACAATAAAACAACCTACCCGCTTGCACCAATCCGAGTTCGCTATTCAAGTCATTGTATTGCCCTTTTTTATCATTGCCTTCATATTCAAAGACTAGGATAGTTGACAAACAACTATTTGTCAATCCCTGGACGCAACTTCAAAATATTTTGATTTTGCTTTAACATCTCATCCAAAAAGTGTTTAGGCTTCAAGCTGACCCCAACATCATTGTTATAAATTTGATCTAGCGTATCACGCAGCTTCACCTTAGTTTCTTCCTTAAGATTAATCGAACGCAAGCGTAAAAGATCCACGCGGGCTAAGAAGCGCATAAAATAAACCGTCCGCTGATCCAAATGCATCCGATTACGATCAACTGACCAGTGCTGCTGACAAAGCAAGCCCCCGTAACTCTCTGAAAAATCGAATGTGCCGCTTTGACGACCGCAGATGACACACCCTTTTAGATTCGGTTTAACGCCAAAGTTCTCAAGCAACTGAAGTTCAACAATATTGGTCACAATTCCAGCATCAAGTCCATGATCAATTGCAGCTAAAGCCGCCACAATCCGCGGATACCAAATTCCAAGTGGGCGTGCATCTCCAAAGGCTGCAGCCACTAATCCTAGAATATAGGTTGCATAAGCATTCAATAAAATATCTTGGCAAATCTGCTGGTACTGCGCAACATCTTTAACCGCATCAATAAAAGACAAGCCGTCGTCGTTAATTGTTCCCGTGTAAGAAGCAGTGGTAAAGGGCAAAATAGCTGCCCCCAGCTTGAAACCACGTTTACGCGCCCCACGGACAAAAAACATTTTAAAGCCATAGTGGTCAGTTAAGATCTTAACCAGCATATCCCGTTCGCGATAATCGCGCCTGAACATGACAATTCCTTCAAATTCAGCCATTCTAGTCGTTCCCAAGCTGACCACCTCCCGTCATGCTTTTTAATAATCGTCTTGCTTGTAACCAAAAGCCTGCAGATCAGCTTTTTTATCCCGCCAATTTTCTTGAACTTTGACCCAAAGTTCAAGATAGACACGGTCACCCAAAAGATGTTCGATCTCTTTTCTAGCTCGAGTTCCGATCAGTTTGAGCATTTTACCGCCCTTTCCGATTAAGATTCCCTTTTGCGAGCCGCGCTCAACGATAATTGTTGCTTGTACGAGTACTTTTTCTTCATCTTCACGATGAATTCTATCGACAATTACAGCCACAGAATGCGGTACTTCTTCGCGTGTTACCTTGAGCACCTGTTCTCTAACCAATTCTCCTGCAATAAAACGTTCTGGATGATCCGTAATCTGATCATCCGGATAAAATTGCGGTCCGGCTGGCAACTGTTTTCCAAGTGTCGCTACCAATTCTTCACAATTATTTCCTTTGAGAGCTGAAATTGGGAAAACTTCTTTAAAAGCTAATTCATTGCGATAAGAATCAACAATTGCCAATAAGTCATCAGGATGAACCTGATCAATTTTGTTAATGACCAAGAAGATAGGCTGTTTTACCTGTTTTAGACGCTCAATAATGAATTGATCGCCTTTGCCTTTTTTTTCAGTAGCATTAACCATAAAAATTACACAATCAACTTCATTTAAAGTGGATAAAGCAGACTGCACCATGAAATCACCTAGACGACTATGCGGCTTATGAATCCCTGGAGTGTCTATAAAAACAATTTGAGTTGTAGCAGTTGTATAGATTCCTTGAATCTTGTTTCGCGTGGTCTGTGCCTTATCACTCATGATGGCAATCTTTTCGCCGATTACTTGATTCAAAAATGTCGATTTCCCGACATTTGGTCTCCCGATGATTGCAACAAAACCGGAATGTGCTTTGCTTTCCATTAATAAACCTCTCTTCGTATATTAAAACAACGCCAATAAGTGCGGAATGAAAATAACCGCGCCGCTAATTGCCGCAAAAACCGCTGTCACAAAAACCGCACCGGATGCAATATCCTTAGCTTTTTTTGCCAATGGATCACGTTTACATTCTGTAATCAAATCCACGACGTTCTCCAAGACTGTATTCCAAAGTTCACTTACCAATACCAAAGTGACGCAAAGCCCCAGCCAAAGCCACTCAAATAAGCCAAGCTGTAGGAGCCACGCAAGCAAAAAAACTGCAATTGCAGCAAAGGAATGAAACCTCAGATTCCGTTCTTCTTTCCAAGCCGTCAACAACCCAGCAGAAGCGTGACAAAAAGATTGCCAAAAATGGCGATGTTTCCATTTATTCTTTTTATTTTTTAAGTCCATAAGCATCTAAAATCTTTCGTTGTAATCCAAACATAACTTCCTCATCTTCTTTGCGCATATGATCATAGCCGTTCAGATGCAAAAAACCATGCACGACTAGGAAACCTAGTTCCCGCTCTTCAGAGTGCCCAAGATAAGCAGCCTGTTCCTTAACCTTGTCCACTGACACCATAATATCACCAATATTTTTAGGAACATCAAATTCAGCATCATCTGGAAGAATGATTGGAGTGTCATCATCACTTTCTTCTTCAATCGCAAAACTAATCACATCAGTTGGTTTATCAACTCCACGGTACTTTTTGTTGATTTGATGGATCTTCTCATTATCCATTAATGTGACAGACATCTCAGTGTCGGCCGGTAGATCAATGTATGCGCCCGCAAAATCTAATACTTTTTGCACCAATTCAAGTCTTGCTTGCGACACCTTTTTGGTATCATCAAAAATTTCTAAATCCACTACACTCGTCCTTCTTCTTTACTTTGATTTGCATAAGCTTCAATGATCTCCGCAACAACTGGATGACGGACTACGTCAGCAGCATCGAAGTTAACAAACGCAATATGGGGGCGCCCTTGTAAAACTCTTTGTGCATCAATCAGGCCGCTTTGGCTATGACCGCGGGGCAGGTCGATTTGTGTCTGATCACCATTCACAACCATCTTCGAACCAAAACCAAGACGGGTTAAAAACATCTTCATCTGCGCTCGGGTAGTATTTTGGGCCTCATCCAAAATTACAAAGGCGTTTTCTAAAGTCCGTCCCCGCATATAAGCAAGTGGAGCAATCTCAATAACGCCACGATCAAGCAGTCTTTCCGTGTGCTCTTTACCTAAGATTGCATGCAAAGCATCATAGATAGGGCGTAAATACGGATCAACTTTTTCTTTGAGATCGCCCGGCAAAAAGCCCAAAGATTCACCTGCTTCAACCGCGGGACGCGTTAAAATAACACGTTCTACTTGATTCTTCTTCAGCGCTGAGATTGCCATTACAACGGCTAGAAATGTTTTCCCAGTACCCGCAGGTCCAATCCCGAAGATTAAGTCATTGTTTCTAATAGCTTGAACATACTGACGCTGGCCAAAGCTCTTAACCCGAATTGGCCGCTTCTTTTGATCTTTTAAAAGTACATCGGTGTAAAGATCACGGAAATACGTTAAGGTCCCACGTTCAGCCATCTTAATTGCTGAAAGGACATCTGCATTTCCAAGGGTTACGCCTTGTCCCAAGACGGCTGCAAGCTGCTGCAAAACTGCCAGCGTACGGTCAACAGCGGCTGCTTCACCCTTAATTTTTATTTGGTCACCAAAAGGACTGATAATAACATTTTCATTTTCTTCAAGCAGTTTAACATACTTATCATGTGTCCCCAACAAAGCAGCACTTTGTTGTGAATCCTCTATTTTAAACTCTTTTTCAACTAATTGTTTTTCAGCCAATCCGCATAGACTCCCTCAATTAAGCATTATATGCAAATCATAGCATAAAAAAAGCTGAAACAAAACCCGTAGGATTCCATTTCAGCTTGGATTCAACTAAAACCAGTTGAATACTATTAATTACTAACCTAATAACGACTTAACCGCCGCATTTACCAGCTTGCCATCAGCACGCCCTTTAACTTTAGGCATCACTGCGCCCATCACTTTACCAAAATCAGCTTTTGAGGAAGCATTAACCTGTTTGATTGTTTCTGCAACAATCTCATGGACCTCTGCTTCACTTAATTGCTGTGGCAGGTAACGCTCGACAACTTTAATTTCTTTTTCAAGACCAGAAACCAAGTCGGCACGCTGCGCCTTTGAAAACTCTGCTAAAGAATCTTTTCGCTGTTTCAATTCACGAGATAACACACTGATTTCTTCATCAGAAGTCAATGGTTGACCAGTTTTGATCTGCTCGTTCATTACGGCTGCTTTTAACATCCGCACAGTACTCAAAGTCTCTTTATCGTGAGCCTTCATCGCAGTTTTCAAATCATTATTTAATGAATCAAGTAAGCTCATCAGTTCTATCCTCCTTAGGAATTAGAAACGACGCTTATTTTTACGCTTTCTTGCTGCTTCAGATTTTTTCTTGCGTTTCACACTAGGCTTCTCATAGAACTCACGTTTCCGGTATTCTTGTAAAGTACCAGTTTTTGAAACGGAACGTTTGAAGCGACGAAGAGCATCATCAAGAGATTCGTTTTTACGAACGACTGTCTTTGACATTTTGTTTCCCTCCCTCCGAGCTTAAAATGTAACCGTTATATTCTGCATAAATACACAAACTTTTAACAGTTCTTAACTATTATACATAAACCTTTATAGCACGTCAATAACACATCGGCAACAAATCAATAATTTAATTGTTCTTAAGCTCTAACACCCTTTTCTTAAATTATTCCTGTATACTAAAGGAGTTCAAAAACTATTCAGCAACTGGAGGAAAAAAGATGGATGTGAAGAAAAAAATGGCTGTTTTCATCATTTCTGATTCAATTGGTGAAACAGCGTATAATTTAGCAACGGCCGCAACAGTTCAGTTTCCAGATGTCGAATTTGACTATCAGCGCTTTCCCCTAACCAAGACGACCTCTTTGCTTGCAGGAATTTTAGAACAGGCAAAGCGCGCAGATGCTTTTATTGTGCATACTCTCGTTGGAAAGGGACTTGCCGCCTATGTTAACAAGTTTTGCGCCGAAAATCAGCTTTGCGTCCTTGACGGCATGTCAAAGCTCATTCAGACAATCAGCAGCAAGACTGGCACAACACCTCTTCTCCAAGCAGGCCGCAACCACAAATTAAACAAAACATACTTTAGTCGGATTGAGGCACTTGAATTTGCTGTTACTTACGATGATGGTAAAGATCCGACTGGTTTTCTAAAAGCAGATATTGTTCTTTTAGGAGTCTCACGCACCTCAAAGACTCCACTTTCTTTGTATTTAGCAAATAAAAATTACAAAGTTGCCAATTTGCCGCTGGTTCCTCAGACAAGAATCCCAGAAGAGTTATGGCAGGTAGATCCCAAAAAAATCTTTGGTTTGACTAATGATCCGCAAGTATTGAACAATATTCGCCGTGAACGACTGGTCACATACGGCCTTAACCCTGAAACAAATTATTCAAATCTAAACAATATCGAAGCTGAATTAGCGTTTGCAGAAAAACTTTACCACAAAATTGGCTGCCTTGTAATTAATGTTTCAAACAAATCAATCGAAGAAACTGCTACCTTAATTACCGAAAGTTTGCCGCTTAATCACTGATTGAAGCTATTCACTCGTAAACAAGGCAAGTACCTCTTCTTGTGGAATACCTGCAAAATAATTATCTAAGTGCTGTCCTTCTAGAACAGCACTTAGTTGTGCATGCTTAAAAGGCAAGCCCTTTAATTTGGCCTGTAAGTCACTCACTGGCTGTGTCCCGAAGAAGTCACCATAAATTGTAACTTCCTGGATTAATCCTTTTTCAACTAAGAAGCGCACGTCAATCGTGCCATTTTTAAAATGTTTCCTCTTCTTAACCGTAAATTGTGGGGAATTGCCATAAACCCAGTCCCAATTAGCATAATACTTTGCCACCAACTGCTCAATCTGCGCTTCATCTTCACTATCTAAATGATACTCAGACTGCCGCATCGCTTGCAAAGAATCTGCTTTGAGAATCTTCAAAATTAGCGCATCCCGGAAGTCTGCTGTTGTGATTCCTTGATATTGTTTATCTAAATAAGGCATCAAGTTGGTTACGCGGCTACGCACAGACTTGATGCCTTTTGAAGCAATTTTGTCTGCCGGGACGTTCAATGCTTTAGTAACTTCGGCAAGATCAACATTAAACATGAGGGTTCCATGACAGAATGTCTTTCCGCCTTTAGTATACATTGCATTGCCAGAAAATTTTTTGCCCGCAATCACAATGTCATTTCGACCTGTAACCGCAGCTCCAGTTGCCCCCATTGCATGTAAAGCTGTTACGACTGGTGCAACCAATTGCTTAAAATCGCCAAAAAGACGCCGATCAGCTGGAACAACAAAACTAAATGAAAGATTCCCTAAGTCATCATACATCGCCCCGCCGCCTGAAAGTCTGCGTGTTACAACAATCTGATGTTTTCGACAATATGCTTCATTAATTTCCTCAAATGTATTCTGATTCCGACCGACAATGATACAGGGCTTTTGAATATAAAAAAGCATAAAAGGCAGTTCAATCTTATTGCTTTGCATTAAGTACTGCTCAGTTGCCAAATTTCGTCTAATATCTGTTGTAGGCATCACTACATACCGCATTTTCATCGCTCCTTACTTTTTAGCTGATCTTTGTTAACCTCTGTATTATAACGCTTTCACTTAAAATACGACAATCAAAAAAGCGGCCCGCTACTGACCAAGGTCAACGCAAGTCGCTTAGCTTAAAAAGGTTATTTACTTTAACTATGGAACACTTCACTAACTTTAAACTACTTTGCCATTTATCTATTCAATTAGGTTAAAGGCGCGCATTAATTACCGGGCTGTATTTATAATTTGCCGGCTTGTGCCAATACCTTTTTTTGCATTTCCGGGTCAAATGTTTGTGTTTTAAGCATTTCAATTTCAAAAGCATATGGCGGATACTTATGATTTTTGTCTGGTCCAACATAAGGAGTCTCCATGATTTTGGGTAACTCTGCGAGTTGTGGATGGTGCACAATGTAGTTCAAAGTGGAAAAGCCGATCGTGCCAAAGCCAAGATTTTCATGCCGATCTTTATGCGCACCACGCTCATTCTTTGAATCATTGACATGGACGACTTTCAAACGGTCCAATCCAATGATATGGTCAAACTCATTCAAAACACCATCAAAGTCATCCTTTACATTGTATCCTGCATCATTTGTATGGCAAGTATCGAAAGTAACTGACAGCTTTTCATTGTAGGTAACTCCAGCAATAATTTGTGCTAATTCTTCAAATGTTTTCCCAACTTCGGTTCCCTTCCCAGCCATTGTTTCAATTGCAATTTGCAAATCTTGTTCTGGGGTAAGCACTTCATTCAAGCCCTTAATAATATTGGCAATTGCTGCGGGAGCGCCGGCACCCACATGTGCCCCTGGATGGAATGTCATCTGTTTTGCACCCAATGCTTCAGCTCGCTCAATTTCATCGTGCAAAAACGAAACTGCAAAAGTGAAATTTTCAGGCTTTTTAGTATTTCCAAGGTTAATAATATATGGAGCATGAATCACAATATTGCTAAGACCATGTTGTTGCATAAACTCTTTGCCTGCTGGAATATTCATTTCAGCAATCGGCTTTCTGCGCGTATTTTGTGGCGCGCCTGTATAGATCATAAAAGTAGTGGCATGATAGGCAGCCGCTTCTTGGGCAGAGCCCAAAAACATCTCTTTGCCCTTCATCCCTACATGTGAACCTAATAACATATGTAAAGCCTCCTTGATTTTTTAAATTAGTGGAAATAATTTAAGGTTCTGGTTCATAAAAGCGGCCCATAATCTGGACATTTTCCGCAATACTAACAAACGCATACGGATCGGATTCTTCCATTGCAGCTTTGAGATCATGCTGCTCATAGCGTGAAATAACGGTAAATAGAATTGTTTTTTTATCATGCCGATATGCGCCTTCTGCACCGTGAACAATTGTAATTCCGCGCCGCATATGGCTTTGAATACAGTCAACCACACTTCTCGGCTTGTTTGTGACAATCATGACCTGCATTTTTTGTTGGCGTGTGTACACCATATCCATGACACGTGCATTGACAATCAGACCCAGAGCAGAATAAAAAGCATACGGCCACCCGTAAACAGCGCCCGCTGCTAACACAATAAAGGCATTAAAACACATATTGATGGTCCCGATACTTTTGCCAGTCTTTTTGCGCAGCGTCAACCCGATGATATCCAAGCCGCCAGTTGAAATTCCATTTTTCAATGCCAAACCAGTTCCAAAACCATTGATTGCGGCACCAAAAATTGCACAAATAATCGGATCAGTTGTCAATGTAATGGGCTTCAATAATTTAATCATTATACTCGAAAAGACAACTGCTAAAAAAGTAAATAAAGTGAAACGATGCCCAATTTGGAGCCATGCCAGCAAAAAAAGCGGAATGTTTAACATAAATAAAAGCAGCGCAGTCGATGGGTGAAACAAACCCTGATTTCTCGTAAGTGTCTCTAATAACTGCGCCAAACCGGTGATTCCGGAAGAATAAATCTTACCTGGTGTCCAAAAAAAATTCATCGCGATTGAAACAAGAATGCCATAAATAAAAGCTGTTGATGCACGAGCCACATACTGGTGTCTTTTCCAAATTCGCTGAAGTTCATCCATAAGGTGTTCTCCTTCTTCTCTTCTTAATGCCTAATTATTTTTGCCCTTTTCCCCCCAATATTTTTGTTTGAAGTGTTCCCGGCCGCCTTCTTCAAGAGCAAAGCGCGCCGGATTTTTTTTATAGAATTCCTGATGGTAATCCTCTGCTTCATAAAAAGGTTGTGCATCTTCAATCTGGGTCACAATTGGAGCTGTAAAACGTCCGCTCGCAGCAAGTGCTTGCTTAGAAGCTTCCGCAATTTTCTTTTGCTCATCACTATTGGTAAAGATCACCGGGCGATAGCTGTCCCCACGATCTTGAAATTGTCCCATTGCATCTGTTGGATCAGTTTGCTGCCAATAAATTTCTACTAGCTGCGCATAAGAAATCAGTGTAGGGTCAAACGTGATCTTAACGGCTTCTGTATGCCCAGTTGTATGGGCACAAACTTCCTCATAAGTCGGATTTGGAACATGTCCACCGGTATATCCAGATACTACTTTTAAAATGCCTGGTTGTTGATCAAACGGTTTAACCATGCACCAAAAACAGCCACCTGCAAAAATTGCAGTCTCTTTTTTCTCACTCATTTATTTTCCTCCCAGCTCAAGTTCATGTATAAGATAACTTAAAAATATTTTTTCAGCAAGAGACTTGGTTTGAAAACATGTCATAAATTGCTTTTACCGAATATTGTAGCATGCTTTTCGATTCTAACAGCAGTCCACACAAGTCTTTGTTTGAGTACATTCCTTGCTATCTGAAATCAAAAAAGGGACCGCATCAAATCTAGTTTTTGATCCAGCCCCTCTTTTGATTTTTTAAACCGACTTTAGACATTACAGTTTCCAAGTAACAAACTTAGTCCCACAAAAATTAGTCGTCAAAAACCCGGATGGTGCCACGTGCTTACCTGCTAATGCTTGCAGTTAAATACCACCCGAGCATAGACATAGTTGTCTTTAAACTAAAACTTGTTGGCCTACTCTTCTTCAGTAGTTTCCAAATGAAGTTCATCAAGTTGTTTTTGAGCAACAGTGCTAGGCGCATTTGTTAATGGCTCAGATGCCTTTGAGTTCTTAGGAAATGCAATTACTTCACGGATATTATCCTTGTGGGTCAGCAACATTGCAAAACGATCAAGCCCAATTGCCAGCCCGCCATGTGGTGGAAAGCCATAATCAAGCGCATCAATAAAGAAACCAAATTGCTGTTCTGCTTTTTCTTTGGTAAAGCCCAACGCCTTGAACATCTTTTCTTGCACTGAGCGCTGATGAATTCGGATTGAACCCCCACCTAATTCATACCCATTCAAAACGATATCGTAACTTTGAGCGTGTGCTTTATGTGGATCAGTATCCAGCAACTGAACATCTTCTTCATTTGGCATTGTGAAGGGATGGTGCGCTGCAATATACCGATGGAACTCCTCACTATATTCAAATAATGGCCAATCAACCACCCATAAGAAAGCAAATTTGGCTTCATCAATCATCCCTTGTTCCTTGGCAATACTTGTACGCAAATATCCTAAAGAATCAGCGACTACTTTGCGTGTATCAGCAGCAAAGAGGATCAGATCACCAGTATGAGCTCCTGCAGCCTGCTTAACCTGGTCAGCGCTGTCTTTGAAGAACTTGGCAATTGGACCTGAGAAACCGTCAGCTGTTACTTTTAACCATGCCAGTCCTTTTGCCCCAAAGCGCTTCAAATATTCCTGCTTTGCATCAATTTCTTTGCGTGAATATTTATCTGCCCCTTGTGGCACAGTAATTGCCTTGACTTGACCGCCATTTTGCAGAACATTTTGGAAAACTTTAAAATCAACATCCTTAACTGCTGCTGCCATATCAATCAATTCCATCCCAAAACGAATGTCGGGTTTGTCGGAACCGAAACGATCCATGGCTTCATTCCAAGTGATGCGCTGCAGTGGCAATTCAATGTCAATATCCAAAACATCCTTCATCACCCGTTTAAGCAAACCTTCCGTAAGATCTTGAATTTCTGCTGCTGTTAAAAATGACGTCTCTAAATCAACTTGCGTAAATTCTGGTTGGCGATCACCACGCAAATCCTCATCACGGAAGCACCGTGCAATTTGGTAGTAGCGATCAAATCCAGCTCCCATCAAAAGCTGTTTGAAAAGTTGCGGCGATTGGGGTAAAGCATAGAAATGGCCAGGATAAACACGTGAAGGCACCAGATAATCGCGCGCACCTTCAGGCGTTGATTTTGTCAAATATGGGGTTTCAATATCAATAAATTGCTCTTCTTCTAAATATTTATGGATAGAAGTCGTGATTTTACTACGTAGGATCAACGACTGTTGCATCTCTGGACGCCGCAAATCCAAGTAACGGTACTTAAGGCGTAAATCATCTGAGACATTAATCCCGTCTTCAATATAAAATGGAGGAGTCTTTGCTTTGTTCAGTAAATGAACTTCATGAATTTCAACTTCGATTTTCCCCGTCTTCATATTGGGATTATTTGCCCCTTCACCACGCGGAACAACCTTTCCTCGCGCCTCAATTACATACTCACTGCGCAAATCATCGGCGATTTTCAGTGCTTCTTCATTGAATTCATGGCTGAATACTAACTGTACAATTCCCTCGCGGTCACGCAGATCAATAAAAATCAAATTGCCTAGATCGCGGCGCTTTTGAACCCAGCCTTTTAAACAGATTTCCTGTCCTAGATACGTTTCATCTACTAATCCACAATAAGTTGTTCTTTCCATTTTTTGCCTGTTCTCCTTCTTAATTTATGCACGTAGCTGTTTAATTAGCTCTGCGAATTTTGTATAAACAGCACCAAGAGGTACCTTGATTTCCTTTCCGCTTTCCATTTCCTTTAGATTTACTTCTTTTTGTGCTAACTCTTCTTCACCTAAAGTCAATGTAAAGTGCGCACCTAAACGACTGGCTGCTTTGAATTGTCCCTTAGGCTTGCGTTTTAAATAATCTCGCTCAGCATTAAATCCAGCAGTACGCAAACTTTGAACCAATTTGAGGGTTTCAACATTGGTTGCTGCACCGATTCCAACCACATAAACATCTAGTTCATTATTAAGTGGCAGTTGAATGCCTTCAGCTTCGAGTATCAATAAAAGACGTTCAACGCCCAGCCCAAATCCAATTCCAGGTGTCTCAGGCCCCCCAAGTTGTTCAACAAGCCCGTTATACCGGCCACCTGCACAAACAGTCGTCCATTTGCCACCAAAAGCTTTTGAGTTGCTCATTAATTCAAAGATAGTGTGGTTATAGTAATCTAGTCCACGTACCATACTAGTGTCAACCTCAAATGGAATCTCTAAAGCTGTCAGCAGTTCTTTAACACCCTCAAAATGTGCCTGTGCTTCAGGGGTCAAGTAATCAAGAATCCGTGGTGATTTCGCTACAATTTCTTGATCCTGCTGATCTTTGCTGTCAAGAACACGCAACGGATTTTTATGCAGTCGTTCTTGGGAATCAGCGCTCAATTGTGCTGTCAGCGGCTCAAGATAAGCAATCAATGCCTGTCTGTACCGCGTGCGTGATTCATTATCACCCAAAGTATTCAATGCCAGCTTCAAATCTTTCAGCCCTAAACTATGTAAAAGTTCAACAGCCATTGCCATTACTTCAACATCTAGTGTTGGATTGTCAACTCCAAACGCCTCAACTCCGATTTGATGGAATTCGCGTAGCCGTCCAGCTTGAGGACGTTCGTAACGAAACATCGGTCCCATGTAGAAAGTCTTAAAGGGTTTTTGAATTTCAGGGCCATACAGTTTGTTTTCAACATAGGCGCGAACTACGCCAGCTGTCCCTTCAGGCCGTAAAGTAATATGCCGTTCTCCTTTATCATAAAAATCATACATTTCCTTAGTCACAATGTCTGAGGTTTCACCTGAAGTTCGTGAAAAGACCTCAAAGCTTTCAAAAATTGGCGTCCGGATCTCGTGATAACGATATCGTTTGAACAGTGTACGAGCAGCTTGTTCGACACTCTGCCATTTTTCAGATTCGCCAGGGATGATATCTGTGGTTCCCTTTGGGCGTTGATATTTCATTAATATTTCCTCCTTAATAAAATCTTATTTGTTGCATAAAAAAACCCCGCCGAAGACATCGACAAGGGTGCAAGAGTGCACGGTACCACCTTAAGTTATTACTCTAGTAGGATAACGTTCCATACGGCATGCAACAAACATGCACCTCAAGAGTGTCATTCGCCCGTGAATTTCAGTGGGCTCACACCAATTCCCACTCGCTAGTTGAAACTCAACGAACTACTCTTCTCTCTTCCGGCTTCATATACTGACACTAAGATACTCGAAAAGTTACACAAAGTCAAGTTGTGAAAAAAATGTCTTCCAAATACGAATGTTTTCGTTGTTTTCGTATAAGTTTGCTATAATTAACAGGATAACAAATTGAAACGATGGAGTCCTAGTATTGAAAAATAGTAAAACAGAAAAACGTCAACTTAAAAAAAGACATTTAATTTTAAGCATCCTGGTGGTCCTCTTAACTGGGATACTTTTCTTCCGCACCTTAAATTATTTCAGACAAGTGATCATCGAAGCTCCAACAGCCAGCTTAAAAAAGGGACCTGGCATTGAATATTCCCAACTTAAAACACTAAAAAAAGGCAGCAGAATTACCATTATCCGTTCAAAATATCATTGGTTTTATATCAAAACCAGTGATAATCACTTTGGCTGGATTGCAGACTGGAATCTGGCCACTAAAGAACGCAATCAAATTGACGACCTAGCCGACGCAACCATTGTTCTTGATCCCGGACATGGTGGTGCTGATTCAGGGGCTCTTTCTGCTAACGGTCGGATGGAAAAAACATATACCTTGAAAGTAGCTAAAAAAGTGGCCGCAAGTTTGCGTCAGCGTGGCGCAAAAGTCTACCTCACCCGTTCAGCTGATAAATATGTAGATCTCGAACCACGTGCACAACTTTCAAATAACGTCCACGCTGATGCTTTTATCAGTTTTCACTTTGATTCTTCACCTGTGGAAAATGGAGCTTCTGGAATTACTACGTATTATTATCATCAAAAGACTTCTTATAGTTTAGCTAAAAGTGTTAACTCACAATTCAAGGCACTTAGTCTCGAAAATCGCGGCATTGACTTTGGCGATTTTCTAGTCATCCGCGCCAATAATTTCCCTAGCATTCTCCTTGAAATGGGATACATCAACAGCAGCCGCGACTTTGAACAAATCAATTCTGCAAGTTATCGCAATCAAGTCGCCAGTGATGTCGTGCGTGGCTTAAAAGCATATTTTGATTCCAAAAATTAAAGTATACTTACAGCTTAACGTGCTGAGCAGCCACAAAAACGTAGTTCAAGCACTTGGGTCCATAAATTCAACTAAAAAAACAATTGGGCCATAATTATAAAACAGCCTTCAATTCACTGATTCTTCGGTCGCACTCAATCTTTGCAATAATTGTTTGGTCTGGATCAAACAGGTATCCCTGCATCCCGGCGCGCCGTCCCGCTTCTACATCAAGTGGCCGATCTCCAACCATTACAGCTTCTGTGCGGATAATCCCGAACTTTGTACACAGGTAATTCAAAGAAGCTGGATTCGGTTTGCGTGGAAAATGAGCATCTCCGGTCACTGCTCCCGAAAAAAATTCGGCGAGTTGATCACGCACCAGCAGCTGCCATGCACTGTGATCCCGATGTGTTAAAAGAAAATTGCGACCACCGCGGGCCACAACTTGTTTGCAAACCTCACGCGCACCACTAAAAGGATGCTCGTCTTTTTGCGCCTGCTGTTCCCGTTGCCGATAGTCCTGCACAACCTTTGCTTGGGTCGTTGTGGGCAGATCGTTTGTATAGAAAGCAAAGGTTTGTCCTAGTGAAGAGCGCCGCATTCGCAGATAGACTGCCTGAGCGTTTACCTCAATACCATAATCTTGCAACGTTTCTTTAAACGCTTTGACCATGACTGGATATGTCTGATAAAGTGTCCCGTCAAAATCCCAACAATAATCGCGCATCTTTGCCCCTTTCCAGCTACTTAAGTGCTGCCTTGCGCCTAATCCAACCAACTGCAACATTCATTGCCAAACGACATGCATTGGTTTCATCCAGCGCATTTTTAACAACGAAGTCATGAATCGTACCTTGGAAACGAATTTGGGAAACATTCCCACCCGCATCCCGCATCTTACGTGCAAAAGCTTCTCCTTCATCTCTAACGACGTCTGCCTCAGCCGTAATAATTAAAGTTTCCGGCAATTGCCGCAACTGTTCAAACGTGGCTCGCAAAGGCGAATAAAGAAACGTTGCTTTGTCTTGTACTTGTCCTAAATACTGCTGCCAGGACCACTTCATCTGCTCACGTGTCAGATCGTACCCACCAGCGAATTGATGATAAGAATTTGTATCAAAATTTGCATTCGTCACGGGACAAAAAAGCACCATTTTATAAATTCGTGGCAGTTCGATACTATTGGGATGCATCAAAGCAAGTGCTAATGCAAAAGTTCCACCAACATCATCACCGCCGACAAGTAATCTTGATAAATCAAATGGATAAGTTTTCGCCAATTCCGGCAGCTTTTCAAACACAACTTGCAACTGGTTAAGCTGGACCGGTGCCTTAACTTCTGGTGCGAGCGAATACGAAACAAAAACGGCAGCAACTCGTGCACGGGACACCAATTCGCGGATCAACTTATCATGCGTCTTTACATTCCCTGAAATAAATTGCCCTCCGTGGACGTAAAATAACACTGGAAGCTTCTCATCTTCCTTCAGATCTTTAGGATACAGTATTCGAACCGGAACTTTCCCTCCCAGCTTAGTAGGAACGGCAACTGTTACGTCCTGATAACGTACATCATGCAAATAGACAACGGCACGCTGCTCGAGCTCAAATCGCTCTCTGACCACCTTCACCCCAAAAGTAGTCGGCACAAAACTGTTATTGTGCTGTTTGCAAATCTGTTTTGCTTCCTTTTCCAACGAAATCAATTGCATTAGCGCTCTCCCCTTTACACTAACTGATCTGTATCATACACCAGTGTCACTGGCCCGTCATTCACAAGTGAAACTTTCATCTCTGCTCCAAAAATTCCCTCAGCAACAGGTGTCCCACTAGCGCGTAGCAGCTGATTAAAAGTCTGATAATTTTGTGCTGCAATTGTTGGATTCTGCGCAAGAGTAAAACTTGGACGATTTCCTTTGCGAAGTGCCGCGTAAAGTGTAAATTGCGAAACAGAAAGAATCTCTCCTTGAACCTGTTTAATACTAAGATTCATTTTCCCAGCAGTATCAGAAAAAACACGGACATTACTGATCTTATGCGCGATTCGCTCTAATTGTTCCTGTCCATCGCCTTCTTCAAAACCAACCAAAAGTAAAAAGCCTTGTTTAATCTGCGCAATTTGCTGACCTGCAACTTGCACACTTGCCTGTGAGACTCGTTGTAAGACCACTCGCATCGTCACTTTCCCCCTAATGAATTGTTCTCTTAACTACATAAACATCTGGCACCCGTTTAATGTTATCAATTACGCGCTGCAGATGAATCCGATCTCGGATTCCGACTGTAACGTCCATCGTCGCTAATTTATTATTATCAACGCGTCCATTAACAGAACTCAACTGCCGTGTACTGTTATTTAAAGCTTGCAAAATATCGTTTAAGAGCCCAGAACGATTGTAGCCCTGAATTTGTAAATCCGTATTGTAGTAGGTTTTGTTGTCAGCCGTCATATTCCACGAAACAGCAATCAGACGTGTGCCTGACTTTTCTGCATTTTTAACATTCGGACAGTCCACCCGATGCACAGAAACTCCCCGGCCTTTCGTAATATAACCAACAATGTCATCTCCTGGAATCGGATTACAACAGTGGCTCAATCGTACTAGCAGGTTATCGACACCTTCTATGATAATTCCTTCATCATTTTTATTCTTACGACCATCAAGCTGATTTTCCCGTGTCAGTTCCTGATGATCCTCCAAGAGTGCTTTTTCTTCCTGCCGTTTACGATCTGTTTCTTTTTCCTCACGAATTTTTTCCGTCAGAATATTATTGATTCCAAGCGGAGCTAACTCTCCAAAACCGAGTGCTGCGTATAAGTCATCCACACTCGAGAATTTCTTTTTGCGTAATACTTTCTCTAAATTCTCACTTGTCAAGACTTTCTTTGGTTCATAACCTAACTCCAGCAGGCTTTCATCAATAATCTCTTTGCCTTTATCGATGTTTTCAACTCGATCCTGCTGTTTGAAAAAGCGTTTAATCTTATTACGTGCCTTGCTAGTATGAACCAATTTAAGCCAATCACGACTGGGTCCTGCGGAATTCACAGAAGTTAAAATATCAACAATATCTCCATTTTTGACCTGGTAGTCAAGCGGTACAATTTTGCCATTAACCTTTGCACCAACCGTTTCATTGCCGATTTCTGTATGAATAGAGTAGGCCATATCAAGCGGCCCAGCTCCTTTTGGAAGTTCAAAAACATCGCCCTTAGGTGTAAAAACATAAACTCGATCACCAAAAAGATCGCCCTTAACACTCTCCACAAATTCAGCAGCATCATTGCTTTCATCTTGGAGTTCAATAATTTCTTTAAACCAGTTAAGTTTGGTGCCGGTATCATCTTGTTTGATCGCGTCTGTCTTACCTTCTTTGTATGCCCAATGAGCAGCGATCCCATATTCAGCTACCCGGTGCATCTCTGAGGTTCTGATCTGCACTTCAAAGGGTCTGCCGTTGGGCCCAATCACTGTCGTGTGCAATGATTGATACATATTTGCTTTTGGCATTGCAATATAATCCTTAAATCTGCCCGGCATCGGTTTCCAACGCGTATGAATTGCACCTAAGACCGCATAACAATCTTTAATCGAATCTACAATCACCCGCACAGCCAACAGATCATAAATCTGACTAAACTGTTTGTGTTGATCTTTCATCTTCCGGTAAATTGAATAAATATGCTTTGGCCTGCCATAAATCTCGCAGTTCAAGTCAAGATCAGCAATCGAACTGCGAATTTCTTTGATAGCTTCCTCGATGTAGTGCACACGCTCAATTCTTTTAGAATTCATCAGATGAACAATTCGGTAGTACTGCTGCGGATTAAGGTAGCGCAGCGAACTATCTTCAAGTTCCCATTTGATTGTGCTGATTCCTAACCGATCAGCCAACGGAGCATAGATTTCCAGAGTTTCATTTGCGATGCGGCGTTGCTTATCGGGGCGCAGATGATTAAGTGTGCGCATATTATGCAAGCGGTCCGCTAATTTGACGATAATTACCCGCAGATCTTTTGACATCGCCAACAATAGCTTCCGGTGATTTTCTGCCAGCTGCTGTTGATGCGATTTATAGCGGATTTTGCTCAGCTTGGTGACACCATCAACAATGACCTCAACATCGTGGCCAAAAAGTTCCCCCACATCTCCGAGCGTCACAGGTGTATCTTCCACAACATCATGCAAAAAGCCCGCACAAACAGTCGCCGGATCCATCCGTAGATCAGCAAGAATTCCTGCCACCTGAATAGGATGAATAATATACGGCTCACCAGATTGACGGCGCTGTTCCTTATGCACATAGCTTGCAAAAGTATACGCCTTTTTTACCAACGCTACGTGCTCTTTATTCATATATTTTTGCACCATTTTGATAACATCATCGGCGCTCCAAATTGTTTCTCTTTCCATCTTGTCCACCCCTACAAAAAAATATAAATAAAAACACGTACTCTAAAAGACGTGCTTTCCACCGTGCGCTAACTATTTTTTAGTTGCCCCATATGCAAGTAGAGCAACCACAATATAAACCAATGCGAAATAATAGGCATAGCTTTCAAAAAAGAGCCGGACTCCTCCAAGATAGATTAGCGGGAAAAAGAGCAGGTAGACTGCCGGTTGCTTTCTAGCTCCTACAATTATCCCGGTGATGATTGCATAAACAATGTTGATTCCAAATAAAGCAAAACCAATCCGTGAAACATCGCTTAGATTAAGTTCTTCAAAAATGATTGGCACTACTAAAGAGATTGCTGCCGCAAATGCCAAATACCAGATAGTTGTTAATGAAAATAAATGTTTAGTATTCATCGAAACCCTCACTTCTCAATAATTGCTTCTATTTTACCCTAATTCAAGGACGAAAGAAAGCGCGGCAAGCAAATACAACGGAGCTGTCTCTGCTCGCATAATACGAGGGCCTAGACCCGCCAGTTCAAAAGCTTGCGCACGCAAATCGGAAATTTCGGTGGCTGAAAGGCCGCCTTCTGGCCCAAAAACTGCGATTAAACTCTTCTGTTTTCCCTTTTCAGCAGCTTGCAGTGCTTCAAATAAACGTTTCAAAACCGTTTTTTCTCCTTGCTTAGCTGCTTCTTCATATGCTGTCACTTTATAATCAAATTCATTAAAAGCAATTTTGTTCAAACGTGGAGCAAAAGTAACTTGCGGTGTCACCACTCGATGCGCTTGTTCAGCAGCATTTTGTGCAATTTTTTGCAAACGAGCTACTTTTTGGGGTTGTTTTTTAGAATCCCACTTTGCAACCGAATACTCGCCCCCAAAGAAAATAAAATTGGCTGCTCCCAGTTCAGTCCCCTTTTGCACAATCCATTCAGCCTTATCTTTTTTAGGCAAGCCACAGGCAAGTGTGACTCTTACCGGCAACTCCACCTGATGCTCGAAGCGCTTAAGTACCCGAACTTTGGCTGTTTGAGCAGTAACCTCAACAAGTTCAACCAAAAGCACCTGTTTTTGGGTTGTCACTACTTCAAAACAATCACCTTTTTTCATGCGCATCACCACAATTGCATGCTGATATATCTCTGAAGGCAACCCAAATAATTCCGGCAGGTCGGCCTGTTTTACAAAGTATCTCTGCATCCGTTAATCCCCGCCTTTACTCTTTTGAAGTACCAATGAGACCCACTTGCCATCTGAAGTGGCCTGTTGTAGTGTTAACCCCTGTTTGTCTGCCTGTTCCACCAGAAGCTCTTTTTTAGTAACAATTATGCCAGACATAATCAGCTTGCCATTTTCCTTAAGATGTAATCCGACTTGGGGTAGCAACAGTTCCTGAACCTCCGGTAAAACATTTGCAACTATTAGATCTACTGCATCCGGAGCTCCTTGAAGCAGATTACCTTGCTTGACGATCACCTTAGACTGGACACCGTTTGCTTTAAGATTACGTTTAGCTGAAGCAACCGCTTGTTCATCAAGATCACTCGCAAAAACTTGCTGTGCACCAAGCCTGCACGCTGCAATACTTAAAACCCCAGAACCAGTTCCAACATCAATCACTGTTTCACCACCGCGCAGACAATTTTCCAAAGCAGCAAGTGCAAGTACCGTTGTAGGGTGTGTCCCTGTCCCAAACGCATCCCCAGGGTCGAGTCTAAGCAGCACTTCACCTGCTTGTCGCGCTTGATATTCTTCCCAAGTCGGCACAACTGTCAAATAGCGTGTAATTCTTTGGGCATGGTAATATTTTTCCCATTCATGTGCCCATTTCTGATCATCAACTTTCACCAGTTTGACTTCCAAACGCTGAACGTCAAAACCAAATTGTGCGAGTGCTGCGACCCGTTGTTTAGCCTTTTTAAGTTTTTCTTGGGCTTCTTTTGCATTGTTGAAATAACTACTGAGGTAAAGAAGCCCTGTCTGTTTTAACAGAGCGGTTTCTTTTTGAATCCCTGCAGTCCCCAAGTCATATAAAATAGCTTCAACTGCAGTCTCAGCTTCTTGTGTAGTTGTAATTGTTAACTTTTGCCAGTGCAACTTATTCCCTCCATGTTGATACAGCTTAATTATAATTTAGGATACGCTAGCCAATAATCTTTATCTTGCACCTGACGTTTTTCTGCAAGTATCCGTGAAAACTCTTCAGCGGACCATTCGAGCTCAAATAGTGTTATTTTTGAACTGTCGCTGCTATTCAAAAACTCGATTAAATCAGACTGGCTGTTATCTAATAAAATCTGCAAATAGGTCAACAATGCTTCTCCTTTTGCAAGTTCCCAGCCCTTTTGACCATCAAATGGCAAACATACAAGATAATCGTCTTGCACTCTGCGTGGGTCAAAAAATACTCGATCATAGAGCAGAATTGCATCCACGAAAGTAATCGCGGGTTTAGGTGAAGTTTCACCGGTCATATCAAGAAACAACGCACGTGCCTTTTTTTCCATTACAAAAGTTATTTCAATCGTAAAGGTATGTTGTTCCTTGTTCCATGAAAGTTCCAGTTGTCCATCAAAGTCCAGTTTTGATAGCCCTAGTTTTAAAAAATCAAGAAGATCGAATTTCATTGCTCCACCGCCTTAAGAAGAAGTAACTATTTTTTAATCACAAATTTGGAAATATCTATCCTCGTTTTTTGCACGTCCTGTTGCATAAACCTAATTTAATATTAGTATTTTTGCTGGTTCGTGACAACATATTAATTGAACTGCAGCAAATCTTAATTAAACAACAACAGCATTTTTTCAAAAGACTTGAGCATAAAGTCACCAGCAGTGAAATGTTGCGCTGCTCTTAGATAGTTTTCTTTAGTCCTATCGAGGGTACTAATTCCGACAATACAAGACCAGACAAAGGCCGCTCCTTGCTCATTAGCCATCTCGGCGGAAAAACGTCCTTCAGCTCGTCCTTGCACTAGGATTGCCTTAAGCAGCTCTAAAATTTCAGCGTTTAATTGATAATATTTTTGCAATACAACTTCGCCAAGTTGCAGTTTCTCGAGCGTAGAACCTTCATAATAGATGATTGCTTCTAAATATACAGGAAAATCATTTCTAAGGGTGACAATACTATTAAAGAATAGGCGTAGTTTTTCCAATGATCCCGTTGGTCCTGCAGTTGCCATTTTTTTTTCAAGGATTGCCTGGAATTTTCGGTAACCTCTAAGCGCAATTTCAAAATAAATCTGTTCTTTACTATTAAAATAAACATAAAGTGTTTTTTTACTAAATTCAGCTTCTTTAGCAATTTCGTCAATTCCTGCGGTTGCGTAATCCTTTTGTGCAAAAATTCGTTCTGCAGCATCAATCACGTCCTGCTGCTTTAATTTCCTTTCGCGAAATTTTCTTTCCAGCTGTCCCAATTTTTAATCTCCTTTACTTTCCAACTCGGTTCACGTGACCTTCAATCACAAAAACTACACTCCAAGTTACACAAAATCTACTAACATTATATATCAACAATCAAGTTTAGCAAAACTCTTTGTTTGAAAACTTAAACAGTGCTTAATATCTCTCATCCTAAGTCACTGGTCAGCTGCACTTTTTTTTGCTAAGATTATCTTGATTGAATTTTTCAATATTACATCACGGAGGTCTCACCATGACTAAATATAAGCTAATTCTCGATCTTGATACTGGAATTGATGATGCACTTGCCATCGCTTATGCCCTAGCTGATCAGGACTGCGAGTTGATTGGCATCATCGGCTCTTACGGCAACGTTGTTGTTGAACAAGGAGTACGCAACAGTTTGGATCTGCTTTCTTTGCTAGGCGCTGCTGATGTCCCAGTCTATCAAGGATTACCATGTGCTTCGACCAAAAAAAATTTTGTTGTTGAACCAATCAGTGCTCAAATTCATGGTAAAAATGGAGTTGCCAATCTTACGCTCCCCCATGCACCACGGCAAGTAGCTGAACAAGACGGCGTTGATTTCCTGATCACGGCAATCCATAAGTACCAACATAATTTGCTTTTCGTACCTACAGGCCCTTTAACCAACCTTGCAGCCGCTATTAAAAAAGATCCTGAAATCGTTCAGTTGATTGGTGGAGTAACCTTTATGGGCGGTGCACTAAGCGTTCCGGGTAACGTCACCCCTGCAGCTGAAGCTAACCTGCACCAAGACCCAGCGGCTGCGAATGAAGTTCTACGCAGCAAACTTCCATTAACGATGGTTGGTTTAGACGTTACCACACGTACATTACTGACTAAAAAAGAAACTCAAACATGGCGCTCACTTGGAACTTCGGCAGGTAGCATCTATGCCGATCTAGTTGACTACTATATTGATGCCTATCAAGTTACAAGTTCCCATTTGGCCGGCTGTGCACTTCATGATCCGCTTGCTGTTGCAGCTGCCTTGGAGCCTAGCTTGTTACAAACATTTTTCTTGAACATGAAAGTTGAGACAGTTCCTCCATTTGAAGGGCGCACAATTGGTGATGAAAAACGGATCAATGAACCAGCTACCACAACACAAGTAGCTTTAAATGTCGACAAAAAAAGATTTGTCAATAAGTTTATGAATCGTCTCACCACCTTATTTGCAGATCATTGATTTTTAATGGAACGGAGTGTTCTTATGCAACTTACCGGGGTCGTATTATATCTTTTATGGCTTTTCCTGTTAATCCTTAAATACATGAAACTTCCTAAGGATCGAAGCTTTTCTTATCGCCACGTTTTTTGGGGAAGAATTGCGTGGTTTAGGAATTCGCGGACGCTCATTTTACTATTTTCGCTGTTTATCTGTGAACTCTTTCTCCCTTTGCGCGGACTTTACTTTCTTTTCTTTGCAACAGGACTATTGCTTGCACTGATGTCATTGGCAAATCTTCGGTTACAGACCGGTAGACTCGGAGCAACACTTGGTGTGCTCGCATTAGGCTTTTTGATCTCATCTTTTTCATATTTCTTTGTCTTTAGTTAAACGGTTTTCTAAAACAATTACAAGCTCAGCTATATCCTGAATTTCAGCCTAGTTTTCTTAAGGATTGCGCCAGTATGTCACACGTTTATCCGGAATAAAAGAGAGAGTGTGACATAAGTCGGAAAAATTTGAGTACTAATTCGAAATTACGAACATAGCGAGTACTTTGCTATGAGTAATTCGAAGTTAGACGGAAAATTTTGACTTATAGAACACGTTTATTCGGAAAAATAAAAGAGGGGCTGTGACAAAATTTAACTTTTGTCACAGCCCCTTCTTGGCAGTTAAAGCTTTTTGTGTGAATTTGAGGATGTTTTCATTATAAGCTAAAAAATGGTCAAAGAAAGCCGATTTACCTACATTTTACATAATTTACTTTTTCATTACATAAAACCATTTTCAGTCTACAACCAGCATAAGTTCATTGCAATTGCGAATGCGCTCCATTTTCTGCTACACTTTACTTAATAAAAAAGGAGCTGATCAGATTGGCAACAATACTTGTTGTAACAACCGAAAATATCCCTGGAAAAAATTATGAGGTTCTTGGCGAAGTTTTTGGTCTGACAACGCAGTCCAAAAATGTTTTCCGTAATATCGGTGCTGGGTTTAAGAACATCGTAGGTGGAGAAATCAAAGATTATACTAAAATGTTAGAAGAATCAAGACAAATTGCAATCGAACGCTTACGTAATAATGCAGCTGCATTGGGAGCAGATGCGGTAGTCATGATGCGCTTTGACTCGGGTTCAATTGGTCAAGATATGCAATCAGTAGCAGCTTACGGGACCGCCGTCAAATACGTTACATCGAATCAGATATAAATTGCTTATCTCACTTCAACCCCTGATCGCTTGCCAAACCTGTCTAATTTGTAGACCACTTCAAAAAGTAATACGATAACAGTAAAAGAAACTAAAGGAGCGTTCAAAATGAAACGAGTTATTATCTTAGGAGCCGCCGGTCAAATTGCAAAGTTAGTAGAGCCGATGCTGCTTACTCAGCATGATGTTCGTTTAACGCTTTTTCTGCGTCACCCCGAGAAACTCACTGATTCTGCTTTAGATAAAAAGCGCATCAAGATTATCACTGGTGATTGTACTCATTACACTGAATTGGTTGCTGCATTGGCCGATCAGGACATTGTCTATGCTAACTTAGCGGGTAAGGATATTGAAACACAAGCCGAAACGGTGGTCAAAGCCATGCGTGCTCAGGGACTCCGCAGACTAATCTGGATTTCAACACTTGGAATTTATGATGAAGTTCCAGGAGAATTTGGTCAATGGAACCGGGATATGCTTGGGGGTTACCTAGAAGCCTATTCCGCTGCCGCAGCCATTATTGAACACAGCGTTTTGGACTATACCCTTATTCGACCTGCATGGCTGCAGGACAAAGATGAAGTTAACTATGAGATAACTTCAAAAAAAGAACCTTTTAAAGGAACTGAGGTCTCGCGCAAAAGTGTTGCCGCCTTGGTTGCCAGTTTGGTGGCGGACCCAACAGCCTACGTCAGACAGTCCATCGGGATCGATAAACCCGGCACTACCGGTGCACGACCTTTGTGGTATGCAAAATAGCAGGCAATTTCAGTATACAAAAGGCTGTAGCGTATCTGAGATCAGAGCCGCTACAGCCTTTTTGTGCGTGGTTTCAGCAAGCGTTTAAATAAAGTTGTGGGCGTTTTTTAACAGCGACTTGCTTTACACTTATAATACAATTTTTGCAGAGAAAACGCATCCAATTTAACTTACCTATTTTACAGCCCTTGTTGACGTATATCTTACACAAATTCTCTAATTTATAAGGCTTATTATTTGCGCCAGCTAGGTTCTTTCTCTTATACTTTTCATAAGGTCAAAATAAGGGAGGTTCTTTATTATGAGTTCAGAAGACAAGTTTGAAAATGCTAAAGACAAGGTTACGGGCAAAGCCAAGGAAGTCGGTGGCAAAGTTACGGGTGACAAAGAATTAGAATCTGAAGGAAAAGTTCAAAGTACACTTGGCAAAGCTAAAGATACTTTTGACGATGCAAAGGATGCTGCCAAAGGTGCTGCTAAAAGCCTTAAAGACAAACTCACCAAAAAAGATCACTAATTTTTTAAGTAATAACCAATGTTTGTTTCCACATTTTTGCTAAGTGTAAATTTTCAGTAATTTATGTAAGGGTTATGTAAGTTTCCTTGTTCTTTATTACAGTTCGTTGTATGTTAATAAAGGTCAAAGGACTTGTGTGGGCAACCTTGATCAAGACAGTCTACCATTGGATGAAATGGTAACACTTGGATAAAACAAAGTGGTATTCAATAGCTTAAAAAAGGGGCTGTGACAAAAGTTAACTTTTGTCACAGTCCCTCTTTTATTCCATATAAACGTGTTCCATAAGTCAAAATCTTCCGTCTGACTTTCCAATTACTCATAGCAAAGTACTCGCATGTTCGTAATTTCGAGTTAGTACTCAAATTTTCCCGACTTATGTCACACTCTCCCCTCTTTTATATGGACTCTAATCATTTAGTAGCTTTTAATTTTCTTCATCGGTCTTTAAAACTGCCATAAATGCCTCTTGCGGCACCTCTACAGTCCCGACTGCTTTCATTCTTTTCTTGCCACGCTTTTGTTTCTCTAAGAGCTTTGCACGGCGATCCGGGTCCCCTGTATGAATTCTTGCCGTAACATCTTTGCGATATGCCTTAATATTCGTACGCGCAATAATCTTAGCTCCAATGGCCGCTTGAATCGGAATTTCAAAACTCTGACGCGGAATAATCGTTTTTAACTTCCCGGTAATTACCCGTGCTCTTTGCGCTGCAAACTTACGATGTGTAATAAAGCTAAGCGCATCAACCTTACTTCCATTTAGCAAGATATCAATCTTAACAAGATCACCCGGTCGCTCACCATCCAAATCATAATCAAGTGAGGCATAACCCTTAGTACTTGATTTTAACTTGTCAAAGAAGTCAAAGATAATCTCTGATAACGGCATCTCATAAATCACATTGACACGATATTCATCCAAATACTCCATCGTAACAAAGTTACCACGTTTATGCTGGCAAAGTTCCATGACAGCCCCAACGTAATCATTTGGCACCATAATTGTCGCTTTCACAAAAGGTTCATTGATGAGTTTAATACTAGAAGTTTCTGGCATTTCTGCAGGGTTTGAAACCGACTTATGTGTTCCATCTGTCAACTCAACGTCATAGGTCACAGCTGGTGCAGTTGTGATCAGTTCCATATTGAACTCGCGCTCCAGCCGTTCTTGGACAACATCCATATGCAAAAGTCCTAAAAACCCGCACCGAAAACCAAAGCCTAGCGCCTGTGATGTCTCAGGTTCAAACTCTAATGCAGCATCATTTAACTGCAGTTTCTCTAATGCTTCACGCAAGTCATTATACTTTGCATTATCAGTTGGATAGAGTCCTGAATAAACCATTGGATTCATCTCACGGTACCCTGCAAGTGCTTTTGCAGCAGGCCTGTCTGCTAAAGTAACCGTATCACCAACCCGAGTATCCTGGATATCTTTGATACTTGCAGTAAGATAGCCGACATCACCTGCCATCAGCAAATCACGCTTTAAAGGCTTAGGCGAATTTACGCCAACTTCTGTGACTTCGTATTCCGTTTTACTATTCATTAGTCGGATGCGGTCTCCTGGTTTGACAATTCCTTCAAAAACACGAATGCTCAGGACTACGCCGCGATAATCATCATAAACTGAATCAAAAATTAAAGCCTTCAAGGGAGCCTGTAGATCTCCAGCAGGTGCAGGGACATCATGGACAATTTTTTCCAGCATTTCTTCGATCCCAATTCCTTTTTTAGCACTTGCTAACACAGCCGTTGAAGCATCCAGTCCAATTACATCTTCAATTTCTTGGCGCACTTCCTCTGGTCGTGCAGCTGGCAAATCAATTTTATTAATCACCGGAACAATCTCAAGTTCATCATCTAATGCCAAATAAACATTCGCCAGTGTCTGTGCCTCAACCCCCTGTGCAGCATCAACTACCAGTACAGCACCTTCGCAAGCTGCCAGACTGCGTGACACTTCATATGAAAAATCAACATGGCCCGGGGTATCAATTAAATGAAAGATATAAGTTTCTCCATCTTTTGCATGGTAGTGAAGCTCCACCGCATTTAATTTAATCGTGATCCCGCGTTCGCGCTCTAAGTCCATTGAGTCCAGCAATTGATCCTTCATCTCACGCTTAGAGACGGTTTCGGTCAGCTCGAGAATCCGATCTGCAAGGGTCGACTTTCCATGATCAATGTGCGCGACAATTGAAAAGTTACGAATCCTTTTCTGACGCTCCTGCAATTTCTCAATATCCATTCAAATTTCCTACTTTCCTACTCGAAATCTACTCTGTTTAATTATACCAATGCAATTCTCCAAAAACAACGCACTTACCCGCTCCAAAAAGAAAGGCTTTGAACACCTGCCTTAATAGCAAGTCTTTCAAAGCCTTGATTTTTTACTAGTTTTATTAACTAACGCTTTGCACGCTTTTTGAACCGATCGAAAAGCGATTCTTCACCGCGTACTTTTTCACCACTTGCTTCCGCAAATGCCTTAAGTGCTTCTCTTTGCTTCTGATTTAAGTCCTTAGGCGTAGCTACAGTAACAGTGACTTCTTCATCACCAGTCCCCTTGCCACGCAAGAACGGTGCTCCTTTACCGCGCAAACGGAAGACAGTCCCTGATTGAGTCCCTGCAGGAATCTTCAATTTAACATCACCGTGCACAGTCTTAACATCAACTTCATCACCCAAAGCAGCTTGAACAAAACTGATCGGCATAGTGAAGTAAATTTGTGCTCCGTCACGCTTAAAGATTTTGCTAGGTGCAACATTGAAGACAATATAAAGGTCACCATAAGGACCGCCATTTTGACCCGCTTCGCCTTGTCCTTGCAAGCGCATTTGGTTGCCATCTTCTACTCCAGCAGGAATTGAAACTTCAACCTCATGTTTTTCTTGCGTATGACCAGAACCATGACAAGTTGAACATTTTTCTTTAATGATCTTGCCCTTTCCATGGCAATACTCACATTCTTGTTGTGTAACAACCTGTCCTAGCGGGGTTGCACGTTTTACGCGCATAAAGCCACTACCACCACAGTGGGAACAAGTCTCTGGTGAAGTCCCAGGTTTTGCGCCACTCCCACTACAAGTTTTGCAAAGTGCTTCACGTGTATATTGAATACTTGTCTTTTTACCAAAAACTGCTTCCTCAAATGTTAGGTCCATTTCATACTGCAAATCACGTCCCTGACGTGGTGCATTTGGATTTCGACTGCCACTTCCACCGCCAAAAAACGAACTGAAAATGTCTTCAAAACCGCCGCCGAAATCGCCAAAGCCACCGCCTTGATAATTACCACCAAAGCCTTGCTGACCGCCCATTGAACCATACTGATCAAACTGAGCTTTCTTTTGCGGATCACTCAGAATTTCATAAGCTTCATTAACTTGTTTGAATTTTTCTTCAGCACCAGGTTCCTTATTCAAATCAGGATGGTATTTTTTAGAAAGTCTGCGATAGGCTTTCTTGATCTCAGCAGCAGAAGCATCTTTCGATACACCCAAAACCTCATATGGATCTCTGATTTCTGCCATTATTTTCCTCCATGCATAAGAAGTTTTTCTAAACTAAAGCGTACCATACTGCAAGTTAAATAAAAAGGGCTGTGACAAAACTGATGTTTTGTGGCAGCCCTTCTATAAAACCGATCGAAATGTTTCAGAAAGTCGCTTCCTCTCAGCCAACCACTCGTGCTTATCGCAGTCAATTCGGACTACACTTATCATTCACTGTGTGCAAGAATGCTTAACTTCTGTCACATCTTCCTTCTTTCGGTTTAACCTGCGCAATGACTATTTCTTATCCTTATCATCGGGATTAACTTCCTTGAAGTCGCCATCGACTGTCTTTCCATCATCACCCTTTGCGGTCTGATCAGTCTTTTGATCTGCTCCGCCTTGAGCTTGTTGAGCTTGCTGTGCTTGTTGATAGAGTTTAACCGAAAGATCTTGAATGATTTTGTTCAAATCATCTTTCTTAGTCTTCATTTCTTCAACGTTATTAGCTTCTTGGGCCTTCTTCAACGCATCGCGAGCTTCTTCAGCTTTTTTAATCTCATCGTCAGAAACTTTACCTTTGACTTCTTTCAAAGTCTTATCAGTTGTAAAGAGTAATTGATCAACCTCATTCTTCAAGTCGACCTCTTCTTTACGTTTCTGATCATTTGCTTCGTTTTCTTTAGCTTCTTTAACCATACGTTCGATTTCTTCATCAGAAAGACCGGAAGAACTCTTGATTGTAATCTTTTGTTCCTTGTTTGTTCCAAGATCTTTTGCCGAAACATTTACAATCCCGTTCTTATCGATATCAAACTTAACTTCAATCTGTGGTACACCACGTGGTGCCGGTGGAATGTCCGTTAACTGGAAGCGGCCAAGTGTCTTGTTGTCCGCAGCCATTGGACGTTCACCTTGGAGAACATGAATATCAACAGCTGGTTGGTTATCAGCAGCTGTCGAGAAGGTCTGAGACTTGCTTGTCGGGATCGTTGTATTCCGATCAATCAGCTTAGTGAAGACCCCACCCATGGTCTCAATTCCAAGTGATAACGGGGTAACATCAAGTAATACAACATCTTTAACATCCCCAGTAATCACGCCACCTTGAATTGCAGCCCCTAATGCAACTGCTTCATCTGGGTTGACAGTCTTGTTTGGTTTGTGTGCTGTCTCAGCTTCAACTGCTTCTTGAACAGCTGGAATACGCGTTGATCCACCTACAAGAATAACTTCATCAATATCACTGTTAGCTAATCCTGCATCTTTTAAAGCATTGCGAACTGGCACTTTTGTCCGTTCTACAAGATCTGCCGTCAATTCATCGAATTTGGCACGTGAAAGTGTCTTTTCCAAATGCAAGGGACCATTCTCACCAGCAGTAATAAATGGCAAACTGATTTGTGCCGTTGAAATTCCTGAAAGATCTTTCTTAGCCTTTTCAGCTGCGTCTTTCAAACGCTGCATTGCCATCTTATCATTTGAAAGATCAATCCCATTTTCCTTTTTAAATTCAGAAACCAACCAGTCAATGATCTTATTATCAAAGTCGTCTCCACCTAAATGCGTATCCCCATTAGTTGAAAGAACTTCAAACACGCCATCACCTAATTCGAGGATCGAAACATCAAATGTTCCACCACCAAGGTCAAAAACAAGAATTTTTTCATCCTTGTCAAGTTTATCCAAACCATATGCTAAAGCTGCCGCAGTTGGTTCATTGACAATTCTTTCAACCTTCAACCCAGCGATCTTTCCAGCATCTTTTGTTGCTTGACGCTGACCATCGTTAAAGTATGCAGGAACCGTGATAACTGCTTGCGAAACTTTTTCACCCAAGTATGATTCAGCGTAATCCTTGATATACTGAAGAATCATTGCTGAAATTTCTTGAGGAGTGTACTCTTTATCTTCTACTTTGACCTTGTACCCAGCTTCTCCCATATGGCGCTTAATAGAAGAAATTGTGTTTGGATTTGTGATTGCCTGTCTTTTGGCAACTTCACCGACTTGAGTCTCGCCGTTTTTAAATGAAACAACGGATGGAGTAGTCCGATTACCTTCTGGATTTGTGATGATCTTGGCTTCTTTTCCTTCAAGAACAGCAACTGCAGAGTTGGTCGTTCCTAAATCAATACCAATAATCTTTGACATATTATCCTCAACCTCTTTTAATTTATTTTTACTGTGCGACTACAACCATCGCTGGTCGCAACACACGATCTTTTAACATATAACCATCTTGGAAAACTTCCACAACAGTTTCAGGCTTTTGTCCTTTTTCAACCGGAACTGTTTTCACAGCTTGATGAATGACAGGATCAAACGCTTGACCAAGTGCTTTAATTTTTGTAACGTGGTTGGCACCCAAAGCCTTTTCCATATCTTGATGAACCAGTTCAATTCCATGCTTCAGTTGCTTAGAAGCATCATCAGTAACCTCAATCTTCAAAGCGCGATCAAGGTTATCGATTACTGGCAGAACCTCTTTAGCAAGGCCTTGTCCATCATACTTCAAAAGCTTTTCCTGCTCTTTTTTAAACCGGGTATGCATGTTGGCCATCTCAGCTTCTGCTCTTAAATACTTATCTTCTAATTTATCGTATTTTTGCTGTAACTCAGTATAAAGCTTTTGGTAGTCAACCTTTTTTTCTTGAGCCGGTTTCTTTTCTGAACTGTTTTCAGCATCTTTTTCTGCGGCTGGTGCAGATTGTTCATGCTGGTCTTCAGCAACAACTGGCTCAGCTTTTTTTACCTTTTCATCAGTTTGCAAATCTGCTTGCGCGCTGCTTTCACTCTTCTTTGACAAACAAACACCCCTTTTCTATTCCTCGTATAAATGGTAATAATCCAACAATTTCCGCGTTAATTCCTCACGAAAGGCACGCATTAAGCCAATCATCTTCGAATACGGCATATTTGTCGGACCTAATAAAGCAATTAATCCTTGACCATGTTGGGCAACATCATAGGTTGCTGAAATCAGGCTGTAGTTGGCTAGTGAACTATTCGTCAGCTCATCGCCAATCTTAACCTGGATCGTTTGCCCTGAGTTACCCACCAGCTCGTTAATGTCATCCGAACGCTCGATCAGAGAATATAACTTCTTGATTTGTTCAACATCTCCGTCACCAACAAAGTTAAGCAGATTCAGCTTTCCTCCAACAAAAAACTGTTCTTGGGCTGACCTTTCAAGAATACTCCCAAAAATATCAAGAAATCCAAGTGGATGCTGCACATAATGCAATAGCAACGGAAGTGTCTCGTGAAGCCGCGCAATCACCTGATCAAGTGGCAATCCAACAATTCGATCATTAATGACGCGGATAACCGCCTCAATTTCATCTCCGCTGAGATCCCGCGGGAGATTGAACAGCTGACTTTCGGTATTTCCATCGCTTGTAATCAGAATCATCATGACTTGCTGATTACCTAAGGGAAGCACTCTGAATCCTTGAAAGCGCAAATTCTTAACCTCCGGCTTAAACGTAATTGCCGTGTAGTTAGTCATCTCAGACAATATCTTGGCTGATTCCTTGATAATTTCATCAACCTTGTAATAATTACTGTCAAGTGACAAACGAATGCTCTCGATCTCATTTTGATCAATCTCATCAGGTTTGACAAGATTATCAACATAGTATCGATACCCCTTCAATGAAGGCACCCTCCCTGAGGAAGAATGTTCTTTACCAATAAAGCCTAGATGCTCCAAGACCGCCATTTCATTTCGAATCGTTGCTGAACTGACATTCATCGGCAATTGCTGCTCCAAAAATTTAGACCCAACCGGTCTTCCAGCATTGGTATAATCTTGAATAATCGCTTCAAGAATCAATAACTGTCTTTCTGTAAGCAATTCAATCACCTCGATTAGCACTTAGCATCATAGAGTGCTAAGTCAATTATTAATATACAAGAACTCTTAAAATATGTCAAGAAATGGCGCTTTATTATCGCAAGTAAACAAATTATTTTGCCGCAAAATATGCGCGGACATTTTTTTCATCCCTTTTCAACTGCACTATCAGTGCTTGAGCATTTGGAAATTTAACTTGACCACGCAGATATTGATGCCATTGCACGACAACATGTTCTCCATAAACCATTTGAGAAAAATCCAATAGATTGATCTCCAAGGTAGGAGCATTATTGCTGCCGAAGGTTTCATTGCGTCCAATTGAAGCCATCCCGTCAACTGTTTTCCCTAAAAGCCGGACTTTGACGGCGTAAATTCCTTCCGCCGGCAAACGCTCACCCTGACCAACTGAAATGTTAATCGTGGGAAAACCTAAAGTGCGCCCAACCTGCTTGCCATGAACAATCACACCATCATTTTCATAACAATACCCCAACAAATGGTTTGCTTGCGTGATCTGTCCGTGATCTAAGCAGGTTCTGATTCTGGTTGAACTGATTTTTTGCCCCATTTGCTTCAGATGTCTGACCTTAATTACGGCAAAACGCGCTTGGGCATATTGGGGTAATAACTCCATATTTGCAATCTTTTCAGTTCCATAAGTATAGTCTTCTCCAGCAACAATTGCTTGTGCATGCAAACCCACCATATACTTATCGACAAATTCTTGCGGTCCCATTTTACTTACCTGGCTGTTGAGCGCAACCACATATGCAATTTCTGCTCCAAAACGGGCGAACAACTGCAATTTGCGTTCAAGGGAAGTCAAATAAGTTACCTTTTCAGGGGGAACATGCTGGAAGATAATTGAAGGATGTGGTGTCAAAGTCATAATCGCCAACTTAACTCCCCGTTTTCTGGCCTCTTGCCGTGCCGTCTCAATTACCGCCTGATGTCCACGATGAACTCCGTCAAAAAAGCCCAACGCAAGCACAACTGAGCCAGCCGGAATTTGTGCTTTGTCAAATGGTTCTTCTAACTTAATTATTTGCACGTTAATGCTCTCCTTCAGCTAAATCAATCATTTGTTCAGGTTGATATCTGTTTTTCTCTAAATTTAACCGATAAATGCAGCGTGCACGCCCGGAATTCATTAATACAACCTGTGGAGCTGGGAAACAGTCTTTCAGCTCTGCTTCACTTAAAAAGCCCCCATTTTTAACCTTTTTCCATTGCGCACTTGTCAAAGAATGGTGCGGAAATTTCCGTAACGCATGATCGGCATCTACTAAGTACTGTGAAAGCGTACCATCGTCGGCTGCCTTGTGCAACTGTTCCAAAGTAATTGCCTGCCCAATTGTAAAGCCACCGCTTGCAAGCCTTGTTAAATCAGACATGACAGCTGGCACTCCCAACTTTTTTCCGAGGTCCACCGCCAGTGTCCGGATATACGTTCCCTTACCGCAGCCTACTTCAAAATAAAGACGCTGTTCTTTTTTCTCCGCATCAAAAACCGGTGGCTTGACTTGCTTGAAATAATCTACCTGGATTTTACGTTTGGGGCGTTCAACTGGATCCCCTGCACGCGCATAATCGTAGAGTCGTCTACCTTTGACCTTAATTGCTGAATAGAGGGGCGGAATTTGGATCATTTCACCTGTCAATTTATTCATTGCCGCTGCTATCTCAGCTGCATTAAAGGGTGTCGTAATGTCTTGTTGCGCCACCCGCTCTCCTTCTAAATCCTCAGTCGTGGTCGCAAATCCCAGCGTAATCTCTCCCGTATAAATTTTGCCTGAATCCATTAGATAATTAACCACCTTAGTAGCACTACCAATACAAATTGGCAAAACCCCATCAACCGTCGGATCCAATGTCCCACTATGTCCAATTCTTCTCATCTTAAAGATTTTACGACATTTAAACACACAATCGTTGCTTGTCATTCCACGTTCTTTATATAAAGGCAAGATGCCATTCATGCATAACCCTCCGCTTTGAAATAGAGTAAAAACAACGCTAAAAAAAGGGACTGTGACAAAACAAAAGTTTTGTTTCAGCCCTTTTTATTTTGAAGTCCATCCGGTTAGTTAATAGAAGCGCAGTTTCAGCATTGCTGGCACTTCTTAACATTTTCAAACTAGTCTTTGATTCTGTCCCTTAGTCTGAATAAAAACTCCAGACCACTTGCTCAGACTTGGGGACAGTTTCTAGTTATTTTTCTCTGTCTTGATGTGCTACCAATTTTCATCACCAGCCTAAATTCCAGACAGACAACTTCATTACTAATCATTTATTTTTCAGGGCGTTTAAGATCGTTTAACAATTGGTCAATGCGATCACCATACTGGACCGAACGATCCCGAACAAACTGGATCTCAGGTGTCACATAGATGCTCAGCCGGGCCCCTAGTTCTTTGCGGATCAAACCAGTTGCTTTTTCCAGACCAATTTGTGTCTTTTCACCCACCGAAGCAAGCTCTGAAAGAATGCTGTAATAAATTGTTGCTTGCTGTAGATCACCGGTGACATCTACCCCGGTGATTGTGACCCCTTGTACCCTTGGATCACGAACTCGTTTCATTAAAATGTCTGTCACTTCTCTTTGAATCTCTTGAGATAAACGACCAACTCGATAATTTTGTGCCATTGCGTCTCCTCCTTACTTAAAGGACACTTTTTATTCAACTGGAACTTCTTGCATGATGAAAGCTTCAATTTGGTCTCCGACCTTAATGTCATTGTACTTTTCAATCATGATACCACATTCAAAGCCTTGTTTGACCTGCTTAACATCATCTTTGAAACGCTTCAAGCTGGCCAGCTTCCCTTCGTAAATTACGATGCCTTCACGAATAATTCTAACTCCACTATCGCGCTGAATATATCCTTCTGTAACATATCCACCACCAATTGTGCCCAGCTTTGAGACTTTATATGTCTCACGAATTTCAACTTGTCCCGTAACTTTTTCTTCGTAAACAGGCTCCAGCATCCCTTTCATCGCTGTCTCAACTTCATCAATTGCTTGATAGATAACCCGATGGAGACGAATGTCAACTTTATCATTTTCAGCCTGATTCTTAGCCTGCGGTGTTGGGCGAACATTAAAGCCGATAATAATCGCATTTGAGGCCTCTGCTAAGGTCACATCGCTTTCATTAATTGCTCCTGCTGCTTCATGAATAATGTTAACCTTAACACCTTCAACTTCAATCTTCTGCAAACTTCCGGCAAGCGCTTCAACAGAGCCCTGAACATCAGCTTTAATAATCACATTGACTTCCTTCAATTCGCCTTCTTTAAGAGAATCAAACAGGTTGTCGAGCGTCACATGATGAGTATTACTGCGTTCTTTCATTAAGGCCCGTTTAGCACGTTCCTCACCAGCTGACCTTGCTGTCTTTTCATCATCAAAGACGACAAAGCGGTCCCCTGAATCAGGTACATCACTCAAGCCTGTAATTTCAACAGGCGTAGCTGGCGTGGCCTTAGTAATCTGCTGCCCTTTATCATTGATCATCGTCCGCACACGACCAAAGGTATTGCCAACAACGATCGGGTCTCCAACATGTAAAGTTCCCTGTTGGACCAAAAGTGAGGCAACTGCCCCTTTACCTTTATCCAAACGAGCCTCAATCACAGAGCCTGCTCCATGTTGCTTCGGATTGGCACGTAATTCAAGAACCTCAGCTTCCAGTAAGATCATATCCAGCAATTCATCTAAGTTTTTACCAAATTTAGCTGAAATTTCAACAAAGATCGTATCACCGCCCCAGTTTTCAGGGATCAATTCATATTCAGCTAATTGTTCCATTACATGGTTAGGATTTGCACCGGGTTTATCAATTTTATTAACGGCCACGATAATTGGTACATTTGCAGCCTTAGCATGGTTGATAGCTTCGATTGTCTGTGGCATCACACCATCATCAGCTGCCACCACCAATACAGTAATATCTGTGATATCAGCTCCACGGGCACGCATATTTGTAAAGGCCGCATGTCCTGGCGTATCCAAGAAGGTAATTGTCTTGCCGTCATGTTTAACTTGATAAGCCCCGATATGCTGTGTAATTCCTCCAGCTTCACCTTCAGTGACATGTGTGTGACGCAACTTGTCCAGCAAAGTTGTCTTCCCATGGTCAACGTGTCCCATGATAGTTACAACAGGTGGTCTAATCACAGCATGCTTTGTATTCTCTTGTTCCTCTTCGAAAAATTTATCAATGTCAGCCACATCAACTTCAACTTTTTCTGTGGCATTCATGCCATAGTCTGCTGCAAGAATCTCAAGCGTATCCTTGTCTAGTGACTGATTCTGATTAACCATCACACCCATCATAAAGAGTTTCTTAATGATTTCTGCAGGTTCACGATGAATTTTTTTCGCAATCTCAGCGACATTCATCCCCACAGTATACACGAGCGTTTCTGGTAATGGTCTGCTTTTACGTGGTGGAACTGCAGGTTTCTTGCTTTCTTGATAACGTGCATTTTTGCGATTTTTACGTCTCTTTTTATTGCCAAAGCGATTTCGGCTAAAATTATTTTGACCGTAACGCTGTTTTTGCCCACGTTCATTTGCGCTTGAGCGCGAACCAGAGGTCTGTGTGCTCATTTGTTGAGACTTGTTGTTGCGCGTATTTTCCTGTTTTGCAGCCGTAGTACGTGGCTGCTGCGTTGTTGTTTTCTTTGTAGTCCGCTGTTGTTCACTCTTATGATTGTTATTTGCCTGTTTTTGAATTGGTTTTGCCTCTTTATTCTGATTTATTTGTTTATTACTGCTTGGGGCTTGCCGCTGCACATCTTTTTTCTGATGCTCATTTTTGGGTGCATTATTTTTAACAGCTTTTTTCCCACGCTGTTGCGAAAGACTTTCACGTAACTGTCTTTCCTCATTCTCACCAATCGTCGACATGTGATTGCTGACTGTAAACCCCTTTTGTCGAGCAACATCAATCACCACTTTACTGCTGATGTTCAGCTCTTTAGCCAATTGATAAATTCGCTTTTTTCCCATACATTCACGCTCCAATCTCAACTGCTCCTAAATCGTAAAAGAACAGCCTAAAACTTCTTCAGATATTCACTTTAATAATTGCGCGATTTTTTTGCTGAAGCCTTTCCCTGTAACTGCCACAACAGAACGTTGAATCCCGATTGCTACGCTAAGTTGCGTCCGGTTGAAGTCAAAGCTAAGTTCAATTTTGTGACTATTGCATTTGTCCGTAAATTGCTTACGTGTAGTTGCGGAGCTGTCACTTGCCACAAAAACATAGTTAACCTGTTCTTTTTGAATTCCGCGCAACACTAACTCTGAACCGGTTACGAGCTGACCAGCCCGCCTTATAAGCCCCAGCAATTGTAAAACGCGTTGCTGCTCACTATTACTTTGCCCCATCGCCGAAAAGCTCCTTGCGCGCAGCCTGATGGTCTACGTACTGCACTAACTCTTCATAAAATTCTGCCGGAATTTTTATTCCAAAAGCTTGATCAAAAACACGCTCACTTTGCGCCTGCTTAGCTGCCGCAACTTCTAAGGAAAGGTAGGCACCACGTCCTGCTTTTTTGCCAGTTGGATCGATGCTGACGTCATTTTCCTTGTTTTTTACGATTCTCACTAATTCTTTCTTGGGTTTCATTTCACCCGAGACGATATCCTTACGCATTGGTACTTTCCGCTTTCGCGCCATGTCTGATCATCCCTTTCTAATCCTCAATTTCGTGATTGTCTGCTGCTGATGCTTCAGTTTGCTGAACCTTAGCCGCCAGTTCATCTTGTAACTGTGCATAATCAGACTCAGACTTGATATCAATTTTATAACCCGTTAGTTTTGCAGCTAACCGTGCATTTTGCCCACGTTTGCCAATCGCTAACGAGAGCTGATCATCTGGAACAACTACCGTGCAGGCCCGTTCATTTTCAGGATTAAAATGAACATCCAAAACTTCTGCCGGATTCAGCGCATTACCGATGAATTCAGCAGGATCTTCATTCCATTCAACAACATCCATATTCTCGCCCTTCAATTCATTCACAATGGTTTGAATGCGTTCTCCGCGTGGACCGACACAGGTGCCAACAGGATCAACACTTGCGTTATTTGAACGAACTGCCACCTTTGCCCGATCTCCAGCTTCGCGTGCAATTGAAACGATCTCAACCGTACCATCAAAAATCTCCGGGATTTCTTGTTCGAAAAGCCGTTTAAGCAAATCTGGGTGTGAACGACTAACGAATACTTGTGGACCCTTTGCGGTATTTTCAACTTTGTAAATGTAAACTTTAATGCGATCGTGCGGTTGGTATTCTTCACCAGGGATTTGATCCTGATGTGAAAGTACCGCCTCGACTCTGCCCAAGTTAACATACACATAACGATGATCATGCCGCTCAACTTCACCGGTCACAATTTCATTTTCGTACTGAATATATTCGTCATACACAATTCCACGTTCAGCCTCACGCACACGCTGCATGATTACCTGCTTAGCTGTCTGCGCTGCAATCCGTCCAAAATGTTTCGGTGTAACTTCAAAACGAATTGTATCGCCAACTTCATAAGCACGGTTAATCTGGGTAGCTTCTTCCAGACTGACTTCCAGGCGCGAGTCGAAAACCTCTTCGACAACTTCTTTAACAGCAAAAACATGTATATCTCCAACACTCTTATCAAATTCTACTTCGACATTTTGCGCTTGGCCATAATTACGCTTATATGCTGAGACAAGCGCTGCTTCGAGGGCCTCAACGACAACTTCTTTTTTAATACCCTTTTCTTTTTCTAATGCATCTAAGGCATTCAACAGTTCCTTACTCATTCTTACCTTAACTCCTTAACGAATTCTAAAATTTGATAGCCAAACGCGCTTTTGCGACTTGATCGCGAGGAATTTCAATTTGTTTTTTACGTGTCTTATCCATATACTCTAACTTCAAGAACTGATCACTAAGTTCTACCAATGTTCCTTCATAGACCTTCGTCCCATTTAACGGTCGGTAAAGCGAAACATGGATATATTTATGCACGGCACGCTCAAAATCACTTTGTTTTTTTAGTGGTCGTTCAGCCCCTGGAGATGAAACTTCCAAGTAATACGCTTGCGGAATCGGGTCTGGATCACAGTTGTCAAGGGCTTCGCTAAGCTGATCGCTTACCAAGGCACACTCCTCAATGTTAATTCCGGCTGGTTTATCAATAAAAACACGTAAATACCAGCTTTTGCCTTCCTTCACAAATTCAATGTCTACTAACTCAAAATCTTTTTCTTCTAAGATAGGTGTCACCAGTTCGGTAACTGTCTTTACAACGGTACTCACAAACTGACCTCCTTTTTACAATTCTGATACACGCTCGCAGTTGCAATAAAAAGAGCGAGCATTGCTGCTCACTCTCAACGAGTTATCTAATTCCATTAACCATTATAACATGAAAAATTCTGAACAGCAAGCTAATCCTAACGTCTAAAACATTGAATCAAACAAACTTAATTGATTTTCATCAGGTAATTCATCTAAAACATGATTTTCCGTCATATAATCAATCAAGGTCTTCGATACCTTACCACGCTTAGCCAGATCTTCCTTTGAAAGGAATGGTTTTTCTTCGCGCGCTGCAACAATCTGCTTAGCAACATTCGTCCCTAAGCCTGGCATTGCGTCAAATGGCGCAAGCAAGGAATTGTCCTTGATCAACCAGTCTGAAACAGCCGAATGTTGGAGATCAACCATTTTGAAGCTGAAGCCGCGTTCTTGCATCTCATTAGCAAGCTCCAAAACAGTCAATAAATTTTTCTCTTTAGTAGAAGCGTCCATCCCTTTATCAGTAATTTCTTTCATCGCATCTTTAACAGCCTGTTTACCGCGCGACATTGCAAGCAAATCAAAATCATCGGCGCGCACACTAAAATAAGCAGAGTAATACAAGAGCGGAAAATAGACCTTGAAGTAAGCGATCCTCAGCGCCATGAGCACATAGGCCGCCGCATGTGCTTTCGGGAACATGTACTTGATCTTAAGACAAGCACCAATATACCATTCTGGAACCTTGGCCTCGCGCATCTCAGCTTGCCAGTCATCGGGAATGCCACGACCCTTACGCACATGTTCCATAATCTTGAACGCACGGTCAGCTTCGACTCCCATATGGATCAAATCCATCATAATATCATCACGACAACCAATTACTTCCGGCATTGTAACCGTTCCATTTTTAATCAACTCTTCGGCATTTCCTAACCAAACATCGGTCCCATGCGACAGTCCAGAAATCTTGAGCAGCTCTGCAAATGTCTTTGGTTTAGTTTCCTCCAACATTCCACGTACAAAGCGGGTTCCAAATTCAGGGATTCCCAGCGTTCCCGTATTCGAACCAATTTGCTCAGGCGTGACCTTTAAAATCTCAGTTCCAGAAAAAAGCTGCATGACGCCCGGATCATCGGTTGGAATTGATTTCGGATTGACACCTGAAAGATCTTGCAACATTCGAATCATCGTAGGATCATCGTGACCCAGAATATCTAATTTCAAAATATTATCATGAATAGAATGAAAATCAAAATGCGTTGTTTTCCAAGTTGCATTCAAGTCATCAGCCGGATATTGAATTGGCGTGAAGTCATAGATATCCATATAATCCGGGACAACTAAAATTCCAGCAGGATGTTGCCCAGTAGTCCGCTTAACACCCGTTGCCCCCTTTGCCAGTCGATCTACTTCAGCATTACGGAAAGTTTGTTCCGTATCTCTTTCATAGGCTTTAACATAACCATAAGCAGTTTTATCCGCAACAGTTCCAATTGTCCCTGCCCGAAAAACATTTCCTTCGCCAAACAGCACTTTAGTATAGTTATGTGCAACCGGCTGATAGTCTCCCGAAAAGTTAAGATCAATATCAGGAACCTTGTTACCATAAAACCCAAGGAAAGTCTCAAACGGAATATCTTGCCCATCCTTAATTAAAGGAGTTGCACACTCTGGACAATTTTTATCTGGTAAATCGAATCCCGAACCATATTCTCCCTTTTCATAAAAGTGACTCCACTGGCACTTAGGACAACGGTAATGCGGCGGCAGTGGATTAACCTCTGTAATTCCGGTCATCGTGGCTGCTAAACTTGAGCCTACAGAACCACGTGAACCAACCAAGTAGCCGTCCTTATTTGACTTATATACCAACTTTTGTGAAATCAAATAAATTACTGAGAAACCATTACCAATTACACTTTTGAGCTCCTTGTCCAAACGTGCCTGTACAATCTTTGGCAATGGGTCACCATACAATTTGTGCGCTTGGTTCAGCGCAAGATTTCGAATCTCGTCTTCTGCTCCGGGCATTTTAGGGGTATACAGCTTATCTTTGACTGGTGAAATTTCAGCAGTCATGTTGACAATCTCGTCTGGTCCAGTAATAACTACTTTTTGAGCCGCTTGTTTGCCTAAAAAACTAAATTCTGCCAGCATTTCATCCGTCGTTCTGAAATGGGCATCAGGGAGCTGTTTAAGACGATTTAACGGATTAGCCCCACCCTGTGAATGAATCAAAATTTTACGGTAAACAGCATCCTCTTTGTTTAAGAAGTGGACATCGCCCGTTGCGGCAACCGGCAATTGTAACTGTTCGCCCAATTCAACCATATTCTTAATGATTTCTTCGAGATCTTTTTCGTTTTTAACAAGTTCTTGTTCCATTAAAGGTGCATATAAGGGCTTGGGCTGCACTTCCAGATAATCATAAAAACGCGCTTTTTCTTTTGCTTCAGCAAATCCCTTTTGCATCATGGCAGTAAAGACTTCACCACTTGCACAGGCTGAGCCTATAATCAGACCTTCTCGATACTTGACAAGGACCGAGCGCGGGATACGTGGCACGCGGTAAAAATATTTGACCATTGAAATCGAGGCTAATTTAAAGAGATTTTTTAAACCCGCTTGAGTTGCTGCAATAATTGTGGCGTGAAACGGATGTTCATGCTTATAAGCACCATGTTCTCCTACATGCGCATTCAATTGATCTAAAAACTCAATTTGGTACTTTGCCTGAGCCTCTTTAAGCATTGCAAAATAAATATAGCCAGTTGCTTCAGCATCATAAATCGCACGATGGTGATGTTCAAGCTCAACGTTCAGCATTTTCGCCAAGCGATTCAGTCGAAATCCTTTTAACTGAGGATACAAAAAGCGGGCAAATGGCAAAGTATCAATCCACGGGTTTGCGATCAATGGCAGGCCTTGTCTTTGATATCCAGTATTCATAAAATCGACATCAAAAGTCGCATTATGCCCAACAATGATACTATCTTGACAAAATTCCTGGAAAAGTTCAAAAACTTCTTTTTCCGACTTTGAACCTCTGACCATTGCGTCAGTAATGCTGGTCAATTCAGTTGTTGTTCTTGATAATGGATGTCCCGGGTCAATGAACTCATCAAAGCGGTCTAAGACTGCCCCATGCTGCATTTTCACGGCAGCAAGCTCGATTACCTTATCAAAGCGAGCAGAAAGTCCCGTCGTTTCAGTATCAAAAACAACATAGACTGCATCTTTTAAAGAAACATGCTGCTCATTATAAGCAATTGGGGTGCCATCATCTACAACGTTAGCTTCAACTCCATAAAGAATTTTAACATTGTTTTTCTGACCGGCAGTATGAGCCTCCGGAAAAGCCTGTAGAGTGGCATGATCTGTAACTGCAATTGCCTTTTGTCCCCATGCAGCAGCCTGTTCAACGTAAGCGGTAATACTGTTAGTTGCATCCATCATACTCATATTTGTATGCAGATGCAGTTCCGCTCGTTTCTGATCAGCAGGAGCCGAGTCCTTGCGTTGCTCGTGCTTGATCTGGTTAATATCAAATGCATTCAATACTAAATCACGTAAGAAACTATCCTCTTGGACATTTCCACGAATTTTTACCCATTGCCCTTCTTGAATGGCATCAAAACAAGCTTCATCTTCTTCGTTACGTGAAAATTTTTTGACTACCAGCGAAGAACTATAATCTGTAACTTTAATAATCAACAATTTGCGAGATGAGCGCAGACTTCTAACCTCTTTGTCAAAGATATATCCTTGAACGATAACTGACCGCTCTTCCTCCGTAATATCGTTCATTTGTCGCGGCTGTTCTTTGGCATCAATCTTCCTGCCAAGCGTCACGGGCCCTTCAATTTTAACTGGACTGTTTTCTTTCTTTTGATTCTGCTGTTGAATTGCTTGAACGGCTTTTTGTGCTAATTTCGCATCATTTTTGGCCTTTTCCTGCTTAAATTCAGCAATTTTTTGCTGTGACTTTGACTCATCTATTAACGTATGAATTGCAAATTGCGGGAACCCCACCCGCTGATAGGTCTCCTCAATCGGGCCTAAAGCCTGATTAACCAGAAAATGCTTGATAATTTCATTTTCTGCTAGCAGTAAAACACGTTTTTGTTCAACATAGGGCACCATCCCATTTTTGAGTTCCTGCACAAAAGGCGAATGTACTCCACAGTTTTTAACAACCCACTCCCAATACTCAGCAATTCTTTTACTGTCAAGCACTTGCTCAGTCGCTTGTATTTTAAGATCAGTTTGTGCGATCTCAGAGAAGCCTGTGTGTAATTTTTGCGAAAAAACTTGGAAAAGAGCGAATGGCCAGACCTTTTGGGTTCTAAGACTAAACTCCCAGCGTTTTGAAAGACGATGAATTTCAACCTTTGTAATTTCTGTCGTTTCAAAGTATTTATTTTGTTCAGCTGTCGGTTCCCAGTTTAACTGCGCCAGCAATTTTTGAAACAATGTCTTTTTATCAAGTTCCATTCGTTTTTCCTTTCTTTGATAGCTCTAAAAGGCTGGAATAAATTATTCATTCATTTCAGCCTCCTAAAAACACTAAGTATTTAATCTTTCATTTATAGAATTTTTTCTTTCTTTTCTTGTTTAAGCAAAATCGAAATTGCATTTTCAAGTTCTTCTGGTCGAACCTCGACTGTCTCTCCATTACGCCGCAATTTAACCTCAACAATTCCTTCCTCAGCCTTCTTACCAACTGTAACTCTCACCGGCATTCCCATTAAATCAGAATCTGCAAACTTAACACCTGGTCTTTCCTTCCGATCATCAAGCAAAACGCTGTAACCTGCTTCTTCCAGCTGTGTCGTAATCTTTTCAGCCAGTTTAACCTGAATCTCCTGCTTGACATTGACGGGAACGACATGCACATCAAACGGTGCAATATTGCGCGGCCAAATAATTCCATTCTCATCGCAATTTTGTTCAATAATCGCCGACAGCAAGCGTGAAACTCCAATACCATAGCAACCCATAATCACAGGTATCTGACGCCCATTTGAGTCCAGCACATCGGCCTTCAGTGAATCTGAATAGCGCGTTCCTAACTTGAAAATATGTCCGATTTCAATTCCGCGGGTAAATTTGAGTCGTCCCTCACCATCTGGAGACAACTCACCGGCTTTAACCAACCGTAGATCTGTATAATCAGCAACCTCAAAATCACGTCCAACGTTGACGTTAATCAAATGAAAGTCATTTTCGTTAGCACCAACTACACTATTACGCATCTTTTCAATATCCAGATCAGCAATCACACGAATTTCCTTTGGAATTGCGACCGGACCTAATGAACCAAAATCTGCTCCCAGATACTGAACTGCCTCTGCATCGGTTGCCAAGCGGACATCTGCAGCACCCAAAAAGTTAGTGAGCTTGACTTCATTGAGTTCATCAGTTCCGCGTAATAGTACAATTACCGGCTCTTGATCAGCCAGTACCAACAAAGTTTTAATGACTGCGCCAGTTTCGACTTTCAGCAATTCAGCGACTTGTTCAACCGACTTTGCACCTGGAGTGGAAACCTTTTCCAGCTCTCTTTCAGGTTCATGTGAAGGCTTAACATTCCGTAAATTGCGAGCCATTTCAAGATTTGCAGCATATCCGCTTTCATCAGAATAAGCAATTGTGTCTTCACCAATATCAGCAATTGCCATATATTCTTTCGAATCGTTGCCTCCCATTGCGCCCGCATCACCAATAATCGCACGGAAGTTTAATCCACAACGTTCAAAAATTTTCTGATAGGCACCTTCCATTTGAGTATAGACTTTATTCAAACTCTGATCATCTGCATGAAATGAGTAGCCATCAAACATTAAGAATTCACGGCCGCGCAAAAGTCCAAACCGCGGACGATTCTCATCGCGATACTTCATCTGAATTTGGTATAATGTCAGCGGTAATTTTTTATAGGACTTAAGGCTATCACGAATAATAGCAGTAAAGGTTTCCTCATGTGTAGGTCCTAAAATAAAATCGCGCTCGTGCCGATCCTGTAACTTAAACATTGTTGGACCATAGGTGACGTATCTGCCTGACTCTTGCCAAAGCTCAGCAGGAATAACGGCAGGCACCAGCATCTCTGCTGCATCAATTTGATCCATTTCCTCTCTGATAATTTTTTCAATCTTCTTTAAGACCCGGAAAGCAAGTGGCAGATAGGCATACATTCCGGCAGAAATTTGTTTAACATACCCGGCACGCAGCATCATCTTGTGGCTTAGTGCCTCCGCATCACTGGGTACTTCCTTAATAGTTGGTATTAATAACTTTGACTGTTTCATAAAAATCCCCTTTTAACTTAACGACGCAGCACACGCCCCATAATATTAATTAAAGAAATAACGTTGAATATCGTTCCAAGTAACTAAGATCATTAATAACATTAGGAAACCAAAACCCACAAGCGTGATGATCCCTTCTTTTTCCTGCGAAAGCGGCTTGTGTCTGATTCCTTCAATCACATTCAACACTAACTTACCACCGTCTAACGCTGGAATCGGAAGCAGATTAACAATCCCTAAATTCAGTGAAAGAAACGCTAATAAGTTAATAACACTAATTAACCCATACTTAGTTGCTTCCGAAGTGTAGGAATAAATTGCAACCGGGCCGCCTAAATCATTTAAGCTAAACCCATGCGTGAACATACCCACAATCGCACTCAACAACGCAACTGTTAGATTCCAGGTCTGCGAGAAGCCATAGGTTGCAATCGCCCAAAACGATTTTTCGTGGTGCACAGCCGCTTCAATTCCAATATACCCCACATTTTGTTTGTTCTGTTTTTTAGTTTGCGGAACAACTTGCAACTGCTTTGTTTGACCCTTTCTTTCGATGGTCAGTGTCGTTTTTTTACCAGCACCTTTGCTGATTGCAGTTGCTAGGCTCTGCCAAGAAGAGGTTCTTGCGTTTTCTACTTTAACCACGCGATCCCCTTTTTGCATCCCAGCTTTTTGCGCTACCGAATTCTCAGTGAAATTACCGACGACATTAGAAGTCGATGTCACTCCGCCTTGTAAAACTGCCACCAGTGTAAAAGCAACGATTGCCAAAATAAAATTGTTGAGTGGCCCTGCAAAATTGGTCAACATTCTTTGCCATAACGTAGCCGATTGAAACTGAACATCTGTCGGTGCAATTCTGACTTTTGTTCCATCTTCTTCAATGATTGAAGCATCATGAGAAACTTTAAAATGACGATACTGCTCATCATCGCCGTTTTCATAACCCTCAAGCCAGAGTTCATTTTCAAGATCCCACTTAACCAGTTGAACCGGAATCCCGTTCATTAAAGTTTTTTTGTGACTGGTATTAATAGTTTCAACAACCCCAGCATCGTCCAGCAAAAGGCTGACAGATGTTCCTGGTTTTAAAGCTTCATCATCTTCCTCAAGTCCCGCCATACGGACGTATCCCCCTAACGGCAGGATACGAATCGTGTACGTGGTGGCCTTTTTCTGATATGCGAAAATTTTAGGGCCCATTCCAATTGAGAATTCTCTCACTAGGATACCGGCCTTTTTTGCAAAGTAAAAATGACCAAATTCATGGACAAGAACCAGTATTCCAAAAACAATAATAAATGTCACAATTGTAAGCAGCATGTCGGTATCCTCTCAGTTCATAAATTCATTAAATCAAGCCAATAAAATGTGCAAATGGTAGGACAAACAGCAGTGAATCAAAGCGATCAAGGATGCCCCCGTGTCCTGGCAAAATCTTACCTGAATCTTTCACGCCGTAGTAACGTTTCAGTGCAGACTCAACTAAATCTCCAAATTGAGCTACAATTGCGAGAATCAGCGTCATCAAAAGCATCGACACCAGCGAATATCTTTGTGGGAAATAAAACGTAAAGATTGCCCCGATTATCAACGCCACAATCACTCCCCCAATGGAACCTTCCCAAGTTTTATTAGGGCTTATATGGGGAGCAAGTTTAGTCTTGCCCCATTTTCTTCCCACCATGTATGCACCGCTATCTGTGGCCCAAACTGTTAAGAGTAGATAAAAAATAGTTGAAACTCCCGCAGCACGCGCTGTCATTAAGAAACGGAAACCGACTGCAGTATAGATAATCCCCAAAATTAAAACTGCAGCATCGTCAAATGAAAAGCGATTGCGTGTAAACACAGTATACACTAGCAAGAGTAAAACTAAAAAATAAAAAAGCGTGTAACGTGTACTGGTATCTGGTAAAAATGAAAGCCAACTTTGCGGCACTAATAACGCTAAGGAAGCTAGCACACCCAAAACAGCTTCAGGCGAAACCAGCAGCTTTTTACGCATAATGTAGATTTCAGATAAACCAATCATGCCTAACAAGATAGCAAGAATTTCAAATGGCACTCCCCCGATCAAAACAAGAGGAATGAAAACCAGCAGTGCAATTACCGCTGTTAAAACACGTTGTTTCATAATCTCTAAACTACTCCTTTTTCAAACCGCCAAAACGCCGGTTCCGATTTTGATACTCATAAATATTTTCCCACAAGGTCTGCGGTGTATAATCAGGCCATAATACATCCGTAAAAACAAATTCACTGTACGCAATCTGCCACAATAAAAAATTGGAAATACGCTCTTCCCCACTTGTTCTAATCAGCAGATCCGGATCAGCATATGCACCAAACTTAGCTGTCGTTAAAGCGTGCGCGAAATCTTTTTCTGTAATTTGAGTTGGTTCCAGCTCACCTTTAACCGCGCTCGCAGCGAGCGTCTGCGCAGCGGCAACTAACTCAGCGCGCCCACCATAATTAATAGCAAAATTCAAAATCATGCCGTCATTTTTAGCAGTTTGTTCGCAGGCACGTGCCACTGCTTTGCGTGTTTCTTGCGGAAGGGCAGTAAGTTCACCAATTGTGCGCACCTGAATGTTGTTCTTGATCAGATCAGGCACAAAAGTATCAAAGAAATTAATCGGTAAGGTCATTAAGAAATCAACTTCCTTTTTTGGCCTTTTCCAATTTTCTGTAGAAAAAGTATATAAGGTTAAGACCTTAACTCCCAGATCACTTGCCGCGACAGTTACTTTCTTAACTGTTGTCAACGCTGCCTTGTGTCCCGCGATCCGCGGCAAATGTCTTTTTTGTGCCCATCTACCGTTTCCATCCATAATTATGGCAATATGGTTGGGTATTCGTTTGGGATCAAGTTCGTCTAACTGTTTAGAAACAGAACGATTGTTATTAATAAATTTTGAGAACAAGGGTCCACCTCCATTTAAGTCCAAAACTTATTCTAGCAAAAAAGGAACAACGAGGCAAAATTGCATTTCCGTGAAACCTACGCACCCAACAAACAGCTTAAATGTTTATCTGCTAGATCCGTGCAAAGTTCGACGATGCCGCCTCGTTGTTGTTTTGACTGTCCGATCAACAGTTGAATTTTCTAATTATACATCCAGAATTTCTTTTTCTTTGACACTCTGAATTTTTTCAACATTCTTGATGGAAGCATCTGTCACTTTTTGCGCCTGTTCTTCCAACACGTGCAGATCATCTTCCGTCAATTCACCATTTTTTTCAGCTTTCTTTAATTCATCCATAATATCCCGGCGCACATTCCGCACCGCAACTTTTGCCTTTTCAGATTCTGCCTTAACCTGCTTAGCAATTTCTTTGCGGCGTTCTTCCGTCAACTGCGGAATCACCAATCGAATCGCTGAACCGTCATTTGCAGGCGAGATTCCAAGATCAGAAGCCAGAATTGCATGTTCAATATTTTGCAGTGCTGATTTATCATAGGGTGTCACCAAGAGCACCCGTGCTTCTGGAATAGTAATTTGTGCAATTTGATTTAATGGAGTTGGAGCACCATAATAATCTACCATTACACGGTTAAGTAGGCTTGCATTCGCACGTCCTGCACGAATATTTCCTAATTCTTTTTGAAAAGCTTCTTCAGCTTTAGTCATCCGTGCCTGACCATCCTTAATGCGTGAATCATTGATTTTCATAATTTTTATTTTCCTTTCACTGTTGTCCCAATTGCTTCTCCTTCAACTACGCGCTTAATATTTCCACTCTTATTCATATTGAAGACTACCAAAGGAATATCATTATCCATCGACAACGAAGAAGCAGTTGTATCCATGACGTGCAAGCCCTTGCTAATAATGTCAAGATGCGTTAATTCAGTAAACTTAACCGCGTCACGATCTTTTTGTGGATCAGCAGAATAAATGCCGTCGACTCCATTCTTAGCCATCAAGATCACATCTGCATTAATTTCAGAAGCCCGTAAAGCCGCAGTTGTATCAGTTGAAAAGTATGGTGACCCTGTTCCAGCAGCAAAGATCACAATTCTGCCCTTCTCTAAATGCCGAATGGCTTTGCGCCTGATATACGGTTCTGCAATTTGGCGCATCTCAATTGAGGTTTGCACTCTTGTGGGCACACCCAAGGACTCGAGGTTATCTTGCAATGCAAGAGCATTCATAACTGTTGCAAGCATTCCAATATAGTCCGCCTGTGAGCGCTCCATTCCCATCTGGGCTCCGGATTCACCGCGCCACATATTGCCACCGCCAACTACAATTGCGATCTGAACTCCCAATTGATAGACTTCCTTGATCTCTTCAGCCACTTTTCTGATCTCAGGAGGGTTAATCCCGTTTCCTTGATCACCAGCAAGAGCTTCTCCACTTAACTTCAAAATCACACGTTTATACCTGACATCTGCCATGATGTTCCTCCTATTAATCGATACTATTTCAAAGTGCGTCGTGAACACATTCAAAGTTATTTTACCATATTTTCAACTTCTTGAATATATTTTATCGCGGACATACACGCAAAGAAAAGGAACACTTAACAATTATGCTTGCTTTTTATGTTGAACATTTTTTCAATAATCAATTCATTTTTCTGAAAATGATAAAAAGCAGCGGTGCTTTTTTCAAAAAAAGGGAGAGTGTGACATAAGTCGGGAAAATTTGAGTGCTAACTCGAAATTATGAACATAGCGAGTACTTCGCTATGAGTAATTCGAAGTTAGACGGAGAATTTTGACTTATGGAACACGTTTATCCGGAATAAAAGAGGGGCTGTGACAAAAGTCCTCTAAAATAAAAGAGATTGTCGAAAATCGTTCTGGGATT
>NZ_AZFQ01000025.1 GCF_001435195.1 Liquorilactobacillus satsumensis DSM 16230 = JCM 12392 | reverse complement strand
CAGCTTAATCAAAAGATCAAAGCTGAAAAAAGTAAGATTGAACAAAACCTTGGCAAGCAAATTATTAAAACATCAAATTTAGATTACGCCGATTTGTCCAATCAAAAGATTAAAGACCTCGCGCAAAAAATAGCAACGATTTTAAATCATGAACCAAATAACCAATTGTAACTAAGTGGTGATGATGATGGCTAATCAATATGAAAAATTGGTTGCACAAAAAGCTCGCCTAAAAGAGCAAATGGCTCGGGAAGATTTTAAATTACGACAATCCAAATACTATAAAAATCGGCAAGCCCGCAAAGCCCGTTCACGGCGGCTAATTCAAAAAGGCGCCTTGTTAGAAAAATACTTTCAAGCGGATAATTTATCAGTAGAACAAACCGAAGAACTTTTAAAAATATTTGCCGACTATGTTAATGCGCATAAGCCGAATAAGCTAAAAAACGATCAGCCTAGATTTTAGGCTGGTCGTTTTTACTTTTCGGATCATTCATTGGCTTTTCAATTTTTAAATCTGAATTATCTTTAACAAAGTCTTTGAGTTGATTTTGGGTTCTCTTACTAATCTCTTCTTTACCCATTTCAAGCTCTAATTGGTTCGTTTTTTTTTAGCTTTTTTGTACATCTCGTTCAACTCATTAGCACTCAGTTTTTTGTCTGCTCGAATCTCTAATCCTTGAATCGCATTGTCATACGTCCACTGTTTAATTTTATTCATGTCATTAGTCCGGTAATAATCAGCAATTAAATCGTTCCAATGATCCCACTGATCTAACGGGACATTGATTAACCCAGCGCCACCATCAATCATGATTTTATTGGCGCTTAAAGTGGCGGTTCGTTTATTACCGTCCCAAAAGATTTGTTGGCGCATATTATGATACATAACGGTTAAGGCTTTATCAGTTGGATTGAAGTCAATATTTGAGACAGGTTTTAAGAGACATTCAGAACCGCGTTTAC
>NZ_AZFQ01000024.1 GCF_001435195.1 Liquorilactobacillus satsumensis DSM 16230 = JCM 12392 | reverse complement strand
GTGTTTCCAGAGCTCAGTATTATCGTTATCGATCCCCAAAGCCTTCAAAACGCCGGACCGAAGATGAGGACTTAAAACAACGGATTCTGCGGATCTTTGCGGAATTCAAGCAGCGATACGGCGTTATGAAGATCCACCATGAATTGAATCTGGAACTTCAACCACTGCAGCGTCGGTGCAGCCCAAGACGGATTTCCCGGCTCATGAAGGAACTGGATATCCACTCCGTTACCGTCAATAAATGGAAAGCGGCTTCGGCTTCCAAAACCAAGGTTGAACAGCGTCCCAACTTGCTTAAGCAGGATTTCTCGACCACTGGTTTAAATCAAAAATGGACCGCTGATATGACCTATATTCAAACGAAGCGTAATGGCTGGTGTTACTTATCAACCATCATGGATCTGCACTCAAGACGAATTATCGGCTATTCATTCTCAAAAAAGATAGATACTGATTTAGTCTTAAAGACCCTGGAAAGCGCGGTTAAAAATCGAACCATTACTGGGGACCTGATTATCCACACAGACTTAGGATCACAGTACACCAGCGATGATTACAAACAACGGTTAACAGAACTACATATCCGCCACTCTTACAGCCGTAAGGGGTGTCCATACGATAATGCACCAATGGAATCTTTTCATGCTTCCCTCAAAAAGGAATGTGTTTATCCAGTGCCGGTCTTTAAGAATTATGAAACTGCCGCTGCTGTCCTTTTTGAATATGTGCATGCTTTCTACAATAGGAAGAGAATTCATAGTTCACTGGGCTACCAGACCCCCTTACAAGTTGAAATCGCAACACTTACGAGCCAAATGGCCGCCTGATTTAATGCTTTCCATGGTT
>NZ_AZFQ01000023.1:39071-92871 GCF_001435195.1 Liquorilactobacillus satsumensis DSM 16230 = JCM 12392 | reverse complement strand
GTTTATCCGGAATAAAAGAGGGGCTGTGACAAAAGTTAACTTTTGTCACAGCCCCTAGCCTTATTTGAATTACCTGATTATAGACAATCCAAGCATTAAACCAGCTTATTTGACTTCTTTTTTATTCTTCATAATCCCATCGATTAAACCGTATGAGACAGCTTCAGAAGCCGTCATGAATTTATCACGTTCAGTATCATGATTGATGGTTTCGATATCTTGACCAGAACCATCGGATAAAATTTTGTTAATCAGTTTGCGGGTTTTTAAAATATGTTCAGCCGCAATACTGATTTCGGTTGCTTGGCCTTGCGCTCCACCTAATGGTTGATGGATCAATATTTCTGAGTTTGGTAAGGCAAAACGTTTGCCCTTTTCGCCAGCAGTCGCTAGTACACTGGCCATTGAAGCTGCCATTCCCATTACGATTGTTTGAACATCAGCTTTGACAAAATTCATTGTATCGTAAATTGCCAATCCAGCCGAAACACTGCCACCAGGAGAGTTGATGTAGATATAGATATCTTTTTCAGAATCTTGTGCATCTAAGAAAAGCAGCTGCGCAATGATTGCATTTGCCATGTCATCATTGACTTCACCGGAAAGCATAATAATCCGATCTTTTAACAAGCGTGAGTAGATATCGTAGGCACGTTCTCCGCGAGATGATTGTTCAATTACTGTAGGAACTAAATTCATGAACTGAAACCTCCTCAAATTAATTAATTGACGTTTTTAGTTTAGCATTCTAACGTCTGTATTGCTAGTTTAACCCGTTGGTCAAAAAAGGTCAAACAAAAGAACCAGTTCATAAAAATAAAAAGGGTTTGGGAGAAAGACAAGCTTACAAGCTGTAACTTTGTAAAAATTATGGGGCTACTGTAAAAGAAAAGTGAGGTAAATTAAGAAGCGTGAGCAAAAAATTGCCAACTGAACTGCATCAATGGTATAATTATTACATATTGAGCGTTATTTAATTTACAAATCAGTATTGAGTTTTTTGATCTTTCATAATTTGGGCGCAGTTTTGGAGCTGTAATGATTCTGTAGAGGTAGGGGCAGAATCTTGGAAGCTAGAATTTGACTTTGGTTCTTGTAATAAAATTTTGAATTAATTTAATGTAACTAACTTAATTAGAAGGCGTCGTACTGGTGATGTATGACGCCTTTGTCCACTATAAGGAAGTGATTTTTTTGGCAAAAGTCTTAGAGAATTTAAAATTAATCATTGGAGACGAATCTGAGTTTTGTGTCTATATTGGAACTACTAACGAAGAGAGTGAAGATGCTGTCGCAACAACTGTTCAAGGCAGCGGGCATCTGGTAATTGTAAGTGAGAATAATCCAGAGAATAACACAATTCAGCATGCAGACGGCGCGGCTTTTCCGCAAAGGCCTGATATGAAGATCTCCAAGATTTCAGTGAAGGATTCTTACAGAATGGATAATGTTAAGTACGATGATATTAAGAATGATATTGTCAAAGAAAAGACGCTTTAGTGTTTACGTTGTTTCCTTCCAGTTAAGCAGACGATTCAGCTCTGCTTGGTTGGAAGGCTTTTTTATTGAAAAAAATTGTTCAAACTGAGGTTGGCAGAGCTTGAATGAAAAAGATCAATTAAGAGTTCTTTTGGCTGTAATCCGCAAAAGAGTCAGCTATGGTTATGCCTATTATTTTGGTAAAAACAGAGCGTGAATGTTATCATTAAAAAGAAAGCGTTACAAAGTCTGTTGCTAGGCCTAGAAAGGTCAAAAATAGGGCAATAAAAAAGCCTCAATCAGTATGAGGCTTTCACAAAAAATTAGTTTAATGCGCCACGTGGGGTTGATACCTCACACAATGCTATCGCTGATATGGTAGTATTTGTAGACGGACTACAATAAATTTGAAGTATATTTGAAGTAATTTCAAAAACCGAGGTACTTCGATAATTTATTGATAGTCTGTTTTTTTGTATATTTAGTCACGTGAGTATAAATGTTTAAAGTAGTCTGAACGTCGGCATGGCCTAACTGTTCTTGAACCTGTTTAATAGTGGCTCCGGATTCGAAGAATAGGCTAGCAGCCGTATGCCTTAACCCATGAACTCCGATATGTTTAAGGTTATATTTTTTGATAATGTGATCCAACCATTTATTTGGTTTGCTGGTTGTTAGTAGGCCGTTATGATTACTTGAAAAAACGAGTTGGTTTAGGTTATCAGCGTTAAATCCAAGGATTAACAATTCTTTACGTTGTCGTTTCTGCCAGCGTTGTATTATAGCAGTAGTTTTTGAATCAAGATCAAGTGTTCTAATTGATTTAGGCGTCTTAGGCGTTCCAACAATCATCTTATTATCAACAGCACGAGTTACCGTCTTATTAATAGCAAGTGTTTTATGTATGAAATCAAAATCAGCCCATGTTAAAGCTAAGGCTTCGCCTTTTCGCATTCCAGTAAATGCTAATAATCTAAATAGGGCAACTGCCTTGTAATTAGATTCCTCGTACTCTTTATCCAAACATTCAAGAAACAGTTTTAATTCATTTTTATCCCAAAAATTCTCAAATTTTTCGCTGCCTACTTTTTTAACCGGTTTAGGCAAAGTAACTAGCTCCATAGGATTATCATAAATAATCTTTAGCCGTTTAGCCTCTTTAAAGACTAAACCAGCATAATTTTTAATCTTACGGAAGTCTACAAGTTCACTAGCCCACTGATTTACGATATTTTGGCACATAGGAGTGCTTATATCCTTAATTCGATACTTTCCTAGTGCTGGCAGTATATGATGCTTAAACAAGCCAAGAACACGGTTTAGGGTAGACTCCTTAACCGTGTTTTTATATGCCTTGATGAAGTACTCATAAATATCTTGATACTTCAAATTTCGATTTTCACTATAACCATGGTTATCTACATTCAACAGATTACGTCTCAAAGCAGCCTCAGCTTCATGTTTTGTAGCGAATCCACGTTTAGTTGTACGTATAGATTTACCAGTAGCAGGATTTACACCAATGGCTGCTTGATACATCCACATCTTTTTGCCTGCTTTAGTTTTGTATTGTAAAAAAGAAGCAATCATTTTCACCCCCCTATATTAGTATCTGAGTATGTTTACCCTTTTCACACGCCTTTTTAACTGTTAGACCAATGTCTGAATAAACTTAAAATTGATAACGAGTGTTACCGTTTTTATCAATATACTTCTTGGTAGTAGCCGGTATTTTCCTCCATAGCGTACCGTGCAGGGGCAGTGTTATGTAGAAGATTAAACTGATTTTAACAGTTCTAGACTAAGTTCTCCATTAGAATTTTTATTAACATTAAAAACAAAAGAAGACATAACTTCTTGCCGTACATTGTCAGCATTAAACATTACTGATAGTATTTCAATGTTTTTTCTTTTGGCATATTTGTTTAAGAACACAGTAATTACCTGCTTACAAATATTGAGAGCTTGTTCTTTTGTCAAAAAATCTAACCATTTTTTGGTTTTCTTAAAATCGAAGTTTAATTCTTTTTCAATTTTTGTTTTCACTGGTCTTATTGGCATACCGACAGAGCAAAAACTAAATGCAGCGTATTTTTCAGGTAAATAGACGATAAAAGGTATTTCGTTTAAGTCGGCATTATACATAACGCCATTTTTTTCAGAATTTTCTATAATAGGTTTTCTAGTAGCTAAAGCATATATCCACTCGCCATTTTTGGGCTGCAGGGGTACCTGAACAATGTAATCATCAGGAATAAAAGTGATTAACTCTGCTAGCTCAATAGTGAAATAGTTGCAAAGAGTATCCAAAGTTTCAAGTCTAACCATACTAATAGAATTGTTTGACATGCTGGTAAGTGAAGCTCGATTAATACCAGTATCATGACTTACTTGATTTATACTAAGATTTTCTTTTTCTAAAATTTTCTTTAAATGAAATTTAATCAATTAGTTTCCTCCTAAGTTATAAATAATCATTACATAAATTGATAGGTTTACATTGCAATTGTTCGTGATAATGATAAAATATGATTGTTGATAGGCAAATATTACAATTCCTGCCAACTAATTATAGCAGAAAGGAGTTGGAAATCAATGACAGTAAAAACATATCCTAGATTTTTAACGATGAAACAAGCTTGTGAGTATCTGAATATCAAAAGTGTAAATACATTAAAGAACAGATTTATTGCAACTGGTTTAAAAGTAACAGTAATTGGTTCAGTAAAACGAATTGACATTCGAGATATCGATATATTTGTTGAAGAACATAAAATTTAATCTGTACTGTGCGGGAGCAGTCAAAGGAAAAATCAAGATAGTAATAGCGTTTCCAATTGTAGTAATAGTATTTAGGGAGATGAAAAACAATGCAAAATGAGTTACCTCGCTTTATGAATTACAGTCAGGCATTAAAGTTCTTCAATATTGGAAGTTACAATACGCTTTACAAGTTTATTGAAGTTGGTTTGCCAGTAGTTAAGGTTGGCACACTAAAGCGTATTGACCAACAAGCAGCGGAAGAATGGTTTGCACAACACATTGTTAAAAATGATTAAGGAGGTAGAGGAAAGATGGGTTGGTTAATAGCGACAACAATTCTTGTAGCAATTGGTTTTTTAGCAGGGTGGGGATTGTGTCTCAATTTGAATTTTAGGGAGTAAGAAAATGGGTGTAAATACAAAAAAGCCTTGCTTAGTAAACTTTGGCGAGTTTAAGCAAGACGCTATATATAAAGTATTTACGCCTCTAATTATAACAAATTTGGAGGAAAATAACATGATTAAGATTGATAAAAAGGAAGTTACAGAAAAATATTTGTATAAAAAAGCATGTGATCTTACCGACATTCAGCAAGAGTTACGGACAATTACTGACTATTTTGATTATATTAATTACGCGGCTAAACAAGGCGATAAATTTATTTTGAATCATTTTATAGATAGTAATTCTTTTGGAAATACAGTTGATGTGCTACAAGGGATTGCAAAAGCAATTGGCTGCATTTCAAATAATATCTGCCCTGATGAAGCTGGTGATAGCAATGAATAATCAACTTGTTTTTGTCAAAGATCTTTCGTTAAATGCAGTACCGTTTACGACAGATGAAATTATTGCGGAGTATTCTGGTAACTCACTTCATGCGACAAAACAGATGATTCGTAATCATCAAAAAGAGATAGAAAAATTTGGGGTATTGGCATTTGAAATGCGTAAACCAATTAAAGGTTCAAAAGGCGGTAGACCAGTTAAAAAATATAGCCTTAACCGAGAACAAGCTACTTTTCTAATAACACTACTTGATAATACAGAGCAAGTTGTTCAATTCAAATTTAATTTGGTGAAACAGTTCTTTGCAAAAGACAAAGAACTTCAAGAACGTCAGATTAAGCGTGAAGCTGGGAAATTAACTACTTCGATAATGAATGATGCAATAAAGGCTCGTGAGGATTTAGATAGCCACGCATTTACCTATTTCAACCAACTAGTTTATAAAACTACCCTTGGTAAAAATGTAACTCAAATTAAGCGTGAAAGGGGCGTACCAAAAAGTACACCTGCAACTGAATATCTTTCAGCTGCTGAATTGAACAAGGTTAATCTTATGAAACAAAAGATTGCTGTTTTGCTTGAACTAGGAATGGAATATCAAGCAATTAAAGCTTTGATTACTGGTGCAGGTATAAAAGCTTTGATGGTTAATAAAACACAACATAGGGCACGAGAGGAGGCCTAGTTATATGGCACAGAGAAGAATGTTTTCTATTGACGAACTTCAAGCTGATGATTTTCTAGAACTTACACCTCAGGCACAAATTTTATATGTTCAACTAAGTTTAAATGCAGATGATGACGGTTTTACTTCTAGGGTAAAGATGACTCAAAGACTATGTGGTGCCACAAATGATGATTTGGATAGTTTACGTAAAAATGGTTTTGTTCATATATTTGAAAATGGAGTATCTGTCATTATGAATTGGAATGCAAATAATCAAATTAAAAAGGATAGATATCACGAAACGACTCATAGAGACGAAAAAGATGAGTTAATTTTGAATGACAGTGGTTGGTACAAATTAAAGGAAAAACCTGATTATGATTTGAATGGATACAGTTTGGATACAAATAGGATACAAGCTGTATCCAATAAAGATACGAAGTGTAACCAAAACGGAGACAACTTGGGTACTCAGATAGTTAAGGAAGTTAAGGGTAGTGAGTTCAGGAAGTTCAGTAAGGTCAGTCAAGCAATAGGAGAGGATAGTCCGAAAGGGGAACCTACTAAAAGTAGAAAATCTGTGCCTACTTCTAAGTTCATAACAGATGAATTAATAACCGAGGTTCTGAAACACAATAACAATGACGTTAATAAAGCTACTCTTGAGTTTCTAGATTCAGATGTTCCTATTGATTCGTTTGGAGACAGAATACATGAGTTAAGTAAGAAAATATCTGAGCAACAGGGTAGGGGATCTAATAGTAAAATAACAACTTTACCTCCACAAGATAAGAATGTTGCTAGAGGATAGAGGATAGAGGTAAACCTTTCCCCCGCAAGCGGGACCCCCTCGGCTAAAGCCGAGTTATATATTTAGAGTCTTAGTTTTCACTCCCCTGAACAACCTAAGGGACTTAGAAAGCTTAATAGCAAGAAGCTTTTCGATTATCTATAAAGCCAAGGAGAGGACACATTAAATAAAGAAGGTGATAGATTACAGCTATTCAGAAGAATAAGCGTAACAATGTAACGTTACAGTAACGCTTCTACAACGTTACGTGGATGTCGGCAGAAAGGAGGAAGAAATAATGAACGAACACTCGTTTCGCAAGAATGATGTTGATGCAATGCTTGAAACTCACAAAGACGTACGTCCTATCGTTTCAGATATATTGTCTGTTCTTTCAGATAGGCAGGAATATTGCTACCAGCAAAAAGAAACAGCACTCCATCTCGCTAATGAAGTACTGTTTGAAAGGCTTGTCACTAAGACCGGCGATTAAGCTCAGCTAAAAACTTTTTATAAGTTTGCAAATAGAAAGAAACAGAATTTTTTTCAGATACTTCGTTTTCTCTCCAACCATCAGCAACGTAAGCAACTGCTAGATCGTGTGCGATTCTCTCATTAGAAAGCATATTCAAAGGGGTTCACCACCTTTCTAGAACAGCTAAATTATACTACTAAAAATTTAAAAGAAGTTATCGAGAATGAATCAATTAATAACTATCAAAGTACAAGACAATCAGCAACTTGTTTCAGCAAGGGAATTGCATAAAGGTTTGAAAATCAAAAAGAGATTTAGTGCTTGGGTTGAACAGAACTTTAAAGATTTTGAAAATGGCACTGATTTTACGAGTGTACCTGAAGGTACGGTCGTTGAAAGTGGCAACGGGACCAAAAGAAGATACGACGACTATGCACTTACTCTTGGGAATGGCAAAAGAGCTTTCGATGATGAGCCACACAGAACTGTAGTTAAGCAAAAATTCAAAGATTTTGAAGAAAATGTTGATTTTGTGTTTACATCTGGAAGTGTAAAAATCTGTGCCTTGGTAAATCCGAGGTTGTGCAAAACGACCTCAGAATTCCTTTCCTTATCCTTCTGAGAGATAACGGATTTTAAATCAATATTAAATATCTTTCCGCCGCATCTGGCGCTAAAGTTTCGACAAGAGTGTCGAAGGCGAGCTTTGTGTTTACACCTAGAAGTGTAAACATGCCGAACGGCGGAACTAAGCAGATTGAGAGTGACGTTAGTGTGACGTCACATGACGCAACAACTTTCGATGATTTTATCAATAGTGTACAAATGTACGACAAACGTACACCAGAGTTTAGAGATAAGAGTTTAGAGATAAGAAAGAAGAAGACGAAGAAGGCCCCAAAAAAATAATGGATCTCTATGAAAAAGGAGCTCCATATAAGTGGAACTCCAAGTAAGCTATTGGGGAAAAATATTGGATACTGAAATAAGCTTGATTTTACCATTAGCGTATCCGACTGTTAAGTATCCCATAGCTTGTAATGTAGCAAGATCAGCTCTTAAAGATGAATCATCAAGGCCTGTCAGTTTTTTCAATTCATCAATGCGAGAAGTATGAGTTGGTCTTTTAGGACCAATTAACCGAGCTATCGATTCGATCAAAACAGTATTCATACAATCACCTCCCAAAGGTTATTGTATCAAATGTTTTTAGTATAGAAAGGAATGATCATACTGCCCCAAAAAACAACAAGAGTTGCGGATATAAGCAAGATGGTTTTTAGAAACTTTGATGCTAATGGAAAAGAGTTTGACCCAGCTAAAGTCACACTTAGCCCTGAATTGTCCTTTGAAATTTATCAAATTGTCAAGGCACATGAGGAGGAGAAAATTTCAAAACGAAATCGATAATAATGATTTTCTAAATTGTTCAGAACGGCTTAGAAAGTTTGCTCAAGATAACGGATGGATTGGAAGCAATGGGGACAGAAGATTTATCTTTTCCTTGAATGTGGATATTCATTGCTTATTAAAATTCATGGACGACAAAATTTAAATACCCGTAAGAGGTGCATTATGGATGAACTAGACGTCTTACTAATTAAGGAGTACATGAATATCCCAGCTAAAATAAAACGCCTTAGGTGTCACAAAAAGCGAATTGAGTATAGATTCAATCATCAACCCTTTATTAGTAGCTGCATGGGATACAACGAAGATGGTACGCGAGCCAAATTATTGCCAATTGATAAAGAAGTCATTAACTATATCTCTCATCTTGAATATATTGACTGGGCAATAAATGTTCTGAAATTCAAGTATAAGAATTTTGTACCCATTTTGAAGAAAATTCGTTGTGAAGATGTTTTATTACTAAAGCATGGTAAAAAATGTAGCAGGATTGCTTCAAAGAAAATTTTAGAAGAAATAGCAGAGATTGAAGAGGCTACTTCGTGGAAATATAATTTAGAACCTGAACCTGCATCTCATGCTAGCGAAAATGTTAATGAAAATTTGAAAAACATTTTGGATCTAATTTCGTAGGAGGTGGGCTTTAAGTGATTGACATTGAAAGTACAAGGCAAAAGTACCGTCAGGGTTATTGGAATAACTGGAATATAAGAAATACTTTAAAACGAAGATGGTACTTTTTTGATCATCATTTTTTAGAACTTGAAGGTTATGAGCGAAAGGACGCAATAGAGTTTTACATTCGTTTATCTTATTTAACAGATGAGGAGAGAAATGTTCTTAAAGATGCATTTTATACTAAGGAAGGGTCAAATAAAACTACGGACCAAATTAGAAGTATTTTAAAGAAGATGTCTATTCACAAAAATAAGATGCCGAATAGCGATACTGAGTTGCAAGTTTTCAATGAATTATTTGAAGGCTCCGAAGATCGTTTAGCAAAACTTGATGATATTCAATTAGGCGTGCTTAAAAGGCTTTGCTATGGAGAAAGCTTTTTTGAAGAAGCTTTGGCTACTACGGAGAAAATGACAATAAATGAATATAGAGCTGTGCTAAAGAGTATTTTTGTAACTTTAATAGAGTAATGGAGCTAATTCTGTATCAAAATAAGGAGGATGAGTTGTATGGCTTCTATAATCAACGAGGAAGAATTGAAAATTTTTTTAAGAGAGACTGTTCGAGATTTAGCTGATGAAATGCTTAGCAATGAACTCTCAGGGCATACATGGGGAATTGATGAATTCCGCAAAGCCTGCTGCGGTGGGAAAGATAAGCCTTGGGTTTCAACCTTTATTTTTGCACCATTCAAAAAAGAAATAGATGTAAAAAATGGTGGCTGGCTAATACCTGCTCATGGCAAAGGAACAAAATTCGTCATTTTTGCTAAGCCAGCTTGTGAATGGATGGAAGAAAACAGACAGCGTATCGATTGGGAAGCAAGGATTCTAAAATAACTTAGTATATTGATTGATTGAAATATATGATAAAAAATGAAATGAGGGGAAATAATGATTAGAACAAAAACAATTCATGCTGGCTTACCACAAAGCCTAGATAGGAAAGTACAAGAAGTGCTAGTAAATATGCCAAGCGAGTTAGTGCAAGACATTAAATTTGCTATTGCTAGTAATGGGGAAACTACTGAGTATTGTGCAATGATAATTTACAAAGTGAACGAGGGAGATTAGATGATGATTGAAAATAAGAACATATTACTGGTCATGGTAAAGCTTCATGATTCAGGGAAAACAATGGATACTATGGAGCAAGATATTGGGGCAACTTTTAATCGGATAAATGATGTTAGAACGCAAATAAACGAATTGATCGATATCCGTGAAGAAAATATCTTAACTACTGAGCAAAAGATTAGGCTTTCTAACTTACTTGCTCAAGATAAAAAGTTAAATGATGAGTTAGAAAAACTAAAATTAAATTTTAGAAATGAACATACTGTGTATGATCTAATTTCTCAAGAGTTGCAAGCTACTTTACGCTCAGAGAATTTCAAGGATAGTTGGGAGCCTGATGCTGAAAATCTGACAGTTGCTCAAAGGGCAACATTGGGTAATATGCTTAAGAAAGCAGGACTTGTGTAAAATATTTTGTTACGACACTAATCTAAAAAATCTAAGCGGATGCTTATGGGGGCAATATAAAGGGGTTGTAGTCATTGAGTAATAGAGAGAAAACATATACTTTATATCGGGGCGATCAATTTATAGATGTCGGTACATTGCGCGAGATATCGGAACGACAGCATATGTCACGTAACACACTTAAGTTCATGGCTACACCAGTTTACCGCAGGAAAGAGGTTAATTATGAAAAAAGGCTTTGTTGTTATAAAGTAGAGAATTAGTGTTTCAAAGGATATATTGAACGCAATATGGGGATTATAATAAGTGTGTAAGAAAGAGTTATACAGATTAATTATTCATTTGGTGAATTGAACGTATAATATATTATTCGATTTAAAGTATGGTCAGCAAAAGCTGTTATTAAGCTGGGACTGGAAACCTCGCTCGGCATAACCTAAAAATTGTTTGTACAGTTAGCACATCTGAAAAAAGTGCACAGTGTTTTAAACATCGGATGGCTCCGTTATCAGTAATGTGAATCTATCAGGATTCTAAAGGACGGTAGCCAAAAGGTAACCGTCCTTTTTGTGTATATAAATTTAAACTTTAGATTATCTATCTGACGTATTAACGAATTAAAAAAGAGGGAGTGAGAAAATGAAAAAAGATGAGGAATACGGTTTATTACGAGCTGCCTTTGAAAGAGATACATATCGGCGCACGGATCACGAGATTAAGGAGTCTAAGCGTCTGAGCAAAAGAGTAAAGTATCAGATCAAAAGTATTGGACTAACGATGAACGAAAAGAAGAAAATAGTTGGGGCTATAAAATCACTGGATCTTGAAAAAGATGCAATATATGTGGCAGCTAAGGCTGTTATTAATGCACCGAGTCTAGTGATTCAAAAGCCAGAAGAAGATTGAGATGATTCCTAATGATGAAAACAGTTGAAGAAAAATTAATTAATAGCCGTACATTTATCACTAATGTACATCAATTGGCTAATAGCTATTATATTTCTGATGCTGAAGCTCAGTCTTTGTTATTAGATGAGATATTGCAGCACAGATTAGGAAGCTACAATGATCAAGAAATTATACAGTCTTTGGCTGATAATAGCTCTGTTTTTAATTGGAAGATTACTTTTGCTGCCAAAGATGTTGGAAAGAAAATCAGCCAGCAACGAAGACGTGAGTCAGAGACAGTCGATATGCTGAAACTAGGGATTAATGATAGCTTTGTTATTAATTTAAGCAATGTAGCTAATTCTAAGGGATCTGATACTGCAAGAGTAATTCAACTATTACCAAAATTACTTCGCAAGAAATCAACTAGAGATTTTATATCACTAACTTTACTTTATGGTGAGATAGAGACGAGGGAAAGACTTGGTATAACTGAAAAACAATTTAAAAAGAAGATAGAGAACATTGAGGCCTTTTGCAAAAGACATAGGCAACGTTTTGTTAATTTAGTTATCAACAAAGAAGACGAGAAATTTTTAAGTACAGCAAAGAGGTTATCTGAATTAATTGGGTTTATTGAAAACGAAAATTATTCAGATGATTTGATGCAGTCGATAATTAATAAGCACAAAAGCTTTTTAAATGACATTCTAGGAGCTTATGCAGACTACCCAGTTAATCCAAAACAATTACTAAAGAATTATGCTAGTCAGCCCAACAAAGAGAAATATAAGCTAATTAACTGTATCTATGAGAATGAATACTACGTAAGGAGACGATTGAAACGTGAAGCTACACAGATGCGGACAGCTACTTTGTAATCGTTTAGTACCTATGAGTGAGCGGTACTGTGTCAAACATGCTTCACTTCATAAGTGGAAACCTAGACCGATAAGTAATAAGCAAAAGAAATTAGCTGATAAAAAATATAACGATAGCCAAAGAAACTCAGAGCGCAATGCATTTTATCATTCGAAACAATGGTCCAGAAGCAGGGAATATATTTACGCAAGAGATATGGCTACTTGTCAAGTATGTGGTAATGCAGTTACTAACAGAAAAGTTATTGATCATATTATCCCACTGAAATATTGTACATTGCAGCAACGCTTATCGCCTGATAATTTATGGACGTTATGTTATAGATGCCACAGCTTGAAAACAAAGTTAGAAGAGATCATAGCCAATGGAAATAATGGGAGCAATAAGATAGCACACATTAGTAAAGAAAACTGGAAGAAATATATCAAGAAAAGGATTGAATAGTATGACAACAAGAAAATCAAATACAACAGAAACAGAAGCAGAACGACTTGGTAAAATTGAAAAAGATTTAGCAGTAATTAAGTCGGACTTAACAGAGATCAAAGCAGGAATGAACGGTAAGAGTATGTATTCCAAAATCAAGCAGTATGAGTTGAAAAGATACAAGGGGTTGTAAGAATGGACAAGCAATTAAAGAATGATGGACGTAAAGAAGAGTTGATGCAAGAGCTAGGTGCTTACTATCCATATGTATCGACAAAAGTAATGGAATGTGCGCTGGACATTGTTAATGAGGTTGGTAAGACGCAAGTGGATCAAGTTGAGCTTCAACTAGAAAACCTCAAGAATAAACAGGCGTTGAGGTTATTAAAATAGCAAGCAAGCCTAAAAACAGGCTTGTTTTTTATTTGAATCAAGTATACTTGTGCGATAAAGAGGTGAAGGATTAAAATACCCCGCCCTAGCAGCGTTTTAAGAGGGAGCGTACACCAATAATTCACAAACACAAAAAAATTGTAATTTTAAAAAGTTTTCAGTAGGGGGTATAGGCATTTGACAAAGCAATAAAATTAATCAAAGAAAGGAAGAAAGTATGTGGGAAGAAAAAATAAATTAACAACAGATAAATCAGATAGAAAAGATCAACGTGATAGAACGGAAAAGTTGATTGATTCAACTAAAAATATGCAGTCACTGCAAGTTAGTCCACCAAGAATTTTAAAAGGAAAAAGCCGCTATATTTACAAACAGCTTCAGCCTATATTAGCGGAAACAAAATATATTAAACAGGCAGATTTACAGACTGTTATTTTACTCTGCATCAATATTGAAATGTATCAAAAAGCGTATGAACATTTGCAAGAACATGAACAGGTTCAAGCTGTTTATAGGACAGTTGTTAGTCCTACTACTGGAGAAATGAAAACTGATTTTAGTGGTTACAAGAAAAATCCCTCAGTTGGGATTATCAATGATTGTACGGCAAAAATAAGATCACTATCTACTGATCTTGGATTAAATCCAGAAAGTCGTGCGAGCTTGTTAAAGATTGATGATGGAGATAAAGATGCACCTACCTTTGATCAGATGCGAAAGGCGTTTGGTGCTTAATGAAATTTAATAAGAGAGAATATCAAAACGTCATTTTAAAATATAATGATGATGCTATGGATTACTGTTTAGATGTTTTAGAAGGTAGATTACTAGCAGGCAAGTTAATTAAATTAGCTTGTTTGCGACATCTACAGGACTTGAAGAAGATAGGCAACAATAATTTTCCTTATGAATATTCAGCTGATAAAGCTCAGGGTATGGTTAATTTTGCTCAGATGATTCCGGATGTTTCGGCAGATAAAGTTCTACCTTTGGCCAAGTTTCAAAAATTTATTTACGCCATGATTGATGGTTGGATAGATACAGAAACAAACGGCGCAAGATTTAAAACTGTTTATCTCAGTATGGCACGTACCAATAGTAAAACTCAGATTGCTTCTAGTTTAGCTTTAAGAGACTTTCTTTTAGGAATGCCAGTTTCAAGTAGACAAATCGTTGAAGCGTCTAACACTAATGAGCAGATTAAAACCCTATACAACTATACTAGGAAAGCTTGGCATGCTCTAGTAAAAACAAAATGGTTTAAGCAATTAAAAGATATAGTAGTTGATAATTCTCAAGAGATGAGAATTGATTCTAGTAATACCTTTTTAAAAAAGTTTTCTAGTGAAGGAACTACGGGCGACTCGGTCCATGCTAGTACAACTATTTTTGATGAATATCATTTGCAAAGGTCAACAGATTATATTGATAGTTTCTCTAGTGGAAACGTGCAAAACCCTACTGCCAAGGTAATTATAATTAGTACCGCTGGCACAGATCCGCGAGTTCCAATGAGGGAAGATTATACTGCTTATAGTGAATCAATCGAAAAAGGTAACTTAGATAATGAAGTTTTGTTCTTATGCTGGGAACAGGACAAAGATGACGAGGCTTTTAAACCTGAAACATGGATTAAGAGCAATCCGTTAATGGAAGTACCAGCTATGGAAATTAAACTGCGAGCAGGTATGTTGACTGAAAGAAACAAACAAGTAGCTGCTGGTAATCTTCCCAAATTCCTAGTAAAGAATATGAATCGATGGCAAAATGCCAAGAAGAATAGTTATGTTGAGTTATCTAGTATTGAAGAGGCAGTCATAAAAGAATTCAATATGCATAAAAAGTCTTGCTACGTGGGATTCGATGCATCTCTTGCTAATGATGATACAAGTTTAGTTTTTGTGTTCCCTTATGAAGATGATAAAAGCAATAACAAATATTTTGTTTATCAGCATAGTTGGATTCCAACCAAGATGGCCGGTGGAATCGAGGCAAAGAGTAAACAAGATGCTATTAACTATCAACATGCGGAGCAAGAGGGATTTTGCACTATCTCATCGAACCGATTTGGAACAGTAGATCAAGATCAAGTATATAACTGGATGATGAAGTTTATAGAAGGATACAAATTAAATGTCAAAGCGTTCTGTTACGATCAGTGGAACACAGGTACTTTTGTTAGAATGATTAATAATCAATTTGAGGATGTTGTTCCATTGCTGGCCATTAGGCAAGGTGCAAAAAGTCTGAGTGAGCCAACTAAATTTGTACAAGATAACTTTTATCAGGGAAATATCAAGATCTTAAATGATAGGGTTATGAAGGCTGGGTTATCGAATGCTGTACTGACATCAAAAGACAACGGGATTTTAATTGATAAGAACATGAGGAGCGCAAAGATTGATATGGTCGATGCTCTTATTGATGCTTTTTATGAGGGTATGTGGCATTTTACGGAATTTACTAATGAAAAAGAAGAAGGAAAAGATAATAAAAACCCATTTGAAGGTATGAAACAAGAAGATATTGATCAATATTACCTTAAAAATAATGCTTTTTAAGCTGAATCTAGTGTTAGCAATCGATAAAGATAATAGAAGAGTAAGAAAGAAGGTTAGTGATGACTAAAAATAACCATTTTTGGACGGTAGTTGCTGCTAATATCAGTTTTATCTTAGTAGATTTAGGGATGATTTGCTTTACTTGTGCAGCTTTTGCCCTCAATTTTGTAGCTGGATTAATAGTGGCTGGTGTCATGCTGATTATTTTAGCCTATATTCTCCAACCGCAGCAAGGTGGTGAGTAAGTAAATGGCAATTAATCCATTTGAAAAGATTAGAAAAACACGTTCACAGTATATTCCCTCTGGTAATTTTATGCCATTTAAAATTTCTAATGGTATAGCAATACCGAATGAGATAGTTAACGCAGATTATGCTTTAACGAACTCTGATATTTTCAGTATTGTGCACCGAGTAAGTGCTGATGTTGCTGCATGTGACTTAAGAACAGTGAACATACAGCTTAAGAATTTGTATAAAAGACCTAGTAAACTGATTAATGGATATGGTTTTTGGGAAACCGTGGTAGCCAATCTATTATTAAATGGAAACGCTTTTGTAGTAATTAAACGAGACGATAAAGGCAATCCAGTTAGTTTAGAGAATATTCCGTTATCTCAAATACAAATTGAGCTTCTTGACTGTTCAATAGATCTACTATACGAAGTTAATTATCAAGATGAACGTGGCATAGTCAAAGTTAATAGTTCAAATATGCTTCATTTTAGGATTATGCCTTTTAATTCGCAGGGAGCTTTGCAGTATTCAGGCATTTCACCGTTGACTAGTTTAGCAACAGAGCTAAACACTCAGGAATTGTCTAATAAGTTAACTCTCTCAACTTTGAAGCACGCTATTCTTCCTAACGTTGTTTTGAAATCTCCAGCTGGTTTGTTAAGTCCAGAAGCTAAAGAAAAAATTAGGAACGAGTATGAAACTAAATTGGGTGGAGATAATGCCGGTAGAGTGGCGGTTATGGATCAGTCATTAGATATTCAAACGATTCAAATTAATGCGGACGTTGCGAAGTTTCTCTCTAATGTTTCTATATCGCAAACGCAAATTGCAAAGGCTTTTAGTATTGATGCTAGTTATCTTGATAGTTCAAAAGGATCTCAACAATCTAATATTGAACAGATTAGATCACTTTATGCTGATTCTCTTCAAAGTTATATGAAACCAATCGAGAGTGAACTGGAAGCTAAGTTTGATTGTGATTGTAATTTGGATGTTACTTCGGCTATCGATATTGATAACCAACAATTTGTTGACAACATTTCTAAACTTACTACAGGGACGACTCCAGTTGTTCCGCCAGAAAAGGCGTTGATAGCATTACAAAATAAAGGAGTGATTTAGAAGAAACATGTTAATTAAAAACAAAGATGTGCGCACAATTGATGCTAGGTTTAAAGTGAGAGATGCCAGTAATCCAGATGATAAAACTATTTCAGGATATGCAGTTGTCTTTAATCAACCCAGCGAAGATTTAGGTGGATTCATAGAGTACGTAGATCCACATGCTTTTGAGGGTGTGGATTTAAGTAATGTATTACTGTTATTTAACCATGATTTTAATAATACCTTAGCTAGAGTAACAGCTAATAATCTTTCTTTAACTGTTGATGATACAGGGCTTAGATTTGAAGCTACTTTACCAAATACTCAACTGGGAAATGATACTTACACTAATATTCTTAATGGTAATTATCAAGGCTGTAGTTTCGGCTTTACTATTTCGGGTGATGACTGGAGTGAAGATGATCAAGGGACACCAATTCATACGATTTATAGAATAGATGAACTGTTTGAGATTAGTATTTGTCCTTTACCGGCTTATACAGAAACCAGTGTAAATGTTGAAAGGAGCTTGGAAAAATTGAAAAACAAAAAAAGAGATGTGGGAGCAACTGGAAACAGTGCAGATTCAGATACTTTGAATGCATTGCTTTCGCAGGTTCAAAATCTAACAGAGCAGATTACTACTCTGCAAGAAAATGAAAACAGTAATGAAAACAATAATGGAAATGATGACCAAATGACAGATAATGAGCAACCTCAATTTAATGTTGGTGATGTAGTAATTTTATCAGCTGATCATATGCCTGGAATGCAAGGTGCTATTGCAAAGGTAGATTCAGTCAATGATGGTGCATATGAAGTTGATTATTGGCCGACAGATGGCAGCGCGGAAGTCAAAAATCATAAGTGGGTAACTGCTGACGAAATGCAAGCAACTGATAAACCTTATCCTGCTTCAAATCCTTTAGCAGATGATGCTTCGGACTCAAGTTCAGAAGATGCCGCTGATACAGAGGATGCTAGAGATGATGGAGATGGGCAGTTACAGGATAGCTTAGACAAGCATTTAAAAGGGGAGAGCAGAAATAAGATGAAGAATGTCACACCTAAAGTAAATTTAAAAAATAAAGAAGTACGTGGATTTTTGAATTTTATGAAATCTAAAGGACAAATCAGAGATGGTGTAACAACAGCTGAATTAGGTGCTGTTATTCCAAAACAGATTCTTGACTTGGTAGATCAGCCTAATGATCCAACAAATTTAGCGCAATATGTAAATCAATCACGAGTTACTAGCCCTAAAGGCGATTTACCAGTTTTACAAAAGAATGTTGCACGATTGGTATCTAAAGCTGAATTGGCTAATAATCCAGATTTGGCGGACTTTGGTATTAAAGAAGTTGATTATAATCTTGAAACGTTGGCTGGTGTATTGCCGGTATCTTATGAAACTATTAGTGATGCAGCCGTGGATATTCCTTCTATCGTTGCTCAGTATGTTTCAGATGCACGTGCGCTAACGGAGCAGGAGAAGATCGGATCGGTTTTGCAAAAAGCAACTGCGGTATCAGCAGCAACAGCTGACGATTTGAAAGATGCCTTTAACAAAGGACTTTCAAATTATACAAAGATGATTGTTGTTTCTGAATCAGCTTATGCGGAAATTGATAAGTTGAAAGATGGTAATGGGCGTTATCTATTCCAAGATTCAATTTCCGCAGCAAGTGGTAAAACTTTATTTGGTGCTCCTGTAATCCCAGTTCCTGACACTGTTCTAGGTAAGGTTGGAGAAAACCATTTGTTCATTGGTGACCTTAATGCGTTTGTCCTTGAAGCATTTAAGGATGACATCGAAGTTAAGTGGACTGACAATGATCTTTGGGGAGATAAAGCCTCTGTATATCTACGAGCTGATTTTCAGGTTGCAGATGATGCTGCTGGTAAGTTTGTTACATTTACACCAGCTACAGGTACGACCACAACAACTTCTGGTAAATAAAATCCAATAGTGAAATGTAATCGCTTTAGAAAATCATAATACTTTAATAGGGGCGGTTATTAGAAAGGAGTGAACAGATTGGCAGTAGATACTAACACGATGGTAGCAGAGCTAAACTTAGATGATGATGAAGACAACACTGCTCTAGTAGCTAGTTTAATATTGGATTCTAAGTCATTAATACTGGATAGTTTAGGATTGAAAGATGATTCTACTTTGTCAGGTAATGTACTTTATGACAGATGCTTAAAAACAGTTGTTACTCAATTCTACTATGATAGAACTCTTTCTACTGGTTTAAGTGCTGGAACAATGCTAATGCTGATTCACTTAAAAGCGCAGGTGTTACCAGATGCCACAAATTAGGTATTCACCTTCAGACATGGTCAAGAAAGCTAATTTTGGTGGTGTGCAGAGCGTTAAAAATAAGTTTAGTGGTGCTAATGTTCCTACCTTTGTAAAGCAGTTTACACTCCACTACAAGGATATTAAGAGGACACTTACTCAGACCTACATGCTCCAAGGTACAGAGTTACAAGACACCAAGATCATAGCTGTAAGACATAATTCAAAACTTGTAGATACTATGAAGGTCCAGATTAGCGGGGACTCCTATGATATTAAAGATATTTCCGTAGATGATTCAAATGACTATATCACATACGACTTAATTACTATTGCAAAAGTTAAAAAGGGCGGTGCTTAGTTAATGGCTGGATTAGATGACGCTTTAAGTGAATTTATGCGAGAAGTTAAAGCCCAAACGAATCTCAATATTAAAGAAACTCAGCAAATTACTAAAGCTGGTGCCGATGTCTATAAGGAACAATTAGAGAAAGCCACTAGAGAGAAACATTATTCAAATCATAACGATAAGGTCTGGGGACATATGGCAGATAGCATAGTTTCTCAGGATAAAGATATAGATGGTGATAAAAATGGAGTTTCTACAGTTGGTTTTGATAGTTATCACGCTGAAAATGCACGTAGATTGAACGATGGAACTAAGAAATATAAAGCAGACCATTTTATTACTAATGTTCAGGATTCAAAAGAGGTACAGGATAAAATTTTACAAGCAGAACATGATGAATATCAGCGGATTTTAAAGGGAAAAGAGGGGTGATTGAGTGGAAAAAGCAACAGATGAAGCTCAAAGCCTCATAGAATCACTTGATTTAATCGGTATTGATGGTATTTATACAACTAATTTGCCTGAAGAATTGATAGAAGAGACTGGAAAAACAGTAATTTTTATCCAAAATGTGAATATAAATTTAGATGATGAAGGAAACAATGTTTTTCATACTTTAAAAAGGCAAGTAGAAGTACAGATATTTTACAAAATAGATTTAGATGTAGAACCTTCTGATATTCAGTTGGCTCTTTTAAATGCTTTCGTAAAGGCTAATTGGTTAGTTCCGCAGCCTATTACTGAATCTATGGATCCAGATACGAAACAATTGACACAAACATTTTATTTTACACAAAACAAAAAAATATAAGGAAGAGGTTAATAAACATGGCTATTGTTGGTTTAAAAATGGTTACTCTTGGTCTTGTAGATATCAAGACACAACAATTAATTACGGATGCTTCTAAAGGACTATCTTCAACAGGAATAGTGCAAGTAGATTCAACAATGTTAGGATCGAAAACAGCTAATATTACTGGACTGGAAGGTAGCATAACCAAAATTTCAGGTAATAATGTTACTCAGGATGTGGTTGTTGGGCCATCCGCTCCCAGCGTTGCATTAGATTTTAATAATCTTGATTTCGTAATCAAGCAAAAAATCTTAGGGAATATTTCTGATGGCAAAGGTGGTTATCGTTATGGAGGATCCAAACCACACGTTGCTGTCATGGTTGAAAGTCAAACATTGGATCGCGCTAATTCAATTTATTTTGGATTTGCTAATGGAATTATTTCAGCACCTTCTCAGAATGTAGCTACTGATACTGCTACAGCTGAAACACGGGAAGATGACAACATGACATATTCAGCTTTGGCAGCCGGTGTTTGGGACAATGAACCATATAAGATTTACTACACAGGCGACGAGGGCTTTGATGAAGCAGCTATGATGAAAGAAGTATTCGGTGGGTACGTTGCCAATACAGGATCTACAGGTACCACTACGACTACTACAACGGGTAAATAATCTTAGTAACAGAGACGTACCAAGCCAAAAGGTGGCAGGTGAGACGAAGAGTGAAAGGATGAGTAAAGAGTATGGAGCTTTATGTAAAACAATTCAGTAGAAAGTTTTCCTTTAAACCAACTAATGCAAATATGCGATCAACGGTTAAAATGCAGTTATTCTTGGCTAAGTCTGAGGATATGGAGAGCAAGGAGCCTAAAGAGCAATTGCAGGATTTCTTGGTAATGACTGAGGAAGTTGAGGGGTATGTCAAAAAGACTCTTAAGCTTAATGACAAGCAGTATGAAAAATTAGAAGAAATGGAATTTGAAGAAACAGTTGAATTAGCTAATAAAATTGCTTCTAAGATGCTGGGCATTGATCCGGAAGCTGCTGAAAAAGTGGCCAAAAAACCAAAAAAGTAATTAAGCCTTGGGAAACTGTACGTAAGTTGGAAAATAGATTAATGGACATGGATTTTGCGGAAAAGCAATCATTGGAATATCTTCACATTCTACCTTCTGATTATGAGAATGAAGATTATTATAGAATGAATGAAATTATGAATGCTAAAGAAGAAAAAGAACGTCCAATTGATCCAATGCAGTTTATCAAGAAAGCAAAAAAATGAAGGCAGCCTTTAGAGCTGTCTTTTTTATTATCAAAAAATAGAAGGGGTGATAAAACCAATGGCTGATAAAAAAATTAGTGCAACGATGGCTACTAGTATTGCTCTTGATACATTAGGTGCTTCTGAATCTATTAAGAGTCTTACTCAAGCAGTTAACTCGGCTAATAGTGCATGGAAAGCTAATGAAGCCATGCTTAAGTCTACTGGTGATTATCTGGAAGCTTCTAAGGCTAGGTATGAAGGACTAGGAAACACCATTCAAGCTCAGGAATCTAAGATAGATGCCTTGAAACAGAAGCAACAGGGCTTAAATGTAGAGACTAAAGAAGGTGCTCAGGCTCACCTTAAGTATCAAGACCAGATAGACAAGGCAACCACTAAATTAGCTAGTTTGCAGGCACAACAAGAACGGGCTAAGCAGGCTATGGAAACTCAAAAGAGTGGAGTAGTTGATTTAAGTGTAGCTATGAAAAATCAAGAGACTGTACTTAGTTCACTGGTTAATAAGCTGGAAGCAGAAGGTAACCATACAGAAGCACTTAAGGCTAAGCAAACTGGATTACAAGAATCCTTGTCTAAGCAAAACGACTTACTTAAAAAAGAACAAGAGATATTAGCAGAAACTGCTGAAAAGTCTGGTAAAGCATCTACAGCCTATGCTAACCAAGCTAAAAGAGTAAATGACTTAGGCGCTAAGATGGCATCAACCAAGTCTAAAATTGGCTCTGTTAATGAGGAACTTTCTAAGTCTGCTCCACATGGTTTATTTAGTGGCATTATATCTCAATTAAAAGATACCTCTAAGCAAGAAGATAAGCTAAAAGAACGCACAGCGCAAGTACATGATAGGATTAAGTCTATTGTTGGCGGTGCTGCTATTATTAGTGGACTCCAAAATGTAGGTAATGCTTTTAGTGGGATTGCAAAAAACGGCTATGAAGGTGCTAAGGCAGCTAACTTAGTTGCATCAAGACTACAGAATATGGGTGCAAGCTCTAAAGATGTAGACAAGATGAGTGCTAACATGAAAGACCTGAAAGAAAACACTAACATGTCTGGCGATAGTGTTGCAGCTTTAGAAACTAAGTTCTACTCTATGACAGGCTCGGCGGACAAAGCTAACAAACTTGCTAAAGGTGTAGGTTCCATTACAGATAACCTTAAGTTAACTGGTCCACAGGCAGACGCTTTTGCTGGTGGTTTATCTAAGATTTATATGTCTGGTAAAGTTACTACTCAATCATTAGGTAGATTATCTAAGACGGCTCCAGGGCTATCTAACGCCTTACAAAAAGCTAGTGGTAAAAGTGCTAAGAGCTTTAATGCTTTAGTAGCTTCAGGTAAGATGACTAGTTCGCAGTTTAATGATTTGCTTTCTAAAGCTTCTGCTGATTATGGCAAGAACAAAGATAAGTTTAATTCCACGTCAGATGGTGCTATGAAACATATTCAGCAATCATGGAAAGATACACAAACTGCTTTAATGAAGCCACTGGTTAAGGTATCTGCTACTGGACTCAGTGCATTATCTAAGGCTCTTGACAATAAGGCAACACAAACGGCAGTAGCTAATCTAGGTAAAGGAATTGCGCAATTATCAGGTAAGTTAGCAGGACTAGTAAATTATTTAGTAGCTCACCAGAAAGATGTATCTAGTATAGTTTCAAGCGTTGTATCTATTGCTAAAACATTTGGTAGCACTGTTTGGAGTATGTTTGCGGGAGCAGTTAAAGGCATCGGGGTAGCTTTTGGCAGCATGGCATCGGGAGCATCTAGGTCTAAGGACCCACTTAAGCAACTTTCAAGTGCGTTTAAAGCTATTGCGGCACACAAGACAGCGATTAAAACGATTACCACATTACTAGTTACTGGATTATTCGGGGCTAAGGTTTTAGGTGGTGCAGTTAGCTTAGGTAAGAACATTATGGTAGTAGTAGGCGCTCTCAAGAAGTATCAGATTATAACTAAGGCAGCTACGGCGGCACAGAAAGTGTTTGATGTAGTAGCTAATATGAATCCTTTTGGCTTAATTGTACTTGGTATTTCAGCAGTTGTAGCTGGTTTTGTGCTCCTGTATAAGCATAGTGCTAAGTTTAGAAAGTTTGTCAATGACTTAATCAAAGCAGCACAGGATTGCTGGAAAAATGTTGTTAAGTTCTTTAAGAATCTTTGGAAGGACACAGTAGGTATTGTCACAAACCTTTATAAAGATGTAACAAAATGGTTTGGCAATTTGGGTAAAGGTATATCTAATACTTGCTCAAACATGTGGAAGTCTACTAAGAATGGCTTTAAAGATGGCTGGAACACTGTTTCTAACTGGACTAAAGACGGAGCTAAAACTGTAGGTAATAAATGGAATGATATGAAGTCAGATGTAAGTAAAAAGACTTCTGATTTATGGAAGGGTACTAAAGGATTCTTTAAAGATGGTTGGAATACGGTTTCTGGTTGGACTAAGTCAGCAGTAGGTACCATTGGAAACAAATGGAATGACATGAAAAATGCCACTGCAAAAACAGCACAAGACATGTGGAAGAACCATAAAGGTACATTTAGAGATGGTTACAATGTTTTAACTGCATATACTGGTACATGGTCCGATATCATTCATGGTAAATGGAATAAAATAGGTGGAGATTTAAAAAACATAGCTAAGGACCTAACTACGTTCTGGCGCAATATCTTCAAAAGTGCATATGATTGGCTGAATAATATCACTGGCGGACGTTTAGGCGATGTGCTTAATATCTTTAAGAGTATTTTTGGCAAGATTAAAGATGTTGTCTCGGGTGCAATAGATGCTATTCATCGTAGTTTTGTTGATATCGTCAGAGGCGTTATCAAGCCCTTCAATACCTTACTAGATGGTATTAAAAAAGGTATTAATTGGATTCTTGACAAGGTCGGCATGGATAAAATCAAAGCTAATTGGAGCATTCCATTACCAGCTTATGCTCAAGGTACGAAAGACACACACCAAGGTGGATTAGCTTTAGTTAATGATGGACAAGGTGCCAACTACAGAGAGATGTACAGGCTTCCTAATGGTCAGATAGGTATGTTCCCTAAAGATAGAAATATGGTCTTGCCACTTCCTAAAGGTACTTCAGTTCTTGATGGTGAAAAGAGTGCTAGTCTGGCTAAGATGCTAGGTATTCCCGGCTATGCTGGTGGGATTGGTTCATTCTTTGAGGGTATCTGGGATAAAGGTAAAGATTTACTAGAGGATGCCGATAAAATTATTGCACACCCGATTGACTTTCTATCTGGTATCTTTGACAAGATGGTTGGCGGTCTAAGTTCTAAGATTGAGCTAGCTCAAGATTTAATAACTGGGCTGCCTAAAACTATTGCTAGTGGCGCTATTAAATGGGTTAAGAGTCTTTTTTCAGATGAGGGAGACGCTGGCGGCGGAAGTCATGGCAATCCAGGTGGCTCTGGAGTACAGCGCTGGAAAGATGACGTTATCAGAGCTTTAAGGGCTAATAATGCTTCTACAAGTGCGGATATGGTAGCAAGAATATTACGTCAGATTAATACTGAATCTGGTGGCAATCCTAATGCACGTCAGCCCGGTGCCGACCCTGATGGTGATGGTTCGGGACCAGCTCTAGGACTTATGCAGACTAAACGAGCTACATTTATTGCTAATGCTTTTCCTGGTCATAAGGATATCTTTAACGGATACGATGATTTACTGGCTGGAATCCACTATGCCATAAGAACATACGGGCCTTCGATGTCATTCTTAGGTAATGGTCACGGCTATGCTAATGGTGGCTTAATTGACCAAGAACAGATAGCTAGATTAGGCGAAGGTAACCACAAAGAGATGGTTATTCCACTTGAGTTGCAGGACAATTCCAGAGCGTACACGTTGCTTGGTGAAACTATTACTAGGTTAGCCAAAAATGATTCAACTACTAATCAAACTATAACCAATACAACTGCTAACAGTGAAATTGGAAAATTAAAGAATCAATTAGAGAACATGAATAACAAGTTTGATAAGCTGTTAAGTCTTATGTCAATGCAGATAGGTGCAACCAAGAATATTGGAACGTTTGATAAAGCTGGATTTTATCGACAAATGGCAATAGATCAATCTATGTCGGACTATCAAACGTTTAATTAAATAATGTAAAGTCTGTCTTTAAAAGAGACAGGCTTTTTTTATTTTTATTGAAACCCTGATTGAATATGCGGTATTATTTAAATATTATATTGGGGGGGATAGTTTAATGAAAAAAATTAGAATGGTATTTATCGTATTGTTGTCTGTCCTTTTCCTGGTTTCTTGTGGGACTGCGAAAAAAGCAGACTATACAACTGTTCAAGCAGAACAAGCTTTGAATAAGGGAAAGAGTATTGATGGTAAGACAGTAAAGATTAAAGTTGATAAGCTAGTTCCTAATAGTGCTTTCGGATATAATATTGAAACTGGCAAACATTTAAATTTTGTATCCAGTGAAAATCCTAAAGTAAAAAAGGGCCAATCAATAATCGTTAAAGTAAAAAAAGTCGAAAGCAGTCTTGGATCATATATAATTACCTATTCAAAAGAATAGGGGAGGAGAAGAAGGGATAACTGTGTTCCTGAGGCTTTTTGACAAAGAGAAAAGGCTAGGCGTTATCATAACCTAGCCATACAGTAGTGCTAATTGAATCATAGCATTACATGATTTCCTTCGATTTGTCATTTGCTAACTGCTTAAGTATTATTATGGTGTAATTGCTACTTTCAGTTAATTAAATAAAGTGATTATCAACACAAACTTTATTTCTAATATCTACTTGTTAAACAAAAAATTATAGTAATTAATGTATCAATGTTTACTTTAGGTTGTATACTAAAAAATAGATCGTTTGGAATGACCTGTTTTTAGAACTTCATAAGGATAAAGACATGGATAATAGGTTAGTTGGAAGAGGGAAGATATAATGTGGTTAGTAATTGTAGTCGGTTTAGGAATATTAATACTTCCATTAATTATTGACATTGCATCTTGGATAATGATTATCGGTTTTGCAATTATTCTTATTGGTTGGTTTTTTCACGCAGTTTTATGGTTGCTGCCTTTTGTCGTTATGTATTTTGTAGGGCAATGGTTGATAGACAAATACTATTTAAGAACTGGTAAGGGTGAATTCTGGGCAAGCAAGAAGTTAAAAGCTAGATTAAAAAAATGATACTACTGAAGTAGTAATACTGTCGGCTAGGATAGATAATGGATCTAGTCTTTTTTGCAAATGGTTATCTCTCAATATTAGCTGAACTTAATTTTGATTCAAGGCTAAACGAGGGGGTGGCGATTCGCCACCCCCCTCACAGATCTGCGATATTTTGCACATACCTAGGGGGGAACGAATCGTTATCCCCTAGGTATATCCACAAAAGGACAACAAAACCAGGTATCAAATAGCTCCTTGGTGGAAAAAATTTAAAAGGCAAGTCGAAAATTTCGACCACCCTATACATAGCAGTTTGAAAAAGATACAGGGTCGATTATTTCTACTCTGTCCTAGGGGGTGTCCAAAACCACTTCGAAGTTTTCGAATTGGTTCTTGAAAACTTTTATCAAATTGATACCTTATTATTAACCAATCCCGTTTTTCGGGTTTGGTTAATTCTAACAAAGTGGAAAAAATCTATTGAATATATTTCAGTTGAAAAAAATAAAAGTTGATAGCAACGTACACACCATTTTGATTTTTTGCGCAGCCATAATAAGCTTGGCATCAGCGATCAGATTGACTTATTACATGTTTTTTATACTGCAAGAATTGTCAAGATTTCTAGGCAGCTAAGTGCACACAGAATTAAAAAGCGGAAGCACATTATTAAAATAATAATTGCTCATAGAGTGAAACACAACAGAACACTACAATATTTTTAGAAAGTCACCTGAAAAGTGCTGCATACAAAATTTAAGAGCGTTGCAGTAAACGTTGTCTATATAACAGTCTTTCTAAAACCCTTACACCCTTTCTGAGACTAATAATAAAGTGTACACATTGCACACAAAAAAATACTTTTTCGCTTGATAGCAGGTTTTGCAAGCATACTACACATTTTTTTACTACAAGAGTTGTTAAGATTTATAAGATCTTTTTGCACACAAAGAATGCATACAAAGAAGTTACTTTTTATTTAACAACGGGGATAATTGAGATAGTTCATTTCTTGTTGTGGTAAGAATAAGTAAGATTTCCTAAGACTCAAATTTTATGTGGAGGTTTTGGGTAGGAAAGTAACCACAAGCATAAAAAAATAATGGTAAATATTCAATGCCAAGAATTAACAGATAGACATTTACTTCCATAACGGATAGACTAGAAATTGAATGTACGTTATACCTGATATATATGAAAACTTAATTTAATATGTGCGTGAATCTATATTTTGCACAGCAAAGTATCTTTTTTTGAATATATATGAAGTTTATTTAAAGAGGGAGAATTTATAATGAAAATAATGAATTTGGGACCAATAAAAGAATTTGAATTTAAACTAAATAAGCTCACCATACTAATTGGAAAGAACGGAACAGGCAAAACATTAACGACCTATACAGCGTATGCTTTGAGTGTATGGATAAGAGAAAAATTTAGTGTAGATATAGTTAATGAAGATACCATAAAGTGTATAATAAAAAATGGATTTTATAAATTAAACGTCACTGAAGTTTATAATTACATAGTTGATAAAGCTACTAAAGAGTTTAACGGAGTGGATAATTCTTTTTTTAAATTCTTTTTTAATGATGAAAGTATTATTACTGATAGGACGGCTATTTCTGCAAGTAAGGATGATATAAAGAGCTGTCTGAAGTCACTTGAATCTTTAGATAATTTTGATTTTGCGGGTCTCATTTGGAAATATGTTGGAGAAAGAGATAATGAAAAAAGCAATAAAGAAGCAAATAAAAACTATTTGAATGTCGAGTATGATAAAAAAACGGTAAATCTGATATACTCACGTGGCTCTCTTGATAGAGAGATAGATCAAGCAAGCAGTATGCAAGATAGAGAAAAACAATTTAATAGAATAAAAACAGCTGCCATGATTAGAATGTTGAATGATAATATATTGAATGCTTATGTGCCAAAAAACAGGGTATACTTACCAGCCGAACGAATTGGCATTAATGTATTCAGAAATGAACTGACTTCAGCTAGGGCTGAAAAGTTCAGTGATCTTACAAGTACTGTTGAAACTAAAGTTAATCCTAATGAAGAACTTGCGTTAAATTATCCTAGACCTATAGATGATTATTTTCGTTTTTTGAATAGAACAATTCCTTTGAATAGCAATCTTTATAGATATATAGATGGGTTTGGAATTCAAGATAACAAAAATAAATATTTTGAAGGGTTAAAGAAAATTCGAAGTTCGAGGAATGCTATTATCCCTGGAGAATATGAATACAATCCTGATAATAATTCTATTACCTTTAAAACCAAAGCATCGGGGAGGGCTATTTCATTTAATTTACTGTCATCATCATTAAAATCTTTATTTGGAATTGATTGGTTTCTGCGAAATATGAGACATGGTGATTTGCTATTTATTGATGAGCCCGAAATGAACTTACATCCTGAAAAACAAGTGAAAATTGCAGAATTAATGTTGGCTTTAATTGATATTGGAGTAAGGGTAATTGTTTCTACCCATAGTGATTATTTTATAAAGGCAGTTATTAATTTGTTATTAGAAAGAAAACTATATGAGAAAGAGAGTTATTCTAAAAATACAGACGTTTATCTTTTAAAAAATGGACATGGTGAAAAAATAGGTGATTTAACAGAAGAGGAAAATGTTAATTTAGCTAATTTTGATGATTCTAGTATAACTTTGAATAATGAATATTTTGACTTAATGGAGAAACTTGAAAATGACTAATTCGGAAATTTGCGATAAATTTAAAAATAAAATAGCTCCGAGTGTTTACAGGCCATTGGAGTGTGCAAGAAAAGACGGTTGTAAAGTAACATTCAAAGAGAAAGAGTATACTATAAAATTAAAAATTCCTAGTTTAAGTTATAATGGCATATATTTTAGACCTGAAGATTTAAAAGAGGAGACAAATTATCTTATTGGAGAAAAAAGAGGTCCAGGACTTGATAATGATTTTAGTATAATCTCTGGAGATGAATCGTTTGTTTTTGAAGTGAAAAATACAAAGAAGAAAAATGCATCCATGTATACGGATAAAGTTTGTGTGCAATTGGTTGGTGGGGAACACTGGATCAAACATCTATCATTTCTAATGGGATCATATAAAGATCAAAATTTTAAAAAGATTTGTAAAAATTACTGTATTTATATTAACTTAACGCAGAGGGTAATAGCATCAAGAATTAGAGGATTTGATAGTAACTATTGTATGTATGTGAAAAAACATAACGATATTAATTATGTTCTTGTGGATAAGGTTTCAAGTTGTGGAATAGATTTAACCAAAGTATTTCATTTTATAATCAAGAAAAAAGCTGCACTGCAAAGGAATCTATGGAAATGACGTGTAGTTAACGTTTTGTGTATATTGATCTTTAACATTCAGTACGACAGGATTCAAGTTTTAGTTTATTACCTCATCTATAAGTTAGATATTTTAAACTAAAAAAGGCTGCTACTCGATTGAGTAACAGCCACTATTACACGTTGCTAGTTTTTTACTGTATAAAATGTTAAAATGATAGCGATATCATTTGAGATTCTTGATACAAAGTGAAGTAATTATGAAGTAATTTATTTGAAAATAGATGAAATTCATTGAAAAACTCAAAATAAAAAAGCCTTTGATATCAAGGCTTTTGAAACTATATGATAACTGGTGTAATGTACTTATGCGCCACGTGGGAGTCGAACCCACATTACAAGAACCGGAATCTTGCGTGCGATCCATTACACTAGCGGCGCAATACTCTATCCATTTTAACTGAATTGATCCAAATATACAAGTATAAAAAGTAGGTGAATTAAATTGGCACTTGAACAAAGCTTTGGACAGGAGCAAAAACAAGTTCAAAAACTAGCAATGACGCAGAAAATGCAGCAATCCTTGCAGGTTTTACGTTTTAGCATTGAAGATCTTCATGAGTTTTTGGCCCAAAAACAGCTGGATAATCCCTTTATTGTAGTAAAGGGTGGCATGAACTACCAGGCGGGTGCGTCTGCAACTGATCTTCCAAAGGAAACTTTTTTAAAAGCACCAGAACATAAAACACAATCGCTCTTCGAATATCTCTTGGCGCAAGTCCATTTGACGATGAGAAAGACTGTCCTTCGTGGCTGGGTGGTCTTTTTGATTGACCATTTAGATACAAATGGTTATCTAACAGTTGATCTGGAAGAAATTATTCAGCAGACGCATGTTGATCGGACGACGCTGCTGGATGCTTTGACATTGCTGCAACGTCTTGATCCACCAGGTGTCGGAGCACGAGACTTGCAGGAGTGTTTGTTATTGCAAATTGAAAATGATGACAAAGCGCCTGCAATGGCAGCGGCAGTAATTACGCAGATGTTTCATGAGTTTGCAGATCATAAATGGAATGAACTGACACACAAGTTTAAGCTTAGTTTGGGGGAAGTGCAGCAGATCGCTGATTATATCAAAACATTATCTCCAGCACCAGGCGCTGCATTTGGGGGCGACGATATTGGCTATGTCTACCCCGATTTAGTAGTCAAACGAAGTGCTGATCAGCAGACCTTAGAGTTAACGGTTACTAAGAAGACCCAACCGGTGATTATGTTTAAAGAAAAATATTATGCGCAGTTAGAAAAAATGCCTGATAAAAGTTTACAACACTTTTTGCGCCTCAAAAAAAATGAATATGCTGAAATGCTAAAGGACCTTGAACAAAGAGGCAGAACTATCGAACGGGTCGGTCAGGTTATTTTAGAATATCAGCAGGAATTTTTTATGGGAAAGACCCAAACTTTGAGGCCGCTATTGTTACGCGACGTTGCCCATCGACTTCAATTGCATGAATCAACGATCAGTCGTGCGGTTAATGGCAAATATCTTAAATGTGAACAAGGCGTGTTTGAGCTAAGATCTTTTTTCAAAAAGCCAGTTACGATGGGAAATGAGGCAAGTGATCTTTCAGCAGATGCGGTGCAGTCTCAGCTCAAAGCTTTAATAGATGCAGAAGATAAAACTAATCCTCTTTCAGATAATCATTTAAAAAACTTGTTACAGAAAAATGGTGTGGTGATTTCACGCAGAACAGTAGCAAAATACAGGGAATTGTTGGCAATTCCGTCATCAACTAAAAGAAAACGGTACGCTACCGGATAGTTTTTTTGCGACTTTTTGGGTGCCCAAATATTTCAGGGGAAGAAAAGTTCGTTCTTCTTTAGGATTTGTCCTTTTTTATAAAATATTATTCGGGAACCTCTACTTTTTAAATGAATTATTTGGAGTTAGTGCGTGTTTAAACTTAATTGGCAGTAAAAGTCCGTGACTTGCATAACCGGCCATTTGTTGCTATAATTCAAAGCGTGGTAAGGGTATGAGAACAATTTAAAAAATATTGTTGTTGTGCTTTGTTTTTTTTGATTTGCTGGGTCGTTTTACGACACGGCCGGACGTTTTTTGTCCCGCTAGGAAGGGAAATATGATGCACCAGGAATTTGAGTGGATAGAAGAGATTGCACCGGATTTGGTTGAAGTTATGGCCCAGCGGTTTACAATCTTGCGTTATATTTTTTGGACTGGTCCAGTTGGAAGAAGAACACTGTCGCAAGAGCTTGGCTTTACTGAGCGCTTTCTCAGAACAGAGACAGACTTTCTCAAGGACCAAGGATTGATTGCAACTACGCGTTCAGGAATGATTATTACCATTAAAGGACGTGAAGTGATTCAGGGATTGCGTGGAGTCATGGATCAGTTAGCTGGAATTCGGCAACAAGAAAAGGAACTGGCTTCTTTATTAGGAATTGAGCGCTGTTTTATTGTTTCGGGCAACGCTGATGAGCAGTCCAAAGTTGTTGTGGCGATGGGAAAGCTGGTCAATGAATCACTTGAAGCCCTGTTGCCAGACGGCAAGAACGTAATTGCTGTGATGGGTGGAACAACTATGGCATTAATTGCTGATTGTTTAACCCCTCATTTGGCTGAAAAACGTGAATTGCTGTTTGTACCGGCTCGTGGAGGGCTAGGCGAGGCAGTTGAGATCCAAGCCAATAGTGTGAGCGCAAAGATGGCTTTGCGCACAGGAAGCAAGCATCGTGCATTGTATGTTCCCGAGCAACTAAGTGAAGAAGCATACGCTCCCTTACTAAAAGAACCATCTATTCAAAAAGTAGTTAAACTGATTCGCGGTAGTGATGCTGTTATTCATAGTGTAGGTTCCGCGATTAGCATGGCAAAGCGGCGGGGAATGTCACCTGAAGTGTTGGCGATGTTACGCAAAGCGCATGCAGTTGGTGAGGCATTTGGCTACTTCTTTGATGAATCAGGTAAAATAGTGTATAAGATCCCACGAATTGGGCTTCAACTTGAGGATCTCACTAAAATGGAATGTGTGATTGCAGTTGCGGGTGGCTCTTCAAAGGCCAAAGCAATTGCGGCATACATGAAACATGCTCCGCGTCAGACATGTTTAGTGACTGACACTGGAGCCGCAAAGATGATTTTAAAAAAGTAGTGTTAACCAGCACACTTTTTAAAATAAATTTTTATTTCCTAAAGGAGGAAATTTTAGTATGACTACTAAAGTAGGTATTAATGGTTTTGGCCGTATCGGTCGTTTAGCATTCCGTCGTATTGCTGAAACTTCAGAAGGTTTGGAAGTTGTTGCTATCAACGACTTAACTTCTCCAGCTATGTTGGCACATCTTTTGAAGTATGATACAGCTCATGGTCGCTTCGATGCTGAAGTCTCTGCTACAGACAACGCACTTGTTGTTAATGGCAAAGAAATTCCTGTATATGCTGAAGCAGATGCACATAACATTCCTTGGGTTAAGAACGATGGTGTTGAATTAGTTCTTGAATCAACTGGTTTCTATACTTCAGAAGAAAAGGCTTCAGCACATATCGAAGCCGGCGCTAAAAAAGTTTTGATTTCTGCACCAGCTGGCAACCTGAAGACAATTGTTTATGGTGTTAACGATGAAGAAATCACTGCTGATGACAAGATCGTTTCTGCTGCTTCATGCACAACAAACTGCTTGGCTCCTTTAGCAAAAGCTGTTAACGATGCATTTGGTATCAAAGCTGGAACAATGACAACAATCCATGCTTACACAGCTACACAGAAGTTGCAAGATGGCCCAGATCGTAAGGGTAACGTTCGTAACGCACGTGCTGCTGCTGAAAACACAATTCCTCATTCAACAGGTGCTGCTAAAGCTATCGGCTTAGTTGTTCCAGAATTGAAGGGTAAATTGGATGGCCATGCACAACGTGTACCAGTTATCACAGGTTCATTAACAGAATTAGTTACAACTCTTAACAAAGAAGTTACTGCTGACGAAGTTAACGAAGCTGTTAAGAAAGTTACAGAAGGTAACGCATCATTCGGTTACAACAATGATGGCATTGTTTCTTCAGACGTTATCGGAACAACATTTGGTTCAGTATTTGACCCTACACAAACACAAGTTGTTGGTAAGGGTGAAGGACAAGTTGTTAAGACTGTTGCTTGGTATGACAACGAATCTGGCTTTACTGCACAAATGATCCGTACACTGGAAAAATTTGCTAGCTTACTTTAAGATTTAGCTGACGCTAAGTTGATAAGCAATTGTAAGTCATCGAGGCGGGGGGAGGCAATACTCTCTTCGCCTTTTATTTTTAAAAAATGGAGGATTACCATTCATGACTAAATTAACTGTTTCAGATTTAGATGTAAAAGGTAAAAAAGTTCTAATTCGTGTAGACTTTAATGTTCCTATTAAAAACGGTGTGATCGGAAACGATAACCGGATTGTGGCTGCATTGCCTACAATTAAATATGTAACGGAAAACGGTGGCAAGGCAATCTTATTCTCACATCTTGGCCGTGTTAAAAAAGAAGAAGACAAGCAGGAACTTTCCTTGCGTCCAGTTGCAGAACGTTTAGCTGATTTAATCAAAAAACCAGTTACTTTTGTACCTGCTACCCATGGCACACAGCTTGAAGAAGCAATTGACAAGCTGAGCGACGGCGATATTTTACTTGTTGAAAATACACGTTTTGAAGATTTAGATGGTAAGAAGGAATCTGGTAACGATCCTGAATTAGGCAAGTACTGGGCTTCTCTTGGTGATGTGTTTGTAAACGATGCTTTCGGAACTGCACACCGTTCACATGCTTCAAACGTTGGAATTGCAAGCAATATTGGACAAGCTGCAGCTGGCTTCTTACTTGAAAAAGAAATCAAATTCTTGGGAAATGCAGTTGACAATCCTGTTCATCCATTTGTTGCGATTCTTGGTGGTGCAAAAGTTTCTGACAAGATTGGTGTCATTGATCATTTACTTGGCAAAGCTGACAAAATTATCATCGGTGGTGGGATGACTTATACATTCTACGCTGCAAAGGGCATTAAGATTGGTAATTCTTTAGTTGAAAAAGATAAGATCGAATTGGCTAAAGAAATTATTGAAAAAGCTGGCGACAAGTTAGTTCTGCCTGTTGATTCAGTTGTTGCAGAAAAATTTGCTAACGATGTTCCTAACAAGGTTGTTGACGAAGATATTCCTGATGGTTACATGGCGCTTGATATCGGGCCTAAATCTGTAGCATTATTCGAAAATGTTTTGAAAGATGCTAAGACTGTTGTTTGGAATGGGCCAATGGGTGTCTTTGAAATGAGCAATTACGCTAAGGGCACACTGGAAGTTGGTAAGTTCCTTGGAACCTTGAAAGACGCAACAACTATCGTTGGTGGTGGCGATTCTACAGCTGCTGTTCAACAATTAGGGGTTGCTGATCAATTGACCCACATTTCAACCGGTGGTGGTGCTTCACTTGAATATCTTGAAGGAAAAACACTTCCCGGCATTGCTGCAGTTTCAGAAAAGTAGTTCAGACTATTTAAAATAGATTACCATTGAGAGGATGATATGAGTGCGTACTCCAATTATTGCAGGTAACTGGAAAATGAACATGAACCCAGAACAAACTGCTGAATTCGTTAAAGCTGTTAAAAATGATCTTCCTGAAACAACCAAAGTTGAAGCAGTTATTGCTGCTCCAGCAGTTGATCTCCCAGCATTGTTAGAAAATGCAAAAGGCTCAAACTTAAAAGTGGCTGCTGAAAACTGTTACTTTGAAGATGCAGGTGCATTTACTGGCGAAACTTCACCTAAAGTTTTAAAAGAAATGGGTGTTGATTACGTTGTAATCGGTCATTCGGAACGTAGAGATTATTTCCATGAAACCGATGAAGAGATTAATAAAAAAGCACATGCAATCTTTAGAAACGGTTTACTTCCAATTATCTGCTGTGGTGAATCACTTGAAACTCGTGAAGCTAATAAGGCAGAAGAATGGGTTGAAAGACAGGTAACTGCTGCACTTAAAGATTTAAGTGCTGCTCAAGTTTCAAGTCTTGTAATTGCTTATGAACCAATCTGGGCAATTGGAACTGGTAAAACAGCTTCTGCAGATCAAGCAGAAGAAATTTGTGGCGTTGTACGTAAGACGGTTGCAAAGCTTTATGATGAAACAGTTGCAGAAAAAGTGCGTATCCAATATGGTGGTTCTGTTAAACCAGCAAATGTTAAAGAGTTAATGGCTAAGGAAAATATTGATGGTGGTCTGGTTGGTGGAGCTTCATTAGTTCCAGAATCATACCTTCAATTAGTTAACTTCAACAAATAATCAGATTTGTTAAAGAGATAATTGAAAGTTATCGGTAAAACCTTTAAAATAAGTTTGAGGTCAAACTCAAGTCAATCTAAAACTCAAAGGAGAGTAAATTATGTCTAGTATTACAGAGATCTATGCACGCGAAGTCTTAGATTCACGTGGTAACCCAACAGTTGAAGCAGAAGTTTACACAGAAGCAGGTGCTTTTGGCCGTGGAATTGTTCCTTCAGGTGCTTCTACTGGTGAACATGAAGCTGTTGAATTACGTGACGGCGACAAATCACGTTATATGGGCAAGGGTGTTACCAAAGCTGTTGCTAATGTAAATGATGTAATCGCAAAAGAAATCGTTGGCTATGAAGTAACAGATCAAGTTGCTATCGATAAGGCAATGATTGCTTTAGACGGTACACCAAACAAAGGTAAGCTTGGTGCAAATGCTATTTTAGCTGTTTCAATTGCTGCTGCACGTGCTGCTGCTGACGAATTGCAAGTTCCTTTGTACAACTACTTAGGCGGTTTCAACGCACATGTTCTTCCAACACCTATGATGAACGTTATCAATGGTGGTGCACATTCTGATAACAAGGTTGACTTCCAAGAGTTCATGATCATGCCTGTTGGTGCATCTTCTGTCAAAGAAGCTATCCGCATGGGTTCTGAAACATTCCATAACTTGAAAAAGCTTTTGGGTGATGCTGGTAAAGTTACTTCTGTTGGTGACGAAGGTGGTTTTGCACCGGACTTTGCTAACAACGAAGAACCATTACAATTCTTGATCGAAGCTATTGAAGCTGCTGGTTACAAACCAGGTAAAGAAATTGCCATTGCAATTGATGTTGCTTCCTCAGAATTATGGGACAACGAAACTGGCAAGTATAAGCTGCGTTGGTCAACTGGTGAAGAATTCACAACTGAAGAATTCATCGATTATCTTGAAGGCTTGACAGTTAAATACCCAATCATTTCAATCGAAGATCCGATCGATGAAAACAACTGGGATGACTGGAAGATCATTACAGACAAACTTGGCAAAAAAGTTCAATTAGTTGGTGATGACTTCTTCGTTACAAATACACAATACCTGAAGAAGGGTATTAAGATGGGTGCAGCTAACTCAATCCTGATCAAGGTTAACCAAATCGGTACATTGACAGAAACTGTTGAAGCAATCGAAATGGCTAAAGAAGCTGGCTATACAGCAATCGTTTCACATCGTTCAGGCGAAACTGAAGATACAACAATTGCAGACTTGGTTGTTGCTACAAATGCAGGACAAATTAAGACTGGTTCTATGAGCCGGACTGATCGTATTGCTAAGTACAACCAGTTAATGAGAATTGAAGACCAATTAGGAAAGACTGTTGCCCAATATAAGGGAATTCAGTCATTCTACAACTTGAGTGAACAAGCTCGCGAAGAAATCGAAAGCAAGTAATTCAAGTAAATTATTGTTATTTACAGTCAATTTTTTGGAGGTCAGCTTGATTATTTGTGCATTTATTTCGACTTTGTCTAAATCTTTAGGCTGAGCGATGGTGTGAGTGTGGTTGAGTTACGCTTCTAATGATGCGATTGCAAATAAATGAAGGAACCAAGGCAAAGTACTAAGTGCCTTGGTTCCTTTTTGATATTGAAAAGTGTCGCAATTTTTAGTTGCTATCCAGTATTTTGGGTTTTTTCAAGGTGTAAGATATATTATAATATTTTATAGAACTGGAAATAGAATTTCATTTATGCTACATTATAATAGATATAGAGTGTCCGACGACAAGGAGGTAGGAGTTTGTATAATTTACTTTTGACAGTTTTGATGATTGTCTCCATTTTGATCATCATTGCGGTAATGATGCAGCCAGCAAAAAATGATAATGCGTCAACTGCACTGTCCGGCGGGGCAGCCGATCTATTCAACAAGCAGAAACCTCGTGGCTTTGAGGCTTTCATGCAGAAAGTAACTGCGATCTTGGGGATCATTTTCTTTGCACTTTCACTGGCTTTGGTTTACCTTTCATCGCATTAGTATTAGAAGTGACTGCCTCCTGCATGCTTTGATCAGGGGGTTTTTACTTTAAGGAGTCTGAAGCAAACAAGCAGTTGATAATCAATTAATCGAATGAGGAATCGAATGGAAAATACTAAAATTAAAGAAAAATTATTAGGCATATTAAAAGACGCACCTGATCGCGATTTTTCAGTACGCGAATTAGTAGATACTTTAAGAATGAAAAGTGCAGTTCAGTTTAAGGTTGTAGTCCAAAATTTAGCACAATTAGAGCAGAAAAAGCTGATTACCTTGAATCAAAATGGAGCATTCACGATTGCTAAAGATGACTCCCTTCCTAAATTTGAAGGAGTCTTCCATGCTAATGAGCGCGGTTATGGCTTTGTGACGGTTGATGCGGAATCACCTGACTTTTTCATTAACCCTACACAGACGATGTCGGCTTTAAACGGCGATGAAGTTGAGGTTGCAATGCTGCATGCCGCTGATGAAAGGCTTGGCAGAGGACCAGAAGGGAAAATCACTCAAATCCTAAAGCATGCGCTTGAACAGGTTGTGGGTGAGTTTAAAGTCGACCCTGAGGAAAATTATCCTGAAGGAATTATCGGAGCAGTTGCCATTAAGGACCGTAAGCTCTCGCATTATACGTTCTTACTGGAAGATAAGGGCCTCAATCCTGTCCCAGGTGAAGTCATCCTGGCGGACATTACAGCTTATCCAGATCCGCATCTCCCAGGAATTCTCAAGGGCGTTGCCAAAAAAATTATTGGGAATGTTAATGATCCAGGAATTGATATTTTACAAATTGTTTATCAACATAATATCCCTACTGCCTTTCCAGATGATGTAATGGAAGAGGCTGCTCAAATTCCAGATCATGTCACTGCTGCTGAAAAAAAAGGGCGAGAGGATCTGACTGCACAGCAGCTTGTGACCATTGATAGCATTGAATCCAAGGATTTAGATGACGCAGTGAATGTGTGGCAGCTTGAAAATGGTAATTACCATTTAGGGGTGCACATTGCCGATGTTTCGCATTATGTTACACCTGGAACGGCTTTGAATCGAGAGGCTTATGAACGTGGCACATCGGTTTATCTGACGGACAGAGTGGTGCCAATGTTGCCGCATAAGCTGTCAAATGGCATTTGTTCACTTAATCCGCAAGTTGAACGACTGGCGATGAGTTGTGAAATGGAAATTGACCATGAGGGAAATATTATAAATCATCGAATTTTCCCAAGTGTAATCAAGTCGACTGAAAGAATGACATATGTTGCGATCAATAAGATACTCGAAGCACATGATGAAAAAACAATGAAACGCTATGCGAGTCTTGTGCCAATGTTTGAGACAATGGGTGAATTGCATAAAATTTTGGTGAAAATGCGCAAACGACGTGGTGCAATTGAGTTTGAAGATACAGAGGCTAAAATCATTGTCGACGAAAAAGGTCACCCAACTGACATTCAACTACGGGAACGTGGGACAGGTGAGCGGTTGATTGAATCCTTTATGTTGGCTGCAAATGAGACAGTAGCTGCGCATTTCAATCATTTGAAGGTGCCTTTCATTTATCGAATTCATGAAACCCCTAAAGCTGAGAAAATGCTGAATTTCTTTGAGGCCCTCTCAAGTCTGGGAATCCAGGTTGCAGGGAGTAGTCATGATGTGAAGCCTAAATTGTTGCAGACAATTTTGAAAAAAGTAGCAGGCAAACCTGAAGAAGCAATGGTTTCAACGATGCTTTTACGTTCAATGCAACAGGCTAAGTATGCAGACCAGCCTCTCGGACATTTTGGGTTAGGTGCTGATGACTATACGCACTTTACCTCGCCAATCAGACGTTATCCTGATTTGATGGTCCATCGTTTAATCCGCTTCTATAAGAAAAATGGAATTTCAGAAGAAACACAAGAGACTGTTAAGCAGGACATTCCAGAAATTGCACTGCATAGTTCGCAAATGGAAAGAAGAGCGATTGATGCAGAACGCGACACGGATGCAATGAAAAAGGCTGAATACATGGCAGATCACATTGGTGAAGAATTTGATGCTGTTGTCAGCTCGGTTACCAAGTTTGGAATGTTTGTGGCCTTACCTAATACAGTTGAAGGCTTAATTCACATCAGTGAAATGAAGGATGACTACTACGAATATCTAGAAAAACAGATGGTGTTGGTCGGTAAACGCACCAAGCGGACTTATCGTATCGGACAGCCAATCAGAATCAAAGTTGTCAGTGTTAATGTCGATCAAAAGGAAATTAATTTTACACTGTTACATCCTGAAAATACACCCAAGTCTGATTTATTAGCCAAGAGTGGTTTCAATTCTCATGGACGCAATGGTGAACAGCGCAATCGAGGTCACTATGACAATAAAAAAGGAAAAACTGCTTTTAATAAAAAGAACCATACCAAGGGTTATCGTCCGTTCAAAGAAAAATTTAAAAACCATCGTTAACCCTTAAATAGGAGGTGTTTAAGGATGGCAAAGACAAAACCGCAACATGCTCAGCCGTTAGCGCAAAATAAAAAGGCGCGTCATGATTACTCAATTATCGCAACTTTTGAGGCTGGGATGGTTTTAACTGGAACTGAGATTAAGTCAATCAGAGCGCGGCGAATTAATTTGAAAGATGGGTTTGCTCAAATTCGCAATGGTGAGGTTTGGTTACTGAATGTGCATATTTCACCTTATGCACAGGGAAATCAGTTTAATCATGATCCTTTGCGCAATCGAAAATTATTATTGCATAAAAAAGAAATTGCGCAGTTGGCTAAACAGGTCAGTGATAAGGGAATTACGTTAGTCCCTTTGAAAGTTTATCTTAAGCAAGGCTTTGCAAAGGTGCTACTAGGTGTTGGAAAAGGTAAGCGCGATTACGATAAGCGCGAGACTATTAAACGTAAAGATCAGGAACGTCAAATTCAGCGCACATTAAAAAATTTCGACTAGTTTTAAGAACAGTGCTTTTTTTGCGAATACCGCTAATCACATTATTTAGTGATTTTAAAAGGTGGTTGGCAATTAAGAGCTAGCTGTTTTTTTTTGCCAAAATTGCATTGTTTAAATAAAGGTGCTTCAATTTAAACAATGCAGGCTGAATGTGTTAAAAAAGATGACAAACAAAAGAGGGGCTGCGACAAAATTTAACTTTTGTCACAGCCCCTAGCGAAGCTCATTGTCCGCATGTTGTGAGCAGTGTTTTGCTGATCAAGTAAACATTTGAGCGAACTTAAATAGCGTAGTTAGGAAAATCAAACTTCTTTTTGGAGATGGTCGTAATGATGCTGGCTCAAGATTGTAGTCCCTACCTTTTGGAAGCCATGCCGCTTGTATAAAGCAGCAGCATTAGGATTGGCCCAATCAACGTTCAAGCCAAGGCACTTTTTATTATTTTGGCGCGCGATTTGTGGCAGGGCCTTAAGTAGTTGAGTTCCAATTCCCTTTCCTTGAAATGAAGGAGAAACTGCAATGGAATCAAGATACCATTCATTTTTAAAGCATTCATCATCTTCAAATAAGACAGTTCCAGCTGGAAAGCCAACTTGTGGGAAAATAGCAAGCAATTTTTGATTTACAGCCTCTTCGTTTTCATCTGGATAACCAAATGCAAACCCTGCTACGCGTTCATCGACTTCGGCCACGAGAGTCTGAGCTTTGCTGGTTCGATACGTTTCAGATGCAAAGGCTTTTTGAATCGCACGGTTAAGAGTTGCACGTGAGAGTTTTTGGAGTGCAGGAAGCTCCATTTCTTCTAAAATAAGATTGAAAAGCGGTACAATTTGGGCAGCATCTGCTGCTGTGGCTTGTCTAATTAGCATTTTTAACTCCTTAGTAGTGTCTTTAATCGAACTTGGCACGCGGAATAAGAAAAGGATTCTTTTTTCGGTGAGCAGAATGAGCAAAATAATCGAGAATGGCAACAATACACAGACAAAGTGCTTCATCTTCTGTATTTTTAACAGCAAGCTCTAAGTAATCTCCACGTGGTAAAGCAACTTCTCGCAAAGACATTAAATGTTCTTTGCCGCTATATATGTTATAGCGATAAGTTGAAAAGTCGCCTAGAATAATCCAGTTCAATTTTTTTACCAGCAAAACGTCTTTTCTGCCGAGATGGTAACGCCGTAAAGTTCCGACGTGTTGTTGATGGGAGAAAAGTTCAAAACGTGGGAAGATGCCAAAGCCACGTTGCTTGATTTCTGCTAATAATTCCCCCGAGATAGCATATACCGAAAGCACGTCCTGATGCCGTCCCCATTTGCCGACAACTAAATAAATATTTTGCTGAAATTCATTAGTAATTTTAGTTGCGCCCAGCGCTCCGAGCCGGTATTTATGGGCGTATAATCTACGCAAATTGCCACCTCCTTTAAAAAAATTTCCTGCTAGTCTTCTTTGAGCACTTCCTCAATTGCATGGCCTACTCCATCTTCAGTATTGGAAGTGGTGAGGCGCTTAGCAACTTTTTTTACTTCAGTAATTGCATTGCCCATCGCATAACTGACACCTGCCAGTTTCAACATCGAAAGATCATTATTATTGTCACCAATTGCCATGACATTGTCCATGGGAACATTTAAACTGTCAGCGTAAGCCTGCAAAGCAGCACCCTTTTGTGCGTTTACATGATTAATTTCGATATTGGAACTTGAAGAAGAGGTGATAATGAGGGCATCGAACTTTTCTAATTCTTTTTTAATTGGGTCAAGGACCTGGTGACCTTCATTGCTGAAAGCCACAATTTTGAAAATTCTTGTGTGAGGATCTTCAACTAACTTGGCATAGTCATCGATATAATTGATGTTCATCAATTCAAGACGTGCAGCAGCCATCGAGACTGCTAGCTTATAGGGTGTCTCCGGACTGACGCGTGTCAGAAGTTCCGCAAAGTTTTCAATTCGTTTGGCTTTATTGTCTGAAAAAATTCCTTTCGACGCGACAATTTCAAAATAAAGATTTTGTTGTTTGAGAAAACGAATTATTTTGGTTGAAAGCTGATCATGGATAGGCGCTGCAGTAATTAGTTTACCGGATTCATCAAAAACTTGCGCACCGTTTAAAGTAATCATCGGGCAGTTGAAACCTGCATCTTTGACTAATGGTTTGACCTCAGTGTAGCCACGACCAGTCGAGACAACAAATTTGACGCCAGCTGCCTGTGCTTTTTTGATAGCGGCCGCATTTTTTTCGGAAATAACCATGTGGTCGTTGAGTAAGGTACCATCCATATCTGATGCGATAATTTGAATCATAATGTGTGTTTCCTCCAATTTCAGCTTAAATTTACCTCCATCTTACCATGAAATTTTTTTTTTTTTTAGTCTGAACCTGCTCTTTATCAAAATGAAAAGGAAATGTGCAAAAAAACGAAAATTTTAGTATTAAATATGGTAGAATACAAACGAGGTGTCGAAGATGAAAACGCTTATTCATAATGATTGGCAAGCTGTTTTAGGTCCAGAATTTGAGAAAGAATATTATAAAAGACTGCACGCTTTTTTAAAAAAGGAATATACGACAAAGCAAATTTATCCAGATATGTATCATATTTTTCAAGCTTTTGAATGGACGCCTTTTTCCAAGGTTAAAGTCTGCATTCTTGGGCAGGACCCTTACCATGGTCCACATCAAGCACATGGCTGCAGTTTTTCGGTTTTACCAGGAGTTAAATTGCCACCGTCTTTAGTTAATATCTATAAAGAACTGCAAGCTGATTTAGGCATTAAACCGGTAACACATGGCTACTTAGAAAAATGGGCTAAACAAGGAGTTTTATTACTTAATACGGTTTTAACTGTCAGAAATGGACAAGCTTTTTCTCATCGTGGAAAGGGCTGGGAACAATTGACTGATAAGGCCATTTCCAGTTTGTCAGCGCGAACGGAACCAGTGGTTTTTATTCTTTGGGGGCGTTCTGCACAGGATAAGATCAAGCTGATAGATGAAAAAAGAAATGTGGTTTTAAGTTCAGCACACCCTAGTCCCTTATCAGCGCATCGTGGTTTTTTTGGTTCACGTCCCTTTTCGAAGACTAATGCAGCCTTGACTGCAATGGGAGAGCAACCGATTGATTGGCAACTACCTGAACATGTAGCTGCTGCTGAGCTTAATAATGATGGAGGTCGACAAAATGGAGTTATTTGAGAGTTTAATTGCAAAAGTCAAAGGAACCGGTAAAAAAATTGTTTTCCCTGAAGGAAACGATGAACGGATTGTTAAAGCCGCCGTGCGTTTGGCAACAGATGGAATCATTGAACCAATAGTTTTAGGCAAGACTGCAGCGATCAAACAGCTCGCAGGAGTTACACAAGAACTACCAGCAACCTTAAAAGTTCTTGACCCAGCAACTTATCCAACCGCTAAGTTTGAGGAAATGGTGAGTGCATTTGTGGAACGTAGAAAGGGTAAAAATACGGCTGAACAAGCGCGTAAGTTGCTGCAAGATGTCAATTATTTCGGAACTATGCTGGTTTATTTAGGGATAGCAGATGGTTTGGTTTCAGGAGCGGTGCATCCTACGGGAGATACTGTCAGACCAGCTTTGCAGATTATTAAAACACGCCCAGGAGTCTCAAGGACAAGCGGAGCTTTTATTATGACCAAGGGCACTGAACGTTATCTTTTCGCTGATTGTGCAATCAATATTGAACCAAATGCACAAGAATTGGCTGAAATAGCGGTTTCTAGTGCTGCCACAGCGCGTTTATTTGATATTGATCCGCGAGTTGCACTACTGAGCTTTTCGACTAAAGGTTCCGCTAAGGCAGAGACAGTTACCAAGGTAGCTGAAGCCACAAAGATTGCTCACGCTGCAGCTCCAATGGAAAAAATTGATGGAGAGCTACAGTTTGATGCGGCTTTCGTTGAAACAGTGGCTCGAAAGAAGGCACCGGATTCTGAAGTTGCGGGACATGCAAATGTGTTTGTCTTTCCGGAACTACAATCAGGCAATATTGGCTATAAGATTGCGCAGCGTTTCGGGGGCTTCGAGGCCATTGGACCGATTTTGCAGGGACTTAATAAACCAATTTCTGATCTTTCACGTGGTGCAGTTGAAGAGGATGTTTACAAAGTTGCAATTATCACTGCATTGCAAGCTACAGGCGCTTAAACAATAAGGAGGAAGACTTCGTGGAATTTGTTGTTGAAAGTTCTGCAGAAACCGCTAAGCTGGCACAGCTTTTAGCAAGTTTTGTGACTGCTGGCGATGTTATTTTATTAGAGGGCGATTTGGGTGCAGGAAAGACAACTTTTACTAAAGGGTTTGCTGCTGGTTTAGGGATTCATGGCAATGTAAAAAGTCCAACTTTTAACCTTATTAAAGAATATCACCAAGGGAGGCTGCCGCTTTATCATATGGATGTTTATCGTTTAGAAGGAGTAGGCGGCGCTGACCTGGGGTTAGAAGAATATTTTAATGGTACAGGTGTGAGTGTTGTAGAATGGCCACAATTTGTAGCAGAAGATCTTCCGGCTGAGCGGCTGACGATCAAGATAAACAAGTCAAAAAGGAACACTGAGAAGCGTTTGTTAGAATTCATTCCCATAGGTGCTCATTTTGTAGCAGAGTGTCAGCAGTTAGCTAAAGTAGCTGCTAAAAATGGAATTAAGCCTAGCTAAGATTTGTTGAGAGCACTTTTTTAGCTGCTTATTAGAGGATTTTTTGCAAAATTTATTAAATGAAGTGGGAAGACACCTTAGAAAAGTAAAATTTAATTGCTGAAACAAGTTTAGCCGCAATAAAAGGGACTGTGACAAAAGTTAAATTTTGTCACAGCCCTTCTTTTATTCCGGATAAACGTGTTCCATAAGTCAAAATTCTCCGTCTAACTTCGAATTACTCATCGCAAAGTACTCGCTATGTTCGTAATTTCGAGTTAGCACTCAAATTTTCCCGACTTTGGACAAATTTAACATGCATGCCAATTGCAGTGTCTCCAATATCCATCCCAGCTTGTGCGATAATATGTTCAACTTCAACTGGTTCTTTAAAATTTTCAAAAGCTGCAATTTGTGCAGCTCCGCCGGCATGAAGTGCAGGAAAGACCGTTACAATTTCAAAGCCGGCTCTTTTGGCAACCTCTTTTTCAACTACCAAAGCCCGGTTTAAGTGCTCACAGCCTTGAACTGCTAAATTAATTTGTAACGGGTGTAAAACGGCAAGCACTGTTTTAATGATAGTTCTTCCAATTGCAAGATTGGAATTTTGACCGATTTTGTTACCTTGAATTTCACTAGTACTGCATCCAAGGACAAAAAGATCACCTGGTTCTAAGTGTGCAGTCGCAAGCAGTTCATTCAGACCTGTGCGGACACGTTTTTCAATTTCAACTAAATCTGGCGTCACTGTGGATTCCTCCCTGATGGAACAGTAATTGCTATTATTATAACGCGTGGTTTTAATTGTGCAATCTTAGGAAATAAATCACTAACTAAATAACATATTTTGCACAATATATTGTATTTTTAAAATATCCATACACTACTGGTTGTATTTATGCCCGTTTGAGCATACAATATATATATTGAATCACTAGCAGGAGGTACTAGATAAATGGCAATGACAGAAACAATGGTTGAAAAAAAAGTGCAAAGCCCAGCTGTCTTTATTAAAAGAGGCGGGGAACAGGTTACTTTTGAGCGCTTTAAATTACAGCTCATCTTAGAACGGATGGGATTAAAGGAACAGGAAACTAAAATCATTGAGACTGTCATTGAACAGCTGAAGGAGAAAAAAGCTGTCAGTGCACACGAAGTTCATCGTGAAATGATTGTTGCCCTTAATCAATTGGGTTTTGCAAAAGAAGCAATTAAGTTTTTGCAAGTTTATCAAAAAAATGAAAAAAATTGGATAGAGGAGACTGATCCGCAAAAGAGGCTGGAACGGCTACAAGTTAAAGATCCTAGTCTTGTACATGAAAATGCTAATAAAGATAGCAATGTTTTTAATACACAGCGTGATCTAACAGCTGGGGCGGTTGGTAAAACACTCGGGCTTAAGATGATGCCTGAATATATTGCCAAAGCTCATTTGCGTGGCGATATTCATTATCATGATCTTGATTATACGCCTTGGAGTCCGATGACCAATTGTTGTTTGATTGACTTCAAGGAAATGCTGAATAATGGATTTAAAATTGGAAATGCAGAAGTAGAAAGCCCGCATTCTATTCAAACCGCGACTGCGCAGATGGCACAAATTATTGCTAACGTAGCCTCGAGCCAGTATGGTGGCTGTTCTGCTGATCGTGTCGATGAATTGCTAGCCCCTTTTGCATTGCGTAATTATCATAAACATTTGGAAGCAGCTGCAGAATATATTCCAGACGAAGCCAAACGTAAAGAATTTGCCCAAAAAAGAACAAAAAAAGATATCTATGATGCGATGCAAGGATTAGAGTATGAAATTAATACACTGTTTTCTTCACAGGGACAGACACCGTTTACGACTTTAGGATTTGGGCTTGGAACCTCATGGGTAGAGCGCGAGGTACAACGCGCAATTCTAGAAGTTCGGATTAAAGGTCTGGGACGAGAAAAGAGAACCGCAATTTTCCCTAAGCTCGTTTTTACGCTTAAAAAAGGGCTAAATTTAAAGCCGGGTGATCCTAATTATGCACTAAAAAAACTAGCAGTTGAATGTGCTACCAAACGGATGTACCCTGATGTCTTGATGTATGACAAAATTAAGGAACTAACCGGTAGTTTTAAAGTTCCGATGGGATGTCGTAGCTTTTTGCAAGGCTGGAAAGACGAAAACGGTCAAGAAGTGAATTCTGGCCGGATGAATCTTGGGGTTGTAACGGTTAATTTACCTCGGATTGCCCTTGAATCCAATGGTGATCAGCAGCTTTTCTGGAAAATTTTTAAAGAAAAGATGGCATTGTGTAAAAATGCGCTAGTCTTTAAAGTGGGGAGAGTCAAAGAGGCTCTTCCAGAGAATGCACCAATTCTTTATCAATATGGGGCATTTGGCAAACGACTACAGCCGGGTGAAAGCGTTGACCAACTGTTTAAAGAAAGACGTGCAACAGTTTCTTTGGGATATATTGGTCTTTATGAAGTCGGGACAATTTTTTATGGACCGGAATGGGAGCAGAATAAAGAGGCACATGATTTTACACTTGAAATTGTCAAGAAAATGAAAAATAGCTGTGTAGCATGGTCAGATGAGTATGATTATCACTTTAGTTTGTACTCGACTCCAAGTGAATCTTTAACTGATCGTTTCTGTGTACTCGACACTAAACGTTTTGGCAAAATCAAGGATATTACTGCTAAAGAATACTATACTAATAGCTTTCACTATGATGTTCGTAAACATCCGTCTCCGTTTGAAAAGTTGAAGTTTGAGATGGATTATCCCAAGTATGCTTCTGGCGGATTCATTCATTACTGTGAGTATCCGAATCTAAAGCAAAATCCTAAGGCACTTGAAGCTGTCTGGGATTGGGCGTATGACAAAGTCGGTTATTTGGGCACCAATACACCAATTGATCATTGTTTTAAATGTGATTTTAAAGGCGAATTCAAAGCAACTGCAAGGGGATTTGAGTGTCCAGAATGTGGGAACCATGACCCTAAAACGTGTGACTGCGTAAAAAGAACATGCGGTTATCTGGGGAATCCATTACAACGGCCAATGGTTCATGGGCGGCACGTTGAGATTGCTTCCCGGAAGAAAAATCTTTTTAATGGGGCGATTAATAATGAAGAATAGAGCAGAACGAAAACCACGCGATCCCAAGCCGGAAGAATGGTTGGCTTCGGATTTAAGCCAACAGTATATTGCAGACTATAAACCCTATAACTTTGTTGATGGTGAAGGAGTCCGCTGCAGTCTATATGTCAGCGGCTGCAAGTTTGCTTGCCCTGGATGTTATAACAAAGTTGCACAAAATTTTCATTATGGAACTCCGTATACCCAGGAACTGGAAGATCTGATTATTGAAGATTTGGGGGCTGATTACTGTCAAGGTTTAACGCTTCTGGGAGGAGAGCCTTTCCTTAATACACAAGTCTGCTTGCGACTTGTTAAGCGGCTGCGTCAGGAGTACGGTCATACAAAAGATGTCTGGTCTTGGACTGGATATAAATGGGATGAGTTATTAATTGATTCAGCAGATAAACGGGAATTATTATCTTTAATTGATATTTTGGTAGACGGTAGGTTTGAGTTGCCCAAAAAAGATTTAACCCTCCAGTTTAGAGGAAGTTCTAATCAGAGAATTATTGATGTGCAGCGGTCATTGCAAAGCGGCGATGTGGTTTTGTGGGACAAGTTGCTCAAATAGTGTCAGCTAAGTTTTCTGCAAAAATTAAACTGGATGAAAATTGACTAAATGCCTGATAAAATTTAAGAAAACGAAGATAAAAAGGATCATTAAAAACTCCAGCTAGGACTGATGCAGCTCAGTCACTGGCTGGAGTTTTTGGATTGATAAAAATCACTTGTTTTTAAAGTGGATTTTTGTGTGTAAGCGTTTTCGGGTCAAAGGTGTTGACGCTTAGCGAAAAAGCTTAAAATCAGCAATTTATTGATAATCATTAGGATCAGCCGCTAACGGCCCATAAGTGTCTTTTTCGGTATCACGAAAATCCCACCACTCAGCTGCATAACCCTCGAAGCCAGCAGCGATCATTGCAGAATTTAAGAGTTGATAATTTTTAGCTTGCTGCGGGGTGCGTTCAAAATCTCGATGTGCTCGTGCAGAAAAGTCATCAAAACCACTCTGCATTTCTAATTCCTTGCCTGTAGGATCTGTAATAGTCAGGTCAAAAGTAACTCCTTTTTGGTGGCTAAAATTGGGGTCTGGAAGTGCTACAAAAGTTGGATCAGGATAAACTTCAAAAAGTCTTTTTTGGGCACTGACAGGGCGATAGGCATCCCAGACTTTAAGGCGAAATCCTTGTTTACGCAATAGATTGCTGGCGGTGGCGAGCTTTTCGGCAGTACCGATTCGTGCAATTGCGGTTTTAAAGTCATAAATGACTTGATGAGTGAAATTATCAGTAGTTGCGTACTTAAGTTCAACAATAATTGTCGGATCGAGTTTTTGAATGTTAATGAAACCATTTTTTAAAGTGTTCATCCGCTGTCCTCCTTGGCTTTTGCTTGAAAAATGGTGCGCAGTAGTATGCCTTTTAGTTTTTAGCGAGTGTAAATACACGTTTGTAGGGAGAATCAAAAGTCCCGTTTGCATTTGATAAGAAAGGATGCTGTGCTATCCAGTCTGAGTATTTGGACTCATCATCCCAAGTGGTGATCGTCAGAAAGTTAAAGTCGTGCTTAATGGATTGACCAAGTAGATATTGTAGACTGGCAGCTGGTTTTGTTAAAGTTGGCAACCATTTTTTTTGGTCATCTTCATCAAGCATAAAGTGGTTAAAATAATAATTAACATCTTGCTGAATATGAAAATTTCCCGCCAATACTTTGAAGCCGATTCCCGATTTAAAGACAGAATCTGCAGAAGTAATATCTAGAAGTGCACGTTTTTGCTCATTTTCAAAGGAAGCCAATTCGACAAATTGATGCGTCGGATTTTGCGACTTGAGTTCTGTTAAAATTGATTTTGAGCCAAAAGTTAAATAAAGATAATTCAAAATGAGCTCCTTTCTGTGATCTTCTGAGCCAGAATACTTGTGTTATAATCGAATTGATTTTAAAAGCAAGTAATTTTAGGAGGAGATCTACATATGAAAATAACAGTGTTAGGGATGTATGGTGGCTATCCTTATGACAATCAAGGAACAAGCAGTTATTTACTGCAAGAAGATGGCTTTAATCTGTTGTTAGATTGCGGCAGTGGTGCTTTATTGAGTCTGGAACATCACCTTGATCCGATGAAGTTAGATGCAGTTTTGCTATCTCACTATCACTATGATCATATCGCAGATGTCGGAGTTTTACAATATTATTGGCAACTGAATAATGATGAAGGAAAGAAAATTCTCCCAATTTATGGGCATCAAGAAGATCAGGAACATTTTACAGCCCTTACATGGCCGCATGCCACCAAGGGGTATGGATATGAACCGCAAAAGCCTCTTGAAATCGGGCCTTTCCAGATTCAATTTTTACGGACTAAGCATCCTGTGACAGCTTTTGCAATGAGAATTACTACCCGAGAACGTAAAACTTTTGTTTTCACAGCTGATACTGCCTACTTTTCTGAACTTGTGCCGTTTGCACATGCTGCAGATTTACTGCTGACAGATACGAATTTTGATGCTACCAAAACAGGAACGAAGTGGCACATGACCTCCCTCGAATCTGGGAACTTAGCTAAAGCAGCAGGAGTTAAGCAACTAGTACTTTCACATCTACCCCAAAAAATTGAATTCAGTAAGTTACAGCAAGAAGCACAGCAGGCAGCTGGGCGGCAGGTTATAGTTGAAGTTGCAGGTGTTGATAAAAGTTTTAGGGTTTAAAAAAGAGATAACGTTTACATTGGAATATGGAAAGGGCTTGCAGTTTGTTTGGACTAAGGCGCTTTAATAACTATTTGACTATTCAGTTCTATAAACAAAAAGTAATGTTAGTTGAAGCTAAAAATTACTTACTATCCCTTATATGTAATGGAAAGTGAAGAATTATCGACCTTTACAGTATTTTTACAAAGCCACTTTGACTAATTTATTTGTTTTTTTTATCAAATAAAGGTATTAATTTTTTGATACAAGCGGTATAATATGCTTGTGGGCGATATTAATTACAAGTTGCTTTTAATGTAAAGGAGCGGATAAGTTATGGTTACTTTATATACATCACCAAGTTGCACTTCTTGTCGTAAAGCACGTGCGTGGTTGAGGAAACATGAGATTCCTTTTAAAGAACGCAATATCTTTTCTGAACCATTGAGTATCAACGAGATTAAACAAATTTTACAGATGACCGAAAACGGAACTGAGGAAATCATCTCAAAACGTTCTAAAGCTTATCAAAAGTTGAATGTTGATTTGGATGAGTTACCTCTCAAGCAGCTTTTCGATTTAATTCAGAAGAATCCAGGTCTTTTAAGACGACCAATCATTCTGGATGAAAAGAGATTACAAGTCGGTTATAATGAAGATGAGATTCGGCGTTTCTTGCCACGTGAAGTTCGTGCTCTTGAACTACAGCGTGCCCAAGAGTTGGCAGGTTTTTAGTTTAATTAAATAGGCAATTGGTGGAACTTTATAGATAGGGGGCTATAGCAATTTTAATGAGTTGCTGTAGCCTCCTTTGGTAACTTTGAGGATGTAGAAGGATAATCAAACAGAAATTCATCTTTTCTGCTAGATTAGCTTTCTTTTTAGGATAAAGTCCTTTACAATTTCTTTTTTTTAGTTATCATTAAGCGAGAGGGTATATCGGAAAGGTGGGTGACCATGATGGAGATGGAAAAAATCAATGACAATACTATTAGGGTATTGCTTGAGACTGACGACTTGACCGAACGTGGAATTACTGTCCTCGACTTGCTTGGCAATCATAAGGAAATTGAGAATTTTTTCTACAGCATTTTAGAAGAAGTCGACGTTGATCATGAATTTCGTGAAAATGATGCGGTGACTTTTCAGTTACTACCTAATAGAAATGGACTAGAACTTTTTATTAGCAAGGTGAATCCAAAAGATGCTGGAAAAAAAGACTCAAAAGAAGGTAATGGTGACACCCCCAACGATTTGGACTTTTCGCTCCTTGGAGCTGATGAAGATGTTTCGGAATATATTAAACATGAATTGACAACCAACCCTGATAAGAAAAAAGGGGCAATTGTTGATGATGGTGACGGGGTTTCTGGATATTTGAATGACAAGAGTACAGAACGCAGACATTATGTCATTGAGTTCAAGGATTTTGAAGATTTTGTACAGGCGTCCAAGGTTCTTCGCAGTGAGGATGTGGCTTCAAGCCTCTTCTTCTTTAAGGATAAGTATTACTTGGATCTTGTTTTCTTTGTGGAACAGACAAGTGATAGCCAGATTAAAGATATTTTATCGCTGGCGGTTGAGTATGGTAAACGCGTGAATGTTTCTCCTGATCTTTTGCAGGAAAGAGGAAAAATGATTTTTAAGGCTTCTGCATTTGAACTGGCGCGTTACTACTTTAAGTAAAGTAGGATTTAGAATGATGATTGGAATGTATTAAATTACATTGCCAAAGATAAAGTTAGACGGGGCTATGACAAAAGTTAAATTTTGTCATAGCCCCTCTTTTA
>NZ_AZFQ01000023.1:30786-39003 GCF_001435195.1 Liquorilactobacillus satsumensis DSM 16230 = JCM 12392 | reverse complement strand
CTATGTTCGTAATTTCAAGTTAGTACTCAAATTTTCCCGACTTATGTCACACTCTCGTTTTTGTGTAGCACAGTCTATTGCTTGAAACAGATTTTTAATCTGTAAAAAATAACAAAACTACCTTTTAGTTTCAACAATAGATGCAGCTTTTCGACCTAGTTTGCGTAATTTTAACTAGGAGGTGATCGAATGTTGCAAGCTTGCAACTTGGATGGGGAACCGATTGCTGCATATCAGGCTGAAAGTGGAGAAAGTTATTATTGCCCAGCATGTCATGCAGAATTGATTTTAAAAAGCGGAGCGCACAAAATTACACATTTTGCACATAGAAATAATCCAGAATGTGCTGCTCATTCTGAAGGAGAGACAAGTGAACACTTGACTGGGAAACTTCAACTTGCACAATTGCTAAAAGTCCAAGGAAAAACGGTTATAGTTGAGTATTATATTGAGGTTTTAAAACAAAGACCAGATCTGTTTGTGCGACATCAGCAACAGAACTTTGTACTTGAATTTCAGTGTGCGCCACTTTCAGTTGAAAAAATGAAACAACGCTCGGAAGGATACAGACGACTTGGAATTGCTTTTTTGTGGATTTTGGGAGAGCGTCATCGGCTCCAACGGGGGATTACCCAGCAAATTGCCCAGTTTATTCGATGGTTGCCCAACTTGGGCTTTTACTTGGTATATTATTCCGTCAAGCGAAAAAAACTAGAACTATATTATCACCTCGAACAAGCCGACTATTTGCCGGTTGCAAGTTTGTCCTTTACAACTGCTAATTTCCAAGAATTAATTACTTTCATGAAAAAGCCATTAAGATTAGTGCCTCAAAAATTAACATCTAGGCAGAGAAGTCAGCAAATTCTTAAATTTCAACGTGACTGTTTTTATAGTCAAGGCAAAATTCGCGAGCTTCAGCAGGATTGGTATCAAGAAGGATTAGTTTTGCAACAGTTGGAGTTCTTTTTTATGCAACAAAGTTATAGCGCACCACTTTATGGAGTCAAACAACTTTATTGGAAGAGTAAATACTTACTGGCAGTTTATCGTGAAAAAGGTAAACTGGCAAAATTACATCAATTGGGTATAAGGCTTCAGCAACAAAGCAGCTTTTCTTTGCCTTTAGTTAAGCTTGAACATGTTTGGGAGGAGCAACTGGTAGATTTTAATGGAATCTTGAAGAAGTATCACTGGTTTTTTAGAGTGTAGTTCATTGTATTCTGACCTTAGGTATGTTTCTATAAAAAGAGTACCATTAGTAAATTGTGGGGTGAGAGCAATGGAGAAAAAGAAAATTGCGTTACTTGCAAGAACTGAAATTCCTACAGAGCTTACATGGGATTTGACCAAGATTTTTGCGACTGATGCAGCATTTGAAACGGAAGTTCATTTGATTACAACAATGGCAGGTGCTATGAAGCAGTACCGGCAGACAATGCAAAAAGATGCTGATGCATTAGTTTCTGTTTTGGAAACACTCCTGAATTTAAAAAGAAGAATTGAAAAAGTTTATGTTTATGCCAGCCTTAAGAATGATGAGGATACAAACAATAAACGCTATCAAGGATATTTTGCTAGGATTCAAAAGCTGACAGCTACTGTTTACGCTTCTTTTGCATGGTTTGAACCTGAAGTACTTGCATTGCCGGCGGAAAAATTAGCTCATTACTATGAAAGTGATGCGCGGTTGAATGCTTATCGGCATTTTTTAGACCAAATTAGGCTACAAAAGAAGCATTTTCTTTCTGAAAAAGAGGAGGGCTTGTTGGCGGCTGCATCTGATATTTTTGCGGCTCCGGAAAATATTTTTGGGATTTTAAACAATGCAGATTTAAAATTTCCAACCGTACATAACGATCAGGGACAGACAGTTGAGTTGTCACATGGATTATTTGGGAAATTGCTGGAATCTACTCACAGAGCAGTCAGAAAAGAAGCTTTTAATGCTCTTTATCAGACTTATGAGCAATTTCAAAATACTTTTGCAACAGCTTTAACAGCACATGTACGTACGCATAATTTTGAGGCCCAAATTCGTAACTATGCAACTGCCAAGCGGGCCGCACTTGCCCCTGATAACTTACCAACAGCAGTTTATGATCTTTTGATAGCAAGGGTCAATCAATTTCTGCCACTTTTACAGCGGTATGTAAAATTAAGAAAACAGGTACTTAAGCTTGATGAAGTTCACATGTATGACTTGTATGCGCCGATTACTGCTGTACCAGAGAAAAAATATAGTTTTTCTACGGCTAAGAAGATCACACTTGAGGTTTTGGCGATTTTTGGAACCGAGTATCTTGAAATAGTAAAGCGGGCTTTTTCAGAAAGATGGATCGATGTGTGTGAAAATCGCGGGAAAAGAGATGGTGCATATTCTTCAGGAACGTACGATACACCACCTTATATTCTTTTAAACTGGCAAAATAATCTTGAAAGTTTGTATACACTTGTGCATGAGATGGGACACAGTGTGCATTCGTATCTTAGCAACCACCGCCAAGCTTATCAAAATAGCGATTATTCAATTTTTGTCGCAGAGATTGCATCAACTACTAATGAAAATCTATTGACGCAGTATTTACTTGAAAATACTACCGATACAGGTTTCAAAGCGTACATTTTAAATCATTATTTGGATAGTTTCAAGGGAACTGTTTATCGGCAGACTCAATTCGCCGAATTTGAGGATTGGCTGCATATTCAAGATGCTGCGCAAAAGCCCTTGACTGCAAAAGAATTAAATGAAAAATACCTTGCATTGAATCAGCATTACTATGGGCCTAGTATGCAAAAAGATGCGCTAATTGCCCTTGAATGGACTAGAATACCGCACTTTTACTATAATTATTATGTTTATCAATATGCAACCGGTTTTGCAGCGGCGAGTGCTCTGGCGGCGAAGATCAGGGATGAAGGGCCCAAAGATTATTTACGTTTCTTGAGCACCGGCAATTCGCAATACCCGTTGGAGGCAGTTAAGCGTGCGGGAGTTGATATGACAACTGTGGAATATCTTGACGCAGCTTTTGCAATTTTCCAGCGCCGTTTAGCAGAATTAGAAGGATTGTTGCGCAAAAAAAGTTAGTTGCTAAGTTGAAGTTGCAGTAAAAAACGTGCATTTTTGGAAGTTAGACGGAGAATTTTGGCTTATGGAACACATTTATCCGGAATAAAAGGAGAGAGTGTGACATAAGTCGGGAAAATTTTGAGTGCTAACTCGAAATTACGAACATAGCGAGTACTTTGCTATGAGTAATTCGCAGTTAGACGGAGAATTTTGACTTATGGAACACGTTTATCCGGAATAAAAGAGGGGCTGTGACAAAAATTAATTTTTGTCACAGCCCCCTTAGTTCTGCCCAAAATACTTTACTTGATACTTCAGCGGTTAACTATCAAGTAGAAAAGTTCTGCTAGTTAGTTATAAAATATGAATCGATGAATGATGTCCTTTAGCGTCTAACTTTGCACTCTTGGTCGAGAGCAACTCGGCATTGAGCTTGCCTGTACACAGATCTTTTAGTAATTCAAATGACTGGCAGTCGGTAAACGAAATGCCAAAATCAAATTGATCCCAGTCATAAAGCACCGCGGTCGGATGAGTTTCGACTTTCATTTCTGCAGCCATCTGTTGATCTCTTTTGAAAGATTCAACCGTAAACTTTGAGGTACGGTCATGATTGAACATTTCAAGATCAAGCCCACTTTTTTTGGCAACTTCTGCAACAACTTGATCGCAGTATTCTTCTCCGCAAACAATCACACTTTGCTGCAAATTCAGCAGATAGTTTCGACCACGGCGGCTTCCTTGGAAAAGTGCTGCTTTGTAATCTAGGGCAGACTGATACACAAGTTTGAAAATACGATTTCTGGTATGAAGGTCATTTAATGGAAGATGACGTTCGCTCATAATCGTAGTGACTGTATTAAGATTTAAAAACGGGATAAACCGAAATTTAACATCCGTACTAAGCTGGTCAACTAACTTAATAATGTTTTGTTCCGACCGATAACACTTACTCCCAATTGGATTAATGAACAAGTATATTTCAAGCACAACTATTCCTCCGCACAACATTTTCGCACAACTGTATTCTACAAAACTGCTAACTATACTTTAACAAAAAAAAAAATATTTTCAATGATTGTGCACCCCTTTTTCAATTGAATGAAAGCAAAAACACAACTTTCTTTTATAATCTCCTGAATGTCTATGGTAAACTAATTGAGAGTCTTAGTTATTTACGATAGAGGGAATTAAGTATGGAGAAAGAATGGACAAGATTTTTACTACCATATGAGCAGGCTGTTTCAGAATTAACGGCGAAGTTTCTTGCGTTAAAAGAACAGTACGTGATTACAAAAAAGCATGTTCCAATTGAATTTGTGATTGGCAGGGTTAAACCGGTAGCCAGTATTTTAGAAAAAATGGAACGACGGCATATCGCTTGGGGAGAGTTGGCACAAGGGATGGAAGATATTGCTGGTGTTAGAATTATGTGCCAGTTTGTAGCTGACATTTACCAACTAGTAGAAGTCATGCGGCAGAGAAAGGATATGCACATTATTGAAGAAAGAGACTATATCGCTAATAAAAAGGCGAGTGGATATCGTTCTTACCACGTGATTGTTGAGTATCCAGTTGAGATGTTGACTGGCAGAAAGACTGTTTTGGCTGAGATTCAAATTAGAACACTAGCCATGAATTTTTGGGCGACCATCGAACATTCCTTGAACTATAAATATCAAGGCGTTTTCCCCCAAGAATTGAAGCAACGTCTTCAAGGAGCCGCAGAAGCAGCTTTTAGACTGGATCAGGAAATGTCAGCAATTCGAGAAGAAATTAAAGAAGCACAAGAGGCTTTTTCATATTACCGGCATAATGAAAAGAAAAAATAATATTTAAATGAATAGTACGTAAATTGTTTTATTTCATCTTCAAGAAGTGTAATAATAAAACGTGTAACTATAACGGGCACAAGATAAAAGAGGTAAGCTATGAAGATTGCGATTTTTGCAAATGATGGGCGGCTTTCACAGATTGTAAGTCAAAGGCTGCGTCAAAAATTCAAAGATACACACTTTGTTTTGGATGATCAAAATCCAGATATTGTTGTGACTATTGGTGGTGATGGAACACTTTTAGCAGCGTTCCACAAGTATAGCGCATTGCTGGAAACAGTGCGCTTTGTGGGTGTTCATACTGGGCATCTAGGCTTTTACACTGATTGGCGCGATGATGAAATTGATGATCTTGTGATTAGTTTGCAGTCTGATAATGGACAGTCGATCAGCTATCCTCTTTTGGATGTCCGTGTGACATATGCTGATAAGCAAAAACCTGAGAATTTTCTAGCACTTAATGAAGCAACCTTAAAGAGGTGGAGTGCAACCATGGTTACTGATGTTTATATCGGTGGAGAGTTGTTTGAAAGATTTCGTGGTGATGGGTTGTGTATCTCTACTCCATCAGGGTCAACTGCCTATAATAAATCTTTAGGCGGAGCTGTAATTCATCCTAACTTAAAAGTTTTGCAGGTTGCTGAGATTAGTTCAATCAACAATCGTGTTTTTCGGACACTTAGTTCACCAATGATTATTGCTCCAAATGATTGGGTGACGTTAATTCCGGCACGCGAAAGTGATTATTTGTTGACTGTCGATCAAAATAGTTTTCATGGTAAAAAAATAGCTCAACTAAGATTTAAAATTTCTAAAAAAAGTATTCATTTTGCCAAATATCGCCATATGCAGTTTTGGCAACGAGTACAGGATGCTTTTATCGGCTCAGAATATGCAAATTAATTGGCGTTATCAGGGGAAAGAGCCCATCAAGATTAAAACTTTTCTCAAAGAAAAAGGAGTATCGCGCCGCTTGCTTGCCAGTATTCGGTTTCACGGAGGAGAGCTGCTATTAAACGGCTTTCCCGGACGCAAGGTTGATCAGATGGAATTTACAGACCAATTAACGTTAAGGCTACCCGCTGAAAAAAGTAGGCAGCAACTGCAGCCATCGTATGTTCCGCTTGATATTTTATACGAGGATCGTGACTTTTTACTTGTCAACAAACCGGCAAGAGTGCCGTCGATCCCGTCTTTTTTGTACCCAAACGACTCCTTAATCAACCGCGTATGGGGCTATTACTTATTAAGGGGATATCAGGGAATTATTCCACATATTGCCACGCGCCTTGACCGTGACACATCTGGAGTTGTTTTGTTTGGAAAGCACCGTTATGCACATGCATTGTTAGACCAGCAGTTACAGGCACACCAGGTCGAAAAAACTTATTTAGCGATGTTATCAGGCAAAATTACCACAGCGCATTTCTTACTGGAATTGCCCTTAGACCGTGTCCCGGGATCGTTCATTAAACGTCGAGTAGAAGTGACAGGCAAAAGAGCAAGCACAGAGATGTGGAAGCTTGCTGGATTTCCACAAGCAACTTTGTGCAAGGTTCGGCTACATACAGGAAGGACCCACCAGATCAGAGTACATAGTGCATATCTTGGGCATCCCTTGGTGGGAGACACTCTTTATGGCGGTGAACTAAGTCAGCAGTTGCAGCGTCAGGCACTGCATTGCCATAAAATAGTTTTCTTTCATCCTTTCAAGCAGAAAAAAATTGAGGTTGTTGCTCAATTGCCAGCTGATTTACAAAAATATCTTGAGGAGAATCAACGGGGTGAACTGTCGTGAGTGAAGATAAACAAAAAAGTGAAGTAAAACAAGCCCAAATCGTCACCTATTTGGAACAGCAACAGGCGACAAAGTTTCGTGAAAATTTTTTGCTGCTGCATGTTTATGAGCAAGCACAGATTTTGACTGAATTGACAATTAGGCAACGTGCACGACTATATCGCTATTTGACTCCGGAAGAGCTCGGGGCCACTTTTAACGCAGTTGAAGAAGAACCTGAAGCGGTTATTAAATATTTCGATGAAATGACGCCTAATTATGCGGCAGCGGTTTTGGGACAGATGTATACCGATAATGCAGTGGATATTCTTGCCTTTGCAGAGAAGAAGAAATTGGTACAATATTTACGATTGATGCCAACTGAAAAATCAGCCGAAATTAAAGAAATGCTTCATTATGAGGATAAAACTGCTGGTGCGATCATGGCGACTGAGTTTGTTCAGATTGTCAGTAACCAGACTGTACGTTCAGGGATGCACGTTTTGAAAAAAGAAGCAAAAGAAGCTGAAATGGTTTACTATGCTTATGTCGTCGACGATGAGGAAAAGCTGATTGGCGTTGTGACCTTAAGACAGCTACTAATTAGTGATGACGATGCTTTGATTAAAGATGTGATGAATGATCAGGTCAAGGCTGTCAAAGTGGATGAAGATCAAGAAGATGTTGCTAAAACCATTAGAGATTATAATTTTCTTGCAATTCCGGTTACAGACTATGATGATAAATTAATTGGGATTATCACCGTTGACGACATTATTGATGTTATCGACGAAGAATCCGCTGAAGACTATTCTGGACTTGCTGGGGTTGATATTGAGGATAGCCCAGAAGATCCCATTAAAGCAGCTTCAAAGCGTTTACCATGGTTAATTACGTTGCTTTTTTTGGGGATGTCGACTGCTACTCTTATTTCGCATTATGAACAACTCGTCAGCGAGGCAAGTATTCTGGCAGTTTTCATTTCATCAATTACAGGAACCGCGGGGAATGCCGGAACTCAAAGTTTAGCGGTTGCAGTCCGTCGTCTTGCTTATAAGGGTGATGATAATAAAACCTTGTTACGGACAATCATCACAGAGGTTATCACTGGAGTTGTGATTGGGCTGGTCACGGGACTAACAATTTTTGTAATTGTTGGTTTGTGGAAACACAACTTTATATTAGGTTTTGTGATCGGGTTGGCAATGATGTGTGCAATTATCGTAGCGAATCTTGCCGGCAGCATTATTCCAATGGCGATGGACAAGCTGGGGTTCGATCCAGCTGTTGCTTCAGGACCGTTTATTTCAACCTTAAGTGATTTAACCTCTGTACTGATTTACTTCAATATTGCGAGCATCTTCTTGTCATTTATTACTGGCAAATGAAGCCGCAAAAACCTGTGTCTGATTTCTAAATGAAAGTTGGCGGTGTGAGAACCGCAATTTCATGGAGAGAATTGATTGGTGGCATGTATTAATTGCGCAGATGACAAAGTAAAACAAAACTAAAGGGAGCTGTGACAAAAGTTG
>NZ_AZFQ01000023.1:23012-30715 GCF_001435195.1 Liquorilactobacillus satsumensis DSM 16230 = JCM 12392 | reverse complement strand
CGTAATTTCGAGTTAGTACTCAAATTTTCCCGACTTATGTCACACTCTCTTTTTTGATGTTTGCGAGTTTAAGCTGTGTAACATAGCGAACTATTAAAAAATTAGAGTTGGAAATGTGAAAATGAAACGCAAACGCCTTCTGGGACAGGAATATTTTTTTGCTTGCAAGTGAGTGCGCCGGTTGCAAGCGAACGTTCAAAAAGTGTGGCATTATTTGTCTTTTGGTTAGCCACTACCAAAAAGCGATCGGTCGAATCGAGTGCGAAATCGCGTGGAAATTCTCCTTCAGTTGCTGTAAAAGCAGTTGCTTGCATTCTGCCATCAGCCGCAATGGCAAAGGTTGCAAGCGAATCATGGCCGCGGTTTGAAACATAGAGGAATTTACCATCGCGCGTGAGGCGAATGGCAGCCGCTCCATTTTCACCATGCCAGTCAAGTGGTAAGGTTGAAAGTGTCTGTTTGTGTACTAATTCCCCAGTTTCAGCGTGATATTCAAGCATAGCCACTTGGCTGCTTAATTCACCTACTAAATAAGCATATTTATGATTGGGATGAAAGACAAGATGCCGTGGAGCAAATCCAGATTCTGCATGATAAGTGAAAACATGTTCAAGTTCATGTGTCGCTGAGACATTATAAATATAAACGCGATCACTGCCGAGATCACAAATTGCTAACCTCTGGTCGGGTGTGAGATCAGTATAATGGATGTGCGCTTGTTCTTGACCAGGGCGCGGACCACTGCCAGTAAATTTAAGTTCCTTAATCAACGTCAGTTTGCCGGCAGTTGAAGAAAAAACACTTAAAGTTGCTTTATGATAATTTGCGGTGTAAACAAGGTTGCGTCCAGCATCCCAACCGACATAGCAAGGAGGAGCACCTGCAGAAAGCAGTTGCGACTGTTGCTGTGGTTGTGCATCTTGATTGCAGGCAAAGCTGGCAATTCCGCCAGCATCTCCCTTTTTTGCAACCGTATACAAATTACCTGAAGCAGTTGTTTGCAGATAGGTTGGATTGTCAATCTTAATAAATACAGTTGGTTTACTCAAGCGCGCTGTTTGCGGATCCAGTTCTGAACGGTAAATACCGGCAGAAATTTTTTTCGTATAAGTGCCAAAGAAAAGAGTTTGATTCACGTTTATATCCTCCTTTATGATTATGAATTTAAGTATAGCATAATTGGATCAACTAACTGTAATTTTGGTAAGAAAGCTGCAATTTATGCTACAATGTAAGTGTTACAAACAATGAATAGAAGGGGTTAGGGGTATGCTAGAAGCAAAAGTTGTTGAAATTGGGCCTGAAGCGGTTTCTAAAGATGACGATCTGTTGATTCTCTTTGATGAAACTGCTTCAACTCAATTGAGACGTGTCTCCATTGTACAACGCTTTGCTAAATCAAAAGATGAAAAGTATCAATTTCGTGCAGGTCGCAAATTGAGAATTGATGATCAGCTCTATGAGATTTTGTATGTCGGACAGTTAGTTCAAAGTAATATGGAAATGATTGGGCATGCGACTCTTTTCTTTGAAGATGTACCAGAAAAACCACAACATAATGGAATTTACCTGACACCGCAAAAAATGCCGGAAATCCACGTTGGAAGTGTCATCAAATATCTTTAAACTGCGGCTTTGGCGAGTGTATTGGAGCAGATAGTTTGATATCAAGCAATTAAAATGAGGCGGTCTAGCCGGTCGTAAGGTTTTGATGGGTAGGATTGAATCAAAATAAAATTAAGAGGGGCTGTGACAAAATTTAACTTTTGTCACAGCCCCTCTTTTATTCCGAATAAACGTGTTCCATAAGTCAAAATTTTCCGTCTAACTTCGAATTACTCATAGCAAAGTACCCGCTATGTTCGTAATTTCGAGTTAGCACTCAAATTTTCCCGACTTATGTCACACTCGCTCTTTTTATGTGTTTGAGTTTATTTGAGTATTTTAAATATTATCACCATTAAAAATGGAATTTTTGACGATGACATAGTCAACTTTACGTAGTGCTGTGAGTTCGCGGCCTCCAGCATATGAAATGGAAGACTGTAAATCTTCGTGCATTTCACGCAAGGTATGTGCAATGCTTCCGCGATAAGGTACAAGTAGTTTTTTGCCTTCAACATTCTTATATTGACCCTTTTGATATTGTGAGGCTGAACCAAAATAGGTTTTATACTTTTTCCCATCCTCTTCAATAATCTCACCGGGACTTTCCTGATGTCCAGCAAATAAGGAGCCGATCATACACATGGAAGCTCCGAAACGAACAGATTTAGCAATGTCTCCATTATGACGGATACCGCCATCAGCAATAATCGGTTTACTAGCAGCTTTGCCGCACAAGCGCACAGCTGCCAGTTGCCAGCCGCCTGTTCCAAAACCAGTTTTTAGTTTTGTGATACATGCTTTACCAGGACCAATCCCGACTTTGGTTGCATCAGCACCCGCATTTTCAAGTTCACGCACGCCTTCAGGAGTCCCAACATTGCCCGCAATTACAAAGGTGCCAGGCAGATTTTTTTTAATATATTTGATCATTTCGATGACGGTGTCAGCATGGCCGTGCGCAATATCAATTGTGATATATTCTGGAAGTGCACGCTCAGCTGCCAAATCATCAATCAATTTGTATTCTTTTGGTTTAACACCAACAGAGATTGATGCAAAAAGGTTTTTTCGATGCATTCTTTTTACAAAGGGTAAGCGTTCCTCTTCGTTGAAACGATGCATAATGTAGAAGTAGCCGTTTTGCGCCAACCAGACTGCAAGTGGTTCATCAATGATTGTTTGCATGTTGGCAGGAACTACCGGGATTTTAAAAGTCATCGGTCCAAATTTAACAGTTGTGTCGACTTCGGAACGGCTTTTGATGATGCATTTATTTGGTACAAGCTGGATATCTTCGTAGTCAAATACAGGCATTCTTAAAACCTCACATTCTTAATTAACAAAATAATTCGTTGATTATGTTTGTTTAACTCACAAACACACATAAATCTACAACACTCTAATGTGAAAGTCAAATGAAACAAAAAGATCAGGTGGAAAATATTCGCTTTTTGATCGAAGTGACGCCGTACTTTATTCGGGTTATAATTAGTAGCGAAAGTTTTAATAAGGAGTTTTTTTATGGCAAAGAAGAAAAAGATCAAGAAAACAAATGATGAGCGGATTTTGGATCAACATCACATTGAATATGAAGAAACGGTTTTTAATTGGTTAGAGGAGGGATACGACGCGCTTGCTGAGGCTCAGGCAGCAGGGATTGAAGCAAAAAGTATCTTAAAGACAATTGTTTTGCGCACAAGTGAGAAGGAAACAGATCATTTAGTAGTTTGCTTACCGTTGGAATATGAACTTGATCTTAAACTGATTGCACATGAGCTTGGTGAAAAGCAAGTTCATTTGGCGGACAATAAGAAGTTAATCAAAATTACTGGATATGTTCACGGCGCTAATACTCCGATTGGAATTAGTGTGCGCAAGGGTTTCCCAATTTATTTTGATGAACGGATAAAAAAGTTTGAGAAGATCTCAGTTTCAGCTGGTCAAGTAGGTCGTTCTGTAAGATTGAAACAAAGCGATCTGATAAAGTTGGTTAATGGAAAATATTTAAAGGTTCAGGAATGATGAAGGCGGTGAATTAGTGAAAAAAATAGAACGTGGAATGGCTTTTGTAGCGAAAAATTTAGCGTTGTTTAGGTGTCCTGTGTGTCATCGTCCCTTTTTAAAAGTCGAACACCAGAGTGTTTTTTGTAGCAATAAGCATAACTTCGATTTTGGACGTAAAGGAACACTATATCTTGTTAATCATGGTTTAAAAAGCGATTATGATGACGACAAACTCTGGGCCGCCAGGCGAATTTTACAGCAAGCCGGTCTTTTCAAACCCATTGTTGCCCAGATTGGAGACAATCTTCCAATTGAAAAACCGCTTAAGATTCTCGATATTGGTTGCGGTGAGGGTTCAACACTGCATCTTTTGGAGCAACAGCGTCATCAGCAAGATGATGCACTGGTAGGCTTTGACATTTCAAAACGTGCATTGAACCGTGCAACCCAGTTAGAGACTGCTGCCTTCTTTTGTGTGGCAGATTTAGCACGCCTACCTTTTCAGACCGCATCTTTTGATGTCCTATTAGATCTTTTTTCACCATCAGCATATGAAGAATTTGAGCGAGTTTTAAAAAGTGGCGGACACTTGTTTAAAATTGTACCCAATTCTGAATATTTACAAGAATTGCGCCACTCATTGTATGTAAAAGAGGATCCACGGCATAACTATAGTAATGAAAAAGTAGTCACACTGTTTAAGAAAAATTATCCACAGGGAAATGTTCAAAGAATCAAGTATGAATTTCCTTTGAACAAGGCACTTTTTGAAAACCTGATGTATATGACTCCACTTCATTGGGGAGCGACGCAAGCACAAATTAACGAGAGCTTGCGCAAGGGTTTAGACAAGATTACGATTGATGTTTCACTTTTGAGTGCAAAAAAAGAATGAAAAACAGTTTTTTTGTGAAAAAAGCTTGAAAACCAAAGACTGTGATGGTACTATTATTTCAAGAAATCGGTTGTTAGTGATTAACGGGACTGTCGTTAGTCATTACATAATTGTACTTCACTAACGTAGCTGTTCGCCGTGCCCACACCGAATGGCTACGCTTTTTTGTGTCTATAAATGAAACGAAAAGAGGATTATTACTTTGGCGAACCATATTGTATTATTTGAACCTCTCATGCCGGCGAATACTGGTAATATTGCACGCACTTGTGCTGGAACGAATACACAGTTACATTTAATCGAGCCTTTGGGATTTTCGACAGAGGATAAGTACTTAAAAAGAGCTGGGTTAGATTATTGGGATAAAGTTAAGATTACCTATCATAAGAATCTGCCCGCTTTTATGGCGTCGTTAGGAGCGCAAGCTGAACTTTTTTTGATCTCTAAATTTGCACCGCGGGATTATACGCAAGTCGATTATACGACTCCAGAAAAGGATTATTATTTTATCTTTGGGAAGGAAACGACTGGATTGCCTGAACCGTATATGCGGGCAAATGAAGAAAAATGTTTGCGTATTCCGCAAAATGATAAACATATTAGGGCGCTCAACCTTTCTAATTCTGCGGCAATTGTGATTTATGAAGTTTTACGTCAGCAAGACTTTCCCAAACTTGAAAAAAAGCATCTTTATGAAAATGACAAATTGAAATGAAAGCTAGCCTACCGCTAAATGCAGTGATGCTATGTTACAATAGATATAGTGAAAATTCTTGCTAGAAAGGGGATCACAGCGTGGCACAACGCAGAAAGAAAAGCCGCAGCAGGACAAGAAAGAAGCAGCTTGGTTCTAAAAGGATTGCAGGAGGATTTTTAATTTTCTTTGCACTTTTAGGGCTGTTTAAACTTGGCTATTTGGGAATCTTGTGTCTTAACCTCTTTCGTGTTTTGATTGGAGACGCTGCTCCAATCGGCTTAGCATTTCTCGGACTTGACGGACTTTTGATTCTTGTGACCGGCAAAGAAGTCTCTTTGAAAAAAACGACTATTTTAGGTACATCTGGAATTTTGCTGTGTAGTCTGCTTTTTTTGCATGCAGTTTATTTTGGGACCCTAGATCTTCACGCTAATTTTATCAGTATTACGTGGCAGTATTTGCGCAGTGACTTGGTGACAGGCGGAATTGGTGGCAGTGTTGGTGGGGGAATGCTCGGGGCGTATCTCTATGCACTTGCCTACTTCTTGTTTTCTCAGCTTGGGACCTATATTGTTGCGAGTTTTGGATTGCTCTTTAGTATCTGTCTGCTTGTCGGCATTCCATTTGAGAAAGTTTTGAAATATTGCGGCGATCTTTTTGTGAAGCTGGGGCAGCTGGCTAAAAAAGCGGGGCATTTCGGGATGCAGTTGCTTAAATTAGGTTTCTTACATATGAGTACGTGGATTAAGCAATTAGCGCACAAAAAAAATGGTATCCGGCCGGTTCGCAAAAAATCTCCTGCAAAAACACTGGTTATTCCTGAAGAAACAAGTCATCAAGATGAGCAGCGTCCTACTATAACTCCGATTAGTACCAATCGTTGGAGCGCACCTTCAGCGGAGAAAACCGAACTGGATTCAGGCACTATAACTAAAGAAAATCAAGAAAAAGAAGACGAACAGCAGGTCTTTGAAACCAGCAATAAGATCAATGATGAGTATGAATTGCCCCCTTTTAGTTTGCTGCATAATATCGATTTGGAGGATCAAAGTGCCGACTACCAAAGAATTGAACGCAATACGAAGGTCTTGAAGCAAACCTTTCAAAGCTTTGGGGTTGATGTTGAGATTAAGCGTGCAATTTTAGGACCGGCTGTAACCAAATACGAATTGCATCCTGCCATTGGCGTTAAGGTCAGTAAGATTGTTAATCTTTCAGATGATTTAGCACTGGCATTGGCTGCAAAGGATATTCGAATCGAGGCACCAATTCCTGGGAAATCATTGATCGGGATTGAAGTCCCAAATCAAAAAGTTTCGACTGTTTCTTTTCGAAGTATTATTGAAGAACAGCGCAAAAAACCTCAAAAACCGCTTGAAGTTCCACTGGGGCGTGATATTTCAGGAAAATTAGTAACAGCTGATTTAGGTAAAATGCCGCATCTGCTGATTGCAGGTTCCACGGGGAGTGGAAAATCAGTAGCAATCAATGTGATTATTACCAGCCTCTTGATGAACTGTCCGCCGCATTTGGTTAAATTGATGTTGGTGGATCCTAAAAAGGTTGAACTTGGGGTCTATAATGGAATTCCACATTTATTGACTCCTGTTGTGACAGACTCTAAGAAGGCTTCACGGGCATTGCATAAACTGGTTTCTGAGATGGAGCGCCGGTATGAATTGTTTGCGAACACAGGTCAGCGTAACTTAGCTGGGTATAATGAGATGGTAAAGAGGCAGAATAAGGAAATGAAGACCGCTGAGCCGCTGCTACCATATATAGTAATTATTGTTGACGAATTATCTGATTTAATGATGGTTGCTTCAAACGAAGTTGAGGATTCAATTATTCATTTGGCGCAAATGGCCCGAGCTGCCGGGATTCACATGATTCTTGCAACCCAGCGGCCTTCTGTTGACGTCATTACGGGCTTAATCAAAGCAAATGTTCCCTCGCGGATGGCGTTTGCAGTTTCGAGCGGAACTGATTCTCGCACAATTCTTGATTCGAATGGCGCGGAGAAGTTATTGGGGCGTGGCGATATGCTTTTCTTGCCAATGGGAATGAATAAACCAGTACGTGTGCAAGGTGCCTTTATTTCTGATGAAGATGTTGCTAGTGTTGTCGACTTTGTTAAACAGCAACAACCTGCTGAATATGATGAGTCGCTGGTTGTTTCAGATGAAGAAACCACACAAGAGCAGGCGACTGATCCAGAAGATGAGCTTTTTGAAGATGCCGTCAAGTTGATTGCTAAAGAGCAAAGCTGCAGTATCTCAATGCTCCAACGGCGTTTTAGGATCGGTTACAACCGTGCAGCTCGCTTAGTAGATGAACTTGAAGCAAAAGGAATGGTTGGCCCTTCAGAGGGCAGCAAACCGCGAAAAGTTTATGTGCCGCAAGCAGATGATGACTCAGCACAATAATGCTAATGATGTAATCAGATTGACAAGGAAGTGCGATAATGGGGGCTGTGACAAAAGTTAACTTTTGTCACAG
>NZ_AZFQ01000023.1:0-22887 GCF_001435195.1 Liquorilactobacillus satsumensis DSM 16230 = JCM 12392 | reverse complement strand
GCAAAGCACTCGCTATGTTCGTAATTTCAAGTTAGCACTCAAATTTTCCCGACTTACGTCACACTCTTTTTCTAGTTATTCTGCATAAACGTGTTCCATAAGTCAAAATCTTCCGTCTAACTTCGAATTACTCATAGCAAAGTACTCGCTATGTTCGTAATTTCAAGTTAGTACTCAAATTTTCCCGACTTATGTCACACTCTCTTGGTGGCACATCCTTTTTTACATTCTTTCTTCAGCAACCAACTTTTTAAAAGATTGTAGTTGTGAAATGCTTAATTGTCTTTTAAATTTTTTTCGTTTATGATGAAGTGTATGCTTTTTTGAGGAGGAATTAGATGCGTACTGAACTGAAAGAAGGAGTGGCGCTCACAGTCATTCCGACTAAGCAATTTAAAACAACTAGAATAACGATTAATCTGATAACGGCTTTGACTGCCACCAAGCAGCTAAGCGACTGTTGCTGGGAGCACTTCTAGAGTGTGGTTGCCAAAAGTATCCCGATCAAAAAGCGATTGCTGATGAACTTGCTAGAATGTACGGTGCAGGCTTTGAGATTTCGAGTGTTCGTAGAGGAAACCTGCATTTTTTGAGTGTCTCTTTTGATTGCGTAAATGATGAGTTTCTGGCAGAAAAGGAAGATTTATTGCAAGCAGGGTTTTCATTTTTGCAAGAAATCTTGTTTCGTCCGCTTGTAAGTCAAAAACCTGCTGCTTTTGTGGCAGAGTTTGCACGTCAAAAAAGGAACGTAGTTGATTATGCGGGTGCAACACAAGATAATAAGCAGCTATACGCGGATCTTTCACTGCAAAAGCTTTTGTTTGACGATGAAAAACAAGCATTGCCATCTTTTGGTAACTATCAAGAACTTTTGAAAATTACAGCAAGCCAACTTTCAAGCTCTTATCAAGAGTGCTTAAATAAAGATCGGATCGAGATAATTGTTTCCGGTGATGTGAAAGAGGAAAGATGTAGACAGTTAGCTCAGCAACTTCCATTCGCAGCACGGAATCTCAGAAAGGAAGAAATTTTTTATGTGCAGGAAGGACATGCGCTTAGAAAAAAAGAAGAAAAGCAAAAAGTGACTCAAGGAAAACTCAACCTTGGTTTTTCATTGCCAGTCTTCTTTGCTGACCCTTTATATTTTACCGTTTTGGTTTTTGAAGGCCTTTTCGGGGGCTTGCCGCTTTCCAAATTATTTGTTAATGTGCGTGAAAAAGCACAGCTTGCCTATTATGCAAGCAGCAGCTATGATAGCTTTCGCGGAGTAATGACAGTCCGGACTGGTCTTGATCCTAAGAATAAAGAACAGGCACTTGCAATCATTGAAGCTCAACTCAAGGATGTTCAAGCAGGACGTGTAACACAACAAGAAATTGAAGATACAAAAAAATCTTTGATTAATGAATATTTAAGTGGACTTGATAGTCAGGCAAATGTGATGCAACGAGTCTTGATAGCGATACTGACCGGTAGAACCTTGTCCACGACTTCTTGGATAACGGGAATTCAAAACGTAACACTTGCACAAATACAAGCAGCCGCGAAGATGACAAAGCTTCAGGCGGTCTATTTTTTAGATAAGGAGTAATTTAAATGAAAAAAATAGAATATCCGCTATTAGGTGAATGTGTTTACCGGACAGTTTTGAAAAACGGATTAAAAGTCAATCTGGTGCCACGTCCGAACTTTCATAAAGTATATGGCATTATTTCGACGGACTTTGGTTCGAATGACACACATTTCTGCTTGCCGGATACGCAAGAAGTCAGAAAAGTGCCTGCCGGAAGTGCACATTTTTTAGAACATAAGCTTTTTGAAAAAAAGGACCATGATGCGTTTGAACTTTTTGGTCACTTCGGCGCAGATGCAAATGCATTTACTTCTTATACAAAAACTAGCTTTCTTTTTTCAACAACTACTAATGTTAAAGAGAATTTGGAAATCTTGTTAGATTTTGTGCAGAGTCCATATTTTACAGCCAAAAGTGTTGCCAAGGAAAAAGGGATTATTGCTCAGGAAATCAACATGTATGCTGATGATGCTGATTGGCGTCTATATGCAGGCCTTGTAAAAAATCTTTATCCAGGGCAGCCGCTTAGTTACGATATTGCAGGTACAGTTGACTCAGTCAATCAAATTAGTGTAAAGGACTTGTACGACTTGTACCAGACCTTTTATCACCCAAGTAACATGGACCTTTTTATGGTGGGTGCTATAGATGTAACAGAAACACTGGAGTGGATTAATAAAAACCAAGCAAAGAAAGAATTTGCGCCAGCCATTGTGCCACAGCGCTTAGATGGCAGGAATGAAGTTGCAGCTAAGGCCGTAAATCCTGAGCAGCAGTTGGCATTTTCTGTTAAACGAGCCAAGGTTGCAATTGGCATAAGAGGGTTTGATCGCCTGCCTGCAGGAAAAGCAGGATTGAAATATAAACTGGCACTGCAACTACTATTTTACTTATTGTTAGGTGAGTCTTCCCAAGACTATCAAGAATTGTATAATCAAGGAATTGTTGATGACAGCTTTGATTATAGCGTGGTGGTTGAACGTGGATTCCATTTTGTATGGTTCAGTGGAGATACTGACCAGCCAGCTATTTTTCGTGCCAAATTAACCTCCTTAATCTTGCATGCAACTTCTGTGTTAAAAACTCAGACGGTTGAATTTCAGCTTGCTAAAAAAGAGTTTATTGGCAGGCAAATTCGTGCGATGAATGTCCTTGAAGCAATTGCTGAACAATACGAAGGCAGCTTATTTGATGATGCAACTCTCTTTGACAAGATCCCGTTATTACAAGAACTTACCTTGGAGTATTTGTTAGAAACAGCCGCTAAGTTTATTTCACAGCCGGGGATGAGCGTCTATGAGCTTTGTCCAAAGGAGGACGATTGAGATGAAATGGGCGCTGATAATAGGAGCTTCTGGCGATATTGGAGCTGCGGTTGCCAAAGATTTGGCGGCACAAGGATGGTCACTTTATCTTCACTACAACAACAACGCTGCCAGAGTTGCAAGCGCGTTAGCTCAGTTTAGGCAGCACTATCCGCAACAAGATTTTTTAGGCATCAAGGCAAATCTTCTAGAAAAGGAAAGCGCTGAACAGATTGAAAAGCAGCTGTTTGGAATTGATGCGGTGATTTTTGCTGAAGGAACAACGAGTTATGGTCTTTTTAGCGAAATGCCGCCAGCACGGCTACATGAAATGTTGTTAATGCAGGTTACGACCCCATTACATTTGCTCCAATTGCTGGAGAAGAAGCTCGCACAGAACCATTTTGGCAGAATTATTTTCATCGGCTCTGTTTATGGTGGTACTGGGAGTGCAATGGAAGTTGGGTATAGCACGGTTAAGGGAGCGTTAACCGCTTTTGCCGCTGCATATAGTAAAGAGGTAGCCTCCTTAGGGATGACAGTGAATGTGATTGCACCAGGGGCAGTTGCAACCCAAATGAACGCACTTTTTTCAGCACAAGAAAAGGGCCAGGTTGATCGTGAAATTCCGTTGGGACGCTTTGCTAAGACTTCAGAAATCAGCTATTGGGTGAGCGCTTTACTAAATGAACGGGCTGCATACATGACAGGACAGACGATTTATGTGACTGGTGGCTGGTTGAAATAAACGATTCTTAATTAATTATTCGTAACAGCTATGATATACTAGAAACGAACTTTAGATAGTTGAACTAAGATATTTAATAATATTGGAGAGTTTTAAAAATGAGTGAGATTGGAAAGACTTTAAAAACTGCACGTATAGAGAAGGGTTATACGCTTGATGACTTGCAGCAGATTACCAAAATTCAAAAGCGTTATCTGATTGCAATTGAGGACGAAAATTTTGCTGCACTTCCGGGTGATTTTTATGTCAAAGCATTTATTAAACAATATGCTGAGACTGTCGGGCTTGATCCAGCACAGTTTTTGAATACATTTGAACAACAAGACGCCCCAGAAGAAGTTAAGGAGACGCCAGTTGCTAATACAAGAAGTGCGCGAGTTGAAACTACCCGGGAAAGTATGGAAAAAACTAATACTTTCAATCGTGTTTTGAGTTATCTGCCCACGATTGTTATTGTCACAATCGTTGTGATTATTTTAGGCTCAATTTACTTTGTTGCTTGGAACAATCATCAAAAGACCGCACAGACGCAGCAGATTGAAAGCAGTAGCAGCAAGGTGTCTGTCTCATCGGAGAAGGCAACTTCAACAAAAACTGCAGCTAAGAAATCCTCTGCTGCAGCGACTTCAAGTGCTAAAAAAAGTACAAGTAAAGCTAAGAAATCTTCAAGCAAAAAAAGTGCAACTAAGCTACAGCTTGCTTCCAATTCAGGCTCGACATTTACGTATAATTTATCAGGTGCTACCAAGATTGAGACCGTGAAATTCAGTGTTTCTGGTTCAAATGCTTGGAGTGCTGTTTCGGTTAACGGAACGCAACAATGGCAGGGAACGCTAAGTGATGGACAAACACACGCTGTTACATTGCCAAGTGGAACGACGAGTTTAACAATCAATTTAGGTAACTCAAATGCTACAAGTTTAAAGATAAATGGCAAAAATTTCAACTTTAAAAAAGATAATGATTCTTTGACTGTGAGAACTTTAACAGTCAACGTTAAATAAAGCTTTACTTACAGGGGGAGCTAAAATAATAATGAATCTACCAAATAAGTTAACAGTTATTCGCATTTTCCTAATACCGATCTTCATGCTGGTGCTGTGTCTACCTTTGGCTTGGGGAAGCGTTTCTTTGGGGGGCACGACTATTCCGGTAGTTCAAGTTATCGGAGCTGTCATTTTTGCTGGTGCCTCACTGACTGACTTTGCCGATGGTCAGATTGCACGAAAACAGCATCTTGTGACTAATTTTGGCAAATTTGCTGATCCCTTAGCAGATAAAATGCTTGTAATGACAGCCTTCATTATTCTAGTGTCATTAGGAAAGGTTCCTGCATGGGTGGCCGCAATCATCGTTTGCCGTGAATTGGCAGTTACCGGTTTGCGGTTAATTGTTGTTGAAAATGACGGTCAGGTAATTGCAGCTGCAATGCCAGGAAAAATTAAGACAATGACTCAAATGTTTTCCATCATTTTTTTGTTGCTGAACAATGTTTTTTTTGCAGCAATTAATCTTCCAGTAGGAGAAATTTTATTATATATCTGCCTCTTCTTTACGATTTATTCTGGGGCAGAATACTTCATAAATAGTCGAAGTATCTTTGCAGATTCTTTCGATAAGTAACATAAACGAGACTGTGACTAGTTTTAGGTGGTCGCGGTCTCGTTTTATATGTTTAGCTGGATTTTAAAATTACGCAGTCGTACATACGCGGTAAATTCGGAGCAAGTAACCAAAGAGGTTCTCGCTTTGCTTTGGAAAATATTTTAACGTGAGACTGCGTATTTACATAAGGGGGCATTCAAAATGAAAGCAGAAATTATTGCAGTTGGGACTGAAATTTTGTTGGGACAAATTGTCAACACGAATGGACCATTTGTTTCAAAACGATTGGCAGATTTAGGAATAGATGTTTATTTTGAAGAAACAGTCGGAGATAATGAAGAAAGATTGAAACAAACAATTTCACTGGCTGCTAAGCGCAGTGACCTCGTTGTGTTGCTGGGAGGACTCGGCCCAACCAAGGATGATCTGACAAAGCAAACGGTGGCACGTTATTTGAATAAACCACTGATTGAGGATGCAGCAGCAATGCAAAAAATCACACGTTTTTATAAAGAAACAAGACGTCCGATGACTGAAAATAATCGTTTGCAGGCATTGTACATTGCTGGTTCTCACCCGTTAAAAAATTCAACTGGTTTTGCAGTGGGAATTTTTTATCAAAACGAAGAGGGTCCAGATTTTCTTCTTCTTCCTGGGCCTCCAGGGGAGTTAAAACCAATGTTTACTCAGGTAGTACAACCCTTGCTGCAAAAAGCCTACTTTAAAGATCACCATTTATATTCACGTGTACTGCGCTTTTTTGGAATTGGAGAGTCTTTATTGGTCACAAAATTGGCAGATTTAATTGACCACCAAAGCAATCCTACAATTGCACCCTATGCGAAAACTAGTGAAGTTACTTTAAGATTGACAGCCAGCAGTCGAAATGAACATGTGGCTAAAAAATTGCTTGATGAAGTTGAACAAAAAATTCAATCTAGGGTAGGTGAGTATCTATATGGCTATGGCGATCAAAATAGTTTAGTGAATGTAGTTGTTAACTTATTGGAACAAAAGAAGTTGACAATTTCTGCAGCAGAAAGTCTTACAGCTGGAGCTTTTCAAGCAATGTTAGCCGATGTACCAGGAGTTTCAAGTGTTTTTGCAGGTGGAGCAGTTACCTACTCTAATGAAGCCAAGATGAAGTTGCTGAAAATTCCAGCAGAGGTACTTGTAACTGAAGGGGCAGTCAGTGCACAAACTGCCAAGTTGATGGCAAGTGCAATTAAGAATCAGCTTGGCACCCAGATTGGAATTTCATTTACAGGTGTGGCCGGACCAGATGAACTTGAAGGTAATGCTGTTGGCACTGTTTGGATTGGCTTGGCATTTAAAGATCAGCCTGTTGAAGCTCGTTTGTTTCATTTCTCAAATGCCAGACCATACATCAGAGAAAGGTCAGTACTGACTGGATTAGACTGGCTACGGCATGAACTTATAAAATAACTCGAACTTTTGTTCGCTTTTTCTTGCATTTTAATTTTCTTACCTGTATCATTGACAGGTGAACAGATTGGTTTAAACTGTACGAATTTGTTAGGAGGAAACAATTTGGCCGATGAACGTCAGGCAGCATTGGATGCTGCATTAAAAAAAATTGAAAAAAATTTTGGTAAGGGTTCAATTATGCGCATGGGTGAGAAAGCTGACACTCAGATTTCGACAATTTCAAGTGGGTCGCTTGCATTAGATGAAGCGCTGGGTGTGGGCGGTTATCCGCGCGGAAGAATTGTTGAAGTCTATGGACCTGAAAGTTCTGGTAAAACAACGGTTGCTTTACATGCAGTTGCTGAAGTCCAGCATAACGGTGGGGTTGCAGCATATATTGATGCAGAGAATGCACTGGATCCAGCATATGCCACGAATTTAGGTGTCAACATTGATGAGCTCTTGCTTTCACAACCAGACACTGGAGAGCAGGGCTTAGAGATTGCTGATGCACTTGTTTCCTCAGGAGCAATTGACATTGTGGTGGTTGATTCCGTGGCAGCGTTGGTTCCAAGAGCTGAGATTGAAGGCGAAATGGGAGATGCGCATGTTGGATTGCAGGCCCGTTTGATGTCTCAGGCGCTTAGAAAACTTTCGGGGACTATCAACAAAACTAAAACAATTGCAATCTTTATTAATCAAATTCGTGAAAAAGTCGGAGTGATGTTTGGCAACCCAGAAACTACTCCAGGTGGAAGGGCGTTGAAATTTTACGCGACTGTCCGTCTGGAAGTACGTAGAGCTGAGCAGATCAAAGATGGTGCCGATATTATTGGTAATAGAGTGCGTATCAAGGTTGTGAAAAATAAAGTTGCACCACCATTTAAGCGAGCTGAAGTTGACATTATGTATGGCGAGGGTATCTCTAAGACAGGTGAATTAGTTGATATGGCTGTCGAAAAAGAAATTGTTAAAAAGAGTGGTTCTTGGTATTCATACGGGGAAGATCGAATTGGTCAAGGGAGAGAAAACGCTAAGCAATATCTCACTGATCACCCAGAAACAATGCAGGAAATTACGCTCAAGGTCAGGAAGGCTTACGGAATTGCTGATGAGGAATCTCCTGAAGAGGCGGACCCGACTTCTTTGCCACTTGAAGATGGAAAAAATGAAAAAGCAAAGAACTAATTAGAACAAAAGCAATCCAAATAAATACAAGTCAAGTTTAATATAAAAGACTAATTATTGATGTGTATTAATGCGGATAAAGTAAAATAAAACAAAGGAGGCTGTGACAAAAGTTAAATTTTGTCACAGCCCCTCTTTTATTCCGGATAAACGCGTTCCATAAGTCAAAATTCTGCGTCTAACTTCGAATTACTCATAGCAAAGCACTCGCTATGTTCGTAATTTCGAGTTAGCACTCAAATTTTCCCGACTTATGTCACACTCCCTCTTTTATTCCGGATAAACGTGTTCCATAAGTCAAAATTCTCCGTCTAACTTCGAAATACTCATAGCAAAGTACTCACGATGTTCGTAATTTTGAGTTAGCACTCAAATTTTCCCGACTTATGTCACACTCTCTTTTGTAGTTAGGTAGAAAATTACCAAGGTATGCTGGCTGATTATTTTGGGTGAAAAGAGGAACTTTGAAAGCCAAAAATGGGTTTTTAAGTTCCCAAAAATAAAATAATATTTTTTTAAAAAGAAACCGTTTTATCTTAAAAAAATATTTAATGTACACAACACATCATGTTAGAATAAAAACAAGAAAAGAAAGTTATGAAAACAAATATCTTTTTTCAAATTAATTAATTAGTGTTTTTTTTATATTTTCAAGAGATTGGAATTTCGGGGGGCTAAGAAGATAAAATGTTTTCATAATGAAAGCAGCTGTCTTCGGTACCAGAATTTAAGGGGAGAGAAAAGTGAAGGAAACAAAGACGCATTATAAGATGTATAAAAAGGGGAAAAATTGGGTTTTTGCAGCGATCACAGTCACAACGATTGGTTATGGCCTTTTAGGAATAAATAGTGAGCATGCTGCAGCTGCTAGCAATGATGCGACTGTGACTGCAGGCAGTGAGACTGTCTCAAGCAACACAAGCAGTTCAACGCAAGCCGAAAAAACAAGCGAGCAGGCGAAAAGCAGTGCTAAGGTTACGACTTCCACTAGCAGTAGTGCTAGTGACTCAGATTCTAAAACCAACAGTAGCAGTAGTACACAAAAGGTATCTAATAGCCAGTCTAATACTACGACTTCCGCTAGTCATGTTTCTTCAACTGAAGCTGCTGTTTCAAGCAGCGCTAAGAGTTCAACGAATGCTGATAAGACTTCAAGCAGTCAAGCTAGTTCACAAAGCAGCCAAAGCAGCTCTCAAGCGAGCTCAACAGCACAGTCAAGTAGTGCTCAACCGAACTCATCATCTCAAAGCAACTCATCATCTCAAAGCGAGACAAACAAAGATACCGCAACAAAGGATCCTTTAGTAGACACGGAAACAAATTTGCAAAATGGGCACTATGTTGCTAACAACGATACTTGGACATATGTTGATGATCAAGGAAATGTTGTTAAGGGACTGAAAAAAATTGATGGGAATGTACAGTATTTTGACCCGCAGACAGGTGTTCAGATTAAGGGTGAATATGTCACTGTAGGCAAGCAGACCTATTATTTTGATCCACATTCCGGAAATGCGATCGCCTATTCTAAAACAAATGGTGATACCTTTGCAGCATATAATGCTGACAGTAGTGTAGCACAACAGGGCTTTTTTACTGATCAAAATGGTAATACCTATTACTTGGAGAGCAGTACGCAATATAAAATCGGTCTGCAAGAGATTAATAAGGTTACATATTATTTTGGAGAAGATGGCATTCTTAGGAAAAACACCACGCAGACAATCGATGGTAGATTATACTGTTTTGCCAGTGATGGGAGCGCTAAGTTACTTCCACAGGATAAGTTGACTGAAAGTCAGGCATCCGCAAAAGAAGTTGCTGATTTTGCGGCGCACAATGTAGCTAAATCGTACGATGCACAAAGCTTTGAAAATACTAATGGATATCTGACAGCTGATTCATGGTACGTTCCTAAGTATATCTTGTCAAATGGACAGCAGTGGGTTGCATCAAGTGCGAGTGATTTCCGGCCTTTATTGATGGCATGGTGGCCAAGCAAACAGGTGCAAGCTGACTATTTGAATTACATGGCCGGTCGCGGCGTAGTGGCAGCTACCAAAACCTATTCAGCCAATGACACTTCATTGGAATTAAATGGAGCAGTTGAGGCAGTCCAGGCTACAATTGAACGTGCACTAAAAATCACGGGGAATGTGACTTGGCTGCGTGATGTTATGTCAAAATTTGTCAAAGAAGAGACAATTTGGAATAAAGAGAGCGAAGATGTTCAATATTATGGGCTGCAATTACAAGGCGGTTTTTTAGCTTATCAAAATAGTAGCTTAACCCCTTGGGCAAACTCTGATTATCGCAAGTTAGGTTTTACTCCAGGATATTTAGATGGTAAGTCAAATAAAGATGCTGAATTTTTATTAGCCAATGATATCGACAACTCCAATCCAACTGTTCAGGCTGAACAACTAAATTGGTTATACTATCTAACTAATTTTGGAACAATTACTGCAAATAATGCGAATGCCAATTTCGATGGGATTCGGGTGGATGCTGTTGATAATGTCGATGCCGATTTGCTCCAAATTGCAGCTGATTATTTCAACGCAGCTTACGGTACAAATCAAAGTGATGCGAGCGCTAATAAACATCTGTCAATTCTTGAAGATTGGGGGATGAATGACCCAGCTTATATTAGCGAGCATGGTGCCTCTCAACTCACGATGGATAATTATATGGGTGTGCAGCTCAATAGTTCGTTGACAAATGCACAAGGTCAAAATGATAAAATGGCGCGTTTTGTCCAATGGTTCTTAATTAACAGAACAAATGACGATACTGAAGACACAGCGATTCCAAATTATAGTTTTGTAAGAGCACATGACTCTAACTCACAAGATCAAGTAAGGCAAGCAATTCAAGATGCAACAGGAAAACCCTATGGTCAATTTACTTGGGCTGATCTTGAGAAAGGTTTGGAATTATTTTATAAGGACCAAGACTCTACAGTAAAGAAATATAACAAGTATAATATTCCAAGTGCTTATGCAATGTTACTGACTAACAAGGATACTGTTCCACGTGTTTTTTATGGAGATATGTATTCAGAAGGTGGACAGTATCTTTCACAAAAAACAATCTATTACGACACGCTCACCAACTTACTTAAATCTCGAATCAAATATGTGGGTGGCGGTCAGACAATGGCCGTAGATCAAAACGACGTATTGACAAGTGTTCGTTTTGGCAAGGGAGCATTGAATGTTACAGATCAAGGAACGTCTGAAACAAGAACTGAGGGTGTCGGCGTAATCATCGCTAATAACACTGACCTGAAGTTGAAGGACGGCGAGCAGGTTGTGTTGCACATGGGTGCTGCACACAAAAACCAGGCATTCAGAGCGGCAGTGCTAACGACTAGCACTGGACTGGTCAACTACGAAAATGATACTGCTGCGCCGGTAGTTTACACAGATAACAATGGTGATCTAATTTTTACGAATAAAGATCTGGTTGTCGCTGGTCAAACGGTTGCCAATACCGCAATTCAAGGGGTAGCTACTCCGCAAGTTACTGGTTACTTGGCTGTGTGGGTTCCAGTTGGCGCAGCTGCTGAGCAGGACGCACGAACTGCGGCCTCAGATCAGACTTCAACTGACGGCAAGGTTTTCCATTCCAATGCAGCATTAGATTCAAACGTGATTTTTGAAGGCTTTTCTAACTTTATTTCTTACCCACAGGAGCGCTCACAGTACGCTAATATTGTAATTGCCCAAAATGCAGCCGCCTTTAAGCAGCTTGGGATTACGAGCTTTGAACTGGCACCGCAATATCGTTCAAGCAGTGATGGCAGCTTTTTGGATTCGATGATTGATAATGGGTATGCATTTACTGATCGTTATGATTTAGGATTTGGAACGCCTACGAAATATGGAACTGCGGCTGATTTGAGAAATGCGATTGCAGCACTGCATGCCAATGGAATTCAGGCAATTGCTGATTGGGTACCCGATCAAATCTATGCTTTACCTGGTCAGGAAACAGTTACAGTTACACGTACTGACGATCATGGTAATTGGATTAGCGATTCCAGCATTCATGATTCACTCTATGTTGCTAATACGATTGGCGGCGGTGAATACCAGAATAAGTATGGTGGAGCATTCCTCGCTGAATTGCAGCAAAAGTATCCTGAACTGTTTACTAAGAACCAAGCAGTTACCGGTGTTCCGATTGATGGGAGCACTAAAATTAAGGAATGGTCTGCAAAATATCTGAATGCTACAAACATACTTGGCCGCGGGTCAGAATATGTATTGAAGAGTAATGACAACGGCGAATATTTCTATGTTGGCACTGAGCGTACTGCCTTTCTTCCAGCAGTTTTAGTTGCTCAAAATGAACGGGCAGAATATGCAGCTGGTGATTCTTCACAAGCAAGGTATTACGCGCAGCTAGAGGATACTGCTGGACATTGGTATCTGATTGATCCTACGACTGGGACAAAGCAGACTGGTTTTCAAAAGATAATAGATCAAAATAAGGTAGTCTATTATAACAATGCTGGTCAAATGCAATATGGGCAACAAAAGATAAATGGACAGTGGTACTTGTTCGATAGCTATGATGGTGCAATGAAGACCGGATTACAATCCATTAAGGGTCAAAATAAAACTGTTTACTACAACGACAAGGGTCAGATGCAATACGGACAGCAAAAGATTAACGATAGCTGGTATCTTTTTGACGGGTACACAGGTGCGATGAAGACTGGCTGGCAATATCTTGCTGCTCAAAATAAGTTGGTCCACTATGCTACTAACGGTCAAATGCAACATGGTCAGCAAAAGATCGACGGTCGGTGGTACTACTTTGATACGGTGACTGGATCGCAGAAATTTGGGCTGCAGTATCTTGCTGATCAAAATAAGACGGTCGATTATGGCAGCCAGGGATGGATGCAATATGGTCAGCAGAAGATTGATGGACAGTGGTACCTGTTCGATAGTTATGATGGCGCGATGAAGACCGGGTTACAATATATTAATGGTCAGAACAAGACTGTTTATTATAACGCTAAGGGTCAGATGCAATATGGTCAGCAAAAAATTGGTGATGACTGGTATCTTTTTGATGGTTACACAGGTGCAATGAAAACTGGCTGGCAATACCTCGCAAGCCAAAACAAATTGGTCCATTATGCAAGTAATGGGCAAATGCAATATGGCCAACAAAAAATCGATGGTCGGTGGTACTACTTTGATACGGTGACTGGATCGCAGAAATTTGGATTGCAATATCTTGCGGATCAGCATAAAACAGTCTTTTATGGTAATCAAGGTCAGATGCAATATGGCCAGCAGAAGATTGACGGACAGTGGTACCTATTTGATAGTTATGACGGTGCGATGAAGACCGGTTTACAGTATATTAATGGTCAAAATAAGACTGTTTATTACAACGCCAAGGGTCAGATGCAATATGGTCAGCAAAAAGTCGGCGATAACTGGTATCTCTTTGATGGTTATACAGGTGCAATGAAAACTGGTTGGCAATATCTTGCAAACCAAAATAAACTAGTTCACTATGCAAGCAATGGGCAAATGCAATATGGGCAACAAAAGATTAACGGTCGCTGGTATTACTTTGATACATTAACTGGAGCACAAAAATTTGGTTTACAGTATCTGGCGGATCAAAATAAGACGGTTGACTATGGCAGTCAGGGGTGGATGCAATATGGACAACAGAAGATCGGCAACGATTGGTACTTATTTGACGATTACGATGGTGCAATGAAGACCGGCTGGCAATATCTTGCGGCTCAAAACAAGACTGTATATTACAATGAGAGTGGAAAAATGGTCTACGGTCAGCAAAAGATTGACGGCAAAGTATATAATTTTGATACAGTCACAGGTGCATTAAAAAAATAGAGATAACTTTAAACTAATCTAGAAAATTGCTTCTATTGCCTAACGTGAAAAATGAGGTTCTGGAGAAACTAGAATGAAAGCTTAAAGTACAATTAAAGAGTTTGAATGTCTCAGTGAGATTTTATTAGTTGGGATGCATTGACTCAAAAATTGTAGGGCCAAGTTACGGAGCTGCAACAAAACATTAGTTTTGTCACGGCTCCGTTTTTGCCCTTTAAGATGTAATAATTTTTGCTTTATTCAAATAGTAAAAATTTTGTAAAGTCAGCGTAGAAGTTGCGTATTTTAATTGAGCAAGCTTTGTCAATAAAGGCAAGTCAGATTTTGTTTGATAGGTTGGTTATTTGAGAAAACACAGCTAAATTAAGTATTGGGGGAAATGGCATGGAAGGAAGATACGATACACCAAAAGTTAAAGAAAGATTAGCACAATTGCAGTTCTTTTTGTTACTGAATGAACAGCAACAAATGGAATTTGCAGCACATGTAAATTTTAGAGAGTTGAGAAAAGGTGAGAAACTGCAGCAATTGGGGAAGGATTATGGAGGCTGCATCCATTTAATAACTAAGGGACTGGTAAGTATTCGCAAGTACAGTGTTAATGGGGAAAGGATCGCTTCTTTGCCGTTAGGAGTCGATGATTTTTGCTCTTTTGAATATATAGTAGGAGAGGGTGTCAGCAATTATGAGATTATGACGCTCACACCGGTTTCAATTGCAGCAGTTCCCGTACAATTCTTTAAAAAGTTAATTGGGAGTAATCAAGCAGCGCTTGAATTTATTATTTCAGGGACGCGTACTATTTTAGGTGATATGCTTAATCACCGTTCAATCTTCGCACTTTCACGACCAAGAATCAGAGTAATTACCTTTTTGCTATATCTTAGCAAGAAGGCTGGTGATCCTAGTGAAGATGGTAGCCGGCCGGTCCCAGAATGGCTGACGCAAACAGAACTAGCGTTGATGGCTGGGACAACAAGAGAAACAGTTTGTGCAACGTTTAAAGCTTTGCAACAAGATGGCGGTTTAGTGACAGAAGGTAAACGTTTGAGGTTAGGGATGGCTTTTTACGAAAAGTATAAAGTTTCTGTTTGAAAAATAGTGCGTTGAGTTAATAAAAACAGATAATTTGTTATAATATATGATTATGATCATAATCAAAAACAGCGAGGAAAAATAAATGAAAAAAGAGACACGACAGGCCAAGATTGAACAATTGATTACACAGTATGAAGTCGGCACCCAAGAAGAATTGATGAAGCTGTTAACCCAAAACGGGATTGCAGCAACCCAAGCAACTATTTCGCGTGATATGCGTGAAATGCGGATTGTTAAGGAGCAAAGCAGCAGTGGAAAGATCCACTACGCGATTTTCAAAGGTAATGCAGTTTCAGAAAAAGAGAAGCTCTACAATAGCATTTCGGAGGCGGTGCTTGAGGTTGTACCCGTGCAATTTATTAATATTGTTAAGACCTTGCCGCATAATGCTAATGTTTTGACTGCAATCATTGATGAACTTGCACTTGATGAAATTGTCGGCACAATCGCCGGTTATGATACTATTTTAGTCATTAGCAAGTCTGAAGAGGACGCACGTAAAGTTAATAGTTTATTTACTAAGTATGCTCAACACGATGAGTCAGCACAATGAGTTTCTTAATTAAATCTAATAATTAGTACTCGGTTTTGCTCTTAAAAATCCTTATGGTAGAATTAAAGTTATACTTTATAAAAGATTGGAAAATGAAGCATGGATGTCAATTCCTTTTTTTCACAATTATGGCAGAATTTTAAAAAGATTTCACAACGCTTTGCGGCGTGGTTCAAACAGAAGTGGTTGCGATTTCAGTTATGGCGTTGGCTGACAATCGCTATTTTGAGTATCTTTCTTTTGATGAGTAGTTATCTTGTTTTTGTCGCTAAGACAACCAACGTTAAGGATTTAAAATCAGAACTGGAACGTTCAACCGAAATCTATGATGAAAAGGGCCAAAAGGCAGGATACTTATACTCACAAAAAGGAACGTGGAAGTCGCTTGATCAAGTTTCGCCCAACATGGTTAATGCCGTTTTATCGACTGAGGATCAGAATTTTTATCATGAGTACGGGTTTTCTTTTAAAGGAATTGCACGTGCAGTCTTGCTCTATGCCAAAAATAAAATTCTTGGACGTAACTATATCAGTGGTGGCGGAAGTACTCTGACGCAACAATTGGTTAAGAACGCGTTACTATCCCAAGAACAGACTTTTTCGCGTAAGGCAAAAGAAATTTTTATTGCCATGCAGGTTGAAAATGAATATTCTAAAAAAGAAATCATGACGATGTATCTTAATAATGCCTATTTTGGAAATGGTGTTTGGGGAGTCGAGGATGCCTCAGAAAAGTATTTTGGGGTGCATGCAAATCAGCTGACTGTGCCGCAGGCAGCGACTTTAGCGGGAATGTTGACGAATCCCAGTGGTTTTAATCCTTTAGATCATCCTAAAAGTGCAACCGCACGGCGAAATGTTGTATTGGAGTTGATGGGTGCAAATCAGAAATTAACGCAGACACAGGTTAAGCAATATCAGGCAACTGCAATGGTGACAAATGACCGTTACCAATATGCTTCTGGCTACCGTTATCCTTATTACTTTGACGCAGTAATTTCTGAAGCAATTAATAAGTATGGTTTAAGCGAGTCAGATGTGATGAATCGCGGCTACAAGATTTATACAGGGCTTAATCAGACTTATCAAGAGAAGATGCAAAACAGTTTTGCAGATTCAACCTTATTCCCTTACAATGCAGCAGACGGAACGAAAGCACAAGGAGCATCAATCGCAGTTTCACCAAGCACAGGTAATATTATGGCTCTTGTGGGTGGGCGCAGTGGCACACATGTTTTCCGTGGTTATAACAGGTCGACGCAATTAATCCGTTCACCAGGTTCAACCATCAAACCAATTGCGGTCTATGCTCCAGCATTAGAGGCAGGTTATCATTATGATTCAACCTTAAAAGATGAACTCAAATCTTATGGCAGCAACAAGTATACACCGCATAACTGGAATGATGTTTATGCAGGAAATATTATGATGTATAAGGCGCTTGCACAGAGTAAAAATGCTGCAACGGTTTGGCTTTTAAATAAAATCGGGGTGGATGCAGGCTACAAGATGGTTAAAAAGTTCAATTTGAATATTTCAAGTAGTGACCGCAATTTAAGTTTGGCACTAGGTGGTTTATCGCAAGGAGAGTCACCCGCAAAAATGGCGGGTGCTTACACAGCTTTTGCGAACGACGGTAAAATGACTTCTCCGCATTTGATCAGAAAGATTGTGGATGCATCAGGAAAAGTAATTGTTGATAATACCAAAACTTCCAGCAAACGGGTGCTCAGTCAAAAAAATGCGCGTGAGATGACGAGTATGATGCTGGATGTTTATCAGAATGGGACAGGAACTGCTGCCAAACCAGCAGGTTATCAAATAGCTGGTAAGACTGGTAGCACACAAAGCGCTGATGGACAGACTACTAATGATAAGGATCATTGGTATATTGGCTATACTCCAGATGTGGTGGTGGCAACTTGGGTCGGATTTGATAACACAAAATACTCTTTGGAAAATGAAGGAACACGTGGAGGGTCAGCTCTTTTCAAAGACGAAATGGAAGGAATTTTGCCAAATACAGCGCAAACTTCCTTTAAAGTTAAGAGTGCTTCTGCTCGAGTCGCAACTTCGGGAAAGAGTAGCTCCAGTCTATGGAACGGTTTGAAGAATGCTGGAGATAGTGTTTCTAAATCAGCTTCTGATCTTGGTAAAAAAGCAGCTGATCTTTTTGACGCTGGAAAGCAAAAAGTCGAACAGTGGTTCGGCAATTAAGGCGTATTTTAGCTTAAAGCATGGTACAATTTAAGTGTGAATAATAATGGAGGAGAAAAATAAATGTCTAATCTTTATGATGCAGCTTATGAATTTGAAGACCAAATTCGTCAAAGTGCTGAATTCAAAGCATTAACAAAGGCATACAACCAATTGAAAACTGATGATGAGGCTTTTGCCGAGTTTAAAAAATTGCAAAAAATGCAAATCGAGTTCGGCAAAAAACAAGTTTCTGGAAAAGTTGAACAACAAGATCTGGATGCATTGACACAAGAGGGAAAGAAAGCTTCTAGTTATAAGGCACTGCTGGAACTTGAGGAAAAGGAACAGACGCTTGCTAAAATAATCGATGAAGTGCATGGTATTATGTTTAAACCAGTCGAAGAACTGTATACAGCTAAAGATTAAGAGGCAAGTGCTGTATTTTCTGCAGTAGGCAGAGATCCTCACTGCTGTAAAGCTGACAGCATTGGCACGAATTATCCCCCGGAGGCAATAATTCGTGCTTTTTTGTCTTTATCGCAAAAGTATTTTTTAGATTGAGAGGTCATCGCATGAAGTTCATTCATACCGCTGATTTGCATCTTGGCAGTCCCATTGAAGGGTTAACGACAATTCCAGAAAAATATTTACAGTTGCTGCATGAGCATACAAATCAACTTTTTGCACAATTAGTTAAGGCGGCTTTACGCGAAAAAGTTGATTTTATACTAATCGCAGGTGATTTTTTCGATAATCATGCTCCGAGTGTTGCGTTGCAGGTGGCAGTGCATGAACAATTTGAGAAACTACAGCGAGCAGGAATTAGTGTTTATCTTTGCTTAGGAAATCATGACTATTTGAACCTTGATAAAGAGCACGTTTTTTTCCCCGAGAATGTCTTTCTTTTTCCAAATTATCCCATGACAAAACATTTTAGAGTAGGCACAGCAGAAGTAGCTTTGACCTCCTTTAGCTATGCACAACGTTGGACAAGTGGAATTTTGCAGCAATTTCCGCGAAAAGGACCTGAAAAATGGCATTTGGGCATGTTGCATGGAGCATTGAAGGAAAACGATCCTGGAGGTCATTATGCTCCCTTTGACATTCCAGAGTTGCTGGCAAAGAGATATGATTACTGGGCTTTAGGGCATATTCATAAACGGATGGAATTAGCTGCTGATCCTCCAATCGTTTATCCCGGCTGTTTGCAAGGAAAAAATCGGAAAGAAAGCGGTAGCAAGGGCTTCTATGTGGTAGAAGAACAGGCTGGGAAGCTTGTACCGCATTTTTGTCCAATGGAGACGCTTAGATGGCAAACAGTGGATTTTACGCTTAAAAAGGGTGAAGATGAGGCCAAGATCGAACAAAGGATCTTTTCCGAATTAGTAAAACTGTCTCAAAAAAATGATAAAATTGCATTGTTATTGATAACTGTGCGGCTTTTTTTGACACACGGTACGGCAACTAGTCTGCAGGAGAAAGTTTCCAGCGGCTTTTTAGTACGCCGCTTGCGTGATTTGCTTAAAGAGCTGCCCAATCTCTATGTTGAAAAGCTGAGTGCGCAACTAATAAGTGAACCTGCAATCTCCTTAATTGACCAAGAAATTTTGGCACAGGCTCGGCAAAAAACCTTTCAAAGCAGTCAGTTGACTGCAATGGCAGGTAAATTGTTGAACTATCCTTTTATTGAGAAGCACCTTTTAGAAAAGGAAGTGCAACAAGAGATTGAGACGGCAGCAGTATTTGATCTAGTTGAGGAAGCTGATGATGATGAGAATATTACAGGCTGAGATCTACGGTTTTGGCAAATTCACAGATACAAAATTTGATTTTGAGCATAAGCTGCAATTTATTACGGGTGCAAATGAGGCGGGAAAATCAACGCTAAAAGCCTTTATTAGTGCAATCCTATTTGGCTTTGTTGACCGGCGTCAGCGCTTCAAGCGTTATGAACCTAAAAATGGGGCAAGATATGGCGGCAAATTAATAATCGAGCAGGAAAAACAATTATATACATTAGAACGGCTTGAAGGCGAAAAAGGGGGGCAACTGGTAATTACATCCCTTAATACGGGACAACAGCTGCCGGCTAGTTTGCTGCAGCGTTGGTTGAATTCGTTGACAAGCGATCTTTTTGAAGCTGTTTATGCCGTTGATCAAACGAGTTTGGAACAGATTAGGCAGTTGGCACCGGAAGAATTGGAAAAAAGTTTTTTGACAATTGCTGCAAGTGGCAGTCAGCAAATCATGATGCTGCAAAAAAAATTGCAAAAAAAAGCGGAACAAATTTACAAACCAAATGGGCGGTTACCCCAACTGAATAGATTATTACAAACTTACGAAAAACAAACGCAGGAACTGCGAGCAGCCAATCGTGATTCACATCTTTTTGTGGAGTGGGAAAAGACGCTTGAGAAAGAAAAAGAACAGCAAGAAGCGGTCAAGAACCAAATTAAAATTCTAGAAAAAGAGCTGCTACGGCAACGACAATTGGATAATTTGTGGCCTACTTTTGTTGAATTGGAACGTCTTCGAACTAAAGAGAAAAACCAGCAGCCAATTGGATTGACGCCGCAAGAGTTTACCGCTTTACAGGAACTGCAGCTCAAGGTAAAAACCAAGCAGGATTCCAGTAATAGTCTGACAGCTAAGTCTCAAGCTTTGATGCAACAGGGGCAGCAAACAATTAATCTTGAAGAGTTGCAAAAATACGATGCGGCCAAGGACCAGTTTGACAATCTTTTTCACCAACTTGACGTTCACTCTACTGAGATACAACTTGCTTTGGAATTACAACAAACGGTTAACCAGCAGTTGTCTTCTCCACAAGCTGCTTCAAGGGAAAATGAAGTTTTGAGGAGGACCAGAAAAAAAGTTCAAAAACCACTTTTTAAGCAAAATAGGCGGCAGCTCGCTTTGCTGGGATGGGCACTAATTGCAGGTAGCTGTCTTTTGCTCAGCTTCTTTAGCTCGAAAATTACAATTAAATTGCTAGCTGTTGGTGGATTATTGGCTGCACTTTTTGCCGTGTGGCAGAGTATGTCTAAAAAAAGCGGACAGTCAGAATCCAGGTCCCAAAATTCCTTGAGTACAGGATCTGCGCAGGAAAGAGACTTAATGGTGCAGAGTGTGGAGGCAAAACGACTGCAACAACTCTTGGAACAGCTTGCTTTTTTTACACAAGCGAGTGCTTTTTGTACTGCTAGCTTGCAACTACCCGTGGAATTGCTAAAACGGTTAGCACGTTTGCAGCAATTTAAAACACGGATTAAAGATGCTTTACGTGAACGCAGCAAGCGTGATCGGTTTTTGGATTATTATCGACAAGAACATGAGAGAGTAACTGCAGAATTGAATGCTTTAACTGAACAGTTAAAGCAGCAGCTGCAAAAAAATGGGGCAAGTTCTTTTGCACATCTGCAAGCACAGTATTTGCAGCAGCAACAAAATACAGAAAAAAATGCAAAGTTGCAAGGTTTGCAGACACAGCTTCCAGCTGAAGTTCAAAATGAATTACGGCGTTATCAGAGTCGAGAAGAATTCAAAGCGCACTTGAGCAAAAAGCAAGACGAGCTCCAACACCAAAAAGAACGACTTTCTCAACTGACTGTAAGTATCACTGAAAAAGAAGTTAGATTGGAACAATTTGGCAAGTCAGTGCGTATCTTAAGATTAAAACAAGAGCTTGCCAATAAGCAGGCACAGATTTTAGCTGAAGTTGACAGCTGGCTTGCGTTGAATGCTGCAAACCAGTGCTTGGAAAAAGTACTAGAAATAATGTCACAGCATACCTTGCCGCACGTTATGCAGTTGGCACAACACTATTTTAGACGGCTGACACGCGATCAGTATGAAAAAATTGTAATGGTAGAACGCCACTTGCAGTTAGTTGATAAAAATAAAACACAATATGATGTACGCGAATTATCGCGTGCGACCGCTGAGCAGCTTTACTTAGCATTGCGGTTGGCTTTTATTGTGCAGATTAATCGGACAATTAAGCTACCTGTCCTAATTGATGATTGTTTTGTCAATTTTGATGAGCAGCGCAGAAATGAATTACTAGCACTTTTAGAAGAAATTAGTGCTGAGACGCAAATTATCTGTTTTACAGTCGATATTTCATTTTTATATGATAAGGTAGATAAAGAGAACATTTTAAGAGTCGACTGAAACCAAGGGAGGATTACACGTGAGTCATAAAAAGATTTACGAATATGCGGTTGATGAGAATATGGAGCTATTTGTACTTATTAAGTCAGCGGATGTCAGGGTAGCTAAGAATGGTAACCAGTTTATTGCGTTCAACTTTTCTGATAGTTCTGGCGAAATTAGTGCGAAGTTTTGGGATGCATCTCCGGCGGACACTGCTGCTTATCAACCTGGGAAGATTGTGCTGCTTAAGGGTAAGCGAGAAATTTATCAGGGAAACCCGCAGATTAAAATTTATCGGATGCGCCTGGTAAAAGAAGGTGAGCCCAATGATCCTAGCCTTTTTGTTCAGAAAGCACCAGTTTCAAAGAATGCCATGGAAGCAGAGTTTAATCAGGCTATTTTTGAAATTACCAACCCTAATTGGAATCGAATAGTTCGTTTTTTGTTGAAAAAACATCAGGAAGATTTTTTCAGCTATCCTGCAGCTAAGAAGAATCATCATGCCTTTGCAGGGGGCTTAGCTTTCCATACCCTCTCTATGCTGCGCTTAGCACATGCTGTAGCCCATGAATATCAAGAAATTAATGCCCCTTTATTATACGCAGCTACTATCTTGCATGATTTGGGTAAGACAATTGAACTTTCTGGGCCGGTAGCAACCCAGTATACACTTGCGGGAAACTTAGTTGGTCATATTGTGTTGATAGATGAAGAAGTTGTCAAGGCAGCCGGTCAGCTGAAAATTTCATTAGAAAGTGAAGATATGCTTCTTTTGCGGCATATGCTCTTAGCACATCACGGCTTATTGGAATATGGTTCACCCGTTCGTCCGCATTTATTGGAGGCTGAGGTCCTTCATCAAATTGATCAGTTGGATGCTTCGATTCAGATGTTAAAAGGAACGCTAAGCCATACACAGCCGGGAACTTTTTCGGAAAGAATCTTTGGCATGGATGGACGCAATTTCTATAAACCGCTTGCTGAGACAGAGCAACCAGAACAGGAATAAAGCATGAATGTGGCTCAAACAGTGCGCGTTCTTCAGTAGAAGTGGGATAAAAGAGATCAGTTAATAAGAACACATTTTGAAAAAAAGCTCTATTAAAGAAGCGGGCTCGTACAAAACTTAAGTTTTGTACGAGCCC
>NZ_AZFQ01000001.1 GCF_001435195.1 Liquorilactobacillus satsumensis DSM 16230 = JCM 12392 | reverse complement strand
GTTATGGGGCGAACTAGTGTTGTTTTAATATCTGCCACCGTCTTTAACGGCTCTACACGGGAAGTCCTGTTCACGTGGGACTTCCTTTTTCTTTTTCTTTTTCATTATAGCATGACTATGAAAAATTGGGTAGCAAGGCATTTTCAGCTTATTATTTATCTTTGTATTTTTCAAAAATAGGTTCAACTAATTCTTTTTCAGCGTTTTTCGTACTTCGCCGTATTTGTATATAGTTTCCCAATATGTTTATGTCTGGCAACGGACCCACTTAATCTAATATTTATTATTATGATAGACCAATTTGCCTATTAACTTAGTCTCGGTGTTTTTTTTCTAAAGTTGCTAATAATGCATCAATCCGTTGTTTAACTCGGGTTCGTTGAGTTGTATCAGTTAACAGTACTAACGTATCACCTTCATGAATCAAGGTGTCACCATGTGGAATCACTTCTTGTTCACCACGCCGGATTCCAATGAGCAGTGCTTCTTTAGGCCATGGCATGTCTCGGACCATTTTGCCGTTTAAGGGACTGCCAAAGAAAACCGGTATTTCCAAATGATCAGGTCGATGAAGTTGCTGAACAGTTTTAGGCATTGTCATCTGCTTAAGCAATGCTTCATAGATTGGTGCACCGCCTAATAAATCAACAACAAGGTAAGCAGTTAACGATATGACTGCTAATGGCATTAAATGTGTTAAATTGCCAACCATTTCTGTTACCAGCAAGATAGCTGTGAAGGGAGCTTTTCCAATTCCAGCAAAGTAACCGGCCATGGAAAAAATGATTAGGTTCATGATATAGACATGCGATAATAATCCTAATTGATTCATTAAGACGCCATAAACCGCACCAATCACAGCACCTAAAGAAAGAATCGGCAAAAAAATACCGCCAGGTAATCCGGAACCATATGAAATCATTGAAAAGACGAATCGTATAATAAAAATTGCAATTAGTACAAACAAAGGTGGAACATACTGGCCAAATCCAACAATTAATCCATTACCACCACCGAGTAAATTTGGCGAAAAGTAACCAACTAAGATTACCAGCAGAAATGGTACGATACCTTGTATTGGGCGTGGCAAATGTGTCAGTTGATGATACCACCGAGGCATAACTAACAAGACCCGTTGATATAAGTAACCAAACAATCCCAAAACAATGCCGAGTAAAATTAAGTGCCAATAATTTGATACTGGTAAACTACGTGAATAATTTAAATGTAACACGGGAACAAGTCCGAAAACATTCAGCGAGATAAAATTTGAACCAATTGCTCCGGCTAATGCTGTTAACCAAACCAGCGGTGAAAAATTATGGTAAATCTCTTCTAAGACAAATAGAGTTCCAGCAATGGGAGCATTAAACGCCGCTGCTAATCCAGCAGCGGCGCCTGATGCAATTAGCAGTCGGCGATCAGTTCCTGATAACTTAAACCCAGCAGCGAAACCTTGACCAACTGACGCACCTAATTGAATCGACGGTCCTTCTCGTCCGAGAAATAATCCGGGTCCCAATGCCAGAATACCACCGATAAATTTTCGCCAAAGAATTGACCACCAGTGCATTTCCAATTCGCCAGCCAATTGACCTTCAACTTGCGGAATTCCGGAACCAGAGATATAAGGTTCTCTCTTGAGAAGTCGAGCCACAATTAAAGCTAAACCAAGGTTGATGCCAATCAACAATGCCCATTCCCACCAAACAAATGGCGCGATTCGTAAGTATCTATATACCAATCGACTATAGTGCAGCCCTATCTCAATACAATAGCGAAATAAGCTAACAACGGTGCCACTCATTAAACCCACAAGCAGGCCGAGTAAAACAAATCGCAAACGAGTAACGTCAAATTTTTCTTTTACAAGCTGTATCAAATAACTAATCCTCCATTATAACCAATATTATATAATTTAGTGCTTAATTAAACTAGGCAATATCTCGATGAAATCTAGTAGTTATTTTTCACAGAGAAGGGGTGTCATACCGCTAAGATGTTTTAGTAGTTTATATGACGAGCCGCATGTTTGAGTAGTAATGGTGCTAATAACGTTGTTAGGATAATGGCAGTGATAATTGCCGAATAGTAATCATCACTGATTAGTTTGGATTGGTAGCCTATTTGAGCGATAATCAAGGCCATTTCCCCACGCGAGACCATCCCCGCACCAACGAGGTAAGCTTCATTCGAACTGAATCCGGCCCATTTAGCCCCACTTCCCGCTCCTAATAGTTTTGTCAGTGTTGCCACAATCGTCAATACGATAATTAATAACAAATCGTGTTCTATGCCAGCTAGTGACATATTTAAACCAATTGAAACGAAGAATACAGGAATGAAAATCGCATAACCGATTGGTTCGATACTTTGATCAACTTCATGAGCTACATGAGTTTGTGCAATCGCAATTCCTGCAAAAAAGGCCCCAATTACTGCACTCAGTCCAATCAGATCTGCAATATATGCCATACCAAAACACAAAATCATCGCCATTATAGTAGGTCCCACTGGATTCAATAATTTGGTGCCTAGTCTAGCGAGGAGAGGGGCGATAAAACGCATCACGAAATAAATTGCGGCAAAGTAAATTAGCTGCTCTAAAAAAGTCAGAGCTAGCGGTATCTGGGTATCCGTACCAGCCTTTGTACCTATTAAACTGACCATAATGCTAAGTAAAACGACAGCTAGCACATCGTCAACCACCGCGGCACCGAGGACTGTTGAACCGCTCTTACTATCAAGTAAATTTAGTTCTTTCATGACAGCAACTGAAATTGAAACCGACGTTGCGGCAAAAATAACGCTCAAAAACAAGCTTTCAAATTGTGTCAAGCCAAAAACAATACCAACTGGATAGATCAGTACCATCGGAATCAAAACTCCTAACAACGCGACAATTATGCTAGGACGCAAATATTTTTTAAGCAATGTAAGATCACTCTCAAGTCCGGCGATAAACATTAAGATGATAACCCCAATCTCTGAAAAAATATGGATGAAATCATTGGCGTGAACCCAATTCAACAACGCAGGACCAAGAATAATTCCAACAAATAATTGACCGATCACTGCTGGGATACCAACCCTAGAGGCTAGATGGCCAAATAGACTAGTTGCAATCAAGATGATCACCAAGGTACCTAAAAATTCCAAACAAAAACCTCCTCATACAAAAAACGTAAACCCAGATACCTCTTACACACCCCTGAAAGAGAACACCTTGAGCTTACGTCAACCGATTTATTTATTCATGTTTTAATAATACTTCTTATATGCTAGCAAACTAATCAAAAATATTCAAGTAACGATAAGTTGTCACATTTAGTTACTTATTCGAAACACAGACACCGCTAACTTTAAAAGTGATTTCTGAATTTTCTTTACCTATTTTAAATATCTGGATCGTTTTCTCCAGCTATAAATCATGCTGGATACATAACCGAGCTAAAAAGACACCGTAGGTATATTATCAGGTCCAAGGAATCCAAACTAGCAGCGACCAAAACATCATTGATTTCTTGTTTGAGGCTCATGGGAACATGGAATAATCTTCAGGAAGGCTTCACAGTCAATGAGCGT